>NZ_CP069798.1:1452849-2905699 GCF_016894345.1 Paralysiella testudinis
CCGGCTGGATTTGGCAGCATCAAAATGTGGACCACGGTCCCTATGCTGGCTTAGACTACAGCCGAATCCGTATCGATGGCTATGGTGAAACCGGCGGTAGCCGCACCGCCTTGAGCTTTAAAGACCACACCAGCCATTCACTGGAAGGGCAAATCGGCTATCAAGCGGCGGCCAATCAATGGGAAGCGGGCGGGGTGAAATGGTCGCCCTATGCCCGCGCGGCTTGGGTGCACGAATTCAAAGACGGCCGCTTTCAACGGGTGGATACTGTAGCGCAAATCGATCAGGGCAGCCGCTCGGTGTGGCTGGGCGATACCGACAAATCATTTGCCCGCATAACGTTGGGGCTGCAAGCGCAAATAACCCCCCGTTTGGGTGCGTATGCGGAGCTGAACACCCGCTTGGCGCATAAAGAAGGCAAACAGCCTTCCGGCAGCCTTGGTGTGCAATACCGTTTCTGATGGTTTGGCAGAATGAAAAAGGCTGCCTGAAACTTATCTTTCAGGTAGCCTGATTGGTGGTTGGCGGGAGCGACAGTATCTACACTTGCTTCTCGATTGTTTCAACGCTCTGGGCAGTAGGCGGGGAATGCGGCCGCAATAATCTGCGATGACAGCATCAAATCGTGCGATGAGGTCGGACATGAGGCCTAACGCCCAAGTTCACCGCGCCCATGCGAAGCATGGGCGTCCGTGTGCAAGACCAGTTAGGCTGGTGGCAAATGGGGTAGCGGTTGATTTCACGAAGCCTCATTGCAGCCGTTCTCTTTGACTACGCGTTGTGTTGATGCTGGGAACTTTACCAACTTGGATGCAGGCCGCCGAGGACGGGCAACGAGCTCGCCGCCACAGTTCGGGCAGGAGCCAGTCAGGATGCCATCTGCACATGCAGCACAGAAGGTGCACTCGAACGAACAAATGCGAGCTTCGGTGGACTCCGGTGGAAGATCCTTGTTGCAGCATTCACAGCTTGGGCGTAGTTGAAGCATCTCAGTCCTCTATCTTTGTTAGTGAAGGCCTAACGCCTGAATTAAGCCGCCTAGCGCAGTGATGAAGGCGGCGTGGCCGGCTGTCTACGCAAAATTATTTCTTAATATGCAGTTAAATATACGTGGTTTGTTTTGTATGACGTGTAGCACAAGCTCTTCGCCTATGATGCAAATGCTTCTTTCCCAAGGGTGGCCGAAAGTACCAAAATCTAGATTTTTATTCATCGCTATGGCGTAGTCGCCATCGGGATAATAACCGCGTCGTAGCTCTAAAACATCTCCGGCATAGCATTGGTGTTGCCAGTCAAGATAATAGAACTCCTCGTTACCAAAGGTAGAACACTTTAGGCCACCAGTAATGCATTTAGTTAGTTCGTGAATCATTGCGTCATTATGAGTCAAGGCAAGGCCGAAGGTAATGGATTGCCGAGGCTCAGATATGCTTGGAAAATTTTCTATTGAGGGATTGAAATTGTATTTTCGATAGAACTCGTCCCATATAACTGAGTATTCCGGCTCTGCTAATAGACGCATTGATTCTCCTTTTATTAAATGCTGTCTGAAAAATTTCAATTGATTATGAATAGCCATGCGTAACTTTTGGATTTTCGATCAGAGCGTAGATACCATCTCTCGCACCAAGCCGAGCTGAAGAATTGAACCAGACGAAGAACTAGGCGGGCTAGCTCCTTGTTGGAACTCCCGTGCTCCCGAAGCAGCAGCAGAAGCTTATGCACCAAGGCATTGGCGTGGTCTGGGGGCAGGATGAAGCTGGAATAGAAACGTGACCAGACAGAGTTCAAGACCGGGTATGCGTCTGGAACGGACAAGGTGAGCGAGAAAATGAACTCCTCGTGGGAGTGGATAGATTCGCGGTGCTCATCGAAGTACATATCAAAGGACATTGCGCGCCCCCTAACGCCTGAGTTAAGTCGCGCCGCGAAGCAGGTTCGGCTTGAATGAATTGTTAGGCCACACACTATTGTGGCCAGTTTTTTTGTATCTCTAAAATTCTCTCGTCCAATTTTGCGAGATAGCAATTCATCTCTTGTGGATTACGATCAGTTCCGCTTCCAACTGCCTCGCGTTGAAGTGCGCATTCTTGTTTTGCGTATTCTTCCCAAGCCTGTTGAGAATTATTTATAAGTCTAAGCGTTTCTGCAATGTCCAAACCGTAAGACTTGCCATTTGTTTCGGCTCTGTACTTAGAAGTTGCTATAACCCCCTTGAGAAAGCGTTCTTTTTGGTCAGCCAGTCGACTCCAGCACTCAAGTCGCTTTTCCGCGTCCATGTTGGGGCAGTAATTCTCTGCAAGAACTATAGCAGGTGACATGAGCAATGTGGCAATAGCGACAGCTTTTATGGGGTTCACCTGATTTCTCCAGTGTGGTCTAACGCCTGAGTTAAGGCGGGTCGCGAAGCAGGCTCGGCTTGAACGAATGGTTATGCGGGGATATCTGCGATGAATCTGTCTTGTGCTTCTTGCCACGCATCGGACTGAAGCTTTGCCGTTTGTGTGAAATGTGAAAATAATTCTTCTAAGTATTCGAAGCCGATCAAATGCGCCATGCGAATAACTCGTTCATCTTCGTCAACGCCTTCGCGAATTCTCATCATGAGTGAAGCAAGATATTGCTGCCAGCTTTTAAATACTGTTCGATATTCGTAAGGCGACTCGATATCCATCTCGATGATCTCTCTGGTTGCTGGGTCGAGGAAAATGATCAGATCGAAATTGCCATCGTCGAGAATTGGTATCAGGTAATTTCCGGTGTATAATTCTTGGGCTTCAGGTTCAATGAAGAACTCATCTGGAGGTCCAAAGTAAAAATCCAAGTTTTCAGGTAAGATTTTCATTCGGTATGAATCAAGGAACACTTTCGCTGGCCTCATTGAAAAAAGTGCTTCGAATGCTTCTTCTCTCGTGGTCGGCATAATTTGCCTCTCCCGTATAACGCCTGAGTTAAGCCGCGCTGCGTAGTGGCACGGCGTTGTGCTAGAAGCTAGCACAAAAGGCCGGGCCACGAAGCGGCATCGGTTTGAACGAATTGTGAGGTGTGCACTCAACTGGGTCAACAATCTTGTTGATCTGCCCGGCCTTGAATGAAAACTCCGACTGACCTTGAAGGTCAAGGACGGTGCCGGCACTAGGGCCGTTAGGTACGTCAACGGCGAGCTTGCCTCTGTAGGCAATCTCAGCAATGGCAGAGTCTAAGTTGAGCGTCATTTTAGTGATGCGCTGCTCGCGCTCAGAGAATAGTAACTTGGATTTCTCGGCGAGTTCTCTGAACTTGTCGATGCCGTCTGTGGCATCGGTTAACTGTCCGCCGGAGTAGTTTTCAAAGCGAACATTCAGCGACAAGAGCGCGAGCATGCCGTCAATGTCGAAAGAGTTGTAGGCAATTAAGTAACGGTCAATCAATTATTCTTTGTCAGAGTTGCTCATAGTTTCTCCATGCACACCTAACGTCTGAATTAAGGGGCACGCTTTAGTGCGTCCTGCTTGAATGATGGGTTAGGCAATTTAGCCCCCAAAACCTTCTGACCATTCTGCCTTGTCAAGCTCATATTCATCAATTGAAAAACCATCCAAATGGTCTCTAAATCCTGGTTGAAGTTTTAACTTTTGAATTGCTATATTTGCATTTTCTCTATTTGAAAAAATACCAATCATTTTTACATCTTCATTGTCCTCGTCTTTTTTTCTGAGGTGTTGAACTACGTAAGCTGATTTCATCTCGATATCCTTTAAAAATTATTAAAATGCTCTATCGCCGAATTTTTGCAATTTAGAGTATTCAGTATTGGTACCAGTTTTATAATTACCAGCACCATATTTTGCATCTAACAGACGTTTCGCAAAAGCACTCCCTGTTTCATTAGGATTTTTGCAGGGTCTTTCACCGCTTGCCCATGATGGAATATCTGTTGCCGCTTCTTTTGCTGTCTGATTGGCAAGTCTTGTTTTGTATTCGGAGCAACTAAAAGTAGCGGCATTGGCACTGGATATAAAGTTGGTGATAGGTAACAACCCTACGACAAAAGTAACTGCCAATGTAATGCCCAGCAGTAAATTTCTCATTTAACAATCCTTTCAAAAAGCTTGGCATAAATTAAGGCGATGCCAAGTATGCCTAACGTCTGAGTTAAGCCGCCTGGCGCAGTTGAGAAAGCGGCATGGTACGCTGTTTGTACCATGCCGACGAGCCACGAAGCAAGGTCGGCTTGAACGAATTGTTAGACAACAAACGGTTTTTTTAGAGAAGGCTTTGATATAGTTCTAGATCGCGATCTGAAAAACAACAAAATACCACTTGCTCGACAGATGTGTCAGCAGTTGAGACTGTCTCGACCGCGATTCTGGCTGCTTGGTCTGCTGGATACCCATAGATTCCAGTGCTGATGCAGGGAAAGGCTAAAGATATAGCCCCAATTCTCTCGGCCTCTTTGAGCGAGTTGATGTAGCAAGATGCGAGAAGCTCTGGTTCACTATTCGAACCGCCATTCCAGACTGGCCCGACTGTGTGAATGATGTACTTTGCCGGAAGCTTGTAGCCCGCGGTAGTCTTGGCTTGCCCGGTCTTGCAGCCGTGAAGCACGCGGCATTCGTTCACGAGCTCATGGCCAGCAGCTCTGTGAATTGCGCCGTCGACACCACCGCCACCGAGCAGGGAGGAGTTTGCAGCATTTACGACTGCATCAACTGCTAGCTTGGTAATGTCTGCTTTTATGGCCGATAGCTGCATTCTATGTCTTGTTGTCTAACGCCTGAGTTAAGCCGCCTTGCGCAGTGGAGAAGGCGGCGTGGTACGCTGTTTGTACCACGCCGACGAGCTACGAAGCAAGGTCGGCTTGAACGAATTGTTAGAGCTCAGTCTGCTGCATTGATCTGAGCACTTGTGATTTGGCCGTTGCTGACGGATACGCGGCACTCGTAACGAAAGAATGGGCTCTTGTGATTCAGAACAGATATCACTCCGATTCGGTCAATGAGATCGAAAATCACGAAATTTTTTTCTTTCGCCGCTGTGAGAACCGCATCAGCGGCCAATCCGACACTTAACGAGCCACAAAAACTGCGCAATAATTGCGAATTGTAGCGGTCATAGGCTATGAAACCGACAACAACCAGAGCTAAGACCAAGAAAATTTTTCCAACTGCTTTAAGGAACTTCATCGAGTTGCACCTTCCTTCAAAATGAGCCCTAACACCTGAATTAAGCCGCGCTGCGAAGCGGCGTCGGCTTGAATGAATTGTTAGGCAGCACTTCACCAACGGTCCGGTGAGCCACTCAACCATTGCAAACGAGTGTATTTTTGATCTGCCGTCGCCTCCCATTGGATAGAGCGAAGTCCAGACGCAGGTAACTTATAACCTGCCTGATATGCGCTGAGAATACTGCCAATGCTGCCTCGCATGGAGTCTTGACCCAATATGATGCTCCACTCAGGCATCAATCTACGCGCCATGGAAAGAACATCCATAACAAGAGACGGCCAGCTCTCAGCCTCATGGCTGATGATAAAACTTGCGTGTTCAATTTTTTCGTCATTAATGAGCAGGCGTTCCATTTCTACTTCTTGTGCGACAAATCTACCGACACGCTCAAGCTTCTTGAGCATGATGCCGCTGTAACCTCCGAAGTAAGAAATTGACCAAGAAGATTGCATGAACTCTCCTGTGCTGCCTAACGCCTAAGTTAAGCCGCGGTGCGAAGTGGACTAGCGGCGGTGTACGCTGTCAAGCGTACACCGCCGCTAGTCCACGAAGCAACGTCGGCTTGAACGAATTGTTAGGTGACATGACCTGTCAATAGCATGACCAGTGCGTCAGGGGAATGTTCAAACCAGTTCCCGTTGCTGTCTTTCTGACGAAAGAACCAGCGCCTATCGTAACTCTTCGCGTTGAGTGCGAGAAACTTATGGAACCAGTCATCCAGAAAGGGCAGGAATTTATTCGCGAACGGATGTTGCGAGGAAAATTCCTCGGGTTTGCACGAAGTAAGAAATCTAACAATCTCTCTGATGGCCGGTGCATCTATGGAGCTTTTAGTTTTTGTGGGATCGGGAAGAGAGATACGAAAAGACAAAACCTCAATTCCTTCTTCTTCCCACCATTCGTAAAAGTTGGTGTTGGTCAGGTCTTTCCCTACAAGTTGCTCAAGTTTGTACTTCAGTGCGTTGTAAGCCTTTAGCGATTCGTCTCCTTCAATGTCGACCAGCCGCGTATATTCCTCTATTGCGCTAAGTGCAACAGGGTAGCTTACCTCTGCGGTACGTAGATCTGGTAAATATGCTTCTGGGAGTGAGAGCGAGATAGTTTGTCCCATGTCACCTAACGCACTAGTTCAGCGGCCGCGTAGCGGTCCGCTGGAACGTCGGGTTAGACCCTTCGCTCGGCGGCGAGTCCAAAACGACCTCACGAGGAAAGAGACAGAAATCTTCGGACCGCTCGGCGTGGTCGACCGCGAACCAAACGAAGCCATACGAATCGATCTGGACGATCTCGCGGACCTGTCCAACCAGTGAGCACAGGTGATCCTGATCTTCGAGCGGCAGGTCATGCACGCATGAGGCAACAGACTCGATTCGCACGCGTGTACCCACCGAGAGCACGTGGCCAAGCGAATCAGTCGGCGACAGCGGAAAGGTCTGCTCGCTCATGGGGTCTAACGCCTGAGTTAAGCCGCGTAGCGCAGTGGACGCAGCGGCGTGGTAGCGTAAGCGTACCACGACGAGGCGGCCACGAAGCGACGTCGGCTTGAACGAATTGTTAGACCGGCAGTGACCATCGCTTACGGCCTATTGATTTGAATTTGCTTATAGGTAGAGAGCCACGCTCATTTCTTGCTTTTGAGCCTGGCGCTGATAATGCAACAACAATAGGCTCTCTCTCAGCTTCCCATATTTCAATAGCTTCGAAGCTATGGTTCATAATAACCAACAGAACACAATCCCACTCACAGTAAATTTTGATTGATCCAAGTCTCTGTCCGGGTTTGTATTTTTCAGGTAAGCAGCGCCCTTTAATTTGAACCTTCCGTAGTAAGCCATTGGAATATTCAATTGCATCGTAGCCTGCTTGACGAGCAGGAGTTAGCTGTAAGTTTAACAAGCGTGCCGCTTCGTATTCAGCGACTTCTCCAGTAATCCCAAGTGGTTTGCCTGTAGCAGCGTAGAATTTTTGAGCTAATTTCTTTGCTTCAGCTAGTAGCTCTAGAACGTGCTGAGAATTTTCCATGCCGGTCTAACGCCTGAGTTAAGCCGAAATGCGTAGTGGCGACGCGTTGTGGTACAGGCTACCACAAGAGGCGGCGCCACGAAGCATTTTCGGCTTGAACGAATTGTTAGGCCGCACTAGAGCTGACTCCATTTTTGCCATGAACCTATGGCAGTAGCTACACCTACGATTAGACAAATTGCAGAAGTAAAAAGCCAGAATCTTAAGCTGTTCTCGGGGAACGCTGGACGTAACAATGGGAAACAAACTGCACGAACAATGTAAATTGTACTAATAACGACTAGCGCTGTTTTTGTGATAGGGAGTCGTTGTACGATGCCTGCACCTGATAAGGCATATAGACCGAACACTGCAAGCACAGTCGAAACAGTAAAAGCGACGAGCTTAGGATACCAATGGCCTTGTTCTGAAAGTTTTGCAATGTACTCTCCTGCCCCTAAGAATCGGAATAAAGGAGCCCCTATGAATACACACGCAAAATGCAATGCGCTAGCGATGAAGTTAAAGGCGGCTGCAAACAGGAGTAAATAGTTCACGATGCACCTCGGTTGTGCGGCCTAACGCCTGAGCTAAGCGGCAGCATCAATCGCGAAGCGATTGATCTGTCCGCTTGAGCGAAATGTTAGGCGCAAGGTTAAACGCCAGAGATGATGGATGCACGCTGCCGCTCGTATTCGGCGGGGGTGATCTTGCCGGATGCGCGCAGCTCGTCGAGCTTTCCGAGGCGTGCTGCCGGACTAGATTTCTTCTTGGCAGCTTTCCAAACGACGTAACCGAGGATCGCCAGGACGCCCATAAAGAAGGCGAAGGCGATGACAAGAATGATGAGCTCACGAAACCCGAGCATTTAGCACTCCTTGCGAGACTGAGGGGCTTGTTGCGCCTAACGCCTGAGTTAAGTTGTGAGGCGCAGTGGCGCCGCGTTGTGGTAAACGTTACCACAAAAGTCGGCGCCACGAAGCCGAATCGACTTGAACGAATTGTTAGACATGCGAACGATGATTTTTCCTGTGGGAAAGCCATAAACAAGCCACTGCAACAAGTAACGCGGCTGCTGAGAGCCAGAAATAAACGAATGAATCGTCATCGTGGACAATCAGTGTGTCTGGATCGAAGTATCGCCCTTCTTCGTTGAACATATTTCTATACTGCCAAAACTCCGAGTAATAGAGCCAACCAAAGAAAGCAGCACAGATAGCCGATGCCCACCCTAAAACCGCAGCGATTGATCTTGGCCAGCTTTTCATGCTTTTTTGAGATGCCAACTAATTTCCAGAGCAGGTCTAACGCCTGAGTTAAGCCGCGTGGCGCAGTTGCGCGGACGACGTGGTAGCTTAAGCGTACCACGCCGGCAAGCAACGAAGCAACGTCGGCTTGAACGAACTGTTAGGTATCAATTGGTTCGCTTTCTCAGGTCTTGCAGGCATGTCATTGCAAATTCTCTGCACGATTCGTTTGTCTTTGGGTTTGATACAACGTGTTCCAGACATTCGCGAAACTTTTGAGGGAGATCCGAAGGAACTGGATTCCCATTCTGAAAGTCATTCTCCATAGCTGCTCTGTCGAGCAGGCCAACAATCGAAATGCTCGGCTGACGGTAAAGTGAGTCAAGGAGCGTCGTCGAATACTCGGATATCTTGTGCTCTTCAATGAAGCTTCCAAAAGGTCCCGGTCCACCATAGTCAAGTTCTGGATATTGCTCAATAAGCGCAACTATTTTGTTCAGAACATCCGCAAACGGAAACACAGATAGATCATCAATGTTCTCGTAAACTCTATCAATGATGATGTACTTGTCATCCGCATCGCGTGCCTTTTGAGCGGCCTGATGAAACTCTAAGAACAAGTTTTCAAGATATTCGGACACGAAATTCTCCGGTATTGATACCTAACGCTCGAGTTAAGCCGCGCCGCGAAGCGGCGTCGGCTTGAACGAATTGTTAGACATCATTTGCCGACTACCTTGGTGCTCTCGCCTTTCACGTAGTGAACAAATTCTTCCAACTGATCAGCGTGCAAGGCCAAGCGATCTTCTTCTTGTCCAAGATAAGCCTGTCTAGCTTCAAGCAAGACGGGCTGATACTGGGCCGGTAGGCGCTCCATTGCCCAGTCGGCAGCGACATCCTTCGGCGCGATTTTGCCGGTTATTGCGCTGTACCAAATGCGGGACAACGTAAGCACTACATTTCGCTCATCGCCGGCCCAGTCGGGCTGCGAGTTCCATAGCTTCAAGGTTTCCCTCAGCGCCTCGAATAGATCCTGTTCAGGAACCGGGTCAAAGAATTCCTCCGCTGCCGGACCTACCAAGGCAACGCTATGTTCTCTTGCTTTTGTAAGCAGGATAGCTAGATCAATGTCGATCATGGCTGGCTCGAAGATACCCGCAAGAATGTCATTGCGCTGCCATTCTCCAAATTGCAGCTCGCGCTTAGCCGGATAACGCCACGGGATGATGTCGTCATGCACGACAAGGGTGACTTCTATAGCGCGGAGCGTCTCGCTCTCGCCAGGGAAAGCCGAAGCCTCCATAAGGTCATTGAGCAATGCTCGCCGCGTCGTTTCATCAAGCTTTACGGCCACAGTAACCAACAAATCAATATCGCTGTATGGCTTCAGGCCGCCATCCACTGCGGAGCCGTACAAATGCACGGCCAGCAACGTTGATTCCAGATGGCGCTCAATGACGCTTAGCACCTCTGATAGTTGGTTCGAAATTTCGATGGTCACCGCTACCCTCATGATGTCTAACGCTTAATATACACCTGTTCAGGTGTATATTTCCTTAATAAATAGGTGTATAACACAATTCAACCCAATGGTTTTCCATAATAACCAATACTAGAGGTTTGATATGGTACTTAAAAACACACCTACAGCGCCTAAGTTGTTGGATTTGGTGCGGGAAAAATTGCGTTTGCTTCATTACAGTATACGAACCGAAGATCAATATGTCCAGTGGATCAAACGCTTTATTTTGTTTCACGGCAAGCGGCATCCGCGTGAAATGGGTGGTGGGGAGGTAACGGCATTTTTAACGGATTTGGCGGTGCGGAGCAATGTGGCGGCATCAACGCAAAATCAAGCTTTATCCGCCTTGTTGTTTTTGTATCGAGAGGTATTGGCTATAGATTTGCCTTGGATGAATGAGATGGTACGTGCCAAAAGACCGGCTCGTTTGCCGGTGGTGTTGACACAAAATGAGGTGGCGGCCGTACTTTTGCGGATGCAAGGAGTGTATGCCTTGATGGCACAGTTGCTTTACGGCACAGGTATGCGTTTGATGGAGTGTGCGCGGTTGCGTGTGAAAGATGTGGATTTTGAGCGGCTGGAAATTGTGGTGCGGGATGGCAAGGGTGCAAAGGATCGGGTAACCATGCTGCCGCAAAAGACAGTAGCGCCTCTACAAGAACATCTGCGCCACCGCCGCTTATTGTTTGACGATGATTTGGCACAATGCAAGGCGGCGGTGTACCTGCCTGATGCGCTGGCGGCAAAATACCCGAATGCAGCCATTGAATGGGGCTGGCAGTATGTTTTCCCCTCTGGCAGCTATTCTACCGACCCGCGTAGCGGCGCGGTACGTCGCCACCATATCGATGAAAAGCTGCTGCAGCGAGCGATGAAGCGGGCGGTGCAGGCAGTGGGTTTGGCCAAACCGGCCACGCCGCATACTTTGCGGCACAGTTTTGCAACCCATCTTTTACAGGCAGGTTATGATATTCGTACGGTTCAGGAGTTGCTGGGGCATGCGGATGTGGCCACCACGATGATTTATACTCATGTATTGAATAAGGGCGGCTGTGGAGTGGATAGCCCGCTGGATAGATTGTGAACTGCTTTTTTAGATAATGGCACATTGGGCAGGTCATGCAAACATGAAGCAAATATGATTTTGTCCTGAAAAATATGCTGCTGAAAAAAGAGCGTAAACAGGCTCTGGGGGCTGGCAAGGTAAAAATCACAGTTTAAGAAAATCGAAACGCAGATAAACACGGATTTTGTTTGGATTGCTTTTATTTTATAAGCATCAGTACAGAAACATTCAGGCAGCCTAAAAACCTATTTAGGCTGCCTGAATGTTTTTGTGTCGGCTTTTATCAAGCCGCATTGCCTTCCAAAAAATCCTGCGCAAAGCGTTGCAGCACGCCGCCGGCTTCGTAGATCAGCACTTCTTCGGCGGTATCCAAACGGCTGGTGACGGGCACTTTCACAGTTTCACCATTGGCGCGGTGGATAAGCAAAGTAAGTTCACCGCGCGGGATGCGTTCGCCGATCACGTCGTAGGTTTCGGTGCCGCCCAATTCCAGCGTTTTGCGGTTGGTGCCGGGCAGAAATTGCAGCGGCAACACGCCCATGCCAATCAGGTTGGTGCGGTGAATGCGCTCGAAGCCTTCGGCCACAATGGCTTCCACACCCGCGAGGCGCACGCCTTTGGCGGCCCAGTCGCGGCTCGAGCCTTGGCCATAGTCGGCGCCGGCCACGATAATCAGCGGCTGTTTGCGGTTCATATAGGTTTCGATGGCTTCCCACATGCGCATGGTTTGGCCTTCGGGTTCTACGCGGGCGAGCGAGCCTTGCTTCACGGTGCCGTCTTCGTTTTTCACCATTTCGTTAAACAATTTGGGGTTGGCGAAGGTGGCGCGTTGGGCGGTGAGGTGGTCGCCGCGGTGGGTGGCGTAGGAGTTAAAGTCTTCTTCAGGCAGCCCCATTTTGTGCAGGTATTCGCCGGCGGCGCTGTTCATCAAAATGGCGTTGGAAGGCGACAGGTGGTCGGTGGTGATGTTGTCGGGCAAAATCGCCAGCGGGCGCATGCCTTTGAGGGTGCGCTCGCCTGCCAATGCGCCTTCCCAATAAGGCGGGCGGCGGATATAGGTGGACATGGGGCGCCAGTCGTAGAGCGGGCTGGGTGCTTTTTCGGCGGCACCGGTGTCGAACATGGGAATGTAAATATCGCGGAATTGCTGCGGCTTCACATGTTCGGCCACGATGGCGTCGATTTCTTCATCTGTCGGCCAGATGTCTTTCAGGCGGATTTCTTTGCCGTCTGAAACGCCCAATACGTCATTTTCAATATCAAAACGGATGCTGCCGGCAATGGCGTAGGCCACCACCAACGGCGGCGAAGCCAAGAAAGCTTGTTTGGCGTAGGGGTGGATGCGGCCGTCGAAGTTGCGGTTGCCGCTCAATACGGCGGTGGCATATAAATCGCGGTCGATGATTTCTTGCTGGATTTGCGGGTCGAGCGCGCCGCTCATGCCGTTGCAAGTGGTGCAGGCAAAGGCGACGATGCCGAAGCCGAGCTGCTCCAATTCGCTCAACAAGCCTGCTTCTTGCAAATAGATTTCGGCTACTTTGGAGCCGGGCGCAAACGAGGATTTCACCCACGGTTTGCGGATTAAACCCAGTTTGTTGGCATTGCGTGCCAGCAGGGCAGCGGCCACCACGTTGCGCGGGTTGCTGGTGTTGGTGCACGAGGTAATGGCGGCGATAATCACCGCGCCATCAGGCATTTTGCCGTCGGCAGGCGTTTCGTAAGGCGCGGCCAAGCCTTTGGCGGCTAAATCGGCGGTGGCAAAACGGGCGTGTGGGTTGGAGGGGCCGGCCATATTGCGGCCTACGGTGGAAAGATCGAATGTCAACACGCGCGGATACACGGCGTTTTTCAATTCGCTCGCCCACAAGCCGGCGGTTTTGGCATAGGTTTCCACCAATTTCACTTGCGCATCGTCGCGGCCGGTGAGTTTCAAATAATCGATGGTTTGCTGGTCGATGTAGAACATGCCGGCGGTGGCACCGTATTCGGGGGTCATGTTGGAGATGGTGGCGCGGTCGCCCACAGACAGGCTTTCGGCACCTTCGCCGTAGAATTCCACAAATGCGCCCACTACGCGCTCTTTGCGCAAAAATTCGGTGAGTGCCAACACAATATCGGTGGCGGTGATGCCGCTTTGGCGCTTACCGGTGAGCTCCACGCCCACGATGTCGGGCAGGCGCATCATTGAAGCGCGGCCAAGCATCACGGTTTCGGCTTCCAAGCCGCCCACGCCCACGGAAATCACGCCCAGCGCATCAACGTGCGGGGTGTGCGAATCGGTGCCCACGCAGGTGTCGGGGAAGGCGACGCCCTGGCCGTTTTTATCTGTCTTTACTTGAACCACGGGCGACATTTTTTCCAAGTTGATTTGGTGCATAATGCCGTTGCCCGCCGGAATCACGTCTACATTTTCAAATGCGGTTTTGGTCCAGTTGATAAAGTGGAAACGGTCTTCGTTGCGGCGGTCTTCAATATCGCGGTTTTTCTGGAAGGCATCGGGGTCGAAGCCGCCGCATTCCACTGCCAGCGAGTGGTCGACAATCAATTGGGTTTGCACCACAGGGTTTACTTTTGAAGGATTGCCGCCTTTGTCGGCAATCGCATCGCGCAAGCCGGCCAAATCCACCAGTGCGGTTTGGCCGAGAATGTCGTGGCACACCACACGCGCGGGAAACCACGGAAAGTCGATTTCCTGTTTGCGCTCGATGAGTTGGGTGAGCCAGGAATCGAGCGTGGCTTGATCGACATTGTCGGCGCGGTTCACCAAGTTTTCCGCCAGAATACGGCTGGTGTAGGGCAGGGTGTCGTAGCTGCCGGGGGCGATGGCTTCGCAGGCGGCGCGGGCATCGTAGTATTTGAGATCGGTGCCGGGCAGGGGTTTGAGATATTGGGCGTTGGTGTTCATGGTTTCTGCTTCCATTCCTTAAGGTTATTGCTGGATGATTTTTTTTATGGGTGGATCAAGGTTTCAGGCAGCCTGAAAAACGGGTTTATGTGTTATTGGCCGCAAGGGCTGATGCTGCTGCTCAATCGGCTTAGCTGGTGGCGTACGCTGCCGCTGCGGCAAATCAGGGTGGCACTGTTGGCTTTGGCATTGATGCGGTACACATCCAGCGTGGCTTGGCTGGGCTTTCCGGTTTGGTCGTGGGCGCTGATCATGTAATCGTAGCCGCCGTTGCGCAGCAATACCCAGCTGTGGCTACTGTTGCCGCTATTGCAACTGCCGTTTTCGATATCGGCGGTGCGATTGCTGAACACCAGCTCCGGTTTGTTGGCCGCGCCGAAGCGATAGTGCAGGGTGTCGCCACTTTGGCTCAACTGCACCGGCTTGCCGTTGGTGGTGGTGCAGCTGAACAGCACTTCATTGGCGCTGGCCATGCTTGCGGCACCTGCCAAAACCAACAGGGCAACAACTGTAGAAATCCGGAGAGATATAGGCATGGTATTCCTTTCCAGTCAAAATTGAAGCCCCTCTTTATAGGGTGCCTACAAGAGAATTAGCGTTTATTTAGTCACAGCGGGAAGCAATATTGGACAAGTCAAAAATATGGTTCACCACAGTTCCTGTACGGCATTGCAATGTAGTCACCGGCGTATCCGAGCCAGAACGCATGACCTTGACATCACCATACGGCTGCTTGTGATAACGGTCACCGCCGCCTGTCACCACATAGTCATAGTCCCCATTGGACAAATGAATGGATGCCTCACTGCCATCGCCATTGCTGGCGGTGCACGCGGTGATCTCAGTCTGCTGGCGGTCAGAAGTGAAAGCGAGCTCTGGCTTGCCCGGCTTGCCGAAACGGTAGCCAAAGTTTTGACCGTGGTCGGTGACCATAATTTGCTTGCCGTTGGTGGTGGTGCAGCTGAATAGCACTTTATCGGCAGCCAAGGCAACGGCGGGCAGCGCCAACAAAGTGGCCAATATGGTGGATAAAACACGGATTTTCATGGTGTACTCCTTTTTGTTTGCTGCGGTAATTTTAACTGAAGCCGATGCGAGGCATGGTGCTTGGCTTACTTTCCTTTTAATGCTTTTCGGCTTTGGCGTAGAAAAGGATCGCTGTAGAGGCTGGCATTTGAACCGCAAACGTTGTCGCGGCAAGCAGCGGTGTTCGTATAATAATTTTCGTCTTCACCCGGCGGCGGAACTAGGGTGAGGCGACGCTTGTCTACGGCAAAGGTAACGCGGCAAATATTGGCGCTATTGGGCGCTTGCAAGCGCCAATTATTTTGGTCGGCCACTAAGTCCATGTGGCCGTTCAGCTCACATCCGCCAGAGGTGGTGGCAAAGGTGTTGACTTCGAGGTTGTAGGCATAATGGCCGGAGCTGGTTTGGCGCAGGCTGAGCTTATTCATGGCGCGGCATTTGTGGTAGTTGCCATGATCGTCGACAGTATAACAATCGCCCGGTACCTGATACTGGCCACTCAAATCGGGCTTTTGTGCCGGTGCTTCTGCATGGGCGAGCGGCAACCAAGCGCTGTTGGCGAATAGCGCACCTAAAAACAGGTTGAGGCACGGCTGGTGTTTCATTTTGCTATCCTTAATTAAATTAAATGTAGGCCATATAGGGGTTTACATTCAATTGAGTATCGTGCCTGCAGAAAACATATAACTCAGGCTGCCTGAAAGGTTTTCAGGCAGCCTGAACAGCACTTACTTGCGTTTGGCCAGCGGCACGAATTTTTGATCATCGGGGCCGGTGTAGTTGGCGCTGGGGCGGATGATTTTGCCGTCTTGGCGCTGCTCCAACACATGCGCTGCCCAGCCGCTGGTGCGCGAAATCACAAACAGCGGGGTGAACATGGCGGTGGGTACACCCAGTTTGTGGTAAGACACGGCAGAGAACCAATCCAGATTGGGGAACATTTTTTTGTTGTCCCACATCACGCTTTCCAGGCGCTCGGCCACGTCGAATAAGGTCATGTCGCCGGTTTCTTTGCTCAGGTCGCGCGCCACTTCTTTAATCACCACGTTGCGCGGGTCGGCAATGGTGTATACCGGATGGCCAAAGCCGATTACGATTTCTTTTTTCTCCAGCCGTGCCAGAATGTCTTGTTCGGCATCGTCGGCATTGCGGTAGCGGCTTTGGATGTCGTAAGCCACTTCGTTGGCGCCGCCGTGTTTGGGGCCTTTGAGCGCGCCGATGGCGCCGGAAATAGCGGAATACATATCGGAGCCGGTGCCGGTAATCACGCGGGCAGTGAAGGTGGAGGCGTTGAATTCGTGTTCGGCATACAGAATCAGCGATACGTGCATGGCTTTAACATGCGCGGCACTGGGACGCTCGCCGTGCAGCAGATGCAGGAAATGGCCGCCGATGCTGTCTTCTTCGCTGTCGAGGCTGATGATTTTGCCGTTGTGGCTGTAGTGATACCAATACAAGAGCATGCTGCCCAAAGACGCCATTAGTTTGTCGGCAATGTCGCGTGCTTCGCTTAAGGGCTGGCTTTCGCGCTCGGGCAGGGTGCAGCCCAGTGCAGAAACGCCGGTGCGCATCACGTCCATGGGATGGGCGGCGGCGGGGATGTTTTCCAATACGGCCAGCACATTGGCGGGCAGATTGCGCAAGGCTTTGAGTTTGGTTTTGTAGGCGGCCAGCTCGTGTTTGTTGGGCAAATGGCCATGCACCAAGAGATGCGCCACTTCTTCAAATTCGCAGTTTTTGGCCAAATCGATGATGTCGTAGCCACGGTAGCTCAAATCATTGCCGTGTTTGCCCACGGTGCACAGGGCGGTGTTGCCGGCGGCCACGCCGGATAAAGCCACCGATTTTTTCGGCTTCGGGGTAACGGCTTCTTGGGTTTCGCCGGCAGCGGGTTTGCGGGTTGCCATGGTGTTGTTCTCCTTTGTTTGTTTTTCGTGTTGGGGTTTGGGTTTCAGGCAGCCTTTACAGCCAAAAATTAATACCGGGCGAAAACGCCGTGGGATATTGAGTTTCTAGGCTATATCAGGCTGCCTAAGCTTTTATACAGCATCATCAATGCCAATAATGCCAAAATCAACAGGCTGAGTTGGCGGAAACGCTGGAACGGGATGCGCTTGCGCAGCCATACGCCCAGCAGCAGCACCGCCACCGCCACCATGCTCGGCCACAACAGCAATGATGCGGGGATATCCATTTGCCGCAGCAGCGGCCACAACATCATCACCTGCACCACTTTGGCCAATGCAAAACACAAATTAGCGGCTTGGGCGATTTCGTTTTTATCGCGGCTTTTGGCCAGCAGATACATCATCAATACCGCAGACATGGCATTGGTGGCACCGCCCACAATGCCTGCGGCCAAGCCAAATACGGCGGTAAGACTTTTGCTTTCAGGCAGCCTGAACGGCTTGGGGCGTAGAGCCAAAATCACATACAGCGCAATCAATAAAGCCAGTGCCAATTGCAGCCAAGCCGAGGGTACCATCAGCAGCAGTTTTACACCGATAAAGCTACCGATAATGCTGCTCACAGCTAGCAAGGTGTAGCGGCGCAAAATCGGCCACACCGCACCGCCGGTGAACACGCTGATGCTGTTAATCAGCAGCATTGGCAACACGGTGAGCGCCACCGCTTCTTTCATGCTCATGCTCAACGCCAATACCGAAGTGGGAATTAGCGTGAAGCCGATGCCCACCATGCCGTGCAATAGCGCGGCGGCGGCAAACACCAGCGCCAGAAAACCGGCGGTGGGCATGGTTTATTTTTGTTGGGTAAAGAGCTGATCCAGCTTTTGCTCGTAGTCGTGGTAGCCGAGGAAATCATAGAGCTCCATGCGTGTTTGCATGGTGTCTACGGCATTTTCTTGAGTACCGTCGTTTTTGATGTGCTGGTATACATTCAAAGCCGCTTTGCTGGCGGCGCGGAATGAAGACAGCGGATAGAGCACCAAATCCACGCCCACTTCGGCCAGCTGTTGCTGGGTATAGAGCGGGGTGGCGCCAAATTCGGTGATGTTGGCCAATACCGGCACTTTCACCGCATCCACAAACTGGCGGTACATGGCCAACTCGGTGATGGCTTCGGGGAAAATCATGTCGGCACCGGCTTCCACGCAGGCTTGGGCGCGGTCGATGGCGGATTGCAAGCCTTCCACCGCCAGTGCATCGGTGCGCGCCATAATCACAAAATTATCGTCTACGCGGGCATCCACGGCGGCCTTGATGCGGTCTACCATTTCCGCTTGCGACACAATGGCCTTGTTGGGGCGGTGGCCGCAGCGTTTTTGCGCCACTTGGTCTTCGATGTGCACGGCGGCCACACCGGCTTTTTCCATGCTGCGGATGGTGCGGGCGATATTAAACGCACCGCCCCAGCCGGTGTCGATGTCCACCAACAAGGGGGTGTCGACATTGTCGGTGATGCGGCGCGCATCAATCAGCACGTCTTCTAGGCTGGTGATGCCCAAATCGGGAATGCCGCACGAGCACGCGGCCACGCCGCCGCCGGACAAATAAATCGCCTTGAAACCGGAAGCGGTGGCAAGGCGGGCAAAATAGGCATTAACACAGCCGACAACGGCCAGTGGGTGTTCGGATTGGACAGCTTGGCGGAAACGCAGGCCGGCAGAGGCTTGACTCATGAAATTCTCCTGAAAATGATGTTGTTCTTATGTCTTTGTTAACGGAGATACTTTAGAGCAAAAACATTATGCCTGTCAATGGGCTTTCATGCTGTTGGCGTAGTGCGGCGATGATGGGGATTGAGCAAGCAAAAAAAAACCATCTGCACCAAGGGGAGAGTGCAGATGGTTAAACACATTACGGGGAAAACGTCTTACTCACTACAAACTTGTTTGGAGGAAACAAGTGATGCCTAGACCGGCTTTGATAGGGCTAAGTTCTGCGTTGATTGGTTAAAAACTGTAAAAGGTATTTAAAGGTATTTGAGGATATGGATGTTGCTGTTGCTGAGTAATGAATCGCGAGTGATAAAAATGGCATTTTGTTGTTTTTCGAATGGCGTTTTATAACAATAAAATCAATTGCTAAAGTGGTTTCTTTGCTCTAAAAATAGATTAATTGATATTAATTAGGTATTTGTGCATCTATTTTTTACATTTATGTTGATTTAAGTGAAAAACTAAAAGCATAGAAAAAATAATAAAATATTATTGTATTTTCATATATAATCATAATCGAAAATAAGTGATGCAGGTTGTGGTGGCCACAAGCCATGAAAGATGAGGACATGATGTTATCCACTTTTAGTGCATTTTTAGAGCAAAATAATTTATTGGCATTGTTTCTCACCATCGCACTGGGTTATTTGCTCGGTGCGGTGAATATCCGGGGATTTTCTCTGGGGGCGGGGGCGGTGTTGTTTGTGGGACAGGGCGGTGGGCGCGTTTGCGCCCGCTTCTACGCCGCCAAGTTTAATGGGGCAGCTGGGCTTGCTGTTGTTTTTGTATGGTGTGGGCATTGCCTATGGTGCGCAGTTTTTCCGTGGCCTCACCAGCAAGAGCGGCCTTAAAGCCAATTTGGCGGCTTTGGTTGGCTTATTGGTGGCCACCGTGGTGATGCTGGCCGCAGTGCAGTGGATGCCGGGCGTGGGCTTGCACGAGGCCTTGGGTGCGTTTTCCGGTGCCGGTACCAGCACCGCCGCTTTGCAGGCAGCCTTGGTGGTGGCGGAAAACAAGGCGCCAGCCACCGGCTATTCCGTGGCCTATCCGTTTGGGGTGGCGGTGCCGATTTTGATGTTGGGGCTCTACCATGCTTGGCGTAAACCGGCCATTGATCGCGGCGGCAAGGCGGTGATTACCACGCATGAAGTGGAAGTGCATGCCGAAGACATGCTGGGGCTCACCCTGGCCGAAGCGAGTGCCAAAATTCCGCGCCGGGTATCAATTGCGGCGCTGCGACGCAACCACAAAACCGTGGCGGCACGGCCTGAGGAGGTATTGCAAGAAGGCGATGTGCTGATGCTCACCGGGGTGGACAGCAAAACCTTGGACGAAGTGGCCGACCAATTCGGCATTACCCAGCACAACCGCATTGCCGGCGCTCGCGGCGATTTGGACTATATCCGCCTGTTTGTTTCCAATCCGAAAATCGCCAACCGCCGTTTGGCGGATGTACAGCAAGAAATCCCGGCGCAATGGGAAGCGCGTATTCTGCATTTGCGCCGCAACGATGCTGACATGACGCCCAAGCCGGATCGCATTCTGGAGTTTGGCGATCGGGTGGGTATTTTGGCACCGCGCCGCCATATTCAGGCACTGAAAGCCCTGTTTGGCGATTCGGTGCGTTCCACCGGCGAGCTGAATTTTATCGGCATCGGCTTAGGCGCGGCTTTGGGCATGGCGGTAGGCTCCATTCCGCTGCGCTTGCCTTTGCTGGGCACTTTTAGTTTGGGTTTTGCCGGTTTGCTGCTGGTGGCGCTGTTTTTGGGTTGGCGCCGCCGCAGCGGCAAAATCCAGTGGGTGATGCCAGTGTCGGCCAATAATGTGCTGCGCAATTTCGGCCTTACCCTGTTTTTGGCGCAAGTGGGCATGTCTTCCGGGCACACTTTTGTGAACACGGTAACTCAAAGCGGGCTGACCTATATACTGCTGGCGGTGGCCATTGTGGCGGCCATGGTGCTGATCACCATGCTGGTGTCGATGTGGTTATTCAAAATACCCTTTGATTTGGCCGCCGGCATTGTGAGCGGGGTGACCGGCAATCCGGCCATCTTGGCCTTTTCCAGCCGCACCACCCAAACCGACAAACCCGATATCGGCTATGCGATGATTTTTCCGTCGATGACGGTGCTGAAGATTTTGATTGTGCAGGTGATTGGCGCCTTGGGTTGGGGCGGCTAGCCGCAAGCCATCCGCAATCAACAAAACCGCCGGCAAGCATATTGCCGGCGGTTTCTTTTTGGTTGGAATTGAAGTAACTGAAGTTACACCCACTTATCTAAGGCTGCCTGAAAGCATGTGCTCACAGCACAAACGGATTGGCATACTCTTGTGGCGATCGAGCTGTATTCAATTCGACATTGAGCTGATCCAAGGTTTGCTGCATTTGTTGTTGCAATAAGGCAGTGAGGGCGGCGGCGTCCAAATCCGGTTGTTCGGCCAGCAGGGCGCGGATGTTCAGCGGCTCGGCAACGCGGATATGGGCGTTGCGCCCACCCACCGGGCGCGGTACAAAGCGGTGGATTTTATTGCCCAAACCGCCCCAAGCCAAATGGTCGCAGCGCAGGCGCTTGAGGCATTCGGCGATGTGTTCCTGCTGCCAGCGCGGCTGGTGGTAGACTTCTTGCGGATTGCGCAGGATAAACGCCAATTCGCTTCGACGGCGGCGGGTCATGCGGTCGATGGATTGGCCGCTTTTTTCGGCTTGGCGGATGGCGCCCAGCATCTGTTTGGCCTGTTCATTAAGGCTGCCTGAAAAGGTGCCGAATTCGTTGAGCGACAGCAACAGCTTTTCCAGCAGCACGTCTTGCGCTGCAAAAAAGCTCAAGTGGCGCGGCGGCGCAAAGCCCATATTCTGAAAACGCAGCCACAGCACGTGGCGGTATAGCCGCGCCAGCCGCAAGGGCAGGTTTAAGAAGGGCTTGGCTTCGATTTGCAATTGCCGCTCCACCTGCGCCATTTCTGCGTGCAGTGCGCTTTCTTCATTGCGGATAAATTTCAATTTCCAAATCAGCGGTTGGATAAATACGGGCTTGCTGCTTTGTGCGGCGGCCTGCAAGGCCATTTTGGCGGCGCCTTGAAACAGGGTGTTGATGTGGTCGCCCTGCCAATGCACGCTGCCTTCGGGGTGCAGCAGCACCGGTGTGCCGGCGGCGGCGGTGTCAATCGAATAAGCCAGCGCCTGCTCGGTGTCGCCCGGCACTTGCGCAATCAGGTTGTTGGCCAGCCAGAATTTTTGCCCCCAGCGCCCCATGCCGTTAACAATATCGTGGGTGGCCCAATTGGCCATCATCGGCGCGTAGCGGGCGGCGATTTCTTTGTCGAGCATCCAATCGGTAAAAAATTCGGGGTGGTTGGGGGTGATAAACACCATGCCGTCGGCGGCCAGCGTGGCCTTTAGGCGGACATCGTCGGCAGCGGGCAAATCGAGATGGCGGATGTCGCACAGGCCGCGCACCAGCGGCAGGCGGTTGAGGTAGGGCACATCGCGCAGGCCGGGCGTGCCGTAGAGATTAAGCCAGCGGTTGGCCCATGTCATCGCCTGAATCAGGGTTTTATTGGGCTTGGGGGCAACGAAGGTGGTTAAAAAACGTTTCTCAGGTGCGCTCATGGCCGGTGTCCGTGGATGGGAATAGGCGCTAGTGTAATCACAATGGCCGCCGGCGGCCAATATTCTGTACGCTTGTTTTCAGGCAGCCTTATACCCATTCGAAAAAATAACCTAACTGCGTTGACTCGCCTTGCCGTACTACCTGTACTGTCTACGGCTCGCCGCCTTGTTATCTTATTTTTTCGAATGGGTATTTTTGATGTAAAGCACGGGCATAGATTAAATCAGCGCAAGGCATGGCTTTTGCGGCGGCAATCGCGCATAATTTACACTTTCTTAACTTTAAACTTCTGCGGGCCGCAGTTTATGAAATTCACCACCCGTTTTAATCCCAAATTATACGAATTGATGTCTGGCTATAACCGTGAGCGTTTGATTAAAGACGTGGGCGCGGGCTTGACCGTGAGCGTGGTGGCGCTGCCGCTGGCGATGGCGTTTGCGATTGCCAGCGGCTTAAAGCCGGAAGCAGGCTTGTTTACCGCCATTATTGCCGGTTTTCTGATTTCGCTGTTCAGCGGCTCGCGTGTGCAAATCGGCGGCCCGGCCGGGGCGTTTATTGTGATTGTGTACGGCATTGTGGCGCAATACGGCGTGGGCGGGCTGCTGTTGGCTACTTTTATGTCGGGCGTGATGCTGTGGCTGATGGGCTTTTTGCGCATGGGGGTGTTGATTAAATTTATCCCGGTGGCGGTGATTATCGGCTTTACCAATGGCATTGCAGTGCTGATTGGCTTGTCGCAAATCAAAGATTTTCTGGGGCTGCGTATCGAAGGCAAGGTGCCGGCGGAATTTTTTGCATTGATGCAAACGCTGTGGCAGGCGCTGCCCACCTGGAACGGCGCGGCGCTGGCGGTGGCGTTGTTGTCGCTGGGGATTATTGTGGGCTGGCAGCAAACCATGAAGCGCAAAATAACGCTGCCTGAAGAAACCGGCATGCTGCCGCGTGTATCCGGTTCGCTGGCGCTGATTCCCGGCTCGATTGTGGCATTGGTGGTGGCCACGTTGTTGGTGGCGCTGCTTGGGCTGAATGTGGAAACCATCGGCAGCCGTTTTGGCGGCATACCGCAAGGGCTGCCTGAATTTACCGTGCCCGATTACAGTTGGGCGATGGTGAAAGGGCTGTTTTTACCGGCGATGACGCTGGCGGTGCTGGGGGCGATTGAGTCGCTGCTGTGCGCGCGGGTGGCCGACAGCATGATACGCGACAAACACGACTCCAATCAGGAGCTGCTGGCGCAAGGCTTTGCCAATATGGTGATGCCGTTTTTCGGCGGCATGCCCGCCACTGGCACCATTGCCCGCACCGTCACCAACATCAAAAACGGCGGCAGCAGCCCGGTGGCGGGCATGGTGCATGCGCTGGCCTTGCTGATGGTGGTGCTGGTGGCAGCACCTTTGGCGCAATATATCCCGCTGCCCGCACTCAGTGCTATTTTGATGTTTGTGGCGTGGAATATGGGCGAATGGCGCGAATTTGCCCGCTTGCGCACGTTTAGGCTGCCTTACCGGCTGATTTTATTGTCGGTGTTTGTGCTCACCGTGGTGGTGGATTTAACCGTGGCGGTGGAAGTGGGGATTTTCTTTGCCTGCTTTATCTTTATCTACCGCATTTCCAGCCTTTCAACCGCCGAGAAAACCCAGTTGCCCGCCAACACCCACCAAGACGGCGTGGCCACTTATAAACTTACCGGCGCCATCTTTTTCGGTGCGGTAAAATTAATCGACGATATGCTGGCCAACGTGCCGGAAAAAGCGCTGGTGTTGGATTTCTCCAGTGTGATTTATGTCGACTCTTCCGGTGAGGAATCGCTGGAAGAATTGCTGGAAATTTATCAGGAAAAAGGCGTGCCCATCTTGGTGTACGGCTTGCGCCAGCAACCCACCGACTTGCTCACTCGCACCCAGTGGCTGCAACGGCTGGGCGCCAATAATGTGTTTGCCGATGTACACGGCGTACAAAAACGGCTGGACGTATTGTGAGCGATACCGTAGTTGGCTATGCTCAAGCGCTGGCGATGCTGGACGCGCTGATGGCGCAAACACAAGCCGAAAGCGCCACCACCTGCGCGCAAATGGAAACCCAAGAGCTTACCCTTATGCGCTTGCAGCAGCTGCGGCAAACGCTGAAGCCGCACGATAAGGCGCAAATGGCGGCGATTGCGGATTATTATCGGCGTAAAAGCGGGGCTGCCTGAATTGCATAACTGTCATTGCCGAACTTGATTCGATAATCCATTGGCAAGCAAAGTTTATATAACCAAATCATGATCAATGATACCAAGGGTATAGCAATATGAAAAAATCCTTTATTGCATTTATTGGGCTGATGTTGTGGTTGGTATTTGCTATGCCCGCTTATGCCGCAGCCTGTACCAACTTAAAGCCGGTACATAGTTTGGATGATTTATTGTTGCAACTGTACAATAATTTGGACAGTGACTGTCTTTTTCAGATGACTGCACAAGAGCTATCGTTTGCTTGGGAAATTGTAGTATTAGAAGATTGGAATATTCAAGATATAGATGATGTAGATATGGAGAAAAAACGTGCAATAAGTATAGCGGAATCTAGCAAAATTTATACTGACGATTTGAGTAATTTATATATAACAAAAGGACAAGTACGAAATTTAGATGCTATTGAGATTAAAGGAACTCGTGATTATTTATTTAAGTACTCTTCATTTTTCAAAGATGGGCAATTTCCTCCAAGTTTACCAACTCCCTATATCATCCAACGCAATGTAGAGGGCTCTTTATTTATCGAAACTAGCAATTTTTTTTCAGAAAATAATATTTTTAATAATTATAAACCTCTAGAAACTTATTTTTGGATAGGTGGTATATCAAATCTAAAAATATCTCCAATTATTGTAATGAGTTCTGCGCCGGATGCTACCCTATCAGAGATAACGCTTTATCGTACTATTCCTAGTTTTATACGGCGTGATGTTTATGAGAAATTTGATATTGATTAGGTAGGAGGTGCTGTTAAATAAAGGGTAGTGTCCTGAAAAGTATGCTGCCTATATTTTAGGCAAAAAATAAGACCATTATTTACGTAAGCGAAACAGCCCCCCTGTTTATCTATAGTTTCTATATTGCCTAAACCATGATTTTTACCTTGTTGGTGCTTGCTTTTCTCAGCAGCATACTTTTCAGGACACTACCAAATAAAATATGTTTCTATATTGATTATGTATCATATTTCAAGGAGTAATGTGATGTCATCTGCTTTAACATTCAGTGCAAAAAATCAATTAAGCAAATTCTGGGAAGTGGAATTAGGAAGAGCTAATTTTAATGAGTTAATATTAAGGATTGAATCTTATCAACCCCTAGCAAACGCTATAAATGCATTCAATCAAAGTGGTGGTAAATATAGCTCTTTTCACCAAACAAATTATTCTCCATACGAAAATACTATTCGTATAGATCAAGTTATGTTTGATATTGACCAGCTCCCATCCTTGATGCACGAATTAACCCATGCAGTAGGCAAATATTAGGAGGGTACGCGCGGAACCGGCGGGTATGTTTCTGCTTTTCACAGCACCACTTCGGCAGAGGAATGGGCACGGTTAACAAATCTGGGCGAGGCCGAAGCGTTTTTAAATGGGCAATATCATGCGGCTAGGCATTTTGGTAAGCCGGCTTATGCTGCTATGGTGGCGGATGATTAGGCCAATGCACAAACGGTTCATCTGACTATTGAGATTGGCAAGATTGTGGGCGCAGGTTCGGGTGAGGGGCAGTTGGCGCAAATTGCCGAATTGGTGCGCAAGCTGGTGCCCGGCAGCCAAGATGGAAATGGCTCGGTGCCGTTTACGTATAATAATCAGGCCAAAATCTATTGGCTGCTTAATCATCCGTCTTCTACCTTTGTTGCCGATTACAAGGCGGCTACCGGCAAGGATTTACCCACAGACTTGGCGGCCATTGGTGATGTAGAGGTACGCTACCATTTAAAAACATTGGTGGGTGAAACCGTGGATTTATTGGGCAGTAATGGCAGCGACGCCATCAGCAATTTGGCAGCGGGCACGAAGCTGGGACAAAAATACGGTGATTTACTTTATGGTGGCGGCGGTGATGATGTGCTTAATGGCGGTGGCGGTAATGATACGCTGAATGGCGGCAGCGGTGCCGATAAACTCTATGGTGGTGCCGGATTTGATACCTATATTGCCGATAAGGATGATGAAATTACCGATAGTGATGGCAATGGCGCGGTGCAGTTGGATGGTTTGATATTAACGGGCGGGGAGCAGAAAAATCCGGATGATTTGCGCCTGTATGTGAATAAAGATCATGAAACCGAATATGTATGGGATGAAACTGCGGGCACCCTTACGATTAATAATGGCTTGGTGATTAATGATTTTAAAAATGGTGATTTGGGCATTAAACTGGAGCCGATGAAAGGGCAGGATATTGCTTTTGTGGTGGATACCACCGGCAGTATGGCAGACGATATTGCCGCTGTTAAGGCGCAGGCCGGTGCTATTGTCAATATGATTTTTGATCCCGAGCGCGGTATGGTGAATTCGCGAATCGGTGTAGTAGGTTACAACGATCCCGGGGTGCATGCAGTGTTGAAATTCACTGATCAAAGCAGCATTAATGCACGAAAGGGAGCTGCATTGGCGGCGATCAACAGCCTGAGAGCCAATGGTGGCGGCGACTGGGAGGAAATGGTTTATAGCGGTTTACTGCGGGCATTGGATGGCGGTATTGGCCAATGGCGTGAAGAGGCAACGGCCCGCCGTATATTTTTGTTTGGGGATGCGCCGGGCAAGGATACGGATTTGAAAGGGAAAGTGGCACAACTGGCCGGTGCCTTGAATTTGTCGGTTCGTTCTGCTGTCAGCGATGTGCTAAGTGATAAAGTTGGGCGCATATCGTTTGAGCTATCCAATGTGGACGGTACGGCTGAAAAACCACCATTGAAAATTGAAATATTCACTATTTTGATTGGTGGTGACCAAACCACTGCTGTACAGTTTGATGAGCTGGCTCATTTAACAGGTGGGCAATCACTTCAGGCAAACGGGGCATCGGATATTGCTCAGGTTTTATTTGATGCTTTGCAAGCGGGTACTGTCGGCGATGATGTGATTAAAGGTAATGAGTACGGTAATACGTTTGATGGCGGTGCGGGTAATGATGTTATTTGGGGTATGGGCGGTGATGATCATCTAACCGGCGGAGCCGGTAATGATGTATTGTATGGCGGCAATGGAAATGACCACTATTATTTTGCCTCTGGCTTTGGCCGCGATGTGATTAATGATGAAAGTGGCGAGTATGATCGCATTGTTTTTACAGGGGGAATTCTGGCTGAACATGTGGCTGTTGGCCGTGATGGTACCGCTGTTATTTTAACGGTGGGCAGTGATGTTATTGTCATGCAGAATTTCTTTGATGCCAATGGTGCCGTGGGTGCGGGTGCCATTGAAGAGATAGTATTTGCTAACGGCAGTAAATGGCTTTGGGATGATATATTGGCTCGAGCCAGTGCAAAGCCAACCAATGGTAATGATGTTTTATATGCTATGCCGGGTGTGACTTTAAATGGTTTGAATGGCAATGATATTCTGTATGGTAGCAGTGGTGGCGATATTTTGATTGGCGGCCAAGGGCATGACCGTTTGTACGCTGGTGCTGGTGATGATGTGTTGTATGGCACGATGGGTAACAATATTTTGGTTGGCGGAGCAGGTAGTGACCGCCTATGGGGCGGGCAAGATAATGATACTTTTATATTTGCAAAAGGCCACGGACAAGATTGGGTTTACGCAGGCGGAACCTTGTTTAGCGGTTACCATGACCGCATGGTTTTGGAAGATGTGAATCTGCATGAAATCAGCTTTCGACGCGAAGGTACAGATTTGATTTTGTTTGGTTATCATGAAGGTGATCAGATTACGGTTAATGATTTTTTTGGCAGCATACACAGCAATGTAGAAACTTTTGCTTTTGCTGATCAAACGCTTTCTTCTGATCAGTTACGCCAATTACCGATGATGCAATATGGCAGCGATGAAAATAATTATCTTAAGGCTTACCAAGACAATATTGCGTTGTTTGGCTTTGCTGGTGATGATGTTTTAATTGGCCGTTGGGGTAATGAAATGCTGATAGGTGGTAAAGGGAATGATTGTCTTGAGGGCAGCTTGGGAGATGACCTTTATGTGTTTGCAAAAGGGGATGGCCAAGATCGTATTTACGATAGTGGTGGTGACGATACCCTGCGTTTGTCTGATTTAACGGTAAATGATTTGTGGTTTAGCCGTAAAGGTTTGGATTTGGAGGTATCTGTTATCGGTAGCGACGATAAAATCACCATTGAAAATCAATTTTTGTGGTTTTTTGGCCATCCAAATCAGGTTGATAACATCCGCTTGGATAATGGCACCATGTTGGATAATAAGCAATTAAATCAATTGATAAGCATGATGGCTGCATTTACCCCTAAACAAAATGATACTTTAAGCGTGCCTGAGCAAATGCAGCACTATCTTCAACAAATGGGGGTGGGTGCCTACTGGCGAGGAGGAGGGGTAGAGGTTTTATAATCGGTTTGTTTGTAATTTAAAGGCTGCCTGAAGCCTTTCAGGCAGCCTATCTCTATCATCAACTCATTGTTTAAAAGTTAATCCATATGCATACACCCACACCAGCCCCCATTGCCATTATCGGCGCCATGCAGCCGGAATTGGATTTGCTGCAAAGCCGTTTGCAGCAGGCGCAGAGCCAGCGCAGCGGCCAGATTGTGTTTCACACCGGCCTGTTGGCAGGCAAACCGGTGGTGTTGGTGCTCAGCGGCATCGGCAAGGTAAATGCCGCCGTGGCCACGGCCTTGGTGATTCAGCAATTTAAGCCTGCTTGCGTGATTAATACTGGCAGCGCCGGCGGTTTGGGCGCGGGTTTGAAAGTGGGCGATGTGGTGCTGGGCGCCGAAGCCGCACACCACGATGTGGATGTGACTGCATTCGGCTATGTGCCCGGCCAAGTGCCGCAACAGCCGCCGCGCTTTGCCAGCGATGCGGTGCTGCTGCAAACGGCGCGGCAAGCGGCAGCGGCGTTTGCCGGTGCGGCGATTGTGGAAGGGCTGGTGGTGAGCGGGGATGCGTTTATTCACGAGCGCAGCAAAATCGACGCCATCCGCCGGGATTTTGCCGATGTGCAGGCGGTGGAGATGGAAGCGGCGGCCATTGCGCAAACCTGCCATGTATTGGCCACGCCGTTTGTGATTGTGCGCGCCATTTCCGATGCAGCCGACGAAGCCGCCAGCCAAAGCTTCGACAAATTCCTGCAAACCGCCGCCCGCCATTCGGCGCAAATGGTGGAGAATTTGGTAGCAGCGATTGAAGCTGCCTGAAACTGCGTGGTTGTAGGTCGTATTCTTCAAACCAACGCATGTTCTAAGGCTGCCTGAAAGCAGTGGCGGGCATTTTTTAAATGGCGGATATTTATTTTTCAGGCAGCCTTAGGGTCTGTTCACAATTACTTGTCATACCCTTGAATAAAAAAGAAACGCAGGCATAAAAGGAAGTTCTCACCCTCCCCCAATACACCTGCGATGCCCCGTACACTACTCAAAGATGAACATTAGACGAAGCTGTTACCTATTCTGCGTGATTTGGGTATTTATAGCAAACCCAATTTGCGCAGAATTCTTGAAGGCATACTTTACAGAATAAGAACCGGCATACCGTGGCGGGATTTGCCCGAGTATTTCGGCAAGTATCATACTGTTTATACCGCTTATAACCGTTGGTCAGAAAAAGGCATTTTTACTGCAATCTTGAAACAGCTCAGCCAAGAGAGTGACTTGAGTGGGTAGCCATAGACGGCAGTTATATCCGTGCTCACCAACACTGCGCCGCAGCCTCAGCGCTCAGTGCGCAAGAGGATCACGCAATCGGTATGAGCCGAGGCGGCAGAACCAGCAAGATTCATCTGGCTGTAGATGCTGCAGGCAATCCGGTTGAGGTTATCGTTACTGCGGGCAATATCCATGATGTCACCGTTGCACCGGAGCTGCTTGACAACATCAACCTTGCCGAAACTGAGTTGGTTAATGCGGACAAAGGTTACGATTCAGACCGGCCCAGGGAGCAAATAGAGCAAAGCGGTGCGAAAGCCAATATTCCCTATAAAAGCAATAGGGAAGAGAAAAATAAAGACATGGACTGGTATTTATATAAAATCAGGCATTTGGTAGAGAATGCCTTTTGCCGTTTGAAACATTTCCGAGCGATTGCCAGCCGTTACGATAAGCTGAAACGCAACTTCCACAGTACGGTTTTATTGGGGTGCATTGTGATGTGGTTACCTTTATGACAAGTAATTGTGAACAGACCCTAGCCGCACCAATCGCCACTTCAGCGCACAAGACAGTTTCTTTTTTTTGCCCAATAGGTTAAAATTCAAAAGTTTTTCAAATACTGAGAAGCGGCAGCAATGCCGTTTTTAATAATGAGAAATGGCCAAGGGGCCATTTTTTTGTTTCTGTGGAGCACAATGGATATTCAGAATATTCTGGACAAAACCTTGCCCGGCTTGGGCTATGAGCTAGTGGATTTCGAACTCACCGCCCAAGGCGACTTGCGTGTGTTTATCGACAAGCCCGGCGGCATCACCGTGGAAGACTGCGCCACGGTGAGCAACCATTTAAGCCGTGTGTTGTTGGTGGAAGATGTGGATTATCAGCGGCTGGAAATTTCCAGCCCCGGGCTGGACCGCCCGTTGAAAAAAGCCGCCGATTTCGAGCGTTTCAGCGGCTCGCTGGCCAAAATCAAAACCCGCTTGCCGGTGGATGGCCAGAAAAATTTTGTTGGCCGCATCAATGGCTTGCAAGACAATGCAGTGGTATTGACTTTGGAAGAAGCCAACGAAGTGCGCCGCGCCAAACGCGCGGCAGTGGCGGCGGGCAAAACCGTGGCCATTGCGCTGGACAATATCGACAAGGCGCGCATTAAGCCGGAATTTGATTGATTTAACTGAATTATTAACCGAAGCGGCAAATGTGGCGCCAAAGCCGCCGCACTTGTTTGGGAGAATGGCATGAGCCGTGAAATTTTGTTGTTGGCCGAGGCATTGGCCAGTGAAAAGAATGTCAGTAACGATGTGGTGTTTAGCGCCCTAGAGTTTGCCTTGGCCAGCGCGGCCAAGAAAAAGGCCGACCGCGAGCACATGGATGTACGTGTAGCCATTGATCGCCACACCGGCGAATACCACAGCTTTCGCCGCTGGTTGATTGTGGCTGACGAAGACTACACCTACCCCGATACGCAGAAAACCATCGAAGAAATCCAAGAAGAAATTCCGGACACCGAATTGCAAATCGGCGAATACCACGAAGAGCCAATTGAAAACGTGGAATTCGGCCGCATCGGCGCGCAAACCGCCAAGCAAGTGATTTTGCAGCGCATCCGCGATGCCGAGCGTGAGCAGATTTTGAGCGACTTTTTGCAACGCAAAGACAGCTTGGTGCTGGGCACGGTAAAGCGGGTGGAGCGCCATGGTGCGATTATCGAAATCGGCCGCCTCGAAGCCTTGCTGCCGCGCGACCAAATGCTGCCGCGTGAAAACTTCCGTAACGGCGACCGCGTGCGCGCGCTGTTTTTGCGCGTAGAGCAAATCGGCAACCGCAACCAAGTGCTGCTCACCCGCACCTCGCGCGAATTTTTGGTGAAATTGTTTGAGCTGGAAGTGCCGGAAATCGAAGACGGTCTGCTGGAAATCAAAGAAGCCGCCCGTGATCCGGGTATGCGCGCCAAAATTGCGGTGAAATCCAACGATGGCCGTATCGACCCGCAAGGCACCTGCATTGGCGTGCGCGGTTCGCGCGTGAACGCGGTGACCAACGAATTGGCGGGCGAGCGCATCGATGTGGTGCTGTGGTCGCCGGAAACCGCCCAATTTGTCATCAACGCCTTAAGCCCGGCCGATGTTACCCGCATTTTGATTGACGAAGACAACCACTCGGTAGACGTGATTGTGGCTGAAGACCAATTGGCGCTGGCCATTGGCCGCGGCGGCCAAAACGTGCGCTTGGCTGCCGAGCTTACCGGCTGGCAATTGAACATCATGACCGTAGAAGAGGCGCAAGAGCGCCACGAAGCCGAAGACAAAGCCCTGCGCGATTTGTTCCAAACCCATTTGGGCGTAGACGAAGACGTGGCCGATGTGCTGGTGCAGGAAGGCTTTGCCACCTTGGAAGAAGTGGCTTATGTGCCGGTGCAGGAAATGCTGGAAATCGACGGCTTTGATGAAGATATGGTGAACGCCCTGCGCAACCGCGCCCGCGATGCCATCCTCACCTTGGCGATTGCCTCGGAAGAGAAGCTGGAAAATGTAGACGAAGACATGAAAACGCTGGACGGTATTGATCAGGAAATGCTGCGTGATTTGGCGCAAGCCGGCATCACCACGCGCGATGATCTGGCCGAATTGTCGCTAGACGAGTTGGTGGAAATCACCGGTGTAGACGAAGAAACGGCCAAAAAAGTGGTATTGGCCGCCCGCGCACACTGGTTTGAAGAAGAAGCATAAGGGGGAAGTACATGAGTAACAATACAGTAGAACAATTTGCCGCCGAGCTGGGCTTGTCTGCGCAACGCTTGTTGGAGCAGCTGGGCAGTGCCGGTGTGGCAAAACAATCCGCCGCCGATGCGCTGACCTCCGCCGACAAACAGCAACTTTTGGCTTATTTACAGCAATCGCACGGCTCAGACAGCAGCGGCACCATTACCTTGAGCCGCAAAAAGGCCACTGAGCACAGCAAAGTGGGCGGCGTAGAGGTGGAAACCCGCCGTCGCCGCCGCGTGATTGCGGTGCCGGCCGAAGAGCGTGTTGAAGCACCCGTTGCACCGGCGCCCGCAGCGGTGGTTGAAGCGCCGCCGGCAGCAGTTGAAACCGTGGCTGCCGCAGAGCCGGTGGCCGCACCGGCAGAAACGGCAGATGCCGAACTTCAGGCAGCCGAAGCCGCCCGCCGCGCTTCTGCCGAAGCCGCTGCGGCTGAAGTGGCGAAACTCAAAGCCCGTGCCGCCGCGCCAAAGACCGAACGCAAGCCTGAAGCAGCCGTAACAAAGCCCGAGTCCGCTCCGGCAGCCGATACCAAAGCCAATGTGGCGGCAGAAACCGCCAAACCCGCAGCCCCAAAAAAAGACAAAGCTACTCAGCGTGCCGAGAAACGCAAAGCCGAATTGGCGGCGCTGGCTGAAGAAGCGGCCAAGCCGATTATCAGTGCCGAAGAGCAGGCGCAGCGCGAAGCCGAGGCACGCCGTGCCGAAGCCTTGCGTGCACACCAAGAAGCCTTGTTGAAAGAAAAACAAGACCGCCAAGCACGCCGCGAAGCGGCCAAGCTGCAAGCGGTACAAGACGCCAAAGCAGCTAAAGAGCAAAAGCCCACAGAACAACGCAGCGCCAAACCCAGCGACAAAGCACCGCTGGCGGCCAGCACCGGCAATGGTGTGACAGCGGGTGCTGCGGCACCGGCACGCAAAAAAGAAGAGCGCCACCAGCGCGATGATGCGCCCAAAGGCAAAGCAGGCAAAGGCCGTGGCCGCAGCCAAGGCGGTGACGACAACAAATGGCGCAGCGGCAAACGCGGCGGCAAAAAACAGCTTAAGCTCGAGCCCAACCAACACGCTTTCCAAGCGCCCACCGATCCGGTGGTGCATGAAGTACTGGTACCGGAAACCATTACCGTGGCCGAATTGGCACACAAAATGGCGGTAAAAGCCGTAGAAGTGATCAAAGTGCTGATGAAAATGGGCATGATGGTCACCATCAACCAAGTATTGGATCAGGAAACCGCCTTGATTGTGGTGGAAGAAATGGGCCACATCGGCAAGGCTGCTGCGGCAGACGATCCGGAAGCCTTCTTGGTGGATGGCGATGAAGCGGTGGTGGAAGCCGAGGTGCTGCCGCGCCCGCCGGTGGTTACCGTAATGGGTCACGTAGACCACGGTAAAACCTCACTGCTGGACTACATACGCCGCGCTAAAGTGGTGCAAGGCGAGGCCGGTGGCATTACCCAGCACATTGGTGCCTACCACGTACAAACCGATCGCGGCGTGATTACCTTCTTGGATACCCCGGGGCATGAGGCGTTTACCGCCATGCGCGCCCGTGGTGCCAAGGCCACCGATATTGTGATTCTGGTGGTGGCTGCCGACGACGGCGTGATGCCGCAAACCATTGAAGCCATTGCCCACGCCAAAGCTGCCGGCGTGCCCTTGGTGGTAGCGGTGAACAAAATCGATAAAGATTCGGCCAACCCGGAAAAAATCCGCCAAGAATTGACCGCGCACGAAGTGGTGCCGGATACTTGGGGCGGCAATGTGCAGTTTATCGATGTGTCGGCCAAAAAAGGCCTCAACATCGATGCGCTGCTCGAAGCCGTATTGTTGGAAGCCGAAGTATTGGAATTGCAGGCTGCGGTAAGCGCCCCGGCCAAAGGCATTATTGTGGAAGCCCGGCTGGACAAAGGCCGCGGTGCCGTGGCCACCTTGCTGGTGCAATCGGGTACGCTGAAAAAAGGCGATATGCTGCTGGCGGGCACCGCCTTCGGTAAAATCCGCGCCATGATGGACGAAAACGGCAAGCCAATCGAAGAAGCCGGCCCCTCGATTCCGGTGGAGATTTTGGGCTTGTCTGACGTGCCCAATGCCGGTGAAGACGCCATGGTGCTGGCCGATGAGAAAAAAGCCCGCGAAATCGCCTTGTTCCGCCAAGGCAAATACCGCGACGTGCGCTTGGCCAAACAGCAGGCCGCCAAGCTGGAAAACATGTTCAACAACATGGGCGACAGCCAGGCACAAAGCTTGTCGGTCATCATCAAGGCCGATGTACAAGGCTCTTACGAAGCACTGGCCGGCAGCTTGCAAAAACTGTCTACCGACGAAGTGAAAGTGAATGTGTTGCACAGCGGCGTGGGCGGTATTACCGAGAGCGATGTCAACTTGGCGATTGCTTCCGGTGCGGTGATTATCGGCTTTAACGTGCGTGCCGATGGCTCCGCCCGCAAACTGGCCGAAGCCGAAGATGTGGAAATCCGCTACTACAACATCATCTACGATGCGATTGACGATGTGAAAGCAGCCATGAGCGGCATGTTGGCGCCGGAGCAGAAAGAAAACATCATCGGCACCGTGGAAATCCGCCAAGTAATCAGCGTATCCAAAGTGGGCAATATTGCCGGCTGTATGGTCACCGACGGTGTGGTGAAACGCGATGCCCACATCCGCTTAATCCGCCAAAACGTGGTGGTGCACACCGGCGAATTGGCTTCGCTGAAGCGCTTTAAAGACGACGTTAAAGAAGTGCGCATGGGCTTTGAATGCGGCCTAATGCTGAAAAACTTCAACGACATCATCGAAGGCGACCAACTGGAAGTGTTTGAAGTGGTGCAAGTGGCGCGTAAGCTGTAATATCGGCAAGCAGTGCTTTCAGGCAGCCTGTAGGTACTTCAGGCTGCCTGAAGTTTTATTGAGTAATACCAATTCGAAAAATAAGATAACAAGGCGGAACTGATTTACTTGGTCTTCAGTACCTTAGTAAGTCGTTCTCTTTGAGCTAATTGGCGAGTCAATGCAGTTAGGTTATTTTTTAGAATTGGTATGACTTGAAGTTACGCACTCGTATAAATTAAAGCACAGTCATTTACAGGTTATTTTGTTCAAATTGCCTGAAATGCATAATCCGTGCAGCCCTCCCTTGGCGCAGCCGAATCGGAGCGGATTTTAGCGGGAGAAGGGTGCGCTATGTTTGAGCGCAGCGAGTTCGCACCCGCCGCTAAAATTCGTGTAGATGAGGGAAGTTTGGCGTAAGCCAAACCTGCAACCGGGGTCGCCTTTTTTTGCTTACTTTTTTTGGCGAAGCAAAAAAAGTGAGTGGCCGCGCGGCCATGAAGCGCAAAGTAAAACGATAAGAAACGAATACAAAAACGCAGCCTATTTTTTGAAATACCCCGTTTCATTCCATGGCTTGCCAATGGCTTGTCGAATCAAGTTTGGCGGCAATTACGATGTTACATTTCAGGTAGCCTTAGATAAGCGGGTATGTAACTTTCAAATAGTAAATCTGATGCGCCAAGGCGCATCCTTTATGGGGATTGGTAGCCGTATACATCCCCGTTGCACAACAAAAAACCAACCAAAAGGACAACACCATGCGCAAGCCGCAACGAGGTTATGCCCGCCAAGACCGGGTAAAAGAACAGATTATGCGCGAACTGGCCGAGCTGGTGCGCACCGGCCTGAAAGACCCGCGCGCCGGGTTTATCACCATCAACGATGTGGAAGTGACCCGCGATTACAGCCACGCCACCGTGCATTACACCGTGCTCAACGACGCCCAGCGCGAAGTGACCGAAGAAGCCTTGGAGCACGCCAAAGGCTTTTTGCGCAGCGAATTATCCAAACGCATCCGCGTATTCCGCACGCCGGAGCTGCATTTTGTTTACGACGAATCGCTGGCGCGCGGCATGAATATTTCGCAACTGATTGACCGAGTGAGCGAAGAAAAGCCGGTGGAAGATTAGGATCTGCTCACATTTCATCGCATGGCCATATTTTGGCTTAAAAGCCCGCTTTCTGCGTTGAAAATGCGTGCACGGTGTTCAACCTTGCTGTGCTTTTCGCCTTGAACGCAGGCTTTTCTGCTCAAAATATGGCACACGGCTAAAATGTCAACAGCCCCTGGTTTTACAGCAAGCAGGCTGCCTGAAGCCGAAAATGCGATTTATCTAAAGCAATATATTGTTTAAGGCTGCCTGAAAGGCAATAACAGATTTGATGGTTTCAGGCAGCCTTTGCCAAGCAGAGCGTATCTTCAGTTAACCTATTGCCCTCTTTTTTTCTCAGCCCCCCATTGCCAAAAAAAAACATGAATTTCCCCATCCCTGCGCCCGCCCAAAAAGCCGTTTGGCCTGATTTGTCGCCCGGCAGCCTGCCCTTGCTGCTGGCCGAACACTTGCCGCCCAAACAGCCGAAAATCATTTTCACCACTGATGCCGAGCAGGCTTTGCGCGTGCAGGCGGCGTGGCAGTTTTTTGCGCCGCAGCAAAACGTGCTGTTTTTTCCCGATTGGGAAACCCTGCCTTACGAGCGCTTTTCGCCGCATCAGGATTTGGTGTCGGAGCGGCTGGCGGCTTTGTGGCAGCTCAAAAACGGCCAAGTAGACGTATTGCTGGTGCCGGTGGCCACCGCCATGCAACGGGTGGTGCCGCCCGCCTTTATGCTGGGGCGCACTTTTTGGCTCAAGCGCGGGCAAACGCTGGATATCGATGCGCTCAAACACAATCTGATTGAAGCGGGCTACAGCCATGTTACCCATGTGGTGGCCGCCGGTGAATTTGCCATGCGCGGCGGTATTTTGGATATTTTCCCCAGCGGCAGCGACACGCCGTTTCGGCTGGATATGTTCGACGACGAAATCGACAGCATCAAAACCTTCGATGCCGACAGCCAGCGCACCTTGGCACCGGTGGCGGAAATCCGCCTGCTGCCCGCGCATGAGTTTCCCACCGATGCCGACGCCCAAAAAATCTTCCGCGCCCGTTTTCGCGAAGAAATCGCCGCCGATGCTGCCCGCGCCACCGTATACAAAGCCGTGTCCAACGGCCATTTCGGTGCCGGGGTAGAGTATTACCTACCGCTGTTTTTTGAAGAGCCGTGCGCCACCTTGTTTGACTACATCGGCAGCGATGCCTTGCTGGTGTGCTTGGGCGATGTACACGCCGAAGCGGCGCGGTTCTGGCAAGAAGTGAAAAGCCGCTTTGCGATGGCGCAGGGCGACGAAACCTATCCGCCGCTGCCGCCGCAGCATCTGTATTTGTCGGAAGACCAATTCGGCGGCCTGATTAAGCCCTATGCGCAAGTGTGGCCGCAGTGGTCGGCCAGTAGTGCGCACAACCTGCCCGATGTGGCGGTAAACCGCCATGCAGAAGCGCCGCTGGCCGCCTTACAGCGCTTTCAGGCAGCCTTTAACGGCCGCGTGCTACTGTGTGCCGAAAGCCTAGGGCGGCGCGAAACCATGCAGGGCTTTATGCAGCAGCACGGTTTAAACCTCACAGCCGTGGCCGATTGGCAGGCTTTTTTGCACAGCGATGCGCCCCTGTGCCTTACGGTGGCACCGCTGGCCTTCGGCTTCAGGCAGCCTGAACGCCATTTGGCCGTGATTACCGAGGCCGACCTTTATCAATACGTGGCGCGCAGCCGCCACAAAGCCCGCCGCAAACACGCCGCCGTGTCCGACAGCATGTTGCGCGACTTGGCCGAAATCAATATCGGCGACCCAGTGGTGCATGAAGAGCACGGCATTGGCCGCTATATGGGGCTGGTGAATCTGGATTTGGGCGAAGGCGACAATGAAATGATGTTGCTGGAATACGCCGATGCGGCGCAGCTGTATGTGCCGGTGTCGCAGCTGCATTTAATCAGCCGCTACGCCGGTGCCGCGCATGAAAACGTACACTTGCACAAGCTTGGCCACGGCGCTTGGCACAAAGCCAAACGCCGCGCCGCCGAAAAAGCCCGCGACACCGCCGCCGAGCTGCTCAATCTCTACGCCCAGCGCGCCGCCCAACAAGGCCATCAGTTCGACTTAAACGAGCTGGATTACCAAGCCTTTGCCGACGGCTTCGGCTACGAAGAAACCGAAGACCAAGCCGCCGCCATCGGCGCCGTACTCAAAGACCTCACCCACGGCAAGCCGATGGATCGCCTGATTTGCGGCGATGTGGGCTTTGGCAAAACCGAAGTGGCGCTGCGTGCCGCCTTTGTGGCGGTCATGGGCGGCAAACAAGTGTGCGTGCTGGCGCCCACCACCTTGCTGGTGGAGCAACACGCGCAAAATTTTGCCGACCGCTTTGCCGATTTTCCGGTGAAAGTGGCGCAGCTATCGCGCTTTAACAGCAGCAAAGAAACCAAAGCCGCACTGGCGGGCATGGCCGATGGCACGGTGGATATTGTGATTGGCACCCACAAACTGGTGCAGCCGGACATCGAATTTCACAATCTGGGCTTGGTGATTATCGACGAAGAACACCGCTTCGGCGTGCGCCAAAAAGAGCAGCTCAAGCGCCTGCGCGCCAATGTAGACGTGCTCACCCTCACCGCCACCCCGATTCCGCGCACCCTGAGCATGGCGCTGGAAGGCCTGCGCGATTTTTCATTAATCACCACCGCGCCCAGCCGCCGCCTGGCAGTGAAAACCTTTGTCAAACCCTTTAGCGAAGCCACCATTCGCGAGGCCATGTTGCGCGAGCTTAAGCGCGGCGGCCAAGTGTTTTTCCTGCACAACGAAGTGGACACCATCGAAAACATGCACGAGCGACTGGCCGAATTGCTGCCTGAAGCCCGTATCGGCGTGGCGCACGGCCAATTGCGCGAGCGCGAGCTGGAGCAAGTGATGCGCGACTTCTTGCAGCAGCGCTTCAATGTGCTGCTGTGCTCCACCATCATCGAAACCGGCATCGACATCCCCAATGCCAACACCATCATCATCAACCGCGCCGATAAATTCGGCTTGGCGCAACTACACCAACTGCGCGGGCGCGTGGGGCGCAGCCACCATCAGGCCTATGCCTACCTGCTCACGCCCGAATTCATCACCAAAGACGCCGAAAAACGGCTGGATGCCATTGCCGCTGCCGACGACTTGGGCGCAGGCTTTACCCTTGCCATGCAAGACCTGGAAATCCGCGGTGCCGGTGAAATTTTGGGCGAAGGCCAAAGCGGCGAAATGGTGCAAGTGGGCTTTACGCTCTACACCGAAATGCTCAAACAAGCCGTGCGCGACCTCAAAAAAGGCCGCGTGCCGGATTTGGATGCGCCCTTGGGCGTGACCACCGACATCAAACTGCACAGCCCGGCCTTGCTGCCGGAAAGCTACTGCCCCGACATCCACGAACGCCTGGTGCTGTATAAACGGCTGGCTACCTGCGAAACCGAAGCGCAAATCAACACCGTACACGAAGAGTTAATCGACCGCTTCGGCCTGCCCGAGCAGCCGGTAAAAACCCTAATTGAAAGCCACCGCCTGCGCCTGTTGGCCAAGGAAATGGGCATAGACGCCATCGACGCCACCACCGAAGCGCTCACCATCGCCTTTGGCAAAAACCACAAAATCGACCCGGCCGAGATTATTTTGCTGATGCAAAACAATAAAAACTACCGCCTCGCCGGGCCGGAAAAACTGCGCGTTACCGCGGTGATGGAAGAAGTCGACACGCGGATAAAAACCGTTAAAACCGTGTTGCGGCAATTGCAGGGGAAATAGCTTTCTAAAGGCGGGCTTGATGGCCGATTTACGGTTGGTGCTTGTTATAAGGCTGCCTGAAAACCCTTTTCAGGCAGCCTTTACTGTATCAATCACTTCAAAAAAACCGGACGCCAAGCGTCCGGTTAATGGCAATAAACAGGGTGTTTATTGGGTTTTGCTCAAAGCCGGTTTCGGCGTATCGGGGCCGCTGATGGGCAGTTGCGGCATCAGGCGTGCTTGTTCCGACAAGGTGCCGGAAGTGGCCTGCAAAAAGGCGGTGATGTCTTTGATGTCTTCCGGCGGCAGTTGTTTGCCCAGCTGTGCCTGCCCCATAATTTCCACCGCTTTTTCCAGGCTCCAGATGCTGCCGTCGTGGAAGTAGGGGTAGGTGTTGGCCACATTACGCAAATCGGGCACGCGGAACACAAATTTATCGCTTTCGGCTTGGGTTACCTGGAAGCGGCCTTCGTCTTGGGCTTTGCTGCCGGTGAATTTCCAATAAGGGCCGTCTACTAGGCCGAATTTCTGGAAGGAATTGCCACCCAGGTTCACGCCGTTATGGCAGGCGATACAGCCGTTGTCCATAAATTTCTTCAGGCCGCCGCGTTGCTGTTCGGTGAGTGCGTTGATGTTGCCGTTAAGATAATCATCCCACGGCGAGGGGGTGAGCAGGGTTTGCTCAAAGGCGGCGATGGCGGTGGTGATGTTGTCGAAACTCACCGCTTTATCCGCAAATGCGGCGGCAAATTCGTCTACATAGGCGGGGATGGATTTCAGAATGTCCACTGCCGCCTGCTCGTTGGGCAAGCCCATTTCCACGGGGTTGAGCAAGGGGCCGCCGGCTTGTTCTTTCAGGTCTTTGGCGCGGCCGTCCCAAAATTGGCTGGTTTGCAGCGCGGCATTGAGCACGGTGGGCGAGTTACGGCCGCCCATTTCAAATTCGCTGCCGGGGCTGAACGAGAGGTTGTCCACGCCGCCGCGTGCCAAGTTGTGGCAGGTGTTGCAGCTTTGGTTGCCGTTTTTAGATAGGCGGTTGTCCAGATACAGTTTGTGGCCCAGCGCGATTTGCGCATCGCTTACTGGGTGTTTGGCATTCACTTCGGCTTGCGTGGGCAGCGGCTGGAAAATGCCGCGGGCGGCTTTGAGTAAATCGCCATCCGGGCCTGCGGGTACGGCAGCTTGGCTGGCGGTAGCCGGTGCTGCTGAGGCGGCAGAAGCCGCCGGTTCGGTTTTGGCCGGCGCGGCCGTTTGGTCGGAGCAGGCGCTCAAACCCAAGCCGAGCAATACGGCCAGTGATAATGGATAGTAGATTTTATTGTATTTCATGGTGTTTCCCTATTAACAGGTAGTGAAAGGGTAGCGCCAGTGTATGATTGTTAAGCCGGGTTAACGTTGCGATAAATCAAATTTAATTGCTTGTTTTTGTTCATATAGCCAAAGGCTATTTGACCGATTTGTAAAAGCAATACGGGTGCGGGGTGTGCAGCGGCATGGCAAAATGGCCGCATTACATTCATAATGCGGATGTAAAGGTTTCAGGCAGCCTGAAATCCAGCGCAATATTAAAAAAGGAATAAGCATGTATTTTGTGTTGTCGCCCGCCAAAAATCTGAACGAAGCCGCCGATGCGTCGCTTACGCGCTACACCCAGCCGCAATTGCTAAGCCAGGCCGAGGTATTGATGCCGGTGTTGCGCCAGTTGGCACCGCAAGACATGGCCAAACTAATGGGCGTGTCGGACAAAATCGCCCTGCTCAATACCGAGCGCAACGATAATTGGCAGCCGCCGTTTACACTGGATAATGCCAAGCAGGCGGTGTATTTGTTTAACGGCGATGTTTACGCCGGTTTGGATGCGCACACGCTGCCTGAAACCGCTGTCGATTATATGCAAACCCATGTGGCCTTATTGTCCGGCCTGTATGGTTTGTTGCGGCCCTTGGATTTGATTCAGCCTTATCGTTTGGAAATGGGCACGCGCCTGGCCAATCCGCGCGGCAAGGATTTATATGCTTTTTGGGGCGAGCGCATCACCGAATTGCTGGCCAAAATGATGGCCGAACAAGGCAGCAAGATGTTGATTAACTTGGCTTCGCAAGAGTATTTCAAATCGGTGCACACCGCCAAACTGCCCGCGCGGGTGATTACGCCGGTGTTTAAAGACGAGAAAAACGGCCAATATAAAATCATCAGCTTTTACGCCAAACGTGCGCGCGGGCTGATGGTGCGCTATGCCGCCGAACACGGCTTGCAAGAAGCGCAGCAATTGCAGGCTTTCGATGCCGAAGGCTATGCGTTCAACGCCGCCGCCTCCAGCGAAGACGAATGGGTATTCTTGCGCCCAGAACAAAACAAATAAAATGAAACGCTTGCTTTTCAGGCAGCCTAGAAGATAGGCAAACGCATAAAAAACACTTGGCAAAGCGGCCAAACTTGGCTAATATGCGCATCTTCAAAGACGGAAGCGTGGCAGAGCGGTTTAATGCAACGGTCTTGAAAACCGTCGAGGGTTGATAGCCCTCCGTGAGTTCGAATCTCACCGCTTCCGCCAAATATCTTTATACATCAGATATTTACACTATAATCCCTTGCTTAAGTTTGACGGCTTGCAAGGGTTTTTCTTTTTTAGTGTGCCAGATTTGTGACATTGAGCGTTTCCAGCAGCACGGCGTTTTGTGTAGATGCATGGGGGCGAGGTAGGCGTATTTCTGCACCATTTCGATGCTTTCCCAGCCACCCATTTCTTTCAAGTCCATTATCGGTACGCCAGATTGCACCAGCCAGCTTGCCCATGTATGGCGGATGTCGTGCCAGCGGAAGTCGGTAATCCCGGCTTGGCTTAATGCCACTTTCCATATTTTTGAACAGATGCCGCCAAGGGGTTTTTGGGTTTTGGGGCTGGCAAAAACAAAGGTTTGGTGTTGGCCAAACCGGCGGTTCAATACTTCCAATGCCTGAGTATTTAGCGGTACGCCTAGGCACCAGCTGCGCACGGTTTCTTGGTGGCAGTGTAAAACTTCGGCGGTAGCGCTGAGGTCGTAGGTTTTCATGTGGCGGATTCCTGTTAAAAAGGCCACCGGAAGCGGCGGCCTGTTGCTTTTTCAATCAGTAGCCATACGATCACGGCGGCGAGTTTTCCTGCATTTTTTAAGTCTTTCAACATGTTCTTTTCATGGCCTCCAGCAGTAGGTCTTGTACGCTGCGTTTGCTGTCGCGGCGTGCCATGACGGTTTCGTCGATGGTGTCGGCGGCGATGATGTGGTAGATGAACACGGGGCGTTTGTGGCCGGCTTGCGCTTGGCGGGTGGGGCCGATGCGTTCGATGATTTGCTGGTATTGCTCTAAATCCCACCAATGGCTGAAGAAGACGAGGATGTTACCGCCGTCTTGCAGGTTGAGGCCGTGGCCGGCGCTGGCGGGGTGGGCGAACAGGATGGGGATGTTGCCGGCGTTCCAATCGCGGATGGTTTGCGGGTTTTGGTCGAGCACGCGGCCTTGTTTGAAGGCTGCCTGAAGCCGGGCTAAATCGCTTTTGAAGTGATAGGCCACAAGCACGGGCGCGCCGCCGGCTTCGTTGACGATGGATTGGAGGGCTTGCAGTTTTTGGTCGTGCACTTCGCTCCAGTTGCCTGCTTCGTCGGTGTAGGCGGCACCGTTGGCGATTTGCAGGCATTTGATGGTTTTGGCGGCGGCGTTGGCGGCTTCTATCTCGCTGCCGGATAGCTGCATAAACATTTCTTTTTCCATTTGGCGGTAGAGCTGGCGGGCTTTGGCGGGCAGCTCTACGGCGATGGTGGTTTGGATGGGGGCGGCGATGTCGAACCAGTCGGCCGCATCGAGGGTGAGGCAGAGGTCGGCGAGGCGCTGTTGGATTTCCTGTTGCGCGTGGGGCAGCGGCTCGTAGCGTACGGCCTGCGGGGTGTTGCCGACGCGCACGGGGCGGAACCAGCGGCTGAGGAACGCGGAATAGCTGCGGCCTAGGCGCGCGCCTTTGTCTAAAAAATAAATCTGCCCCCATAAATCTTGCAGGCCGTTGGGTGAGGGAGTGCCTGTAAGCTCGATAAAGCGGCGGCTGTGGGGGGCGACTTTGGCCAATGCGCGGGCGCGGCTGCCGCCTTGACGGCTGCGGTAGGATTTGAGCTTGGTGGATTCGTCGGCCACGATGGTGGCAAACGGCCATTTATCGCCGTGGTGTTCGACCAGCCAGGGGATGTTTTCATAGTTGGTGGTGTAGATGGCGGCTTCTCGTTGCAAGGCGGCGGTGCGCTGCTTGGCGCTGCCGGTGACGGCTTGCACGGGTAGGTCTTGCAGGTGCGCCCATTTCTGTACTTCGTCCGGCCAGGTGCTGGCGGCCACGCGCAAGGGGGCGAGCACGAGGGCGGGGCCTTCGGCGGTGAGGGCGAGGCCGTCTAGGGCGGTGAGGGTGGCGGACGTTTTGCCCATGCCCATGCCTGCCCAGATGGCGCAGCGGGGTGTTTGATAAATGTGGCGGATGATTTGGTGTTGGTAGGGGCGCGGGGTGAAGGTGTTCATTTTCAGACGGCCTTAAACGGAAAACCCCGCCGAGGTGGCGGGGTGTTGGGTTAGCGGTAGGTGGCGACGATTTGGGCGACTTGCTGCCGGTTCCAGCCGGGCTGCATGTGTTTGTGCTGGGCGGTGATGGCTTGGCGGCAGGTGTCGAGCCAAACGGCGGATTCGTGCGCAAGGCTGTGGGCGCGGCCGCTTTGGCTGCTGCCGATGGCTTCGAGCGCGTGGGCAAGGCGGTTGAGGTAGTCGCAGCTGTCGGCCATGTAGTGGGTGAGCACGGCAAGGGCATGGAATTGGCTGTCGGTGAGGTAAACGCCTTGCGGCTTGGCCGGTGGGGGCGGTGAGGGCGGTGCATCGAGCACTTCGCCGTGCAGGCTGGTGTCCAGCGCGAGGGTGTGGACGTAGGCCACGGCTTCAGGCAGCCTGTTGGCGGGTAGGTCTTCGATATGCTTGATGCCGAAACGTTGGTGTACCAGCTTATAGGCGTCGTTGAAATTCAGACGGCGCTTGCCGACAAGGAAATGCACGGCTTGGCGCAGGCCTTCGCGTTGGGTGACGGTGGTGGTTTCGGACGGTGTTTGGTTAGTGCCCAAAATCTCTTCTATTTTCATATCACACCAAACGGCAAATTTCGCATCAAGCCAGCGGGCAAAGTGAATAGCAAGTTTCGGATGTAGCCATGTGCCGCCTCCATTTTTTGAAGAACCGTTTTTAACTGTAACTAATTGATTTTTATCAACTAGGATTTTTGTCCTATTTGATAAATATTCGGCCAACGCGACGATATACTCTTGAGTTTGCTGCGTTTTTAGGTAATCTTTAGTTAATTTGCCGAAATGAGGGGCAATGGATGTGGCGTTCAGGTAGCCGTCTTCGCGGAAAGATACAGAAACAGTGTTGTTGAAGATGTGGTTTTGCATTTGCGTTCTCCTTTTAATTACACGGTGTAATGATTACACGGTGAATCTATGTAGTCAAGAAAAATATTGTTACACTGTGTAGTCATATTCAGGAGTTAACATGAGCAGAGATATAGCCCCTTTCGGTGTCCGTATGCCCGCGGATTTGAAAAATACTTTAGAAACTAAAGCTAAAGCTAACGGTCGCAGTTTAAACGCCGAAGTAGTTGATAGGCTAGAGGAATCCATTTCGATGGATAACTGGCATAATTCGGATAAAGGATATTCTTTTACGTTGATTGCATTGGAAGAAGCTGTGAAAGAGGCGGATAGATCTCGCGATCAGCTAAATCGTGAATACGGTCATGAGCAATTTGACGCAATGAAAGATGAAATTCTTGAGGCCGTAAAACAGCTTAAGGAGCATCTTCAGAAGTAGATTTTCTGCTTTCTTCCAGTCGCGCTAATATCTCGCTGTTGAGCGAGCGGTGGTTTTGTGCGGCCTGCTGTTTTAGCCAGGCTTTTAATTCTTCGGGCATGCGCAGGCCGAAGGGGGCGATGTTGCGGTGCATTTTGTTTCCTTTCTGTAATAAGGCCGTCTGAAGTTTCAGACGGCCTGTTTCTTGCGGCAGGGCAATAAAAAACCGCCGGGTGGGCGGTTTAGTCTTCTTGATCGCGCTGGCGGGTTTTCTCCAGTATTTGGGCTTTGCCTTTGTTTACCCCTGCAAGGTAGCCGAGCAATACGGCTCCGCCTATTTTGATGATTTCCAATGCGACTTCGGTTTTATCCATCAGCATGGCAACGGTAATCACCACGGCAACCAAGAAGCCAATCAAGCCGAACAGCTTCAATTTGCTTTTGTGTACATCGGCAAAGATGTGGCCGCGGGTGGCGGTGTCTTCTTTTTGGGCGGCGATAGAGGCAAGGGCTATGCTTTCATTGGATTTGATTTCTTCTTTACGGATATCCAGCTCTTTGCTTTTATTGGCGGCGTCAAGCTTTTGGATTTCCAGAAACTCTTTAACCAGCAGCTCTTGGTTTTCGCTATTGTTTTGTGGGGTGGGTTTATTTGCGATTTCGTTGGCCATTATTCTTCACACAGCATAGGGGTTTTGTAGCGCACGCGGAAGCTGCCGAAGCCGGGCTTGCCCAGTTTAGGGGGGATGAATTGAACAGCTTCGATGTTGTTGCGTTTGGTGTCTTTTTCGGCTTCTCGAAGGTATTCCTGTGCACTGAGGTGACGCTCGCGCAGCGGTATCAGTACGGTTTTCATGGCTTTTCCTTTTTTATGCAACGCGAATCTGCAAAATTTTGCGGATTCGCAGTTTAGCTATCTTAACTTTTAAAGCCTTGCTTGTAAATCGAACGCGCAATATTTTGCGAACCGCAGTGTTTTGCAGATTATAAAACCGCTTTTCTGCTTGCTTCCAGGCGCGCCAATATTTCGCTGTTGAGCGAGCGGTGGTTTTGTGCGGCCTGCTGTTTGAGCCAGGCTTTTAATTCTTCGGGCAGGCGCAAGCCGAAGGGGGCGATATTGCGGTTCATTTGGTTTCCTTTCTGTAATAAGGCCGTCTGAATTCAGACGGCCTGTTTCTTTCGGCTGGGCAATTAAAAACCGCCAGGTTAGGCGGCTTGGTCTTCTTTTATCCATCTGTTGGCGAGCCATTCAAATTCACAAAACAATTTATCGTTATTGTCATTGATGCGGCGCAATTCCATGATATATGGTTTTAGGGTTTTCCAATCTTTGACAACACTACTTTTGCTCATGCGTTTATAAACAGCTTCATCAAATATATTTTCTTTAATACCCACGTAAATAAATTCAATAGAGTTGAGTACAGCTAAAATGGTTGAGTTTTTCCTTCATGCTCTCCCATTTCGTTGAATTTACAGGCAAGTGCTGTGAAATTTTCATTATTACGCCGCATATCAACATATTTTTTACGGGTTTCTCGATAAAATGGGTTATTGTTATTGGAAATAAGTAGTTCAACAGTTGATTTTTGTTTGTGGTGTAACCGTTGTTCTGCAAGCTGCTTACTGGCAAAAAAGGCTAGGTATACTGTTGCAATACAGGTACCTAGCCCGGCTAATATTATGATCGCTTCAATCACTTAGACATCCCAGCCTTCGTTGGTAATACGCTTCGGGGCGTCGCCTTCCCATCCTTCTTGGTGGATGTTGCCGTCCCAGCCTTCGTTGAATGTGCGTTTCATGTTTATCTCCTTCTGTGGTTTGATGTTGTGAAAAAGATAGTTGTAGCTTTCAATTTTTCAAGTTCCGCTTGAAAGTTTGTCTACCTGACATTTGAGGGGGGAGGCTTCGGTGGGTGGCAGGGCTGTATACCTGCTCTTGGATGGGTGACCCACGTCCGCCGTTTTGAGGGTTGTTTCTTTAGGGTTTAGCTATCTTAACTTTTAAAGTAAAACTTGTAAATTGAATCTGCAAAATTTTGCGAACCGCAACGTTTTGCAGATTCAAGGTTGTGTATCGTGAGGCTGTCTGAATTCAGACGGCCTGTGTTGCGGTTAAACCAGTGCTTCTTCGTCTTCATCGTCGGCGACGGCGAGGTCGGCGAAGTCGGCTTCGGTAGCGGGTGCGCCGCCGCCGAAGGCCTCGCCGTGGCGGATAAATTGCACGCCGCTGAGGCCGGCGTTGATGCGTTTGCCGTATTGCGAATCTTGTGCCCAGATGTCGATTTTGGCGTTGACGTAGCAGCCGGCATAAGGCTTGCCGCTGGTGGAATCAAGGTGGGTTTTGGCGTCTTTATCGAGCACGATGGGTTTAAACCGCCCGCCGACTTGGCGCAACCTTGCCCACCGTTGCAACCATTGGCGGGTGCGACAGGTGCGGATGTGCTACCTTGGGCGTTGGGCGTGGTGCATCAGTATAATGATTGCCGGGCGCGGCATAAGGGGTTGGTTGGGGCGTGGCCGGGGTAGTGCCTTACTGTGCCAAAATTGTGACTTGATTGTGCCTGAATAGGCTTGGTTTAACTTGGTTTGCAGGAAGTTAAGCCTTTAAAAATCAATAATTTAAATTATAAAATACGGTCTTGAAAACCGTCGAGGGTTGATAGCCCTCCGTGAGTTCGAATCTCACCGCTTCCGCCAGCTTTAGTAAAAAACCCCTGATTTTATCAGGGGTTTTTTGTTTGTGTTTTGGATGTGGTTTAAAAACCGTCCCAGTCGTTCATCATCAGGCCGATGCCGATGCTGCGGTGTTTGTGGTTATAGTCGAGTAGGCTTTCGCCGTAGCCGTAAAAGCCTTGCACATAACCTTTGAGTTTGCCCGCCACGGGGAAGGTGTAGTCCACTTGCATGCTGCCTTTGCCCGATTTGGGGTTGAGGCGCAGGGTGCTGCCGAGGGTTTGGCTGTTGTCGAAGCGGTATTGCAGGCGTACGTCGCCGTAGCCTAAATAGCGGTTGATGTCGGGGTTGTTGTCGTCGCTGGCGGGCTCGGGAATGCGCCACCACACGCGTGGCATTACGGTGAGTTTGCCCCATTCCATGCCGGCCATGCCGTAGATGCGGTTCCACGAACGGCTTAGCGGATCGGATTTGCCGTTGGATTGATGGATGGCACCCACGCCAAGCATGCGCAGGCGGCCATTGCCGGGCAGGTCGGCTTTTACCGGCTGGGTTAGGAAAATCTCGGGGGCGTAGTCGGTGTTGCGAAAGGGGGCGGAGGTAAAGCCGTTGTATACTTGCCAATGCGCTTGCTGGGTGTAGCCAAACCACAAATCGGCGCGGGTTTTAAACAAATCTTGTGCGATTTTGGTTTTAAACGAAATCTGCATCTTGGCTTCGATTTTTTTCTGCTCGTCTGGGGTGTTGGTAACCAAGGCTTGGGTGGGGCTTTGCATGCGGTAGTTCGGATTGCTGTTAAACCAGCCGGGCAGTAAATACATAGGATGGTGGGCGCGCACGGTGAGGATGCCGCCGGGGTCGTTTTGATCCAGATCGAAAAGCTTGCTTAAGGGTGTGTAGGCTTCGGCCGCCGCCGCCAAAGTGGGGCTGGGCACCACTTGCGGGGTGCTCAATATCGGGGTGGCTTCTTTGTTGTCGATGCTGCTGCTCACGGTTTGCACCAAATCCAGTGCCGGTTTGGCGTTTTGCGCTGTGGGCAGGGGCGCGGCAGGCGGGAAATGAGTGGCGTAAACGGTATCGAAGCAGGCCAAGCGGGCGGCATTGTTGCTGAGCAAGGTGCATTGCAAGGCGGCATCGTTGGCGAAAGCCAGGCTGCTCAAGGCTAAGCTGCACAGTAGATAGCGGTGGGTGTGGCGGATATGAGGGTTGGACTTGGTCATGATGACAATCGGCAAGGCGAAGAAATCGTACAATAACAGATTTGTACATGATGCCAAAGCAGGATGCTGCCGGGTGTGGTAAAAGTGCGTTTATACTAAGTATAAACGTTGTTTCAGGCAGCCTTATATAATTGCTGACAGTGGTTTTGCATACCATATAGAAACGGATAAATAATGAAATTAAAACGTTTTTTGCAACAAGCAGCCTCGGTGTTGCGGCGGCTGGATGCGTGGCTGCCGCCGGAGCAAACCGAGCCAGATTGGCGTGCACTGGCCTACCGCTGGCAGCGCATCGGCCATAAGGGTGTGCTCGAAAGCCTGCCGCGGCCGCACACCTTCGGCCTGAGCCGTTTGGCGGCGGTGGATGGGCAAATGCAGCGGTTGGTGCGCAATACCGAGCAGTTTTTGCAAGGCCGCCCGGCCAATAATGTGCTGATGACCGGCGCGCGCGGCACCGGTAAATCTTCATTGGTGAAGGCTTTGTTGCACGAATACGCCGACGCCGGGCTGCGCTTGGTGGAGGTGGATAAAAGCGATTTGGTGGGACTGCCGTATTTGCTGGGTTTGCTGGCGGCGCGGCCGGAGAAGTTTATTGTGTTTTGCGACGATTTGTCGTTTGAAGAGGGCGACGATGCCTATAAGGCGCTGAAAACCGCGCTGGATGGCGGCTTGTCGCAGCGCAGCAATAATGTGCTGGTGTACGCCACCTCCAACCGCCGCCATTTGATGCCGGAATACATGGCCGATAATATCGCCACCACCGGCGTGCGTGGCGAGGTGCATCCGAAAGAGGTGGTGGAAGAAAAAGTGTCGTTGTCCGACCGCTTCGGCTTGTGGCTGAGTTTTTATCCGTTTGACCAAGAAGCGTATTTGGCCGCAGTGCAAAGCTGGCTGGACGAGGCCGGTTTGGCCATGGACGACACCGCCCGCCAAGCGGCTTTGAATTGGTCGCTCGCGCGTGGCGGTCGCTCCGGACGGGTGGCATGGCAGTTTGTGTGTGACTGGGCTGGGCGCTTGCCGCATGAGCGGGTGGTGGATTAAGCGGATATTGAATCAATCAAGATAAGATTATTTTTCAGGCAGCCTTTAAAGGCTGCCTGAAAATATTTTAACCAGTTGAAGTTACGCACTTGCTGATTAAAGGCTACCTGCAATGGCAGATCAAAGTGAAGTGACTTATTTAAAAACTGGCTGTGTTTTTTATGCGTTTCCTTATCGTTTTACTTTGCGCTTCATGGCCGCGCGGCCACTTACTTTTCTTTGCTTCGCCAAAGCAAAGTAAGCAAAAGAAAGGCGACCCCGGTTGCAGGTTTGGCTACGCCAAACTGCCCTCACTACACATGGTTTTGGCGGCGGGCGCTAGTCGCTTCGCTCCGGACCGCCCTTATTTCCGCCAAAACCACGTTTCGTTCGGCTGCGCCAAGGGGTGGGCTGCACGGATTTTTCGTTTCAGACAGCCGAACAAAATAGTTTGTAAATTGCTGTACTTTCATTAAAGTGCGTAACTCCAGTTAACCAGATGAACACACAGCCAAATAGCAGTGAATTGGCCTAATCATCTTGTGATGAATGGGCGCAGGCCGCCATAAACAGGGCGGCGCCTAGGAGTACGGTGCCGATTTTAATCACCCAAGCGGTGCGGTTGTCCCATTGGTGCAGCCAGTGTTGCAGAGCCGGCCATAAATCAAACCAGTCGACCACAATTGCGGCCAAGCCGGCCAGTAAAATCAGCATGCCTATGGTTTTTAGCATGATTTCCTCCCCAGATTGGTGATGATTTGCAGTGGGTATTATTCGCCGATTTCGACGGCCACTTGCTGTAAGCCAATATTCAGCGAATCCACCATGGCGGCATAGCCGTCGCCGTGTTGGGGCGTTTCCACGGCAAAGTTGCGGCCACGCCGTGCCGCGTCCGACCAACTGGTGTAGCCGGCAATGCGGGTATGGCCGTTGTATTGGCCTTGGAAGGCTTCCACATGCACGGTGAGCACGGGCAGGCCGGGGCTGCGCTGTATGGTGTAGCGGTAGCGGCTCGGCTGTTGGTTTAAGGTGTTGGCCAGTGATTTGGCCATGGCCGGTGCCAAGGCTTCGCCCCATTGGTGCTGGCGGGCAAAATGCAGTTGCGTGGGGGTGCTTTGGTAAACCAGGCCGTTGTTGTCAAGGCTGTCGTTCAGCACTACTTGCAGCACTGCATTGGGCGGTGTGGACGGCAGGCGGTAGTCGCTGTGGGGTAGGCGGTAGTATTGGGGCGCGGGGCTGGCGCAGGCGGCCAGCACTGTGGTGGTGGCCAGCAGGGCAATATGACGGCGATGGTGCAGCATTAAATCAATCAGGCGACGAGGCATCAGCGCACTCCTTTCGGTATCGGGTCGTTGGCGCCGGGGCTGAAAATCAGCGCGTTGGGCTGTTGTTTGAGCGTGCGCAGGGTGGGCTGGGCGTCTTGTAGGGTGCGGTCGAGGTTTTTTAGGGTGGATTGCACATCGCTATAGAGTGGCGAACCGGGCGACACGCCTTGCAAGGTTTGCTGTAATTCGCGCAGGGTGTGGTTTAATTCTTGCGACAGTTGGCGTGTTTGCGGCTGTGCCAACAGGGTGCGCAATTCTTTCAGGCTGCCGTTGAGCTCGGCGATGGTTTGCTCCAGCGGCAGTTTGTTGAATTTGGCCAGTAAGTCGGACAATTGGTTTTGCAGGGCATCAAGGCCGCCGCTGCGGCTGCCAATTACCGTGTCGCCACGGTAAAGTGTTTGTGGGCGCAGGGCAGCTTGGCTGGAAGGCGCATCGCTCAGCTCCACATACAGGTTGCCGGTAAGCAGATTGCCACTGGCCAATGTGGCCACCAGCCCCTTATTCATGGCTGCCTGAATTTGGCTTTGCCAAACTTGATGGCTTTGTTCGCTGGCATTGATTTCCATGCGCGCAGGCTCCAGGCGGATGCGCACCGGCACCCAGCCGTTGGCAAACAGCTGATGGCTGTCGTTGCGCTCGAAATAGGGCACTTCGGCCACGGTGCCGATGTTTAAGCCCTTGTATTCCACCGGGGCGCCCACGGCCAAGCCGCGCACCGATTGGCGGAAAAACGCCACATAGTATAAGGCGCGTTCGCTGGGCAGGTTATCCAGCTCGCTGCGGCTGTTGTAGAGGGTGAATTCGGTGTTGTTGTCAACGGCAGCGCCCTTGCCTTGTGCTGGGGCGGCAAAGGCGATGGCGCCGGAAATCAGCGCGGGCAGCGGGGCGGAATCGATTTTAATGCCGCCGCCGCTGGCTTCGATTTTCAGGCCGGTTTGCAGCCAAAAATGCACATCGCGGCCAATCAATTCTTCATTGGGGCTGTTGATGTAGATTTGGTAGTACACCACGCGTTCGCGCGGGTTGAAGTTGGCGCTTTCCACTTGGCCTACATTGATGTCGCCATAAAGCACGGGGCTGCCTGCACCCAGCATTTTGTCGCTGTGGCTTTGCAGGCGCAGGCGCAGGCCGCTTTGGCCGATGGCGGTAACCGGCGGCAAATCAGCCAGTTGGAAGGTGTCGGCGTTTTTATCGCTGTGGCCGGGGGTGAAGGCGATATAGGCGCCGGAAACCAGCGTATTCAGGCCGGTAATGCCGCTTTGGTCGATGCGCGGCTTCACAATCCAAAACTGGGTATCTTGGCGCATTAAATCTTTCACATCAGCAGAAAGCTGTGCGGTGAGCTCTACGCCTTTTTCGTCGTCACGCAGTTTGATGCTGGTGACGCGCCCTACGGTGACGTTGAGCACTTTAATCACGGTGTTGTTGACTTCAATGCCTTCGGCATTGTCGGTGTAAAGCGTAATTTCAGGGCCGGTGCTGCGCACATGCTGAATCAGCAGCCAAGCGCCGGTAATCAAGGCCAACAGCGGAATCAGCCACACCACCGAGCTGAACGGCGAGGTTTGGCTAACGGTGGCGCTGGGATTGGCAGAAGCGTTTTTTTTCATGGTGTGGGCGCGGTTTTCTTGATAAGGGTGTAGGCAGGCCGGTGTGTATGAGGGTGGCGGCTGGGTTTGGCCGGTGCGTGTATTTTATCCCAAAGCAGGCGTGGGTCGAAATATTGGGCGGCAAACATGGTGAGCAGCACCACCAGGCAGAAATACACCGCCGCGGGCCCGGCGGTGACACGCGCCAGCGGCGTGCGAAAGGATGCCATCAAAATAATAATCACAAAAATATCCACCATCGACCAGCGCCCCACCGATTCGGTAAAGCGGTATAGCCATGCCAGCCGCATATGGCTGAGCAAAGGGCGCACCTGGGCAGAATACAGCAATACCATCATGGCGATGATTTTTACCACCGGCACCGCCACGCTGGCGCTGAAAATAATCACCGCAATCAGCTTGTCGCCGGTGCGCCACATATAGGCAATGCCGTCTAAGATCGTGTTGATTTCAGTATTGAGCGGGTTGCTGGAAATCATAATCGGCAGCAGATTGGCCGGAAAATACAAAATCAGTGCCGCCAGCAAAAAAGCGCTGCTGATGCGTAGGCTGTGCGGGCGGCGGCGGTGCAGCATCGAGCCGCACACGGAGCAGCGGCTGCGGTTGGCCGGCTGGTGGTAGAGGCATTCGCTGCAATTGAGGGTGTGGGGGGTGCGCAATAATTTGGCCGGGTCGCGGCCGGACAAGCGCTGAATCTGAAAATACACCCAATGTTCGGGAATAAGCTGGGCGGTGCGCAGCAGCAACACCGCCAGGGCAAACATCAGCCAGAAAGCCGGGCCGAAAGTAACGTGCGCCACACTGGCCAGCTTGATGTAGGCCACCAGCGTAGAAATAAAAAACACGTCCACCATCATCCAGCTGCGCAAACGCACCAACAGGCGCGTGGCGTAGAGCAGGCCGGGCAGGCGCTGTTGATAAGCCAGCGCGCCGTAAACATACAAACACAGCAGGCAAAACAGCGCCGGGGTGCCGAAGGTGAGCGCCAGCATCACTTCGGCCAGAAAGCCGAAATCCTGTGCCAACAGCACCCGCACCATTTCAGGCAGCGTTAAATAGGCATACACGCCTGACAGCTCCACCAATATAAACAATTGGCTGTAGACCAACAACATTAAAATTAGCGCTGCGCTGGCCAAAGCCGGCGGCGCGCGAAACGGGTTGCGCTCCACCCGCACCAAGGGATGGCGACAACGCGGGCAGGCCGCGGCCTGCCCTTGCGCCAGCGGCGGTACGGTCAAACTTAAGCCGCAGCCGGGGCAGTCGAGACTGTGGGCGGGCAGCTTGGCGGCGGCATTGTGCTGCCGGTAGCGCCACCAGCGGTCGAGGATATGGATGTCTTGTATTAGCTTCATGTGGTGTATTAAAAACCAATCAGGCTGCCTGAACGCTTCAGGCAGCCTAAAATCATACGCAATGCGCTTGGTATCGGCAATCGGCTTTACAGGGCGGCCAGTACTGCATCGCCCATGCCACTGCAGCTTACCAGCGTGCAGCCATCTTCAAAAATATCGCCGGTGCGCACGCCTTGTGCCAATACTTTGCCCACGGCGTTTTCCACCCGCAAGGCAGCGGCCTCGTTGCCCAGGCTGTAGCGCAGCAGCATCGCCAGCGACAAAATGGTGGCCAGCGGATTGGCTTTGTTTTGCCCGGCAATATCGGGTGCGGAGCCGTGCGAAGGCTCGTATAGGCCTTTGCCGCTTTCGTTCAACGAGGCCGAAGGCAACATGCCGATGGAGCCGGTGAGCATCGAGGCTTGATCGGACAAAATATCGCCGAAGATATTGCCGGTAACCATCACATCAAATTGCTTAGGTGCTTTCACCAATTGCATGGCGGCGTTGTCGACATACATGTGGGTGAGCGCCACATCGGGGTAGTCGGCGGCCAGCTCGTTCATGATTTGCTTCCACAATTCGGTGGTTTCCAGCACATTGGCTTTGTCGACAGAGCACAGTTTTTTGCCGCGTTTTTGCGCTGCCTGAAAGGCAATATGGCCGATGCGGCGGATTTCGCTCTCGCTGTAGCGCATGGTGTTGACGCCTTCGCGCTCGCCGGCGGCATTGGTGCCGATGCCGCGCGGCTCGCCAAAGTAAATATCGCCGGTGAGCTCGCGCACAATCAGAATATCCAGCCCGGCCACCACTTCGGGTTTGAGTGTAGAGGCGTTGGCCAATTCTTTGTACAAAATCGCCGGGCGCAGATTGGCAAACAAATTCAAATCTTTGCGGATGGCCAGCAGGCCGCGCTCGGGGCGTAAAGGGCGCTCCAGATTGTCGTATTGCGGGCCGCCCACTGCGCCCAAAAGTACGGCATCGGCGCTGCGGCACAGGGTTTGGGTGGCTTCGGGGTAGGGGGCGCCGTATTGGTCATAGGCGGCGCCGCCCAAGGGAGCATATTGATAGCTGGCATCAAGGCCGTCGGCAATCAGGCGGTCGAGCACGCGCACGGCTTGGGTGATGATTTCGGGGCCGATGCCGTCGCCGGGCAAAATGGCAATATGATGGGTCATGGGGTATTTCCGTTCAGGGTTAATGGGATTGAAACAGACCCAGCGTGTCTGCTTTGAGCTGATAAAGTTGGCTGGAAATCAGATAGCCGCTGTCGGTGCCGATGGCGGCCACTTTTTGTTTCATTTCGGCCACAGCAGCAGCATCGTTTGCACCGCACAGCAGCAATTCGTTGCGGGCGGGCACGGCAATCACCGGGTGGCCGGGCAAAGACAGCTGCAATGCGTCAATCAAATAGCCAATAAACAGCAGCAGGCTGGCATCGTAGGTGTTGTCCAGCGTGAGCTGATGCAAGCTGTGTTGCGGTGACAAACGGTGTGCGGCCACTTTGTTGGCGGCATAACGTTGCAGATTGGTGCTGGCCTGATCCCACAGTGTGGCTTGGTCGCCCAGTCCCAGTTCTTGGGCTTCTGCGGCTGCCAAAAACCGCATGGCCTGTGCATCGTCTATCACATAGGTAAGCAATAAATCGCCCACTAAGGGCTCGATAATGAATATATCGTCGACAACAGCGCCAGGCATGTTTTTCAACTGGGCTTGCGTGGTGGCCAGCCATTCGGTGTTTTTGATCACTGGGAAAATATGCTGCTTTTGGGTGGCGGTATCGGGTTTATCCGCCGTGTTGGCACCCATTTGCGCCAGCGCACCGGTGGCTTGGCGCATAATGCTGTCCAGCATATCGGGTTGTTGTTGGTATAGGCGGTAGTAATTGCCCAGATAGGATGCAGTTTGGGTACCGTTGGGCAAAACAATGTGTACGGTGGTGTTTTTCAGGTCATCGCCCCATTCGATTTCGGGCTGAATATCCAGTTGCTGTTGGCATTGCTCGGCGTAGTGCAAGGTGAAATCGCGCCAGCTCATCGGCTGGTTTTTGCCGCCAAACAGTTTTTTTAACAACGACATGGGCTTTCCTCCGGCGCAGTAATATAGTGGATTAAATTTGAATCAAGACAAGGCGGTGAGCCGCAGACAGTACACACGTACGGCAAGGCGAGGCAACGCAGTATTGGTTCAAATTTAATTCACTATAAAAGGCTGCCTGAAACTTTTTCAGGCAGCCTTTGTTAAATCCTCAAGCCTGATACAGCCACGGCTGTGCGGCTTTATGCTGGGCTTCAAAAGCCTTGATGTCGGCGGCGTGTTGCAGGGTAAGGCCGATTTCGTCGAGGCCGTTGAGCAGGCAGTGTTTGCGGTGCTCGGTAATCTCAAAGACAAAGGTTTCGCCTGCAGGTGTGGTCACGGTTTGGGCGGCCAGGTCAATATGGAGGCAGTAGCCTTCTTCTGCGGCCACGGCTTGAAATAGGGCTTCTACGGTGCTTTCCGGCAGCACAATCGGCAATAGGCCGTTTTTATAGCAATTATTAAAGAAAATATCGGCAAAGCTGGGGGCGATGATGGCGCGGAAACCGTAGTCGTCCAGCGCCCACGGTGCGTGTTCGCGGCTGGAGCCGCAGCCGAAATTTTTGCGCGTGAGCAAAACCTGTGCGCCTTGGTAGCGGGCTTGGTTGAGCGCAAAATTGGGGTTAAGCGGGCGGCGACTGTTGTCCATGCCCGGCTCGCCGTGGTCCAGATAGCGCCATTCGTCAAAGGCATTGGGGCCGAAACCGGCGCGCTGGATGGATTTTAAAAACTGCTTCGGGATAATGGCGTCGGTGTCGACATTGGCTCGATCCAAGGGTGCCACCAGGGCGGTGAGGGCGGTAAAGGCTTTCATGGCATTTTCTTTAGTGGCGTTTGGTTTTCAGGCAGCCTTGAGGGCTGCCTGAAATAGGAAAAGGCAGGTTATGCCGAGCCTCAAAAATAAGATAACAAGGCGGTGAGCCGCAGACAGTATCAATATACGGCAAGGCGAGCCAACGCAGTTAGGTTGTTTTTGAGGCTGGGTATTACTCGGCGCCGTGGCGTTCGGCAGATTGCTCTACCTTAGTGCCCACTTTTTGTACGTCTTGCGCAGCACCTTTAACGGTGTTGCAACCGGCCAATACGGTCATGGCGGCTACGGCGATCAGCAGAAATTTTTTCATGATGCTTAGTCCTTTAATTGGATTAAAACGAAAGTTTGCAGTAAAGCTGCGTGCTTATCATGCCAAGGCTTGGGGAAAAACGCAATTATTTGGTTATTGTTGAGCGGCTGTTGTTATAGCCTTGGCCTGAGTTTCTGAAGAAGGTTATCAACGCTGTGGATATTTCTTCTCAATTTATTTTGTTTATTCAAAATCTTTTTTGCTAATACTTTCTTTTGCGATTAATTTGTTTTCAGGCAGCAAATAGTATTCGTAAGTTTGAATAACACCTTTGCGGATTGCGAGCACAGCGTGTGGCGACTGCTTGATTTCGTGGATTCTGGATACACGCAATCGTTCGGACAATTGCCGGATTTGTTGGGTGGTCATTTGATGGGTTTGGTTGCCGCAGCGGTCATCGTGCAGTAAATGAACAATAACAACTTCTGTACCCTGCTTTTTTACCTGAGATATAAAAGTACATTTATCAAGAAACCGGCCTTCGTATTTGTTTTTGGCATCCAAATAAACCCGTTGCGCTAACTGTTCGGTGGTTTCCTGCGACAATTCCTGATTAATTGCCGCTTGTGCTTGCTGCTTTTCTTCTGCTGCGGGTTTGCGGACATCAAAGAAATCGCGTCCATCAAAAGATGTCATGGTGCAGGCAGAAAGCGCCAGAACAATAACCGTTAAAAAAATTCTCATTTTTTGACCTTACTTCATCAGTTGATCAAGAGTAGGGCTGCCTGAACGGTTTAACCCAATGCCCGTACATCGGTAAAATGCCCGGTTACGGCGGCGGCGGCGGCCATGGCGGGGCTCACCAAATGGGTGCGCCCGCCGTTGCCTTGGCGGCCTTCAAAATTGCGGTTGGAGGTGGAGGCGCAGCGCTCTTGCGGGTTTAGGCGGTCGGCATTCATGGCCAAGCACATGGAACAACCCGGCTCGCGCCATTCAAAACCGGCGGCGGTAAAAATTTTGTCCAATCCTTCGGCTTCGGCTTGCTGCTTCACCAGCCCGGAGCCGGGCACCACCAGCACACGGTTGACATTGTCGGCTTTGCGGCGGCCTTGTGCCACGGCGGCGGCGGCGCGCAAGTCTTCGATGCGGCTATTGGTGCAAGAGCCGATAAATACCACATCTACCGGGATTTCGCTCAGCGGCGTGCCCGCCTGCAAGCCCATGTATTTCAGCGCCCGCTCCATGCCTTCGCGCTTAACCGCATCGGCTTCATCAGCAGGGTTGGGCACTTGGCCGCTGATGTCGAGCACCATTTCCGGTGAGGTGCCCCAAGTGACTTGCGGCTCGATGTCGGCGCCGTTTAAACGTACCACTTGGTCGAATTCGGCGCCAGGGTCGGACACCAAGGTTTGCCAGTAGGCCACGGCTTTGTCCCAATCGGCGCCTTGCGGTGCAAACGGGCGGCCTTTCACATAATCAATGGTGGTGGCGTCTACCGCCACCAAGCCGGAGCGTGCGCCGGCTTCGATGGCCATATTGCATAAGGTCATGCGGCCTTCCATCGACAGACTTTGAATTGCCGTGCCGCCAAATTCGATGGCATAGCCGGTGCCGCCGGCGGTGCCGATGTGGCCGATAATATATAAGGCCACGTCTTTGGCGGTGATGCCGGGCTTAAGGCTGCCTGAAACTTCAATCAGCATGGTTTTGGATTTTTTGGCGGTGATGCACTGGGTGGCCATCACATGCTCTACTTCGGAAGTGCCGATGCCGTGCGCCAAAGCGCCAAACGCGCCGTGGGTGGAGGTGTGCGAGTCGCCGCACACCACCGTCATGCCCGGCAAAGTGGCGCCTTGCTCCGGCCCCATGACATGCACAATGCCTTGGCCGATGTCTTTAAACGGAAAATACGCCAGTGCGCCGAAGGCTTTGATGTTTTGATCCAGTGTGTCCACTTGCAGCTTGGCAATCGGGTCTTTAATGCCTTCGTCCCAATGGTCGGTGGGGGTATTGTGGTCGGCGGTGGACACCACGCTGTCGATGCGCCACAGCTTGCGCCCGGCCAGCTTCAGCCCTTCAAATGCTTGCGGGCTGGTGACTTCGTGCACCAAATGGCGGTCGATATAGAGCAGGGCGGTGCCGTCGGCCTCTTCGCGGACAACGTGGCTGTGCCAAAGTTTGTGGTAAAGGGTTTGTGCGCTCATGGTTTTGGGCTTTATAAAGGTAGCTTGTTGCATGGCATCATAATGCGCCGCTGGCGGGTTGACAAGCAAAATGTCTAAAAACAGGTAATAAAAAATATCTTTGGTATTTTTATGGTTTATTTTAGACAAATTGTCTTATTTTGTTTTTCAGGCAGCCTTTTTAGGTGCAAGCAACTTTTGCGGCGGCGCAGCCAAAACCGCCGCACTCTTGTATAATGCGCCGATGCTGCGCACCGGCGCTGCCACACAAGGAATAAGCACCATGACTTTGCCCGCCATTGCCGCCAACCGCCTTGCCGATTTACAGGCGTTTGAGCGTGCCATTCTGGAAAAACAGCCGCAAATCGAAGCCTGGTTCCGCGCTCAATGGCGCGCACACACGCCGCCGTTTTACGGCTCGGTCGACATTCGCAACAGCGGCTACAAAATGGCCAGCATCGACATGAATTTGTTTCCGGGCGGCTTTAACAACCTGAATCCGCAATTTCTGCCCTTGGCGGCGGCGGCGGCGCAAGACGCGGTGGAGCGTGCTTGCGAAACCGCCCGCTCGGTGCTGCTGATTCCGGAAAACCACACCCGCAACACTTTTTACCTGCAAAACGTGTATGCCTTAAGTCAGATTTTGCGTCATGCCGGGTTTGAAGTACGCCTAGGCAGCCTGAATCCGGAAATCACCGCCGCCACCGAGCTGGAAACCGCCTTGGGCGACACCATTGTGCTGGAGCCGGTGCAGCGTACGCGCGAGCGCCTGCATCTGGCCGACGGCTTTTCGCCGTGCTTGGTGCTGCTGAACAACGATTTATCCGGCGGCGTGCCGGAAATTCTGCAAGGTTTGGGTCAAGTGGTGTTGCCGCCTTTGCACGGCGGTTGGATTACCCGCCGCAAAACCGACCATTTCGCCGCCTACAACGGCGTGGCCGCCGAATTTGCCGCGCTGGTGGGCATCGATGAATGGACGGTTAACCCTTATTTCGAAAAAATCAGCGGCTTGGATTTTCAAGAGCGCGAAGGCGAAGAGCAGCTGGCGGCCGCAGTAGAGCGCCTGCTGGCCAAAATTCAGGCCAAATACGATGAAAAAGGCATTAGCGACGCGCCGTTTGTGATTGTAAAAGCCGATGCAGGCACCTATGGCATGGGCGTGATGAGCGTGAAATCCGCCGATGAAGTGCGCAGCCTCAACCGCAAAAACCGCAATAAAATGGCCAAAGTAAAAGAAGGGCTGGCGGTTACCGAAGTGATTGTGCAAGAAGGCATTTATACTTACGAAACCTTGCACGGCGCCGTGGCCGAGCCGGTGGTGTATATGATGGACCGCTTCGTGGTGGGCGGCTTTTTCCGCGTGCACGAAGGGCGCGGCACCGATGAAAACCTCAATGCTTCCGGTATGCGTTTTGTGCCTTTGCAAGGCAATATCGCCACCAGTGGCGCGGGCGACGACGACCCGCAAGCGCTGGCGCAAAGCAAGCGGGCGTTTGAGCAATGGGAAAGCTTAGGCCTGCCGCAAACCCACCGTACCGACGAATGCGAAAGCAACCGCCTGTATGTGTATGGCGTGATGGCGCGCCTGTCGCTGCTGGCCGCGTCGATTGAGCTGGAACAAAGCGCTGCACCGGCGGGTGCGGCATGAAGCGCGGCATCATCGCCGCCGGATTATTGCTGGCGCTGCAAACGGCGCTGGCCGCACCGGTGCCGTTGGCGCAGTTGTTGGCATGGAGCCGCATCGACAGCGACATTGATAGCGCTGTGGCTGCCTATGGTTTCCGGCCTTATGGTGCGGACACCGGCGGCGAGGCAAGCGTGCGCAACTATGGCGATAACGCCGCGCCGCCACGCAACATCAGCTGGGTGGGCGTGCAGCACGGCCAAGCGGATGCAGCACGGCTGGGCTACGATGTCTACGACCCCGCCGAAATCCGAGCCTTGCAAGCCGCTTTGGCGCAGGCCGGTTTTGCCGTGGCCGAACAGGGCGAAGTGAGCCGGGCGCATTATGTTTTGTACCGCAATGCCGAAGGGCGCGAAGTGCAAATCAACACCCCGAAACGCCAAGGCGCGGCAGTGGGCTTTGTGTTTTACCGGCAAGCGGCGGAATAATATTTTCAGGCAGCCTGGCTAATGATTAGGCTGCCTGAAAAATATTTTGTAATAATTTTATTTTGATTAATAACAGTGGCTTTCTTATGAGTAAACCCCAACAACGCGTCCTCACCGGCGTGACCACCACCGGCATTCCGCACCTGGGCAACTATGTCGGCGCCATCCGCCCGGCCATTGCCGCCAGCCAAAAGGCCGATACCGAATCGTTTTTCTTTCTGGCCGACTACCACGGCATCATCAAATGCCACGACCCGGCGCTGATTCACGAGTCTACCCGCGCCGTGGCCGCCACTTGGCTGGCGTGCGGGCTGGATCCGGCACGCACCACCTTTTACCGCCAAAGCGACATCCCCGAGATTCTGGAGCTAAACTGGATACTCACCTGCATCACCGCCAAAGGCCTGATGAACCGCGCCCACGCCTACAAAGCGGCCGTGCAAGACAATCTCGATAAAGGCCAAGAAGATCAAGACCACCAAATTGAAATGGGGCTCTACAGCTACCCCATTTTGATGACGGCGGATATTTTGATGTTCAACGCCCACAAAGTGCCGGTGGGGCGCGACCAAATCCAGCATGTGGAAATGGCGCGGGACATCGCCCAGCGCTTCAACCACCGTTTTGCCAAGCTGTTTACGCTGCCTGAAGTGCAAATCGACGAAGAAGTGGAAACCTTGGTGGGGCTAGACGGGCGCAAAATGAGCAAAAGCTACGGCAACACCATTCCCTTATTCGACAGCGAAAAGCAGCTGCAAAAAGCGGTGAACAAAATCGTTACCAACCTTAAAGAGCCGGGCGAGCCGAAAAGCCCCGACGAAAGCCCGCTGTTTGAAATCTACAAAGCTTTTGCCACCCCGGCACAAACCGCCGAGTTCACCCAGATGCTGGCCGAAGGCTTGGCGTGGGGCGAGGCCAAAAAAATGCTTGCCGCCAACATCAACACCGAATTGGCACCCAAGCGCGAGCGCTATCAAGCATTGATGGCCAACCCCGGCGAAATCGAAGCCATCCTGCAAACTGGTGCCGCTAAAGCCCGCGCCCAAGCGCGTTTGCTGCTGGATCAGGTGCGCGATGCAGTGGGGATTCGGGTGTTGAAATAAGCTGTTTGATTTTTAAAAAAAGGCTGCCTGAAAGTTTCAGGCAGCCTCTAAAATCCCCATTCAAGCCGGTTTAATCCCGCCTTAAGAAAGCAGGTTTAGCATGCACATCCTGTTTATTGCCGACCCTATGGCCGGTTTTAAAACCTATAAAGACACCACCTATGCCATGATGCGCGAAATGGCCGCCCGTGGCTGGCACTTGTCGCACACGCTGTCGGCACAGCTGAGCGTACAAAACGGCCAAGTGGTGGCTGTTGCCGCGCCGTTTACCTTTATCGGTGCCGAAAACCCCCACGACCACGCTTGGTTTGAATCCGGCCAGCCGGTTCAGGCAGCCTTAAGCGGCTTTGATGCGGTGATTATGCGTACCGACCCGCCGTTTGATTTGCAATACCTGTACGCCACCCAATTGCTCACCTTGGCGGCAGAGCAGGGCGCGGTGGTGCTCAACAGCGGGCAAGCCATGCGCGACTTCAACGAAAAATTGGCGATTTTGAATTTTGCCGAATTTACCGCGCCCACGCTGATTACCACCCGCGCCGCCGAAGTGCGGGCGTTTTTGGCCAAAGAGGGCGATATTATCGTGAAACCGCTGGACGGCATGGGCGGCATGGGCGTGTTCCGCTTAACCGAGGCCGACCCCAATATCGGCAGCATTTTGGAAACGTTAATGCGGCTGGATACGCGCACCATCATGGCGCAGCGCTATATTCCCGAAATCAGCGCGGGCGACAAGCGTGTGCTGGTGATTGGCGGCGAAGCGGTGCCTTATGCCTTGGCACGCATTCCGCAAGGCGGCGAAACCCGTGGCAATCTGGCCGCGGGCGGTAAAGGTGTGGCGCAAGCCTTAAGCCCGCGCGACCGTGAAATTGCCACCGCGCTGGCGCCGGAATTGCAGCGCCGGGGCATTGTATTGGCCGGTTTGGACATCATTGGCGACTACCTCACCGAAGTGAACGTGACCAGCCCCACCGGTTTTCAGGAAATCATGGCGCAAACCGGCTTTGACGTGGCCGCCCGCTTTGCCGATGCGGTGGCCGCGGCGGCCAAGGCTGCCTGAAAAGCATTTCAAAATCATACCAAGATTAAAAACGGAAAACGGCCTTATGCCGCACAACAAAACCACCCCCAAACCCGATACCGAGGCCGACAATGGCCGCAGCATTCCCAGCTATATCCAAGAAGTGAGCGACAAGGCGCACGAATATTATGCCGATGTGCAAAGCTATGCGGCGCAAATGAAAGGCAAAACTGGCGTGCGCCGCATCATCAATGCATTGGGTTATTCGTGGGATGGCGTTAAGGCGGCCTGCGAAGAAGCGGGCTTTCGCCAGCTGTTGTGGCTCAACGGCACCTTATTGCTGCTGGCCTTGTGCTTGCCGTTTGGGCTGGCGGTGCAGCTGGTGCTGATTCTGGCCTCGTGTATGTCGTTGGCAGTGGAATTGATTAACACCGGCATCGAAGCAGCGGTAGACCACACCTCGCTGGATAAACACGATTTGGCCAAACGCGCCAAAGATGTGGGCTCGGCAGCGCAATACCTCACCCTGTTTATGTTGGCGCTGCTGTGGCTGTTGGCGGTGTGGCGCACGTTTGTGGCTGCCTGAAAACTTTTTATATTATACCAATCATAAAAAATAAGATAACAAGGCGGAACTGATTTACTCGGTGCTTCAGCGCCCTAGTAAATCGTTCTCTTTGAGCTGAGCCGAAGACAGTACACCTAGTACGGAACAGAGTTTGTTGGCGCTTTAGCGCCGTACAAAGTCGTTCGCTTTGCGCTAAGGCGAGCCAACGCAGTTAGGTTATTTTTTAGGATTGGTATTAAGGGTGCGACAATCAGCCGCGCCGATTCCCCTTGGCGTAATCTCCTCTCTGTATCTACAATCCCCTCCATAGAAAGCCCCGTTTATCGTGAAGCACAAACCGCAGCAACCCGAGCAAAAATCCGGCAATTATGCCGCTAGCGTGAAGGGTAAAACCGGCATCCGCCGCATTGTGAATGCCGCCGGTTATTCGTTTGATGGCTTTAAAGCCGCTTGGAGCGAATCGGCGTTCCGCCAATTGGTGTGGCTCAATGGCACCTTAATTATTCTGGCCTGCTGGCTTGATTTCGGCCCTGCCACCAAAATGCTGTTAATCATGGCTTCGATGATCAGCCTGATGGTGGAATTGATTAACACCGGCATCGAGGCAGCGGTGGATCATACTTCGCTGGATAAGCACGAGCTGGCCAAACGCGCCAAAGATGTGGGCTCGGCAGCCCAGTTTTTGGGGCTTACCTTACTGGCGCTGATGTGGCTGATGGCCTTGTGGCGCGATTACGGCTTAAATTTGTTTTAAAGATTGCCCACTCCTTGGGCAGTCTAACACCTAAGGAAATAATATGAAAAAATGGGCAATCGGCGCTTTGCTGCTGTCGGCCAGTAGTCTTTCACTGGCTTGCGGCGCATTGGCAGTAGACAATGCATGGGCGCGCTTCAGTGCACCGGGCATGACCATGAGCGGCGTGTTTATGAATATTGACAACGAATCCGGCCATGATGACGTATTGGTGGGCGGCAGCACACCGGTAGCCGATAAAGTGGAATTGCACAACCATGTGAACGACAACGGCGTGATGCGCATGCGCGAAGTACCCGGCGGCATTGCCGTGGCCGCAGGTGAAACGGTGAAACTGCAACCGGGCGGCTTGCATATGATGTTGATGGGTTTGAAAAAGCCGCTTAAAGTGGGCGACACCTTTGCACTAACACTGAAATTCAAACAGGCCAAACCGCAAACGATCACCGTAACCGTGCAAACCGGCGCCGATAAAATGCCCGCCGCCATGCCGCATCAGCACAATCACAATATGATGCTACAACCCAAGTAGATACATGGCTTGCAGCATCAAAAACGCTGCCTGAAAACGGATTGATGTTTTCAGGCAGCGTTTTTTTATACTGGTTTAAAGCTTAGGCGGCAAAGCGCTTGGCCACTTCGTCCCAGTTTACAATATTCCAGAATCCGCCCAAGTAGTTGGGGCGGCTGTTGCGGTAGTCGATGTAATAAGCGTGTTCCCACACATCGCAAGTCAGCAGCGGCACTGCATCGGTGGTCAGCGGGGTGGCGGCATTGCTGGTGGACACCAAGTCTAAGCTGCCATCGGCTTTTTTTACCAACCAAGCCCAGCCGGAGCCAAAGGTGCCGGCGGCCACTTTGTCAAACTCTGCCTTAAAGGCATCGAAAGAGCCCCATTTGGCATCGATGGCAGCAGCCAACTCACCGGCGGGCTTGCCTTGGCCGTTGGGGGTGAGGCTGAGCCAGTAGAAAGTGTGGTTCCACGTTTGCGCCGCATTGTTAAACAAACCGCCGCTGGATTTTTTTACAATCTCTTCCAAATCGGCATTTTCAAATTCGGTGCCTTTAATCAGATTGTTCAGATTGGTGATGTAGGTTTGATGGTGCTTGCCATAGTGGTATTCCAGCGTTTCTTTGGACAAATGCGGTGCCAAAGCGTCTAAAGCGTAGGGCAGTACGGGTAATTTGTGTTCCATATCGCTATCCTTATAAATGGTGTGGTTGTGGTGTGGGTTGTTTCAGGTAGCTTCGATAATATCAAGGCTGCCTGAAACGGGGTCGGTTTAATTATGCACCGAATCAGTCACATTGTAATACAGGGTAAGATTGTGCCGCAAATCGGCAGCCTGCGGTGTTAAAATTGGTGATTAAAGATGGGGTCTATGGAAAGCAACGGATACAAATGGATGATTTTGCCTTAAGCGACAGAGCCGATGAAGCCAGCCAGCTGATGGTACCGCCGCACTCAATGGAAGCCGAGCAGTCTTTGTTGGGCGGCTTGCTGCTGGAAAACAGCGCCTGGGATCGCATTGCCGATGTGGTGAGCGAAGCCGATTTTTACCGCCACGAGCACCGGCTAATTTTCCGCACCATTGCGCAATTGGTGGAGCTGTCGCGCCCGGCTGATGTGATTACCGTACAGGAAGAATTGCAGCGGCGTGAAGACCTTGAAGCGGCTGGCGGCTTTGAATACCTGATTAATTTGGCACAAAACACCGCCTCTGCCGCCAATATCCGCCGCTACGCCGAAATTGTGCGCGAGCGCTCGATTATGCGTCAATTGGCACAAGTCGGTACGGAAATTGCTAGGAGTGCCTACAACCCGCAAGGCAAAGAAGCGGCGCAATTGCTGGACGAAGCCGAAAACAATGTGTTTCAAATCGCCGAGTCCACCGCCCGCTCCAAACAAGGCTTTCTGGCCATGCCCGGCTTACTGCAAGAAGTGGTGCAGCGTATTGATGCACTGTATTCGCGCGAAAACAAAGACGATGTTACCGGCATTGCCACCGGCTTTTTGGATTTAGACCGCAAAACCTCCGGCCTGCAACCGGGCGACCTGATTATTGTGGCCGGGCGGCCATCCATGGGCAAAACCGCATTTTCCATCAATATTGCCGAACATGTGGCCATTGATGGCAAGCTGCCGGTGGCGGTGTTTTCCATGGAAATGGGCGGCGCACAGCTGGTGATGCGGATGCTGGGTTCAGTAGGGCGCTTGGATCAGCATGTGCTGAAAACCGGCCAATTGCAAGACGAACACTGGGGCAGGCTGAATGAAGCAGTGGTTAAGCTGTCGGATGCGCCGATGTTTATCGACGAAACGCCGGGGCTTACTGCGCTGGAAGTGCGCGCCCGCGCCCGGCGGCTGGCACGGCAGCAAGGCGGCAAGCTGGGCTTGATTGTGCTCGACTATTTGCAATTGATGTCCGGCTCCGGCCGCTCCGATAACCGCGCTTCCGAATTGGGTGAAATTTCGCGCTCACTTAAGGCGCTGGCCAAAGAGCTACAAGTGCCGATTATCGCCTTGTCGCAATTGTCGCGATCGGTAGAGCAGCGCACCGACAAACGGCCGATGATGTCGGACTTACGCGAATCGGGCGCCATCGAACAAGACGCCGACTTGATTATGTTTATGTACCGCGACGAATACTACAACGCCGAAACCCAATTCAAAGGCTTGGCCGAGTGCATTATCGGCAAACACCGTAACGGCCCCACAGGTAAAGTATATTTAACTTTCCAAGGCCAATACACCAAATTTGAAAACGCGGTGCTGCCTGAAGGTGGTTTTGATGACGAATAACGGTGTTATATACTTCTGTAGATAACAACTTTTCAGATGTTAACTATTCGTTTACAATGGTAGCGATAACTTTATCTCTGACTTAACGGACATGGCTTTTGCCATGGATGGCTATGAATAAAAACAGCAAACAGCATGGCTTTACCCTGATTGAGCTGATGGTGACCATTGCCATTCTGGCCATTATGGCGGCGATTGCTTTGCCGAATATGAGCGAATTTTTAAATACCCGCCGTGTGGCCAACCGCGCTGATCAGGTGGCCAATCTGTTCCGTTTTGCCCGCACCGAAGCCGCACGGTTGAATTTGCCGGTGGTGGTGTGTTATAGCGATGTAAAAGCCGATGGCAAGGCTGATAATCCATGTACACCGGCATCGGCTACCAATGAGCGGGGGATGAGTGCTTTTGCGATTCGGGGTAATTTACCTTACAACACGGGTCGTGATGAGTTGTTGCGCAGTACCGCCATCAATCAGGGCAATAAAAATGTGGATGTGGTGTTTAGTCACATTACCTTTGTAGGTACAGTAAATGCGGCAGCGGCCAATAATAATATTCTGGTATTTTACCCAAATGGCACATTCGGCTATATGAATAGTAATTCCGGTTCGGTTTACGGTAGTGGTGCTACCGTGGCCAGTGGATTAGTTCGTTTCCAATTTCGTGATGATTTAGCTGCCGATGATGCTGCCAAAAACCGCCGGAGTACCACCTTGTTGATTGATGCCGGCGGGCGGGTGAGTGTATGCCCTAAAAGCAATGCGCCGGCAGCTTGTACGGCAACTTAAGAAATATAAAATTTAAAAATACAATGTTTGGTGTTGTGGCTAAAAAAGGATTTAATGGTGATTCCCGCAATTCACAACCGCTTTTTAGTATCAAGTGAGCGACCTTTAAAACAACAAGGTGCTACCTTGATTGAGGCCATGGTGGCGATTTTTGTGCTGGCTTTCGGCGTTTTGGCGCTGATGGTGGCGCAATTGCGCTCGGTAAGCAGTGTTCAGGAAGCAGAAAATCAGACTTTGGTGGCACAGGCAGCACAAACGCTGATGGAGGGGATGCTGGTTAATCCTACGCTGGAAGTGAGCGCTTCTGGCGTTACCAGCAGAGATTATGCTGCCTATGCTAAAGGTGATGTATTGACCTATTGTGCTGCCGGTGGCGCAGCTTCCGGCGTGGCGAATACTTATCCCGAAAGGACTGCAATTAATAAAAGCACTTTGGCACAACAACAACTTTGCCGATTCAGTAGTGATTTGCAAAATAAATTGCCTAACCGCACCAGTTTGGCGGCACAAGTTTGTAAAGGTAACCCGCAAACCGGTGTCTGCAATGCTGCTGCCACCCAATATATTATTAGCGTTTCATGGGGTATGCAGGTAGGCGATGCCACTGATGCCGCACAGGGTACAACCAATGCTGATGGTACAATGACATATCGTTATGTACTGCCGGTACAAGATTGATTAAGGGGTTATGTGTTGATGCAAAATCAATTTCATGTTGATGCTCATCAGTTGGGGCGGCAAAACCAAGCCGGTTTCAGCTTGATTGAATTTTTAGTAGCCAGTGCTATCAGCATGATTGTGCTGATTGCTGCCGGTTCCACTTATTTCACTACCCAGCAGCTTAATCGTGTGGCTACCGAGCGTTTGAATGCGCAACAGGATTTGCGCAGTGCGGCCAATTTGATTGTGCGCGATGCGCGCCAAGCGGGTACTTTTGGCTGCGCCAATCTAACCGACACAAATGTTGCTGGCGTCAGCCCTTATGCGGCAAACCATCCCTTGGCTATTCGTGGGGCAGAAAGTGATAATCAGCCCAATAATTTCGGCGTGCATGTGATGACAGGGGCTAATTTTGTAAACAACAGCGGCATAGCTAATTTTAATCCCGCAGGTAATGCGCTGATTTTTGTTTATGGTGATGGCTTTGCGGCGGTCAATGCCCTGACGCCGAATACACTGGCCGCTTCCGGTACCATCAATGCTACCGCAATAGGGTTAAATGTGAATGAAAATGATGCCGTAGGTCAAGTAATGGCCAATGCCAACGCCAGCGATGTGGCACCGTTGGTTTTGTCCTCCTGCAACCGGGTGCAAATTTTGCAACGCGGTGTCGGTTATACGCGTGCAAATGCAACCAATATCAATCTGAATCCCAGCGTGCTTGTCAGCACCCAAAGCGGGGTGGTCAATGCATTCCAGCCTGGTCAGTTGGGTGTTAGTAAGCTGGTGGGTTCGGCCTATGTAGTGGGTACTGTCAATGCCACTGGCGCTGTGCGCGGATTATACCGCTTTAATCTGAATGCCAACGGTACTTGGTCGGCACCGCAGTTGTTGGTGAGTAATGTTGCCAATGCTGATGGCATGGTTATGCAATTGGGCTATGTGCAAACCAATAATTGCACACACGGCGCTTCCAGCCCTAATGAACAATTTCAATTTCATAGTAATACGGCCAGAATAGATAAATATGGCAAACTTCCTGCCTTGATACGGATTCGTTTGAATGTGGCCTCAGGCGAAAATCGTGCTTCCGGTGTGAATGTAGGCGATATTCGCGAATATGTGATTGATGCGGCGGTGCGTGGCGGTAATGTGTGTGCCAATCGCAGTATGGGGAGTGTGTAATTATGCATTATCCAATAGCGCAGCGTGGCTTTTCTTTATTTATTGTGTTGATTGTGATGTTGGTGATTGCCTTTATGGTGGTGGCCGGAGTGCAATCCATGAATACGGAAATGCGCATCAGCTCTAACGATGCTGACCGCAAGCTGGCCATGTCGGTGGCGGAAACCGCTTTACGTGCTGGCGAAAAAAGCATAGCCACTTATAACAATGCCACCCGTTTTGATGTGAATTGTACTGGTGGACGCTGCATTCCGGCTGGCGGTGTTGCGCCAGCACCGAGCGGTGTAAATGTGCCTACCGAATTGTTTGGTATAACGCAGGCTCAACGTTTAGGCAGTTGTACTGGCTGTGGTACGGCGGCATGGGAGCGTGCCAATATTTTTGAGCGTAATGGTAATGCTGTGGAAGTCTCAGTTGTCGGCGACTATGCCCGCCGCCCGCGTTATATTGTTGAGTATTTAAATATGAATTCGGCGGGGCAGTATTATTTCCGTGTTACCGCCCGTGCTTGGGGTAAGAATCCGAATACGGTTGTAACAATACAATCTTATGTAGAGGCAGTTTACTGATGGCTTACTTGACGAAGATCACCCAGCCTATATATCGTTCTGCCTACTATGGCTTTACCCTGATAGAACTGATGATTGTGGTGGCCATTATCGGCATATTGGCTGCCATTGCTTTGCCTGCATACAGCCATTTTATTGAGCGAGCCGATTTAGCACATGCCCGCACCGGGATGGTGGCAATTAATCAGACATTGGTGCGTGAGAAAATCAAGAGGAAGTTGGATGGTGATATTATTGTATCTACCACAACGGCTTCTTTAAATGCTGTGGATGCTGGTGTGCGGCGAAAATACGATATTGTGGTGCGTTGCGGCGCCGCTGCCAATCCGGGGGCGTGCTCCGGCACTAATTCGGTGGCCACTTATTTTCTATTTGCGGTGCCCAACAACAGCACTGGTCGCACTAAATCTTTATGGATGAGTAACAGCGGTACCGTCTATGAATGTTCGGTTAAATTAAGTGACTATAAGCCCAGCACCAACACTACTAACTGTAAAGTCAAGTAGTTAAAGATAGATAGATTGCATTCAGGCAGCCTTGTAAGGCTGCCTGAATTATTTTCAAGATGCAAAAATAATCAGTGCAAATCAAATTATGAAGCGAGCTATGAATAATTTTAAAAAACTGGCCATCATCACCGGCCATAGAGTCGGCTTGGGTCAAGCGTTGGCGCGGCATTATTTGGCGGCGGGCTGGCAGGTATTGGGTTTGTCGCGACGTTTGTGGGCACCAACACCCGGTTTGCAGCAGGTGGCTTTGGATTTGGCCGACAGCGGCGAGCTGGCGGCATGGCTGCAAAGCGCTGTTTGGCAGCAGGCTTTAGCAGGAGCAAGCGAGGTGTTGTTGCTGAATAATGCGGCTACGGTAGAACCTAATGCACTGGTGGGCAAACAGGATGCGGATGCGATTGTGCGGGCGCTGGCGTTGAATATTGCCGCACCCTTGCTGTTGAGCAATGCGTTGCTGGCCGATGCACCTGTAGGCTGCCTGAAAACGATTGTGCACATCAGCAGCGGTGCCGGGCGCCATGCTTATGCCGGTTGGGCTGTGTATGGTGCGACTAAGGCGGCGCTGGATCAACATGCAGCGGTGCTGGCGGCAGAAAATCACCCCAATTTACGTGTGGGCAGCATTGCGCCGGGTGTGGTGGATACGGATATGCAGGCGGCTATCCGCAGCAGTGATGTGGCTGTGTTTCCGCTGCGTGGGCGTTTTGATGAATTGCACCGCCAAGATTTGCTGCAAAGCCCGGTGGCCACGGCGGCACAAATGGCGGCCATGATTGCGGCAGCCGATTTTGGCCAAACCGTGTGTCGGGATGTGCGTGAGCCATAATTGTGCGTGTGCTGAATACGCTATAATCCGCCTTTCGCCCTTGCTTGAGAAAGATGCCTGAATGCCCCCTGCCGATTACCGTGCCCAGTTGGCGCAAAAGCAAGCTTATTTGCTGAACTTGTTTTCTGAATTTGCCTTGCCGCCGCTGGCGGTGTTTGATTCGCCGCCGCAGCATTACCGTATGCGTGCCGAATTCCGCCTGTGGCACGATGGCGGCGATTGCTGCTATGCCATGTTTATGCCCGGGCAAAAACCTTCTGCGGCCAGCTTAATCCGTTTGCATGACTTTCCGGCGGCGCACGAAAACATCAATGCGCTGATGCCCACATTGCTGGCGGCGCTTAAAACACAAACGGTGCTGATTCAACGCCTGTATCAGGTGGAATTTCTGACCACGCTGAGCGGACAAACTTTGGTAACGCTGATTTACCATAAGAAGCTCGATGATGTTTGGGCGGCGGCAGCAAAAAGCATGGCTACCGCATTGGGCATTGACGTAGTGGGGCGCAGCCGTGGCCAGAAAGTGGTGTTGGGGCGGGATTATGTGGTGGAAACCTTGTCGGCAAACGGGCGGCAATACCATTACCGCCAAGTTGAAGCCGGTTTTACCCAACCCAATGCGCAGGTGTGTGAAAAAATGCTGGCTTGGGCTAGCGAAGTAGCCGCGCCTTTGGGCGGCGATTTGCTTGAGCTTTATTGCGGCAATGGTAATTTCACCTTGCCGCTGGCGCAGCATTTCCGCCGTGTGCTGGCCACTGAATTATCCAAAACATCGGTGGCGGCGGCGCAGTGTAGTATGGCCGCCAACAGCATCGACAATATCGCCATTGCGCGTTTGTCGGCAGAGGAGTTTACCCAAGCTTGGCGCGGTGAACGCGAATTTGTGCGCTTGCAGCAGCAAGGGGTAGTGTTGGCCGATTATGCCTTTTCCACGGTGTTTGTGGACCCGCCGCGGGCGGGGATTGATGGGGCTACGCTGGCGTTATTGCAGCAGTTTGACAACATTATTTATATTTCCTGCAATCCGCACACCCTGCGCGACAATGCGGCGCAGCTGGTACAAACCCACGATATCCCCCGCATGGCGCTGTTTGACCAATTTCCGTTTACCGAACATATTGAAGCGGGCATGTATTTTGCCCGGCGCACATAAGCAAAACCCCCTGTTGCGGATACAACAGGGGGTTTTCAGGCAGCCTTGCGCCGATTGGGCGTGTGGTTTACTGGCTCAATACGTCCACCCCCTTGGGCGGGGTAAACGTGAACTGACTGCGCGAAAGATTGGGGCGGGTGTTGAGGTTGTTAAAGCGGATGGTGGTGTTGTTGCCGAAGCTGTCGCGCAGCTGCATGGCGGCCAAGGCGTCGCCGCGAAAGCCGATGCGGATAAATTGGTAGCCGGCATTATTGCTTTTGGGCGTGGCGCGCACATAGTCAATGCCGCCTTCGCTGCCGTCTTCTTTGAGGGTGTAGCTGGCGTCTAGCGCGTTTTTGTTGGACAAAATGGCTGCAGGGCTGTCGCCGATGGTTTGGTTTTGAGCGCGTTTGGTTACTTGCGCCAAGTCTTGATCGTACAGCCAAATGGTGGTGCCGTCGCCCACAATCGTTTGTTTATAGGGCTTGGTGTAATCCCATTTAAACAGGCCGGGACGCAGGATTTGGAAGTCGCCGTGGGTGGTTTGACTACGTTTTTTGCTTTGCACGGTTTGGCTGAAGGTGCCGCTGATGCCGTCGGTGTCGGTGTTGAATTTTTTTAAAGCATCAATGGCAGCGGCATTGGCCAAGCCGATGCTGGCCGATAAGGTTAAGGCCAAAGTGGTTTTAAGCAGGGTTTTGCGGTTCAGTTTCATTAGCACGCGTCCTTTCAAACGGGTGGGTTTATTCGGGCTGATGCGGCATGATATGGGGTTTATGGCCGAAAAAACAGTGTTATTTGGCGGCTATTGCCAATGTAAAGATGGCGTTCGGTGCGCTAATTTGCTGAAAATAAGGCAGATTTAAGCTCGTTCCATGCTGAGTGTTTAACGCATTTTTAAGCCCGGGCTGGGCTATAATGCCGCTTTTGATGCCTGTTTTGCCACTATGCTGATTTACCCCGCTCTCGAAGCGGCCTTGTTGTGCACCGATGCTGCCGATAAATGCCGCCAAACCGCTGCGGTGGCCGCGCATTGCGCTAACACCGAATCGTTGAATTTGCACGCTGCCGCTGCGGCGCTGGATTTTCGCCACGCGGGGCATCCGGCCAAGCCGGAATTGGTGCCGCCCGCGGCGGTGAAAACGCGCAAAATGACCACCGCCGCCGGCTATGCCGCCATGCTGCACGCCATTGCGCATATTGAATTTAATGCCATCAATCTGGCGCTGGATGCGGCTTATCGTTTTCGCAGGCTGCCTGAAACTTTTGTGCGCGACTGGATACGGGTGGCCGCCGAAGAAGCGCACCATTTTGGCTTGATGCGCCAGCGTTTGCAGCATTGGGGTTTTGATTACGGTGATTTCCCCGCCCATAATCACCTGTGGGATATGGCCTACAAAACCGCATTTGATCCCTTGCTGCGCATGGCGCTGGTGCCAAGAGTGCTGGAGGCGCGCGGTTTGGATGTTACCCCCGCTATTCGTGCCAAAATCGCTCAAAAAGGCGATGCCGACACCTGCGCCGTGCTGGATGTGATTTACCGCGACGAAGTGGGCCATGTGGCGGTGGGCAATCATTGGTATCAGTATTTGTGCCAACAGCGCGGCTTGGCACCGGTGGCCTTGTTTCGCCGCCTGCTCGGCCGCTACGATTTATTTGTGTTTCGCGGCCATGTGAATGCCGAGGCGCGCGAGCAGGCCGGTTTTTCGGCTTTTGAGCTGGCCATGCTGGAAAATTTCGAACAAAGCCGCCATGTTGGCGGCCATTGGCCGCAAGCCTTGCAACATTAATTTTCATTATTGAAAGCATCCTACATGAACACCAAAGCCGTTTTATTTGATTTGGATGGCACCTTGGCCGACACCGCACTGGATTTGGGCGGCGCCCTCAACCGCCTGCTCAAACGCAAAGGGCTGCCTGAAAAAGACATGGCCGATATCCGCCCGGTGGCCAGCCACGGCGCCAACGGCCTGATTTTGCTCGGCGCGGGCATTGATAAAGACCATGCCGACCACGCCCATTGGCGGGTTGATTTTTTGGCCGAATACGAAAACGGCTTTGCCAATGAAACCGTGTTGTTTGAAGGTGTGAACGCGCTGCTGGCCGAGTTGGATCGGCGCGGCGTGGTGTGGGGCATCATCACCAACAAGCCGCATATTTTTACCCATCGGCTGGTGCCGCAACTGGGTTTTGTGTGTCCGCCCGCCGTGGTGGTGAGCGGTGACACCACCGCCGAGGCCAAACCGAGCACCAAGCCCATGCTGTATGCGTGCGAAAAAATCGGTATTGAGCCACAGCATTGTGTGTATGTGGGCGATGCCGAACGCGATATGCAGGCAGGCAAAGATGCCGGTATGCGCACCGTGCTGGCCAATTGGGGCTATATCGCCGCCAGCGATAATGTGGCGCAATGGCCTGCGGATGCAGCGATTGATAAGCCGCAGGATTTGCTTAAATTACTGTAACTTCCCTCTGTATTGCACCACAAAACAAGCCATGCCGATTGCGGTGTGGCTTGTTTTTTATGGCAGCTTATCTTATTATCAAGAAAATTTGATATTAAGGATTGATGATGCAATTGGATTGGTGGCTAGGCTTGGCCGGTGGCTTGTTGATTGGTACCGCTGCATCGTTGTTATGGCTGCTGTATGGCCGTATTTTGGGCGTTAGCGGGGTGGTGGCCGGGCTATGGCAGCAAACCGGCGGCGAACTTGCTTGGCGTGTGTGGTTTGTGGCCGGGGTGTTGTTGTCTGGCTTGATTTACCGCTTGAGTTTCGGGCTGCCTGAAATCAGCTTGCCTTATCCGTGGTGGTGGTTGGCGCTGGCCGGTTTTTTGGTGGGCGTGGGCACGCGCATGGGCAGCGGCTGTACCAGCGGCCACGGGGTGTGCGGTTTGGGGCGGCTGTCGGTGCGCTCTGTGTGGGCGGTATTGGTGTTTATTGGCAGCGGCGTGCTCACAGTGGCTTTGCTGCGTCATGTATTGGGGGTGATGTGATACCAACTCTAAAAAACAACCTAACTGCGTTGGCTCACCTTGCCGTACTAGGTGTACTGTCTGCGGCTCGCCGCCTTGTTATCTTATTTTTTAGAATCGGTATGATGCGCATTAGTGCTTTGTTGTTAGGCTTGCTGTTTGGCTTCGGGCTGTTGCTGTCGGGCATGGCCAATCCGGCCAAAGTGCAGGGTTTTTTGGATTGGTTTGGCGATTGGGATGCCACGCTGGCGTTTGTGATGGGCGGCGCCGTGGCGCTGACCTTACCGCTGTTTCAATGGGCAGCCAAACGCTCGCGGCCACTGCTGGCCGGGCGTTGGTATGCACCGGCGGCGCAGGGCATAGACCGGCGTTTGATTTGGGGCAGTGCGCTGTTCGGCATCGGCTGGGGTTTGGCCGGTATCTGCCCGGGGCCGGCCTTGGTGCTGTTGGGCTTGGGGCGTTTAGATGCGCTGGTGTTTTTGGTGGCGATGGTGGCGGGCATGGGCGGCTGGCAATATTGGCAGCACCGGGTGAATTGACACGGCACACAAAAATCCGCACCATGGCTGCCTGAACGTTTCAGGCAGCCTGCAAACCTTAAGGAGACACCATGAATGCCGATTTTGCCACCGCCGATTTAATCGACCTTGCCCCCGATACACCTTCGTGCCAATTGCCCTTGCAACACTTTGGCCGCCGCCCGCGTTTTTGTGGCCGTGTGCGCACGGTGCGTTGTTTTCAAGACAATGGCTTGGTGAAGCAATTGCTGAACAGTCCGGGCAATGGCGATGTGCTGGTGGTGGACGGCGGCGGCTCGCGCTACAGTGCGCTGGTGGGCGATATGATTGCCGAAGCCGCCTGCAGCAATGGCTGGGCAGGGGTGATTGTGCACGGCGTGATTCGCGACAGTGTGGCGATTGGGCAGATGGACTTCGGCATCAAAGCCTTGGGCACCAATCCGAAAAAAAGCGCCAAAGACAGCGTGGGCGAAGTGGATGTGGTGGTGTGTTTTGGTGAGGTTACTTTTACGCCGGGCGATTATGTTTATAGCGATGAAGACGGTGTATTGGTGAGCAAAGCGCCGATTGAGGCTGCCTGAAGCGGAAATATAAATCCTAGGCTGCCTGAAAACCGTTTCAGGCAGCCTCAAACCTTAAACTGAAAACAAAGAAAGATAAGCATGAAAATTTCCACCCAATGGGTAGACGGTTTGTGTTTTGTGGGCAGTACCGAGCAAGGCCACAGTGTGGTGATGGACGGCGCGGCGCCAGAAGCGGGCAAGCGCGGCATCAGCCCGATGGCCATGCTGTTGCTGGGCGTGGCCGGTTGCTCCAGCATTGATGTGGTGAGCATTGCCCAAAAGCAACGCCAAGATGTGCGCGACTGCATCTGTGAAGTGACTGCCAAACGTGCCGACAGCATTCCGAAAGTGTTTACCGAAATCCACCTGCATTTTAAAGTGATTGGTCGTGATTTGGATCAAAGCGCCGTGGCCAAGGCGGTGCAGTTGTCGGCAGAAAAATACTGCTCCGCGTCGATTATGCTGGGCAAGGCGGCGGCAATCAGCCACAGTTTTGAGTGTATTGAAGGCTAGTGCTGTTTTGCCCAAGTCAGGCTGAGACCTTTGCAAAACCGCAGCTCACTTAAGCAACCAAGCCTCGGTTATCCGTTTTCAGCTATTTCGATAAAAATACCCCGTATACCCCTTTGTGGGGGGGTGATTGTTTTGTCACGGGCATGGGGACACCGAAAACGGGTAAAAATTTAATGGAATCAAAAACAAGGCGGAAATTTGGCGGAAATTGAAAATGCAAAAAATTAGCGCAAAAATGATTACTTTCTAGGGTCTGTTCACAATTACTTGTCATAAAGGTAACCACATCACAATGCACCCCAATAAAACCGTACTGTGAAAGTTGCGTTTGAGCTTATCGTAACGGCTGGCAATCGCTCGGAAATGTTTCAAACGGCAAAAGGCATTCTCTACCAAATGCCTGATTTTATATAAATACCAGTCCATGTCTTTATTTTTCTCTTCCCTATTGCTTTTATAGGGAATATTGGCTTTCGCACCGCTTTGCTCTATTTGCTCCCTGGGCCGGTCTGAATCGTAACCTTTGTCCGCATTAACCAACTCAGTTTCGGCAAGGTTGATGTTGTCAAGCAGCTCCGGTGCAACGGTGACATCATGGATATTGCCCGCAGTAACGATAACCTCAATCGGATTGCCTGCAGCATCTACAGCCAGATGAATCTTGCTGGTTCTGCCGCCTCGGCTCATACCGATTGCGTGATCCTCTTGCGCACTGAGCGCTGAGGCGCAGTGTTGGTGGGCACGGATATAACTGCCGTCTATGGCTACCCACTCCAAGTCACTCTCTTGGCTGAGCTGTTTCAAGATTGCAGTAAAAATGCCTTTTTCTGACCAACGGTTATAAGCGGTATAAACAGTATGATACTTGCCGAAATACTCGGGTAAATCCCGCCACGGTATGCCGGTTCTTATTCTGTAAAGTATGCCTTCAAGAATTCTGCGCAAATTGGGTTTGCTATAAATACCCAAATCACGCAGAATAGGGTAACAGCTTCGTCCAATGTTCATCTTTGAGTAGTGTACGGGGCATCGCAGGTGTATTGGGGGGGGTGAGAACTTCCTTTTATGCCTGCGTTTCTTTTTTATTCAAGGGTATGACAAGTAATTGTGAACAGACCCTAAAACCAATAGCGTGTTAATCCGGCATTTTAGCCAATGGCTCCGAAGCGGCCATGGTTGTAATCTTCAATGGCTTGGCGGATTTCGGCCTCGCTGTTCATCACAAACGGCCCGTAGCCCACCACCGGCTCGTTAATCGGCACACCGGAGAGCAGCAGGATTTTGACTTCGGCATCGCCTGCGCTGATGTGTACCGCGCCTTCGCTATGCTCAAAGCCCACGAGTTCGCCGGCACCGGCACGCTCTTTACCGTTGAATGTGGCTTCGCCGCGCAGCACCACGATGGCAAGCTGGTGGCTGGCTGGCACATTAATCACGGCTTCTTTACCGGCATAAATCACGCCGTCCCACACATTCATTTCGCTAAAAGTGTCGGCAGCACCGGCCACGCCGTTGTATTCACCGGCAATCAGGCGCAGGTGGCCGGCGTTGTCGGGCAAGTCCACCACGGCAATATGATCGGCAGCCAAGTGTTGATAGCGGGCGGGGGTGTTTTTGTGTTTGGCGGGCAGGTTCACCCACAATTGCACCATTTCAAACATGCCGCCGCTTTGGCTAAAGGCTTCGGAATGAAACTCTTCGTGAATAATGCCGGCACCGGCGGTCATCCATTGCACATCACCGGCTTTAATCACCCCACCGCCACCGGTAGAGTCGCGGTGCGCCACTTCGCCTTGGTAGGCGATGGTAACGGTTTCAAAGCCTTTGTGCGGGTGCTGGCCCACGCCACGGGCGCGGCCATTGGCCGGGGCAAATGGATAAGGGGCAGCATAGTCGAGCATTAAGAATGGATCAGTGCCGCGGTCTTCGCCCATATGGGAAAACAGGGGTTGCACCCAAAAGCCGTCGCCCACCCAGTGGCGGCTGTTGGCACGGTAGATTTGACGTACATTGCGCATGATTAAAATCCTTTATTGGCGGCACCCGTTGGCCGGGTGCCGAGATGAAAACAGTATGTTTTTTAGTGCAAGCTGCCTGCATGTTTGATCAAGCTGCCGCTGGCTTGGGCGTGGCGCAGTTTGGCCGGGGTAACGTCGTGGCCTTCGCTGTCAACCACGGTAACGGTGGACAGCATATGCTTAATTTGGCCGGTCACTTGGTGGATATAGGCTTGGCGCAAACGGGTGCGCTCGGCCATTTCCGCCGCGCTCAAACCATGCTCGCGGGCTTTGCGGGCCAATTGGTTGATGCGATCCAGTTCGATAATGCGCATGGTGTGCTCCTTTCGTTTGCACGGGCAGCAGGCTGCCTGAAATATGGGCTTCACCAGAATGGTGGGCTTTTTGCTGCATTGGGTGTATTATAGCTGCTACCTATTTTTTGAACAGTACGCACATTTTTTATACCGTAAAAACCCAATGACCACCATAGCCAAACCCAATGATACCGCCCACACCCCCGGCGAATGCCCGGTAAATACCACCTTATCGATTATCGGCGGCAAATGGAAGGTGTTGATTTTGTATAGCCTGAGCCAAGAAACCCGCCGTTTTAACGAATTGCGCCGCCAGCTGCCCGACATTACCCAACGCATGCTCACCTTGCAATTGCGTGAGCTGGAAGAAGACGGCATTGTGCACCGCCAAGTGTATGCGCAAGTGCCGCCCAAAGTGGAATATTCGCTCACCGATTTCGGCCGCACTTTGCTGCCGGTGGTACACGCCATGCACCAATGGGGCACGGCTTATGCCGTCGAATGTGTCAAACACCGTGCCGCAAGCGAACACGCATCAAACTGATGTTTGCAATTGATAACAAAGCCGCCACGGCATAGGCTGTGGCGGCTTTTATACTGATGTTGCCCAACTATTTAAGCAGATATTCGTTAATCAATCTGGATGCTCAAACGGTAGGGGCGCGATTGGCTGTTGTTGCGGGCACCGGCGCGCATCTGCCGCACTTCAATATCATAGAGGCCATCACGCGGCAATACATGGGTGCTGTCGGGCATCATAATGCCTTCAGGCAGCGCGGTAAGCTGACCGCGGCTGTCGACTTGGCTCACGGTGGTGACTGAACCGCCCCGACTTTATAGGAGCAGGTTTATCTTGAGTCAAGCCGCCTTAGCCGACTCTTCCAATTGGCGATAATACGCCATTTCATACTCAGCCGGTGGCACATAGCCGATCGGCTCCAGTAAACGGTGGTGATTAAACCAATCCACCCATTCCAATCTCGCCCACTCCACATCAGCCATCCCCGCCAAGGCCGTTGGGGTGGATGACTTCGGCTTTGTAAAGGCCATTGATTGTTTGGGTCGGCGCGTTGTCGTAAGAGTCACCCTTGGTGCCCACCGAAGCCTTCATCTGTGCCTGCCGCAGCCGCTCGGTGTAACGTATCGACAGATACCGGCTGCCTCGGTCACTGTGGTGGATAACCCCTTTCGGGCACCGGGCATACAAAGCCTGCGCCAATGCATCCATCACCATGTCGGTATCCATCCGTTTTGACACTTTCCAGCCGACAATACGCCGGGCAAAAACATCAATCACAAAGGCGGTGTATACAAAGCCCTGATGGGTGGTTACGTAGGTGAAATCCGCCACCCACAGCTGATTGGGACTCTCGGCGCTGAGCCGGCGTTTCACCCAATCACCTGCCCGTTGCAGTTGGGGGTCGCAAACCGTGGTGCGTTTGCCTTTGCCCCGCCACACACCCTGCATTTGATGCTTGCGCATCAGGTGCTCCACCGTACAGCGGGCAACGCGGTGACCATCCCGTAACAAAGCCCTCCAGACTTTACGTGCACCATAGATTTGGCGGCTCTGTTGCCAGATGTTGCGGATAAGGATAAGCAAATGTTCATCTTTCAGGCAGCGTCGGCTGCGCTGTTGCGGATGTTGGGATTGCTGTTGATGGCGATAGTAGCTTGACGGGGCAATCGGCCGATAACGGCCAAGCCGTTAACGATGTCCGGCGCATCAAGCAACTGGAAAAGAGAATAAAGAATTACAGCGCGCCAATGAAATTCTACGCCTGGCTGTCGCTTTTTTCGCCCGGACGGAACTCGACCGCAAACCCAAGTAATGGTCAACTTTATCAATCGCCACAGAACCGCTTACGAGGTCGAGTCAATCTGCCGCATCCGGCCATATCGGCTTCATGCCGTTTAATCCAGCTGCGCAGGGTTTCGGGTGAACAGCCTATTTTGGTGGCGATGGCGACTATGTTCATCCATTGGGTTGGATATTCGCTGCGTTGCTCTTGTACCAGTCGAATGGCGCGTTGCTTTACTTCGGGTGCGTATTTGCTTTTCATGATGAGATTCTCTCAGAAAGTTGTGTCTCCTGGAATCTCGGGGCGGTTCAGTGGCAGCTGCAGCCACGATCTTTAACCACCGGGAACAGTTCGTAAATCAGGTTCAGCATTACCTGTCTGGCCGGTTCGGCCTTGCCAGGATGGGTGGTTTCGTGGCAATGTACCGGGATGCGCAGGGTAGCCGCCTCTTTATAGGCCTTGGCCGACGGCACTTCGGTTTGCAGTAACTGCTTTTGGCCATCAAGGGAACTGTTGAAGTTTGATTTGGCTTTCGCTTATGTAAATAATGGTTATGTTTGATGATTAAAAATTTAGGCAGCATACTTTTCAGGACACCACCCAATCGGGCTTGTTAAAACGGCAGGAAAGCGCTAAATGGCCAAAAGCAAAACCCAATACCAGTGCAGTGAATGCGGCGGCACCACGCCCAAGTGGCAAGGTAAATGTCCGCATTGCGGCGAATGGAATACATTGGTGGAAGCGGCGGCGCTGCCTGAGCCTGCCAGTGGGCGTTTTCAATCGTGGGCGGCAGAGGCCGGGCAGGTGCAGAGCTTGGCGCAAGTAAGCGCCACCGAGGTGCCGCGCAACCCCACCGGCATGAGTGAGCTGGATCGGGTATTGGGCGGCGGCTTGGTGGATGGTGCGGTGATTTTGCTTGGCGGCGACCCCGGCATTGGCAAGTCTACTTTATTGCTGCAAACCGTGGCGCTGATGGCGCAAAACCGCCGTGTGCTGTATGTGTCGGGCGAGGAATCGGCACAGCAAGTGGCTTTGCGCGCGCAACGGCTGGGGCTGGCTTCCGAGGGCGTTAATCTGCTGGCGGAAATCCGCATGGAAGCGATTGCGGCGGTTTTAAAACAGCATCAGCCGGCGGTGGTGGTGATTGATTCCATCCAAACCATGTATGCCGACGCGATTACGTCGGCGCCCGGCTCGGTATCGCAAGTGCGTGAATGCGCGGCACAGCTCACGCGCATGGCCAAGCAATTGGGCATTGCCATTATTTTGGTGGGGCATGTTACCAAAGACGGCGCCATTGCCGGCCCGCGCGTGCTGGAGCATATGGTGGACACGGTGCTGTATTTCGAGGGCGACCAACACTCCAACTACCGCATGATTCGGGCGATGAAAAACCGCTTTGGTGCCGCCAACGAGCTGGGCGTGTTTGCGATGACCGACAAAGGCTTAAAAGGCGTGGCCAATCCGTCGGCGATTTTTTTGTCCAGCTACCGTGACGACGTGCCCGGCTCGTGCGTGCTGGTAACCCAAGAAGGCTCGCGCCCTTTGCTGGTGGAAATTCAGGCGCTGGTGGACGATGCCCACGGCTTTGCCCCCAAACGCCTCACCGTGGGGCTGGCACAAGACCGGCTGGCGATGTTGCTGGCGGTGCTCAACCGCCATGCCGGCATTGCCTGCTTCGACCAAGATGTGTTTTTAAATGCCGTGGGCGGGGTGAAAATCACCGAACCGGCGGCCGATTTGGCGGTGATACTGGCCATGCTGTCGAGCCACCGCAACCGCCCGCTGCCTCAAAAAATGGTGGCCTTCGGCGAAATCGGCCTGTCCGGTGAAGTGCGCCCGGTAACGCGCGGACAAGAACGCTTAAAAGAAGCGGAGAAGCTCGGTTTTACCCACGCCATCGTGCCGCAAGCCAACCTGCCGCGCCACGCTGCCGATTTTCCCAAGCTGAAAATCACTGGTGTGTCGTCTTTGCAGCAGGCGGTGGATGCGTGCCGGGAAGGTTGAGTTTGTATTGGCTTTCAGGCAGCCCCTTAATTAAAAAAGGAAAACCATGAGCCGTTTCCAACAACAAGGCGCAGTGGAATACGATGGCCGCATCGGCACGCTGGTGCCCGGCTATGCCGCTTTGCATCAAACTAGCGCCGCTTGGCTTAAAGCCACTTTGCCCGCGCAGGCGCGGGTGCTGGTATTGGGCGCAGGCACCGGCGCCGAGGTGTTGGCGCTGGCACAGCAAAATCCCGATTGGCATATTACCGCGCTAGAGCCTTCGGGCGATATGTTGGCGGTGGCGCGCGCCAAATGCGCGGCGGCGCAGCGGCACAATGTGGCTTTTGTGCACGGCTATGCTGAAGATTTGCCCGTAGCAGCGCCGTTTGATGCGGCGCTGTGTTTGCTGGTGATGCACTTTATCGACACCACGGCCGCCAAGCAGCAATTTCTAAACCAAGCTGCAGCGCAACTGGTCGCCGGTGCGCCTTTATTACTGTGCGATTTAATGCAAGGCCACAACATCGAGCGCATGGCAATGGTGCACTATGCCATCGGCCAAGGGCTGCCTGAAAGCCAAGGCGAAGCCTTACAGCGGCGTTTGCAAACTGAATTTTTTGCCCTAAGCGAAGCCGAACTGGCGCGGCTGGCACAGCAGGCCGGTTTCAGGCAGCCTGAAGTGTATTTCCGTGCCCTGGGTTTTGCCGCTTTTGTATTGTTGAAAGCAGAATAGAAGGAAACTTGATGAAAACCATCCAACTCAATGACCAAGCCTTGCCGGTGGCCAATATTTTCTGTATCGGCCGCAACTACCACGAGCACATCCGCGAGCTGGATAATGCCGTGCCCACCGAGCCGGTGGTGTTTTTAAAACCCACTTCGGCCTTGTTGGCAGCGGGCGAAGACATTGTTTTGCCGGCGTTTAGCAACGATGTGCATTATGAATGCGAGCTGGTGGTGTATATCGGGCGTGATGCGCACAACATCAGCGCTGCCGAGGCCTTGGCGCATGTGGGCGGCTACGCCATCGGCTTGGATTTAACCGCCCGCGATGTGCAAAGCGCAGCTAAGGCGCAAGGCCTGCCGTGGACGCAAGCCAAAGGTTTTCGCGGCGCGGCGTGTGTGTCGGCGTTTGTGGCGGCCGCGGCGGTAGACGATATTCAGGCACAGGCGTTTAGCCTGAGTGTCAACGGCCACACGCGCCAGCAGGGCGATAGTGCGCAGATGATTTTGTCGGTGGCGCAGCAAATTGCCTATTTATCGGCGGTGTACGGCTTGCAGGCGGGTGATTTGATTTACACCGGCACGCCGGCGGGCGTGGGCAAAATGGTGGCGGGCGATGAATTGCATTTGCGCTGGCCGCAGCAGGTGGAGGCCACGTTTCGCGTGCGCTAGGCTATTGTGCTTTTGATACCAATTCTAAAAAATAAGATAACAAGGCGGCGAGCCGCAGACAGTACATCTAGTACGGCAAGGCGAGCCAACGCAGTTAGGTTATTTTTTAGGATTGGTATGAGCAGGCATTATGCGCTTTGCTTCTAAGCAAATAGCCGATTGTGCTTTGTGTCAACAGCAAAGGCTTTTACAATAAGCGGTTTCGCCAGCCTGCAAATGGATGCATGGCGCTGGTAATAAATAAGGATTTTAAACATGAAAAAATTATTGGCATTTTCCGCCGTGGCCTTGCTGCTGGCGGCTTGCTCCGGCCAAGACAAAACCAACACCGCCGCGGCCAGTGCCGCTTCGGCACCGCCGGCCACAGCGGGCAATGATTTGCTGGCACGCATCGACAACAAAGGCACGATTACCGTGGGCACCGAAGGCACTTATGCGCCGTTTACCTACCACGACGAATCAGGCAAACTCACCGGCTATGATGTGGAAGTCACCCGCGCGGTGGCCGCCAAGCTCGGCTTTACGGTGGATTTTAAAGAAACCCAATGGGATGCCATGCTGGCCGGTTTGAAAGCCGGGCGCTTTGATGTGGTGGCCAACCAAGTGAGCCTCACCACGCCCGAGCGCCAAGCCACGTTTGATAAATCGGCCGATTACAGCTATTCCGGCCCGATGGCGCTGAATCGGGTGGGCGAAAAAACCTTTGCCGGCGTGGCCGATATTAAAGGCCAATCGGCTGCGCAAACCCTGAGCAGCAATTACGGCGAAATGGCGGTGGCCAACGGCGCCAAAGTGGTGCCGGTAGACGGGATGGCGCAAGCGCTCACGCTGGTGCAGCAAAAACGCGCCGACCTCACCCTCAACGATTCGCTGGCTTTGCTCGACTACTTAAAGAAAAATCCGCAATCAGGCCTGCAAGTGGCTTGGCGCGCGGATAGCGATGGCAAGCTGGGCGCCGGTTTTATCGTCAATAAAGGCAACGACAAGGCCTTGGCCAAAATCAGCGCAGCAGTGGAAGAGCTGCGTAAAGACGGCACTTTGAAAAAGCTGGGTGAAGAATTTTTTGGCGAAGATGTTAGCCAGAAATAAGCCTATTGCTGCTTAAAGCATAATGCCAAGGCTGCCTGAAATGTTTTCAGGCAGCCTGTTTGTGTATGATGGATAACAAACAAAGCTATTGAATTAATCATGAAGGAATAAGCCATGTTGGCGGAATGGTTGGCGGCACTGCCGTTTATGAACGATGCGCGGGCCGAGTTGGTGATTAGCGCCTTTTGGCCGATGGTGCAGGCCGGGTTTTTGGTGTCGGTGCCGCTGGCGGTGGCGGCGTTTGTGTTTGGCATTGCCATTGCCGTGTGCGTGGCCTTGCTGCGGGTGATGCCGGTGGCGGGCTGGTGGCATCGCGCCGCTTTGCTACTGGTGCAGTTTTATATTTCGGTGATTCGCGGCACGCCCTTGCTGGTGCAATTGTGCATTGTGTTTTACGGCTTGCCGGCGGTGGGCATTTATCTGGATCCGATTCCCACCGCCATTATCGGCTTTTCGCTCAATGTGGGCGCCTATGCTTCCGAAACCGTGCGCGCGGCGATTTTGTCGGTGCCTAAAGGGCAGTGGGAAGCGGGCTTTGCGGTGGGCATGACCTATATGCAGGCGTTTCGCCGCATCATTATGCCGCAAGCCTTCCGCGTGGCGGTGCCGCCCTTGTCGAACACCTTTATCAGCCTGTTTAAAGACACCTCATTGGCGGCGGTGGTTACCGTAACCGAGCTTTTCCGCGTGGCGCAGCAAGTGGCCAACCGCGCCTACGATTTTTTGCCGGTATTTATCGAAGCCGCTTTGGTGTATTGGGCGTTTTGCTGGGTATTGTTTGCGCTGCAAGCGCGGATTGAAAAGCGGCTCGACCGCTATGTGGCCAAATAGGAGCGCTTAGATGATTAAAGTACGCAATATCCACAAAGCCTTTGGCGACAACCCCATTTTGCGCGGCATCGACCTCACTGTGGCCAAAGGGCAGGTGGTGGTGATATTGGGGCCGTCCGGCTCCGGCAAAACCACCTTACTGCGCTGCCTGAACGGCTTGGAGCTGCCGCAGCAAGGCAGCATTGATTTTGACGGTGCCGAGCCTTTGCACATTGATTTCAGCCGCAAAATCAGCAAAGCCGATATGCTGGCCTTACGGCGTAAATCGGGCATGGTGTTTCAGCAATACAACCTGTTTCCGCACAAAACCGCACTGCAAAACGTGATGGAAGGCCCGTTGGTGGTACAAAAACGCCCCGAAGCCACCGTGCGCGCCGAGGCGCAAGCCTTGCTGGCCAAAGTAGGATTGGCCGACAAGGCCGATCTATATCCGTTTCAGCTTTCCGGCGGCCAGCAGCAGCGCGTGGGCATTGCCCGTGCCATGGCGATTGCGCCGGAGCTCATGCTGTTTGACGAGCCTACTTCAGCCTTGGATCCGGAGCTGGTGCAAGGCGTGCTGCAAACCATGAAAGCACTGGCCGAAGACGGCTGGACCATGGTGGTGGTGACCCACGAAATCCAGTTTGCCCGCGATGTGGCCGACCATGTGGTGCTGATGGACGGCGGCGTGATTGTAGAACAAGGCAGCCCCGAAGCCATGTTTCAAAATCCGCAGCAAGCACTGACACGCAGCTTTTTGCGGCAAATCCAGCATTAAGCGGATAATGGCAGCATTTGACAATCCATTTGTGACTACCCAATATCACTGGGTGCTGAAACAGCAAAGGAAAATTTGATGAAAATTGCAGGCATGTTTTTTCAAGCGCCTACTTTATCCGGTGTTTTGGGGTTGATTACGGGCAGCCTGATTATCATTGGCACTGTTTATGGGGTTGGCATATCGATAGACGATGGCACGATTCGGAATCATCCCGAAATATTGCGCCAGCTTGTTTTTTGGCCTTTTTCCATTGTCTTTGCCATTAGAATGGCTGCTGCTTTCGGTCTTTTTCTGAATAAAATGCCGCAAAAAATATTGATGGTTATGTTGTTTTACATCCCCTCAGCAGTGCTTCTAGCCTATATCGGGGGGATTTTTTCCACAATATAATCGTCCCCAATCGCCCGGTTTGATAATCAGACATGACGCAATCGGATATTTAACCGCAGGCACATCACCTTGGCAGCAGCACCGATAAAATGGCACAATCCGGCCTTGCGTATGGATTGCGCCATCGCGTTTTCAGGCAGCCTATAACTTTATCGAGCCCATTATGCTTCTAATGATAGACAACTACGACAGCTTCACCTACAACATCGTGCAGTATTTTGCCGAACTGGGGCAAGAGGTGCTGGTGAAGTGCAATGATGAAATCGACTTGGCCGGCATCGAAGCGCTCAAGCCGGACTATATTGTGGTGGGCCCCGGGCCGTGTTCGCCCAAAGAAGCGGGGGTGTCGGTAGAGGTGATTTGCCATTTTGCCGGTAAAATCCCGGTGCTGGGCGTGTGCTTGGGGCATCAAAGCATGGGCTATGCTTTTGGCGGCGATATTGTGCGCGCGCAAACGCTGATGCACGGCAAAGTGTCGGCGGTGCAACACACCGGCACCGGCGTGTTTGCCGGGCTGCCCAATCCGGTAACTTGCACCCGCTACCACAGCTTGGTGATTGACCGTGCCAGCCTGCCCGATTGCCTGGAAATCACCGCTTGGACAGACGACGGCGAAATCATGGGCGTGCGCCACAAAACCCTGCCGCTGGAAGGCGTGCAGTTTCACCCCGAAGCGCTGTTAACCGAGCATGGCCACGATATGCTGCGCAACTTTTTGCAACAACACGCGCCTGTTGATGCTGCCTGAAACCATTTAAGGAACCCCATGATTACCCCCCAGCAAGCCCTTAACCGCCTAATCGACAATAACGAGCTGTTTTACGATGAGATGACGGTGTTGATGCGGCAGATTATGTCGGGCGAAGTGGCGCCGGAAGTGATTGCCGCCTTGCTGGTGGGCTTGCGCATTAAAGTGGAAACCGTGTCCGAAGTGGCCGCCGCCGCCACGGTGATGCGTGAATTTGCCACCCGCGTGCCGGTGGTGGACACCACCCATTTGGTGGATATTGTCGGCACCGGCGGCGACAACGCCCACACCTTCAATATCTCCACCACCAGCATGTTTGTGGCTGCCGCCGCCGGTGCCAAAGTGGCCAAACACGGCGGCCGCTCGGTGTCTTCTTCCAGCGGCTCGGCCGATATTATCGAAACCATGGGCGCGTCGCTGAATTTATCGGCGGCGCAAGTGGGCGAATGTATCGACACCTTGGGGCTGGGCTTTATGTTTGCGCCCAACCACCACAGCAGCATGCGCTATGTGGCACCTGTGCGCCGCGCTTTGGGCGTGCGCACTATTTTTAATATTTTAGGGCCGCTCACCAACCCCGCCGCCGCCCCCAATCAGGTGCTGGGCGTGTTTCATTTGGACTTGGTGGGCATTATGTCGCGCGTATTGCAACAGCTGGGCAGCCGCCATGTATTGGTGGTACACGGCCACGACGGCTTGGATGAAATCACCCTCACCGGCCCCAGCCGCGTGGCTGAGCTGAAAAACGGCGTGATTATGGAATACGACATTCATCCCGAACAATTCGATATGGCGGTAACGGCGGATTTGAAGCCCTTGCAAGTGGCCAACAGCCAAGAATCGCTGGCCAAGATGAACGCGGTGCTGGCGGGCGAAACCGGCCCTTGTCGCGACATCGTGCTGCTCAACAGCGCGGCCACGCTGTATGCGGGTGATGTGGTGGAGTCGCTTGAAGCTGGCATCATCGCCGCGCGCGCAGCCATCGATTCGGGCAAGGCCCGCGCCTGCCAGCAAGCGTTTATCGATACCACCCGTGCCATGAGTGGTGATTAGATAAGATTTTGAGCTTTCAGGCAGCCTTGTTAAAGGTGTGCACCTTTCTATAAGCACCAAAAAGCCCTGCCCGGATAAAACCGGCAGGGCTTTTTGATGCTTAGGCTGAATGGCTAGCCCCCTAAAGCAGCCAGCAATTCGGCTTGGTGTTCGGCTTGCAAGGCGGCGGTGATTTCGCTCATGTCGCCGTCCATCACAAAATCCAGTTTGTGCAGGGTAAGATTGATGCGGTGGTCGGTAACGCGGCCTTGCGGGTAGTTGTAGGTGCGGATGCGCTCGCTGCGGTCGCCGCTGCCAATCAGGCTTTTGCGCTCGGCGGCTTCTTTTTCGTGGGCGGCACGTTTTTGCTGCTCGTGCAGGCGCGAGGCCAGCACTTTCATGGCTTGGGCCTTGTTGGCGTGCTGGCTGCGCCCGTCTTGGCACTCCACCACCATGCCGCTGGGTAAGTGGGTGATGCGCACGGCGGAATCGGTTTTGTTGATGTGCTGGCCGCCCGCGCCGGAAGCGCGGAAGGTGTCGATGCGCAAATCGGCGGCGTTCAGCTCAATGGCTTCCAATTCGTCGGCTTCCGGCATTACTGCCACGGTGCAGGCGGAAGTGTGAATGCGCCCTTGGCTTTCGGTGGCGGGCACGCGCTGCACGCGGTGGCCGCCGGATTCGAATTTAAGCTGGCTGTAGGCGCCCAGCCCCACCAGGCGGGCAATCACTTCTTTGTAGCCGCCCAAATCGCTTTCATTGGCCGACACGATTTCCACTTGCCAACGCATGCGTTCGGCAAAGCGGCTGTACATGCGCAGCAAATCGCCCGCAAACAGTGCCGCTTCATCGCCGCCGGTGCCGGCGCGGATTTCGATAAAGATGTTTTTGTCGTCGTCTTCGTCTTTGGGCAGCAGCAGCTTTTGCAGCTCGGTGTCCAGCGCGGCCATGCGACTTTGGGCGGCGTCGATTTCTTCGGCGGCAAAGGCCTTCATTTCCGGGTCGGCCAGCATTTCTTCGGCCGCGGCAATATCGCTTTGCGCTTGGGTATATTGGCAATAGGTTTCCACCACCGGGGTGATTTCGGCGTGTTCGCGCGTGAGCTTGCGGTAGGCATCCATATCGGCGGTGGCTTCGGGCGAGCCCAAGAGCGCAGTTACTTCTTCCAGCCGTTCGGCCAGCGCTTGCAGTTTGTCGAGTAAAGAGGGTTTCATAAGGGCAAAAATCGGGTGTGAGGTGTTGGGAAGCAGGTGCCAAGCTGCCGCAATGGGCAATAACAGGCTGCCTGAAATACAGAACGGTATGGGGATGAAAAGCCGCTAACGCTGGTCGTCTAGGTGGTAGATGCGGTTGATGGCATCGGCCAAATCAGGATGGGCTTGGCTGTCTTTATTGAGTGTGCGCGTGGGGGCGTGCAGCAGTTTGTTGGTGAGCTGCACCGATAAGCGTTCGAGCACGGCTTCGGGCGGCATGCCTTTGGCTAAGTGTTTCATGGCGTTTTCCAGCACCTGCATGCGCGCGCGCTCGCCTTCATCGCGCAGGGCGCGAATCAGCGGCACCGCTTGGCGCGATTGCTGCCAGTTGAGAAATTCGTTTACCTTATTGCCCACCAATTGCTCGGCTTCTTCGGCGGCTTTGGCGCGCGCTTCTTTGCCGGTTTGCACAATCGCCATCATGTCGTCTACGGTGTAGAGATAGGCATCGTCTAAATCGGCCACTTCGGCTTCGATGTCGCGCGGCACCGCCAAATCCAGCAAAAACATCGGCATGCCACGGCGTTGCTTCAGGGCGCTTTCCAGCAGGCCTTTGCCCACAATCGGCAAGGGGCTGGCGGTGGACGACACCACCACATCGTATTCGTGCAACACTTGGGGCAGATCGGTGAGCAGGCGCGCATCGGCCGGCACGCTCAAGCCGGCGCACAATTGCTCGGCACGCGCCAAGGTGCGGTTGAGTACGGTGATGCGTTGCGGCGCTTTGGCGGCAAAATACGTGGCCACCAGCTCAATCATCTCGCCCGCGCCGATAAACAGCACCTTTAATTTGCTTACCGAGGGGAAAATTTGCTCGGCCATTTTCACCGAAGCGGCGGCCATCGACACCGAATTTTCGCCCACGGCGGTGTGGGTGCGCACTTCTTTGGCAATGGCAAAGGTTTTTTGAAACAGCGCATTTAATTCGCTGTGTAAGGTATTTTGCTCTTGCGCCACCCGCACCGCGTCTTTAAGCTGGCCGAGAATTTGCGGCTCGCCCAATACCATCGAATCCAGCCCGCAAGCCACGCGAAAAGCATGGCGCACGGTGGCCGGGGCATCGAGCAGATAAAGATAGGGGGCGATTTCGTGGCGCTGGAGCCGGTGGTATTGCGCCAGCCAGCCAATAATCGCTTCATGCTCGCCCACGCAATACAGCTCGGTGCGGTTGCAGGTAGACAAAATCACCGCTTCTTTGGCCGCGCGGCTGTGCACGAGCTGCGCCACGGCTTCCGGCAGCACGGCAGCCGCAAACGCCAGCCGCTCGCGAATGCTCAGCGGGGCGGTTTGGTGGTTGAGGCCGATGGCGGTCAGTTGCGTCATGATGGTGTGGGAAATAGCGTTGGCAAGGGCGGTGGCATCAGCTTGAGCTAGGGTTGAAGCACAGCTGGCCGCGGCGAATAAAGCACGCTATTATACCCGAAACCCATTTGAAATCATAACCGGCGGCGCGGTTTTCAGGCAGCGCAATCGGGGCGATAGGAAACGCAGATGCAGAATATGGATTTACACGATATTCGTGAAGACTACAGCAAACAGGCCTTATCTGAGGCCGACTGTGCCGACTTGCCTTTGGTGCAGTTGCAGCAATGGCTTAACGAAGCGATGGCGGCCAAGGTAAACGAGCCCACCGCCATGAATGTGGCCACCGTGGATGCCAACGGGCTGCCCAGCGCGCGCATTGTATTGCTCAAAGAAGTGAACGCCGCCGGGCTGGTGTTTTTTAGCAATTACCACAGCCGCAAAGGCCGAGCGCTGGCGGCACACCCGTATGCGGCGGCCACCTTTTTTTGGCCGGAGCTGGAGCGGCAGGTGCGGGTGGAAGGACGGGTGCAGATTTTAGCAGCCGCCGAATCGGACGCTTATTTTGCCTCGCGCCCCTACACCAGCCGCATCGGCGCTTGGGCCAGCCACCAAAGCGAGGTTATCGACAGTAAAAACGAATTGGTGGCGCGCGCTGCATTGGTGGGCGCCCGCCATCCCTTACAAGTGCCGCGCCCGCCGCATTGGGGCGGCTATGTGGTGCTGCCGCAGCGGCTGGAATTTTGGCAAGGCCGCCCCAGCCGTTTGCATGACCGTATCCAATACCGCTTGCAGGATGGGGCATGGTTGAAGGAGCGTTTGTCGCCGTAAAGATAGAGCCGTAAAGATAGATAAGAGAAAAGGCTGCCTGAAACCATTTCAGGCAGCCTTCTCTATTTCAATTTACCTATACCGCTTTGGTGAATGATTACTGCAATAAATCAGCCGGAATAGCACACACCGGAATCGGGTTGATTTTGTGCTGCATAGCGCGGTGCAGGCGGTCGAACAGTTCGAATACTTCGCGCTGGCGGCCGCTGAAATCGGCGGCTTGATGCTCCTTGTATACGCTCATCGCCCATTCCAGCTCGGGATAGCTGGCGCCCATTTGTTGCTCATCGGTGCGCTCGGTATCCCACAAGCCGTCGGTGGGGGCGGCGTCTTGGATGCTTTGCGCCACGCCTAAGGCTTTGGCCAAGGTGTACACTTGGCTTTTGAGCAAGGCGGCAATCGGGCTGATGTCCACACCGCCGTCGCCGTATTTGGTGAAAAAGCCCACGCCGAAGTCTTCCACTTTATTGCCGGTGCCGGTGACCAGCAGGCCGTGAATTTGACCGTAGTAATACAGTGTTACCATGCGCAGGCGGCTGCGGGCGTTGGCCAGCGCCAGTTTTTCGTTGGCGTGTTCATCGTCGTCGGTATCCACTGTCATTTGAAAGGTGTTAAAAGTGGGGGTGAGGTCCACGCGCAGGGTTTGCACGTTGGCATAACGCGCTTGCAAATCCGCCATATGCGCTTGGGCGCGGTTGACTTGGTCGGCCTTTTGGCGAATGGGCATTTCGAGCAGCAAGGTTTGCAGGCCGGTTTGCGCCGCCAATGTGGACACCACCGCCGAATCAATACCGCCGGACACGCCCACCACAAAGCCCTTCATGCGGGCATTTTCAGCATAGGTTTTGAGCCAATCAACAATATGGTCGATAACAGCTTGGGTTTGCATGGCGGGTCTCCTGAGTGGGGGTTGGTTTTGCACTGCGTCAATATACTGCGTTTTTTTGTATCAGCATACTGTGTTTTGAGGCTACCTGAAAAGGGCGGCGGCTGTTAAAGCCGGGTATTCTGCGCTAGAATAAGCGCCATTCGTTTAAGTTGGGATGTCGTTGAATGAATCACCCCTTGCCCGATGAAATCCGCTTGCCGGGCGACAAAACCGCCTTGTTGTTGCGCTATGGCAATGCCGATTATCACTTGAGCGCCGAATTGCTGCGCGTGTATTCACCCAGTGCCGAAGTGCGCGGCCACGGCGTTGGCCAAGAAGTGCTGCAAACCGGCAAGCGGCAAGTGCGCATTACCGAGCTGGAGCCCGCGGGCAACTATGCTTTAAAAATCACCTTTAGCGACGGCCACGACAGCGGCCTGTTCGATTGGGATTACCTTTATCATCTGGCCACCGCACAAGATACCCTGTGGCAAGACTATTTACAGCGCTTGCAGCAGGCCGGTGCCAGCCGCGACCTTTAAACACCTCACACCAGCCGCCTTTCAGGCAGCCTTGCCGTTTATTCTGGAAAGACAATCTCAATATGAGTGACAACAAAACCCATTTCGGCTACCAAACCGTAGCCGAAAACGAAAAAGCCGCCAAAGTGGCGGATGTATTCCATTCGGTGGCCAAAAACTACGACATCATGAACGATGTGATGTCGGCCGGTTTACACCGCGTGTGGAAACATTTCACCATCAACACCGCGCCCTTGAAAAAAGGCGATAAGGTGCTGGATATTGCCGGCGGCACCGGCGATTTGTCGCGCGGCTGGGCGCGGCGCGTGGGCAAAGAAGGCGAAGTATGGCTCACCGACATCAATTCCTCCATGCTCACCGTGGGCCGCGACCGCTTGCTCAACGAAGGCACCGTATTGCCGGTGGCCTTGTGCGATGCCGAAAAACTGCCGTTTCCCGACAATTATTTCAATCTGGTGTCGGTGGCCTTCGGCTTGCGCAACATGACCCACAAAGACGCAGCCTTGGCCGAAATGTACCGCGTACTCAAACCGGGCGGCACCTTGCTGGTGTTGGAATTCTCTAAGGTATTCAAGCCGCTAGCGCCGGTATACGATGTGTATTCGTTTAAACTGCTGCCGCTGATGGGCAAGTTTATCGCCAAAGATGCCGACAGCTATCAATACCTTGCCGAATCCATCCGCATGCACCCGGATCAGGAAACCCTGAAGCAAATGATGTTGACCGTGGGCTTTGACCGTGTGGATTACCACAATATGAGCGCCGGAGTGGTGGCGCTGCATAAAGGGGTTAAGTTTTAAGCTAAATTGTGTGTTTATCTAAATGGGGAAAGAATACTAAGATTATGTCAGAAGATAATAAACTCGATGAGTGGGTGCTAGGAAGTTATAAGTCGTAGCACAGGATATTTCACTTATTTCTGGGTTATATAAAACTGCGGATGAAGCATGTGCGATGGCAGGAATGAAGCCTTGGATGTACGATTCTGAAAAGAAAGGTTATGTATCATTTGATCCATCATCAGGGTTAAAAAGAGCTGAGTGTGCAAAAGAAAATAATATATATCTTATTGAAAATACATATAATGTTGCTTTTAAGAAAAATAAGCCTAAAATTGAATTAGTTTCAGTTACTAAAGCAGTATTACCTGCTAATAGACATAGAACCATTATTGGTGTTGGCGAAAGTGTAATAATTTCATCTAATATTGCAGTTGTTTGGTCAGTTTCATCACCATTAATAAATATATCTAATAAATCAATTACAACAATTACAATTACAGCTTTAGATAAGGCTGGAAATGTGACAATCAGTGCGAAAAGTAAGTATGATGAAAAGAGTATTACCCTTAGTATTATTGAGCCAACTGCATTAAAATTTGAAGCTGTAGAAAAAATTCACACTGAAAGTGTTCTTGATAGTGGTTTTATAGCAAAAATTTATATACTTCCAAATCATGTTAATTTTGAAGAGGTTAAATTTTCTGAGTTAGAAAGCTATGCTCTTGGAACTGGTTTATTAGCAGAAACTACTGGAATGCCCCATAGTCAATATGAAAATGGCCGAAGTGAATGGATGACAGCATCTGGATATATTGAGAATAAAAGGTACGGTGATGAAAGGAGGGGATTTGGTTTATGGAGGGCAAAATGAATATCCTATAACCTTTACCATTTGATTATACAAGCAGGTCTACGTTTGAAATTGAATTATGAGTGGATGATTATATGAGTGGATGATTAATGGTAATATTTATAAGTTGCCAAATAAAGTTGTTCAGTCAACAACTATTTCAACTGATGGATATATTACAACTAAAAAAGGTAACGCAGTTGCAAGATTTTATTATCAAGCCCCCAGTTTAAATACTAATTTACTTAATTCTGCACCAATTCCTAAACCGTACAATAAATAAAATTATTTATTGTACGGGATAATAGCTAAATAAAGGGGACGAAATGAATATTAAATTTATTACTGCCTTTGTTAGCTTGACATTGTTGAGTTTTCAAGCCAATGTATTTGCAGATGTTGTGCTTTGCAGCGGCCAATCATGTACTGTAATTAAAGCAAGTAAAAATTGTATAAATGGTGATATGACATCGGTTGAATACAAGCAAAAAAGATCACAATATGTTATTGATGTATTAAATCGACTTTCTAATATAGATTTGGAATATATCAATAATAATCAATTAATCCCGAAGCGTAACATTCAGATTGCACGTTCCTGCCAGCAAGATATTAATTTTTTGTATGGCCTGTTAAAAGATATTATTGAAGACGAGCAAAAAAATGATTTGTCAGAGCATGATGCTTTAAATGCATTTATAACAATAGTTAATGGTTTGTATGAAAATACTAATGATAAACGTGAATTGAGAAATTTAATCCATATAAATTTAAAAAATAACCCAAAATTAAAAAACTTACTTTTAGAACGGTTTCAGCTAATTTGATTTTTAAGGTTATTAAGTTGGTGCGCACGGCGCACAGTGGCATCAAAAAAACGAACCCGTAGGTTCGTTTTTGTGTTTTCAGGCTGCCTGAAAGCTTTATTCGCCGCTGTTTGTGCTACCGGCGCTCAGGCTCTGGGCGATTTTGGCCAGTTCGACAAATTCGTTGCGTAAGCCGTAGGGGTCGGGCTTATTGGCTTGCTGAGCGAGGCGGATAATGTCGTTCCAGCCCATTTTGCCATTGTATTGGCCGCCGCGCAGCTGCTGGCCGTAGGCGGCCACGGCGATGGCAAAGCGGGTGTCGGCATCGGCTTGAGCCAAGGGTTTGCTGCTGGCGGTCACGGGCTGGCTGATAAGGATGCTGGTGCTGTTGCCCGGCAGTTTGTAGCGCAAGTTCACATGGGCGTATTCACCGGCCTTGCCTGTGGCTGCTGGCGGGGCGGGCTGGTAGCGTGATTCGCCCAGCCAGCCGGGCTGCCCGGCGGGGATGATTTCATACAGGGCGGTTACGCTGTGGCCGGCGCCGATGTCGCCGGCATCCACTTGGTCGTTATTGAAATCTTCTTGCTTGAGCAGGCGGTTTTCATAGCCTACCAAGCGGTATTCTTTCACGGTGGCGGGGTTGAATTCCACTTGGATTTTCACGTCTTGCGCCACGGTGGCCAGCGTGGACGACAGCTGGTGTTGCAGCACTTTTTTGGCTTCGTTTGGGTTGTCGATATAGCTGTAGTTGCCATCGCCCGCATCGGCCAGCTGCTCCATCAAGTGCTCATTGTAATTGCCGGTGCCAAAGCCCAAGGTGGTGAGGGAAATGCCCGCTTTGCGCTTTTCTGCCACCATGCCTTTAAGGGTGTCGAAATCGGTGATGCCCACGTTGAAATCGCCATCGGTGGCCAGCAAAATGCGGTTGATGCCGTTTTTAATATGGGCTTTTTCGGCTTCTTTATAGGCCAGCTGAATGGCTTGCTCGCCGGCGGTGGCACCCCCTGCCTGTAATTCGTTAATCGCGCGCAAAATGGTTTGCTTTTGGCTGCCTGAAGTGGGCGGCAGCACCAGCTTTTCGCCGCTGGCATAGGTGATGAGGGTAACTTTGTCTTGCGCGCGCAGCTGCTCGGTGAGCAGGCGCAGGGTTTGTTTCACCAGCGGCAGCTTGTCGGATTCATTCATGCTGCCGGATACGTCCACCAAAAACACCAGATTGGCCGGCGGCAATTCTTTTAGCGCCAAATCTTGCGCTTTAATGCCGATTTTGATGATTTTGGCGTGCGGCTGCCACGGCGAATCCACGGTGTCGGTGTGCACTGCAAAAGGCGCGCGGCCTTGCGGCAGTGGATAGCTGTAGTCGAAATAGTTAATCAACTCTTCCACCCGCACCGCATTCACCGGCGGCAGGCGGCCATTGTTGAGAAAGCGGCGGCTGTTGGCATAGCTGCCGGTGTCGACATCAATGCTGAAGGTGGACACCGGCTGCTGCGCCACGGCATGCACAGGGTTGGTGTTGATTTGGCCGTATTGCTCAGTGTTTTGGACCGGCAGCCCGATTTCGGGAGCCGTGGGCGACGGCATTACCGCAGCTTGCATGGTAGCGGGTTCGGCGGCATGAAGGCCGCGACCCAAGTTTTCTTTGGCATGTACAGCATTGCTACGTGCGCTGGTGTCTTGATGCGCGCTGCTGCGTTTGAAATCGGTAGCGCCTGACTCGGGCGACTGGGCACAGGCAGCCAAGAGGGCAGCGGTAACGGCTAATGCCAGATAACGCGGTATGGTGTTGTACATAGTATTCTCCTTGTGGCAAAGGCGTGGTTGCGGCATAGTGTCGGTGAAGTGGCTTGTTTTGGCAAGCTTTTCTCTATTTTTAAATGAAATGGCATACGATGAACACAGTTTATGATTTCCCAATCACTTTGCTAAACGGCCAAGCCCTGAATTGGGATCACTACCGCGGCAAGGTGTTGCTGTTGGTGAATACCGCCAGCAAGTGCGGCTTTACCCCGCAATTGGCCGGCCTGGAAGCTTTGCAGCAGCAATACGGTGCTCAAGGTTTTGCGGTGATTGGTTTTCCGTGCAACCAATTTGGCGGGCAAGAGCCGGGCAGTGGCGATGAAATCGCCTTGTTCTGCCAGCAAAGCTATGGCGTGGATTTTGCCTTAAGCGAAAAAATCGAGGTTAACGGCGAGCAGGCGCATCCTTTGTGGCACTATTTGCAGCAGCAAAAAAGCGGCTTGGTCGGCTTGGCTGCGATTAAATGGAATTTCACCAAGTTTTTAATTAACCGCCAAGGCCATGTGGCCGCGCGTTTTGCCCCGCTCACTAAGCCGGAAAAACTGCAAAGCGATATTGAGCGCTTATTGGCTGCCTGAAGGGCGCCGCGTTCACCTATTTTTACCTTTCTGTGTAATTGCGTTACAATGGCCACTGTTTTGGCAGCGATGTTCAAAATACAGTTATCTGTGTTTTGAGCACTGCATTGTTTCAGGCAGCCTGTGCAGCAGCCGACACCATCGGCACGCTTGCAGCAGGCTGTTTTTATTCCAAAGAGAGATGATGATGGGCAACTTTAACCCGATGTATGTCACATTTGGTATTTACCTAGTGGCGGTGCTGTTGATTGGCTTGGCAGCATATTTTTCCACCAAGAATTTTGGCGACTATATTCTGGGCGGCAGAAGTTTGGGCAGCTTTGTTACTGCCATGTCGGCGGGTGCTTCCGATATGTCCGGCTGGCTGCTGATGGGCTTGCCCGGTGCGATTTACCTTAGCGGCCTGAGCGAAGCGTGGATTGCCATTGGCCTCACCGTGGGCGCTTATTTCAACTGGTTGCTGGTGGCCGGGCGTTTGCGCATCCACACCGAATACAACAACAACGCGCTCACCCTGCCGGAATATTTTGCCAGCCGCTTCGGCGCGCACGGCAAATTGATTAAGGTGATTGCGGCGGCGATTATTCTGTTTTTCTTCACCATTTATTGCGCCTCGGGCATTGTGGCCGGCGCGCGCTTGTTTCAAAGCCTGTTTGACATCGACTACACCACCGCCATGTGGCTGGGTGCCGGTGCCACCATTGCCTACACCTTTATCGGCGGCTTTTTGGCGGTGAGCTGGACCGACACCGTGCAGGCCACGCTGATGTTTTTTGCGCTGCTGCTCACGCCGATTATGGTGTATCTGGCCGTGGGCGGTGCCGATGAAATGAGCGCTGCGGTGCAGGCCGCAGCCAGCACCGCAGGCAAGGAATACAGCAGTCTGATTGCGGGCACCACCTTGTTGGGCATTGTGAGCACTGCCGCTTGGGGCTTGGGCTATTTCGGCCAGCCGCACATTCTGGCGCGTTTTATGGCGGCCGATACGGTGAAATCACTCAAAAACGCCCGCCGCATCGGCATGAGCTGGATGGTTTTGTGTTTGGCCGGTGCGGTGGCGGTGGGCTATTTCGGCATTGCTTATTTCGGCCATCATCCGGAACAGGTGGGCGCCATGGACGGCAACCCCGAGCGCATCTTTATTGCTTTGGCTACCTTATTGTTTAATCCGTGGATTGCCGGGGTGATTTTGTCGGCCATTTTGGCGGCGGTGATGTCTACCTTAAGCTGCCAGCTGTTGGTGTGCTCCAGCGCGATTACCGAAGACTTCTACAAAGGCTTTTTGCGCCCTGATGCGGCGCAGAGCGAATTGGTGTGGATTGGCCGCCTGATGGTGCTGGCGGTGGCTATTATCGCCATCATCATCGCCGCCGACCCCGAAAGCCGCGTGCTTGGCTTGGTGTCGTATGCGTGGGCCGGTTTTGGTGCGGCTTTCGGCCCGGTGGTGATTTTGTCGGTATTCTGGAAACGCATGACCGCCGCTGGTGCGCTGGCCGGTATGTTGGCAGGGGCTTTGGTGGTGGTGTTTTGGAAGCCGTTTACCGGCAGCGGCCTGTATGAAATCGTGCCCGGCTTTATTGCCTGCGCAGTGGCGATTGTGGCGGTGTCTTTACTCACCAAACCCGGTGCCGGTATTGAAGCACGCTTTGAAGAAGCCGATGCGGCTTATAAAGCGGCAGCCAAATAAACCAGCCCGTATTGTGGAAACCCTTGCCGTGGGGCAAGGGTTTTTTGTGCTTGTGTGCGGATAAATATAAGGCTGCCTGAAATCTTTATTTCGTGGCCAATATCGACTTTAAGTGGTTAAAACCCGTTAAATTCAATCTGGTGTTTAAAGTGCAAACACACCGATGTAAGCCTTTTGGGTACAATAGCCCGGTTTTTTGCCGTTTCAGGCAGCTTTATATCTAATTTAAAAGAGAGAGCACAGGCATGAATCCATCCGCACACAGCCGCCGCCAATTTTTACGTGCCGCCGTGGCCTTAGGCGGTGCCGGTGTGTTGCAGGCCTGCGGCAGCACTGCCGGGTCTGCCACGCCGGTGCAACCCCGAATCACGCCAGCAGTGCGTCGCCCCGCATCAGGAAACAATGTGTTAAGAATTTTTGCCGCTTCTGGCTATGCCGAGCAAGCCAACCGCATTGAAATCGGCCTGCGCCGCCTTTACGACGCCGGTTTCACCATAACTAATCAGCAGGCAGCCTACCGCCGCTATCAGCGTTTTGCCGGCAGCGATGCCGAGCGCATTGCCGACTTGCAAGACGTGGCGCTGGGTCGCGTAGCCACGCCCAAAGTATTGATGGGCTTGCGCGGCGGCTATGGTGCCGTGCGCTTGCTGCCGCATGTCGATTGGGCGAGCTTGGGCACGCGTATGCGCGAGCAGGGCACGCTGTTGTTCGGCTTTAGCGATACCACCGCCATCCAAATGGCCTTGCTGGCACGCGGCAATATGCCCAGCTTTGCCGGGCCGATGCTGTATAGCGAATTCGGCAAACCGCAGCCCAGTGTTTACACCATGCAGTCGTTTATCGACAGCACCACCCGCAGCAACAACACCATTCATGTGGCGGAAATCCAAAGCCGCAGCGTGCGCGCCGAAGGCGTGCTGTGGGGCGGCAATCTTAGCGTGCTGGCCTCGCTGGCGGGCAGCCCTTATATGCCCGATATCAGCGGCGGCATTTTGTTTTTGGAAGATGTGGGCGAGCAGCCTTACCGCATTGAGCGCATGCTGCAAACCCTGTATATGGCCGGTATTTTGGGCAAACAGCAGGCAGTGGTGATGGGCAATTTCCGCATGGGCACCATCCGCGATGTCTACGACAGCAGCTATAATTTCAACAGTGTGGTGAACACCATGTCGCGGCTGGCCAAAGTGCCGGTGCTCACCGGCTTTCCGTTCGGCCACATCACCAACAAGACCACCTTCCCGCTGGGCGCGCAAGCCCGCATCGAGCCGATGAGTGGCGGCGGCTACAGCGTGGCCTTTGGCGGCTATCCCACCCTGGATGCGAACACCTTGACTTTGAATACCTTGCTGCCGCCGCCGGTATTGTCAGATGTGTTCGGCGGCGACACGGCCGCCACACCGGAAGATCGCAGCGACTTAGAGTAAAATCTGCCCCGTTTCCGGCCAAACACCGCCCTTACCAGCCAAGCCGCTGTTAAGGGCGGTATTTTATGTTGGGGCTTGGCTTGTGTGGCGGGCAGGGCGGTGCCACAATAAAGCTTTGTTTTGTTTCAAGCGGATATTTATGTCTTTGCAAACCTATCTTGTGGGCGGCGCGGTGCGCGATGCTTTATTGGGCTTGCCGCAAACCGACCGCGATTGGGTAGTGGTGGGCGCCGATGCCCAAACCATGCTGCAACAGGGCTTTAAGCCGGTGGGGCAGGATTTTCCGGTGTTTCTGCATCCGCACAGCCACGAAGAATATGCTCTGGCCCGCACCGAGCGCAAAGTGGCGGCCGGTTATGCCGGTTTTCGTTTTTATGCCGCGCCCGAAGTTACGCTGGAGCAGGATTTGGCGCGGCGCGATTTAACCATCAATGCCATGGCGCAAGATGCCGATGGGCGGATTATCGACCCCTTCAACGGCCAAGCCGACTTGGCCGCCGGGCTATTGCGCCATGTGAGCCCCGCCTTTACCGAAGACCCGGTGCGGATTTTGCGTACTGCCCGCTTTGCCGCCCGCTACGGCTTTCAGGTAGCCCCGGAAACCATGGCACTGATGCGGCAAATGGTAGCCGCAGGCGAAGTCGATGCGCTGGTGGCCGAGCGGGTGTGGCAGGAGCTGGCCAAAGGGCTGATGGAAAACCGGCCTGCGCGAATGCTGGAAATTTTGCATGAATGCGGTGCTTTGCAAGTGATTTTGCCGGAAGTGGCGGCGCTCTTCGGCGTGCCGCAGCGGGCGGACTACCACCCTGAAGTGGACACCGGTATCCACACGCTGATGGTATTGCAACAGGCCGCCGATATGGGGCTAACGCTGCCTGAACGCTATGCCGCCTTGCTGCACGACTTGGGCAAAGCGCTCACGCCCGCCGATATTCTGCCCAAACACCACGGCCATGATGTGGCCGGGGTGGTGCCGGTGCAGCAGGTGAATGCACGCTGGCGGGTACCGCGTGCCTGCGCTGAGCTGGCCGAGCTGGTGTGCCGCTGGCATATTATTTTTCACAGCGTGGGCACGCTCAAACCGGCCACCGTATTGGATAAACTCAAACGCACCGATGCCTTGCGCCGCCCGCAGCGTTTTCAGGCGGCCTTAAATGTGTGCGTGGCCGATACCCGCGGGCGTTTGGGTAAAGAAAACAGCCCCTACCCGCAACGCGAACACTGGCTGGCATTGCTGGCCGCAGCGCAAAACATCGACACCGCCGCTATTGCCGCGGCTTGCACCAAACCCGAGCAGATTGCCGCCGCCATTGATGCCGCCCGTTTGGCGCAAATCACCCCGCTGCAAAATGCCTACCGCCGCCAACACACTGAAAGCCACTAATATGCGCGCCGCGCCCGATTCTATTCACATCAACAGCGCTACCTGCCAAGCGGTAGCGCAAGAGCTGCAATTACAAAAGCAACAGCTTACCGCCAATTATCTGGCCCACCGCCAGCCCTTGGTGTTTTTCCGGCAATACGGCGCGGCGCTGGAGTATGCGCTGGGCGTGCTGTGGCAGGAGTGGTTTCACGGCCATGATATGTGTTTGCTGGCCATTGGCGGCTTTGGCCGTGGCGAAATGTACCCGTATTCCGATTTGGACTTGGCCATCGCCTTGCCCTTGCCGCCGGATGAGGCACAGCAAGCGCGGATTGCTGCCTTTATCCAAGTGCTGTGGGACATAGCGCTGATGCCGGCGGTGAAGGTGGGCAGCGTGGAAGAGCTGTGCCAAAGCGCGCATGACGACCTCACCGGCGACACCGCTTTTCTGGAAGCACGTTTCTTGTGCGGCAGCCATCGCCTGGCCGACCGCTTGCTGCACCGGCTCAATCTGCAACGCGATGTGGCCGCCTTTATCGAAGGCAAGCTCTTAGAGCAGCAACAGCGCCACGCCAAATCGCAAGGCGCCGGTGCGGTGCTGGAAGCCAACATCAAAACCGCCCCCGGCGGCCTGCGCGACATCCACACCTTGCTGTGGCTGGCCAAGGCGCAAGGCATCAACCCGCAATTTCAGGCGCTCACACAGCAAAACATCCTCACCCGCACCGAAGCCGGTTTGCTGCTCTACAGCCACAAGCAATTGGCCAAAATCCGCATTGATTTACACTTAGCCGCCGGGCGCGCGGAAGAACGGCTGATTTTTGATTTACAAAGCCAAGTGGCCGAAAACATGGGCTATAGCGACGACGCACGCCAGCGTAAAAGCGAAAAGCTGATGCGCTCGTTTTACCGCGCCACCAAAACCGTAAAGCAGCTCAGCGGCATTTTGCAGCCGATGTTGCGCGGGCGCGTGTATTCACGCCTGCCGCGGGTGGTGGTGGAGATTGATGCCGATTACTACCAAGTGGGCAACTTGCTGGCGGTGAAAGACAAAACCCTGTTTGCACGCAAGCCTACTCATATTTTTAAGGCCATGCAAATTATCCAGCAACACAACGACATCAGCGGCTTGGCACCGCAAACCCTGCGGGCGTGGTGGGGAGCAGGGCAGAAAATCAATGCCGATTTTTACCAAAACCCGGTGAACCGCGACCGTTTTATCGGCTTTTTCAAATACGGCAGCGGCCTTACCCACCTGCTGCGCTTTATCAACCTCTACGGCGTGCTCGGCCATTACTTGCCCGCGTGGGGCAAAATCGTGGGGCTGTTGCAGCACGACCTGTTTCATATCTACCCCGTGGACGACCATATCCTGATGGTGGTGCGCAATATGCGCCGCTTGGCCATGGATGCGCACAGCCACGAGCTGCCGTTTGCTTCGGGGCTGATGCACTCGTTTGAGCGCAAGCACGTGCTGTATTTGGCGGCGCTGTTTCACGACATCGCCAAAGGCCGTGGCGGCGACCATGCCACCGAAGGCATTGCCGACGCCCGCACCTTTGCAGCAGATCATTTTCTGGATCAAGACGACACCGAATTGCTGGCTTGGTTGGTGGAAGACCATTTGCTGATGTCGGGCACGGCACAAAAAGAAGACATCCAAGATCCGGCAGTGGTGGCCAAATTTTGTGCCAAAGTGGCCAGCCGCGAGCGGCTGATTGCCCTGTATCTGCTCACCGTGGCCGATATCCGCGGCACCAACCCCAAAATCTGGAACAGCTGGAAAGCCAGCTTATTGGAAAACCTATTTCAGGCAGCCTTGCGCCAATTTGCCGGCGAAGCCCGCGACCGCGCCGTGGTAGTGAGCAACCGCCAACAACGCGCGCTCAACGAATTGGCGCGCCTGAACATCGACGAGAAAAAACAGCGCGCCCTGTGGCAGCGGCTGGGCAAACCGTATTTTGTGCGCCACGAAATGCAGGAAATCCTCTGGCACCTGCCCAAGCTTATCAACCACGAAGAGCTGCCGCAGGCACACAGCCAGCTGCTGCCCAACACCGACACCCTGCAAGTGATGGTGTATATGCCCAACCGCCCGCGGCTGTTTGCCGGATTAAGCTCCTTATTCAGCCGCCACGACCTCAATATTCTGGCCGCCCGCGCCTATGTTACCGAGCATAATTTCATCCTCGACACTTTTATCGTGCAAATGCCCGCCCAATGCCTGCCGCACGACTACCGCCGCATCCAAACCCGGCTGGAAGCCGCGCTGGACGATTTTGTACACAACCGTAACCCGCCCGAAATCGCCCAGCCCGCCCCGCCACAAAGCCGCCGCAGCCGCCACTTGCCGATTGCCCCGCGCATCAGCATCTACAGCGAAGACGATGCGGGCTGGTATGTATTGGAAATCATCACCTTTAATCGCCGCTATCTGCTGGCCAACATCGCCGAAGTGCTGTCCGATTTTGACATCAGCGTGCGCTACGCCAAAATCGCCACCTTGGATGAGCGCGTGGAAGACAGCTTTTTAATCTACGCCCCCACGCTGGAAGACACCAAACAACAACTGGCACTGAAAAAAGCTTTGTTGGCGCAAATCAGCAGTTAACGCGGGTTTGAGCTGCAAACAGAATAGGCTGCCTGAAAGCATTGTTTGCTTTCAGGCAGCCTTATGCGTTTAAAACTTTACATACACATCAATTGGCTTTATCGGCTTTATCTTGGTGGATATAGTCTTCGGTGGTGTCGCCAATCAGGCTTTTGTCGTCTTTGGCGCGTTGGCGTGCATTGGGCCGTTCAATCAGCAAATACAACACCACGCCAATCACCACGGCATACACAGTGGATTTCGGGTCGGGCATAGCCAAGGTTACCGCCACAATCCCGGCCACCCCGCGCTCAGCCGAATTTTTCAGCTCTTCCATGCCCACCATAATGCAGATATAGGCGGTGAGAATCAGCGTTAACGACAAGGCAATCGGCAATACCGGCTTAAACATGGTTACCAAAGGCAGGATAAATATCGCAATCAGGCCGGTAATCCAGAAGGTGCCGCCGCCGCTGTAAATCGAATCCATGGCTTTGCGGCCCAGTGCATAGCGTTCGGCCACGGTGGCGTGCGCCGCCGTCCACAAAGGGCCGGCCAACCCCGGCCAGGGTGCCAGCAAGGCATGCAAGCCGTTGCGCATGGCGGTAACCAGATGCACACGGGTGACATCCAACTCAATTTTTTCATCCGGACGTACTTCGTCCACCCGGCGGCACAAGGTAAAGCCCACCAAAATATCACCAAAGGCAATCACATAAGCAATAATCGCTGTGGGTATGGCCAGCAGAAACATGTCCCAGCTGGGCATGCCCACATTAAATACCAGGTATTGCGTCATCAGGCCGAAGTCTGGTTTGGTAATGCCCCATTCAATCACCGGCAACGGATATTCGCCCACCGCCCAGCCGATAAGCATGGCCACAAACAGGCCGGGAATCATGCCGAAATTGGCCAGCATTTTGGCGAATTTATTGTTTTCTACAATATTCTTGAACGACAGCGAAAACAAAATATAGGCCGAAACCAAAGCACCAATCAGCAGCGAAATCGGCGTGGCATCAATGCGCCCGCCGGATTTCAGCTCGCCCATCATGGCCGCGATACCGGCGCCAATAATGATGCCGGATTTAAGCGAGTTGGGGATAATCCGCACCAGCTTGCTGCCCAGCCCGGTAACACCCAAAAACAAGAAAATGATGAACACCAGTAGTTGCAGCGCAAACATGGCCTGCACCGCTTGCGGGCCCGGCTCAAATGCCTGCAAATACAGCAACACCACCGGAATGGCCGGGGTAATCCAGCCGGGCACCAATGGCACACCAAGTAAGGCGGGCAGCAGATAGGCCACCCCGGCAACTACGCAAAATGCCAACGCCGCTTCATAGGGCATGCCTAGGTATTTTTCCAACAGGGGAATCATAGCCAAGCTGACCACAAACATAAACAGCCCCTGAATCATCTCTGGGAATTCCCAGCGATAATGGATAAAAGGCAAACGGATTTTGAATGGACCGGCAGGCCAGTAAGGCTGCTCGGCACCATAAGGGCGTTTAATGGCCATATTGAAGTTTCTCCTTGTGTTGTTCTCTGTTTTTATCGGCATTTGGTGCGCAATGACAGCAAATGTGTGCTTATTGTAAAGCAACTCTATTGTCATTCAAAGTTATGTCAATATGACTTAAAGGGTAAATGTTTTGTCTGAATGGTTATGGCGTATTGTCGAATCAAGGTAAAGCGATAAGCGCATCAGCAAAATAAAAACAGGGAAAGATATATTTTTATTTCAGCAAGTTGTAAGATTGTTTGCTGTGGGTTAACAGGATAACCGCCGTTTATTTTAAAAGCGAACCCGGTGGTATAATCAAATGTGCCATTTAACTTTAAGGTCTGTGCACAATTCATCACGCGGTAATATGTTGGCTGAAAAATCTGTCTTCTGGGCTAAAAGCTGAAGCTAGGCGCCCATATTCAAGAGTCATCATTTTCTTGGCTGCGCTTTTGGGCTTGAATGCGGATTTGCCGCTTAGCGCCTGTTATACGGATGAAATGTAAGCAGCCCTAAGATGAACGAAAAATATTTATCAATCAATCAAAAAAATACTTAATTATGATTAAATTAAATGATTTATCCATCGGCAATGATTGTGCTTTTACCCTTTTCGGCGGGCTGAATGTTTTGGAAGATGTGGATTCCACGCTGTTTGCTTGTGAAAAATATGTAGAAGTAACCAATAAACTCGGCATTCCCTATGTTTTCAAAGCTTCATTTGACAAGGCCAATCGCTCTTCTATCCACTCTTATCGTGGTGTGGGTTTGGAAGAGGGGATGAAGATTTTTGCAGCGGTAAAAAAAGAGTTTGGCGTGCCGGTGATTACCGATGTGCATGAGCCGTGGCAAGCGGAGCCGGTGGCGGAAGTGTGTGATGTGTTGCAATTGCCGGCGTTTTTGGCGCGCCAAACTGACTTGGTGGTGGCGTTGGCCAAAACCGGGCGGGTGATTAATATCAAAAAGCCGCAGTTTTTAAGCCCGCATCAGATGAAAAATATTGTCGACAAATTTAAAGAAGCGGGCAATGAGCAATTGATTTTATGCGAACGCGGCTCGAATTTTGGCTATGACAATTTGGTGGTGGATATGCTCGGCTTTGGGGTAATGAAAAAAATCACTGGCGATTTGCCGATTATTTTTGATGTTACCCATGCTTTACAGCAGCGCGAATCGGGTGCTTCGGCTTCCGGCGGGCGCCGTAATCAGGTGTTGGATTTGGCCTTGGCCGGTATGGCCACCCGTTTGGCCGGTTTGTTTTTGGAAGCGCATCCGGATCCGGACAAAGCGCGTTGTGATGGCCCCAGTGCGTTACCATTGAATATGCTGGAAACTTTCTTGGCGCAGGTAAAAGCGGTGGATGATGTGGTGAAAGCCATGCCTGTGTTGGATATCAAATAATGGCGAATACAGTACAAGAATCGGTGGTGATTGTGATTCCGGCACGCTATGCGTCTACACGTTTGCCGGGCAAGCCGCTGGCGGATATTGGCGGCAAGCCGATGATTCAGCATGTTTATGAGCGTGCCAGCCAAGTGGCGGGTGTAGATACGGTATTGGTGGCAGTAGACGATAACCGTGTGGCCGAAGCCGTAAGCGCATTTGGTGGGCGCTGGGTGATGACGCGTCCAGATCATGAATCGGGCACTGATCGCTTGGCAGAAGTGATGGCGCAGCATCCGGCTGATATTTATGTGAATGTACAGGGGGATGAACCATTGATTCGCCCGCAAGATATTGCGGTGCTGATTGCCGGTATGCGAGCCGATGCCGGTGTGGCGGTGGGCACCTTATGCCATCCTTTGCCTGCGGCAGAGGCGGGCAATCCCAACGCGGTTAAGGTGGTATTGGCAGATAATGGTGATGCCCTGTATTTTAGCCGCAGCCCGATTCCTTATCCGCGCGAAGCCGAAGAAGCGAGCTACCTGAAACATGTGGGTGTGTATGCTTATCGCCGTGATGTGTTGGCACAGTATGGCAACTTGCCGCAGCCGATGATGGAAAAAACCGAAAAACTGGAACAACTGCGCTTGCTGGCGGCCGGTTTTAAGATTCGTGCTTTTCAGGTAGCCGAAACCGGGCCGGGTGTGGATACGCCCGATTGCTTGGCGCGCGTGCGCCAATTAATGGCAGGGCTGCCTGAAACCGACATGGCTGCCAACCCCAGCTTGGCAGATGTCAAATTGTTGATTACCGATGTGGACGGTGTGCTCACCGATGGCGGTATTTATTACGATGAAACCGGCGAATGCTTAAAACGCTTTCATGTGCGCGATGGCTTGGGTATCCGTTTGCTGGAAGAGAGCGGCATCCGGGTGGCGGTATTGTCTGGCCGAGATTCAGCCACATTGCGCAAACGGGTGGCGGACTTGGGCGTGTCGCTATTTCGTTTTGGCGTGAAAGACAAACATCAGGCCTGTGTGGATTTGATGGCTGCCGCGGGTGTTGAGGCTGACCAGACCGCTTGTATTGGCGACGATACCATTGATTTACCCGCCTTTGTCGCTTGCGGTTTAAGCTATGCGGTGGCCGATGCGCCGGTATATGTACAAGCCAAGGCAACTGCGGTTTTACAAACTGCCGGTGGTCATGGTGCGCTGCGTGAGCTGGCGGATGCTATTCTAATGGCACAAGGCAAGGCTGAAATTTTTGATTCGGCTCAAGGCTTTGCCAAGGTGATGGCTGGCGCGGCGCAATAGCATTCTATAGTGGCATAACACAATATCGGATAAGCGCATGGCCATTGGGTTATCGGCTTTGATGGCTAAATAGAGGTAAAAAATATGAGCTCCAAAATTTTACAGCAGGCACACAGTATTATGTTGACTGAGGCTGAAGCCATTGTGCCATGGCCGCTCGTTTGGATACCGCATTTGAAGCCGCAATCCAAACTATTTTATCCATGCAAGGTCGTGTAGTGGTGGTGGGCATGGGTAAGTCGGGCATTATCGGCCAAAAGATTGCCGCCACCATGGCGTCTACTGGTACTCCGGCGTTTTTTGTGCACCCGGGTGAGGCTTTCCACGGTGATTTGGGTATGATTAAGCCGATTGATGTGGCCTTGCTGATTTCTAATTCGGGTGAAACCGAAGAGATTATCCGTATTTTGCCGTTTTTGGAATATCAGCAAAACCGGATTATTGCTCTGACTGGCGATCCAAAATCCAGCTTGGGGTGCAATGCGCATGTGGTGCTGGATGTGGGTGTAGAGCGGGAGGCATGTAATAATAATTTGGCGCCCACCAGCTCAACCACGTGTACTTTGGTTATGGGCGATGCCTTGGCCATGGTTTTGGCGGCAGAGCGGGATTTCCAGCCGGAGGATTTTGCCCGTTTCCATCCGGGTGGCAGTTTGGGACGGTGTTTGCTTACCCGGGTGGCTGATGTGATGAATAAGGATAAATTGCCGGTATGTACACCAGATGCGTCTTTTAAACAGGTGGTGCATAGCATTAACCGCGATTATTTGGGCTTAACTTTGGTGATGCAAGACAATGCATTGGCAGGCATTATTACGGATGGCAACATTCGCCGTGCCTTCGATGGCGATGCGGATTTTATACTAATTCTCTGAATTAACATACAATAGACCAAGCCCTAGAGGTAATCGACCGAATCAATTCAAGCTGTACACGCAACCGATTCCAAGCCACACAAGCAGCATCTACAATCGCATCATAACCATCAAAGCATCGGTTCGATAAATCATGCTGCTTTAAATACTGCCATATCTGTTCAGACGGATTCAATTCCGGTGAATACGGCGGCAGTTTCAGCATCGTCACGTTATGTAGGTTTAAATCGGCTTGATGCCATAAAGCACCATCCATAACCACCACTGCATGACGACCCTCCGGTACTTCCTTGCTGATGTGCTGCATATGTAGCTGCATGGCTTGCTTATTCACATACGGCAATACCAAACCCACACTGTTGCCGGTTGAGGGGCAGAATGCCCCAAACAGGTAGGCAGACTCAAATTGCTGTTGGCGTACGACCCTCGGCCTTTGGCCGCAATAGTGCCAAACCCGGGTGATGGATCCTTGCTGGCCGATACGGGTTTCATCTTGAAACCAGATGTCTACGTCAGACAACTCAATATGTTCAGGCAGCACTGTCCGAACATGGTTTACGAAGTTTTTTAAAATCATCCATTGCCTGCTGATTCGCTTTGGGATGCCGGCTGCGGGCAGATACCCAGCTGATGCCGATGCGGGACAATAAGCCGTAAATGCCTTTCGGTGTGTAGTCGGTCTTAAAGTCTTCTTTGGCAATACGGGCAATATCAACAGCAGTCAGCCTGCCGCCGCCCCTTTGCTGTTGTTGTTCTACAATGGCTTGCTTAAAGGCTTCGATGTCTTTTTCGGCCAACAGGCTTTTGCGGCCTCTGCCGGGTTTGTCGTAGATGCTGTCCAGCCCATACAGCCAATAGTGCTTTCTGATGACGCTGATGCTTTGTTGATGATAGCCAAAGGTTTGTGCAATGCTGTCTAAGCTGTGACTCAAGCTTAGTTGATGCAGCATCAGCAATTTGATCCGCGCTCTCGGATTTGACTCTGTTTTGGACAGTTTCAAAAAATCATGATCATTCAGCTGGTGTTTGCGGGGTGTTAGTTTGGGCATGGTGGTGTTTGGGGTGTTTGGGCTTGGGTTTTATTATATTGTTTTTTAGAATTGGTATAAAAGCAGTTTGACAGTACCATCCGACCTTGTATCTCTCAAGCGGTGAGTAAAACGCGTATTATTCCCGCCCCGTATGGCAGCAAACTGTATCCGACCCAAGTGCCCGACACTGAAATGTAGATAACACTGCCATACACCTCATCCTACAATCTGAATGGTATCCAAGTGCGCGGCAGCGCCCGCAAGACACTGCATAAATAAGGATAGATTATGATGAACTTCCAAGTATTGGGCATCGACATCAGCAAAAACAAACTAGATTGTGCTCTTATCCGCGACATTGGCAGCAGTAAAATCAAAACCAAAGCATTGCCAAACCACCTCCAAGGCTTTAACCAACTGACAGAATGGCTGTATAAAAACATCGGTGAAGACTTAAGCCTACTCAAAATTTTCATGGAAGCCACCGGCGTTTACCACGAAGCATTGGCAGAGTACCTGCATAACAAAGGCATCGCCGTTTATCTGCTTAATCCTGCCGACAGTGCCCATTATGCCAAATACGACAGCTTGCACAAAACCGATAAGGCTGATAGCCAGTCACTGGCCAGAGCCGGTATTGACCGCCTCATGCACCACAAAGTACGCCAATGGCAGCCTGCTGCACCCACATCAAGCGGCTCAACGCACTACTAGCCCGTCTAGATGCGCTGCAAAGCGATCGCAGCGTGAAGACAACCGCATGGAGAAAGCCGGATTCAGCGCTGTTCCCGAAGCGGTCAGCCAGTCCATCAGCACCATGCAGACCAATTTGAAGCAGCAGATCGGCACCATCACACAGGAAATCGAACAACATATTGACCGGCATCCTGATTTGAAAAAGACCGTGCTTTACTGCGCAGCATACCCGGTGTAGGTGAAGTGGTTTCATTGCGCATGGTTGCGCTCTATCATAGCAAACATTTTACCTCCGCCTCGCAAATGGCTGCCTATTTGGGATTGGTGCCGAAAAAACGGGAATCCGGCAAACACAAAGGCAAAGCCATGCTTTCCAAGCGGGGCAGTTCGGTCATACGAGCTAAGTTGTATATGGCTGCGGTGGTTGCAAAAACGTGGAATCCGGATATTAACGCGCATTACCGCAGACTGAAAGCCAGAAACAAAACGGAAATGCAGACCATCGGCGCAGCGATGCGCCGCTTGGTACAGATTTGCTTTGGTGTGTTGAAGCACCAATGCGAATATCAGGCCAAAATAACCATTGCGGCTTGATGCGAGAGATGGTATCTGCCGGCCCAAACAAAACCCCGATAAATTTATCGGGGTTTTGTTTGGGCTGCCTGAAAATCAAATTAAGGCTGAATGCCTTTTTCTTGCAGCAGTTTGGCAATTTCGGCTTGCACTTTTTGCTGGCGTGCCTGATTGCGCAATTGCTCTTTCACTTGCTCAAACGGCGGCGCATCGGCGCTGCGGCGGGCGCCGGCCAGTTTAAACAAATAATAGTGGCCTTCCAAATTCACCACATCGCCGGTAATTTGGCCGTCTTTGAGCAAGCTGGCGATGTGCGCTACCGGCGGCGGCAGTTGTTGCGGGTTCATCCACACATCGGTGGGCGATTGCGGATTCACTTCTTTCATCAGCGCTTCAAAGCTGAGGCCTTTTTTCAGGCGTTCCAAACCGGCTTTGGCGGCGGCTTCGCTTTCGAACTCTATCGGCAACAGTTTGATTTCGCGGCTGAGCACATCGTAGGTTTGGCGCAAATCGCTGTCGCTCACTTCGATTTTGGCTCTTAAATGATCAACATAGGCATTGGCGTAGTATTGCGCCTGCAAGTTGGCCAGCCCGGCCTGAATGTCCGGCTGTTTGTCCAAACCGGCTTTTACGGCCTCGGCTTGCAGCACATCCACGGTTTGCAATTCGCGGGTGATGTCTTGCGTGAGCTGTGCTTTGTTTGGCAACGGTGCGCCGGGCTGCTGAGGCTGAGCGGCCATTTGCGCCTGTACTTGTTTCAGCATCGCATCAATGCGTGCTTGATCCACTTTGGGTGCTTCGGCCAGCGCCAAGCCGGCGGCAATCATGCTCAAACCGGCCAACCACGGGGTAAAACGTTTCATACGGGGTGTTCCTTAGCAGAGGTTGTGTTGGGTTATTTGATGGTGGCTTTTTGGTAGAGGCTGCCGATGGCGGCTTCTACGCGGGCTTCTTGCAGGCGTTGCACCAGTTGTGGTTCCAGCTCTTTGAACGAGGGCACTTTTACCGCGCGTTTGTCGTTGATGTAAAACACCGCAAAAATGCCGTTGCCTTGCAGCGGGGTAGTGGTGTATTGGCCTTTTTTCAGGTCTTTCACGGCGGCATAGAGCGGGGGTGCGCTTTGTTCCAGGTCTTTCAGTGCTACATAAGACTTGGGAATACCGCCGGCGGCTTTGCCGGCCGGGTCGATAGTGTACTGGCTGGCCACCGATTTAAAGCTCTTGCGGGCTTTAAGTGCATCAATGGCTTTTTGAGCATCTTCATTGCTGCGGGTCACGATTTCGCCCAATTGTACTTCTTGGCTGCCTTTGTAATGTTGGCTCACATCGTTATATACGGCTTGGGTTTCTTCGGGGGTAACCGGGTGGCTGCCCACCACGGCGGCTAAAAAAGCACGGGTGAGCAAGTTGTCTTGGAAGGTGGCCCAGTCTTGTTTGAAGCCGGGCTTTTTGTCGTCGCCCAATTTCTTGGCTTCGGCCATGGCTTCATCCAGTGCGGCCTTGTACTGTGGGCTTTGGTCAATTTTCAGGCGCTTGGCTTCCTGAATCATCAGGGTGCGGGTAATCAGGCGTTTGGTGATGCTTTGGCGCAATTCGGGCGAATCTTGCACTTGGCCTTGGCTTTCGCGGCTGAGCATTTGCACTTGGGCATCTACTTCGGTGCTGTCGATTTTGGTGCCGTTCACGGTGGCCACGGTTTGCGCCAGAGCGGCGCCACTGAAGGCGGTGATAAGTAAGGCGGCAAGCAGTTGTTTTTTCATGGTTATGGCTTTCTGGTTAAGTCGGTAAGTAATCAATAATATAATGCGTTCTGGCGTTTATGTGCTGTGGTGAAAGTATTCTTCTGGGCTGGAGGCCTTGATGCTCAAAGCATGGATGCGGTGGGGGAATAGGTCGTGCAGCTTGTCTTTTACCAAGCGTTGCCTTGCCAAGCGGCTTTGCTTGGAAAACGCTTCGCTCACCACCAGCAAGCGGTAATGGCCACCGCCGGTATTGCCGGCGTGTCCGGTGTGCAGGTGGCTGTCGTTGTGCAATTCAAAATAAAGCGGTGCTAAGCTGTCTAGGCGTTGCTTTATTTCGGCTTCGATGTTCATGCGGGCAATACTTTCTTAAACGGGCGAATCAGAATTTCGGCATACACCCCGGCGTCGACATAGGGGTCTTGCTGCGCCCAGGCTTCGGCCTCATCCAGTGAGGCAAAGTCGGCCACAATCAGGCTGCCTGAAAAGGCGGCGTCGTTGCCGGGCAGGGGGTTGGGGCCGGCCAAGATCAGGCGATTTTCGTCTTGCAATTGCTGTAAACGCGCCAAGTGTTGCGGTCTGGCCGCCAGGCGCGCTTCTAAGGTATCGTCGGCATCGGTGGCCAGCAACATAAACAACATCAGTTTGGTTCCTTCGGTATAAAACGGCTGAGGTAGGCGGTTTGCACCAGCACAAATGCAATCAACAGGCCGGTGCTGCCGAATAACTTGTAATTAACCCATTGCGCTTCGGTAAAGCGGTACGCTACCCACAAATTGAGTACGCCCATCATAGCCAAAAACAATACCCATGCAAAGGTGAGTTTACGCCAAACCGCATCGGGCAGGGTAATTTCTTTGCCCATGGTGGCTTGCAGTGCATTTTTGCCCAGCAGCTGCGAGGCCAGTAGGGCGGCAGCGAGTAACCAGAATAAAATGCTCGGTTTCCACATAATAAAGTGGGCATCTTTGAAAACAATGGTGGCGCCGCCGAAAATCACAATCAGCAATAGGCTAACCCATTGCATGGTTTGCAGCTTTTTGTATTTTATCCAAATAAAGGCTGCCTGAATTACCCCGGCTACCAGTGCCACGGCGGTGGCCAATACGATGTTTTTGGTGAATACATAAGTGATAAAAAACAGAATAACAACCAATAGTTCAAAAAGCGCTTTCATAAATCCGTATCTTTGAAAAATAAAAATCTAAAGTTTATATCGCATAGCAGGCTTCAGGCAGCCTTTACGTAATGTTAAGGTGCTTTGGCCTGGGCGATTTAAAATCGTGCCGAATAATAACAGCAGCCAGCGCTTTATGGCGAGGCGATTTGTGGTTGACGGCAGGCTGCACACGGTTTTCTGCTTAACTTTGGCGGTTTGGTGCGTGAAAATGCATCAAATTACAGCGGAATTTGTTACGATTTGCAAACAATCAGCTTGTTTGTTTGTGAAAAAACAATATAAATTAACCAATGCGCTTGGCAGCAGGCATCAGAAAACGCTATGATGGCAGCGCTTATCAGGCGATACACAGTGCAAATGAAATTAATGAAATAATACAGTGGTTATCAATATGCAGCCGCAACTGCGTCGATATAAAGCAATACCACTGTATTCAGAACGGGTTGGGAGACAAATTTGAATCAGCGTAATCAAATAAAAATCATTGCGGCTTCATTATGTGCCGCCGTATCCATGCAGGTGTTGGCGGGCTTAGGCGGTTTGCAGGTTCAGTCGGGCTTGGGAGAGCCTTTTTCCGGCAGCATTGTGGTTACCGGCGAAGAAGCACGGCTGTTGCTGAGCAATAACGGCGCCGCAGTGATTACCGGCGCACCGCTGCGTGCCACCGTGGTGCGCCAAGGTGATAACGCGGTGTTGCGTCTGCGCTCCAGCCAAGCAATTCAAGAGCCCTTGCTCAGCTTTGGGCTGGTGGTGGGTGGGCAAGGGCGCCAGTACAGTGCCATTATGGATCCGCCCAATTACCGTGTGCGTGCGGCCACCCCGCCGGCAACAAGCGCTGATGGCCGTCGCGATGCGGCTAAGGCGGCGGTGAGTGCCGCTTTGCAGGATGCAGGCCAACAAAGCGCACGGGCGCAAACCAATGCTGCGGCATCGGTGTTTTCCGGCCAGCGCTACACAGTACAGCCGCAAGAAAATTTGATTGATGTGGCGCGCAAAGTGCAGCCCCAAGGCTTAACGCTGGGGCAAACCATGCGTGCTTTGGTGAAGGCCAATCCGCGTGCGTTTCGCAACGGCAATCCTGATTTGATGTACAAAAACGTAACTTTGCGCATCCCCAGCGCAGAGCAAATGCGCACATTGGCCAGGCAGCCAATCAGCCGCCCGGCGCCCACTGTAGGTGCGGCGCCGACAACAGCGCCCGAAGCACCCGCAGCTGGGATGGCGGCAACACCTGAGCCAACGGCTCCGGCATCTGCAGCGGTAAGCACTCCCGCGGATGCACAAACCACAGTGGCAGAAGCATCTGCACCAGTGGCCGCTTCCGAGCCGCTGGCGGCTTCTGCGGTCATGGCCAGCGAAGCAGAAGCGGCTTCGGCTGTTGTGGCGGCACCGGTAGCGCCCCCGCCGCCCCCACCCACGCCGGTGGTTGAACCGGAGCCGCAAGCAGGCTTTTTGGATGGTTTGTGGCCTTATATTCTCGGCGGCGGTGGTTTGCTGCTGTTGCTGGCATTATTGCTGCTGTTGCGCCGCCGCCAGCAAGCGCGTGCTGACGAAGCAGAAGAGGCCGCCGATGAAGTGGTGTTGGCAGATGAGCCTGTCCGTGCCGATCCGTCTTATGCTGTAGCCGCTGCTGCGGCAGCCCCTGTGAATAATGAAGACGACGATATTGTTTTTGCCGATATCGAACAGCAAATCAAAACTGTGGAAACGCCTACGCAAGCCCGTATGGCCGTTGAACCGTCGCCCGCGCCAGCCGCCAAACCGACAGCAGCGCAAGCCAACGAATGGGCGTGGCTGGATGATGCTGCCACTGCAGCAGCACAGCCGGCGACAAGCAGTAAAGCTGCATTGAGTAACGATGATGGTTGGTTGGACGAACAGACTTTTGACGAAAAAGAATTCAGCCCTACTGTGCCTGAAAGTGTTTCGCCCGAGCCGGTAGCGGCTCGGGCGGCACCGGCTGATGACGACTGGCTGCAATTTGATGCGGCTGAAGTGGCAGCGCCGGCAACAGCGGTTACTGTGGCGGCCGCTCAGCCGCCCGCAGCGGAAGAGGCGGTGGATGATTGGTCGTGGTTTGAAGAAAGTGCTCTGGCAGAAGTTTCCGAGCCAGAGCCCGTTGTTCCTGCGCCTATAGCAGAAACTCCTACTGCACCTGCTGTTGAGGCCGAAGTGGCCGAAATATCTTTGGATGAGGCTTTTGCCAGCGACGACTTTGAATGGCAGGTAGATCCGGCCAGCCAAGCAAATAGCCAAGCAAATACCGGTAATGAAACACCGCTGCAGAGCCTTGCCGGTGCAGCAACGCCTGCAGATAAAGCGCTGGCCGATGCCGTGGCCGATATTGATTTGGATGTAGATTTGCTGTCTTGGGACGATGAAGCCACCACCAGCCCGGCGGTTGAACCGCAACCTAGCCCGTCTGTAGCTGCCTCTGTCGATGCGATTGAGGGTATGGAAGACCTGAGTTGGGATGACGGCATGGATGTGGCCTTGGATTACGACGAGCCAAAGGCTGCTCATGGCCATAAGAGCTCGGATCCGGGTGATGATGCCCGCCAGCGTCATGCTTTTGCTGCTGCTGATCAAGATTTGGCCGTAGCCGATATTGATTGGGGTGCTTTAGGTTTGACTGACGACGGGGGTAATCAGGCAGCGGCGTCACAGGGGGCGGCTATGGTTGAGGCGGATATTTTTGCCGTAGAGACGGAGCCGGTGCCGATGGCCGCCAAACCGGCCGTCAACGTTAATCTGTCGGTACCGCTGGAAGCCAAGCTGGAGTTGGCGCAGATGTATCTGGAAATTGACGACGCACAAACCGCCCGTAAAACCTTGCAAGAGCTGATTACCGAAGCCGATGGCGAGATTTTGGCCGAAGCCAAATCGTTGCTGGCGCAGCTGGGCGATTAAGCTTGGTGTTCGCACACAACGCCCGCAGACCTTGCGGGCGTTTTTTGTTATGATGCCGGTTTTTGCGCCAACGTGGCGGCCATGTTTAAGGCTGCCTGAAACCGATTTGCGATGATCAATAACCCCTCAAGCCCACAACGCTGGGCGCTGACCTTGGCTTATAACGGCGCCTATTTCCACGGCTGGCAAAAGCAGCCGGATGGCGTTTACACCGTTCAGGCAGCCTTGGAAGCGGCCATCAGTGAAGTGGCCGCCGAAGCGGTGGGCATTACCGTGGCCGGGCGCACCGATGCGGGTGTGCATGCCACTGCGCAGGTGGTGCATTTCGATACCCACGCCCGTCGCAGCGAGCAAGCTTGGGTGCGCGGCGTTAATACCGTGGCCGACAAACATGTGCGCGTGCTGACTGCTCAGCCGGTGGTGGCGCATTTTCATGCCCGTTTTGATGCCTTTGGTCGCCGTTACCGTTATGTGCTGGAATCCGGCCGCGTGCGTTCGCCCTTGCTGCGTGGCCGTGCGGGCTGGACGCATCTGCCCTTGGATATGGCCGCCATGCGTGAAGCGGCGGCGCTATTGGTGGGCGAGCATGATTTTTCCAGCTTCCGTTCGTCTGCTTGCCAAGCCAAATCGCCGATAAAAACGTTATACAATATCCGCCTGGCCGGCAGCCCCGCGTTTATGGTGCTGGATTTGCACGGCAATGCTTTTTTGCACAATATGGTGCGCAATATTGTGGGCGCACTGGTGTATGTGGGCAGTGGCAAATTAAGTGTGGCCGGATTTGCCGACTTGCTGGCCGCCCGCAGCCGCCAAACCGCACCGCCCACTTTTATGCCCGACGGCCTGTATCTTGTCGGTGTGGATTACCCGCCGGAATTCGGCATGAGCACACCGCCGCTGCCGCCGTGGCTGTGGCCGGATATATAGGCTGCTGTTTTCAGGCAGCCTTGCCATTATCAATAGAAAGTATCCATGAATACACGCATTAAAATCTGCGGCATTACCCGCCCGCAAGACGCTTTGGCGGCCGCCGATTTGGGAGTTGATGCCATCGGATTGGTGTTTTTTAATGGCAGCAAACGGGCAGTGGATGCTGCGCAGGCACAAGCGGTGGTGCGGGCGCTACCGCCCTTGGTGAGCGCAGTGGGTTTGTTTGTGAATGCCGATGCGGCGGAAGTGGCGGCGGTGTTGCAACAAGTGCCGCTGGATGTGTTACAGTTTCACGGCGATGAAACGGCGGCTTTTTGCCGCCAATTTGCGCGGCCTTATATTAAGGCGGTGCGGGTGGCGACGGCGGCCGATATTGATGCGGCTGCCCGCGATTTTGCCGATGCGCGCGCCTTATTATTGGATGCGGCAGTACCCGGCCAATATGGCGGCACCGGCCAGCGGTTCGATTGGTGTGTACTGCCCGCCCAGATGCCCATGCCGTGGCTGCTGGCCGGTGGGCTGGATGCTAATAATGTGGCGCAGGCAATTGCCCAAAGCGGCGCGGTGGCGGTGGATGTGTCCGGCGGCGTGGAAAGTGCGCCCGGCATTAAAGATGCGGCCAAAATGGCGGCGTTTATCCGCCAAGCGCGCGGCGGTTGAGTGTATTGCCTAGTGTGCATTGAAATAACGCTGCCTGAAACCGTTCAGGCAGCCTAAGATGGATTGATTTTCTTCACGCCGCCTTTCAGGCAGCTTGAGATTGAAAGCAAATATGCAAGACTACCATTCCCCCGATGAAAACGGTTTTTTTGGCGTGCATGGCGGCCAATATGTGTCGGAAACGCTGATTGCCGCCTTGGCCGAGTTGAAACAAGCCTATGCCCAAGCCAAGCAGGATCCGGCATTTTGGGCGGCGTTTGAGCGTGATTTGAAATACTATGTCGGCCGCCCCAGCCCGGTATATCACGCCGAGCGTTTGAGCCGCCATTTGGGCGGTGCGCAGATTTACCTTAAGCGCGAAGACCTCAACCACAGCGGTGCGCACAAAATCAACAACACCATCGGCCAAGCCTTGCTGGCACAGCGCATGGGCAAAATGCGGGTGATTGCCGAAACCGGTGCCGGCCAACACGGCGTGGCTTCGGCCACGGTGGCGGCGCGTTTCGGCATGGATTGCACCGTGTATATGGGCGCGGAAGACATCCAGCGCCAAGCGCCCAATGTGTTCCGCATGAAATTGCTCGGTGCCAAAGTGGTGGCGGTGGAATCCGGCTCCAAAACCCTGAAAGACGCCATGAATGAAGCCATGCGCGAATGGGTGGCGCGGGTGGACGACACCTTTTACATCATCGGCACCGCCGCCGGTCCCATGCCTTATCCGGAAATGGTGCGCGACTTCCAATGCGTAATCGGCAACGAAGCCAAGCAGCAAATGCAGGCGCTGATTGGCCGCCAGCCCGATGTGGCGGTGGCTTGCGTGGGTGGCGGCTCCAATGCCATTGGCCTGTTTCACCCTTATATCGGCGAAGCCAATGTGCGCCTGGTGGGCGTGGAAGCGGGCGGCACCGCATTAAGCGGCAGCCAACACGCCGCGCCGATTACTTCAGGCAGCCCCATCGGTGTGCTGCACGGTTTTCGCAGCTATTTGATGCAAGACGAGCACGGCCAAGTGGCGGGCACGCATTCGGTGTCGGCCGGTTTAGACTACCCCGGCATCGGACCCGAGCACAGCCATTTGCACGATATCGGTCGCGTGGATTATGTGGCCGCCAGCGACGATGCCGCGCTGGCCGCGTTTGACGCCTTGTGTCGCTTTGAAGGCATTATTCCGGCGCTGGAATCCAGCCATGCCTTGGCTTGGGCCATCGAAAACGCCCCGGCCATGCGCCCAGACGAAGTGATTTTGGTGAATTTGTCGGGCCGTGGCGATAAAGACATCAACACCGTAGCCAAATTAAAAGGCATTGCATTGTAAAATCCATCAGGCTACCTGAAACCGGGTAGCCTGTGTTTTGAAGGAAACCCTTATGTCTCAACATTCCGTGCTCACCGTGGTGGGAAAAAACCGCATCGGCATTGTGTATGAAGTGGCCAAAATTTTGGCCGAAAACCGCCTTAATATCGTGAACATCAGCCAGCAGTTGATGGACGATTATTTCACCATGATTATCCTGCTGGGCACCGAGCAATGCCCTAAAAGTCGAGAAGACATTATGGCGCTGATGGCGGCCGAAGGCCAAAAGCTGGGGTTGGATATGCGTTTGCAAGACGAAGCGCTGTTTAATGCCATGCATCGGGTGTAGCCCTTGCACTGCAACGCTGCCTGAAGCATTGAGTTTAGCTGCAACGCCGCCCTTTTTTAATAAAGCAGAACCGCATGAATTTCTCCATCCAATCCGCTGAAATCCTCGAAACGCTGCGCATGGTTTCCGACCAGCATTTTGATGTGCGCACCATCACCATCGGCATCGATTTGCACGACTGCATCGATGCCGACATCGACCGCCTCAACCAAAAAATCTACGCCAAAATCACCCACACCGGCCAGCATCTGGTCAAAACGGCGCAGCATTTGTCGGCCAAATACGGCGTGCCGATTGTAAACCAGCGCATTGCGGTAACGCCGATTGCGCAAATCGCCGCCGCCAGCGGTGCCGACAGCTATGTGAGCATTGCGCAAACGCTCGACCGCGCAGCCAAGGCCATCGGCGTGTCGTTTATCGGCGGTTTTTCCGCGCTGGTGCACAAAGGCATGAGCCGCAGCGATGAAACCCTAATCCGCTCCATTCCCGAAGCGATGCAAAGCACCGATATTGTGTGCAGCTCGGTAAACATCGGCAGCACGCGGGCGGGCATCAATATGGATGCGGTGCGGCTGATGGGCGAAACCATCAAACACACCGCCGCCATCACCCCCGAAGGTTTCGGCTGCGCCAAACTGGTGGTGTTTTGCAATGCAGTGGAAGACAACCCCTTTATGGCCGGAGCGTTTCACGGCGCGGGCGAGGCGGGCAGCATCATCAATGTGGGCGTGTCCGGCCCCGGTGTGGTGCGCTCGGCACTGGTCAATTCAGACGCACAAACGCTCACCGAAGTGGCCGAAGTGGTGAAGAAAACCGCGTTTAAAATCACCCGCGTGGGCGAATTGATTGGCCACGAAGCCAGCAAAATGCTGGGCATTCCGTTTGGCATTCTCGATTTATCACTGGCACCCACCCCGGCGGTGGGCGACAGCGTGGCGCGTATTTTGGAAGCCATGGGCTTGAGCGTGTGCGGCACCCACGGCACCACCGCCGCCTTGGCGCTGTTGAACGATGCGGTAAAAAAAGGCGGCATGATGGCCTCTTCATCGGTGGGCGGTTTGAGTGGCGCGTTTATTCCGGTATCGGAAGACGAAGGCATGATTGCCGCCGCCGAAGCCGGTGTGCTCACCTTGGATAAACTGGAAGCGATGACCGCCGTGTGCTCGGTGGGGCTGGACATGATTGCCGTGCCCGGCCACACCAGCGCCGCCACTATTGCCGGCATTATTGCCGACGAAGCCGCCATCGGCATGATTAACAGCAAAACCACCGCCGTGCGCATTATTCCGGTGCCGGGCAAAGACGTGGGCGACAGCGTGGAATTCGGCGGCCTGCTGGGACGCGCGCCGATTATGCCGGTGAAAGACGGTAACTGCGACGTGTTTGTGGCGCGGGGCGGGCGTATTCCGGCGCCGGTACAGGCAATGAAAAATTAACAGATATGGTTTCAGGCAGCCTTGATTTAATCTCCTAAGGCTGCCTGAAACCCCAAAACACAGAAAGCAAACATGAGCCGCATTCAACCCACTTTTGCCGAACTCAATGGTGCCACCGCCTTGGTGTCTTACATCACCGCCGGCGATCCTGATTTAGACACCACGCTGGCACTGATGCACACCCTGGCCGAAAACGGCAGCGACATTATCGAATTGGGCGTGCCGTTTTCCGACCCCATGGCCGACGGCCCGGTGATTCAGGCCGCCGCAGAACGCGCCTTGGCGCAAGGCGTGAGCCTGGCTGATGTGTTGGCGCTGGTGGCGCGTTTTCGCCAACACAATACGCACACACCGGTGGTGCTGATGGGCTATCTCAACCCGGTGCACCGCATGGGCTATGCCGCTTTTGCCGCAGCGGCAGCGCAGGCGGGAGTGGACGGCGTGCTCACCGTGGATTGCCCCGCCGAAAGCATTGATGATTTACAGGTAGCCTTACAGCAACACAATCTGGATTGCATCTTTTTAATTGCCCCCACCACCACCGATGCGCGCGTAAAAACCATTGCGCAAAAAGCCGGTGGTTTTGTGTATTATGTGTCGCTCAAAGGCGTTACCGGCTCGGCGCAGTTGGATACCGCCGCGGTTTCGCGTAAAATTGAGCATTTGCGCCAATCCATTTCGTTGCCCATCGGCGTGGGCTTTGGCATTAAAGACGCCGCCGGCGCCCGTGCCGTGGGTGCTGTGGCCGATGCGGTGATTGTGGGCAGCCGTTTGGTGCAAACCATTGCCGACAACCCCGGCAACGAAGCGGCCGCACTGGCAGCGGTGGTGGCGGAGCTGAAGCAGGCGCTGGCTTGATACGGTGCTGGTTTTACAGGCTGCCTGAAAGCCACTTTAGCCGGGCAAAAATTAACGGAATCAAGCGCAAACCATTCAAGGGAGTTTAATCATGTACCGTTCTGCATTAGTACTGGCTTTGTCGGCCATTTTATTGGGTGCTTGCGGAAAGCAGGCAGCCGAAACACAAGCCGAAACGCAAGTCTCAGCATCCGCCACCAGCACTGCCCAACACGACCGCAGCGCTGACCGCACTGTTTTTGTACAAGAATGCACCGCTAGCTGGCCTAAATCGCAACAAACCGCCGCCGTGCAGCAATATTGCGATTGCATGGCCGATTATGTGATGAATAAATACGATGCCGAAACCTATCGGCGTATTGATGATGCCATCCGCAGCCAGCAATCCAATGCCGAAACCGAAGCCTTTATGGCCGATCTGAACGGCAACGGACTCAAAGCCTGCCCGGCACCCGCTGCCGAATAAACTGGCTTTACCTCAAAGGATACCCGCCCATGAGCTGGCTCGATAAAATCTTACCGCCGAAAATCAAAAAAGACGAAAACGGCAAATCCGCCGTGCCCGAAGGCCTATGGCAAAAATGCCCCGCCTGTGCCGCCACTTTGTATGCCACCGATTTGCAGAAAAACCAGCAAGTATGCCCTAAATGCGGCCACCACAACCCGGTGGGTGCGCGCGAGCGGCTGGATTTGCTGCTCGACGAACAAGGCCGCAGCGAAATCGGCGCCCACATCAAACCGGTGGATATTTTGAAATTCCGCGACAGCAAAAAATACACCGACCGCTTAAGTGCCGCGCGCAAGCTTACCGATGAAGACGATGCGCTGGTGGTGATGCGCGGCACCATCAACGGCGTGCCCGCGGTGGTGGCGGCGTTTGAATTCCGCTTTATCGGCGGCTCCATGGGTTCGGTGGTGGGCGAGCGTTTTGTGCAAGGCGTGCGCGAGGCGGTGGCGCACAAGGCGGCTTTTGTGTGCGTGTCCGCTTCCGGCGGCGCCCGTATGCAGGAAGGCCTCAATTCACTGATGCAGATGAGCAAAACCAGCGCCGCCCTGCATTTGCTCGACGACAACGATTTGCCGTTTGTGTCGGTGCTCACCGATCCCACCATGGGCGGCGTGTCGGCCAGCTTTGCCTTTTTGGGCGATGTGGTGCTGGCTGAGCCGGGTGCCTTAATCGGCTTTGCCGGCCCGCGCGTGATTGAACAAACCGTGCGCGAAACCCTGCCCGAAGGCTTCCAGCGTGCCGAATTTTTGCTTGAAAAAGGCGCGGTAGACCAAATTGTTGATCGGCGCGAACTCAAAGCCCGCTTGGCTAGCCTGATTACCCTGTTGCGCCGCCAAGACGCCGCAGCGGCCTGATTTACTGCACTATGTTTAGGCTGCCTGAAAGATTTTAGCTTCGCAGAAGCTGCGCTTTCAGGCAGCCTTTGTTTATCGGTATAACAAAGAAAATAAATAAATCATACAAGACGGAACTGATTTACTCGGTGCTTCAGCACCCGAGTAAATCCTTCTCTTCGAGCTCGGGCGAGCCAACGCTGTGGGATTATTGAGTTTCTTTGCTATAGGCTGCCTGAAACACCCCAACCACCCCTGAAACCATGATACTCAACCCCCAACAACAACTTGCCGAGCTGGTGCGTCTGCTGCAAACGCGCGGCCATGTGTTTGTGGCCGACCCGCAGCCGATTACCGAGGTGTTGCGCCACGACCCCACGCCAGTGGCCGAGCGGCTGCTCAAACGTGCCGAGCTGATTGATAGCGACCGCGCTTTGCACCGGCGTTTGCAGCGCACGCAGGCGTATTGGCGTTTGCTGTTGTTGGCGGCCTCGGTGCTGCTGTTTGCTGCCGGTTTCAGTGCCACCATGGCGTTGATGGCGGCGGAAAATATTAATTTTTTCTATGTGCTGATGTCGGTGTTGGGGCTGAATACCTTGATGTTGCTGCTGTGGCTGTTGCTCACCTTGATGCCCGGGCGTTTGCCCGGTGGCGTGGCCGCCAATCCGGCTTTGTGGCTGCGCGGGCGTGATGCGGTAACACAGGCGGTAGTGCATCTGTATGCCGACAACGCCCACAGCCCGGCCATGCGTTGGTATGCCGGTAAAACCAGCCATCGCTTGTGGTTGTGCAGCTTAGGTGGCATTTGGCTGGCGTTGTGGCTGATGTTGCTGGTGCGCCAGTACAGCTTCAACTGGGAAAGCACTTTATTGTCTAGCGACAGCTTGGTGGCGCTGGTGGCGGCATTGGCGTGGCTGCCTGAAAAGCTGGGCTTTGCCGTGCCCGATGCCCAAGCGGTGATACACAGCCGCTCGGCGGCCGATGGTGCGGCAGCCAAGCTGTGGGGCAGCTTGCTGGTGGGCAGTGTCTTGTGCTACGGCCTGCTGCCGCGCGGTTTGGCGTGGCTGTTGTGTGCGCTGATGGCACGGCGCCAGAGCGGGCGTTTGCCGCTGGAAAAACCCTATTACCAGCACATCATCCAGCAATGGCAGCACAAAGTGGTGGACGCCGATCGCGTGGCCGAAGCCGCCGCCGTGGCCGCGCCGCCGTTGCGCCTGAGCGAAGCGCCCAAATGGGCGGTATTGTTGGATGCGCCGTGGGTGGATGAATACTGGTACCGCAATGTACTGGGGCAAGACTGGTTGAATAAAGGCGTGGCCGATGAGCGCAGCGCTCAGGCCGCCTTGCTGGCCGATTTAAACGCCCACGCGGCGCAATTATTGCTGGGCGTGCGCGCCGCCAGCGTGCCTGATCGCGGTGTGCTGCGCCAGCTGGATGCGCTGGCACAGGCGGCGCAAGGCGGGGTGGTGGTGCAGCTGCTGGCGGATTCGGCGCAAACCCGTTCAGGCAGCCTTAACGACACACTGGCGCAATGGCACGCCGCTTTGCAAGCACGCCAAATCGCCTGGCTCGACCCGGCCGCCCATGCTCAACAGCAAAGGCTGCCTGAAAATACCGTTGCGGAAAGCCAATCATGAAACCCTTGTCGCTGGCCGTGGTTGGCCACACCAACACCGGCAAAACCTCTTTGCTGCGCACCTTGCTGCGCGATGTTCAGTTTGGCGAAGTGAAAAATCAAGCCGCCACCACCCGCCATGTGGAAGAAGCGCTGATTCACGATGGTGCCACGCCTTTGGTCAAACTCTACGACACCCCCGGCCTGGAAGACGCGGGCGGCGTGCTCGACTGGCTGGAAACCCAAACCCCGGCACGGCTGGACGGCATCGAGCGCATCCAGCTTTTTTTAGACAGCGATGTGGCCGCCGGCACCTTTAACCAAGAAGCCAAAGTATTGCGCCAGCTTTTGCACAGCGATATGGCGCTGTATGTGGTGGACGCGCGCGAGCCGGTGTTGGGCAAATACAAAGACGAGCTCACGGTGTTGTCGTGGTGCGCCCGGCCATTGATGCCAGTGTTCAACTTTACCGCCGCCGCCGACACCACGGCTTGGCGCACCATGCTGGCGCGGCGCGGCCTGCATGTGTTTGCCGCTTTTGACACCGTGGCCTTCGATTTCAACGGCGAAATGCAGCTGTGGGACAACTTGGCCACCATGCTGCCCACGCGCGATGTGTTGGATGCGTTGATGGCCATGCGAAAACGCGATTGGCAGCAGCTCAATGGCGAAGCCCGGCGCGATATTGCCCACTTTCTGCTCAACGTGGCCGCGTATCGGCGCGAAATCGAGGCTGATGAAGCACCCGAGCCCACCTTAATTGAAATGCAGGATGCCGTGCGCCAATTGGAGCGGCAGTTGCAACAGGATTTGCTGCAACACTACCGCTTTTACCAACAAGCCGTGAGCCAGCCCGATTGGGCGCTCAAACCCTTCCAGCAAGACCCGTTTGATGCCGAATTGTGGAAAGAATACGGTATTCGCACCACCTCCGGCGCCGCTGCCGGTGCCTTGCTGGGGCTGGGTGTAGATGTGGCCACGCTGGGCACGTCGGCAGGCTTGGGCACCGCCATCGGCGGCTTGATTGGCGGCTTGCTGCCGAATATGCAAACCTTGGGCGACAAGCTTTCGGGCAAACAAACCCTGATTATCGACCCGGCCACGCTCACCTTGTTGGCTGCCCGTGCGCTGGATTTGCTGGCGGTATTGCAAACGCGCGGCCATGCGGCGCAAAACACCATCGGCCTCACCGAAAAAGCTGCCCCTTGGCGTGCCAGCAAACTGCCGAGCGCACTCAATAAAGCGCGCAGCCAATATAAGTGGTCGTCGCTCAACACCGGCAACCCCGAAGCCAGCCGCGCCGCCCGGCGCGAAGCGGTGCAGGAATTGGCCAACAGTTTGCCGTAATGGCCGATTGCGGCGTAGGGCGGGCTTAATGCCCGCCTGTTTGTATTGTTGGTAATGGTTACCTGAAAGATAAAGCCGTATTGCCGCATTGGATTCGGCAATCCATTGGCAAATAAATCAAAATGAAGTGAGTTATTTTACTTTGCGCTTTCTAGCCGCGCAGCCACTTAACGTTACCCCGACGTAGGCCGGAATCCGTTTCTACTATCCGATATTCACATCAAAAGATTGTTGCAGTGATTTCCTGATTTTGACTTTAAGCATGGCATTTCTGCGTTTTTTTGTTATAAACTGTTAAAACTTTACTAAACAGAATAATTTGATTGGGAGAATGCGGTTAATGCCTTATTTCGATTTAAACACTTTATTGTCTTCCGTTAAGCGCCGCGATCCCGGCCAAGCGGTTTTCCATCAAGCGGTGGAAGAAGTATTTCACAGCTTGGCGCCGTTTTTGCAGGCCAATCGCCACTACACCCGTCACGGCCTGTTGGAGCGGATTGTGGAGCCGGAGCGGGTGATTATGTTCCGCGTGCCGTGGGTGGACGACCACGGCCAGGTGCAGGTAAACCGTGGCTACCGGGTGCAAATGTCGTCGGCCATCGGCCCTTATAAAGGCGGCTTGCGCTTTCACCCTACCGTAGACTTGGGGGTGTTGAAATTTTTGGCATTCGAACAGGTATTCAAAAACGCACTCACCACACTGCCGATGGGCGGTGGCAAAGGCGGTGCCGACTTCGATCCCAAAGGCCGGAGCGACAATGAAGTGATGCGGTTTTGCCAGTCGTTTATGAGCGAGCTTTACCGCCATATCGGCGCGGATGTGGATATTCCGGCCGGTGATATCGGCGTGGGTGCGCGTGAAATCGGTTTTTTATACGGCCAATACAAGCGCTTGAGTAATGAATTTGCCTCGGTGATCACCGGCAAGGATTTAACCTATGGCGGCAGCTTAATCCGCCCCGAAGCCACCGGCTACGGCACGGTGTATTTTGTTGAAAACATGCTCAAAACCCGCCGTGAAAGCCTAGAGGGCAAGCGCGTGCTGATTTCCGGCGCCGGCAATGTGGCGCAATATGCAGCCGAAAAGCTGCTGCACCGCGATGCCAAAGTGCTCACCTTGTCCGACTCCGGCGGCTTTGTGTACTTCCCCGACGGCATGCACCGCGCCCAATTGCATGACTTGATGGCGTTTAAAAACGAACGCCGCGAACGCTTGGCGGTGTATGCCGAAGAAAACGGCGTGCAATATTTTGCCGGCCAACGCCCGTGGCATGTGCCGTGCGACATCGCCTTGCCGTGCGCCACCCAAAACGAGCTGGACGAAAACGATGCCGCCCAATTGCTGGCCAACGGCTGCATCTGTGTGGCCGAAGGTGCCAATATGCCTTCCACCAATGAGGCGATGGCCTTGTTGGTGCAGGCCAAAATCCTTTATGCACCGGGCAAAGCCAGCAATGCCGGCGGCGTGGCCACATCGGGCTTGGAAATGAGCCAAAACGCCCTGCGCTTGTCTTGGGATCGCGATAAGGTCAACGACCGCCTGCATGACATTGTTAACAGTATCCACGAAGCCTGTGTGGAAAACGGCATGGAAGCAGGCGGCTACATCAACTATGTGAACGGCGCCAATATCGCCGGTTTCCGCAAAGTGGCCGATGCGATGCTGGCGCAGGGGGTGGTGTGATTTTGATGAAAAAATACCAATTCTAAAAAAATAAGCTAATAAGGCGGCGAGCCGTAGATAGTACAAGTAGTACAGCAAGGCGAGTCAACGCAGTTAGGTTATTTTTAGAATTGGTATAACCGCAATTTAATAAAGCCATTGAAACCATAAGGCTGCCTGAAAAGACGGGGTTTATAAACCGCATCTTTTCAGGCAGCCTTATTTTGATTTATCGGTGCAGGTTTCGCCCCAATTGCCACACCGCTGCCACCTGCCGCGCGGTGCGTTCCAAATTGGCTTCGGCGGCGGCGAGCACCTCGGCCAAGGGTGCGGCGGCGGCCACAGTAGGGAAAATGGCGCTAAAGCCGTGCGCATACAAGGTGTGCACATCGCTGCCCACGCTGCCCGCCAGCGCAATCACCGGCACGCCGTGCTGTTGGGCGGCGCGCAATACGCCCAACGGCACTTTGCCAAAAGCGGTTTGCCCGTCCATGCGGCCTTCGCCGGTAATCACCAAATCTGCGCCTGCTATTTTGTCGGGCAGGGCGGTGGCGGCCATGATGTGTTCGATGCCGGGCTGCAATTCGGCACCCAAGAAGGCGCGTAAGCCAAAGCCCAAGCCGCCGGCGGCACCGCTGCCCGCTTGTTGGCGCACATCGGGCAGCCCGGCTGTGGCCAGCACATCGGCAAAATGGCTTAAGGCCGCATCCAATTGCGCCACCATCGCGGGCGTGGCGCCTTTTTGCGGCCCGAATACCGCGCTGGCGCCATGGGTGCCGGTGAGCGGGTTGGTGACATCGCAGGCCACGCGGATGTGCGCACCGGCCAATGCGGGCAGGCTGCCTGAAGTATCGATGCGGGCCAGTTGCGCCAGTGCGGCGCCACCGCGCGGCAAATCCCGCCCTTGCGCATCCAGCAGGCGTATGCCCAAGGCTTGTGCCATGCCCGCGCCGCCATCGTTGGTGGCACTGCCGCCAATGCCCAAAATAATTTGCTTAGCACCGCGGGCCAGTGCGGCAGCCAGCAGTTGGCCGGTGCCGTAGCTGCTGGTGTGGAGCGGCTGGCGCTCCGATGGTGCCAATAAATGCAGGCCGGAAGCTTCGGCCATTTCCATCACTGCGCTGCCATCAGGCAACACGCCATAGCGGGCGTTTACCGTTCTGCCCAAGGGGTCGTCTACCGTTGCTTCTGCCCAATGGCCGCCGCAGGCAGCCACCAGTGCCGCCGCGGTGCCTTCGCCACCATCGGCCATGGGCACGCACACATAATCGGCCTGCGGCCATATCTGGGCAAAACCACGGCAAATGGCCGCTGCCGCTTGGGCTGCGGTGAGGCTTTCTTTAAACGAATCGGGGGCGATAACGATTTTCATAAGCGGTTTATTGTGGCGCATCAATGATAAAGGGAACGTCGATTATGGGTATTGGCGCTGTTGAAGACAAGGCTGCCTGAACATTTACCCAGCTCGGAAGCGGGCTTTGTGGCTGCCGCTACAAAAAAAGATTGGGTTTTGCCGCGCTTGTGCGTATAATCCGCAGCCGTGGCGGGTCTCCCCGCATGGTTATCCGGAGCAACGGGTCAGGCGCGGAAGCGAGCAGCCCACTCTGGTGTTGCCAGTGCCGGGGGTTTGGCTCGCCACCCTTAAAAATTCAGAAGCGGTTGTGCTGCACAAGGCGGTACAACCGTTTTTGTTTTTTGTTTTATGTGTGCTGTTAAGATTGTATAAAAACAATGTGGGCGGCAATTTTTTGGGTTTCGGATAGTCTAAGCCCCCTGTTTGTATTTGCTTTTGTAGTATTTATCAACTTGAATTTTTTGTATTTTCTTAGGAGTAATACCCATGAAAAAAATCGTTTTGGCCGGATTGATGGGTTTGGCGGTGGCCGGTTTGGCACGGGCGGAAGCGCTGAATTACGGACTGGTGTCTTTGTCTGAATCGGTGAGCCGCCCGATTGCGCGCGACCAGATGGTGTTGGTGTTGAACATCGAAGAGCAGGGCAAGGAACGTGAGGCGGTGGCCAATGCGGTTACGCGCAAGGTGAATGCTGTGCTGCAGCAAGCGCGCCAGCACAGCCAATTCAACACCACGCTGCAATCGCGCTCGGCCTATCCGCAAAGCGATTATGTGAATGGCCGCCGCGTTGATAAAGGCTGGCAAGACAGCGCCAGCATCAAGGTGGAAAGCAAAGACATGGCGGCCTTGAATGCCTTTGCCGCCAAAGTGCAAAGCCAGGCGGCGATTAGCGACATCCAATACACCGTGTCCACCGCCAGTATGCAGGCCAATGAAACCGAGCTCACCCGCGAAGCACTGCAACGCTTTAATGCACGCGCAGCGATGATTGCGCAAAACTTGGGTGGCAGCGGCTATAAAATCGTGCAGCTCAATATCGGCAACAGCAGCGACAATATCTCCACGCCGCTTGCTTATGGCGGCGTGATGAGGGCCAAGGCCGATGCCGCGCCGGTGCAAGACAGCGCGCCGGGCGAGGCGCAATTGCGTTTGGATGTGAGCGGCCAGATTCAGGTGCAGGGCTTGCGCTGAGTATTCATTAAATAATTGAAAATACGTAGTCACCCCTGAAGAATCCATTCTTCCCGACTCTCTCCCACCCACCCCATAAGCCAAAAATACAACCACGCCAGTAATTTGCGCAGGTTGTAGGCAGCGGCAGCCAGAATCGGGTTCAAACGGTTGCCTGCTTCCCCTTTCAGGTGGTTTCTGCCCATACGGTTATCCGCCTTTAAGTGGCCTATTATCGGTTCTATTGCTGCTCTGCGTTTCATCCATCTTTTCATACTGCGGCTCGCTGTTTTCGGAATCTTACCGACCAGATGGATGATAGGCTTGCCCGATCCGTTTTGTTGATGTCCCCGGTATCCTTGGTCACAGTAGACATGTTGCGGGCTATGCCCACACACTTGCTGCATGTGTGCCAATGCATCAGCCAGTGTATGCCCGTCGTAAGGGTTGGCTAATCCTTGGGCACTCAATACCCAGTTGTTCTTCGAGCTGCTGACGAGGGAAACTTTATTACCGAATTCGTATTTTTGTGTGCTTTGCCTTTGCCGATGCAATGCACTGCGGTTTCATGCCAACTGTAGATTTTGTTGGTGTCGCCGGTTTGTTGTCGGTAAATCAGTCGGGCGCGATCCAATAGGCTTTGTAGGGCTTGATCGGTTTGGCTGCCTTTGCGTTCCAGTTCGCGAATGATGCGGCCAAGGTAGTTTTTTAAAGTTTTGCAGGCTTTGTTGGCACGTTTGTATTGGCGGGCATGACGATAGCGGTTGTTGAGGATGAAGGCTTTCTTGCCGCTGCGCGCATAGCTTTGGCGTAAGGGAATATTGTGCTCTTGAGCGGCTTTGACCAATACTTGCCGGGCTTTGTGGTAGAGCTTGGCGTCTGTGGGAAAGGTGATGTTCTTTTCTTGTACGGTGGTGTCGACGTTGATGTGGTGAAATTCGCTGGGTTGGATGGCACCGCTTTCTTGGGCTGTGCGCAGTGTTTCAATCAGTAGGGCTTCGGCTTTATCTCCTACCCGCCGGCGCCATTTGACCAGTGAGGTGGGGTGTAGGGAAGTTGGTGCTGTAGGAATGAGTAGCCGCAAAAATATTGCCAGTAGGGGTTTTCCAGCCAGCGTACCAATACGCTTTCATCGCTTTCGTCAAAGGCGTGTTTGAGGTAATGCAGTCCGGCCAAAAGGCGGGTGGGTAGCGGCGGGTGGCCGGGGCCGGTGGTGTAGACGGTGTCGATTTGGGTGGCGATTCTGTCCCAGTTAATCTGATGCGCCAGTTTAACCAATGGGTGGCTCATGTTGATGATTTGGGACAGCTGTAATTGGAATAGGTCGGGGTGGTTGTCCGTGTGTTTGGGCTTCATAACTGCAAGGTTTTTGGGGTAGATTGGGGGTTTCTTGCAGTTGATTATAGTGGATTTTGAGCGTTTGTTTAATTAAATCATGAGGGTGGGGATTCTTCAGGGAGGACTACGTATTCATTTTTTAAGGCTGCCTGCACAGGTGCGATGTGAAACTGGCCGAAGGCTTCAGGCAGCTTGATTATCAAGTGCGTCACTTCTGTGAAGAAAACCGTTTCAGGCTGCCTGAAACGGTTTTCTTTATGGCTCTTAGCAGTTTGCTGGGGGCAACGACCCGATTTTGGCGCTCTGATAAGGTTTTCAGGCAGCCTTGGCCGGCCATTCGCTGCTGATGCGCAAGCCGTCGTAAGCCACGGCCATATTGGGCGGGCAGCGGCGGCTGAGGGCTTGGTATTCGAGCTGGTGGGTCATGTGGATGAAATAGGTTTGTTTGGCGCCGATACGCTGGGCAAAGTCGAATGCCTGCGCCACGCTTAAATGGCTGGGGTAGGCTGCTTCCATCAGGCAATCCAAAAACAGGTAATCCAGCCCTTGCAATGCGGTGATGACGGCATCGCTGATGTGGTTGATGTCGGTAAGCCAGGCGATGTTGCCGATGCGGTAGGCGCTGGTGGTCCAGCGTCCGTGCGGCAGGCCGTGGTGCCACAATGGCACGCCGTTAAGCTGCATAACCGGCTGCCGGTGCTCGCTTTCAGGCAGCGTGTGGGCGCTGAGTACGGGTTTGTTCCAGTGGGCGTGGGCGGGCAGGAAGGCGTAGTCGAAGCGATGGGTGATGTTGGCGATGGTAAAGGCATTGCCGTATACGGGAATGGCGGTTTGCTGGCGGTAGCAAAAGGCGCGTAAGTCGTCGATGCCGTTGAGGTGGTCGGCATGGGGGTGGGTGTAGAGCACGCCGTCTACGCGTGGTAGATTTTCGCGCAAGGCTTGCTGGCGTAAGTCGGGGCCGGTGTCGATAAGCCAGCCTTGGCCGTTGATGCCCAGCCAAGCGCTACAACGGGTGCGTTGGTTTTTGGGGTTGGTGCTCACACAGGTGGGGCAGGCGCAGCCGATGGCAGGGCTACCTGAAGAGCTGCCGCAGCCGAGCACGGTAAGGGTGATGGGTATCGACATGGCTTGGCCTTGATTGTGTGTATGCGCCGTGCCGGTGGCTTATGCGCGCGGCACTTTGTTAAACAGGCGGTAGAAGTTGTCGGTGCTGGCGGCGGCAATGTCTTCAAACGGCTCGCCGCGCAATTGTGCTACAAATTCGGCGGTGTGGCGCACATAGGCCGGTTCGTTGGTTTTGCCGCGTTTGGGCACGGGCGCCAGATAAGGGGCATCGGTTTCCACCAGCAGGCGCTCTTGCGGTACGTATTGGCAGGCTGCCTGAATGGCGGTGGCGTTTTTAAAGGTAACAATGCCGGAAAACGAAATATAAAAGCCCAAATCCAGTGCGGCTTTGGCAAAGGCGGTGTCTTCGGTGAAGCAGTGGATTACGCCGGCATGGGCGTGGTGTTTGCGCAGCAGGCGCAAGGTGTCGGCACCGGCATCGCGGGTGTGCACAATCAGCGGCAGGCCGCTTTGCTTGGCGGCTTCGATATGGGTGATAAAGCGGCGGTGTTGCCAATCCAAATCGCCTTGGCACCAGTGGTAGTCGAGCCCGGTTTCGCCGATGCCCACCACTTTGGGGTGCTGTGCGTGTGCCACCAGCTCAGCGGTGGTAAATTCGGCGGTGTCTTGCTGGTCGGGATGCACGCCCACGGTGGCGTAGATGTTGTGGTGCGCTTCGGCCAAGGCCAGCACTTCGGCAAAAGTATCGCGGCTCACGCTGATGGCCAGCGCTTGGCGCACATCGGCGGCGGCCATATTGGCCAGCACTTCAGGCAGCCTATTGACCAAGTCGGGAAAATTAAGGTGGCAGTGCGAATCGATGAGCATGGTTTACAGGGTGTAGGTGGGGCGTTCGTTGAGCAGCAAGCCGGGCAGTAGGTCTTCGATGGCCTGCTTGGTTTCTACGGCCACGGCATCTTTGCCGAAAGCCAGGCCAATGCCTTTGGCTTGGCCGATGGCGGTGGCGGTGCTGTTGATCCAGCCCACTTGGGTGCGCAGGTATTTGGGTTCATTGTGATCGGGCAGGTTTACCACCAACAGCACTTCGTCGCCCATATTGAAGCTGTCTTCGGTGGGCACAAACAGGCCGCCGTGTTTGAAAAACGACAGGTAGCTTCGGTAGAGCTCGGGTTTGTCGGGGATGGTGAGGTTAATCATTTTGCCGGGTAAATCAGTGGGGTTCATGGGTGGTGTCCTTGGTGGTTTAATGTTTTTGCTGCCAAAAATGCAGATAATCAATCAGCAAATCTTCGGCCTGCATTTTAACATTGAGGGTGTGCTGGCCGTAAGGGGTGAGGGCATTTAGGCGCTCTGCCAGTGCGAATAAGGCGATTGGCTGAGTGCGTGCGCCCAATGCATCCAGCGCGGTTTGGCGGCCGGGATAATACACCGCCGCCATTTGCTGCTGCGCACGGGCAATGTCGAGCAGCCATTTGTGCAGCCAGTCGAACAGCAGCGATAAGGGCCATTTTTGGCGGTCGAACAAGGCGGCGTAGTCCAGCAGTGCCAGCAGGCGCGGCTGTGCCAGTAAGTCGAGCAATTGGGCGCGTAAGTCGTCTTCTGCCGGCGTGTCGGCAAACAGCGGGGCGCCGCCGTGAAAGGCGAGCAGGTTTTCGGCGTCGGCCATGTCTTGCTGTTGCAGCCACGCCAGGGCTTGTTGGCGGCTAGGTAAGGGCAGGGCAAAGGGGCGGCAGCGGCTTTTGATGGTGGGTAGCAGGGCGTCTTTATTGTGGCTCACCAAAATAAACAGCACTTGCGGCGGCGGCTCTTCCAGCACTTTGAGCAAGGCATTGGCTGCCTGAATGTTCATGCTTTCGGCCGGGTGCACCAACACCACGCGATGGCCGCCACGGTGGGCACTCAGGTGTACAAAATCCAAAACATGGCGCACAGCATCTACTTTGATTTGCAACAGCTTGCGCGCCACATTGTCGCCTTCGGGGATTTCCGGTGTGAGTTCGCACAAGTCGGGATGGCTGTGTTGGCTGCACAAATGGCACGACGGGCATTGGCCGCAAGGCTGGTGTTCGGCTTGCGGGTTTTCGCACAGCAAAGCTTGCGCCAGATATTGGGCAAAGGCCAGTTTGCCGATGCCGGCCTTGCCGTAGAGCAGCCAGGCATTGGGGCGTTTATCCCAATGGGCAACCAGTTGCTGCCAAGCGCTGTGTTGCCAAGGATATATCATGGCCGGGGCTCAAATAAGCGTTGCAGTGCGGCGTCGATTTCGGCGCTCACTATGGCTTTGTCTTGGTTGCTGTCGATGACCGCATAGCGTGCGGGTGCGGCGGCGGCGCGTTGCAAATAAGCAGCGCGGGTGCGGTTGAAGAAGTCGGCATTTTCTTGCTCGAAGCGGTCTTTGCTGCGGTGGCTTTCGATGCGCTGCAAGGATACGGCCAGCGGAATGTCGAGCAAAAGGGTTAAATCCGGTTGCAAGCCTTGCTGTACCCATTGCTCTAATGCGGCAATATCGGCCAGCGGCAAACCGCGGCCGCCGCCTTGGTAGGCAAAGGTGGCATCGGTAAAGCGGTCGCTCACCACATGGGTGCCCGCAGCCAGTGCGGGGCGGATAATGTCATCAAGGTGTTGTTGGCGGGCGGCAAACATCAGCAGGGTTTCGGTGCGCAAATTGGCTTGTGTGGCCGGGTTGAGCAACAGCGCGCGCAAGGCTTCGCCCACGGGAGTGCCGCCCGGCTCGCGGGTAAACAGCACTGGCAGATTGCGTTGGGCAAACCACTGGCGCATGGCGGCCAAATGGGTGGATTTCCCGGCACCGTCGATGCCGTCTAAAGTAATAAAACGGGCGTTCATAAGGATGATTCCAGGCTACCTGAAAGGGTTTCAGGCAGCCTTATCGTAGGTATTATTTGCGTTGTTTAAGGATAAATTCGCGTACAGCGGCATTGTGTTCGTCAAGATTGTGGCTGAATTGGCTTTTGCCGCTGCCGTCCATGCGCGACACAAAATAGAGGTATTTTTCTGACGATGGATGCGCCGCCGCTTCCAGTGCCGCCTTGCCGGGCAGTGCAATCGGTGTGGGGGTTAAACCGGCGCGGGTATAGGTGTTGTAGGGCGTGTCGCGTTGCAAGTCGGCACGGCGGATGCGCCCTTGATAGGCGCTGCCCATGCCGTAAATCACCGTGGGATCGGTTTGCAGGCGCATGCCGATGTTCAAGCGGTTGGTAAACACCGCCGACACATGGGCGCGGTCGTCCGGGTGGCCGGTTTCTTTTTCGATGATGCTGGCCATAATCAGCAGTTGATAGGGCGTTTGGTAGGGCAGACCGCTTTGGCGCTCGTCCCAAGCTGCCTGCAGGTGTTTTTGCATGGTGCGGTAGGCCAGCTGATACAGCGCCAAATCACTGCTGTCGGTATCGATTTCGTAGCTGTCGGGGAAAAACAGCCCCTCCGGTTTATCGCTCGGGGTTTGGGCATCCACTTGGCGCAGCAGTTCGGCGTCCGACAAATGGCGGGTGTCGTGGCGGATGTCTTCGGTTTGGTTGATGATGCGGCGCATTTGCGCAAAGGTGGTGCCCTCGATGATTTGCACCGTTACCGTGTCGGGGCGGCCATCGCGCAGGCGCTGTAAAATCTGCCAAGTGGAAATCGAACGCGGCAGGCGGTAATTACCTGCATGCAGCTTATCGTGTATGCCCAGCACATAAGCGGCACCCAACAGCACGTGGCGGTTGTAAACCACCCCGTCATTGGCCAACTGGCGGCTCACGGTGGCCATCCCTTGGCCTTGCGCCACTTTCATGCGGTAACCGCCGTTTTCCTTGGGTACAAATAAAGCGGTGGCCACCAATACGGCCACCACCAGCAGCAATAAACCCAGCCACCGCCACCATTTACCTGTCATACGCCATCATCCTTGTGGGCAAAACATTATTGATGCGGCAGTATAGTGGAATGAGCACCAAACCGCCACCAAAGCACCGGCCATCTCCCGCAATCCGATGCAGTCAAACCATGTAAGCCGAACAAGGCATCACAAATTTTAATTAAATCCCATAACAAATCATGATGTTGAAAAATAATTGTCAAAAAAACACCATTAAGCCTTGCAACCATGGCCAGATTCGGTAAAATGCGCAGCCTGTTGGGCAGGAAACAAAGCCAGACAACACGGGGGTATAGCTCAGTTGGTAGAGCGCTTGCATGGCATGCAAGAGGTCAGCGGTTCGATCCCGCTTACCTCCACCAGATTTGAAAAAAGACCTAACTATTATCAGTTAGGTCTTTTTTATTTGATGCCGATTAGCGAAATAGAATTGGCTATTGCGGGTATTGGTAAAACAGATTAATAAAAGGCTGCCTGAAATCGTGTTCAGGCAGCCTTTTTTATTGCAATCAATGCTAATTGTTGAAGCGTATTGGCCAACAAAAAAGCGCAATAGAATTAAACCATTGCGCTTGCTTTTTTGGTGGGCCCGGTCGGTTTCGAACCGACGACCAAGGGATTATGAGTCCCCTGCTCTAACCCCTGAGCTACAGGCCCGATATAGTGAAATGCATAACAAAGTGCTACGGCGTTGCTGTGCCTTGTCGTACCAAGTGTACTGCCTACGGCTTCGCGCCTTGCATCACTTTATTCTTCATTCCACTATAAAGGCGGCTATTCTAGCGGGAACAGCCGCCCAAGGCAATAAGCTATTGCTTGTTTTCTTCGCTATCGAGGAAGCTTTTCAGGCGGTCGCTGCGCGAGGGGTGGCGCAGTTTACGCAGGGCTTTGGCTTCGATTTGGCGGATGCGCTCGCGGGTAACGTCGAATTGCTTGCCCACTTCTTCCAGGGTGTGGTCGGTGTTCATGTCGATGCCAAAGCGCATGCGCAATACCTTGGCCTCGCGCGGGGTGAGGCTTTCGAGTACGTCTTTGGTGACTTCGCGCAGGCTGGAGTACATGGCCGCATCGGCGGGGGCGATGTTGTTGGCGTCTTCGATAAAGTCGCCCAAGTGGCTGTCGTCGTCGTCGCCGATGGGGGTTTCCATCGAAATCGGCTCTTTGGCGATTTTCATGATTTTGCGGATTTTGTCTTCCGGCATTTCCATCAATTCGGCCAGTTTGGCAGAATCCGGATCTTCGCCGGTTTCTTGCAGGTATTGGCGTGAAATGCGGTTCATTTTGTTGATGGTTTCAATCATGTGCACCGGAATGCGGATGGTGCGCGCTTGGTCGGCGATGGAGCGGGTGATGGCCTGGCGTATCCACCAAGTGGCGTAGGTGGAAAATTTGTAGCCGCGACGGTATTCAAATTTATCCACTGCTTTCATCAGGCCGATATTGCCTTCTTGAATCAAATCCAAAAATTGCAGGCCGCGGTTGGTGTATTTTTTGGCAATCGAAATCACCAAGCGCAAGTTGGCCTGAATCATTTCTTGTTTGGCGGCATTGGTTTCCTGCTCGCTTTTGACCATGTTTTTGTTGATTTCTTTCAACTCTTCGATCGACACTTGTGCGGCTTTTTCCAAATCGGCCAGCTCGGTTTGTTTTTCGATGATGGCGTATTGGAAGCGGGCCAGTGCTTCGTTCCAAACGCGGTTTTTGGCCAATTCGTTTTCCACCCAGCTTAAATCGGTGGGGTTGTGCAGGAAGCTGGCGATAAAGTGGTCGCGATCCATGTGTACGCGGTTTAAGGCGATGTCGCGGATATCGCGCTCCAGGCGGCGGATTTGGTCGACACGGCCACGCAGTTTGTCGCACAGGCTTTCGATTTGGCGGGTGGAGAAACGTACTTGCAGCAGCTCTTCGGCGATGTTGTCACGCAAGGCTAGGTATTGGGCATCTTTGCTGTTTTTGTTTTGCAATACCGCCACCATTTGGTCGTACAAGGCTTGGATGCCGTCGAAATGGCTGAGGGTTTTTTGTTTCAATTCTTCCAAATTGGCAGAGGCGGCTAGGGCGGCGCTTTCTTCGTCACTCACTTCATCGGCATCGTCGTCGCTGTCGGCATCGTCGGCCTCGGCTTGTGCGGCTTCTTCGGCAGCTGGGGCTTCCACGCCGATGCCCAATTGGTCGAGCAGCTCTTCGGCAGGGTCAACAATGGCTTCAACCACGTCGTCTACTTTGATTTCATCATTGCGGATGCGGTCGACCAAGGCCAAAATTTCGGCCACGGAGCCGGGGCAGGCGGAAATGGCCTGAATCATGTTGCGCAGGGCATTTTCGATTTTTTTGGCGATGATGATTTCATCTTCGCGGGTGAGCAGATCCACTTGGCCCATTTCGCGCATATACATACGCACGGGGTCGGTGGTACGGCCGAATTCGTTGTCGGCGCTAGAGAGCGCGGCTTCGGCTTCGGCCACGGCGTCGTCGTCGGTCATGTTGGCGGTGTTGTCGCCCATCAGTAGGCTTTCGGCATCGGGCGCTACTTCGGTAACCTGAATGCCGAGGCCGGAAATCATGGTGACGATGTTGTCGATTTGCTCGGCGTCCGACATATCATCGGGCAGGGCATCGTTGATTTCGGCGTAGGTGATGTAGCCGCGGTCTTTGCCGAGGATAATCAGCTGGCGCAAACGCGCCCGCTGTTCTTCGGGGGTGAGCGGGCGGTTGTTGTCTTGATCGTCTTGTTCGGTGTCGATGTCGGTGTTTTTCGGGTTTTGGTTGGCCATGATGTGCACTCGGGTGGGTTGTCGGTATTGCCTTGTATAGTGAAATGCATAACAAAGTGCTACGGTGTTGCTGTGCCTACGCGCTACGCGAACGATTTTGTAAGGCGCTAAAGCGCCAACAAACTCAGTTCCGTACTAAGTGTACTGTCTGTGGCTTCGCGCCTTGTATCACTTTATTCTTCATTTCACTATTGGGCGGATAAAGCCAAGCTTAATTCAAATGTATTTGCCGTAATCTGTACGGCTGGCGGCGCGCCGCTGTTGGTAAAGCTGTGCTTATCCGCTCGCTTGCGGCGGTGGTTTGGGGGCGCTTAATAGGGTGAGCAAAAGCTGTTTTTCGCTGGCGCTCAGCTCGCCTTGCTGCAATTTGTGCTTGAGCGCGTCGATTTGGCGGGATTTTAGCGCATCCCTTAAGCGTTGCATGCCTTGTTTGAAATCCTCGCAGGCCTCGGCGTCGCTGTGTTGGTATTCTTCCGGTGAGCGCATGGCTTGGCGGAAAATATGGCGGATGCTGTGTTCATGGTCGCTGTGGCGCATCAGTTCCAGCACCGCCCCGCTGTTGAGTGGGGTGATGGAGGCTTGTATGCGCTCGGCCAGTGCCGCCAGGCAGGCGAAGTCGCCGCTGAGGTCGAGGTATTCGGGTAGCTCTGTATATACGGCCCATTGCGGATTTATCAATAGTGCGCGGATTTGTTTTTGCACCAAGGTGCTCATTTCAGGCTGCCTGAAGGTTTGCTGTGGCAGCTGGTGGCGTTTTTGCTGCACATGGCGCTTGGGTGCGTCTTGACCCAATAAGTTCGCCAGATTGTGTTCGTCGATGCCCACCATTTGGCTGAGCTGCTGGCGCAGTAGATAGGCCAATGCCGGGGCTTGGATTTGCGCCAGCAAGGGGGCGCTGGTTTTAATCAGCTCGGCTTTGCCTTCTTGCTGTTGTAAGTCGATGTTTTCGCTTAAGGCCTGCCAGAAATAAGCGCTTAAAGGCTGGCTTTGGTGCAGCAATGCGTCTTCAAAGGCTGCGGCGCCGTGGGCGCGGATGTAGCTGTCCGGATCGTGTTCGGCGGGCAGAAACAGAAAATGCAGCGCTTTGTCGTCTTTGAGCAAGGGCAGGGCGTTTTCCAGTGCGCGCCAGGCGGCTTTGCGTCCGGCGCGGTCGCCGTCGAAGCAGAAATAAACGTTATCAACTTGACGCAGCAACAGTTTGACGTGTTCGGCGCTGGTGGCGGTGCCCAGTGCGGCCACGCTGTAGCCGATGCCGAATTGCGCCAGCGCTACCACGTCCATATAGCCTTCTACTACCAAGATGCGTCCGGCGTCTTTAATGGCGGCGCGGGCTTCAAACAGGCCGTAGAGGTTGCGGCCTTTGTCGAACAGGGGTGTTTCCGGCGAGTTGAGGTATTTGGGCTCGCCTTTGTCGAGCACGCGCCCGCCAAAGCCGATGACTTGGCCGCGTTGGCTGCGGATGGGAAACATAATGCGGTCGCGAAAGCGGTCGTAGTGTTTGCCGTCTTTGTCAATCACCATGCCGCTGTTTACCAGTGCGTTGCTGGGGTAGGGTTGGAATGCTTCGGCCAGTGGCTGCCAGCCGTCGGGGGCGTAGCCTAAACCGTAGTGTTCGATGATGTCGGCATTCAGGCCGCGCTGTTGCAAATAGTTTTGCGCGCGCGGGTTTTTGGCCAGCTGGTGCTGGTAAAAAGCGGCGGCGGCGGCGGTGGTGTCTTCCAGGGTTTGCTGCTGCTGTTTGCGTGCCGCCGTGGCTTGCGGGTTGGGGGTGGCGGCCGATTTGGGCACTGTCATGCCCACGCGGTCGGCCAGGTATTGCACCGCTTCCACAAAGCCCAGCCCTTGGTATTCCATAATAAAGCCCAGCGCCGAGCCGTGGGCACCGCAGCCGAAGCAGTGGTAAAACTGCTTGCTGGGGCTTACCGAAAACGACGGCGATTTTTCTTTGTGAAACGGGCAGCAGGCCATGTAGTTGGCACCGCCTTTTTTCAGCGGCACTTGTTCGTCGATAATATCGACAATATCTACCTTGCTGAGCAGCTCGTCGATAAAGTCACTGGGGATCATGGGCGCTGGTGATTATGGGTGGGTTGTAAGCCGCTTTTCAGGCAGCATATGTGGGGTGCGCCATGCGCACTGCAATGCTTTTACTTAATGACAATAAGGCTGCCTGAAAGATGGATGATATGAATTTCGGGTTTCAGGCAGCCTTATTGTTATGTTAATCAAGCAGTAACAACTTGAATTTTTAAAATAAAATATTTATGGATTTTTATTGGCTAAGCGCGGCTTTCAGCGCTTGACTTACGGCGGCCATATCGGCTTGTCCGGCCAAACGGGTTTTCAGCAGCCCCATCACCTTGCCCATATCGGCCATGCCCGCAGCACCGCTGTCGGCAATGGCGGCGGCCACGGCAACTTGAATTTCATTGGCAGACATCATGGCCGGCATATAGCGGTTGAGCACGTCGATTTCGGCATTTTCTTTGTCGGCCAAATCATTACGGCCGGCATCGGTGTAGATTTGGGCGCTGTCTTTGCGCTGCTTAATCATTTTGGTGAGAATGGCCACCACGCGGGCGTCGTCGGCTTCGTTGCGTTCGTCTACTTCGTATTGTTTGATGGCGGCGTTGACCAAGCGGATGGTAGACAGGCTGGCGCTGTCTTTGGCGCGCATGGCGGTTTTCATGTCTTCGGTAAGTTGGGCTTTTAAGGTCATGACGGTGCTCGTAGTGGATAAGCGGCAAACGCAGAATTATAACGCGAAATGCGCTGTTATTTGTATTTGGGTCGGGGCTTATGCTTGTGGTAAACGAAAACACCGCAATCATTGTTTGCGGTGTTGTGTGTGATGTTGAACAGCCGCCGCAGCGGCTCAATCAATCAATAGTATTTCGGCGGCAATTGTTGGCTGCGCAAGCGTTTTTGCAGGCGTTTTACGGCAGCGGCTTTTTTGCGTTTGCGTTCGGTGGTTGGTTTTTCATAAGCTTCGCGGGCGCGCAGCTCGGTGAGCAAGCCGGTTTTTTCCACAGAGCGCTTGAAACGGCGCATGGCAACTTCAAAAGGTTCGTTTTCTTTAACACGAATGGCAGGCATGTTTAATCCTTGGGTATATTGGGTTTCAGGCAGCCTTGATTGAAGGCTGCGATGGTATAAGGTTTACAGTTTTTAAACCGCGAATGACTGCTGTGAGCCGTTGGCGGTGCGCCCAGTGATGAAATCACCTCCTAAAGGGTGTGTCGACGCAGACACGGCGCAAGGCATAAATCAACCTTGTGCGCAAAAAGCAAATAAAAATATTCCGCCATTATGCGGGGCAGTAGCAGTCTTGTCAAATTTTGGCTGCTTGAAAAGGCATTAAAGAAGTGGTTTTGTGGTGTTGATACACACTCATTAAGTATACCAATCATATACCCCGCTCTCAACTTTCCTGAATCCACTCCAATTGAAGCGAAGGCTTTCCTGCCAATTGGCATATCACCACACACACCGTATGCGCCAATACTTTGCGTATCACCCGGTGGCTCAAATGCCAAAGATCTTTTACTTTTACCGCATTGATTTTAAAACGCTCGGTAAGTTGGCTAATCACCGTTTCTACTTTTCTGCGCTTTTTGCAAAGCCACTGAACCCACTCTTTCGAACGTACATCCGCCATATTCTTTCTTAACGGCGTCTGTAAATCAATGTCTCTACTTGCCAACTCTTCTTTCAAATCCGGGCGTATATAGCCTTTATCGCCAATCAACAATCCTTTGATATTGCCGGTTATCTCGGCAACCATATCCCGTTCATCCACATTGGCCGCAGCAAATGTTAAATTGGTAATCAAGCCGGTTGCGTTGATTACGATATGCCCTTTAAAGCCATAATAACGTTCGGCTTTTGACGCACAATAACCAAATGCCGCATCAGCTTTGAAACGCCGATGCCGATGGGCGCGGGCATACCGACAAACAGGTATGGGAAATCCGTCTATCGAATACTGCCGGTCTGTGCCGTATTCGGCCACCAGGCTTTGGGTAATCTTATGGTGAACCTGTCAAAGGTTGGCGCAATGCTTACAGAAATTAGCGTATGAGCCCAATTTTGGAAACCAGTCTGATAAGTTGTTTTTAAAGAAGTACCAAATCTTTTTATCATCATTCAAACCCATAAACTCACCCACGATCTGGATGGTGATGATTTCCACATCGCTTAATGCCGGTTCAAAGCCTTTCTTACGCAGCTTTGTTGTCACCACTTGACGATAAAATTTATCGACGAGCAAATAGGTGGTGATGATAAAATCGTCTTGGGACATTGTTCTTCCTTAACCTGTGGATTCTTGGTCGAATACTTAGGTTTTAGAGCAATGTCCTTTCTTTTGCAACTACGTTCGGCTCTTAGTTGAGAGCAGGGTATCATATAAAAATAAGATAACAAGGCGGCGAGCTGCAGACAGTACAGGTAGTACGGCAAAGCGAGTCAACGCAGTTAGGTTATTTTTTAGGATTGGTATTACAAGCGGCTAACCCGGCGCACCTGCGGAATGGAATGCAAACCGCGCATGATTTTATTGAGTTGGTCGAGGTTTTGCACTTGCAGGGCAAAACGGAATTCGATAAAGCCTTCTACGCCGTCTTGTTTTTTAGAAGGTGTGTCCACCGATTCGATATTGGCGTTGTGTGAGGAAATGGCTTGTGCCATCGCCATCAACAGGCCGTGGGCATCGCGGGCGCTCACGGCTAGGCTGACGTGGTAGCTGTTTTTGCTTAAATCATCCCAATCGGCATCGAGTTGATTTTCCGGATCGGCCTTAAGGATGTTGTGGCAGTTATCACGGTGGATAATCATGCCTTGGTCTTTAATCAGCAAGGCTCTGATGGCATCGCCCGGAATCGGGTTGCAGCATTTGGCCAGATGTAGGCGGCCGGTTTCGTTGCCAGACACTTTAATGGGGGAGAGCTTGACGGTATCGCCCAAATGCTCGCCCGCCAATTCGGCAATGTGCATGGCCACCGACACCGGCTGTAAACGCCCCATGCCCACATCGTAGAGCACTTCTTCAAACGAGGTTTGTTTGGTGGCCAGATCGTCCAGATAGGCTTCTTTCAGGCTTTCCGACAGCAATACGTTTTCCGGCAGCAGGCTGGCCAAGGCTTTTTGCAGCAGGCTTTCGCCCAAGGCCACCGCATCGGCGCGGTTCATGTTTTTGATTTGGTTTTTGATGGCACTGCGCGCGCGACTGGAAACCACGAAATTGAGCCAAGCTGGGTTGGGGCGGGCTTTTTCCGAGGTGATGATTTCTACAGTATCGCCGGTGTGCAGGCGGGTGCGCAGCGGCATCATATTGTGGTTGATGCGGGCAGCTACGGTGCGGTTGCCGATATCGGTGTGCACGGCATAGGCAAAATCAATCGGGGTGGCGCCTTCAGGCAGCACCATGATTTTGCCTTTAGGGGTGAAGATATACACTTCGTTGGGAAACAGGTCGACTTTGACGTTTTCCAAGAAATCCAGTGCGTTATCGCTTTGCGCCTGCAAGTCCAGAATGGTTTGCAGCCATTGGTGGGTGCGCATTTGTGCTTGGTCGAAGCTGGCTTGCTCGCCGGCTTTGTACATCCAGTGGCTGGCCACGCCGCCTTCGGCGATGGCGTCCATTTCGCGGGTGCGGATTTGCACTTCGATGGGGAGGCCGTAAGGGCCGACTAAGGTGGTGTGCAGGCTTTGGTAGCCATTGTTTTTGGGAATGGCGATGTAGTCTTTGATTTTGCCCGGTTTGGGTTTATACAGATTGTGCAATGCGCCCAAGGCGGCGTAGCAGGCGGGGATGTTGTTCACCACCACACGGAAAGCGTAGATGTCCATCACTTCGGCAAAGCGCAGGTTTTTGGCCTGCATTTTGCGGTAAATGCTAAACAGGTTTTTTTCACGCCCTTTGATTTGCGCTTCGATATTGGCGCTCACCAAACGCTGGCTGAAGGCGCGCAGCACTTTGCCCACCACGTCGCGGCGGTTGCGGCGCGAGGCCTGAATGGCCTTTTCCAGCACCGCATGGCGTGAAGGGTATAAATGCATAAACGACAGGTCTTGCAGCTCGCGGTAAACGTGGTTTAGGCCGATGCGGTTGGCCAATTGGGCATAAATTTCCAGCGTTTCTTGGGCGATGCGGCGGCGGCTTTCGGGCTTTTTGGCGTCCAGCGTGCGCATATTGTGCAGACGGTCGGACAGTTTTACGATGATGACGCGGATGTCTTTGGTCATTGCCATAATCAGCTTGCGAAAGCTCTCTGCCTGGTGTTCGGCTTGGTCGTTGTATTCCAACTTTTCCAGTTTCGACAAGCCGTCGACCATATCAGCGATGGTTTCGCCAAACTCATTGGCCAGCTGCATTTTGCTGGCGCCGGTGTCTTCCAACACATCGTGCAACACCCCGGCACATAGGCCGTAAACATCAATATGCCATTCGGCCAGTTGGGTGGCCACGGCCATGGGGTGGGTGATGTAGGGCACGCCGCTGTTGCGGAATTGGCCTTCGTGTGCGCGGATGCCGAAATCGCAGGCTTGGTTGAGCAAGGTGCGCTCTTCGGGTTTTAAATAGGCGGCGGTTTTGAGCAGATGGGCGCGGGCGCGCTCGATGATGCGGCTGTAGATTTCATTGATTTGCTGGCGGCATAAGGCCAGCTGTGCGGCGGTGTCTGTGCCGCTGCGGGTGTTGATGTTGGCGATGATTTCCAAACAAACCGCGCCCAGCTGCGGTTCCAGCTGGGCGGTGTCGGCGGCAGTGCCTAAATCCTCCATGGCTGCCTGAATCAGTACCGCACACAAGGCGTGCACGCGTTGTTCTTCTTGCGCCAGTGTGGTGGTGAGGGCAAAAGCACGTGCCAGTTTTGCGGTTTGGCTTGGCGCTGCGCTATGGAATACATAGGTGCAAGCCCTTTCCAACATGGCTAGACGCTCTTCTTTTTTCAGGTAGCGTGCAGCCGCAAACAGCCGTTCCCGCAGCAGCAGGGTGTGTGGATCATAATCAACGCTGGGGGCAATCATGGCTGGCACGCGGTACTGGATTGGCTGCGCTTGGGCTTAGAGCTTATTGCGCTGGAGTAATTCCACACCGATTTGGCCGGCGGCAATTTCGCGCAGGGCGGTTACGGTGGGTTTGTTGCGGCTTTCGTCCACCAGTGCGGTGGAGCCGTTGGCCAGCTGGCGCGCGCGCAAAGCGGCGGTGAGGGTAAGGTCGAAATGGTTGGGAATGCGACCGATGCAGTCTTCTACAGTGATACGGGCCATAATGGGCGGCTTTCTAAGGATTGGGTTGAAGTGAAAAGATAAGATTTGGCCGCTATTATGGCCAAGCCTTAGGTGTTTGCCAATATCTGTTCGATAAAGGCTTGTTGTGCTGATTGCTGCAAGCTATGAGCTTTGATGATGTGGAGCAGGTCGGTTTCGGCCTGAATCAAATCGTCGTTGATCACCACATAGTCAAATAAATAGGCCTGCTCGATTTCGTCACGTGCTTTGGCTAAGCGTTTGGCGATGACTTCGCCGCTGTCGGTGCCGCGGCCGCTGAGCCGTTGTGTGAGCACTGCAAACGAAGGCGGCAGGATAAAGATGCTGCACGCGTTGGGCAGGCTTTTGCGCACTTGCGCTGCACCTTGGGTGTCGATTTCCAGAATCACATTGCTGCCTTGTGCTACCAACTCGTTGAGGCTGTGAATGCTGGTGCCGTAGTAGTGACCGTACACATTGGCGTGTTCCAGAAAAGCGCCTTCGCCAATCAGCCGCTCAAATTCACTGGCGCTGACAAAATGATAGTGCACACCGTTTTGTTCGGCACCGCGCGGAGCACGCGAAGTATGCGATACACACACGCGGATGTTGCTGTGATTGGCCACCAGCCGCGATACCAATGTGGTTTTGCCGGTGCCGGATGCGGCGGACACAATAAAAATCTGGCCGGGCTTGTGCATAATAACAACCAAAAGGCAATAGGGCTTTGATTATGCCACAAACGGCCAGATTGCGCCAAGTATGCTGCGGCGTCTGCTTAAAGGCTGCCTGAAAACAAAAATTTAAAATAAATAATTGAAAAATAATAATAAAAATAAATATTTGTATCCATCTTATGCTGTAAGCATGTATGGGCTCCGGCTTCCATTTTCGGGATTGCTGGTGTAAAATGGCACATTCCATTTGTGTAATCTTGCCATGACCAAATTTATCTTTGTGACCGGCGGTGTGGTGTCTTCCTTGGGTAAAGGCATTGCCGCTGCGTCTATCGCCACCATTCTGGAATCGCGTGGTCTTAAAGTGACCATGCTCAAATTAGACCCCTACATCAACGTAGACCCCGGCACCATGAGCCCGTTTCAGCACGGCGAAGTGTTTGTGACTGAAGACGGTGCCGAAACCGATTTGGATTTGGGCCACTACGAGCGTTTTATCAACGCCACCATGATGAAGCGCAACAACTTCACCACCGGCCAAGTATACGAAAACGTGATTGCCAAAGAGCGCCGCGGCGATTATTTGGGCGGCACGGTGCAGGTGATTCCGCACATCACCGATGAAATCAAACGCAAAGTGCACGAGGGCGCAGCCGGTGCCGATGTGGCGATGGTGGAAATCGGCGGCACTGTGGGCGACATTGAATCGCTGCCGTTTTTGGAAGCCATCCGCCAGATGCGCAGCCAATTGGGGCGCAGCAACACCTTTTATGTGCATTTGTCGTATGTGCCTTATATTGCCGCGGCCGGTGAAATCAAAACCAAGCCCACCCAGCATTCGGTGAAAGAGTTGCGTGAAATCGGCATTCAGCCCGATATGCTGGTGTGCCGCATGGATCGCGTGCTGCCGGACGACGAAAAACGCAAAATCGCCCTGTTCTGCAATGTGGAAGAGCGCGCGGTGGTGGGCTGCTACGATTCTGACAGCATCTACAAAATCCCCGCCATGCTGCACGGGCAGGGCGTGGATCAACTGATTTGCGAACAATTGCAGCTCAATGTGCAGCAGGCCGATTTAACGGCGTGGAAAAAAATTGTACACGCCATCGAAAACCCCAAGCACAAAGTTAAAATTGCCATGGTGGGCAAATATGTGGACTTGACCGAGTCGTACAAATCGCTCACCGAAGCCTTGAAACATGCTGGTATTCACACCGAAACCGAAGTGGATATTGTGTATGTGGACAGCGAAGCGATTGAAACCGAAGGCACAGGCTGCCTGAAAGGCATGGATGCGATTTTGGTGCCCGGCGGCTTTGGCAGCCGTGGTGTAGAAGGCAAAATCGCGGCGGTAAAATACGCGCGTGAAAACCGCGTGCCGTATTTGGGTATTTGCTTAGGCATGCAGATTGCGTTGATTGAATACGCGCGCGATGTGGCCGGATTGGCCGGTGCCAATTCCACCGAATTCGACCTCAAAACCGAACACCCGGTGGTGGCCTTGATTGATGAATGGCTGGATCGTGACGGCCAAGTAGAAAAGCGCGATGCCAATGCCAATCTGGGCGGCACCATGCGTTTGGGAGCGCAAGAAGTGGAATTGGCGGCCAACAGCTTGGCGGCACACATCTACGGCAGCGAACACATCCGTGAGCGTCACCGTCACCGCTATGAAGTGAATAACCATTATGTGCCCAAGCTACAAGCCGCCGGTTTGGTGGTGGGCGGCATATCTGCCGGCCATGAGCGCTTAGTGGAAACGGTGGAATTGCCGCAAAGCGAGCATCCGTGGTTTTTTGCCTGCCAATTCCATCCGGAATTCACTTCCACCCCACGCCGCGGCCATCCGCTGTTTACCGCCTATATTAAGGCAGCTTTGATGCATAAAGGCTGATAAGCCGCCGCCCATTACAAAAGCCGCTGAATTCAGGGATATTTAAGAATTCAGCGGCTTTTGTTTGCGCGTATTGTGTATAAGACTGCCTGAAAACCCGAAATTGGCTTTCAGGCAGCCTTAATTATGGTTGGATGATTCGATAATCACATTAATTCAAATTCATTAAACCTCAGGCCGCACGGCCGAAGGCAATTAAGTGGTCGAGCTGGATATGCACGCCGATGCGGCTGCCGATGGGGTGGTTGTGGTGGCTGTGCACTTGGGCGTATACCACATCGCCGCTGTCCAGCGCCAAGGTGTAGATAAAGTATTCGCCTTTAAAGTCTTTATCAAGCACGCGGGCGGTGAAGGGGCTGTGGTCGTCGTGAATCACATCATCGGGGCGCAGCAGCACGTCAACATCGGTGCAGTTTTGGCAAGCAAATGGCACGGTGCCGCAGAATTCGCCGATTTCCAAGCGCACGCATTGCGGCCCGCTAACTTGGCCGGGCAGCAGCACGCTCTGGCCGATAAAGCCGGCCACATAGCGGTTGGCGGGCGTGTGGTAAAGGGTGTAGGGGTCGGCCCATTGTTGCAGGCAGCCTTGGTGCATCACGCCGATTTGGTCGCACATGGCAAAGGCTTCTTGCTGGTCGTGGGTGACCAAGAGGGCGCTTACGCCTTCTTCTTTGAGAATACGGCGCACTTGTTTGGACAAGCTGGTGCGCATATCGGCATCCAAATTGGAAAACGGCTCGTCGAGCAAAATCAGCTGCGGGCGCGGTGCCAGTGCGCGCGCCAATGCCACGCGCTGTTGTTGGCCGCCGGAGAGCTGGTGCGGGTATTGATTGGCGTGTGCGGCCAAGTCAATTAAATCCAATAACTCGGCCACGCGGGCTTGGCGCTGGGCCGGGTTGTGTTTGCCCAGGCCGAAAGCGATGTTGTCGGCCACATTCAAATGCGGAAACAGGGCATAGTCTTGAAACACCATGCCGATGCCGCGCAAATGGGCGGGGGTGTGGGCGTTTTCGCTGCTGATGGTGTGGCCGTTGAGGCTAATCTGGCCGCCGTTTACGGTTTCAAAGCCGGCAATCGCCCGCAAGGCGGTGGTTTTACCGCAGCCGGAATGGCCGAGCAGGCAGGCGATTTCGCCTTGTTGCAAGGTGAAGCTGAGCTGCTGCAAAATGGTTTTATCGCCAAAGCTCAGTTGGACTTGTTGAAGTTCAAGCATTTTTTCTCTCATCCAGTTGGGAGAACAAAATCACCGGCAATAGGCCGGTGAGCACCATGGCCAAGGAGGGCAGGGCGGCAAAGGCGTATTGGCCTTCGGTGGTGAAGGTGTAAACGCGGGTGGCCAAGGTGTCCCAGTTGTAGGGGCGGGTCATCAGGGTGATGGGCATTTCTTTCATCACATCCACAAACACCATTAACATGGCGGTGCCCAGCGCCCCTTTCAGCAAGGGCAGATGCACGCGGCGCAGCAGGGCAAAGCCGGTAACGCCCAATGAACGGGCGGTTTCTTCTTGCTGGCGGCCGATGCGTTCCAGCCCGGCTTCGTTGGCGGAGTAGGCTACGGCCAGAAAGCGGATAACATAGGCCAGCAGCATCACCAACAGTGTGCCTTTCAAAATGGCGCTGCCTTCAGGCAGCCTGAACCACTCAACCAAATAATTATCCAGCCACGCCACCGGCACAAACACGCCCACCGCCAGCACGGTGCCGGGAATGCCGTAGCCCAGCGTGGCCACGCGGGCGGCCACGGCGGCGCTTTTGCTGTTGAGGCTGCGCTTGGCCAAAGCCAACAGCAGCGCCACAGCGGCGGTGAGTAGGGCGGCCATCAGGCTGATGGCAAACGAATGCCATGCGTGCAGCCACAGGGTTTCATTGAAATGGCTGTGCCAGGTTTCGCCTGCCCACCACAATAGCTGCATCACCGGCAGCGCAAAAGCCAGCAGCAAAATCAGGCTGCAATAGGCGGTGGCCAACCAGCGGCGGCTGCCGCGCAAGGTTTTGCGGCGTTGTTGTTGTGCTTTACCTGCTTGTGTAAAGCGGCGGCGGCCACGGCTGAGCTGCTCCAGCACCAACAGCACAAACACCACGGTCACCAAGAGTGCGGCCAGTTGTTTGGCGGTTTCGAGCGAGAAAAAGTCAAACCAGGCTTGGTAAATGGCGGTGGTAAAGGTGTCGTAGCCAAATACAGACACGGTGCCGAAGTCGGCCAGCGTTTCCATCAGCGCCAAAATCAGCCCACCGGCAATCCATGGCCGCGCCATCGGCAAAGCCACGCGCCAAAACGCCTGTAGCGGGCTTAAGCCGAATGAAGCGCCTACTTCCAAAGCGCGCTGCCCCATGCTGCCAAAAGCATTGCGCGAGAGCAGATAAACATAGGGATAAAAAGTGAGGCTCATGGTGGCAATCAAGCCCCATTGATTGCGGATTTCAGGCAGCCCGTGGGCAAAACCCCAGCGCTCGCGCAAAAAGGTGCTTACCGGGCCGGTGTAGTCAAACAGCCCCAATTGGGTAAACGCCAGCACATACGCGGGCATGGCCAAGGGCAGCATCAGCCCCCAAAAGAAAAAGCGGCGCAATGGGAAATCATACAGGGCGGTGAGCCAAGCGGCGGTGGTGCCCAATACGGTGACGCCCACGCCCACGCCCAGCAGCAATATCAGCGTGTTTTGCAGCAACAGCGGTAATTGAAATTCGAGCAAAAATGCCCAGATTTCGGCATCAAAATCGCCCACCGAGGCCACAATCACTGCCAAGGGCAGCACCAACGCCGCCATACACAACGCCAGCCACAGGCGTGGCAACAGCATTTTCACGTCTACATCCCCTTCAAAACGGCACGGCAAAAGGCGTATTATGCGGTAAATTGATTGGAATGTGAATAATAATGATTCTTAGCCGCTTGCGAGGAACGGATGCGGATTTGAGTGCAATAGCGAAAAATCATATCTTGAGACCTTTGCAAAAGCCCCCGAAATCCTCTACATTTCTCCTTAAAGAAACGCAGAGGATTTCCCTATGAGTAGCTTCTTCCAGCAAACCGCCCAAGAGCGCATCACCAAACACATCGACCGTTTCCCACTGCTCAAACTCGACCAAGTCCTCGACTGGTAACCTATCCAACAACACCTGGCCGCACAAAAAGCCCGCTACGTTCGCGACAACGCCGGTCGCCCAGCCTACCCACTGCTGTGCATGTTCAAAGCCGTATTGCTCGGTCAATGGCACAGCCTTTCCGATCCCGAACTTGAACACAGCATCCTCACCCGTTTGGACTTCCACCTCTTCTGCCGTTTCGATGACCTCAACGTACCCGATTACAGCACCCTTAACCGTTACCGTAACTGGCTGGTCAAAGACAGCACCCTGGCCCAACTGCTCGACATCATCAATCGCCAGCTCACCGACAAAGGTTTAAAGATAGAGAAAGCCCAAGCAGCCGTTATCGACGCCACCATCATCCACACCGCCGGTGGCAAACAACGCCAAGCCATCGAAGTAGACGACAATGGCCACATCACCGCCCAAAGCACCCCTAGCAAAGACAGCGATGCGCGTTGGATCAAAAAAGACGGTAAATACCACCTCTGCTACAAACAACACACCCGCACCGACCTGGAAGGCTATATCGAACAACTGCACATCACCCCGGCCAACGAACATGAATGCCGACACCTCAACGTATTACTGGCCGGATTAGAAGAAGGCGTCACCGTTTACGCCGATAAAGGCTACAGTAGCGCAGATAACCGGCAACACCTGCAACAACACCGGCTCCAAGACGGCATTATGGACAAAGCCCACCGAGGCCAACCGTTAACGGCAGCACAAAAAAAGCGCAATACCCGGTTATCGAAAACCTGCTATGTGGTGGAACAGAGCTTCGGCACCTTACACCGTAAGTTCCGCTACGGACGGGCATCGTATTTCGGCCTGATAAAAGTAAGGGCGCAAAGCCACTTAAAAGCCATGTGTTTGAACTTATACCAATTCGAAAAAATAAGATAACAAGGCGGAGAGCCGAAGACAGTACACACGTACGGCTAGGCGAGCCAACGCAGTTAGGTTATTTTTTCGAATTGGTATTACTGAAGGCAGCTAACAGGCTTAGTGCGCCTGCTGCTGCCTGAAAAGGCAGAAAATGCCCGGAAAACGGGCATTTGAAAGGGATATGCGGGGTATTTTTATCGAAATAGCTGAAAAATGGATAACCGAGGCTTGGTTGTTTAAGTGAGCTGCGGTTTTGCAAAGGTCTCAGGCTGCCTGAAAGTTTCAGGCAGCCATTTTAAATGGTGCAAATAGTAAGCAATAAGCCTTTTTTACAGCAAATGCGCTACACCGGCTTTTTCGTCTTCCAGCTCTTTCAGGGTGATGTTGATTCGCTCTTGGCTGAATTCGTCAATCGGCAAGTCTTTAACCATAGTGTATTCGCCGTTTTCACAGGTGACCGGAAAGCCGAACAGGGTTTCTTTGGGGATGCCGTAAGCGCCATCAGAGGGGATGCCCATGGTAACCCAGCGGCCGTTGGTGCCCAGTACCCAGTCGCGGATATGGTCGATGGCGGCGTTGGCGGCGGAGGCGGCAGAAGACAGGCCGCGGGCTTCGATAATGGCGGCGCCGCGTTTGCCCACGGTGGGCAGGAAGGTGTTGGCGTTCCAGTCTTGGTCGTTAATCATGTCTTTCACGCTTTGGCCGTCGATGGTGGCAAAGCGGTAGTCGGCATACATGGTGGGGCTGTGGTTGCCCCACACGCACAGTTTTTCAATGCTGCCCACGGCTTTGCCGGTTTTTTCGGCGATTTGGCTCAAGGCGCGGTTGTGATCTAGGCGCAGCATGGCGGTGAAGTTTTTAGCCGGTAAATCGGGAGCGGATTTCATGGCGATGTAGGCGTTGGTGTTGGCCGGATTGCCCACCACCAGCACTTTTACATTGCGGCTGGCTACTTTGTTTAAGGCAGCGCCTTGTACGGTGAAGATTTGGGCGTTGGCCGACAGCAAATCGGCACGTTCCATGCCCGGGCCGCGCGGGCGCGCACCCACCAGAATGGCTATGTCGGCATCTTTGAAAGCCACTTCTGGGTCGTCGGTGGCCACCATGCCCGCCAGCAATGGGAAGGCGCAGTCTTGCAGTTCCATCATCACGCCTTTAACGGCATTTTGCGCTTGCGGCAAGTCCAGCAATTGCAGAATCACCGGGGTGTCTTTGCCCAGCATTTCGCCGCTGGCAATACGGAACAACAAGGCATAACCGATTTGGCCGGCGGCGCCGGTGACTGCTACACGAACAGGTGCTTTCATACCGAAACTCTCCTTTATTGAGTGTCTTTATGGATTTTAAATAAGGGGCTGGATGCACTTTATTAAAGATAAAACATGCCGGTAGTTATGCAAACCGGCTTGTGCGTACGACAGCGATTTGATTGCGCCGGATTAGGCTGTTGCTGTGCACCAAACCGGCTCATCATACCAAAAAAAATGGCTTTGTGCGCTGCCAAATCAAGGCTGCCTGAAAATATTTAAACCATTACGGCAAAAATACTTATAACTTATATAAGACTTGGTTTACAGGCGGCAAAAAAGCCGTACAATACCGCCTTATGCACAACACGCCCATTCGTTCCGCCATGCCTTTGTATCGGCAAGTGGCAGAGAAAATTCTGCATCAGCTGGCTGAAGGCAGTTTGAAGCCGGGGCAGTATTTGCCCAGCGAATGGGATTTGGCGCATCAATGGCAAATCAGCCAAGGTACGGTGCGCAAAGGTTTGAGCGAGTTGGTGGCGCAGGGCGTATTGGGGCGCCAGCAAGGCGTGGGTACTTATGTAACCCATAAAAATGCCGAGTGGGGCGATTATCCGCTGGTGGACAGCAATGCTTTGCTGCAAACCGCCGCTGCGCCGGTGTGGCCGCGCGCTGAAGTGCTGAGTGTTACGTCTGTACCCGCTGATGATGAAACCGCCGTGCAACTGCAATTACGAGCGCAAGCGCCGGTGTGGAAGTTGGCGGTGTTGTGGCGGCATGGCCATCAAGCGGTGGCTTTGGATGAAGCCTTGATGCCGGTGGCGCAATTGCCGGAGCTGAATATGCATTTTGTGCACCGCCGCTTGAGTGTGTATGCCTTTTTGCAGCTGCATTATGGTGTGGCGGTGCAAACCGCCTTGCAATTTCTGGCTTTGCAGGATTTGCCGCCGGAAGTGGCGCGGTTGTTAAAGGCCGATGCCCATGCGCCGGCATGGTGTTGGTATCGTTTAAGTGTGGCTGCATCGGGGGTGCCGCTGGAGTGGCGGCGACGTTATGTGGTGCCGGGTGGGCTGATGTTGCAAACCTTTGCACCGTCGGCGGTGTAAACAAATGCTGCACTGCGGTGAAAAAAGCCTGTTCAATATGGGTTAAAAGCGGTAAATTAACGAATGGTGCAGTTGTTTCAGGCAGCTGCATGATTTGCATGTGTTGAGTTGGTTTATTTGAGTTTGTTTTGAGTTCTAGAAATAGAGGAATCGTGATGCATAAAAAAAGGCCTAAGTTCCTTGATGTGAAAAGCATACGCTTGCCCATCCCCGGAATTGTTTCCATCTTGCACCGAATCAGCGGCGTGGCATTGTTTGTGTGCCTGCCGCTGTTGCTGTGCTTGTTTGCCGGCACCTTGTCTAAAGAATCTGCTTTTGAAAGCTATCAGGCTTGGGTGAATAACCCGCTGGTGATTCTGATTCTCATCGGTTTGTTGTGGGCCTATCTGCACCACAGCTTGGCCGGTATCCGCTTTTTGCTGCTGGATGCCCATAAAGGCTTGGCATTGCAAACCGCCCGCGCCACGGCCAAAGCCGTGTTTGTGGCCGCCATTGTGCTCACCGTTGTGATTGCAGGAGTGTGCTTGTTATGAGTGAACGTAAACTGACCGGCGCCCATTATGGTTTGCGCGATTGGGCCATGCAGCGCATCACCGCTGTGCTGATGCTGATTTACACCGTGTTTTTTGTGGCGGTGTTGGTGATGTTGCCCAGCGGCTACGAGCAATGGCAGGCGTTTTTCGGCCAAACTTGGGTGCGCTTGGTAACACAGATTTTTGTGATTGCCTTAATGCTGCATGCTTGGGTGGGTGTGCGCGATTTGTGGATGGACTACATTAAAAAATTCGGTTTGCGCCTCACGCTGCATGTGGCCACCATTGTGTGGCTGGTGGGCTGTTTGGTGTATTCGGTTAAAGTGATTTGGGGGTTAGCATGAGTTTGCCTGTTCGTCGTTTCGATGCCGTGATTGTGGGCGGTGGTGGTGCGGGTTTGCGTGCGGCCTTGCAATTATCTAAAGCCGGTTTGAATACCGTGGTGTTGTCTAAAGTGTTTCCCACCCGTTCGCACACCGTGGCGGCGCAAGGCGGGATTTCCGCTTCGCTGGGCAATGTGCAGGAAGACCGCTGGGACTGGCACATGTACGATACCGTAAAAGGTTCCGACTGGCTGGGCGACCAAGACGCCATCGAATTTATGACCCGCCGTGCTCCCGAAGCCGTGATTGAGCTGGAGCACATGGGCATGCCGTTTGACCGTGTGGAATCCGGCAAAATTTATCAGCGCCCGTTTGGCGGCCACACCGCCGAACACGGCAAGCGCGCGGTGGAGCGTGCCTGCGCCGTGGCCGACCGTACCGGCCATGCCATGTTGCATACCCTGTATCAGCAAAACGTGCGTGCCAACACCCAGTTTTTTGTGGAGTGGATGGCACTGGATTTGATTCGCAACGATGAAGGCGATGTGGTGGGTGTTACCGCGCTGGAAATGGAAACCGGCGATGTATACATTCTGCACGCCAAAGCGGTGCTGTTTGCCACCGGCGGTGCCGGCCGTATTTATGCTTCTTCCACCAATGCCTTTATGAATACCGGTGATGGTTTGGGTATGGCGGCGCGTGCCGGCATTCCTTTGGAAGACATGGAATTCTGGCAATTCCACCCCACCGGCGTGGCCGGGGCAGGTGTGTTGATTACCGAAGGCGTGCGCGGTGAGGGCGGTATTTTGCTCAATTCCGAAGGCGAGCGCTTTATGGAGCGCTATGCGCCCACGGTAAAAGATTTGGCTTCGCGCGACGTGGTGTCACGCGCCATGGCGATGGAAATTCACGAAGGCCGCGGGGTGGGCAAAAACAAAGACCACGTGTTGCTGAAGCTGGATCATTTGGGTGCGGAAAAAATCATCGAAAAACTGCCGGGCATTCGCGAGATTGCGATTCAGTTTGCCGGTGTCGACCCGATTAAAGACCCGATTCCGGTGGTGCCCACCTGCCATTATATGATGGGCGGCATTCCCACCAATTACCACGGCGAAGTGGTGGCGCCCGCAGGCGACAACCCCGAAGCGGTAGTCAAAGGCTTTTACGCTGCTGGTGAATGTGCCTGTGCCTCCGTGCACGGCGCCAACCGCCTAGGTACCAACTCATTGTTGGACTTGGTGGTGTTTGGCAAATCGGCAGGCGACAGCATGGTTGAGTTTGTACAGAACTATGGCGACTGGAAGCCGCTGCCTGAAAACGCAGCTGAGTTTACCGTAAACCGTTTGCACCGCTTGGAAAACCAAAGCGGCGGCGAAAGCGTGGATGCGGTGCGCAATGAATTGCAGCGCACCGTACAGGCGCACGCGGGCGTGTTCCGCACCGATGTGTTGTTGAAAAAGGGCGTGGAAAAAATCCGCGAAGTGGCTGCCCGTGTGGCCAAAACCGAAATCAAAGACAAGAGCCGCGTGTGGAATACCGCCCGCATTGAGGCTTTGGAGCTGGATAACCTGATCGAAGTGGCACAAGCCACGCTGATTTCGGCCGAGGCGCGTAAAGAGTCGCGTGGTGCGCATGCATCCGACGACCACCAAGAGCGCGACGATGCCAACTGGATGAAGCACACCCTGTATTATTCAGCCAACCAAAGCCTGACTTACAAGCCGGTACACACCAAACCGCTCACTGTGGACTACATCGAGCCGGCCAAACGCGTTTACTAAGGAACCGCCCCCATGGAAAAAATCCGTTTTCAAGTGTACCGCTACGACCCGGACAAAGACGCCAAGCCCTATATGCAGGACTACGAGCTGGAAATCGAGCCCACCGATGTGAAATTGCTGGATGCGATGGTGAAGCTCAAAGCGCAAGACGACAGCTTTGCTTTCCGCCGCTCTTGCCGCGAAGGCATTTGTGGCTCCGATGGCATGAACATCAATGGCAAAAACGGTTTGGCCTGCCTTACCGACATCCGCAGTCTGAAGCAGCCGATTGTGTTGCGTCCGCTGCCGGGTTTGCCGGTTATCCGCGATTTGATTGTGGACATGACGCAATTTTTCAACCAATACCATTCCATCAAGCCTTATGTGGTCAATCACCACCCGGCACCTGAGCGCGAACGCCTGCAAACACAGGAAGAGCGCAAAGAGCTGGATGGTTTGTATGAATGTATTTTGTGTGCCTGCTGCTCCACCGCCTGCCCGTCGTTTTGGTGGAATCCGGACAAATTTGTCGGCCCTTCCGGCTTGCTCAATGCTTACCGCTTTATTGCCGACACCCGCGACACCATTACCAACGAGCGCTTGGATTATTTGAATGATCCTTACCGCCTGTTCCGCTGCCACAGCATTATGAACTGTGTCGACGTGTGCCCGAAACACCTGAACCCCACCGGTGCGATTGGCAAAATTAAGGAAATCATGTTGAAGCGGGCGGTGTAATGCGCTTTGATGATGCCGCACGCCGCCGCATCCGCTGGCTTACCCGCCGCGGCCTGCTGGAGCTGGATATTGTGCTGGGGCGGTTTATGGCGCAAGAATTCGACAGCTTGAGCGACGACGAATTAGCAGTGTTGGTGCAGATTTTGGATTTACCTGATCAGGAATTTCTGGCGCTGGTGAATCAAAAAGAAAGCACCAACAACCCCGCTTTTATTCCCTTGCTGCATAAAATTAGGCAGGCCAAGCCTTAATTTAAGCGGTTTGCTGTAAGGCAACGCTTTCAGGCAGCCTGCTGTTTACCAAAAGAAAAAAGGAGTAGAGATGTCTCAAAACGCCACATTAAAACTTGAGGGGCAAGACAATCTGGAGTTACCGGTTCTGAGCGGCACCCTAGGGCCGGATGTGATTGATATCCGCAAGCTGTACGCCGGCACCGATATGTTCACTTTCGACCCTGGCTTTACCTCCACCGCCTCATGCGAGTCGAAAATCACCTTTATCGATGGCGATAAAGGCCAGCTGTATTACCGTGGCTATCCGATCGAGCAATTGGCCGAATCCAGCGATTATTTGGAAACCTGCTATCTGCTGCTCAACGGCGAATTGCCCAATGCACAAGAGAAGCATGAGTTTGAAACCATCATTCTGCGCCACAATATGGTGCACGAACAGCTGACTTGGTTTTTCCGCGGTTTCCGCCGCGATGCCCACCCGATGGCGATGATGGTGGGTGTGGTGGGTGCCTTGGCCGCGTTTTACCAAGACAGCTTAGACATCAGCGATCCGGATCACCGCCGCATTGCGGAATACCGCATGATTGCCAAAATCCCCACCATTGCGGCCATGTGCTACCGCTATTCCAACGGCCTGCCGTTCAACTACCCCAAAAACCACCTGTCTTACACCGCCAACTTCATGCACATGATGTTTGCCACTCCGTGTGAGCCTTACGAACCCAACCCGGTGCTGGTGCGGGCGCTGGATCGCATCTTTATTTTACATGCGGATCACGAGCAAAATGCCTCTACTTCCACCGTGCGCTTGGCTGGTTCTTCCGGTGCCAACCCGTTTGCCTGTATCGCCGCCGGTATTGCCTGCTTGTGGGGCCCGGCACATGGTGGCGCCAATGAAGCAGTGCTGAAAATGCTCGACGAAATCGGCGATGTGGCGCATGTAGAAGAATTCATGCAAGGCGTGAAGGAAAAACGCTACCGCTTGATGGGTTTTGGCCACCGTGTATACAAAAACATGGATCCGCGTGCTTCCATTATGAAGCAAACCTGCGACGAGGTGCTGGCCGAATTGGGCTTGCAAGATAGCCCCAAATTCAAGCTGGCGATGGCGCTGGAAAAAATCGCCTTGGAAGACCCGTATTTTGTGGAACGCAAACTCTACCCGAATGTGGACTTCTATTCCGGCATCGTGTTGTCTGCCTTGGGTATTCCGGTGTCAATGTTTACGGTGATTTTTGCCTTGGCGCGCACCGTGGGCTGGATTTCGCATTGGCACGAAATGATTGCCGATCCGCACCAAAAAATCGGCCGTCCGCGCCAGCTCTACACCGGCGAACAACGCCGCGATTATGTGCCGGTAAACCAGCGTTAAAACGGTTTCAGGCAGCCTAAACAGATTATCTTAGGCTGCCTGAACGATGTTTATTCCGTATCGCCATGCGCCGCTATAGCGGATTTAAAGTAAACAGCGTGGCGATTGGGAATCAACATCCGCCGCAGCATTAATTATAGTGGATTAAATTTAAACTAAGACAAGGCGGGGAGCCGAAGACAGTACAAGTAGTACGGAACAGATTTTTGTTGTTGCTTTAGCAGCTTACAAAATCGTTCGCTTTGCGCTAAGGCGAGCCAACGCCGTATTAGTTTAAATTTAATTTACTATGATGCGGATACAGATGATTTTGTTGGAGTAGGTGTCCTACTCTTTGTATGGCTTGCAAACAGGTTAAAGGGCTTTTGCCATGATGAAAGAACGAACCAGCCTTTCCTATTTATACGGTGCCAACGCACCTTATATTGAGGAATTGTATGAAAGTTATTTGAAAGACCCCAATTCGGTTGACGGCTATTGGAAAGACTATTTCGATAAAGTGGCCGCTTTGCCCGGCAGCAGTAAAGACGTGGCGCACCGGCCGATTCAGGAGTCGTTTATTAATCTGGCCAAGCAAAAAAGCCAGGGCGGCACCGCGGCTAAGGGTGAAGTCGACTTCAATATGATGCAAAAACAGGTGTCGGTATTGCGGCTGATGTCAGCCTACCGCATCTTGGGTTCGCGCAATGCCAATTTAGACCCGTTGCAACGCAAGCCCAAAGAATATCTGGAGCAGCTTGATCCGGCACACCACGGCCTCACCGATGCCGATATGGCGGTGCAGTTTCATGTGGGCAGCAATTTTTCAGGCAGCCAAAAGCTGCCCTTGTCGGAAATCATCGGCAAACTGGAGCAAACCTATTGCGGCACCATCGGCGTGGAATACATGCACATTACCCGCCCGGAAGAAAAAGCTTGGGTGCAAACCCGCGTAGAGCGCGATTTATCCACCCCGCGTTTAAATAGCGAAACCAAGCGCCGCATTCTGAAAGAACTCACCGCCGCCGAAACCATGGAGCGCTACCTGCACACCAAATACGTGGGGCAGAAGCGCTTTTCGCTCGAAGGCGGCGAAAGCGCCATCGTGGCCATGGATTACCTGATTCAAAATGCCAGCGCCCAAGGTGTAGAAGAAGTGGTGATTGGCATGGCGCACCGTGGCCGTTTGAACGTGCTGGTGAACATTCTGGGCAAATCACCGCGTGATTTGTTTAGCGAATTTGAAGGCAAATACACCGTTAAACTGCCCAGTGGCGACGTGAAATACCACATGGGCTTCAGCTCCAATGTGGCCACCGCCAATGGCCCAGTGCATGTATCGCTGGCGTTTAACCCCTCGCATCTGGAAATTGTGAATCCGGTGGTGCAAGGCTCAGTGCGTGCGCGCCAGCGCCGCCGTGGCGATGGCGGCCGCGATGCGGTGTTGCCGGTGCTGATTCACGGTGACTCGGCCTTTATCGGCTTGGGTGTAAACCAAGGCACGTTTAACCTCTCGCAAACACGCGGTTACACCACCGGCGGCACCATCCATTTGGTGATCAACAACCAAATCGGCTTTACCACCTCCGACACCCGCGATACCCGCTCATCGGTATATTGCACCGACATCGCCAAAATGGTGGAAGCGCCGATTTTCCACGTGAACGGCGACGACCCGGAAGCGGTGTGCTACGTGATGCAGCTGGCGATGGAATACCGCAAAGAATTCGGCAAAGATGCCGTGATTGACTTGGTGTGCTACCGCAAGCTTGGCCACAACGAGGGCGACGACCCGATGCTCACCCAGCCGATGATGTATAAGCGCATTGCCAAACATCCGGGCGTGCGCGGGCTGTATGCAGAACGTTTGGCCAGCGAAGGCGTGGTAACGCCGGAAGAAGCCGAAGCCTATATTCAGGCCTACCGCGATGCACTGGACAAAGGCGAGCATGTGGAGCAAACCACACTCACCGACTACAAACACAAGCACGCAGTGGATTGGTCGCCGTATTTCGGCACCCATTGGAACCACCCCACCGACACCGCCTTGCCCGCTGCCGACATCAAACGGCTTACCGACAAATTCACCACGCTGCCTGAAGGTTTTGCGCCGCACAATACGGTGAAAAAATTGCTGGAAAACCGCCGTGCCATGGCCGCAGGCGAGCAAAACATCGATTGGGGTATGGCCGAAACCTTGGCCTATGCCAGCTTGGTGACCAAAGGCAACGGCGTGCGTATTTCCGGCGAAGACTCTGGTCGCGGCACCTTCTCACACCGCCACGCCGTGCTGCACGACCAAAACCGCGAGCGCAGCGATGCGGGTGCCTACGTGCCTTTGCGCCACATGGCCGACAACCAAGCCAACTTTATGGTAATCGATTCGATTCTGAACGAAGAAGCGGTGTTGGCTTACGATTACGGCTTTGCCTGCGCGGCACCGGATCAGTTGGTGATTTGGGAAGCCCAGTTCGGCGACTTTGCCAACGGCGCACAAGTGGCCATCGACCAATTTATCGCTTCGGGCGAAACCAAATGGGGGCGTTTGTGCGGCTTGACGGTGATTTTGCCGCACGGCTACGATGGCCAAGGCCCCGAGCACTCGTCCGCACGTTTGGAGCGCTGGTTGCAATTGTGTTCCGAACACAATATGCAGGTGGTGATGCCGTCCGAAGCGGCACAGATGTTCCATGTATTGCGCCGCCAGGTATTGCGTCCCTACCGCAAACCGCTGATTATCTTTATGTCCAAACGCCTGTTACGCTTTAAAGACTCCATGAGCCCCTTGAGCGACTTCACCGAAGGCAGCGAATTCCGCCCGGTGATTGGCGATGTGGTGGTGGGCAACGAAGCAACCGCCAAGCGCGTGGTGCTGTGTGCCGGGCAAGTGTATTACGATTTGGCCAAAGCGCGAGAAGAGCAGGGCTTGCAGCAAGACATCGCGATTATGCGGGTGGAGCAGCTCTATCCCTTCCCCTACGAGCAATTGGCTGCCGAGCTGAGCCGCTATCCGAATGCCACCGAAATCGTGTGGACGCAGGAAGAGCCGAAAAACCAAGGCGCTTGGTATCAAATCCGCCACCGCATTGAAGAATTATCCACCAGTAAGCAGAAAGTATTGTTTGCCGGCCGCCCCAGCAGCGCTTCACCGGCCGTGGGCTATATGAGTAAACACGTTGCCCAGCTCAAGCAGTTGTTGGATGATGCCCTTGATGTGAAGTAAACCACCGAGATTAAACCTATTTATGATTAGGCCACCTCGGTGGCCTCCCAAACTGGAGAAAACCATGATTATTGAAGTAAGCGTACCTATGCTGCCTGAAAGCGTTTCCGAAGCCACCTTGATGTCTTGGCACAAAAAAGTGGGTGAATACGTTGAGCGCGACGAAAACCTGATTGATTTGGAAACCGACAAAGTGGTGCTGGAGCTGCCGGCTCAACAAGCCGGTGTGTTGGTGGAAATCATCGAGCAAGATGGCGCTACCGTAACCGCAGGCCAGCTGCTGGCCAAAATCGACACCGCCGCCAAAGCAGGCGATGCTGCGCCCGCAGCCGCCCCGGCTCAAGCCGAAGCGGCTCCGCAAGCAGCAGCCAGCAATGCCCAAGCCGGCGTGGCCATGCCTGCGGCGGCCAAATTGGCAGCCGAAAAAGGCGTGGATGTGGCTACCGTGCAAGGCTCCGGCCGCGATGGCCGCGTGCTGAAAGAAGACGTGCAAAGCGCTGCCGCGGCCTTGGCCGCCGCGCCGGTAAGCCCGGCTTCGGCCAAACCGGTGCCGCAAGCTGTGGCCGGTGATCGCGCCGAACAGCGCGTGCCCATGAGCCGCCTGCGCGCCCGTGTGGCCGAACGTCTGCTGCAATCGCAAGCCGAAAACGCCATTCTCACCACCTTTAACGAGGTGAACATGAAGCCGATTATGGACTTGCGCAATAAATACAAAGACAAGTTCGAAAAAGAATACGGCGTTAAGCTGGGCTTTATGTCTTTCTTCGTGAAAGCCGCCGTGGCCGCGCTGAAAAAATTCCCGGTGGTGAACGCTTCTGTTGACGGCACCGATATTGTTTATCATGGCTACTTCGACATCGGCATTGCCATCGGCAGCCCGCGCGGCTTGGTAGTGCCGATTTTGCGCAATGCCGACCAAATGACCATTGCCGAAATCGAACAGGCGATTATGGACTACGCGGTGAAAGCCAAAGACGGCAAGCTGGCGTTGGAAGACCTTACCGGCGGCACCTTCAGCATCACCAACGGCGGCACCTTCGGCTCGATGATGTCCACCCCGATTATCAACCCGCCGCAATCGGCTATTTTGGGCATGCACGCCACGAAAGAGCGTGCGGTGGTGGAAAACGGTGAAGTGGTGGTGCGCCCGATGATGTATCTGGCCTTGTCTTACGACCACCGCATCATTGATGGGCGCGAAGCCGTACTCACCTTGGTGACCATCAAAGAAGCACTGGAAGATCCGGCACGTTTGATTTTGGATATTTGAGGTTGGTGATGCCGTCCACTGGGTGGGCGGCATTGTGTTGTTGTGTATTGATGATTTACGGGAGATGGATTATGTGGAAATACATATCGTTGTTGGCAGCCTGTAGCACCAAGCATAGCAGCACTGCCTATGCCATAGGTGCTTATGACAGCAAAGGTAATTTGCTGAGCAAACGGGCCGATGTTAAAAGCAATGAGGCGGGCATTACCACTGCGCGCGATACTTTGTGTCAAGTGTATCCGCGTGCAGTGATTCGGGTTACCAACCACAGCAATGGTGAGGAAATGACTCAGTACAGCCCGTACCGTTGCCGCTAAGGAGCGTATCATGAAAATTTGGTTGAAAACCACGTTAACCATTGCCGTTTTGGGCTTGGCGGCTTGTCAAAGCACCCCTACCGCAGGTTTGGGTAGCGGCGATTTGGCGCGCAACCAGCGCACAGTGTTGGCGCAGATTGCCAGCCAGCCGCAGCAGGCGGATCTTTATTTCGATGCTGATGGCCAATACCACAGTGCGCCGGTGGCGGGCGGCTATTACCGCAAGGTATTGGGTCAAACCGCCGGGGGCGGCTGGGTAGTGCAAGACTTCTACCAAGACAGCAAAACCAAGCAGATTGATCCGGGCGTGGTATTCCACCCCAATGGTTTGCGCAATTTCAGTACCGATGTGGTTGATGGCGCGGTGATTTGGTATCGCCCTGATGGTACTTTGTCGCAAAGCGCCCATTATCAGCGCGGCAAACTCGATGGTTGGGTAATGTATTACGATGAACAAAGCCGCGCCCGCTTGGCGGCAGAATTTGTTGATGATACCGCCAGTGGTAAGCAAAAAGCCTTTAACGAACAAGGCCGCTTGGTGATGCAGGTCAGTGTAGACGACCAAAAACAAATCAAGCAGGAATTCTGGTACGGCAACGGCAAACCGGCCGGTATTTGGACTGAGGGCAAACTTGAAGGTTGGGACGAGCAGGGCAAGCCCCTCACCGAAGCACAAACCGCGCATTTGCTTAATTATCTGGAAAGCCGTTTGTATCAGCCGGCGGAATAAACAGCGCAGTTGGCACTTAAGCCAGTACCAAACCCGGAAGCTTGGGTTGTGCTGCACAATTGGCACCGTTGTTAATTTATAAGGAGCGTGTTATGAAAATTTGGTTGAAAACCACCTTAACCATCGCCGTTTTGGGCTTGGCCGCTTGCCAAACTACCTCTAGCGTTGGCCTGAATAGCGGCGATTTGGCACGCAACCAGCGCACGGTGCTGGCACAAATTGCCAGCCAGCCCCAACAAGCAGATATTTATTTTGACGCTGATGGCCAATATCGCAGCACCTCAACGGCGGGCGGCTATTACCGCAAGGTGTTGGGTCAAACGGCCAAAGGCGGCTGGGTAGTGCAAGATTTCTACCAAGACAGCAAAACCAAACAAACCGACCCGGCGGTGATATTCCATGCCAATGGTTTGCGCAATTTCAACAACGATGTGATTGATGGCCCGGTAATCTGGTACCGCCCCGATGGCTCTTTGTTGCAAAGCACCCGCTTTAAGCTTGGCAAGCTTGACGATTGGATAACGTATTACGACCAACAAGATCGCGCCCGTTTGGCAGTGGAGTTTGCAGATGATGCGGCCAACGGTAACCAGAAAGCATATGATGAACAAGGCCGTCTGGTGATGCAAATCAGCGTGGAGGCCAACCGACAAGCCAAACAGGAATTTTGGTATGGCAACGGCAAACTGGCCGGAATATCGACCGCAACCAGCCTACAAGGCTGGGATGAGCAGGGCAAGCCACTTACCGACGTGCAAGCCGAGCGCCTGCTGAACTCTCTGGAAAGCCGTTTGTATCAGCCCGAATAAGCAGGCTGCAACACGGCTGTTGAACCCATACCAAACCCGGCAGCCACCGGGTTTGGTATGACACCTTTAGTAAGAGGAAATAATATGTCTCAATATGATGTTGTGGTGATTGGCGCCGGCCCCGGCGGCTATATTGCGGCCATTCGTGCTGCGCAACTGGGTTTTAAAACCGCCTGTATCGATGCGGGCAAAAACAAGGCCGGTGATGCCCCGGCGCTGGGCGGCACCTGTTTGAATGTGGGCTGCATCCCTTCCAAGGCCTTGCTACAATCGAGCGAAAACTTCCACGCCGCCAGCCATGATTTTGCCGAACACGGCATTGAGGTGGATGTTAAAAATTTCGATGCCGCCAAAATGATTGCCCGCAAAGATGAGATTGTGACCAAGCTCACCGGCGGCATCGGTTTTTTGTTTAAGAAAAACAAGGTCGACAGCCTGCACGGCAAAGGCAGCCTGAAAGGCCAAAACGGCGATGCATGGCAAATCGAAGTGGATAACAACGGCGACAAGCAAACCGTGGAAGCCAAACAGGTGATTATCGCCACCGGCTCGGTGCCACGCCCGCTGCCCTTAATCAGCATCGATAATATCAATGTGTTGGACAACGAAGGTGCGCTCAATTTGGAAGCGGTGCCGCAAAAACTGGGTGTAATCGGCTCTGGTGTGATTGGTTTGGAAATGGGCTCGGTGTGGAAGCGCTTGGGTGCCGACGTTACCATTCTGGAAGCGGCGCCCGCCTTTATGGCCGCGGCCGACCAACAAATCGCCCGCGAAGCGTTGAAAATTTTCACCAAAGAGCAAGGGCTGAAAATCGAGCTGGGGGTGGAAATCAGCGCGGTGAGCCAAGACAAAAACGGCGTTACCGTGAACTACAAGCTCAAAGATGCCGAGCACAGCGCCACTTTCGACAAATTGATTGTGGCCATCGGCCGCATTCCCAATACTCAAGGGCTGAATGCCGCTGAAGTGGGGCTGGAAATCGATGAACGCGGCTACATCAAAGTAGATGCCGATTGTCGCACCAATTTGCCCAATGTGTGGGCGATTGGCGACGTGGTGCGCGGTCCGATGTTGGCACACAAAGCCAGCGATGAAGGCGTGGCCGTGGCCGAGCGCATTGCCGGGCAAAAGCCGCATTTGGATTTCAACACCATTCCGTGGGTGATTTACACCCACCCCGAAATCGCTTGGGTGGGCAAAACCGAAGAGCAGCTTAAAGCCGATGGCGTGAACTACAAAAAAGGCCAATCCGGCTTTGGCGCCAATGGCCGCGCTTTGGGCTTGGGCATGGCGCAAGGCACGGTAAAAGTGCTGGCCGATGCCGAAACCGACCGCATTTTGGGCGTACACATGATTGGCCCGATGGCGTCTGAATTGATTGCCGAAGCGGTGATGGCGATGGAATTCAAAGCCAGCAGCGAAGACATCGGCCGCATCGTTCACGCCCATCCCACCTTGTCCGAAGTGCTGCACGAAGCGGCATTGGCGGCAGATAAACGGGCATTGCACGGCTAATGCTGGAATGTACGATTAAGGCTGCCTGAACGTTTCAGGCAGCCTAAACACAATAAGACAATATGAACACCCAATTACTCGGCCTGTATTTTTTGCCCATCGGCATTTTGGCAATGTCTGCCGCCGCTTTATGGCAGGTTTATGTGATGATGAGCGAGAGCTACACGCTGAACCGCTATCAAGACAAACAATTGGTGTGGGTGGTAACGGCGCTGTTTTTCAGCTTCAGTTTGGCCATCTATTGGTTTGCACCCAATGCGCGTAAAAAAGGGCTGTTGTTTGTGTTGTTGGGTGGTGGCGGTTTGTTGCTGTATGGACTGGCCAGAATGTGGCTGCCGTGGCGGCAATAAAGGGCTGCGGGGTTTATAGCAAAGAAATTATACCAATTCTACAAAATAAGATAACAAGGCGGCGAGCCGAAGACAGTACAAATAGTACGGCAAGGCGAGCCAACGCAGTTAGGTTATTTTGTAGAATTGGTATTAAATAATCATACGGCGTTGGCTCACCTTGTCGTATACCCATACTATCTGCGACTCGTTGCCTTGTTATCTTATATTGATTGACATAGTAAAACCCGCCCAACCGCTGTTTGCGGTTGGGCGGGTTTTGTTCATGGGTTTAGCCCCACATAAAATACACAAATACGGTGAGCAATCCCACGCCCATCAAATTGAGCAGAGCGCCTCCTTTCATCATTTCACGCTGGCGGATTAAGCCGCTGCCCATCACAATCGCATTGGGCGGGGTGGCCACCGGCATCATAAATGCCAACGATACACCCAAGCCGATGGTCATCACCAATGTGGCTTGCGGCATGCCCATTTGCGCGGCCACGCTGGCAAATACCGGCACCAGCAGGGCTGCCGAAGCTGTGTTGCTGGAGAATTCGGTCAGAATCACAATAAAGGCCGCCACCACGGCAATCACCACCAAAAACGGTGCGTTTTGCAGCAGGTTGGCCAAGCCTTGCCCCAATACCAGCGCGGCCCCGGATTTTTGCAATACCACGCTTAAGGTGATGCCGCCGCCAAACAGCATTAAAATGCCCCAGTCGGTGTTGTCGGAAATTTCCTGCCATTTGGCCAGCCCCAATGCGCCCACGGCAATGGCGGCAAACAGGGCAATGATGCTGTCCAAATCTTTAATGTTTAAGAACTGGTTGAGCTGGCTGCTGAATATCCAGCCCAAGGCGGTGAGGGCGAATACGGCCAAGGTAAGCAGGCGTTTGGGTGTCCAGGCAATATCGTCTTGTACCACCGCCATTTTGCGCTTCAACTGCGGGCGGAATACCAAGTGTAAAGCCAGCAGCATCACCGGAAACAGCAGCAGCATAAACGGCACGCCCACTTTCATCCACGCGGCAAAATCCAGATCGAGCGCTTTGGCGGTGATGGCATTGGGCGGGGTGCCCACCAAAGTGCCGATACCGCCCACGGCGGCGGAATAAGCCAGCCCCAGCAGGGCAAATACAAAAGTATTGCGTTCTTTTTGGCGGTCAATCTGCGCCAGCATCCCCACCACCAAGGGCAGCATCATCGCGGTGGTGGCGGTGTTACTGATCCACATTGACAAAAAGGCAGTGGCCGCAAACACCATATAAATGGCAATGTTCAAGCGCCCACCCGATAAACGGATCAGTTGCAGGGCAATTTTGCGGTCCAGTTGCTGGATTTGCAGGGCTGCTGCCAGCGCAAAGCCGCCAAAAAACAAGAAAATAATCGGATTGGCAAACGAAGCCAATGCTGCTCTGGCGTCCATATCGGGCATGCTCAATAATACCGCCAAAAAAGGAATCATTAAGGCGGTGAGCGTGGTATGGATGGCTTCGGTAAGCCACAATACCGCCACAAAAAACAGCAATGCCAGCCCTTTATTGGCCTGAGCATCGAAGGGCAGGGTTTGCCACAACACCACCGCAACAATGGCGGCTACAGCCACAATCAGCAGCCCTTTTTTATTGCCGAAATGCTGGTGGTCGGACTGGAATTCGGAAGGTGTGGTCATGCAGTTTCTCCTTATTGCGATTGAATTTGGCGCGCGGATACGTTGCCGCTGTTTCTCCATTTTCGGCATATAGTTATCCGAGGTGGTGCCAGGTTTTGCCGGGTGCCCATACTAAGTTTGAATAATTACTCATGTAAATTTATAAAAATGAAACCCTGCGTTCACCAAAGGCGAATGCAGGGTTTTTTATATCAATAATGGATTTGGTATTTATTTCTAAATAAACAAATGGCAGTTTTTTACTTGAAGGCTGCCTGAAACGATATTGGCGGCGGTGCCTGCATATGCAGGCTGATGCGCTCAATCAGCGCCCGGCTCACCGGGGTGAGGGCGTCCAGTTCTTTCAGGATAATGCTGCGCTCGCGTACGGCAGACGGATCGTCCAGCGGCACCGCCACAATCGCCATGGTGTGCCGGTGCCGCTCAATCACCGATTCAGGCACAATGCCGATGCCCACGCCCGCCTCAATCAGGCGGCACACCGATTCAAAGCCGGAAACATTGATGCGGTTTTTGGTGCTCACTCCCAAGCGCTGTTTATGCTCATCAACATATTGCTGCAAAGTGCTGCCACGGTGAAAGCCAATATGGGGGTAGGCCAAGGCTGCCTGAAAATCAACCGCGGTGTGTTCGGCCAATTCATGCCCTTGCGGCACCGCCACGCAGAGGCGGTCGGTGCTGAAATGGATGCGCTGCAAATCCGGTGCATCAATCTGGCCGGACACAATGCCGAAATCGGCGGCGTCTTCGCGCACGCTGCGGATAATGTCTTTGGTGAACTGCTCCTGTAAATCAATGCTTACCGCCGGGCGTTCGGCCAAAAACAGCGCCAGAATTTCCGGCAAAAAGCCGATAACGGCGGTGGTGTTGGCGTAGATGCGGATATGCCCTTGGGTATCGGCGGCATAGCCGGAAAAATCGGTGCGGATTTGCTCGGCGTATTGCAGCATTAAACGGGCATGGCGCAGCAGATTTTTGCCCGCAGGCGTGAGCTCCAGCCCTTTGTTGTGGCGGTAGAACAAGCGGCTGCTTAATTGGGCTTCCAGGTTTTTCAGGCGGGTGCTGGCGGCGGCCGGCGACACAAACGCGGTTTTGGCGCCTTGGGTGAGGCTGGGGGCTTCGGCAATGCACACAAAAACCTTTAAATCAGTGAGATCAAAATGCATGGGCGGCTTTCTGGTGTTTGGAATTAACGAACGCAGCATTCAAAAATAACAGATTCTCAAAACGCGGGGAAGAGCGCAAGCTGTGATTATCAACAGCAAGGAGAAATGAAATGGCTTCATTGAGCGACTGGATTGGCAAGCGCGAGCACAAAATCGATACGGTCAGCACATTGCTGGTGCGGCGTATGGCCGCCACCTTGGGCGTGGCAGCACCGCAAGCGGGCGATGCGCTGCCGCACTTGTGGCATTGGATGTTTTTCCAGCCCGAATTATTGGCAGCGGATCTGGGGCGCGACGGCCACCCGGCTTTGGGCGGATTTATGCCGCCTGCCGACGGGCGCAACCGCATGTGGGCGGGCGGCTCGTTTGAATTTGCGCAGCCCTTGCGCGTGGGTGAAGCCGCCGAATGCGTATCCACGATTGAAAACGTGGTGGAAAAACAGGGTTCCACCGGCTCGCTGGTGTTTGTAACGGTGCGCCATGATTACGCGCAAGTGGGTGTGCATTGCTTTACCGAACGCCAAAACGTGGTTTACCGCGCCCCTTCGGCACCGAAACCCCATTCCGCTGCCGCGCCTGCGGCCGAATGGCATCAGCCGGTGCAGCCGGATGCCACTTTATTGTTCCGCTATTCGGCGCTCACCTTCAACGGCCACCGCATTCATTACGATTATCCTTATGCCACTGAGGTGGAAGGCTATGCCGGTTTGGTGGTGCACGGGCCGATGATGGCTACTTGGGCTTTGCACGGCTTTATGGCGGCGCATCCGGATAAGCGCGTGCTGGCTTATGAATACCGCGGCGTGCGCCCCACCACCTTGCCGCAGGCAGTGGAAATCGGCGGGCGTTTGCAGTCCGGCAGCGAAGCTGAGGTGTGGATTGCCAACGGCGATGGTTTGATTCAGCAAGGCAAAGTGGTGTTTGAATCGGTTTAATCGATTGATTCTTTATGTAAATGCTATTGCTGTAAATTGGAACGCTGCCTGAAAACCCAAAACAAGGAAACCGTAATTATGCAGATTTTAGCGGATCACGAAGATCTCAGCGCCATCCGCGACGGCGTGCGCACACTTTGCCGCCGTTTCGATGGCGAATATTGGCGCAAAATAGACACCGCAGGTGAATTTCCAACCGATTTTGTGACGGCACTCACCGCCGACGGCTGGTTGTCGGCGATGATACCCGCCGAATATGGCGGCTCCGGCTTGGGGCTGGCCGAAGCTTCGGTGATTCTGGAAGAAGTAAACCGTTGTGGCGGCAATTCCGGTACCGTACACGGGCAAATGTACAATATGTTTACCTTAGTGCGTCATGGCAGCGCGGCGCAAAAGGCCTTTTATCTGCCCAAATTTGCCAGCGGTGAATTGCGTTTGCAGTCGATGGCGGTGACCGAGCCCACCAGCGGCACCGACACCAGTCAAATCAAAACCACAGCCGTAAAGCAGGGCGACCACTATGTGGTGAATGGCCAGAAAGTGTGGATTTCGCGTGTGCAGCATTCCGATTTGATGATACTGCTGGCACGCACCACGCCACTGGCGCAGGTGGCCAAAAAAACCGACGGTATGTCGCTGTTTTTGGTTGATTTGCGCACTGCAGATCCGCAAAGCCTGATTGTGCGCCCCATCGGCAATATGGTGAACCACGAAACCAACGAATTGTTTTTCGATAACTTAAGGCTACCTGAAGACAGCCTGATTGGCGAAGAAGGCAAGGGCTTTCGCTATATCTTGGACGGCCTGAATGCCGAGCGCACCCTGATTGCCGCCGAATGTATCGGCGATGCACGCTGGTTTATCGACAAGGCCAGTGCCTACGCCAATGAACGGGTGGTGTTTGGCCGTCCCATCGGTCAAAACCAAGGCATCCAGTTTCCTTTGGCCGAGGCACACATCGACACCGAAGCCGCCGATTTAATGCGCTGGCAGGCGTGCAGCCAATACGACAGCGGCCAAAACGCGGGCGCCAGCGCCAATATGGCCAAGCACCTGGCTGCCAAGGCTTCTTGGGCAGCGGCCAATGCCTGTATGCAAACTTTCGGCGGTTATGGTTTTGCCCATGAATACGATGTGGAACGCAAATTCCGCGAAACCCGTTTGTATCAAGTGGCGCCGATTTCCACCAATTTGATCTTATCGTATGTGGGCGAAAAAATACTGGGCATGCCACGCAGTTTTTAAGAGCCTATTTCTGTGCTGAAAGCAGACTAATAAAAGATTGTGAACAGGATATAAGGCTGCCTGAAAAGACAATAGGAATTAAAGATATGGACAACAATGCAAAAAAGCCCTTAGACGGCATCACTGTGGTGAGCTTGGAACACGCCATCGCCGCCCCGTTTTGTACGCGCCAGCTCGCCGACTTGGGCGCCCGGGTGATTAAAATCGAGCGCCCCGGCAGCGGCGATTTTGCCCGTGGTTACGATGAACGGGTAGACGGCATGGCCTCGCATTTTGTGTGGGTAAACCGGGGCAAAGAAAGCATGGCCTTGGATGTAAAAGACGATTCCGCCCGCCAAATATTGGGCAATATTCTGGCCAAAGCCGATGTGCTGGTGCAAAACCTCGCGCCCGGTGCTGCGGCTAGGCTGGGGCTAGACTATGCCACCCTCAGCGCCTTGTATCCACGCCTGATTGTGTGCGATATTTCCGGCTACGGTATCGGCGGCCCGTATGAGCAGAAAAAAGCCTATGACCTGCTGATTCAAAGCGAAAGCGGCTTTTTGTCGGTAACCGGTGAAGGCGAGAGCATGGCCAAAGCCGGTAATTCGATTGCCGATATTTGTGCCGGCATGTACGCTTATTCCGCTATTTTGTCGGCCTTATTGCTGCGCCAGCACAGTGGCGAAGGCAGCCATATTGATGTGTCGATGTTGGAAAGCCTGGTGGAGTGGATGGGTTATCCGCTGTATTACACCTACCACGATGCGCCGCCGCCGCCGCGCACCGGCGCCAGTCACGCCACCATCTACCCATACGGGCCGTTTCCCGCCCAAGACGGCAGCGTGATGTTGGGGCTGCAAAACGAGCGCGAATGGCAGGCATTTTGCACCACCGTATTGCAACAGCCCGAATTGGCCGCTGATGTGCGTTTCGACCAAAACAGCAAACGTGCCGCCAACCGCACCGAGCTGAAAGCGATTATTGATGCCGAGCTCACCCGGCTCACCCGGCAGCAAGTGGTGGCACGCTTGGAAGCCGCGCAAATCGCCAATGCGCAGATAAACGAAATGCAAGATGTATGGGCGCACCCGCAATTGGCTGCCCGCGCCCGCTGGCGCCAAATCGGCAGCCCGGTAGGCACCTTGCCGGCCTTGCTGCCGCCCGCCTTAAACAACCGCTTTGAATACGCCATGGGCGATGTGCCTGCACTGGGGCAGCACACCGAAGCCATATTGCGTGAATTTGCCGGTGATGCGGTGTAATGCACAGTAGTAGGTATCAATCACAGCATTAAACCTTTCAGGCAGCCTTGGGTTTGATGGCTGCATATTCAACTGATTTATTTTTTAAGGAATTAATGATGAGCACTTCTTTTACCCTCACCAGCGCCGAATTTAGCGAAGGCAGCCATCTGGATGCCGCCTACCAGGCCGACCGCGACAACCAGTCGCCCGCTTTGCAGTGGCAAGGCGCACCGGCTGAAACCCGCAGTTTTGCCATCGCCATGCACGACCCGGACGCCCCCACCGGCGGCGCAGGCTGGTGGCATTGGCTGGCGTTTAATATTCCGGCCGACACCCAAGCCTTGCCACGCAACGCCGGTGCCGCCGGCGGCGATAATATGCCCGCAGGCACGCGCCAAATGCGCAACGATGGTGGCAACCTTGGCTATATGGGCTGCTACCCACCCGAAGGCGATCCTGCACACCGCTATATCTTCACTGTATACGCACTGAATACCGATAAGCTGGACATCGCTGCCGATGCCACTACCAGTTTGGCCGGTTTTATGGTTAATGCTCACACTGTGGCCAAAGCCAGCCTCACCGCTTACTATGCCCGCCCGGCCGCAGCGGCAGAGTCAGTATAATGCACGCGCACAGCTATTTATTTGTGCCCGGCACGCAGCCGCAGCGTATTGCCAAAGCCTTTGCCGCCGGAGCCGAAGCGGTGATTGTAGATTGGGAAGACGCTGTGGCGGCGGCCGAAAAAGCGCAGGCACGTGAAAATCTGGCCATTTATAATGCTGGCGAAGATGTCCGGCCGGTATGGCTGCGCATCAACGATGCCGAAGCCCCGGAGTATGCCGCTGATGTGGCCGCTGTAGCCGGATTGGATTGTGTGGTCGGCATCTTCTTGCCCAAAGCGCAGCAAGCCGCCCATATTGAAGCGCTCTACCGTGCTACGGGAAAACCGGTAGCAGTGATTGTAGAAACCGCCACAGGCATGCTTAATCTGGCGGCACTGGCCGCGGCACCGGGTGTGGCACGGCTCACCTATGGTCGTTTGGATTTGGCCAACGATTTAGGCATGGCGGTGCACAGCGCCGCCGCCGAAACCGTGTTCGACCGATTGCGTACCGATTTGCTGCTGCATTCGGTTGCCAATGCTTTGCCGCCGCCGCTGGACAGCGTGTTTCCTGATTTTAAAAACAATGCGGGGCTGGCGGATTATGTGGCTCGCTGGCGCGATATGGGCTTTGGCGGCATGTTGTGCATCCATCCGGCACAAATCGCAGTGATACAGCAAATGCTTCAAGCCGATGCGGCCGAGCTGGATTTTGCCCGCCGTGTTTGCGCCGAATTTAATGCCAGTGGTTCAGCAGCATTTCAAATCGACGGCAAAATGGTCGATTTACCGGTTATCCGTCGCGCACAGGCCCTATTGAGCCGTTATGGCAGTTAAGAGCTTATGCAATTTTCAGACTGCTTGATGCCACACCTGCCTTGTCCGATTGATATCAGGCAGGGCGGGTTTTTGTGTTATCAGCTCTGGCTAAGAGCCAGTTCACAATCTTTTATTGTGCTGTTCCAGCACATAAACCAGCACCTTTTCGTGCACTAAAAATCCGCTCCAAAAAAGATTATGAATAGGCTCTAAAGGCTGCCTGAAACCATCAATCAATTGATTTCAAAGTGCAATTTAAGTCACTTATTTAAGTCACTTAATAGTGAAATAAATACAAAAAGTGCTACGGCGTTAGCTCGTCTTGTTGTGCTACCTGTACTGTCTGCGGCTCGCTGCCTTGTATCAGTTTATTCTTTATTTCACTATAAAATCTCTGCTTATGGGTTTGCGAATAAATCGGGTGAATAGCGGAAAAACTGTTTGCGCAACGTGTGTATCGCCTGTTCAAAGCGCCTATTTTGGCATATACTCTAATCATCGGTTTTTAAAGCCTATATCTTATATAAGACTGCCGCTAGAGCCGCCAAGCCGGCCGACAGCGGTGGTTTTTTCATGCTCGGGCGCTATCGATTGCTTTAGTTTAATCCAACCCACATAGAGGAAACTCTGATGAATTTACATGAGTATCAAGCAAAAACCTTGCTGGCCAGCTACGGCTTGCCGGTGCAAGGCGGCATTTTGGCGGCCAGCGGCGAAGAAGCCGCGGCCGCTTACGACCAATTGGGCGGCAAGTTTGCCGTGGTGAAAGCCCAAGTACATGCCGGTGGCCGTGGTAAGGCCGGTGGCGTGAAAGTGGTGAAAAGCCGCGAAGAAGCCAAAGAAGTGGCCGACAGCTTGATTGGCACCCGCTTGGTTACCTACCAAACCGATGCGCTGGGTCAGCCGGTAAACAGCGTGCTGGTGTGTGAAGACATGTACCCGGTGCAAACCGAGCTGTATTTGGGTGCTGTGGTGGATCGCTCCACCCGCCGTGTAACTTTTATGGCGTCTACCGAAGGCGGCGTGGAAATTGAAAAAGTAGCCGAAGAAACGCCGGAAAAAATCCTTAAAGTGACCGTAGACCCGCTGGTGGGCTTGCAGCCGTGCCAAGCGCGCGAAGTGGCGTTTAAACTGGGCTTGAAAGACAAGCAAATCAACCAGTTTGTTAAACTGATGACCGGCGCTTACCAAGCGTTTATCGACAATGATTTCGCCCTGTTTGAAATCAACCCGCTGGCGGTGCGCGAAAACGGCGAGCTGGCCTGTGTGGACGGCAAAATCGGCATCGACAGCAACGCGCTTTACCGCCTGCCCAAAGTGGCCGAGCTGCGCGACAAATCGCAAGAAAACGAGCGCGAGCTGAAAGCCAGCGAATTTGACCTTAACTACGTGGCGCTGGAAGGCAATATCGGCTGCATGGTAAACGGCGCCGGTTTGGCGATGGCCACCATGGACATCATCAAACTCAAAGGCGGCCAACCGGCCAACTTCCTCGATGTGGGCGGCGGCGCCACCAAAGAGCGCGTGGTAGAAGCGTTCAAACTGATTTTGGAAGACCCGTCGGTGCAAGGCGTGTTGATCAATATTTTTGGCGGTATTGTGCGTTGCGACATGATTGCCGAAGCCATTGTGGCGGCGGTAAAAGAAGTGAGCGTCACTGTGCCGGTGGTGGTGCGCTTGGAAGGCAATAATGCCGAGCTGGGTGCCAAAATTCTGAACGAATCCGGCCTGAAATTGACCTCTGCCGACGGCTTGAATGACGCAGCCGAAAAAATCGTTGCCGCCGTAAAAGCCTAAGGAGAACATGAATGAGCGTATTGATTAACAAAGACACCAAAGTATTGGTACAAGGTTTTACCGGTAAAAACGGCACGTTCCACTCTGAGCAGGCGCTGGCCTACGGCACCAAAGTGGTGGGCGGCGTTACCCCGGGCAAAGGCGGCCAAAGCCACTTGGGCTTGCCGGTGTTTAACACCATGAACGAGGCGGTAAAAGAAACCGGCGCCGATGCTTCGGTGATTTACGTACCGGCACCGTTTGTGTTGGATTCCATTGTTGAAGCCGTGGATTCCGGCGTGCAATTGATTGTGGTGATTACCGAAGGCGTGCCCACACTGGACATGCTCAAAGCCAAGCGCTACTTGGAAACCAACGGCAACGGCACCCGCTTGGTTGGCCCCAACTGCCCCGGCGTGATTACCCCGGGTGAGTGCAAAATCGGCATTATGCCCGGCCACATCCATAAGCCCGGCCGCATCGGCATTATTTCCCGCTCCGGCACGCTGACTTATGAAGCGGTGGCGCAAACCACCAAACTGGGCTTGGGCCAGTCGACCTGTATCGGCATCGGCGGCGACCCGATTCCGGGCATGAACCAAATCGACGCCCTGCAATTGTTCCAAGATGATCCGGCCACCGACGCGATTATCATGATTGGTGAAATCGGCGGCACTGCAGAAGAAGAAGCGGCCGAATTTATCCAGTCAAACGTAACCAAACCGGTGGTGGGCTACATCGCTGGCGTTACCGCGCCCAAAGGCAAACGCATGGGCCACGCCGGTGCGATTATCTCCGGTGGCAAAGGCACGGCCGAAGAAAAATTCGCCGCTTTCGAGCGCGCTGGCATGGCCTACACCCGCAGCCCGGCCGAATTGGGCAGCACCATGATGGAAGTGCTGAAAGCCAAAGGGATGGCTTAAGTTTTAATGTGGTGAAAAAAAGGCTGCCTGAAAGCGTTTCAGGCAGCCTTTTTATTGCTCTATCACCATGTGTATTGTATTTACAATCAGTAAGATGTGCGCGACACATCCTACGGTAGCGGTGTTTTCAGGCAGTCTTGTTTGGTGCGGTGCTGCGTCGGTGTGGCCGCCATATAACCAAAAGCCATAAGTTAGGCATTTAATATCATTTCATTTTGGCAGGGCGGCTGTTTATGATGCGCCATCTTCCCCTTGTATCCATATCTCTTTGCCGACAGCCAAATCATGAGCCAAGCCAGCCTATCCCCCATTTTATGCGCCCAAAACATCAGCTTGGGCTATGCCGATCACAGCGGGCAGCTGCACCCAGTGTTGGCCGATTTTTCTTTGGGTGTGGCTGCCGGGGAACTGGTGGCCTTGTTGGGCCCTAGCGGTGTGGGCAAATCGTCGTTGCTGCGGGTATTGGCCGGTTTGGCGCAGCCGCAAAGCGGCACGGTGCGTTTGTTTGGCGAGCCGGTAACCCAGCCTCATCCGCGCTTGGGTTTTGTGTTTCAGCAGGCAGTGTTGCTGCCGTGGCTGAATGTGCGCGACAACGTGGCGTTTGGGCTGGATTTCAGCAATCAGCCGCACTTAAGCCGCGATGAGCGCCGTGCGCGGGTGGAGGATGCAGTGGCCGAAGTGGGGCTGGCACATGCGGCCGATTTGTATCCGGCGGCCTTGTCCGGCGGTATGGCGCAGCGGGTATCGCTGGCACGGGTGTTGGCACGCAATCCGGAAATTTGGCTGTTGGACGAGCCGTTTTCGGCGCTGGATGCGGTCACCCGTGCCGAAATGCAAGACTTGCTGCGCACCTTAATCAGCCGCCACCAAGCCGGTGCGGTGCTGGTGACCCACGACATCGATGAAGCGCTGATTCTGGCCGACCGCGCGGTGTTGATCGGCAATAAGCCGGGGCGCGAGCTGGGGCAGTGGCGGCTGGATTTACCTTATCCGCGTCACGATGCTTTGCTGGAAATGAACCCGGAACGGGTGGCGATTTTGCAGGCGCTGCGCGATGCGCATGGGCATAAACGGCAAGTGGCCACGGTGGAGTTTGTGATTTAGTTTTAATGTAATGGATTGATAAACAGATTGATAACAAGGCTGCCTGAAACCGATTTGGGTATTGGCCAATTCTTTTCAGGCAGCCTGATGTTTTTATAAAACTTAAGTTATGTCGCTCCTGCCCAGGCAGGAGCCCAGTCTGAAGCGTGGCTTCAGTTGAACACACAGCAAAACCGGATTAATGGGCAATCAGCAAAGCGTGGCTTTGCACTGGGCACCCGCCTTCGCGGGTGCGACGTAGGCAGGATTTTGCTAAGAGCTCGTAAACAGGCTCTTAGCCCCTGCCTAGCCCGAGTTATTTTATTCCGGCCATTTTGATATAGGAAACCCCATGCGCAGCCGTCGCGATTTTTTGAAACTTGCCGCTTTATTTAGTGCTGCCGGTGCCTTGCCTTTATTGCAGGCGTGCGGGCGCCAAGTGGTGCAAAATCCTGCCGCGCCCTTGCGCATCGGCTATTTGCCGATTACCGATGCCACGCCTTTGCTGGTGGCGCATGGCCAAGGTTTGTTTGCCAAACACGGCGTTGAGGTGGCCAAGCCGGTGCTGTTTCGCAGCTGGGCTTCGCTGGTGGAAGCGTTTCTGAGCGGGCAGGTGAATTTGATTCATTTGCTCTCGCCGATGAGCATTTGGGCGCGCTATGGCAGCGCTTCGCCGATTAAGGTGGTGATGTGGAACCACATGGCTGGCTCGGCGCTCACGGTGGCGCCGGATATTGACAATGTATCGGCGCTGGCGGGCAAAACTGTGGCGATTCCGTTTTGGTATTCGATTCACAATGTGGTGGTGCAGAAAATTTTGCGCGAAAACGGCCTAAGGGTGGTGGAGAAAAACCCGCAGGCGGGCGAGGTGCGTTTAAGCGTGATGGCACCTTCCGATATGGTGGCCGCGCTGGCCAACCGCGCCATTGCCGGTTTTATTGTGGCCGAGCCTTTTAATGCGGTGGCCGAAAGCAAGGGTGTGGGCAAGGTATTGCGTTTTTCCGGCGATGTGTGGCGCGACCATGCCTGCTGCGTTACCTTAATGCAGGAGCACGACATCAACCAGCGCCCCGAATGGGTGCAAAGCGTGGTAACGGCATTGGTGGAAGCACAGGCTTTTGCGGCACAACACCGCGCCGACACTGCGCTGATGTTGTCCAAACAAGGCAGCCATAAATACACCCCGCACGAAGAAAAAGTGCTGCAAAAAGTGCTGGCGCCAACACCGGATGCGTGGGCGCGCTACAGTGCCAGCGGTGTTATCCGCCACCCCGAATGGGGGCAAAGCCGCATTGATTTCCAGCCCTATCCTTATCCTTCCTACACCGAAAAACTGGTGGAAATGCTCAAACAAACCCATATCGCCGGGGTAAACCGGTTTCTGGACGCATTAGACCCGGTGCAAGTGGCGCAAGACTTGGTGGACGACCGCTTTGTGAAGCAGGCGGTGATTCAGGGCGGCCATCAAGCCGTGTTTAAATTAAACGGCTGGACACGCACGGAAACCATTGTGGTGTAAGTGCGAGCAAGGGTTTAAACAGACCAAAAATCCTTTCAGGCAGCCTGAAAACAAGCTTTAAAAAGTCATTAGCATTAGAAAGCAAACTTATGCACACCTCACTCAAAACCCCGCTGCTGAGCATCACCGGCCTGGGCATCTTGCTGCTGCTGTGGCAGCTGGGCAGTATGCTGCTGGCGCAAACCATGCCACTGGCCAATATGCTGGCGCCGCTGCCCACTTTCCAAAGCCTGTGGGATTTGCTGGTGCATAATCAACTTACCGGCCATATTCTGGCCAGCCTTAAGCGCGTGGCGGTGGGCTTGCTGTGGGCGCTGTTAATCGGCGTGCCGGTGGGTTTGTGGGTAGGGCAGTCGGCATGGGCCGAAAAACTCACCGGCACCTCGTTTCAGTTTCTGCGCATGATTTCGCCTTTGTCGTGGATGCCGGTGGTGGTGATGTTGCTGGGCATCGGCGATGTGCCGATTTATTTTCTGCTGGCGTTTGCGGCGGTGTGGCCCATTTTGCTCAACACCGCCACCGGGGTGAAATCGATTGACCGCCACTGGTTGCAATTGGGCCATTCATTGGCCGCCAGCCGCCGCGAAATGCTGTTTAAAATTATGCTTCCCGCCGTGCTCGGCCATATCCTCACTGGCTTGCGGCTGGCCATCGGCGTGGTGTGGATTGTGCTGGTGCCGTGCGAAATGCTGGGGGTGAACGAAGGCTTGGGCTATTTTATTTTGGACACCCGCGACCGCTTGGCTTATTCCGAATTGATGGCGGCAATTGTGTTGATTGGCGCACTGGGTTGGCTGCTCGACAGTGCCACGCGCCGATTGCATGCGCGCTGGGCGCATTGATGCAGATTTGTGTTTGATAATAGAGGCTGCCTGAAGCCATATGCGTTTCAGGCAGCCTTTTTAGGCAGCCCAATAAAAAACACCTTGCTTATGATTGGCAAGGTGTTTTTTGCTATTACTGCTTATTTGGCTTCGGCTTCCGCTTTTTGCAGAATCACATACAATTGGTCTTTCAGGTGCAGTTTTTGTTTTTTCAGCTCTTCAATTTCATCCAAGCCGCTGGTAACAGGGTTGTTTTCTAGGCCGGTGATTTTGTCGTCCAGATCGTTGTGCTCTTTGAACAAACGGGCAAAATGGTTGTCTTCTTGCTTCAGTTTGCTGATTAAATCGCGGTATTCGGGAAACATGCTTTTTCCTTTGTGATGAGGGTAAATAAAACAGCGCTTGCCGCCGGTGGGCGGCAGCCGGATAAAACGTTGAACTTGGCTTGAATTATAGCCGATAAAGCCGATAAATCATACCAAGCCCGGCGTGGAATCACCGCCATTATTTACGCGGCAAACCCGGTTCTTTTATGCGTGCACGATTGTGCTAAACTGTGTCGGTTTGGGGGTGGTCTGCCCCCGGTTTGCCATTGATTTGCGTTGCCCACTTTTTGCAGTTCTTTCTTTAAGGATACATCCATGTTGAAACGTTATTTTTCTTTTGCGGCGGCCTTATTGCTGGTGCTCGGTTTGAGCGGCTGCGGCTACAACACCATGCAGGCGCAAGATGAAGCGGCCAATGCCGCGTGGTCCGAAGTGCTCAACCAATACCAGCGCCGCGCCGATTTGATTCCCAATTTGGTGAATACGGTAAAAGGCTATGCCCAGCATGAAGAGCAGGTGTTTACCGAAGTAACCAATGCGCGTGCCAAAGTGGGCAGCGTTAACATGAATGCGGCTGATGCCACCGATGAAGCCAAATTAAAGCAATACGCGCAAGCGCAGAGCGAATTGGGTGGCGCTTTAAGCCGTTTGCTGGTGGTGGCCGAAAACTATCCGCAGCTCAAGGCCGACCAAAACTTCCGCGATTTACAGGCGCAATTGGAAGGCACTGAAAACCGCATTTCGCTGGCACGCAACCGCTATATCGAGGCCGTGCGCACCTACAACACCACCTTGCGCCAATTCCCGCAAAACCTCACCGCCAAGGTGTTTGGTTTGAAACAGCGCCCGAATTTCAGCGTGGAAAACGAAGCGCAAATTAAAGAAGCGCCCAAGGTACAGTTTTAAATCTGATGCGTTTCCATAGCATGGCATGGTTTTCAGGCAGCTTGGGTGCTGCCTGCTGGCTACAGCAGGCTAAAGGATGCTGATGCTCAAAACCACCGCCTTATTTGTATTCACCGCCGTGGCCGAAATCATCGGCTGCTATCTGCCGTATTTATGGCTGAAAAAGCAGGCGCCGGCATGGGTGTTGCTGCCGGCGGCACTCAGCTTAGCGGTGTTTGTGTGGCTCATCAGCCTGCACCCGCAAGCGGCGGCACGCACTTATGCAGCCTATGGCGGCGTTTATATCGGCGTGGCTTTGCTGTGGCTGTGGCAGGTAGACGGCGTGCCCTTGCGTTGGAGCGATTGGCTGGGCGCAGCACTGAGTTTGGCCGGAATGATGGTGATTATGTGGGGATCAAAAACATGAGTGCAATTGCCGTGCGTATTGGCCGCCTGTGGGTCTTGGCCATGCTGTTGCTGTGCAGTGGCTGGCTGTGGGCGGCTGGCTTAGCGCCAATACCGGCGCTAACCCAGCCGGTGGAAGACACGGCGCAAATGATGCAGCCGCAGGCACGTGCCGCGCTCAACCAGCATTTGCTCAGCTATGCCCGCGAACACGGCAGCCAAATTGTGGTGCTCACGGTAGACAGCATTGCGCCGGAAACCCCGTTTGACTATGCCACGCGGGTGATGGATGCTTGGAAGCCGGGGCGCTCAGGTATGGACGACGGCGTGTTGCTGCTGCTGGTGAAAAACGAGCGCCAAACCCATTTGGCCGTAGGGCGCGGGCTGGAAGGGGCGATTCCCGATGTTTACGCCAAACGCATTTTGGATGATGTGCTGCGCCCGTATTTGCGCGAAGGGCAAACCGATGCCGGTATTCAGGCGGCCGTATTGCAAGTGGAAAAACTGATTGCGGGCGAAGCGCTGCCTGCGGCCAAGCCGCAACAGCAAGGTGGGGGCGATATGGGCTTATTGCCCTTATTGATTGCGGTGTTTTTTGGCGGCGGCTTGTTAAAAAATCTATTTGGTCGCACCTTGGGCAGCATCGCCACCGGCGGCTTGGTATTGGCTGCCGGTTGGTTGTTGGGCTGGTTTTGGCTGTTCACGGCATTTTTGGCGTTTTCGGCCACCGTATTCACTTTTGTTGCCGGTGCGTTTTCTTTTGTGGGCGGTGGTGGCGGCCATTCCGGCGGCGGTTGGGGCAGTAGCGGTGGCTTTGGTGGTGGTTTTGGCGGCGGTGGTGGATTCAGCGGTGGCGGCGGCGGTTTCGGCGGCGGCGGCGCTTCGGGAGGATGGTAATGGCAAGCAACAACAAATGGGCACGTTTATGGCAACATTGGTGCCATCCGCGCTGGCGCGTAGAGCGCTGTTTACCCACCGCCGCACTGCAACAGCTGAGTGAAGCCATTGGCCGCTCCGAGCAGCAGCACAGCGGCCAAATCCGCTTTGTGATTGAATCGCGCTGGCACAGTGCCGATATTTTGCAAGGGTTGGATACCCGCCGCCGTGCCTGGCAATGGTTTGGCGAATTGGGCGTGTGGGATACCGAACACAATTGCGGCGTGCTGGTGTATGTGTCGTTTGCCGACCACCGCGTGGAAATCGTGGCCGATCGCGGCATTGCCGCCCAAGTGCCCGCCACCGAATGGCAGGCCGTTTGCGCCCAAATCACCGCCGCCTTTGCGCAGCAGCAGTATGTGGCCGGTTTGGAGCAAGGCTTGGCTGCGGTTACGGTGATTTTAAGCCAACACTTCCCCCGCCATCTGCCCGCCGAGGTGGATGAGCTGCCCAATGATGTGGTGCTGCGGTGAGCTGATTATTATTTATGCTGCCTGAAACCCATCAACACACCCTTCTTAAAACCCATCCATGAACACCTTATTAAACGAACAGATCCGCACCCAAGCGGCGCGGCAGCGTTTGCGGCGCAGCCGCGCTTTGGCCACCGGCTTGTTGTTGCTGGCCGCCGTGCTGTTTGTGCTGTCGGTGCGCTATCAGCCGCAATATCCGGCTTTAGGCTACCTGAAAGCCTTTAGCGAGGCGGCGATGGTGGGCGCGCTGGCTGATTGGTTTGCGGTAACGGCGCTGTTTCGCCGCCCGTTGGGTTTGCCCATTCCGCACACCGCCATCTTGCCGCGTAAACAAGCTCGTATTGCCGATGAATTGGGGCGCTTTGTGGCGCACAACTTTTTGCACGGCAAATCGATTGCCTTGCGCGTGTATCGTGCCCAACCGGCCGACAAACTGCTGGCCTGGCTGATGCAGCCGCAAAACAAAGCCTTGTGGCTGCCGTGGTTGAGCGCACAAATCCCACTCTTGCTGCGCGCGGCCAAGCCCAACCAAGTGGCCCGCTTTGGCAGCCAGCTTTTGGCCGAGCAATATCAAGGCGCCAAACTGGGTGCGGCTGCCGCCGACTTGCTGGGCTTGGCGCAACAGCAAGGCATAGACCGGCGCTTGCTGCACAGCTTGGCCACCCAATTGCGCCAATGGCTGCAAAACGACAGCACCCGCGCCCAGCTGGAGCACCACCTTTTGCAATGGGCGGGCAAAATCGACAGCCCCACCCCCAGCAGTTGGGACAAAATCAAAGCCTCGCTGAAAACCTCGCTGGCCGAGCGCGTAGACGACTGGGTGGCCGCCAAAGCGCTGGATTGGGCCGACGGCTATCTGGCCGAAGCCTTAGCCGATGAAGAGCACGATTTATGGCAGGCCTGCCAAAGCCAGCTGGCCGCTACCGCCGCCGATTTGCGCCACAATGCCGAATGGCATCAAGCGCTGGAAGCCGGTAAACGCCAACTGGCCGCTTCCGAAGCACTGCACCGCAACGTGGCGCAAGCCTGGCAAAGCCTGTGCCAATGGAGCGCCGCAGATGTGCAACGCGGCGATGCCTCTGCCTGGCAGGCGCAATTGGACAAAGTGGCCGCGCATATGCTGTCGCAAGCGGCACGCTATCCGGCGTTTATGCGCCGCATGAATGCGCGCATGGCATGGTGGGTGAAATCGCTGGTGAATCAATACCGGCATCAGGGCGCACAATTTGTGGCCGACAAGGTGAAAAGCTGGGATAGCCGCCAAATGGTAGACAAAATCGAGCTGGGCGTGGGGCGCGATTTGCAGTTTATCCGCATCAACGGCACCTTGGTGGGCGGCTTGGCCGGTTTGCTGATTTATGTGGTGGCGCAATGGCTGGGGGCTGCCTGAAAAATATTTCAGGCAGCCTTTTATATTGAAAACATAAAACAGGCCGATAACTATCTTGTCGGCCTGTTGTTTATGCGTTTGCGCCTATGGAATCATCTGGTCGCGGGCGGGGCGGTGTTTGAGCTTCCAAATCAGCACATAGCCAGCCAGCATGGGCACGATGGCGTAGATGAATTTGGCAGTCCAAGTGGCGTACCACGGCCGGCTCACGATAATGGTTTCGGTGGCGGCGTTCAGTTGCAGCAAATCTTTAATTGCCAGCCAATCCAAGGCGGGCCACCAGCAGGCCACCAGCAAGCCCATAAACACCGGCCACAACAGGCGCACGCGGTTGCGCTGCCACAGCAGGAAAAACACAATCGCCCAAATCAGGGTGAGCACGGTAATCAGCAGTGCGGTGTGGGTGGGCATGCCGGTGTAGGCGGCAAGAAAATAGGTGAGTACCACCCACAGCCCGGCCAGTATGGCCAAGATGAATTCTTCTGGTTTGCTCAGCATGGTGTTGCGTCCTCCGGGTTATTTGCGGCCAATATACCGCAGCGGCACGGGTTTGTCATGTTGGGCGGCCGAATATTTTAGCGCTTGCAGGTGTGGCCGGATATGGCCGCTTGGGTGGCTGATGTTTGTGTTTCAGGCAGCCTGTTTTTTAGAGTAAATAGACAGTATGCCCGCAAGTGTAAAGTTATAAATCGGGCATATTTTGGTGTGATATGAGGCTGCCTGAATCATTTAGGCACAGGATATTGCCTAAATAAATCGTGTTTGGGTGGATTAGGCTAAAAGCGGTTGGCGGCGATGTGTCATTTTCTTTTGCAGTGCGAAAAAAACCTTTGACGCAGTGCCGCAATTTTCGTATTTTAACGCTCTTGTCTCGGCTTTGCTGCGAGCGCAAAAATACCATCAACACCACCACCAAAATAAGAAATTTTGCAGGAAAGGTTTTGCCATGACCAAACTTTACGATCGCGCCCTAGAAAAAGAAAACTGCGGCTTTGGCCTGATTGCCAATATCGACGGCGAGCCCAGCCACAAGGTGGTGCGCACCGCCATTTTGGGTTTGTCGCGCATGCAGCACCGTGGGGCGATTTTGTCCGACGGCAAAACCGGCGACGGCTGCGGCCTGTTGATGCAGATGCCGGAAAAATTTTTTCAAGCGGTGGCCGCCGATGCGGGTGTAACACTGGCCAAAAACTTTGCCGTGGGCATGGTGTTTTTGCCGCGCGATGCGGCGCTGGCCAATGAATACGCCGCCATTATCGAAGAAGAGCTCACCCGCGAAACCTTGGGGGTGGCGATGTGGCGCGAGGTGCCAATCAACACGGCGGTGTTGGGCGAAATCGCACTGGCCGATATGCCCACCATCCGCCAAGTGATGGTAAACGCACCGGCGGGCTGGCTGCCGCGCGATTTGGAGCGGCGCCTGTTTATGACGCGCCGTCGCATCGAAAAACGCATTAACCACCGCGATTTCTATATTTGCAGCTTGTCGAATAAGGTCACCATCTACAAAGGGCTGTGCATGCCCAAAGATTTGCCCAAATTTTATCTCGACTTGGCCGATTTACGCATGCAGTCTGCCATCTGCTTATTCCACCAGCGCTTTTCCACCAATACCTTGCCGCGCTGGCAATTGGCGCAGCCGTTTCGCTATTTGGCGCACAACGGCGAAATCAACACCATCTCCGGCAACCGCGCTTGGGCGCGGGCGCGGGCGTATAAATACCACACACCCTTGATTCCCGATTTGCAAACCGCCGCGCCGTTTGTGAACGAAACCGGTTCCGATTCCAGCTCGCTCGACAATATGCTGGAGCTGTTTGTCAACGGCGGCATGGACTTATTCCGCGCCATGCGCCTGCTGGTGCCGCCCGCTTGGCAGCACAACCCGGATATGGACGACGACTTGCGCGCGTTTTACGACTTCAATTCCATGCACATGGAGCCGTGGGACGGCCCAGCGGGCATTGTGCTCTCCGACGGGCGTTATGCCGCCTGCAATCTGGACCGCAACGGCCTGCGCCCGGCGCGTTATGTCATCACCCAAGATCGGCTGATTACCATTGCTTCCGAAGTGGGTATTTGGGACTACGCGCCCGATGAAGTAGTGGAAAAAGGCCGTGTCGGCCCCGGCGAATTGCTGGTGATTGACACCCGCGAAGGCAAGCTGTTGCACTCGGCGCAGATTAACCAAGAGCTAAAAGCGCGTCACCCTTATCGCGAATGGCTGAATAAAAACGTACACACGCTGATTCCGTTTGAAAAATTGCCCGACGACCAAGTGGGCGAGCCGCACCTAGACCCCAACAAACTGGTGATTTTCCAAAAGCAGTTTGGCTACAACCAGGAAGAAATGGAAAGCGTGCTGCGCGTGTTGGGCGAAAGCGGTCAAGAAGCCGTGGGCTCGATGGGCGACGACACCCCGTTTGCGGTGCTCAGCCAGCGCCCACGGCTGGTGTACGATTATTTCCGCCAGTATTTTGCCCAAGTGACCAACCCGCCGATCGACCCCTTGCGCGAAGCGCATGTGATGAGCCTCACCACCAGCATCGGTCGCGAAATGAGCGTATTTTTTGAAGCCGAAGGCATGAGCCATCGGGTGAATTTCAAATCGCCGGTGCTGCTGTATTCGGATATGGTGCAATTGCTGAAGCTGCCTGAAGCCCACTACCAAAGCCAGCGCCTTGATGCGGTGTACGACCCCGCCACCACCACTTTGAAGCAAGCGATTGAACGCCTGGCCGACGAAGCCGAAGCCGCAGTGAAAAACGGCGCGGTATTGCTGATTGTGTCCGACCGCCAAATCGGCCAATCCTTAATCCAAATTCCCGCACCCTTATCGGTGGGTGCCATCCAGCAGCGCTTGGTGGCCACCAATTTGCGTTGCGATGCCAATATTATTATGGAAACCGGCTCCGCCCGCGACCCGCACCATTTCGCCGTATTAATCGGCCTTGGCGCCACCGCCGTGTATCCGTATTTGGCCTATGAATCACTGGCGCGCATGGTGAGCACCGGCGCGATTACCAAGCCTTTGCGGGTGGTGACCGCCAATTTCCGCAACGGCATCAACAAAGGCCTGTATAAAATCATCTCCAAAATGGGCATTTCCACCATTTCTTCTTATCGCTGCGCCCAATTGTTTGAAGCGGTGGGCTTTGGTGATGAAGTGGTGAGCTTGTGCTTTAAAGGCATGACCAGCCGCATCGGCGGCGCCACTTTCGAACACTTGGGCGAAGAGCTCAAGCGCTTTCATAAAGTGGCGTGGCAAAAAAGCAAACCCTTGGATGCGGGCGGCTTGCTCAAATACAAACCGCAAGGCGAATACCACGCTTACAACCCGGAAGTGGTGAACACGCTTCAGGCAGCCGTTAACAGCGGCGACTATCAGCAATACCGCCTGTATGCCGACGCGGTGAACAGCCGCCCGATTACCACCTTGCGCGATTTGCTGCGCCTGAAAACCGAAAACAAAACCGCCATTGCCATCGAGCAAGTGGAAGCGGCGGAAAACCTGTATCAGCGCTTCGACAGCGCTGCTATGTCCATCGGCGCGCTCAGCCCCGAAGCGCATGAATCGCTGGCGATTGCCATGAACCGCTTGGGCGGCTATTCCAATTCGGGCGAGGGCGGCGAAGACCCCAAACGCTACGGCACCGAAAAAGTGTCGCGCATCAAGCAAGTGGCGTCCGGCCGTTTCGGCGTGACTCCGGCTTATCTGATGAGTGCGGATGTGATTCAAATCAAAGTGGCGCAAGGCGCCAAGCCGGGCGAGGGCGGCCAATTGCCGGGCGATAAAGTAACGCCCTATATTGCCCAATTGCGCTACGCCGTGCCTGGTTCTACCTTGATTTCACCGCCGCCGCACCACGATATTTATTCGATTGAAGACTTGGCACAGCTCATTTTCGACCTCAAACAAGTGAACCCCAAAGCGCTGATTTCGGTGAAGCTGGTGTCTTTGCCCGGCGTGGGCACCATTGCCACCGGCGTGGCCAAAGCCTATGCCGACCTGATCACCATTTCCGGCTACGACGGCGGCACCGGCGCAAGCCCGCTCACCAGCGTGAAATACGCCGGCAGCCCGTGGGAATTGGGCTTGGCCGAAGCGCAGCAGGCGTTGGTGGAAAACAATCTGCGCCACAAAGTGCGCCTGCAAGTAGACGGCGGCCTCAAAACCGGGCTGGATATTGTGAAAGCCGCCATTTTGGGCGCCGAGAGTTTCGGCTTTGGCACGGGGCCGATGGTGGCGCTGGGCTGCCGTTATTTGCGCATTTGCCATTTGAACAACTGTGCCACCGGCATCGCCACCCAAGACGATACCTTGCGCAGCAAGCATTACCACGGGCTGCCTGAAAAAGCGATGAACTACTTTAAGTTTATTGCCCAAGACGTGCGCGAAATCATGGCCGCATTGGGTGTGGCCAAGCTCACCGATTTAATCGGGCGCACCGATTTGCTTGAAGTGGTGGCGGGCAGCACCCCCAAACACGCGGCGCTGGATTTGCGCGGCCTGTTGTATTCGCCGCAAGTGCCTGCGGGCAGCGCGCTGTATTGCACCCAAAACAACCCGCCGTTCGACCAAGGCCGCCTTAACCGCGTGATTATGGACGATGCGGCGGCAGCGGTGGCCAGCGGCAGCAACATCGACTTAAGCTACGACATCAACAACACCGACCGCTCGGTGGGCGCGACCTTGTCCGGCCTGATTGCCGCCAGCCACGGCAATCGCGGCAACTTAGAGCAGCAAATCGACATCCGCCTCAACGGCACCGCCGGGCAAAGCCTAGGCGTGTGGCTGGCGGGCAGCGTGAGCCTGCACCTCACGGGCGACGCCAACGACTATGTGGGCAAAGGCATGGCGGGCGGCAAAATCGTGATTCGACCGCACGGCGGCACCGCGTTTAAACCCGAAAACGCCACCATCGCCGGCAACACCTGTTTGTATGGTGCCACCGGCGGCAAGCTGTTGGCCTCGGGCAAGGCGGGCGAGCGCTTTGCGGTGCGCAATTCCGGTGCCAGCGCCGTGGTGGAAGGCATTGGCGACAACGGCTGCGAATACATGACCGGCGGCGTGATTTGCGTGCTCGGCAAAACCGGCATCAACTTTGGCGCAGGCATGACCGGCGGCTTTGCCTATGTGTTGGATGTGGACGGCGGCTTTGCCCAACGCATCAACCCGGAAATGGTGGAAGGCCTGCCCATCACCGATTTGCCCATGCACCAAGAGCATTTGCGCGGCCTGATTGCCGAGCATGTAGAGCACACCCGCAGCCCCTTGGGCGAGCGCATTCTGGCGGATTGGGACAACCACGTCGGCAAAATCGTGTTGGTGAAACCGAAAGCCAACGACGTAAACGCCTTGCTCGGCCACAAGCGCCGCACCGTTACCGAATTGCGTGCGGTAACGCAGTAAACAGGATTTTCAGGCAGCCTTTAAGCTGTAAGGCTACCTGAAACCGCAAAAATACAACTGCGCCGATGCCAAGGCTGCCTGAAAAACAAATTGAATCCAAGGAACCACCATGAGCCAACGAGAAAACGTGTACCAGTTTATCGACCTGCCGCGCGTTGACCCGCCCAAAATTCCGCTGGCCACCCGCCAAAGCGAATTTGTGGAAATCTACCAGCCGTTTACCGAAGTGCAGGCCGCCGCCCAGGCCGACCGCTGCCTGGCTTGCGGCAATCCTTATTGTCAAAGCAAATGCCCGCTGCACAACAACATCCCCAACTGGCTGCGCTTGGCCAATGAAGGGCGCATTATCGAAGCAGCGGAGCTGGCACACAGCACCAACAGCCTGCCCGAAGTGTGCGGCCGCGTGTGCCCGCAAGACCGCTTGTGCGAGGGCGATTGCACCCTGAATGCGGAATTCGGTGCCGTTACCATCGGCAATGTGGAGAAATACATCACCGAAAAAGCCTTTGAAATGGGCTGGCAGCCCAGCGTGGGCGCGGTGGAAAAAACCGGCAAAAAAGTGGCGGTGGTGGGCGCGGGGCCTGCCGGTTTGGGCTGTGCCGACGTGTTAATCCGCAATGGTGTCGATGTGGTGGTGTACGAGCGCGCCCGCGAAATCGGCGGCCTACTCACCTTCGGTATTCCTTCGTTTAAATTGGAAAAAGAAGTGATGATTCGCCGCCGCCAATTGTTTGGTGATATGGGCATTGAGTTCAAACTGGGCGTAGACGTGGGCCGCGACATCAGCCTAGACGAATTGGCGGCACAATACGATGCCGTATTCTTGGGCGTGGGCACCTATCAGGGAATGCAGGCCGATATTGCCAACGAAGACGCCGCAGGCGTGTATTCGGCATTGCCGTTTTTGATTGGCAACACCGAACACACCATGGGCTTGGGCGATGAAAACTACATCTCCATGCGCGGCAAACGCGTGGTGGTGCTCGGCGGCGGCGACACCGCCATGGACTGCGTGCGCACCGCCATTCGCCAGCAGGCGGTCGAAGTGATTTGTGCCTACCGCCGCGATGCCGTGAATATGCCCGGCTCGCGCAAGGAATTTCAAAATGCCAAAGAAGAGGGCGTGCAGTTCAAATTCAATGCCCAGCCGGTGGGGATTGAAACCGATGCTGCCGGTGCGGTTTGCGGCATCAAATTGGTGAAAACCCAGCTGGGTGCTGCCGATGCCCGTGGCCGCCGTGTGGCCGAAGTGGTGCCGGGCAGCGAAGAAGTGCTGCCGTGCGATGCGGTGATTGTGGCCTTCGGCTTCGCCCCGCACGCCATGCCGTGGCTAGAGAGCGTGGGCGTTACCGTAGACAGCAAAGGCCGGATTCAGGCCGCAGGCGAATATGACCAGCAAACCGCCAACCCCAAAATCTTTGCTGGCGGCGACATCACCCGCGGCTCTGATTTGGTGGTCACCGCCATCCGCGAAGGCCGCGATGCCGCACAAGGCATGCTGGATTATTTTGGTATTTAGCGCTGCGTGTGTGGCGTCAACAGATTTAAGGCTGTCTGAACGCAGTTTCTGCGAAGCCAAGAGCGTGTTTATGCCTTCAGGCAGCAGCATTGTACCTTAAGCCCAATCTAAAAATCGAAACATTCGGGCAAGGTGGCCAGTTTCGGTTTTCAGGCAGCCTTATGCCGAAAGATTAGGGTCTGTTCACAATTACTTGTCATAAAGGTAACCACATCACAATGCACCCCAATAAAACCGTACTGTGGAAGTTGCGTTTGAGCTTATCGTAACGGCTGGCAATCGCTCGGAAATGTTTCAAACGGCAAAAGGCATTCTCTACCAAATGCCTGATTTTATATAAATACCAGTCCATGTCTTTATTTTTCTCTTCCCTATTGCTTTTATAGGGAATATTGGCTTTCGCACCGCTTTGCTCTATTTGCTCCCTGAGCCGGTCTGAATCGTAACCTTTGTCCGCATTAACCAACTCAGTTTCGGCAAGGTTGATGTTGTCAAGCAGCTCCGGTGCAACGGTGACATCATGGATATTGCCCGCAGTAACGATAACCTCAATCGGATTGCCTGCAGCATCTACAGCCAGATGAATCTTGCTGGTTCTGCCGCCTCGGCTCATACCGATTGCGTGATCCTCTTGCGCACTGAGCGCTGAGGCTGCGGCGCAGTGTTGGTGGGCACGGATATAACTGCCGTCTATGGCTACCCACTCCAAGTCACTCTCTTGGCTGAGCTGTTTCAAGATTGCAGTAAAAATGCCTTTTTCTGACCAACGGTTATAAGCGGTATAACAGCTTCGTCCAATGTTCATCTTTGAGTAGTGTACGGGGCATCGCAGGTGTATTGGGGGGTGTGAGAACTTCCTTTTATGCCTGCGTTTCTTTTTTATTCAAGGGTATGACAAGTAATTGTGAATAGACCCCTAGGTTTCGTCTGAAGTGGTTTTTCAGAATACCGTCTATTTTTTGATTTTCACACCTACTTTGGCCGCTTCAATCACCAGCGGCGGTAACTGCCATTGCGCCAGCAATTGGTTTACCGCTTTGAGCTTGTGCCGCCGTACCGGCTGGCCAAGCATTGCCGGTGCGTTCAGCGCAAAACGGCGGCTGCCCACAAGAAAATTCACCACTTCATCTATATCCAATTGGCCATTGGGGTGCAGGCGGATTTCGGTGGCGCTAGTGAGCCAGCCGCGGCCTTTGCGGTAGCATGGCTGTTGGTCGACCAAGCTGGGCTGCGCTTGGTAGCCGTGGGTGGCGGCCCAAGCGGCCAAATCGGCGGCGGCCTGTGCTTGCAGGCTTTCAGGCAGCATGATGCTGGCGTGCGGGTATTGCTGTTGCGCCTTGTCGGCCATCAACCATAACAACAACAAGCCCAGTGCGCCGCCAACCAACCCGCCTAAAACACTGAATATCAATATGCTGTGGTGCCCATATACTGCCTTTCGATTTAAATAAAAACGTGATTGAAGTAAAACGGAGTTTCTGCGCAGCTAAAACGCCGTTTCAGGCTGCCTGAAACGGCGTTGTCGGTTTAGTCGGCATTGGTTTGCTGCTGTAAAAATACATCCAGGCTTTCCAGCTCGCGCAGGTGACGCGACAATTCCTGTAAAGCGCCTTCGTAAACGCCGCGTTTGAAATCGATCACTTCGTCAATCGGCGCCCAGTATTGGTGCCAACGCCAAGCATCGAATTCGGGGTGGCTGGTGGCGCGCAAATGCACATCGCTTTCGCGGCCGATTAAACGCAGCAAATACCAGATTTGCTTTTGCCCACGGTAGGAGCCACGCCATTCGCGCTTCACCCAATGCGTGGGCACGTCATAGCGCAGCCAGTCGCGCGTGCGCCCTAGGATTTTTACATGATGAGGCAATAGCCCCACTTCTTCCAGCAGCTCGCGGTACATGGCGGCTTCCGGGCTTTCGCCCGGCTTGATGCCGCCTTGCGGAAACTGCCACGAATGCTCGCGCACGCGTTTGCCCCAAAACACTTCATTGCGCTCGTTGGTTAAAATAATGCCAACATTGGGGCGATATCCTTCTCTGTCCAACATCGCAGTGTCGCCCGTCAAAAATAAGGGCGATTTTCCCACAAAAGCCAAGGCGGCACCAGCGGTTTGCCCGGCTAAGGCGATGCTGAACCGCCCCGACTTTATAGGAGCCGGTTTATCTTGAGTCAAGCCGCCTTAGCCGACTCTTCCAATTGGCGATAATACGCCATTTCATACTCAGCCGGTGGCACATAGCCAATCGGCTCCAGTAAACGGTGGTGATTAAACCAATCCACCCATTCCAATCTCGCCCACTCCACATCAGCCATCCCCCGCCAAGGCCGTTGGGGTGGATGACTTCGGCTTTGTAAAGGCCATTGATTGTTTGGGCCGGCGCGTTGTCGTAAGAGTCACCCTTGGTGCCCACCGAAGCCTTCATCTGTGCCTGCCGCAGCCGCTCGGTGTAACCTATCGACAGATACTGGCTGCCTCGGTCACTGTGGTGGATAACCCCTTTCGGGCACCGGGCATACAAAGCCTGCGCCAATGCATCCATCACCATGTCGGTATCCATCCGTTTTGACACTTTCCAGCCGACAATACGCCGGGCAAAAACATCAATCACAAAGGCGGTGTATACAAAGCCCTGATGGGTGGTTACGTAGGTGAAATCCGCCACCCACAGCTGATTGGGACTCTCGGCGCTGAGCCGGCGTTTCACCCAATCACCTGCCCGTTGCAGTTGGGGTCGCAAACCGTGGTGCGTTTGCCTTTGCCCCGCCACACACCCTGCATTTGATGCTTGCGCATCAGGCGCTCCACCGTACAGCGGGCAACGCGGTGACCATCCCGTAACAAAGCCCTCCAGACTTTACGTGCACCATAGATTTGGCGGCTCTGTTGCCGGATGTTGCGGATAAGGATGAGCTACTTCCTTGCTGATATGCTGCATATGTAGCTGCATGGCTTGCTTATTTACATACGGCAATACCAAACCCACACTGTTGCCGCTTGAGGGGCAGAATGCCCCAAATAAGTAGGCAGACTCAAATTGCTGTTGGCGTACGACCCTCGGCCTTTGGCCGCAATAGTGCCAAACCCGGGTGATGGATCCTTGCTGGCCGATACGGGTTTCATCTTGAAACCAGATGTCTACGTCAGACAACTCAATGTGTTCAGGCAGCACTGTCCGAACATGGTTTACGAAGTTTTTTAAAATCATCCATTGCCTGCTGATCCGCTTTGGGATGCCGGCTGCGGGCAGATACCCAGCTGATGCCGATGCGGGACAATAAGCCGTAAATGCCTTTCGGTGTGTAGTCGGTATTAAAGTCTTCCTTGGCAATACGGGCAATATCAACAGCAGTCAGCCTGCCGCCGCCCCTTTGCTGTTGTTGTTCTACAATGGCTTGCTTAAAGGCTTCGATGTCTTTTTCGGCCAACAGGCTTTTGCGGCCTCTGCCGGGTTTGTCGTAGATGCTGTCCAGCCCATACAGCCAATAGTGCTTTCTGATGACGCTGATGCTTTGTTGATGATAGCCGAAGATTTGTGCAATGCTGTCTAAGCTGTGACTCAAGCTCAGTTGATGCAGCATCAACAATTTGATCCGCGCTCTCGGATTTGACTCTGTTTTGGACAGTTTCAAAAAATCATAATCGGTCAGCTGGTGTTTGCGGGGCGTTAGTTTGGGCATGGTGGTGTTTGGGGGAGTTTGGGCTTGGGTTCTATTGTATTGTATTTTGTAGAATTGGTATAACGACATCTGATGATGGCGGTGCTTGGTGCAATTTGATTATAGTGGCGGTAGAAAAGTGGCAATACGGCGTGAAAAACAGTAGGGATGCAATGGATTTTGCAAAATTAATAGCGTAATCATCAGGCTGCCTGAAAACTTCAGGCAGCCTGATGGCACATAGGCACTATTGCTACCATGGCGTGATTGACTGTGTTGCCACTATTCTTATTCCTTGGCAATCGTGTAGCGCACGGTATTTTATGCTGCGAATATGGGCTTATGATACGGCGGTATCGCCAGGTGTTTTCTCCTGAAATGCCGCGCCCGCAAATACCCGTACGGGGTTGCCGCGTGCCAGTTGATACAATTGCGCATGTTGCGCCTGTGCCTGCACGCCTTGCTGGTTGGCTGCGGCGGCGGCCAGCTTTTGCGCTAGCAAGGCCAGCGCGCGTTTTTTGTTGGCGTGCTGGCTGCGCTCGCTTTCCACCCGCACCGACAGGCCGCTGGCCAGATGGGTGGCACGCACAGCGCTTTCGGTTTTGTTCACATGCTGGCCACCCTTGCCACCGGCGCGGCAGGTTTGCAGGCGCACGGCGCCATCGTCCGGCAGCGGCGGCACATCCGGCAGGCGAAACACGCCGACATACCAGTTTTTGCGCGGATGTTTTGGCCGTAAGGGGCTGGGGCAAATCCATTGCACCGTGCCTAGCCAGCGTGCGACCAAGGCTTCGGCAGCGGCGCCGCTTAAGCCTACCACTGCCGACAAAATGCCGTGTTTGCTTTCTAAGGCTGCCTGAACATCGGCAGCAATGCCTTGTTGCTTGGCTTCCGCCAGCAGCCGTTGCAGCACAAAGCGGGCAAACATTTGGCATTCTGCCGGGCCTTGCGCGGTGGAGATTTGTAAAGTGATATTCATATTTTATTCTCCGCAATTGCCGCTGGTTTTATAAGTAAGCACCGGCTTAAACCGCGCCACCAAAGTAATCAAACCCGCATGAAGCATAGCCTGTATTACGCTGTCGATGTTTTTATAGGCTTGCGGCGCTTCCTCATAAATCAATGCCTTGTCTTGGCACACCACTACACTGCCCAAGGCGGTGCGGCGCAAGGATTCGACAGAATATTTGTGTGACAAGCGGCCTTTGCATTCGCCGCGCTGCCATTTGCGCCCGGCGCCGTGGGCAAGCGAATTCAGCGACAGGCTGCAATCGGCAGACGGCTGCACCCAATAGCTGAAATCCCCGCGCGAGCCGGGAATTATCACCGCACCGCAATCAGCCGGCGTGGCGCCTTTGCGGTGCAACCAGCCCTGCGTACCGTTGATATCGGCGTGTTCCAGAAAGTTGTGATGCACATCCAGCAGGCAGGTGCCATCGCCATGCCAGCGTGCCAACATACGCTCGGCAATCAGGCAGCGGTTGGCGCGGGCAAAGTCCAGCGCGGCATTGTGTTCGGCCAAATAAGCGTGGGCGGCGGCGCTGTCGCTGCTTAAACCGTGGTGACCGAATTGCTCGATATGGCGGCGCAAAATCTGCTGCCCCAAGCCACGCGAGCCGCTGTGCACCAATAATTGTAAAGCATCTGCATTGAATGCGGCGGGCAGCAAATCTGCGCGATAAACCGTGTCCACCATCTGCAGCTCGGCAAAATGGTTGCCGCCACCAATGGTGCCCAAGGCTGCCTGAAACGGATGCTGTGGCAGCAATTCATCGATACGGCTTTGCCAGCCTTCATCCAGCGGCAAATCAATATTGCCCAGCTGCCGCGCCAGTTTTTCCGGCTTGGCCTTGTGTGCGGACAAATCGGTTTGCCAAAAGGCCATGCCGCAGCCGATATCGTTGCCGATTAAGGCGGGGTAAAAATGGTGGCTGCTTAAAAAAGCCGCCCCCACCGGATAGCCGCGCCCGGCATGCAAATCGGGCATGCCCGCCACATGGCGCATATGCGGCAAAGCCGCGGTGGTGTGCAACTGCTGCACCGCATTGCCTTCAATCCAGGTGTCGGCATCGGCAATAACGGCCACAGTGGCCATAGAATCAGAATGGGAAAAATCAGTGCCCATGATGTACTTTCATGCAGGCGCACGCCGCCGCAGTAATTTATAACGTGGCAGTGTGCGCAAAATCAGGAAAGCAGCCCCAAGCGGGCAATAGGCATAAAAAAAGCGCCTTTACGCGCCCAGGCTGCAAAGAATGATTGAGCGGATTGAAGTAATGATGTTCATGGTGTGCTCCTTTCTTTGCGAATTGGTGAAATAATGAAGCGGGATTATAGTGGCGGCTTGGGGAAAGTGGCAATAAAAATGCGGGAAATGGGTGAAGTGTGGTTTATTTTGCAACAATAGCGAGAATAATAAGGCTGCCTGAAGATTTATTAAGGGCGTGGGTGCAGCCCACGCACGCGGATTGGTGAATTATGCTGGCGCTGGCCGACCCAGAAACCAACAAGCAGCTCAGTTGGGGCGATTTGGTGGAAGAGGGTGTAGCGGATATGCTGGTTGAACATGGCTGGGTGCTGCCCGGCCAAAAAAGCAACGATGCCGTGGCCTTGACTGCCAAAGGGTTGGCAGAAGCGGCGAGAATCAAGCTGATGATTGGAGAGGATTAAGGGTAGGGTGCAATAAAAGGCCGTCTGAAAGATTTCTTTCAGACGGCCTGAGCTTTTCATATGCAGAATTCACGGTTTGATGGATGAAGCCCCCATTCGAAGGCAAGCGCGGTGCAGTTGCTGGGCTTGAGGGTGGGTTGCTGGCGAAGCCTGAAACGCCCACTCGAAAAACGTGTACGTACCGCATACACCCTATGCATAGATTGACATTTTATACAGACTACTGCTTTATATTTCGTGGTTGATAAATTGTTCATAAGCTGCTTTGACACCATTTGGAACACTTGCTGGATCAATTAAGCTCAATGCTTGTATAAATCTTTTTCTTTTTGATGCAATTATGCGAGAGATCCTAGAGTTTTTTGTTTGTGTATGACGTAACATCATAGCTATTTCTTGTGGGGAAAAGCTTTTAATAATTTTTTCATAAGATGGGATAGCAGCCCATGAAACACCGTATCCATTTCCCAAATAACAAGATACGATAGTGTCTACAAAATCACTTTGCACTGTATCAGGAACAGCGGTATTTTGAGATAACTCTAATAATCGTTCTGCATACGGAGGCTCATTATAAAAATTATTTAACCCATCATGGGCAATTTGTAATCTTTGAATGGCAGTTGAAAAAATAGTGTGTTGCTGTGGAGCTGATAATAGTCCCAACAATCCTAATTTCTCAAAAAATTGACTTGATGCTGTTTGTCGTGATTCATCTCCTTTGGTGATATATTCAGCATGCTTGTCAATTAAAGCTGAACGAAGAGAGGCTGAAAAACTATTTTTAAATAACTCACAAATATCTAAAGCGTTTAATCTTGTGGGTTCTTGAGAATTTGAGTCACAATAAACACCATGGGCCATAATAATTAATAATTGTTTTTGTACCTCATGAGTTTCGGAGAGTCGATTAGTCCATAATTCACGCTGAGCATCATTAAATCTATCGCCTTTTAAGGATTGAATAAATCCATTAATATTAACTCCTTTAGGTGAGGATGAATCACCCAATGCATATTTTATGCAGCGATTTAAGAAAGTGATAAACTCTCTATCGTTTAAGTTTCCAAGTGAAGGATGAGCAGCAGAAAAATTATTACGTATATTTCTACACTGACCTAAGAAAAGAGAGCCTTCTTCATTTAAAATATTCAGTTGTAAACATAAATCAAGTAGTTGACTGTCCTGAAGTGAAATTAAATGGCTATCTTCGAAATCTTTTTCTAAAATTTGAGATACAATAGGTAAACCGAAATTTCTAACCTTCTCTCGAAGTCTTAAAATTGCAGCGTTCCATATGTAATTGATTGCACCATCAAATAATCCTGAGCTTATTGCTATACACATTCGAGCAATAAGCTCAGGATTGATATTTTGGACAGGTATATTTTTCAGTTCTCTTGGCAGATCATTCCATGCGTATCGGATTTCTTCATCACTAGCCAAGACTTCTCTCGGAAATCCAAGAGAAGCAATTAATCAATTAATTGCAGGAATTGTATTTTTAGATAAATCAGGCAACTGTTGGTTGAAAGTAGCTACTTGAGTATGTAGGTTCATTAAATGTTAAGACCCATAATCTTCTGGAATGGATTTTCACGAAACAATTCAGGCTCTAGATTATAGCAATCTTCCAAAGCCTGCCAAGGCGTTTTGTACTTCAACGACCGTAAGGGGCGTTGATGGTTGTAATACAGCAAAAATACCATCAAGTGCCGTTTAAGTTCGTCAGGATGCTCATAGTGGAAGCGTTTGACCGTTACCTCTTTCAGCATCTTGTTGGTAATCTCCACCTGCCCGTTCGTCCATGGATGACGGAATTTCGTGGTACGGTGCTCAATGCCCAAATGCCGGCAAAGCTCGTCAAACGGATGCTCCTTATCAGGCCGTTGTGCTTGGCTCAGCAAGTTGTAGGTAAACTGCGCACCGTTGTCCGTTAGGATATGGGTGATTTTAAACACACAATCTTGTTGTAGGTTGCGCAGAAAAGAAACGGCGGTTTTCTGCGTCATACGCGGATGAAGTTCTGCATAAACATATTTGGTTTTGCGGTCGATGGCGACAAACAGGTACAGCTTGCCGGTTTCACAACGCACCTCGGTGATGTCGATATGGACAAAGCCAACCGGATATTGTTTGAATGTTTTTTACCTTTTTGGCCATCGGATTCATTCTTGGGTAAGCGCGACAATCCGTGATGTTGCAAGCACCGGTGCAGATTGGAGCGGCTCAGCTTTGGAATATTGGGCTTGAAGATGATATACAGCTCGTCCAATGACAGCCGCAGATGTCGCCGGACGGTACAGATTGCCTGCTGCTCCGATTCGGTCAACACGCTGGGGCGGGTTTTGGGGCCGGACTTTTTATCTTCGACCGAATCTGCGTGTTTCCAGTAGAGAACGGTTTTGAAATTAATATTGTATTTTTAGCTAACGCTGCGATGCTCTCTTCAGACTCTTGTATTTCTTTTCTGATTCTAGGCGTAGTCTTGGCGTTACCATGCAATATGCTTGCCATAAGTCGGTCTCTTTATAATTGGGGTAATGATACTCCATAAAATTCAGGGACTAAACAATTAAATATGCTCCAATATAATTGTTAATTTATTTTAAATATGTCGAGATTATTTAAATATCTCTTTCAAATACTTCCCCGTATAACTCTTCTTACTCTTCACCACTTCTTCCGGCGTACCCTTAGCAATAATTTTGCCGCCGCCATCGCCGCCTTCGGGCCCCAAGTCGACAATATAATCCGCGGTTTTAATCACATCAAGATTGTGTTCGATAATCACAATCGAGTTGCCTTTGCCTTTTAAGCGCTGGATAACGTCCAGCAGCAGGGCGATGTCGGCGAAGTGGAGGCCGGTGGTGGGTTCGTCGAGGATATAAAGGGTGCGGCCGGTGTCGCGTTTGGAGAGCTCGAGCGCGAGTTTTACGCGTTGGGCTTCGCCGCCGGAGAGGGTGGTGGCGGATTGGCCGAGGCGGATGTAGCCCAAGCCCACGTCCATTAAGGTTTGCAGTTTGCGCGCCACGGTGGGCACGGCGTCGAAAAATTCGCGCGCTTCTTCTACGGTAAAATCCAGCACTTGGCTGATGTTTTTACCTTTGAATTGCACTTCCAGCGTTTCGCGGTTGTAGCGTTTGCCGTGGCACACTTCGCAGGGTACATACACATCGGGTAGAAAGTGCATTTCCACTTTAATCACGCCATCGCCTTGGCAGGCTTCGCAGCGGCCGCCTTTGACGTTGAACGAGAAGCGCCCCACGTTGTAGCCGCGCTCGCGCGACAGCGGCACACCGGCGAAGAGCTCGCGAATCGGCGTAAACAAGCCGGTGTAGGTGGCGGGATTGGAGCGCGGGGTGCGGCCGATGGGGGATTGGTCGACATTAATCACTTTGTCCAGATGTTCCAGCCCGCTGATGTCGTCGTAGGGGGCGGGCTCTTCGTGGGCGCGGTTGAGCTCGCGGGCGGTGATTTTGGCCAGCGTGTCGTTAATCAGGGTGGATTTGCCGCTGCCGGACACGCCGGTGATGCAGGTAATCAGCCCCAATGGCAGCTCTAAAGTGACATTTTTTAGGTTGTTGCCTTTGGCACCTTTCAATACCAGCATGCGCTCGGGGTTCATCGGGGTGCGGCTTTCAGGCAGCCTAATGGCTTGTTTACCGCTTAAATACTGGCCGGTCACCGATTCGGCGCATTGCTCGATTTGCGCGGGTGTGCCGGCCACCAGCACTTGGCCGCCGTGTTCACCGGCGCCGGGGCCCATATCAACCACAAAATCGGCTTCGCGAATCGCGTCTTCATCGTGTTCGACCACAATTACGCTGTTGCCCAAGTCGCGCAGGCGTTTGAGGGTGGCGAGCAGGCGGTCGTTGTCGCGCTGGTGTAGGCCGATAGAAGGCTCATCCAGCACATACATCACGCCGGTGAGGCCGCTGCCGATTTGGCTGGCCAGGCGGATGCGCTGGGCTTCGCCGCCGGAGAGGGTGTCGGCGCTGCGGCTTAAATTGAGGTAATCGAGACCCACATTAATCAAAAAGCCCAGCCGTTCGCTGATTTCTTTGAGGATTTTTTCGGCAATCTGTTTTTTGTTGCCTTCTAGCGCCAGCTCGTTGAAAAACTGGTGGCTGCGGGTGAGCGGCCAGGCGGAGATTTCGTGCAGGGGCTGCTGGCCTACATACACATAGCGGGCTTCTTTACGCAGGCGCGCGCCGCCGCAATCGGGGCAGGCACGGTGGCTTTGGTATTGCGCCAATTCCTCGCGCACGGTGGGCGAATCGGTCTCGCGGTAGCGGCGCTCTAGGTTGGGCAAAATGCCTTCAAAAGCATGCTCGCGGTTGAAGGTGGTGCCGCGCTCGGATAAATAGCGGAATTCAATCACTTCTTTACCCGAGCCGTAGAGCACGATGTGGCGGATGTTTTCAGGCAGCGTTTCAAACGGGGTGTTTACATCAAAGCCGTAGTGCTTGGCCAGCGATTGAATCATTTGGAAATAAAAAGTGTTGCGTTTGTCCCAGCCTTTAATGGCGCCGGCGGCCAGCGACAGCTCCGGGTGCAGCACCACGCGCTCGGGGTCGAAAAAGTTCATGCTGCCCAAGCCGTCGCAAGTGGGGCAGGCGCCCACGGGGTTATTAAACGAAAACAGGCGCGGCTCCAGCTCTTGCAAGCTGTAGGAACACACCGGGCAGGCAAAGCGGGCGGAAAACCAGTGTTCGCTGCCGCTGTCCATTTCCAACGCCAAGGCGCGGTCGTTGCCGTGGCGCAGGGCGGTTTCAAAGCTTTCGGCCAGGCGCTGTTTGATGTCAGCGCGCACTTTGACGCGGTCGATCACCACATCAATATTGTGCTTGAGGTTTTTTTGCAGCTTGGGCACGTCTTCCAGCGCATACACTTCGCCGTCTACGCGCACACGCGCAAAGCCTTGCACTTGTAAGTCGGCAAACAGGTCGACAAATTCGCCTTTGCGCTCGCGCACCGCCGGCGCCAATATCATCACGCGGGTGTCTTCAGGCAGCCCTAAAACATGGTCTACCATTTGCGATACGGTTTGGCTGGCCAAAGGCTCGCCATGCTCGGGGCAGTGCGGCGTGCCCACGCGTGCATACAACAGGCGCAGGTAGTCGTGGATTTCGGTAACCGTGCCTACGGTGGAGCGCGGGTTGTGGCTGGTGGATTTTTGCTCGATGGAAATGGCAGGCGACAGGCCTTCGATTAAATCGACATCGGGCTTGTCCATCATCTGCAAAAACTGGCGCGCATAGGCGGAAAGGCTTTCCACATAGCGGCGCTGACCTTCGGCATATAAGGTGTCGAACGCGAGCGAAGATTTGCCGCTGCCGGACAAGCCGGTCACCACCACCAGCTTGTGGCGGGGAATATCCAAATCCACGTTTTTCAAATTGTGGGTGCGGGCGCCGCGAATGCGGATGGTATCGTTATCGGACATGGTGTGTGTGCTTTCAGGCTGCCTGAACATTGAGTGCGGCAGCTTGGGTGTGGGCAATGGCGCAAAAGGCCAAAAGGAGAAACGGAATAGGCGATTATAGCAAATCCGGGGTGGGGCGGCAGAGCGGGATTGAGGGCTGTTTTAACGGCGTGGCATGATGGGTAAGCAAATTAGGGCTGGCGCCGATTTTAAGCAAGGCAAGCTTTGAGGAGATGCGATTTTGGGTGGTAACAATACAGATGGACGGCCATCATACAAGGCTGCCTGAAACAAAAACACCGCCGCAAAGCTAAAACCTTGCAGCGGTGCATGTGGCCAATTTATTTGGCGAAGTATTTGCTGTAAATCTGCTCGTATTCGCCGCTGTCGCGCACTTTTTGCAAAGACTGGTTTAGGGTTTGCAGCAAGGCGCTGTCCTCCGGGCGCACGGCGATGCCGTATTGCTCTACATCAAAATCGGGCACCTCCACCATGCTAAAGCCTTTGTCGCCGTTGTTTTTGATGTAATGCCCCACCACGGCGCTGTCGCTGACCATGGCTTGCACGCCGCCGCTTTCGATTTCTTTAATCACCAGCGGCAGGTTTTCAAAGCGGGCGATTTTGCTGCTGGTGGCACCGAGGATTTTTTGTGCCGCCAAGTCGCCGGTGGTGCCGGTGGTGACGCCCACTTTATCCAGTTTGGTGAGGTCGTTTACCGAGGTGATGCTTTGGCCTTTGGGCACCAGAATCACTTGTTTCACTTCAAAGTACGGCTCGGAAAAGGCCATGGTTTGGCGGCGCTCATCGGTGATGGTGATGCCGGAAATCAAAATGTCGTTTTCACCGCCTTTTAGGGTGGCGAAAATGCCGTCCCAAGGCTGGTTTTTGTAGCGCACTTTAAAATTGCCCGCGCGTGCCATGGCGTCCATTAAGTCGACATCAAAGCCGTGGATTTTGCCGTTGCTGTCGATGGATTCAAACGGCGGGAAATTGGCGTTCATGGCCACGTTGTAAACTTTATTGCTGCTGGTGGTGGCAGATGCGCTGCCGTCGCTGGCGGCGGATTGTGCCGGTGTAGACGGCTGGCAGGCGCTTAAGGCCACGGCGGCAGCGAGCAGGTAGGGCAGCGGTTTGGCGAATATGGATAACATCATCAGACTCCCTTGGTGGTGTGTGCCGCTTCTCATAAAGATTGTGGCGCGGGCAGGTGGTCAATTAAACAAGCCATGCCAGTGTATGCGGGTTTGCGGTGAAAGAAAAGCGCTTCAGGCAGCCTAAGAGCCTGTTCACAATCTTTTATTGTGCTGCTTTCAGTACATAAACAGGCGCATGCTGCGTTAAAAATGCGCGCCAAAGCGGGCTTTGGCTGTGCTTTTTGCCTTGCCTGCACCCGTTTCTGCACTAGGGTCTGTTCACAATTACTTGTCATAAAGGTAACCACATCACAATGCACCCCAATAAAACCGTACTGTGGAAGTTGCGTTTGAGCTTATCGTAACGGCTGGCAATCGCTCGGAAATGTTTCAAACGGCAAAAGGCATTCTCTACCAAATGCCTGATTTTATATAAATACCAGTCCATGTCTTTATTTTTCTCTTCCCTATTGCTTTTATAGGGAATATTGGCTTTCGCACCGCTTTGCTCTATTTGCTCCCTGAGCCGGTCTGAATCGTAACCTTTGTCCGCATTAACCAACTCAGTTTCGGTAAGGTTGATGTTGTCAAGCAGCTCCGGTGCAACGGCGACATCATGGATATTGCCCGCAGTAACGATAACCTCAACCGGATTGCCTGCAGCATCTACAGCCAGATGAATCTTGCTGGTTCTGCCGCCTCGGCTCATACCGATTGCGTGATCCTCTTGCGCACTGAGCGCTGAGGCGCAGTGTTGGTGAGCACGGATATAACTGCCGTCTATGGCTACCCACTCCAAGTCACTCTCTTGGCTGAGCTGTTTCAAGATTGCAGTAAAAATGCCTTTTTCTGACCAACGGTTATAAGCGGTATAAACAGTATGATACTTGCCGAAATACTCGGGTAAATCCCGCCACGGTATGCCGGTTCTTATTCTGTAAAGTATGCCTTCAAGAATTCTGCGCAAATTGGGTTTGCTATAAATACCCAAATCACGCAGAATAGGTAACAACTTCGTCCAATGTTCATCTTTGAGTAGTGTACGGGGCATCGCAGGTGTATTGGGGGAGGGTGAGAACTTCCTTTTATGCCTGCGTTTCTTTTTTATTCAAGGGTATGACAAGTAATTGTGAACAGACCCTAAAATCCGCTACAAAAAAGATTGTGAACAAGCTCTAAAAACAATCCATCCATTTTAGGCTGCCTGAAAAGCGGGATGATGCGGCGTACATGGATTTTGTTGATAGATTCAGTGTGGGTATTGGCAACGCGCATGAAAAACGCCGCCGGAATTCATTCCAGCGGCGTTTATCTTTGGCTGCCTGAAACCTGTTAACCGGTTAATTGGCGGCTGATTAAGTGCTTAATCGGCGGCAAGTTATTGCTCACGCGCAAAATTAATGAGCGCAATACTTTGGCCGGTGGCGCTTCGTTGGTAAACAGGCGCACCATTAAATTGGTGCCGTGATACAGCGGGCGGGTGTTGCGCATGTGTTCGCGCTGATATTGCGCCAAGAGGCTGCCTGAAGCAATGTCTTGCCCTTTTTGCGCGGCTTGGTTTACCAAACGCGCCAGAATATCGGCGCTTTCCAAGCCAAGATTGAAGCCGTGGGCGGTTACCGGGTGCATGCCCACGGCGGCATCGCCCACCAAGGCGCTGCGTTGGGCGTGAAAGGCATTGGCGTGCACGCCCACCAGCGGATAGGTGTGCAGGGTGCTGGCCAAGGTCATGCTGCCTAGGCGGCCTTGCAGCTGCTGTTCGATGTCGGCGGCCAAGGCTTCGGGGCTGAGCTTAAGCAGGCTGTCGGCGCGGTGGCTGTCGATGGTGACCACGCAGTTGGTGAGGTTTTCTTCCAGCGGCAGCAGCGCCAATGTGCGCCCGTAGTGGAAACATTCAAAAGCGCTGTGTTGGTTGGACACGCTGTGGCGCATGCGGAACACAATCACGGTGCGGCCAAAATCGTGCATATCGGCGGCAATGCCCAATTGGCGGCGGGTTTGCGAAAAACGGCTGTCGGCGGCCACCAGCAGCTTGGCGTGCAGGCGGCGGCCGTCTTCCAAGTTTACCGTGGCGGCTTCTTTATCGGTGTGCACGTCTTTCACGCCCACGCCGCACAATAGCTCGATATTGGTGCAGGTTTGCACCGCCGCATAGGCAGCGCGGCGGATGTTGTGGTTGGAAATCAAATAGCCCAAGGTGTCGGTGGGTTTGCCGCGCGCGCTCTTGGGCTGCGGAAAATGCAGCTGATAGCCGGAGCGTCCGTTCACTACTTTGGCGTCTTTGAGTTTGTAGATTTCGTGCTCGTCTACCCGCTGCCACATATCCAGCGCCTGCATGATTTCTTTGGATTTGTGCGTGAGCGCGATTTCGCGGCCATCGTAAGGCGGGTCGGCCAGCACGGTGGCGGGGCTTTTTTCTACCACCGTGATGCGCAAGCCGCTGGCGGCCACGGCGCGGGCAAAACTCAAACCGGCGGGCCCGGCGCCGATAATCACCACGTCGCGGTGCAAAACATCGCTGTCGGTGTGGTGTGGGAATAGGGCTTGCGCTTGTGTGCCGGATGCAGACATAAAACCACCTTGCAATAAACGGTAAAAACGGCCGCCAGCATAACCCAGATTAAGGCTGCCTGAAGCCAAATTTCACCGTGGCTTAATGTAAATCAAATCGGCACTCTGTTATGATACGGCCTGATTATTGTGATTTTGCCGTGCCCGCCATGAAAGCCAATATCCAGCAACAACTCAAACAACTGAGCCAAAGCGCCAAAGCCAAGCGGCAAGCCGCCGAAGCCGCCGCCGAAAGCCAACGTGCACAACAACGCGCAACGCAGCGCGACGAAATCGCCTTTGCCGCCGCCGTGGGCGAGGTAACACCGCTGAAAAACCGCAACCAATACCAACACCCGCGTGACACCCGCCCCATCAAACCGCGCCGCCAAAGCGAAGAAAGCTTGGCCGCCGAAGATTATTTTTATGTGGGCGCAGGCGCAGAAGATGCGGTGCCGGCCAACTTCAGCAAAAACGGCCAAGGCGAGCACGACATCCGCCGCCTGCAAGCGCGACACTGGCCGGTGGTGGGTTATGTTGATTTGCACGGCTACCGCCAGGAAGAAGCGCAGCAATTGCTGAATGAATTTGTGGACTATGTGCAGCAGCGCGGCGTGTGCGGCGAAGTGGTGCATGGCAGCGGCTTGGGCTCCAAAGACTTCGCCCCGGTGCTCAAAACCACCGTACGCCGCTGGCTGATGGCGCACCCGCAAGTGCTGGCCTATGCCGAGCCGCACAAAAACAACGACGGCGCAGTGCTGATTTTATTGCGCCGCCGGGCACGTACGCCGCAAGATGAGCGATGATTGGCCATCTTCCGTTTTCAGGCAGCCTAAACCACCCCTTTATCCACCGCCACCGCAAAGGATTTACCGCATGAGTACATTTACCGCAGCCCAACAACAGCAATTGGCCGATTTGCTCAACCAGCACGCCGCCGAAGGTAATACCATGCGCTTAGATGAGGTGCAGGGCTTTGTGTTGGCGCTGGTGAGCGGCCCCGATCCGGTGGACATGGCCGCGTGGCTGCCGGAAATTTTGGCCGACGAAGCCTTGTTTGATGAAAGCGAACGCGCCCAAGTGGCCGCACTGGTGAGTGCTTGGGCGGCGGCTTTAAGCGACAGCCTGCGCCAAAAGCAGCTGCCCGAATTGGTGCTGTATGAAGACGAAGACGGCGACACCGATTTCTATACCTGGTGCAATGCCTATCTGTACGCGCTGGATGTGGCGCCCACCGATTGGTTTGCCAGCGTAGACGACGAAGCGTTTGAAGACCTGTTTTACCCGGTGATGGCCTTGGGCGGCGTGTACGACGCCACCGAAGAACAAGAAGCGCTGTTTGAGATTAGCGGCAAAGAGCGCACCAGCCTGCAAAGCGATTTGCCGCACGCCTTATTGGCGATTTACCAATACTGGCAAGTGCGGCTGCACAAACCGGCCACCATCCGCCACGAAGGCGGCAAAACCGGCCGCAACGAACCTTGCCCCTGCGGCAGCGGCAAAAAATACAAAGCCTGCTGCGGCAGGCAAGCCTAAGGCTGCCTGAACGTGTTTAACCGCCTGTTGCAACGCATTCGTCAAAACCTGCCCACCCAGCAGCAGATTTTCGCCTCGCGCTGGGCGCGCCCGCTGGCGCCGTGGTTCGACAAACCCTATTTCTGGCACCTCAACCGCCGCCAAGCCGCCTCGGCAGTGGCGGTGGGCTTGTTTTGCGGGCTGATGCCCGGGCCCACGCAAATGTTGGCGGCATTGTTGTTGGGCTATGTGGTGCGCACCAATCTGCCGCTGGCCATGTTCACCACCCTGTATACCAATCCGTTTACCTATCTGCCGCTGTATTATCTGGCCTACAGCATCGGCCACTGGCTGCTCTACGCCAGCGCCCCCAGTGCCGAGCTGGTGTTTCCGGCGTGGGGCAGTGCCGACTATTGGCAGCAGCTGGCGCATTGGTTTGGCCAATTTGGCAAACCGCTGCTGCTGGGCGTGCCGGTGTTGGGCGGCAGCTTGGCGGCCATCGGCTATGTGCTGGTGTCGTGGCTGTGGCGTTGGCAAACCCTGCGGCGGCGGCACAAATGAAGGCGGTGCGCGGTTTAAGTGCGGCTGAAATCGCGCTGGCGCAAACGGTATTCCAACACGGCATTGATTATGCCGCCGTGCGCATTTACGCCGGGGCGTGGTGGCTGCGCTCCCCCAATATGGCGGTGGCGCCGGGCAACGGCATTTATTTCCCGCCCGCCCATTGTTGTGCCGATTTTGCCGCCGGCAGCTTAGGCCAGCAAGCGTGGCTGATTCACGAGCTCACGCATGTGTGGCAGCACCAGCAGGGTTTTCCGCTGTGGTGGGGCGGCTTGTTGCTGGGTTTGCGCGGCGCTTACCTACGCCGCCGTGGCTACCGCTATCCGCCACCGGTGCAAATAGCGCATTTAGGCTGCCTGAATATGGAACAGCAGGCCGATGTGCTGGCGCATTATTTTCTGGCCTGCCAACCTGCGCACACGCCTTATCAGCCACACATACCGCAATACCGCCGTTTATTACGTCCTTTTTGGGCGAACCCGCACGATGCCCGGCTGTTGCCGCGTTATTAACGGAAATTGCGTATTGATTTTTAAAGGCTGCCTGAAAAGTAAAAACCGTTATGGCCAAACTGGATTGGGCAATCCATATGGGGTCGGATTCTTGAATCCGACAACTGCCCGAATGCTTCAGGCAGCCTGAACGAAATAAGCGGTAACAAGGTTGTGCTGTATGCGAATGTACAATTTCTATTATTAACTTGAAGATACCCACTTATTGGTAAAGGCTGCCTGAAACCCTTGTGCTACAGCCTCCGTCGCACCTGCGTAGGCAGGTGCCCAGTTCAAAGCATCGCTTTGATGTTGCTAAGCCGAATTGCTTTTAAAAACCAGTGGATAACTGAATTAAATGCAGCCGATGCGACATATTTTTCAGGCAGCCTTGATACACAACTGCGTCACTTCAGTTCTATTATTAAAAGCTTTTAATTTAACTGCCTCATTTTTAGGAACCCACCATGTTTGCCCAAGCTGCCACCCATTTAAGCACCGTGCGTGATGTTTTGCGTTTTGCCGTGAGCCGTTTTAACGAAGCCGAATTGTTTTTCGGCCACGGCAGCGACAATGCCTACGACGAAGCCGCTTATTTGATTTTGCACACCCTGCATTTGCCGCTAGAGGAATTGGCGCCGTTTTTGGATGCTAAATTGCTGCCGCAAGAAAAAACCGAGCTGTTGGCCTTAATTGAGCGGCGCGTGCATGAGCGCGTGCCGGTGGCTTATCTCACCAATCAAGCTTGGCAGGGCGATTTTGAATTTTATGTGGATGAGCGGGTGATTGTGCCGCGTTCGTTTATCTACGAGCTGCTGGGTGAGCCGTTGCGCCCGTGGATTGAATACGACGAGCTGGTGCATCGTGCGCTGGATTTATGCACCGGCAGCGCCACCTTGGCAATTCAAATGGCACATCACTACCTTGCTGCCCATATCGACGCAGTGGATTTAAGCTTGGACGCGCTGGAAGTGGCCGCCATCAATGTGGAAGCCTACGATTTGGGCGAGCGCATCAGCCTGATACACACCGATTTATTTGAAGGGCTGGAGGAGCGCTACGACCTGATTGTATCCAACCCGCCCTATGTGGATGCCGAGTCGGTGGCCGATTTGCCGGAAGAATACCTGCATGAGCCTGAGCTGGCTTTGGGCAGCGGTGAAGACGGCTTGGATGCCACCCGCCAAATCATCCAAACCGCAGCCAAATACCTCAACCCCAAGGGCGTGCTGTTGGTGGAAATCGGCCACAACCGCGATGTGCTGCAAGCTGCCTTCCCCGAGCTGGCGTTTACCTGGCTGCAAACCAGCGGCGGCGACGGCTTTGTGTTTTTGCTCACCCGTGAGCAATTGTTGGGCGAGCAGGCATAAAGGCTGCCTGAAAAGAAAAAAGACAGCCAAACAGGCTGTCTTTTTTTAAATTTTTGGTCGGAGTGAAAGGATTCGAACCTTCGACCCCTTGCACCCCATGCTTTTATCTTAAATAACAATTGAACTTCATCGGATAAGATTGGATATTTAAATAATTTAAAATCAAATATTTAATATTTAACCTATATATTTTCACTCCAAGGGCATACAAAGAGATACGATGAAAGCTTATAATTTGTCTACCCCATTGTCTACCCCGCAGAATTATGACTACTCGATACCCAAAATCCGGCAAAGGAACACGTTGGACCAATATTGAACTCAAATCTATCTCTGCCGATTGGAAAGGTGACACCCTAAGCGACAGTGCAGGCTTGTTCGGTGAAGTTCGGGTTGCTTTAAATGGACAAGTTTCAATTCGCTTTAAATATAGCTTTCGATGGCAAGGAAAAGCTTCTTGGTTTGCTTGTGGTACTTATCCAAAAGAAAGTATTGCTGCTATTCGTAAACAAAGAGACCAGGCTCAAGCTTGGTTAGGAGAAGGGCTGGATCCGCGTTTACAAAAGCAAGTTGAGAAAATTGAAGCTGCTGATGAGCAGAAAAAGATTATTGCGACTCAGCGGGCTGAGGCCACCGCCAATAAGGATTTCAAAGAACTATACGAGCATTGGCTGGCAGAAGGTGTTTCCCGTAAAGATGGGAATACTGCTTTAATGAGAGTATTTACTAAAGATGTAATTCCCCTGATTGGCAAAATACCGGTGAAGGATTTAACAGCCAAGCACCTTATGGATATCTACCGTACTATTTTGAAACGCGGTACAGAAACCAAGCCTCGAGAACGCAGTGTTATTGCGCTGGCTGCAGATATCCGCCAGTTATTCAATTGGGCCGAGCAACGCCAGCCTTGGCGTGCTTTGTTGATTGATGGTAATCCTGCTGCATTGGCAAATGAAAATATATTGATTTCGGATAATTATACCGATGAGCGTGATAGAGTATTGAGCGAAGATGAACTATTCAAATTAAATAAAATATTTCAGCATGAAACTGCCGCATTTCAGCAAGCGGATAATAAACGCTCGGCTTTAAAGCCGTTTAATCCTATCTATCAATGTGCCATTTGGATCTGCTTAGGGACATTAAGCCGTATTGGAGAATTGTCTTTGGCTCGCTGGGAGCATATTGATTTTGCCAATAGGATATGGTTTATTCCTAAAGAAAATGTTAAAAGTACACGCGGTAAAAAACAAGATCACTATGTTCATTTATCCGATTTTGTGCTACAGCATTTTTTACAATTATGCACACTGACAGGGAAGTCATTATGGTGTTTCCCCTCTTCACGCTCTGATGTACACATCGGCACTAATGTTATCAGTAAAGCTATTGGTGATCGGCAGATTAAATTTAAAGACAGATCCAAAACACTGGATGGCCGAAGAAATGACAATACGTTGGTGGTGGGTAATGAAGCTTGGACACCTCATGATTTAAGACGCACCGGTGCTACCATGATGCAGGCTCTGCACGTAGATATGAATATTATCGACCGTTGCCAGAATCATGTATTGCAAGGTTCTAAAGTCAGAAGGCATTATTTAAAATTTGAATATGTAGAAGAAAAGAAAGCTGCATGGGATATCTTGGGGCAGAAGCTTCAAGAAATTTTGAAAAATAGTTGAAAATAGAAAAGAGATTTTGACGACAAATTTGAGTATTAAGTTGCGGTATATTACTCAACTTTAATTGTTTTTGGCAGGGTTTGGGTGAGGTAGATGGCGGCGGCTTCGCTGCCCACTGCGGCAACGGCACCGCTGCTGGCGTTGCCGCCGTTCACATAGGCCAGAGTAGCGCCGAGGATGGCATGGCTGAGCAGTTGGGCGGTTTGATTGGGGTCGCTGCCGTTGTGGCCGAAGGTGTTGCCGATGGTGGCCGCGGCATACGGTGCCAAGGTATTGGAGGCTACCTGAAGCCCGCTTTGGCCGCTTGTTGGTATTGCTGTGATTGAGTATTCAATAAAGTGAATCTCAGAAATTTTTAGTCAAAATTAATTGTACATGTATTTAATTCAATAGTCCTGCCATCAAATAAATGTAAATATCTACCATCTATTTGGGCTAACAAAGACCCTTGTGATTTAGCACCTTCTTCAATATCTTTTTTCCAACCCACTAAGTCACCATGATAAGTTAATGAATGAAATGAAGTTCCATCTGGTAGCACAATGCAACAGCCACTTTCATTAACTCCTCCAAATTTTGCAAATGGAGGATTCGTGTAGTTTGTAATACTACGAAATTGTTTACGATGATTTCCTTTGGGAGGTACAGAAAAATAAATTACTTCTGCCCCATCTTTTTTAAAGACACCAGGAATTATACGAGCATTATTCTGTTCAAGTTTTCCTCCTAGTGCAGTCTCTAGGTGTTTAAGTTGATTTGTCATAACAGTTTTATTGCTTATTCTAAACATAACTTAAATGGTGAATCTTCTGCATATTGTGGCCACTGGTGCCATGGATAGTTTTCAGCATCTCTTAAGGTTTCAATAATTAAATTGAAATATTCTTCACCTAAATTCTGTTTAGATATCTCCGAGTTTGTCCAATGCAATATACAGTTCAATCCAGCACCACAAGTCATGACATCCCATAAGACATCTAATACTGGCACGCCTGCCGAACCTTCAACATAATTTTCAAAATGCAATATCTTATCTAGTTGTATATAAAAATCAATTTTTTCTTTTATATCTCTTCCATCAATATAAAAATGCTGTTGTTTTATCATTTCCATTTCCCCATTGGTAATATAGTTTTATGATCTCTGCTAAAATAAAGCATGCCACCATTAGAATAATACAATCTCTCCTTACCCCTAGTTTTAGTTCCTTGATAATTGATATCAGCCTCATACCACCTTCGATTTGGTGCAGATGGCAGTAGTTTTTCTCTGCTTATTCTAAACATAACTTGAATGGGACATAATCCTCTGTCCAAGTAACGTTTTCCGCCATTTTTAAAATATCAACTATTGCATAAAAATGCTCTTCTCCCAAGTTTTGCTTAGATATTTCTGAATGTTCCCAATGCAATACACAGTTCAATCCAGCACCACTACTTAATATATCCCATAGAGCATCAAGATTGTATCCATAACCATCAATGAAATTTTTAGCATTTAATAAATCACCAATTTTTTTATGGAAATCAGCTTTTGTTTGTATGCTTTTCCCATTTAAATATAAATCATTAATACTTTTTTTCATTTCCATTTTCCTATTGGTACAACGGTTTTGCTGTGCTCGCGCGTAAAATACAACAATCCATCATTTGAGTAAAATAATCTCTCGTTGCCTCTAGTTCTAGTTTCTTGATAATTGATATCAGCCTCATACCACGTTCGATTTGGTGCAGATGGCAGTAGTTTTTCTCTATTACTATAAGGCTCACCGCCAATAGTTTTACCATTGGGGACATGGTTTCCAGATTTCCAGCCCAAAGCTTCTGCTTCCGCTTTGGTTATAAAATTAGGTGGTAATTTTCCAGTCTGCTTTAAACTATCAACCATATTATTTGCAGCAATAAATTATTTCTTGCCAACATAAAACTCACCTTCTCCGCTAAAAGATATCGATATATCGTACTCAAAATAAATTTTAATTATTTGTTGTAAATCAATAAAAAATTCTTCTATATGCAACAAAGAAAGGCCGTTTAAAGTTTTATAAATAATTTTATCGTTTTCAATGCAATCATCAAATATTGGTGGTGTCCTGAAAAGTATGCTGCCTATATTTTAGGCAAAATATAGAATCATTATTTACATAAATGGTGCAGAAAAAACCTGTGTTTATATACGTATCCATTTGTCTAAACCATGACTCTTTACTTTGCCTGCTCTTGCTTTTTTCAGCAGCATACTTTTCAGGACACCACCAAATATTTTACTATAATGTGTTGCAAGCTCTACACTATTTGTATGATAAACAACTCCACATAGAATTTTCAAATATTCCCATCCCCCCTTAAAAAATATTCATAATTATTCGTTTTTAACGCGATTATTGATAGTTAATGATACATAAAAGCTACTCAAAAGAATCAAAAAATGTAGCTACAACACTTCCAACTATTGGTAAAATAATTAATAATTTTATTACTCCACTTTCATTAACTGAATTCCAATATTTTGGAATTGATATATTAGACCCCATAAAAAAATCAATAACAGGCCCAAACAGAAATACAAGTATTCCTAAGGAAATAAAGGATATAAAATATGATGTAATAGTATATAAAATAAATATATATAAAATTCTTTTCATTATTTTCCTTCCTTATTTTGTATAGTGTGGTTGATAAATCCTTTACCTGCTTCTCCTAATATACCCCCTCCAATAGTCCCTGAGGTGACAGGAATATTAGAATATCTATCTTGTAAAATAGGATTAAATGGCACATACACGTCTCTAGGGCGCGTAATAAAAGTATTAAGCCGTTCATTAAAATATTTAGTAATGGGTTTGCCAGCATGATAGCCAATTACAGTGCCCGCAACAGTACCGGGAATATCATTTACCGGATTTTGTCCCTGTATAAATGATGAAGTTGCACTACCCGCGGTATTGATTAGCACTTGCCCGCCCAAATTGTATTTGGATGCAATACCACCGGTTACGGAATCAATAGCTACAGCGCCTAGGTTTACTTTTCCATCATTCTGAATTGCTTGGCTGGCTGCTGAAATACTGCCATTGATTGCAGCATTTTTAATGGCAACTCTACCTGCTTGTGTCGTTGCTGCTTGTAACATCATACCGGGAACGCCTGTTGACAAAGCCGCATCGCCAACCGGAATGGCTGCAGGGCCTAATGTGGCTACCGCATAGGGTGATGCGGCTACACCAACGCCAACTACGGTTATCTTCCTTAATCCTCCTGCCAATTCCATGGCTCTTGCATGCTCAGGTGTTCGCGACAACATTTTCGCTGAAGCAGGCGATATAGCTTGTAGAAAATCATTATTCTCCACCGCATTCTGCCCAATTACCCCCGCCACTTGCGCATTAAACGCCGCACCGCCATCACCCGTTGCACCCACCACCGATGCAATCGCACCGGTAACGGAGCGAATCTCGGCTTTGATGGGTTCAGGCAGCAGATTGGGGTTGAATTCGCCGGTATTGGGGTCAATCGCGGTTTTGCCGTCGTTGTATTGCTGGGTCAGGTATTGGGCGGTTTTTTCTGCCGCTAGGGTGGCGCTGCCGCCGGCCAGCGGGTCGGCACCATTCACATAGGCCAAGGTAGCGCCAAGGATAAAGTGCCCTACGGCTTGTGCCGTTTCGTTTTTATTCTCACCATGGCCTACGGTGCTGCCGATACTGGCTGCCGCATAAGGTGCCAGTGTATTGGCGGCTACCTGAAGATTGGTCTGCCCGCCGAGGGTGCCGGTAATCAGGGTGGTGGCGGCATTTAAGGCACGGCTGTTACTGCCGCCGATGCCCCAGTCTTTGGCTTGGTTATCTGCTTGTGCATAAACGGTATCATTCCGCAGCATTTCGGTATGTTGCCCGTTTGTGTCTTTGGCCATAAAGCGTTCATAGCTGCCATCGTTTTGCGTTTTCAGGCGGTTGGTGTAATCCGCTTCGGCTTGTGCCTTTTCTTTGGCCGCCGCTTTAACCCGGTCGCTGCTAAAGGTGCGTGCCGCTGTGGCAATGGTGGCGGTAGCTTGAGCCACGGTTTTTTGTTGCGTCAGCACGGCCTGCAAGTCGGGCAGCTCGGCCAGTTGGCGGTGGGCGCTGGCCGGGTCGCTGTGGATGCCCAGTGCTTCTACTGTGGTGGCTTTGCCGCCGATGGTGAGGTTGCCGGCGCTGAGGGTGGCACGGGTGGTGCTGCTGTCGTTGCCGCCGGTTTGCTGCGGTAGGCTGGGGCTGTAGTTAAAGCCGCCGTCGCCGGCGTTGTTGGCAAAGGCTTGGCCCAGTTTGGTGTCTTGGAAGGCGGCGTTGTCGGCGTTTTGCCCCGGGCTGTTGCTGCCGTAGCTGCCGGCCAGTGCGACGCTGCTGGCGCTGTAATTGCTGTGGTTGCGGATGTCTTCGAAGCTCAGTTGCTTGGTGGTGAGTTGGTTGTGCTCTTTGGCCGCGGTAGAGGCGATGGCGCCGCCTTTGAGGTGGACGCTGTCGGCGTTGATGTGGTAGCCGCCGTCACCGGCAAACAGGCCGCTTTGTTGGTTTACGGCGCTGAGGCTGCCTGAAGTTTTGTCGCTGCTGAAGTTGCCACTCGCTTCCCAGGCGGTGCCGAAGGATACTTGTACGCGCACGCCGGCGCCGGTTTGGCTGCTGCTTTGGTCTACTTGGTCTTGCAGGCTTTCGATATGCAGTTTGCCGCCGATGTCGGCATCGATACGGTTGGCGCTGGCGCTGGCACCTTTAAGGGTGGTGTCGCCTTTGCTGTTGAGAACGAGTTTGTTGGACTGCAGGGTGGTGTTGCTGTGGGTGTTGGCGTCAAGCTGGTTCTTGCCGCTGCCCCAGCCGGCTTCGCCGTAAACGTAGACGCCGGTTTGCGCGCCCACGGATACGCCCATGCCCACCGACAGGCCGGCGTTGCTGTTTTTACCGTCGGCCTGTTGTTGGCTTTGACCGGATTCGAGGATGATGTCTTTGGCCGAATTCAGTGCGATGGTGTCGCCGGCTTTGATTTGGCTGTGCTGGGCGCGGATGTCGCCTTCGCGGCTGGTGAGGCTGATGTTGCCGCCGGCGTTCAGTGCATTGCTCTGGCTTTGGGCATAGCGGCTGTCTTGTTGGCTTTTGCTGGTTTTAAAGCCGGTGCCGGTTTCGGCTTTAAAGAGGGCGCCGCCGTTGGCCACGGCGCTGTAGACTTGGTAGCCTTGGGCGGCAGCGGCCATGCCTTGCAGGGCTTGGGTGCGGCCGTCGGCTTTGTTGTTGACGGCGCCGTCGAGGGCGTTGACCAGGTCAATCAGCGGCGAGGAGATTTTGCTGAACTGGCCGACTTTAAGGTCTTTTTCAGACTGGTGGCTGGCACCGCGGTTGTGGTCGGCCAGAATGTCGATGCGTTGGGCATCGATGCTGATGTTTTGCCCGGCATGGATGTCGGCCACTTGTTGGGTGTAGTTGCCGCCGGCCTGAATGCGCACGTCGCCGCTTAAGCTGCCGATTTGGCTTTTGATTTGCTCGACTTGGTTGCCGCTGTTGTGGCTCTTGTGGCTCATATAGCCGTCGAAACGCTCGGTGTCGGAGATTTGGGCGGAGCCGATGCCTTGGTTGTGGCTCTGCTCGCTCTGACTGCGGCTGTTTTGGGTGGCGCGGATGTTGACGTGGCGGGCGGCATTGATGAGGTTGTCGCCGCCGGCAACAACGGTGCTGCCAAGGATGTTGATGTCGCCGCTGTCGGTTTGCAGGGTGGATTGGCCGCCTACGGACAGCAGGGTGCCGGTGGCTTTGTCCAGTGCGCCTTCGCCTTGGTTTTTGTCGTGGTACACACCGGCGGGGCTGAGGTGGTCGCGGTTGTCGATGGCAAAGCCGCTGCGGCGGCCATCGGCCGTTTGGCTGTGGCTGTCGGTGGCAAAGCCGAGGTTGATGTTGTTTTTGGCGTGCAAAAGGGCGTTGCCTTCGGCGCTAAGCTGGGCGCCTTGGCTGTTGATGTCGCCCGCGGTGGCGATGATGTTGAGGTGGCGCCCGGCCACGGCGGCGGTGGTGACGGCTTCGCTGCGGCTGCTGTCTTTGACGTTACGCTCGCTACTGGCACCGGCTCGGATCACCACCGGGGTGTTGGCGGCCATGACGGCTTTCATATTTCTATCAATAAATGGTATTCTACAGACATGAATAAAAAATCATCCGAAATTAGTAAATTTTTAAGCTACGTGCTTCGTCATGAGCCGCAGGCCATTGGTTTGCTCTTGGATCGTGAAGGATGGGCCGTAATCAGTGAATTAATTGTCCAAGCCAAACAAGCGGGGCAGAATTTAAATGACACGCTTATCCGTGAAATTGTAATCAATAGCGATAAGAAGCGTTTCGCTATTTCTGAAGATGGTTTACGTATTCGGGCGGTACAAGGCCATTCAACCAATACGGTAGCAATCGCGCATGCAGAGAAAATCCCACCTGAGTTTCTGTATCATGGCACAGCTACACGGTTTTTAGATTCGATTTTGCGTGAGGGATTAAAACCCGGATCGCGCCAGTATGTCCACCTTTCTGAAGATATGGAAGTAGCTACGGCTGTTGGTCAGCGTTATGGCAAGCCCGTGGTGCTTAAAATAGAAGCTCTACGAATGCACCAGCAGGGCTTGAAGTTTTTTCAGGCTGAGAATGGTGTTTGGCTTACTAAGCAAGTGCCATTTAGATATATTCAGAGATAACTTGGCAAGTTTGAATAATTAGTAAGCAATGATATATACTGTCTCTTGATTTGGTTTGTGGAGAAGCTACTTTATTTATGGAATAAACCCTCTACATTTCTAATAGGGGAAGCGTAAAGGATTTTTATGGTTTTTTATAAAGCAAATGATAATATTTGTATCAAAATACAAAACTCAAACATTTTCTTTACAGAATTATTCTGATTCCAAGGATGACCATTCCGCTATATCATCAATTACAAATTTTGCCCATTCCCAGAAGTCCTCAAATTTTTTAATCACTTCAAAACCATTATTAATCCAACCCTGAATTAAAAATATACCAACAACCTTATCATCTTTGACTGAAAAACAGGCAAGATCATCATTGTCTTGGCGACGGGCAAAGACAAGCAACTTTTCATTTACAATGTCAGGCCATGATTCTGTTGCCCAAAATATTTCTTCAGATGAAACAAAATACCAAGGTTGAAGTTGAGTAAAAGCATCAAAACCAACTAGCTTTTTGTCAATAAACCATTCATAACCTTTTGGTATAATTGAAAGATAATTTTTAAGCATTATATATATTCCTTATTGTTTGGAGCTTGGAAGTTTAGGCGGTATCTTTGTTCCAGTTGATGGCAATGCAGGATTTTGCTTCCCAGCTCTGTAAGAAGCCGCTTCTCCCCAAGTTTTCGAATTACCGAAACGTTTATTCTTAATCATTTCTGGCGGTAACGGATCTGATGGCAAATGAACGCGAGCTGGAATATTTTTAATTCCTTGTTCCAAGGCAATTGCCGCTCTCGTATGATCCAAGGTAACTGCACCATCAACGGTTTTGACTATATCAATTGGATCGCCTGCATAGCCTTGTGATTTGATACTCTCTCTCAAAACATCAGCACGACCATTTCCTCCTGCCGTTCTTTGAGTCCAGCGCAAGTCTGCTGGATTAATGTTGATTACATCACCACTTGTCGCTTGGGAAAAAGTTTTTCCCATATTCTTTGCACTACCAGAAGCATAATTAGGCTTAACCACTTTCGCAGGCACCGATATCCCCGCCTTACCCACACTAACGGTATCAATAGCAAACTGTACATAGTTTGCAGCCTGCTCCGACAATCCCAGTTGTTTTAAGCCCTGTACGGTAATGGTGGGATTTTGTTCGCTGGCTTTCTTGCCAAAATTACTGCCCCCTGTAATCACATGATCTGCTGATGTATAAACGCCTACCGCCGCTGCTGCGCAGCCGAAACCAAATGAACCGGCACAAGCAGCCGCACCGCCTTTAACCGAAACTACCATACCGGTAACGCCGCCCACAACTTCAGCGCCAGGAATAACATAGCGGTTAAGAGGGCTATTGTCTTCCCGGTTAAGCTTGTTAGATTGGGCAATCAGATAGTCTGCAACCAATTGCGGATTGTCCGACAGATAGCGCATGGATTCTTGTTGCAAGTCGCCATAATTCTGAGTAAATCGCGCATCTTTGGCAAACGTAATAATGCGTTCAACACCCTGACGGCACTCCGTTACTCTTCCGCCCGGGCTGCATTCATTTTTGACACTGTCTTTTAAAACCGCATAATCTTTGCGCACCTGCTCAGGTGATTTTTTCAATGCATTGGGGGTGAGATAGTAGTTATTCTCGACCGCATTCTGCCCCACCACCCCGGCAATCTGCGCATTAATACCGCTGTCACCAGCAATGCCACCCGCCACCGCGCCAATCGCGGCAGTGAGGTTGCGGATATGTTCTTTGTCCTTTTCAGGCAGCCTGTTCGGATCAAATACGCCGTTTTCATCGGTGGCTTGGTCTTTATACAGGGTTTGGGTGAGGTAGATGGCGGCGGCTTCGCTGCCCACTGCGGCAACGGCACCGCTGCTGGCGTTGCCGCCGTTTACATAGGCCAGAGTCGCACCGAGGATGGCGTGGCTAAGCAGTTGGGCGGCTTGGTTGGGGTCGCTGCCGTTGTGGCCGAAGGTGTTGCCGATGGTGGCCGCGGCATACGGCGCCAAGGTATTGGAGGCTACCTGAAGCCCGTTTTGGCCGCCCAGTGCGCCGGTGATGGCGGTGGTCACGGCGCTTAAGGCACGGCTGTTGCCGCCGCCGATGCCCCAGTCTTTGGCGGCTTGTTCGGCTTGCTGGTATTGCTGTTTGGCCGTTTCGATTTGGCTGAGATCGTTGCTTTTTTCGGCTGCCTGCAGCTGGGTTTGTGCTTCGGCTTTTGCCCGCTCGGCCGCTTTAACCCGGTCGCTGCTAAAGGTACGTGCCGCCCCGGCAATGGTGGCGGTGGCCTGAGCCACGGTTTTTTGTTGCGCCAGCACGGCCTGTAGGTCGGGCAGCTCGGCCAGTTGGCGGTGGGCGCTGGCCGGGTCGCTGTGGATGCCCAGTGCTTCTACTGTGGTTGCTTTGCCGCCGATGGTGAGGTTGCCGGCGCTGAGGGTGGCACGGGTGGTGCTGCTGTCGTTGCCGCTGGTTTGCTGCGGTAGGCTGGGGCTGTAGTTAAAGCCGCCGTCACCGGCGCTGTTGGCAAAGGCTTTGCCCAGTTTGGTGTCTTGGAAGGCGGCGTTGTCGGTGTTTTGCCCCGGGCTGTTGCTGCCGTAGCTGCCGGCCAGTGCGACGCTGCTGGCGCTGTAATTGCTGTGGTTGCGGATGTCTTCGAAGCTCAGTTGCTTGGTGGTGAGTTGGTTGTGCTCTTTGGCCGCGGTAGAGGCGATGGCGCCGCCTTTGAGGTGGACGCTGTCGGCGTTGATGTGGTAGCCGCCGTCACCGGCAAACAGGCCGCTTTGTTGGTTTACGGCGCTGAGGCTGCCTGAAGTTTTGTCGCTGCTGAAGTTGCCACTCGCTTCCCAGGCGGTGCCGAAGGATACTTGTACGCGCACGCCGGCGCCGGTTTGGCTGCTGCTTTGGTCTACTTGGTCTTGCAGGCTTTCGATATGCAGTTTGCCGCCGATGTCGGCATCGATACGGTTGGCGCTGGCGCTGGCACCTTTAAGGGTGGTGTCGCCTTTGCTGTTGAGAACGAGTTTGTTGGACTGCAGGGTGGTGTTGCTGTGGGTGTTGGCGTCAAGCTGGTTCTTGCCGCTGCCCCAGCCGGCTTCGCCGTAAACGTAGACGCCGGTTTGCGCGCCCACGGATACGCCCATGCCCACCGACAGGCCGGCGTTGCTGTTTTTACCGTCGGCCTGTTGTTGGCTTTGACCGGATTCGAGGATGATGTCTTTGGCCGAATTCAGTGCGATGGTGTCGCCGGCTTTGATTTGGCTGTGCTGGGCGCGGATGTCGCCTTCGCGGCTGGTGAGGCTGATGTTGCCGCCGGCGTTCAGTGCATTGCTCTGGCTTTGGGCATAGCGGCTGTCTTGTTGGCTTTTGCTGGTTTTAAAGCCAACTCCGATTTCGGCTTTGGCCAATACCGCTCCCTGTTGCAAATCTTTGGGGTCAACAGCTACTCCGTTTTGCAAGGCTGCTGCTGCCACTTGCGCATTGTGGGCGGCGGCATCGGCTACTTTGCCGGCTGCACCGTAAAGCTGATAGCCTTGAGCACCCGCAGCCATGCCCTGCAGGGCGCGGGTACGGTCATCGGCTTTGCTCTTGACCACGCCCTCGGTAGCGTTGACCAAATCAATCAGCGGCGAGCTTACTTTGGCAAAGGTACCGATTTTGATATCGCGCTCGGATTGGTGACTGTTGCCGCGGTTGTGGTCGGCCAGAATATCGATGCGTTGGGCATCGATGCTGATGTTTTGCCCGGCGTTGATGTCGGCCACTTGTTGGGTGTAGTTGCCGCCGGCCTGAATGCGCACGTCGCCGCTTAAGCTGCCGATTTGGCTTTTGACTTGCTCCACTTGGTTACTGTGGCTGTTTTTGGTGTTTTTCATCCAACCACTGAAGTATTCGGTGTCGGATATTTGCACCGAACCGATGCCGCTGGAAACCTGGGTTTCGCTTATGTGTCGGCTGTCTTGGGTAGCGAAAATATTAATGTTGCGCTTGGCATTGAGTGTCAGGTCGTTTTGGGAAACGATGGTACTGCCCAATACGTTGATGTCGCCCTGACTGCTTTGCAGAACTGCGGCACCGCCGACGGAGAGCAGGCTGCCGGTGGTTTTGTCGAGTGCACCTTGACCGCTGCCGCTGTCTTTAAATGTGCCAACGGGCATGATGTGATCGCGGTTGTCAATGGCAAAGCCGCTGCGGCGGCTTTGGGCGCTTTGGCTTTGGCTATCGCGGGCGAACTCTAGGGTGATGTTGTCACGGGCACTTAGTAAAGCATCGCCTTCGGCGCTTATTTGTGCGCCTTGGCTGCGGATTTTACCTTCCGTCGCGATAATATTAAGATTTCCACCTGCGGCCAATTCACTCACCACGGCTTGGCTGTGGCTGCTGTTTTGCTCGCTGCTGCTTCTGCTGCGGCCGCCGGCAACGACGATGGGTGTTGTTGCAGCCATGCCGGCCTTGCCGACAGCAATGCCGTGTGAAAAAGTTTTACCGATGACGCTACCGCTATTTTGATTGCCAGCCATGGATTTGTCGTAGGCGGTTTTGGCGGCAGTGAATGGATCGTAAGTGATGCCTATGCTTAGACCGCTCTGCTTGCTCTGTTGCTCAGTCTGGCTGCCACCGCTGATGTAGCCAGCATCCAGATTCACTTCTTTGCCTTGCAGGGTGAGATCTTGGCCGGCGCCCAAGCGGGCGGCGGTGGCGGTGAGCCGGTTGGCGGACACGATGGTGGTGTCGCCGTTGATACTGCCCACTTGGCTTAAAGTGAGGCTTTGGCCGCTGCTGTCTTGCTGCAGGCTGTGGCTGGATTTGCTGTAGCCTACACTGGCCACGCCGTCTTTTAGGCTGCCGGTGAGACCGGAGCGTTTTTCTTCATCATAACGGTGCTGGCTGTGTTGGTTGCCAGCTGCCTCAATGGTGATATTATTGCCGGCGCTGATGCGGTTGCTTTGTTGCGCCAGCACATTGCTGCCCGTGATGTGTAGATTGTTGCCAGCTGCCATTTGCACATCATTGGCATTAAAACTGCTGCCTTGTGCGGTATTTTCTGTAATACGGATGTTGCTGATGTTCACTTGTTTACGCCCGCCACCAGTGCGGCCAGTATGCTTGGAGGCATCGTCTATCAATAATGACTGTTGACCTGCGCCAATCAAAATATCATTACCCGCCGCTACTTTTAAGGTATTTTGGCTGCCAACATTGGCTGATGCGGCCTCAATATTGTTTCCGGCCAGCATGGTTAATTGGCCTCTGGTTTGAATATTGCTGCCCACATCAGCACTATTGGCTCGAATAATGTGATTATTGGCATCCAGATGGTTTTCTTGATGACGGGCGGTGCTAACGGTGTCCAGCTTTAAATCACGGTTGGCTTGAATAGTGGTTTGGCCATCTGCTGACATATTGCCTATGGCTGCGGCCGTTAACCGAACATCACGTCCTGCCGCCAAAACCAAAGCGCCATTTTCCGGGCCGGTTATGTATACACCGGCGATTCGGTTCAGGTTGGTTACGCTGCCTTGGCTATTTTCACTGCTGTGTGTGGTGCTGGTATGGTTGATGTCCCGTCCGGCCTGCAATAGCAAGCTGTTGGCTGCATCAATCATGCCTCCGGTATTATTGATGTCTTGCTTGGCATCTACGATTAGCTTATTGCTGCTGATGCGGCCATTGATGTTGTCGACAGTATCGGCACCAATGCGCAAGGCCTCGCGGCCAGCAACGGTACCGCTGTTATTCAGTGTACCTGCCACATTTAATTCGGTAATGCTGCCTGACAACAAGGCGCCGTTGCCATGAATATCACCGGCTTGTACGCGCACATATACCTGTGGTACCAAAGCTTGGCGTACACTGCCATCTGGCAACGTTACGTTTTGCTCCACCAACCACACAATATCGCTGGTTAGACGTGCTACTTGTTCCGCTGTCAGCGCTACGCCCGGGGTGAGGTGCATGGTGCGGGCAGCACTGATTCCGCTGTCCATTAAGGCTTTAAATTGCGCTTCATCGTTGCTGTAGCCATCCAGATAGCGGCGGCCGGTAAGCTGGGCAATTTGCTCGTTAAGCAGCCTCTGCTCGTAATAGCCATCGCCCAGCCGTTTGTGCATATTATTGGGATCCAGCTTCAGGGCATTCAACATGTAATTGCTGCCGAGCCATTGACGGTATTGGGTAAACTGCGGATCTGACTCAATCAGGTATGTGCCGGATTCAGCATTCAGTGCAAACAGGCTGCTGCCTGGCAAACGGGTATTGGGCGTGCCGGTGCGCACCACAACATCGCTGCCGTTTACAGCATCATTTTGTTGTGCTTGTTGTGTGCTGGTGGTGCCTTGTGTATTGGCTTGGTATTGCTCGGCTTGGGTTGTTGCTGTGGTTTTTTCAGTATCGGTGGTATTGACTTCTAATTGTGTAGTTTTTCCTGTATTGATTTTTGCGGCGACGGCTTTCTCTGGTGCTACGGTGGCGATATCTGCCACTACATCAGCGGTAATACGCAACCCTTGGCGTTTGTCTACTTGGGTTTCTGAGTTGACTGCCGTGTATTCCTCGTAGGCAAATGAACCCAGTGACAAGCTATTGCTGATTTCGGGTGCCGGGGCGTAATTATCACGTTTGTGACCGGTATTGTCGCGACCTTTTTGCCGATCACGCCAGTGCCAATGCAAACCCGGTGTTGAGCCACTACTCCAGCGGCCTTTATCTACATTTAAACCGGCTGCCCTTGCTTCTCTAATGGTATAACAACCACTACCATCGGGTTTTTCCATTGCACAGCCCAAATCCTGAACAATTTTGGTGCCCAGTATTTCCTGATTATGTAGTTTGTCTTTTTCAATATTAACGGTTAACTTGCCACCGGCAATAATCTGGCTATCTGTATTCCATAACTCATGGGCATCAATCTTTAATCCGCCACCCGCAATGATTTTAGCCGGCGCGGTTTCTGTTACTTCGGTTTGCTTGGTGGTACGCCAATAATCGTAGCGGTGCCAATCTTCATGCACATGACCATCAGGTGTGCGTAACTTATCGATCTCATCATTAAATACACCCCAGCCAAGCTCAGCTTGGGTGCCGTCTGTCAAGCGTTCATTGCGGCCATTGGCTTCATATTCGACATGACGCTCTCTTTGCTTTTCAACCAACTCAGTCTTAAAGTGTTCATTGGTATTGTGCAATTCACGGGTGGCCAAATACATATTGCCCAGCGACTCAATGGTGGCGCTGTTGTTATTAATGTTGTCGGCTTTGCCGGTAGCATGATTTTGATGATCCAAGCTGCCGCCAATGGCCAAATCACCACCGCTGAATATCAATGCCTGCTCACGGTTAGTGAGTGTTGTAACCCCCATATCCAAACGTTGGCGTGCGGCAATGGTGCCCGCTTTGCCGTTTTCGGTATCATTAATTACCGTATTGGCGGATATGGCCAAAAGGTCGCCATAAATTTTGGCCTTTTCACCCAAATTATGGATTGTTTGTGCTTGTAGATAAGTGCTGTTGCCATCAATCAAGCCACGATTGTTTAATTGTTGTGTAATTTTAATTTGGGTATCGGTGGCATTAATTTTACCTTGGCTGGCATTGTTCAGATTTTGAGCTGAAATACTGAGTTTTTGTCCGGCTTGTAAATGTCCTTCGTTATTTAACGTGCCGGTAATTTGAATATTGGTGTTGCCTTCTGCTGCAATGGTGCCTTGTTCAGTGTAGTCGCTGCCAACGAGGCTCTCCAAATGCCCTAAGGATTTGATATTGCCGGCAGTATTGATTAATTTATCTGTATACAAGTTTAATTGCATACCGGCAGTTAATTCACCTGCTTGGTTATTCACGGCAGCGGCCGATTCACCCGTGGCTGTACCGGTAATAGCCAATGTATCAACAGCCGTAATTTTGCCTTGCTGGTTATTCAATTCGCCAGTCAGCATCAATACAGTATTTTTATTGGCAGCAATACGCCCTTGTTGGTTATCAATATTATTTGCAGAAATCTGAACCTGCTCTCCTTGCAAGCCATGCCCAGTAACATCAGTTTGTCGATTTTTTATATTGGCGGCATGTACCGATAATGTTTTACCCGCCAGAATAGTGCCGGATTGATTGAGTACATCACCTGATATCTGCAATATTAACGTTTCCGCTGCTTGCAGTTGGCCAGACTGGTTGTTGAGCGTGGCTCCAGCTATACGCGCTGATTGTCCACTTAAGATACTGCCGTCTTGGTTATGCAGTACACCAGTTTGGATATCTAATTTCCCTTGCGTCAGTAAACCTTTATCTTTAGTGCTTTGATTATTTAATGTTTGCTTATGCGTGTTAATGGTGAGTGCATTGTTGCCTTGTATCAAACCTTTTTCATTGTTGAGCTCGCCACCATTAATATCAAGCGTTCCGGTAGTACTGATGTTGCCGTAACGGTTATTCAATCTCTGTTTATGAGTGTTTATTGCCAATAAGTCATTGGCATGTATATTGCCGGATTGATTATCCAACCCAACGGTATTCAAAACCAAGTTTGTGGCCGACAGGATTTTACCGTGGGTATTATCTAAAGCCTGTTTGGTAATATCAACGTTTACATCACGGCCAGATAATGTTCCGCTTTGATTGAGAAGTGATTGCCCTTTAATCTTCAATTGCTGTGCTGCCGAGACAATACCATGTTGATTTTGTATTTTATCGGCAGTATAGATGGATACACTGCTGTTGGCTGAACCGAGTTCACCAGCTGTGTTGTTCAAATTTAAAGCCGTCAATGTTAAAGACTGATTGGCACTGATATTGCCTTGTTGATTATCAAGGTTGCCTTTAATATTTGCTTGCAACGATTTGGTGGTGGCGATTTGTCCGTTTTGGTTGTTTAAATCGATTGCTGCAAGCGTAATATCATTACCGCCAATTAGTTTACCACCGGTGTTGGTCAAGGTATTTACGGTCTGAATAGCCAATTGTTGCTGTGCCATCCATACACCTTGTGTATTGTTGACATCTTGGGCACTCACTTGGCTTTCTTGGGTTTGAATTTTGCCTGAATGGTTGTCAAAAAGGTTGGCATCCAACCATTTTAATTGCCCTAAAGTCAGCGTGCCTTCAGCGTTATCCACATCCCCTTTGCCGTACAAATCAGTTAGACCATTGGCGGTAATGCGACCTTGCTGGTTATCCAGTTCTTTTCCCACCTTGATATGCCCATTTATCGGCGCAGCACTGGCATAAGTGATACTGGAAGGAGTTGCTGCTTCAGCAGGGTATGTCTTTACATTTGGCGCTGTTGTGGCAGGAGCCGTGCTGGCACCATTTGTATTATTGCTTATTGAACCATTGTTGGTTGTCAAAGCCGATCCGGTTTGTGCTGCACCCAATATACCTTGGCGGTTATTTAAACCGTTGCCAATATGTATTGTTAAGTTACCTTGGCCATTTTGTTGTAAAGTACCATTGCGATTGTCCAGTTGTGTGCTGTCCAACACAATAGCATCTGCTTCTACTCGGCCTTGGTTATTGATCCAGTTGTCTGCTTTTGCAACCAATTTGCCAGCCGTATTAATACGGCCATTATTTAATACATTGGGTGATTGAATTTGTACGGCCGTTTGTGCAGAGATGAGACCACTGTTTTGCAGTTGATGCTGTATTTTTGCGGTTACAGAACCGTTGCTTAATATAGCACCGTTGTTGTTCAACGTTTTACCAGACAAACTCATGTTGCCCGCAGCGTGTAATTGACCGCTATCATTGTTAATCGTGGGCAGCATGCTTGCATCGGAACCAATGTCTAACCCACCACCGGAGGCGATTAGCCCTTGAGTATTAATCAATGCTTGTCGTACGGTCAAAGGCAAATGGTGATTGCTGATGATTTGCCCTTCGCTATTGTCCAGTGTGCCCGTGTTAATACTGAGTGTTGCCGCTTGAATGCCAGCATCTTTCAAATTTTTATTGGCTGTATTGATCAAATCCTTGGTTTTTAAATCGGCAGTTTCAGCCCGAATGGTACCCGCATGGTTATCCAGCTTTCCCGCATTTAAATTCAGTATTTTGTTTGATTGAATAGAACCTGCCTGATTTTGTATATCTTGCATAGATAAATCAAGCTGCTCCGTAGCACTGATTTGCCCCTTGTCATTGATTGTATTTTGAGCATAAATATTGGTTTTACGGCTGCTGATGGCACCAGCCTGATTATTTAGATTACCACTTTGAATATGTAAATACTCAGCATGAATACCGCCATTTTTTTGTGTATTGCTGTTGTCTATATCTTGCCCGGCGGTATTGATATCCGCTTTTTGGGCTACAATTACGCTGCCATTTTGATTAACCAAGGTACCACTTTGTAAAAGCAGGTTTTGACCAGATGCCATTTTACCTGTGGTGTTGTTCAATTTTTGGTTTTGTGTATCCAAAACCATATCCCTATTGGCAACAATATGTCCACGTGTATTATCAAGTGCACCACCAGTAATCAATAAGTTTTCTTGGCTCAATAACTTGCCATCCAGATTGGCAATATTCTTACTACCCGCATTAATGACTGTATTTTGCCCATGGATCGTACCGTATTGATTTTGTACGCCGATAGACTGAGAAGTAATATTTTTAGCAGCTTGAATTACGCCATGTTGATTATCTAATGCATTATGGCCCGCATTTAATAATACATAATCTTTATTTGAAACAATGCTGCCGTACTGATTGTTTAATCCATTACTATTCAAAATGATGGCTTGATTTGCGGCAATCGTACCGGCATGATTATGCCAACTTTCTTGGCTGTTAATATTGATGGCCGTCGTACTCTCAATCTTCCCGTCTTGATTATTGCCTGTTCCAGTATCAATGTTGATCATATCACCGGCAATCAATTTTCCCTGGATGTTATCCAATATTTGACTTTGAATATGAGCACGTTCTCGAATATTGATTTCACCAGAATGGTTGGCAAACAAATGGGTATTACTCTGTAAACGAGTAGCTTCAATTTTACCGTTGCTGTTGTCCAGTTGATTACCGGTTGACTGTAAGCTCCCCACCGTAACCGTACCTTGGTTACGTAGGTCATTTTTGACATTTAGGTTGGTTTCGCCATTTGCAGTGATTTGCCCCTTATCATTTAACAGGCTGCCTGAAACAGTGATTTGACCGTCGGCCAAGGTAATCGGCGTGGCCGGTGTCGGCGCGGTGGTAGTGCTGCCGCCACCGCTGGCGCTGCTCGGCGGGGTGGTGTTGCCGCTGCCCGGATTGCTGCCGCTGTTGCCTGTGCCGCCACCGATGTTGTTGTCGCCGGCATCCGCCGGGGTATAGCCCATCAAGCCTTGATTGCGGTTGTCCACTTGCCCGGCGTTAATCGCTAAGTTTTGCAGGCCGGTTTGGCTGATGTGCCCGCTGTTGCTCAGGCTGCCTGAAACCACATCCAATCGGGCACCGTTCAGTTGGCCGCTGTTGCTCAGGCTTTGGTTGCGGATATTCAGCTCGTTTGCCGAGGCAATCAAGCCGCTGTTGTTCAGGCTTTGGCTGTCAATATGGGCTTTGCCCTGGGCGGAGATGCTGCCGCTGTTGTCCAGGCGGTGGCCGCTGAGGTGTACTGCGGCGTTGTCGGCCGTGCCGACGGCGGCTTTATCCGCCGCCACCAGCTGGCCGCTGTTGCCAATCTTGCCGTCGGCGCTGAGGGTAATGCCGCCCGCAGCGGCAAAGATTTGCCCGGCATTGTTCACGCCTACGCCCTTATCGGTGCTGATGAGGGTGATTTTTTGGGCATACATGCCGCCCAAGCTGCCGGTGTCGATGGCCACGGCCGGGGTGGCAGAGGCACCGGGCGTGGGCGGATTTTTGGGGGTGTTGGCTGCGGCATCAGCCGCGGCGGGGGTGTGTTGACCGGCGGCATCGATGTCGTTGCTGCCGGTAATCACGTTCAACTCTTTAGCCCAAATACCGGCGTTGATTTGCGCGGCTTGGGCGAGAATGCGGGTGTAGTCGGCGCCGGAAGTATCCAGACCCTTACCGCTCACGCCAACGTTACCGCTGCGCACACGGAAGCCTTCCAGATGACCGTTGCTGATGACGGGCCGGCCGGTGGTGAGGGTGACGCCGGCAGCATTGATAAAGCCGCCGCCGTTCACTTGGATACCGGCGGGGTTGGCCATAATCACTTCGGCACGACGGCCGGCCACTTCGATATAGCCGTTTAACAGGCTGGGGTTGCTGCTGTTGATTTGATTGACGATGATTTTGGCTTCACCGCCGGCCAGCCACGGATTGCCCTGTATCCAGCCGCCGATTTGGGTTTGGGTGTTGTTGCGGCTGTTGTTGAGGATGGCGCCCTTTTGATCCACATCGAACTGGCGGTATTGGTTGATCGAGACGCCGCCGGCGCTGGGGGTTTGGATGTTGACTTGCGGGGTGCCGTTGGCGCTTTGCAGGATGGTGGGCTGTTGGTTGCCGGGGGCGGCTTTGTCAGCGGCGATGCCCGCAGCGTGGGCGGCCGGGGCGGTAATCAGGGCGGCACCGGCGGCCAGCAATAAAGAGAAGCCGAGGATGCCCAAACGGGTGGTAGGGCTGGTCGGGTTTAGGCTGCCTGAAAGGGCATGGCGGCCATCAAGATGAACAGAACCTGCGGTGCTGTCGGCATTGCTTTTGCCCTCGCGCAAAGTGTTCTCGGCGACGGCCACCATGCAGCCGCGCTTTTTATTGAAGATCACTTTGTACAGGGTTTTATTCATGATGGGGCTCGCTTAATATAGTTAAAACAAAAAATAAAAAAAATTTAGATTTTTAATAGATTATTTCAATTTATTCTTGCTAGGGTAGACAATCGGATGGTTTGTAACCCATTGTGCTTTTTCTGAAACGCTAACGCGCTCACCTTTGAAGGTCATAATGCGTAAACCATGTACATCACCTTTATGGTACAAAGAGCGAAAGCATTGAGTAGGAAATAAATAAGTTCCCGTTATAAGTTTAATCAACTTACTGTTGCCGAATGGTGCAAACCAATTAATTAACCATAATCTTTCACCACTCTGCCAATCTTGATTGGCCAGCAATAATTGATCTGATTGTAAATATCGTGTTTCGGCTTCCTGATTGAAATACGCCCAAGTAATGTATCCCAATGGTTGGCTTTTACGGCTAAATAATGCGAATTGACCATTCTTAATGATAGGTAAAACGCGGGCAGCCATTTCTTTAAGTGGGGCATTCTTGTAATTATCGGAATGTAGCCACAACCAAGTAATCGCACCTAAAGCTTCCGCCTCATTCCAATATTCATTTGGAAATAGTTTAGGTGAAATAACATCAATACCATCAAATTTCATTACATTGACCATCAAAACGAATAATTCAAATTAAACCCCACCGTGGTGTTGGCGGTTTGGAAGTGTTGCGGCTTTTTTAGCGGCTTGCCCACAAACACGTCGTAATACAGATTGCCGCCGGCTTTGACTTGGCCTTTTAAGCCCAGCACGCTGCCGATTAGGGTTTGGCCGAGCAGGTATTGCGCCGAAGGGCCGGACACATGGCCGGCATCCACGCCGAGATAGGTTTGATGGCCGGGGCGGTATTGCCACGCCAAGTCATTGCGCCAATACCAGCCGCGCTCGGCCGATAAAGTGAGTTCGCCGTCAAAGCCGCGAACGCTGTAGCGCCCGCCAATGGCGATTTTGTCTTGCGGGGTGAGCGGGGTTTTATTCCACTGGGCATGCAGGTTGCCGTCGTAGCTGAACGCTTGTTTGCCCAGCCGGAACGGCAGGTTCAAACCGGCATCGGCACTAATGATCTGCATGCGGCTGCTGCCTTCGTTAAACAGCTCTTCCGGCGCCGCCAGGCTTTGATTGCGCCCGGTACCGCGTTTGTAGCTTGCCCCCAGATTAAGGGTGGCATTGCCCAGGTATTCTTTGTGATCCACATTTACCGACCAGCCACCGGTGCGGCGGCGCTGGCCGGGTACTTCGATGTCGTTGATGTAGTTCTTCGATTCGCGCTGCCACAGTTTGGCACCAACTTGGGTTTTACGGCGGGCATCGCGGTAAAGCAAGCGGCTAACGCCGAAATCGCTGTTCCAGCTCTCGCCGTTGTAGTCGTAGTTTTCACTTAAACCGGCCACCGCTTGATGATAGCGGTAGTAATTGTGGTTGAACCCCAGCAGCCAGTTGCCAAAGGGCGCGGAATAATGCACCGCATAGCCGCGGGTGCCGCTGCCGGTTTTGATGCCGTCTTTATCGGTGTAGCTGTCTTTGTGACCCAAGTCGCGGTTGTAAGACACATAAAACAAATCGCTCAAGCCCAGTGGGTTGTCGGCTGACAGGGTGACGCTGCCTTGGTATTTGCCGGTGGCTTTGCTGCCGGAGTCGTCCACCCCGAAAGCCACACGGATGGGCAAGGTGCGTTGGCGCCACAGCACCACCACATCGCTTTCGTCCGGGGTATCGGCGGGGACGATTTGGATATCGGCTTCGGCAGTCGGAATGCGTTTGAGGTTTTCCAGTCCCTGCTCCAGTGCGCGCAGATTCAGTACGTCACCGGAAGACAGCGGAAACTCGTTTTGAAAAGCGGTGATGCGGTCAGCATGGGTGTTGGTGACATCACTGGTGTCAATACGGATATGGCGGATGCGCCCGGGAATCACCGTCAGCACCAAAGTGCCGCTGTTGATGTCCTGCGGTGCGGCCAGAATGCGGGTGGTGGTGTAGCCGCGGGCAATCACGGCGTTTTGTGCCAAGGTCATGATGTGGTTGATGCCTTGTGCCCCCAAACACATGCCGGGTTCGAAACCGGATTGGGCAATGGCTTTGTTTAAGGCAAATTGGAAACGGGCAGCTTGGCTGCCCGTTAAGGTAATGTGTTGGACGGCGAAACAAGGGGATTCGGGCTGGGATAAGGAAAATGCGGTAGGTGGTGGTGTGACGGTGTCATCCAAACGCACATCAACGGCGGGCTGCATTTGCTGTTGCTGGAATTGTTGGCGTTGCTGTTCGCGGATGAGTTGTTCTTGTTGTAAGCGGTCGGCTTGTTCCTGGGAGCCGGGTGGGAGCGGCGCAGCCATCAGTGCGCATGTCGGTACAAAAAGCGCCGCCAATACATTAATCAAGAAACGTTGTTTAAATGTTGGATTCATCATGGACTTGGAATTTGCTCAAGTTTTAGGTTTTATATTCAATTCTTCATAATCCTAATCACTTATGCAAAGATAAGCAAGCATTTCTTAACGTAATCATGTACTACATGAAATTTTGTCACTCTTATACATCAAGCTTAATATCATCTTTTTTAAGATGACGAGTCAGTTGTTGCACCATCGACAAAATCAAACTGCGATCACTTTCCGCTAAGCCTGACAGCATCTCATGAATGTATGCGGCTTGGTCGCCTGCCCGGTTACTGCTTTGCATTAACAAATCGGCTGCTTCACATTCAAATATCTCTGCCAACTCAACCAATCGAGCTACGGTTGGCATCACCACACCCCGCTCCAATCGCGAAACCGCTTCATAACCAATATTCAACTTTTCTGCCAATTGGTCTTGTGTCAGCCCTTTATCCTGTCGGTACTGGGCGATGGTTTTACCAATGGTCTGATTCAACAGATTCATCTTGTTCGGTGCCATACATGTCCTTTCATGTGGACTTGGATGGTCGCCTATCAACCCATTGACATGAAGAACCAAATAGGTTGTAATTCAACCTAAAGAGATGTTTTACTTTGTAGATATTATTTCTCACATAAATCTGATATCACATTACGACGTAACTGTTTTTCTAAATACATTTGACGTTAGGGAATAAATAAGCACAGTAAATTGACTTCTTCATCTCTTTAATTATGTTACAGCAGCTCTATGCTATTCCAAAATTGGCTATAAAACATATTGATTAACAGAGAAAAATTGTTTTAATTCTTAACTAAAGGGGTCGTCAAATGAATATTAAATCCATTATTACCATCGCTATTTCTACTATTGCACTGAGTGCTTGTGACCCTGGTATTTCAGAACAATTAGAAGTGAGTAAGTTCAGTGAACGCCATTGGCTAACTGATCAACTCCGAGAAGGTGTGTCTATTGTAAATAAAGGTGATGAGTTGCAAGTCGAACGCATCATCTTTAATAAAGGTAATTGCAATTTCCCTTCCCATGTACACGAAACCGGTAAATTGTTTTACGGTATCGAAATCAAAATCTTTCCAGAGTACACCCAAAGAGGTTGTGACAAAGTTTACCAAGTTGAAATCATCACTACCGATGGTTCTGCTACCTATAACTGGTAAGAAATAACGCTTTTAAATGTACATATTTCTTTAGAAATAACAGTCTTCTTTTAAGGTAGCTGCTACACCCTCTTGAATACTGAATAATAAAGAAGAAGCATTGTGGCTAAAACTAGCCGCTCAAAATGGCTCTGAAGCTGCCCGGAGCACTTTACTTGGATCGCGATTTAATCAATATCGGTAAATTCAAAATCACCACCCCACTAAAAAAAGGAATCACCATGCAAAAAATCATTATCGCAGCACTGACCATGTCCGCATCTTTAGCCATGGCCAACGATGCCCTTAAAATCAAAACCGTACAATCCTTGTACCGTTCAGCCAGCCAAGGTGTGGATAGTGCTGTCGTTCTCGAACGCAATGCCGATGCCAGCCTGAAGCAAGCTTACCGCCATGCCGATAAAGTAGAACGTCAAGGCGGGATGTGTATTGAAGAAGATCCCATGTTTGGCAATCAGGATCCTCAAACCAAAGCCAAGGTTACCGTTACCGTATTACAAAATGGTTTGACACAAGCCAAATTCAAACAATACGGTCAAAATCAGACCATTAATTACAAGCTGTCCTGCACTGGCAATGCTTGTAAGGTCAATGATGTCTTGAACGGTGGTTCTTCCTTTAGACAAGAGTTGAGTGCGTGCAGACCTTAATTTTGAACATAAACCGCTTCTAAGCAGAAAGCCCATAAATATGCAAAAATGGTTTATTCTACCGCTATTAACCATGGCATCTGCCTCTGCATTTGCCTGGCATTTTTATAGCATTGATTTGGATGACCGCAGCTTTGAGGTTATTAACCGACATGGCGGTAATGTACAAGTGGCTGATGTTAAATGTACGCGTACCGATGGTTCAGATAGCTTGTATGTTGCCGGTTATTTCTCTCCAACCGGGCGTTGGAATTATGCAGGTAAGTCTTATGCCAATGCACAGGTTCGCCAAGTACCACGTGATTTTGATGATGTTTTACCGGCCTACATGAAATTCTGCGCCATGGTGAACAAACGCGGCTATTGAAACAAACAAAGCCATCAAAATAACCAAGGCATTTGTGTTAACGCCGCCTTAAAACCAAGCAAGCACAATTTGAACGCTGTGCTTGCTTGATTCATTACCTCTTCAGTATATTCAGTATATGTATACCTTCTAACCATAACGGCGTGGTCTGCCTAAACCACTTATTTTAGGCTGATAATGGCTGGTATTAAAACTACGTAGGCTTTTACCAGCCCTGTCACGCCAAGCTTCCATTTCTCCACCCTGTTCTTTGCACAAATAAGCCGAGATGGCCTTCAACTGCTGAATCTTTTCAGTATCCGCATAATCAATAACACCCAATGGTGAGAACTCATAGCGATCTTTGTGCATATTACAGCTGTGATACAAACCGATATCACGATTGATAATCGTATTCCAATACGCACCGATTTGCTGAGAGAGATGAATATCCCCGTGAACACACTGTCCGTTAAAGAAAAACAAAACATGGTAGTGCCAACCTTTTTCAGCCGCGTATTCCAACTTGGCAGCATAGGCCAAATAATGCTCGAACAAGGTATTGGCACGCATATTGTTGCGCAGCTGGGTAAATTTGCTCTTGCAGTACTGTGGGGTAATCATGGGTACGTACTCTTTGATAAAAGCCAAATCTACTCTGATAACCAATAGCTTAGAATAATCAATAAACAGCGTGTCTATTAAATGAAATAATTTATTCTGATTTTGCCGATTAATCGAATAAGCCGTATGAAAAGGTAATGTAGGCAACATAGTCTGCTCCTAAAAAAGACAATATCATGAAAATAAAAGAATAATAAGTTGCTGATAATGTAAGGATTAATAAACATGATAAGAAAGCAATGAATAGATAAGAAATAAATCATCCAGTAAAGAGGATGTCAATCAAGCTCGGTATCTGGTTCTTTGTTCTATAACATCAGAACCTAAATAGATTGATGTTATTTCAACCGTTTATCCCGCATGGCGCGCAGTGTATTGAGGCAATAAACCACCTTATTGGCAATACACAAATAGCATCTGCTCATAAGATAAGCCATTGGTCAAAATAAACATTTCACGAAAGAACAAAAAATAAATCAGAAAAAACTAAAAGAGGAAACCAAGAAATAAAATCAAGATGCGAAGAAAGATAACAAGAAAAAGAAAAATTAAGCTAAAGACAAAAACAAATATAGACAAACAGATACCTTGTAGATATCTGTTTGCCCAATGGTTCAATATACCCATCAATGCCTTACCAGCTTAAATCGAATATCTGATTGGCCATAGTTCGAATGGCATCATCACCATCACAAGGTTGCAGCCGCAATGTTTTGTCCGTACTTGGGGTTAGGCAGCCGGCATACAGGCCGAATTCATCCAGATATTGTAAACGGTATTGCACATCAGGATATTGCTGTCCCAATATTTGACAAGACATGACCGGAGGGTGATTGTGGGTGATAAACAGCAGACTGATTTGATGAGCATCAGCCTGTAGCAATGCCGCTTCCAGCACATCCTGCACCGGTAGGCGGATTTTGTGCGGCAGGGTGCAGTTAGGCTGATAAGGTTCAAGCCAAAGGTGCCGTATGATTTGTATCAGGCTTGAGGGATGCTGGCTGTGAAGGGTCAGGTGATTATGACAAAGATGACGCATGATTATGCTCCACACAAACAAATAGCCGCATCAACAAGACGCGGCTGTTTGCTTATGGCTGAAGTGGTTGGATTGAATTGGCTGAAACGCACTCAGTGATTGAGCACCAAGGGCTGTTTTAAGATGCCGGCATCATCGGGTAAATGACCGTGAATGATTTGTGTCAAAGGCATGCACATACTGATGGTTCGGGCTGCATGACTGGGTTCCAATTCCTCCACTTGCACGGGCTTTTGTTCCTTATGCGGTTCTTTATCTTTTCCCTCATTATCCTCCTGTTCTTCATCTTCCTCCTCATCATTAAACACCCAGCCGAACTGTGTTTCAGCAAAGATGCGAAAGTCGTCATCATTGCAAACAATGTCGATTAATTGGCCGTTGCCGTCCGACAGATAGGTTCCGGCAAAAAAGCCGCCTTCATCGATGTATTGCACCTCAATTTGGATACAGGGGAACAGTGCGGCAATCTTATGGTAAATCGGTTCTGGTGGTGCCCAAGCGGTATCAAAGTAGCCGGACAGGCTGTTTTCATCAGCATTGTCATCCATCGTGCAATGATAGGCATTCCACTTAGTGCCCCAGTGTTCGATTGACCAGCCATACCAGGTAGGGTGTCCGTATAAACGGATGTTGTTGGCACACGTGCGCCCCAGCTCAATGTTGATGCGGCATTGTTGCTGCCGTTGTGGATCGGCAGCCAACAGCTTGATGGTGTCGGCCACGGTTAATTGATTCCAATCACACAAGGGTGACAGAACCTGCTGTAAGGCATCGGTTTGATAAGGGTAGAATTTGTTGGTGCAATCTTTGAGTAAGGCGGTTTCAGGCAGCGTAAAGAGGGTGAGCGATAACTGGCTTTCGCTGCCTTCGCTGATTTGCAAATCCGACGGCATGGGAATAACGCGGTTAAAATCGATGACAGGGCTTTCACCGGCATGGGCGGCATCATCGGGATCCGGGCGAACCACCAGTAAAGCTTTAAGCCGGGCAATGTCGGTGCGGCTGCCGCTAAAGCGGAATCGGTTGGTACAATGGTTGGGCATGGTGTTTTCCTTTCAGGGATAAAAAAACAGCACCACGAGGGTGCTGTTGGGTTGAGTTGCTATTGAAGGACAAAGGGTGATTTACGAAGCCGTACTCAGACGGGCAGCTTTCCCTGCCAATTTATCGGCCAAGGGGGTGGACATTCCGTTTGGGGCATTGTGATGACGAGTATTATCGGCTGAGGTGTTTTGCGCACCAAGCGGCGGTGGTAAAAATTCGGCCACCACCGCTTGGCCGTCTTCCTCACTTTCTTCAAACACACCGGCAGCAAAACCCATCCGCGCGGCTTCATCCAAGGCTGGCTGATTAAAACCGGCTTGCTGGCGCTGGTGATATTCATTCTGTGCCTGTTGAATGGCTTCATTCAGTGTAAAACCATCCCGCACCACCAAATCAACATAATAGATGGGTGCTCGGTAAGATTGGGTAGTGGATTTGCTGCGCAAACGCAAGGCCAGTGGCAAGGTTGACAACATGCCGTTGGCGGCTGCATGAAAATAATGCAATCGCGCCGATAAGGTGCGGATGCTGTTAAAACCGGTGGTGCGAAACACAAAGCTGCCCAACTCGTCTTCATCCCCAATCCGCACATTCATGCGTGCATAAGGCTTGCATTGCTGATTGGCACCCAGCGGGCAGTAATCCGGCCCGGGGCAGGGATGTTGCTCTGCTTGGCCGTTCATCATCCGTTTACAATTTTCACCATTGCCCACACACAAAGGGCGGCCGCTCTGGCGGTCAAACAAGCTGTAACAGGCACGCAAATTTAAATCAGGAGCATCAAACAGCAGACGGATGGGAATGCAGCGCAATTTAGTATCGGATTTACCGCTTTGTTGGCGCAATGCGGCATCCAAGGGGTGGTTGATCCAGCCGCTTTTGTTTTGTACTTGGGTGGTGAGGGTGAATTCATCGTCTTTTTCAGGAAGGTGCTTGCCGTTGCGTTCAACCGTTTTACCGATGGCAATCCGGCCGATAATCGGCGGGGTCAATGCGAGGCCTTTTAACATAAAGTACTCCTTGGTGATTCAGGCTGCCTGAATGCGTAAGCGACAGGCTGCCTGAAAGATTGATTAATACTTTTTCAATTGTGTCTCTGGATGCTGACGGAAACATGGGCTGATTACATATCGGCATGCAGCAAAAAGCGGCGGCTGCCGGGTTTGCGGGTTTGGTGTGCCGCCATCAATTCCGGGTATTGGGCACGCAGCCTTTCCGTATCCAGTACCATGCTGTCTTTACTGCGCTTCCATGAAACCGAGCCGTTACGAAATATGGCTTGACTGGCTGAACCCATGGTCTGTTCAATGCGCTGACGTAACCGGCTCTCTTCGGTTTCATGTTGTTTGATGGCTTGGCGAACGTGAACCAGTTGTTCAAACACATGATTAAGATCGGCATCCAGGGTTAAATCCACATCTTCGCCGCTGTCTTGTGGAAACAAGCAGCGCAAAGCTTGTTCGGCAGAAGTGCTGCCATCGGCCGGCGGTGCGGTATCGGTGCTGACGTAATGCCAGAATTGCTGCTCCAATTCAATCAGTTGTGCAATCAGAGCTTCATCGCGATGGATACGATGCAGCTGCAATGTCTGCCCGCCCATCAATACCGCCACATCGGCTGCCTGATGGCCGGTAACGGCCAATTGGTGCATCACCTGAATTTGTACGTATTCCGGTACACCGTGCTGCCATAAGCGCGAACCATGAATACCGGCGGTTTTACATTCCAAAATTTGCACTTCGGCATTGCCGATTACTTCACGGTCGATATTGGCCAACATCCATGGATAATCAGGATGCTGTAAAACCGCATTAACCTTGCGGACGCGGTTGCCGCTGCGTTTGGCATATTGGGCGGCAACCAAAGGCTCCAATAGGCTGCCCCAGTATATCGGCTGGCTGTCGTCATCCGCATCCGGTTTGGCCAACATGGCATCACGACCGGTTTTTTCCAGCCACAATGCCAGAGCCGATTGATAAGGATTAAGGCCAATCGCTGCGGCAGCATCAGAACTGCCAATGCCTTGTTTGCGTATGGCCAACCAATCTTGTTGTGGCAGGGTTTTGGTGTTAATCAAACGTAAAGCATGGCCGCTGCGGTGAACCGAACGCGTGCTTTTAGCGGCAGGACCCGCTTGAGGATTTGCGGTGAACATGATATTGCTCCTGAAATACACCAACACCACCAGCCCGGTATCCATTGCGGATAACCGGGCCGATGGGGCTGATGTGGGTTAATTGGTGATTGGGGTTACAAGAATGTGTTTGAGATTAAACAGTTAAAATAATGGCAATCGGATTGTTGCTATTAGGTAACCGCAGTTAAATCATTGGGTTTGAGAGTAGGAGTGAATATTGAATGGCTTCAAGGTTTGCTATGTACGGCAAAACACCCATGGACTCGTTACGCCACCATCTGCAATGCCTGATCCAATGCTTTTTGCTTGACCAGTGCACCTTGGCCAAACCAAGCACTGTCAAGACGGTTTTCAGGAGAGCGGGCGCGGCGTTCGTGGTCAACAAATTCGGTTACCGAACACAGCAAGCCCCAAGCCGTGCCTTTGGCTGCCTGAAGTTCGGCACCCCGCCCTTGGCTCTCGTACATGGCTTGCACTTTCTTCAAGGCTCGCTCATTGCTTAAACCCAAGCCGGATTGATGCTGATCACTGTCACAAAACACGCGCATAAAGTAGTTCATGGCCTCATGGGTTTTAACTTTGCATTCAGATAAGGTTTTCATGCGGTACATAAAGCCATCCCATTGTGTGAGCGCAACACCCAGCTTGCGCTTCACTGCTTCAGCATCAAAACGGGTACTGTGCGGCACCTTGACTGCACCTACCGCACCATCTAACGCAATGGCCAAGGTATTGTTGCACACTACCCGGATGGTGGTGGGCGTGGCTACAGTGGCCAAAGTGCCATCACAAGAAGTGGCCAACAGCAAGTACCCCTTAACCAAATCATTGCCCTTAAGTACCGTTTCTTTACCGGTACGCGCCAACGCCCAAAACTTCTTGCCGCCCTTTAATACCCCGGCGGTTTCCAATTCATAGCCGGCATACTCGGCCAAATCCCGATAGAATGCCAACACCTCCTGCGGTTGCACAATCTGATACCGGCTGCCGACCACCGATAAAGGTTGGTGGTTGTCGCTACGGAACAAAACTTTTTGTTCGGCAAACGGCAATACCAGCGAAGCGGCCGAAGGATTCGGTACTTGGTAATACACCGGACTTTCCATAATCTGCCAGTCCATACCCGCTGCTTGTGCCCATACTTCAATCGGTTGTTTGGCCGGCAAGGCATTGCCCAGATTATGCCAAGGTGCTTGTTCAGTATAGGCCATGGATTCAACACAATGACTCATCACACATCCTCCTCATCAACTGAAAATTGATAACCACACGACAAACAACGGTGGTTGTTTAACACTTGGCGATCCACAACTTCGCCAACCCGGGCACCCACCACCGTACCGGCAGTACCGCCCATCAAACCGCCCAATAGCGCACCGGCCAAACCACCGAGTGCGCCACCCACAGGTCCGGCCACAGCACCCAGCATCGCCCCGGCTTTAGCGCCAGACATCGCCCCGGCAGCACCACTGGCCGCGCCGCCGACCATTCCTACTGAAGCACCCGCCTTTTTGGCGAAATCGATTTTTTGGATTCGGTTTGAATCACATTGCGGACATTGCATTTAATCACCTCCGTAAACAAAGAAAGCAGGCCTAAGCCTGCAAAAGGAATAAAAGAACTTGAATCGTTCACAGTAGTGATATGTGTCTGAAATTTTTTAGAATCAGGAAAATCAGGCAAACCGAATACACACCAAACAGCCCGCAAAAAGCCCTTGGTTTGACTCAAGGGCTTTTTGCGGGTGTCTGGTTTGGTTTCATCTCAACCCCTATTGCAGGTCTTCTGAAGCACTGTGCTGCTCAAGGAATTTGGCTTGCAGCCAGTCATCCACATGGTTGGACAGCCATCCGGTGGACGATTGGCCTAGTTTGATGGGTTTGGGGAATGATTCGTCAAAACGGGGAGAGTGGGGGTTGAGCCAATCATAGATGGTGGATCTGCTGATTGACAATTTGTTGGCCAGTGCCGTGATACGCAGGATTTTGATTTCGGGTTGCATGTATGAAAACTCCAGTTAAGTTAAATTGGAGAGTCGGTAGGTTAAAAACTTAACGTACCTATCGCTCATACAACCCTTTGCCCTGTAAAAAATTTTTAATCGTTGGCCATGGCAGGTTCAATATTTTTACTGACCACCTACACTATTCGATTGAATATGATGTAGAAAAAAAGCGCTTTTTACTCTTATTGGTCAAGTTACCCGGTTCATCTTGAGTGCTAAATTTTAACTGAGCCACCATTTCCAAATCCAGTTGTAAAAATTGCTTAACCCGTTCTACTTCTTGATTGAATAGCTTCTTTTTTTCCGCTCTTTTTTCTACCTGTTGTTCCCGATAAGCTTTGAGGACGCCATTTTTGACATCTGTCTTTGATTTTAAATCGGTTGTTGGTAAGAGAGTAGGTAGGGGTGGCAGATTAATTGGCTCAAGCTTCAGTTTTGGATAATCCGATAATTTAAGATGTTCATTTTTAAAATTTTCAATATAAACCAATCCATTCATTCGGGGAGGGTCAAATAAGACATTCAATTTTTTAATAAAATGAATCTTAACATTTAAATTTGTATCCACACTTTTGATATCATTTATCAACTTCCCCCAGTAGCCCCCAAATTCATTTAACATGCGTTCAACACTGGTATCGGTATAATCGAATTGTTCTGAGAATGGATAGCTGAATTGGTATACTTGACCTTGTGGGTCGGGTTCGGAATGGTAGTATTTTTGCACCAAGTCCACGACAGCGGATTGATGGCGTTTGTGGTTTTCATGAAACCGCCGAAGTTGCTTTTTATCGGCATTTTTAGAGAGAAATTTTTTTACTAGCGATAAATAACACCAGCCAATATCCGCCGCTTGTATTGCAGAATTGACTTGATGTGCATTAAAAATCTTGTAAAAAGTAGATCTAGATTCAGTTATAGTGTTTACAGTATGCAATCCATCCAGATAAGGATGGTACACCCAATGCCAATGATTCGTATGTGGGTAATTTAAGAGATCTGGATGGTTAAACAGAGATAAACGCTGCATAAAATCAATCGCACTTTGATTGTGATTGCTCGGATTGACAAAACGAATGTTTTTGTGAAATTGGTCAATCTGTTTCTTCCACGTGTATTCCCTCAATTTTACACATTGCATTAAGCACGATAGGGTATCGGCCACCAAACTAAAATATGCTAAAATAGGTGATGTATTTGTGTAATTAGTTACTTGCTCCATAGCGCCGAGTGCCTCCCCAATCATCACTGCGTTCTAAAAACATCGGCCTTAGAAAGGCCAATGCTTCGGTAACATGTTCAATATCAGCCCTGTTTTTTCCCCAGTCCATGTGACAACAGCTACCTTGGCCGTGGGTAATTTCTTGCCACAACTCAATAATCAAACCATGGAGTCTGAAGTCATTGACCATCAAATGCAAATTGAATCCACGAAACATTTCATTACGCAATAACCAAACGTATTCAATATCGGGCTTGAGCTGTGTAAGCGCTCTTAGCAATCGCCTTCGATATTGCTGAAATGTACTTAGCTCAATTGTATCCATAGGACCATTGCGCATCAATAAATTAAGATGGATGCCTACGTGCCCTTTTTGGGGTTGCCCGGCCATTACCGCTAACATGTGTTGTTGGTGTTTACGGTAGGTGTGGAATTTCTTTTGATACTCATTATCCAATTTAAATAAATCATCTAACGTCAGCTCTTGCCTCAAGAATAACCTCTTGTCTTCTAAAATTATCGCTCCTGAAATTGGTTTCAGTTTAAAAAGACGGTAGAAGTCAACATATAAACCGTCTTCAGATGTTGTTGGTAGATAGTAGTACTTACTAGTATCTGGTGTTATAAAAAGCAATTCTTCTTCGAATGAGAGCTTACACTTAGTATCTGAATTTTCTCGTTGGTTGCGTTCTTGTATTTTTTTATACCTGCCAATTAATAATGAAACATCGTTTAAATGGTATTTCAAGTTGAGTAATCTATTCCTGATGTCACTGTCGAAATATTCAGATTCTATTCTGGATAATATTGAAACTTCTGCCTGCTGATCTGACGGAAGTATTTTTTTCCATGCTTCACTGATTCTGTCACAAAAAAGTGGCAATAGAAATAACTTTTCCAGCATCACTGAATTGACAATTGTATTTGCCAATTCTGAAATCTGTTTTTTTTCATTTTTACGCATAATATCTCCGAAAATTACCGAGGATTATAGATTTAGATATAACTTTATATCTGATATAAAAAAACATCAACAGTTAAATTTATTTTTAAATTTTATTAAAATCAATATATATTTAAATATTGGTATTTAATATTTCTTATTTAGATTTTTCTTAAGTAAAATATTAAGATAAAATAATCTGTGATATAGAATAGCTATCAATTTAGAAAAATAGGAGGATGAATTGAAAATAACAGCACATCGACTCAAAGCAGTGATGGCGGAGAAAGCCATCAAGAAGAGCCTAGTAAGCAAGAAAATGCTTTGTCAAATTGGGCAACGGGATTTTGTCTCATTCCAAGAACTCGCTGAATTAAAGACGCACCTACACGATTTAGCCATCTATTTTAATCAGTTGAATGAAGATACTTTTTTTGCCATTGATTTGGGCTATGTAGCGCGCTTTGGCCATCTTAAGCTATCACAACAGCAGTTAGATGAACTGCTGGACATCCAGCATGAAAACATGGGGATAACACCTTCTAATCAACGTTCTGCCTCAGCATTGCCGATAGATGAAGTTTTGTTGAATATTTGGATTAAATTAAGTGAATTGGCTCCTCAAGATAAAACCATTACGTTTAAAGCATTGACGCACAAAATGCAAAGTGGCCATCATCTGACCACAAAGAAATTGCTGAGACACATTGCCGATTTCTGCACTCGAAAGAAAATACCCGATATCACTTTATTGGTGGTAAAAGCAAGCAATGGCTTGCCCAATAATAAAATTATGCGTGATGCTTGGCTGCGAGAGTGTGAGAAAATAGCTTCATTTGACTACCACACTTGGGAAGATGTATTTCTTAAGAGCTTTGAAGTGGATCTGCAAGAATGATGGCTTAGTAGTTCTGATGTTGTGCAGGCTCCGGTAACACAGATTGGAACAGAAACTGCAGTAGAGAGAAGTTGGGGTTGTTGATAAGGTGGTAATGCAAGCTGACTAATAAGGTGGTGAATAGCCAAACCAAGCTTAAATGTCTAAACGTTAACAATAGCGTTCAATAGCAATCTATTTTTTATCTACCCCACCGTCTACCCCATGAGAAACATAAAAAATAAAGGTTTAGCTAAAATTCAGCTAAACCTTTGTTTTATTTGGTCGGAGTGAAAGGATTCGAACCTTCGACCCCTTGCACCCCATGCAAGTGCGCTACCAGACTGCGCCACACTCCGACTCAAGAGAAGCGGAATTATAGAAGAACACCGTTTATTTGGCAAGTGCGGTTTCGATGTTTCTTAACAATTTTTGCAATTGTTGGCGGGCTTCATCCGCATCGATGGCGGGGTTGCCGTTTACATCGGTTTGATTGCGGGTAAAGGCGTCCACATACGGGGCAAAAGTGTGGCTGAGTTGGCGCATTTTCAGCACATCGCGACGGGTGTAGCGGCTGCCGCCGTAGCCCACCACCACACCGTTTTCGTGTTGCCAAACAGCAAACTGTGCCGGGCTGATGTCGGCCAAGCGGCACAGCTCGTGCAGGGAAAAATAGCGTTGCGCCGGAATGGGGGGCAGTGCGTTAAGATTGTTGCTTGCCATAGAAATGATCCACCATGCCTTTGAGTTTTTGCGATGCGTGGAAGGTTACCACACGGCGGGCGGAAATAGGCACTTCTTCTCCGGTTTTGGGGTTGCGGCCGGGGCGTTGCGGTTTGTCGCGCAGCTGGAAGTTGCCGAAGCCGGAGATTTTAATTTCTTCGCCGCGCTCAAGGGTGGTGCGGATTTCTTCAAAAAACAGTTCCACGATTTCTTTGGCATCGTGCTTGGTCATGCCGGCCACTTTGTCTACCAAAATGTCGGCCAATTCGGCTTTGGTTAAAGTCATACCATTACTTTCTTAAAAACAAGGGCGTATTATCGCCAAAATGGTGTTTATATTCAAGCGAATAAAACATAAAAATACAAGTTCTTTTGCTCTATCCGCGCAATTGTGCACCGGCAGTGCGGGCGGCTTCAATCAGGGCGGCCATAATCGCGTCGACATCCGCGTCGGTGAGGGTGGCGTCTTGGTCTTGCAGCTGGATGTTGACGGCAATGCTTTTCATGCCTTCAGGCAGCCCTGTGCCACGGTACACGTCGAATAGGTTGATTTGGCGGATACGCGGGTTGTTTATGCTGGCCAGTGCATCAAGCAAGGTTTGGGCGGTGGTGGCTTCGGGCAGCACAAAGGCCAAATCGCGGCGCACGGGCTGGAATTTCGATTGCGGTTGGTAACGCACTTTATCGCGTTGCAATACGGTGTCGAAATTCACTTCAAACAACAAGGGTGCTTGCGGCAAATCGTATTGCTGCAACCATTTGGGATGCAATTCGCCAATGACGCCGATGGTTTCACCGCCCAGCATGATGGCGGCGGTGCGCCCGGGGTGCAGTGCCGGGTGTTGGGCTGCCTGAAAGCGCACGGTTTGGCGGCCGAGCAAGGCTTCGATATCGGCTTTAACATCGTAAAAATCAATGTGGCGGCTGCTTTCGCCCCATTGCTCCGGTAGCGCCAAGCCATAGGCCAAGCCGCCGATTTTTTCGGTTTGGCTAAAGCTGGCATCGTTGTTTTTGTGGAACACGCGCGCCACTTCAAACACGCGCACGCGGTTTTGTTTGCGGTTGAGGTTGTTTTGCAACACTTCAACCAGGCCGCCAAACAGGGTGGAGCGCATCACGCTCATGTGGCTGGCAATCGGGTTTTGCAGGCGGATGGGCTGGCTGTTGGCGGCAAAGTCGCGCTCCCATGCTTCGTCAACAAAGGCATAGCTCACCACTTCCTGATAGCCGCGCGCAGCCATTTGGCGGTAAATGTCGAAACGAGTTTGCCGGGTTTCCGGCAGCTTAATCATCGCCAAGCGGCCACTGGTGTGCTGATCAGGGATGTTTTCGTAGCCATACACGCGGCCGATTTCTTCAATCACATCGGCCTCGATGGCGATGTCAAAGCGAAAGCTGGGGGCGGTAACATCAAAACCGGCGGCATTGGCCTGCGGTTGCAAGCCCAGATGGCGCAACATGGTTTCCACTTGTGTGCTTTGCAGTGGCACGCCCAGCAGTTTTTCGGCGCGCGCCAAACGCAGCGGCACTTGCTGTGCCGAGGGCAGATTGCCCAGCGCTTCTGTTACCGGGCCGCAGCGCCCACCGCAAATTTGCGCAATCAGCACGCTGGCGCGTTCGATTGCTTGTTGCTGCAAGGCGTAATCCACGCCGCGCTCATAGCGGAAAGATGAATCGGAGCCAAAGCCGTATTGGCGCGCTTTGCCGGCGATAATGGCGGGAGCGAACCAAGCGCATTCAAGCACGATATGGCGGGTGGCCTCATGAACGGCGCTGGCATTGCCGCCCATCAGCCCGGCCATGCTCAGCGCTTGCGTTTCGTCGGCCACCACCAAGGTATCGGCTTGCAGGGTAACGGTTTTTTCGTTCAGGCAGGCCAAGGTTTCGCCCGCCGTGGCACGGCGCACAATCAGGCTGCCTGAAAGGGTGTCGGCATCAAATACATGCATGGGCTGACCCAGCTCCAACATCACGTAGTTGCCAATGTCGACCAAGGCGGAAATGCTGCGCACGCCGCTGCGATGCAGGCGTTGTTTCAGCCATGCGGGCGTGGGTGCGGCGGCGTTGACATCGCGAATCACGCGGGTAAGGAAGCGGCCGCAATCGGTAGGCGTATCAATGCGCACCGGCTGGATATCGTCAATGCTTACGTTGGCGGTTTGTTCGGCCACTGGGGTTACCGTGGCTTGGGTTAGCGCACCCACTTCGCGGGCAATGCCTTTGATGCTAAGGCAATCGGCGCGGTTGGGGGTGATTTTGAGGGTGAAAACGGTGTCGTCCAAATCCAGATGGGCGCGGATATCTGCGCCCACTGGGGCATCTGCGGCCAGAATCAGCAAGCCGTCTACGTCTTCAGGCAGCCCCAGTTCTTTGGCCGAACACAACATGCCGTTAGATACTTGGCCGCGCATTTTGGTGGGCTTGATTTTGAAATTGCCGGGCAATACCGCGCCGGGCAGGGCGCAGGGCACTTTAATGCCAACCTGCACATTGGGCGCGCCGCAAACGATTTGCAGCCATTCGCCGGTGCCGGCATCCACTTGGGTGATGTTAAGGCGGTCGGCATCGGGGTGTTTTTGCACCGATTTTACTTCGGCCACCACCACGCCGCTAAAGGCGGGGGCGGCAGGCTCGGCTTCTTCCACTTCCAGCCCGGCCATGGTGAGCAGATGAGCTAATTGCTCGGCAGACAAATCGGGGTTGACCCAGGTGCTTAACCAGTTGTGCGAAAATTGCATGTTAAATCTCAGTAGGTTGGTTTTTTATTTAGATTGTGCGTTTGCTTACTTTATCTTGGCTTGTTTAATCGCAGCAAAGCTGCTTCACGTTGCTGCGCCAATGCCGCTTGCAGTTCGCTTTCGCTGGGCAAATAAGGCAGGTATTTCAGTGCAAAAAGCTGTTTTTGATCGGATAAAACGGAGTATCGGGCTACTGCATCGCTTTTTTCACTGCAGAGCACCAAGCCGATGGTGGGGTTGTCATCCGCAGCTTTGTGCTTTTCGTTGTACAAGCGTACATAGGTGTCCATTTGGCCGACATCTTGATGTTTTAGTTTGCCGAGCTTTAAATCCACCAGCACAAAACATTTTAATTTGTAGTGGTAAAATACCAAATCAATATAAAAATCTTCGTCGGCAAAGCGGATGCGTTGCTGTCGTTCGATAAAGGCAAAACCTTTGCCCATCTCCAGTAAAAAGGCCTGCAAGTTATCAATAATAGCTTGTTCTAAATCACTTTCTTGATAAGTTTTGTCTTGCAAATTCAAAAAATCAAGAATATAGGGGTCACACAGATAGTGGTGGATGTTGTCGGCCAATAAGCCGGTTTGTTCGGCGGCTTCTTCGATTACAACAGCCTTATTTTGACTGGCCAACAAGCGCTCGTAGTAGAGTTTGCTGATTTGGCGGTCCAGTGCGCGCACGCTCCAATTTTGTATCAATGTTTCTTGCACATACCATTGCCTTGCTTCGGGGTTGGTAATGCGGCTTAAACGGTTGTAATGCGACCAACTCAATTCGAGAGACACTGTCTCTCGAATGGGGAAGGCCAAATAAAAGCTGCGCATATTGCGCAAATTGGTGACATCAAAGCCTCTGCCCAAGCGTGCGCTTAATTGGGTGGAGATGTGCTGTAATTGCGCTTTACCATAAGCGGCCCGTTTTTCACCTTGCTGCTCATGCTCCACAATCAGACGGCCGATTTCCCAATAGCTTTGCACCATGGCGCTGTTCACACTTTGGCGCACATGGTGGCGTGCCTGTTCGATAATCGATGCGATGGTGTCGATTAAGATTTCAGGAATGGCAGCACTATGGCTGATGGATACGCCACTCATGTTGATTTAATTAAACTGCTTTAAAAAATTCAAATCATTGTCAAAAAACAGCCGCAAATCATTCACGCCGTAGCGCAGCATGGCAAAGCGGTCTAAGCCGATGCCGAAGGCGAAGCCGGTGTATTTTTCGGGGTCGATATTCACGTTTTGCAGTACATTGGGGTGCACCATGCCACAGCCGCCCACTTCCAGCCATTTGCCGTTGTCGCTCAGAATATCGATTTCGGCGGAAGGCTCGGTAAAGGGGAAGAATGAGGGGCGAAAGCGCACTTGCAAATCGTCGCGCTCGAAAAAGCGGCGGATAAAGTCGGTAAACACGGCTTTTAAGTCGGCCAGGCTCACGCCTTCTTCCACCCATAGGCCTTCGGCTTGGTGGAACATGGGCGAATGGGTGGCGTCGGAATCCACGCGGTAAACGCGCCCGGGCGCAATAATGCGGATGGGCGGATTTTTTTTATCCAGCATATAGCGGATTTGAATCGGCGAGGTGTGGGTGCGCAATACATCGCCGTTTTCCACGTAAAAGGTGTCTTGCATGGCGCGTGCCGGGTGGTTGGCGGGAATGTTCAGCGCCTGAAAGTTGTAAAAATCATTCTCGATTTCGGGGCCGTCGGCCACTTCAAAGCCCATGCCGTGAAACAGCTCGACAATGCGTTGCAAGGTGAGGGTAACCGGATGCAGACCGCCGCTGCCTTGGCCGCGGCCGGGCAAAGTTACATCCAAGGCTTCGGCGGCCAATTGGGCTTGCAGCTTGGCTTCGTTGAGCGCATCGCGGCGGCTATTGAAGGCTGCCTGAAACCGGTTTTTGCATTCATTGATGTGGGCGCCCACGGTTTTGCGCTCGTCCGGGCTCATTTGACCCAAGGTTTTCAGCAGCGCGTTCAGTTCGCCGGTTTTGCCCAGATAGCGGGCTTTAATCAGCTCCAGTGCGTTTAAATCAGCAGCACTGTTTACGGCGCTAATGCCTTCGGCAACAATGCGGTTGGCGTTTTCCATCATGGTGTTGGTCTTTGAAGATTGGTATTGGGGTGATGTGGCGGCAGGCGCAAAGCGGCCGGGCACAAAGGGTTTATTTTAACGCGAATAAGGGCGGAAAAACAGTGTTTTGTACGCTGCAAAGGCAGGCGTGCTTTCAGGCAGCCTATAGGCTGCCTGAAATAAAAAAAGGAAACCGAAGTTTCCTTTTTTGGCTACTTAAACCCGGTTTAAGCCAGTGCGGCTTTGGCTTTTTCGGCCAGTTGGGTAAAGGTAGATTTGTCGAATACAGCCATATCGGCCAGCACTTTGCGGTCGATTTCGATGGCGGCGCGTTTCAGGCCGTTCATGAATTTGCTGTAAGACAAGCCGTTTTCACGGGCGGCGGCGTTGATACGCACAATCCACAATTGACGGAATTGGCGTTTGCGCTGGCGGCGGTCGCGGTAGGCATATTGGCCTGCTTTCATTACCGCCTGTTTGGCAACGCGGTAGACGTTTTTACGACGACCACGATAGCCTTTGGCCAGGGCTAATACTTTTTTATGACGGGCACGTGCGGTTACACCGCGTTTTACGCGTGGCATGGTTTAACTCCTTAAGCGTAGGGCAACATTTTGGAAACGGAAGCCATGTCGCGTTCGTTCACCATAGAGGTGCCGCGCAATTGGCGTTTGTTTTTGGTGGTTTTTTTGGTCAAAATATGACGCTTGAACGCATGAGCGCGTTTCACACCACCATTGCCCAACACTTTAAAGCGCTTTTTAGCGCTCGATTTGGTTTTCATTTTTGGCATGGGATTACTCCATCGTTTTGGGATAAGGTGAGGGGTGATTGCCTTGTAACCTGTTTACAATCTTTTATTATGCCGTTTTCAGCACATAAACACGCGCATGCTGTGTTAAAAATGCGCGCCAAAGCTTGCTTTGGCTGTGCTTTTTGCCTTGCCTGCACTTGTTTCTGTACTGAAACCGGCTCTAAAAAAGATTGTGAACAGGTCTTAGCAATACTTGTTTTCAGAAAACAGACCCGTACACCACGGTTTTATTGCCGTTGTTGTGCTTCGTTCGGCACGGCAATCCGAGCGAAGCTGAGCATTATAGCCATAAGCTGGCGATAATACAAGTTTTGCGGTGCCGATGTGATGCGGATGCTGCAAAAAAGTGATTTTGCGGTAAGAGGATGGGTTTCAGGCAGCCTATTTAAAAGGCTGCCTGAAATGCCGACGCATCGATTCGACAAGGCTTATTGGTGTTTATTTTTTCTTCGGCGCAATCATCATCACCATTTGGCGGCCTTCCATTTTCGGAAACTGCTCTACGCTGCCCACTTCGGCCAAATCGGCTTCCACGCGTTTGAGCAATTGCGCGCCCAGCTCTTGGTGGGCCATTTCGCGGCCGCGGAAGCGCAAGGTGACTTTCACCTTGTCGCCGTCTTCCAAAAAGCGGTTGATGTTGCGCATTTTGATGTTGTAGTCGCCATCATCGGTGCCGGGACGGAATTTGATTTCCTTGATTTGCACCTGTTTTTGTTTCTTTTTGGCTTCATCGCGTTTTTTGGCTTGTTCGTATTTGAATTTGCCAAAATCCATCAATTTGCACACGGGTGGCTTGGCGGTGGGGGAGATTTCCACCAAATCCACATCTTGTTCTGCGGCCATGTCCATGGCTTCGCGCGTGGAAACCACGCCCAGTTGTTCGCCGGTTTGGCTGATTAAACGCACTTCTTTGGCGGTGATTTCACCGTTGATGCGTGCTTCACGTTCTTGAGCGATGACAGTACTCCTTCTTCAGATTAATGTTGTAACAAGGCGATTTCTTGTTTGAGATGGGCGATAAAATCTTCTATCGGCATCTGCCCCAAGTCTTCACCGCCGCGACGGCGCACGGCAACCTTGTTTTCCTGTTTTTCTTTATCGCCCACCACCAATTGGTAGGGCAGGCGTTGCAAGCTGTGCTCGCGGATTTTGTAGCCGATTTTTTCGTTGCGCAAATCCAAATCCACGCGGAAACCGGCGGTGGTGAGGCGCTCGGCCAAATCGCGGCAGTAGTCGGCTTGGTTTTCGGTGATGTTCATAATCACCATTTGCACTGGTGCCAGCCACAAAGGGAAAGAGCCGGCATGGTTTTCAATCAAGATGCCGATAAAGCGCTCCATCGAGCCTAAAATGGCGCGATGCAGCATTACCGGGCGGGCGCGGCCATTGTCTTCGGTAACGTATTCCGCACCAAGGCGCTCAGGCAGCACAAAATCGAGCTGTAAGGTACCGCATTGCCATGAGCGACCCAGCGCGTCTTTAATATGGTATTCCACTTTGGGGCCGTAAAACGCGCCTTCGCCGGGCAATTCTTCCCAGCTCACGCCGCAGGCAGCCAAGGCGTCGCGCAAGCCTTGCTCGGCTTTGTCCCAAGTTTCATCGCTACCGGCGCGCTTTTCCGGGCGCAACGACAGTTTTACCGCTACGTCATGGAATTCAAACTGCTGATAAATGCGCATCACCAATTGGTTAAACGCTTTGGATTCTTCAACAATTTGCGCTTCGGTACAGAAAATATGCGCATCATCTTGCACAAAGCCGCGCACACGCATTAGGCCGTGCAGGGCGCCGGAAGGTTCGTTGCGGTGGCAAGAGCCGAATTCGGCTAGGCGCATGGGCAGGTCGCGGTAGGAGCGCAGGCCTTGGTTGAACACTTGCACGTGGCCGGGGCAGTTCATCGGTTTTACCGCATAGGTGCGTTTTTCCGATTCGGTGATGAACATGTTTTCGTGGTAGTTTTCCCAATGGCCGGATTTTTCCCACAAGCTGCGATCCATAATCATCGGGGTTTTGATTTCCTGATAACCGGCAGCGGTGAGCTCGCGGCGCATGTGCTGCTCAATGTTTTGCCACAAATTCCAGCCTTTAGGGTGCCAAAACACCATGCCCGGCGCTTCGTCTTGCAAGTGGAATAAATCCAATTGTTTGCCGAGTTTGCGGTGGTCGCGTTTTTCGGCTTCTTCCAAGCGATAGAGGTAGTCTTTCAAATCCTCTTTATTTACCCAAGCTGTGCCGTAAATACGTTGCAGCATTTCGTTGTTGCTGTCGCCGCGCCAATAGGCACCGGCCACTTTCATCAGTTTAAATACTTTTAATTTGCCGGTAGAGGGCACATGCGGGCCGCGGCACAGGTCGGTAAAATCACCTTCGCGGTAGAGCGACAGCACTTCATCGGCGGGAATGCTCTGGATGATTTCGGCTTTGTATTTTTCGCCCAAATCCAAGAAGTATTTCACCGCATCGTCGCGGCTTAATTCAAAGCGCTCCACCGGGATATCGCGCTTCACCAGCTCAGTCATTTTGGCTTCGATGGCGCTGAGGTCTTCCGGGGTAAACGGGCGCTCGTAGGCGAAGTCGTAGTAAAAGCCGTCTTCAATGGTGGGGCCGATGGTGACTTGCGCGCCGGGGAATAGTTCCTGCACGGCATAGGCCATCAAGTGGGCGGTAGAGTGGCGGATGATGTCTAAGCCTTCGGCATCTTTGCCGGTGATGATGGCCAAATCGGCATCAGCATCCAGCACATATGAAGTGTCCACCAGTTTGCCGTTTACCTTGCCTGCCAGCGCGGCCTTGGCCAAGCCCGTGCCGATAGAAGCCGCCACGTCGTGTACGCTGAGGGGGGCTTCAAAAGAACGGACGGAGCCGTCGGGCAGGGTGATGTGTAACATGCAAACTCCAAATAAATCCAAAAACGGGCAAACAGGCTGCCTGAACAGCAAAAACAACAAAAGCTGCGATTGCACCGCATGCTTTTGTTGTTTAAACAAAGGTGGTAGGCATAATTGGATTCGAACCAACGACCCCCACCATGTCAAGGTGGTGCTCTAACCAACTGAGCTATATGCCTGCGCAAAGGCAGTATTTTAGCTGATGCGCCGCTATCTTGGCAAGCAGACAGGGCAGCGGCAACGGGGTTCAGGCAGCCAAAAACGGCGCTTTGGGCTATAATCGCGCCCTGCAAGCCATAAATGAAAAATAATGTGGATATTGGCTTAGAGCCTGTTCACAATCTTTTATTGTGCTGTTTTCAGCACATAAACAGGCACATGCTGCGTTAAAAATGCGCACCAAAGCGGGCTTTGGCTGTGCTTTTTGCCTTGCCTGCACCCGTTTCTGCACTAAAATCCGCTACAAAAAAGACCGTGAACAGGCTCTTAATGCGCCAAACCCAAATTGATATTACTTAAAAATACCGAAACCCCACTGTACTACTATGCTCAAATTTACCCTACACAAAACCGACGGCCACGCCCGCCGCGGCACGCTTGAACTCAACCACGGCAGCATTGAAACGCCGGTATTTATGCCGGTGGGCACCTACGGCTCGGTGAAGGCGATGACGCCGCAAAACCTGCACGACATTCAAGCGCAAATTATTTTGGGCAATACCTTTCATTTGTGGCTGCGCCCCGGCTTGGATGTGGTGGCCGCATTTGGCGGTTTGCACGATTTTATCGGCTGGGATAAGCCGATTCTCACCGATTCCGGTGGTTTTCAGGTGTTTTCGCTGGCGCAAATGCGCAAGCTCACCGAGGCGGGCTGTACGTTTCAAAGCCCGCTCAATGGCGACAAATTATTTTTATCGCCGGAAATTTCGATGCAAATCCAAACCGTGCTCAATTCCGATATTGTGATGCAGCTAGACGAATGCCCGCCCGGCGATGTCAGCCATGCTCAGGCGCGCCAGTCTTTGCAGTTGAGCTTGCGCTGGGCTGAGCGCTCCCGCGCCGAATTTGCCCGCTTGGGCAACCGCAATGCCTTGTTCGGCATTGTACAAGGCGCCATGTATGAAGATTTGCGCGAAGAATCGCTGCGCGGCCTGGAAGATCTGGATTTTCCGGGGCTGGCCATCGGCGGTTTGTCGGTGGGTGAGCCCAAACCGGAAATGTACCGTATGTTGCGCGCCGTGGGGCCGATGATGCCGGCACACAAGCCGCATTATTTAATGGGCGTGGGCACGCCGGAAGACTTGGTGTATGGCGTGGCGCACGGGGTGGATATGTTCGATTGCGTGATGCCCACCCGCAATGCACGCAACGGCTGGCTGTTTACCCGCTTTGGCGATTTGAAAATCAAAAACGCTGTACACAAGCACGATACCCGCCCGCTAGACGAAAGCTGCAGCTGCTACACCTGCCAAAATTTCAGCCGCGCTTATTTGCACCATTTGCACCGCACCGGCGAAATTTTGGGCGCCCAGCTCAATACCATCCACAATTTGCACTATTATCAAACCTTAATGGCCGAAATCCGCACCGCCATTGAAGCAGGCCGTTTTGCCGATTTTCAGGCAGCCTTTCATGAAAACCGCGCCCGTGGCGTGGCATAGGAGTAAGCATTATGGCATTTACTATTCTGGGTTTGGATCATGTGCTGCTGCGCATCGAAAACAAAGAAACCATGCTTGATTTTTACCTCAATGTGCTTGGCTGTACCCAAGAGCGGCAGCTGGACAATTTGGGTTTGATTCAGCTGCGTGCGGGCGCATCGTTGATTGACTTGGTGCCGACAACTTCGCCGCTGGGGCAAAACGGCCGCGGCGTGCCGCTGCAACAGCACGCCAACTTGGATCATCTGTGCCTGCGCATAGAGCCTTTTGACGAAGCCGCCATCCGCGCCCATTTTGCTCAGCACGGCTATGATATCGAAGCATCGGCAGTGCGCTACGGAGCCGACGGCTTCGGGCCGTCGATTTATGTGTACGACCCGGAAGGCAATACCGTGGAGCTGAAAGGCCCGCCCTTGGCGCAGCAAGCAGAGTAATGCTTGCAAGGTCTATTTGAAATTATGCACTGGTTTGCGCAAGGCTGCCTGAAAGACAAAAAACCTTCAGGCAGCCTTGTTATCCCATTTGTCATTCAATTCCATACGAATAAAGGAACCCATCGATGAACAACAAAACCTGGTCCGGCCGTTTTAACGAACCGGTAAGCGAATTGGTGAAGCAATACACCGGCTCGATTGATTTCGACCAACGGCTGGCCAAGTGGGATATTCAAGGCTCGCTGGCACATGCGCAGATGTTGCACGAAGCTGGTTTGTTGAGTGCCGAAGATGTGGCGGCGATTAAGCAGGGCATGGCCGAGATTGAGGCCGAAATCAAAGCCGGACAAATGGCGTGGTCGCTCGATTTGGAAGACGTGCACATGAACATTGAGCGGCGGCTCACCGATAAAATCGGCGATGCGGGCAAACGCCTGCACACCGGCCGCAGCCGCAACGACCAAGTGGCCACCGACATCCGCCTGTGGCTGCGCGATGAAATCAGCACCATCCAAAACCTGATTCAGGCGCTTCAGGCAGCCTTGGTAGATTTAGCCGATGCCAATGCCGATGTGGTGATGCCCGGCTTTACCCATCTTCAGGTAGCCCAGCCGGTGAGCTTCGGCCACCATATGCTGGCTTATGTGGAAATGCTGGGGCGCGATTTCGAGCGCATGGCCGACTGTCGCGGCCGCGTAAACCGCATGCCTTTGGGGGCGGCGGCATTGGCGGGCACTACTTATCCGATTCAGCGTGAAACCACCGCCCACCTATTGGGTTTTGAGGCCATTTGCCAAAATTCGCTCGATGCCGTGTCGGATCGCGACTTTGCCATTGAATTTACCGCCGCGGCCAGTTTGGTGATGCTGCACCTGTCGCGCTTATCGGAAGAATTAATTGTGTGGATGAGCCCGCGTTTCGGCTTTATCGACATTGCCGACCGCTTTTGCACCGGCTCTTCCATCATGCCGCAAAAGAAAAACCCCGATGTGCCCGAGCTTGTGCGCGGCAAATCCGGCCGTGTTATCGGCCATTTAATGGGCTTAATTACTTTGATGAAATCGCAGCCTTTGGCCTACAACAAAGACAACCAAGAAGACAAAGAGCCGCTGTTCGACACTGTAGACACCTTAATCGACACCTTGCGCATTTATGCCGACATGATGCGCGGCGTTACCGTGAAGCCGGAAAACATGCGCGCTGCCGTGCTGCAAGGCTTTGCCACCGCCACCGATTTGGCCGATTATCTGGTGAAAAAAGGCCTGCCGTTTCGCGACAGCCACGAAGTGGTGGCATTGGCGGTGCGCCATGCCGACAGCCTGAATGTGGATTTAAGCGATTTGCCGCTGCAAGCCCTGCAAACCTTTTCCGGCCTGATTGATGCCGATGTGTACGAAGTGCTCACCCCCGAAGGCAGCCTCAATGCACGCAACCACTTGGGCGGCACCGCGCCGGCGCAAGTGCGGGCGCAAGTGGCGCGTTGGCGCCAGTTATTGCAGGCACAATAACACAGCAAAGGCTGCCTGAAACGGTATTCAAACGTTTTCAGGCAGCCTTTGGTTGTGTTTTGTGATGATTTTGTTATAGTGTGTTGGTGTTTTTGTTCTATTTACTTAAAAGGGAGCAGTCGTGAAAACCTCTATTCGACTACTGGCCATGGCCACCTCGGCTTTGGTGCTGGGTGCATGCAGCAGCATCGGCAATAAAAGCGCCGATGAAATGGTGCGCTACGCGGTGCAGCACAATCTTACCCGCGATAATCAATACAACTTTGAAGGTAAGATGTTTGTGCAGGAAGTGGATGTGCCTGCGGCGCAAGCAGCTTCGGCGGCACTGGCGGATACGGCGGTGGCCGCAGTGGCCAAATGTATCGGCGGAGGGGATGAATGTACTGAAGGCACCGCATCTGCAAATGCTGCCGCTGCAAATGCCGCCGCCGCTGTTGATGCAGCCAGTGCCGCTGCTGATGCAGCCACTGCCGCCGCCGCTGCTGATGCAGCCACTGCGGCCGCAGCAGCAGTGGCCGTTGCTGAAGATACCACAGTTGCCGAAACAGAGCCGGTGGTGTCTGCAGAGAAAAAAACCGAATACAGCCAATGGATGCGCCACTGGATGCGCAGCGTATCAGTGCCGTATACCGGTGCCGTGGATTTGCCGGCGGGTAAAATCGAGCTGATTCCTGAATTACGCTACGATACGCGCAATGCCATGGTGTCGATAAAATTACCAATGCAAATAAATATCAACGATTTGTCCTTATTGGCGGATCCGGCTGCTGTGGCGCCGTTTGTGGATATGTTTGCTTCCGACTCCAGTATGCAGCCTTTGGGCGATAAGCTGGTGCGGGTAGGGCTGCCTGAAGAGTGGCGCAAGCACATTCCGATGCAAAGCATTTTGGCTGCGGTACCCAAAGCGCTTGATGATGGTTATGCGGCCTTAGACAAGCAGGCTTATCAAAAGCTGGATATGGATGAGGATGGCCGCAAAGTGGGCGCCCGTTACCGGGTGGGTCTGGATACCACGCTGAAACAAAGCAATCAATTGGCTGCGGCCATGATGGAAAGCCTGCGCAGCCAATTGGCGGAAACGGCCAAAAACAACCCGCAAGCCGGCATCAGTGCCGAAGATTATAAAAACACCATAGAAGCCTTGGCTTGGTTTGCCAAGTTATATGCCAAGCCCGGCGATACCGAAATGGAACAGATATTGGGCGCCATGAAAACCCATACCGATTTCTATTTGGATGGCCGTGGTCGTATTGTGGCCATGCGCCAAAATATGACTTTCCCGCCATTACTCAGTGTGCTGATGGACAGTGAGAAAAATTATCAAGTGACTAGCTGGTGGCGCCTGAACTATACCGGCAAACCCACGTTTACCTTGCATGCTACCCCGCAAAATACACAAAATTTGACGCAGATTTTTCCGTATTTAGGCACTTTAATGGGTGTAGAGCACAAGCCCGCTACGCCTTCGGAACAGGTGCAAGCCTTGCAAGATTTGGAATATGAGCTCGAAGGGGTTACGGTAACGGTGGAATAAGCCGGTTTGCCGATGGCTTCTTTAAGCTACAAGCCCCGCTTTTAGCGGGGCTTTGTTATTGGCTTTTCAGGCAGCCAAAATGCTACACATGCCGTGCCGAGGCCGGGCGCAGTTCTTTAATAATGTTGCGTTGCGGCGTGAGGGTGGCGCTGAGCGGCAGGTGGTCGGACAAATGCTGCCACGGTGCGCCGCGATGGCTGCGGGTGGCCACAATATCCAAGTGGCGGGTGTAGATGCGGTCGAGGCTGAGCACCGGCAGGCGGGCAGGAAAGGTTTTCGGGCGGCTGCCCTGGCTGGCGAATACTTCGTTTAAGCCCAAGTTTTCGCCCAGGTTTTCACAAGAGCGGTGGCGCCAGTCGTTAAAATCACCGGCCAAAATCAGCGGGCTGTCGGGGTGGATGTGTTCGTTTACGTAGTCGTAAATGGCTTGGTATTGCTTGATGCGATCCGGCTCGCGCAGATTAAGGTGGGCGCACAAACACACTAAAGGCAAATCCCAACTGTCGGGCTGGATTTCGCAATGCAGCACGCCGCGCTGCTCCAATTTGTTTACGCTGATATTGACATTGTTTTTGGTGGCAATGGGCAAATGGCTCAAAATGGCGTTGCCGTGGTGGCGCTGGGCAAATTCGGCATTTTTGCCGTAACTGCGGTGATGGTAGGTGAGCGCTTCGCCCAATACTTCGTGATGCGGCGCGTGTGGAAAGTCGGCCAATTTTTGCGCCCGGCGCAGGTTTTCGCCTTGCACTTCCTGCAAAAACAACACATCGGCCGACAATTGGCGCAAGGCATCGGCCATTTGGCTCAGCTGTACGCGCTGGTTGAGCGCAGACATGCCTTTGTGCATATTGTAGGTGGCTACGGTAATGCTGTTCATGGTGGTGTTTCCTTGGCTAAAGTGGCCAATACTGGGGCAAGGCCAGCAGCGCATCGCGATTAGAAGGCGAAAATACTTTGGCCGCAGCGGTGGGCAAATCATACCAGCCCCAAGCGATGTGCTCCTTGGCCGCCAAGCAAATGGCGCTGTTGGCGGGCACTTGCAGTGAAAACACATGCTCGGTGTTGCGGGTGACGCCCGGTGCATAGCGGTGGCGCCAGTGGGCGTAGATTTCGTATTCGCTGCTGTGCTGCCAATCGTATAAGGCCTGTGTTGCCGTTTGTTGCAAACCGGTTTCTTCGCCCACTTCGCGCAAGGCTGCCTGAAACGGGGTTTCGCCTGCTTCTAGGCTGCCGGTTACCGATTGCCAGAATCCGGGGCGATCGGCACGTTCCAATAACAATATCCGTCCATCCGTGCCATAAATCAATACCAATACCGAAACAGGTTGTTTATAAGCCGCGGTTGGGGCGGTGCTATTTATCATTGGCACCACCGTCTTGCTCGGAGCTGTCAACGGCGTCGGCCCCGGCGCTGGCCGGTTCGTTGGACCGGGTGTTTTGCCGCGTAAGCTGTGCTGCCGCTTGCAATGAAGCGGCTGCTACATTGTTGTCTTCGGCATCGTTCAGAATACGCACTTCGCGCTGCGGGAAGGGGAATTCAATGCCTTCTTCGTTAAAGCGGCGCCAAATATCCAGCAAAATGGCCGAATTCAGCCCCAAAAAGCCGTTTTCGGGGTCATTCACCCAAAAACCCAGCCGCAAATTGATGCCAGAGTCGGCAAAGCCAACCAAAAAGCTGTTGGGCGCCGGGTCGGCGGCCACGCGCTCCTGCCGAGCCGCCACGGTTGTCATGATGTCCAGTGCCTGTGGCAAATCGGTGGCGTAGGCTACCTGAACATCCAGGCTGGTCCATAAGGACTTGCCGGTGTAGGACTCATTAATCACGGTAGAGGAAATAAAATTGTCGTTCGGCACCAGCGCTTCGGCACCACCGGCGCTGCGCAAAACCACAAAGCGGGAAGTGATCTTGGTGACATAGCCGGTGAAGTCGTTTACGGTGAGGCGGTCGCCCAAGCGGATGGAGCGGTCGGACAAAATAATAAAGCCGGAAATATAATTACTGGCGATTTTCTGCAAGCCGATACCCAAGCCCACACCCAAGGCGCCGCCAAATACCGACAATACGGTTAAGTCGATGCCCACCATCGGTAAAGCGGCGAGCACGGCAATGGTAACCAGTAAAGTTTTAACGATTTTCGACAGTACCAGCCGCAAATTCAAATCGAGCCGCTGCACCTGCATCAGTCGGTTGTCTAGCAGTTGCGCCACCCATAAAGCCACCACCACCACCACGCACACCGACAGCAAGCCGGTGAGGATGGTGTAGACCGAAATTTTGCTCGAACCCAGCGGGATGACCATGCTTTTTAACACATTAATAATGAATGCATCCAAGCCGGTAAGCCACAACACAAAAACCACCCACAACACCGCCGCCAAGCTGCGCTCTAGCTGGCTGCTGAAGCGGCCATTGGGAATAACGGCATGCAAAACCGCCAGCACAAAGCGGATGGCAATCATCCAGCGCGCGGCCATCACCAGCAATTGCAACCACAATTCGCGATGGCCGGTGGCCTTCCAGAGATACATGGCGGCGACTGCGGCCAACAATAGCAATACCGGCCACAAAATGCGCTGGATCAAATGGCGGATAAATTGGCGCTTGCCGCTGATATCGCCCTGATGGCGGCGGCGCATGATTAGGCGGCTAAGCCAGAATGTCAGCAACATCAAGCCCGCGCATAAGGCCAATTCCAGCAGGCCGCTGGTGGTATTGAAACTGCGCTCCACTAGGCGGGCAGTAAATTCCTGCCGGGTAAACAGATTGCTGAAAAACGACATGACATCGGAGTGAGTGGTGTCAATAAGCGCTTGGCTGCTGTCGGCCAGCTTGTCAATGGTAGATGAAGCCATAAGTATTCTTTATATCAATCAGTAAGTAGCAACGAAAGTTGGCTCTGTGCAGGCGCTTGCAGAGCGCCTTGGATTAGCGGTAATGGTGTTTTGTTGCAAGGCTGCCTGAATTTTAGGCTAAAAAAGCCACGGCCAGCGCCCAATCAAGCCGAAATAGTAAGAAAAAAACCGCTGTCCCACAAGCCAGCATAGGTTAAAAGCGGTTAATCACGGCAATAGGGATTTTATAAAATCTTGTTTGATACTGAAAACAAGGCTATAATGCCGAGTTTTCCAACCTTGCCTTTTACTGTACGCATGGTAAAAGGATTGATTAGCCACAAGGAGTACACATGCGTCATTATGAAATCGTGTTTATCGTCCACCCGGACCAAAGCGAACAAGTAGGTGCCATGATTGAGCGTTACAAAGCCATGGTTACCGAATCAGGCGGTAAAATCCACCGCCTAGAAGACTGGGGCCGCCGCCAATTGGCTTACCCCATCAACAAAATTCACAAAGCACATTATGTGTTGATGAACGTGGAATGCAGCCCTGCCGTTATCGATGAAATCGAAACCGCATTCCGCTTTAACGACGCCGTGCTGCGCCATCTGACCGTGAAAATGAACGAAGCGGTTACCGAAGCTTCTCCGATGATGAAAGAAGAGAAGGCCAAAAACCTGTTGGCCGGTAACGGCACCGCAGCTACGGCAGAAAGCGCCGAAGCGTAAGCGGCCGATTGGATAACCAGCTCAGCCTCTGCGCCCAAATCAAAACCGCAGACCCCATCCGCTACACCCCCGCAGGCCTGCCTGTGCTGACATTATGGCTTAGCCACGAATCGTGGCAAAACGAATTGGGTGAGCGCTATTTGGCCAAAATGGAAATGGAAGCCAAATTGATGGGCGAAGCCGCCTTAAGCTGGCAACACCGGCAGGGCTGCATGGTTCGCGTAAGCGGATTTCTGGCTCAAAAAGGGCGCCGTTATCCCCGCCCCGTTTTGCATATACAACAAATTTACGAAATATAAAGGTTAAACGACATGGCTCGTCAATCATTCAAACGCAGAAAATTCTGCCGCTTCACTGCCGAAGGCATCAAACAAGTGGATTACAAAGCGGTAGACTTGCTGAAAGACTTTATCGCCGAAAACGGCAAAATTATCCCGGCGCGCATCACCGGCACCAAAGCCGGCTACCAACGCCAGCTGTCCGGTGCCATCAAACGCGCCCGTTTCTTGGCTTTGCTGCCGTACACCGACCAACACAAATAATTAAGGACAACACAACATGCAAATTATTTTGTTAGAAAAAGTGGGCGGTTTGGGCAATCTGGGTGACTTGGTTACCGTAAAAAATGGCTATGCCCGCAACTTTTTGATTCCGCAAGGCAAAGCACAACGTGCCACTGCCGCTAACCTGACCAAGTTTGAAGAGCGCCGCGCCGAATTGGAAGCCAAACAAGCCGAAATTCTGGCCGATGCCCAAGCACGCAAAGAAAAACTGGACGGCCAAACCGTTACCGTGGCGCAAAAAGCCGGTGTAGACGGCCGCCTGTTCGGTTCGGTAACCAACCACGACATCGCCGAAGCCATCCGTGCTGCCGGTGTTGAAGCGGCCAAAAGCGATGTACGCCTGCCCAACGGCCCCTTGAAAGCCGTGGGTGAGTACGAAGTTGAAGTGGCGCTGCATCACGATGCCGTGGCCAACATCACCGTTGCTGTGGTTCCTGCCGTAGAATAAAGCGCTTTGGTGCTGGATTAAAAAGGCTGCCTGAAAGTTTTAGCTTCGCAGAAGCTTTGCTTTAGGCAGCCTTTTTTGTGTTTGGGCTTATTTTTGGCATTTGAAATTATCTTTGTGTGTACAGGCTTGAACTTTTGCTGCCGAAGGCTTATCTTAGCAGCGGTGCCCGAAATGGTTCGGGTATTTTATTGCTCAGTTTATTTATTACTCAGATAAGGAGTAAAACATGGGTTTGTTCAGTTTTATCAAAAACGCCGGCGAAAAACTTTTTGGCAAGGATGAAAAAGAAATCGCCCAGGCGGCACAGGCCAATGCAGCCGATTTGAATGCCAAGGCAGCAGTGGCGATTAAAGACTATATTGAAAAACAAAACTTGGGCTTGACCAATCTGGCCGTGGCGTTTGACGGCAGCACCGGCAAAGTGATTTTGGGCGGTAATGCGCCCACACAAGAAGCCAGTGAAAAAGCCACTTTGGCTGCCGGTAACGTTACCGGTGTTTCTGATGTGGACAACCAATTGGCGGTGGCACAAAGCAACGCCGCTGCCCAATACCACGATGTGGTTAGTGGCGACACCTTGTCTGCCATTAGCAAGAAATATTATGGTGATGCCAATAAATACATGAAGATTTTCGAAGCCAACAAACCGATGTTGAGCGATCCGAACAAAATCTATCCGGGCCAAAAGCTGCGTATTCCGCCGCTGTAAACCGGGTTAGGCTTTGCAGTAGCCGTGTTTGTTTGCACAAAACTGCATCTTGAAACAGCACCGCACCGCCCGCCACAGCACACCGTGGCGGGCGGTTGCGTTTGCGCCCGATAAGCGCTACTGTTTGGCCGTGTGGCCAATAATCCAATGAATCAGGAGCAAAAGATGCAAGACCTTCAGGTTGCGGTGGTGCAAATGGTGTCCGGCACCGATGTGGCGGCCAATATCGCCACCATGTGCCGTTTGGTGCGCGAAGCGGCGGCGGGCGGGGCGCAATGGGTGTTGTTGCCCGAATATTGGCCGATTATGGGACAAGCGGAAACCGATAAGCTGGCTTATGCGGAAATCTTGGGGCAGGGCGTTTTACAAGATGCTTTAAGCGGCTTGGCGCGTGAGCTCGGCATTGTGCTGTTTGGCGGCACCGTGCCTTTGCAAGGGCTGCAAAGCGGCAAGGTGCTCAATACCTTGTTGGTTTATGGTGCAAACGGTGTTTTATTGGGGCGCTACGATAAAATGCACTTATTCGGCTTTACCGGCTTGGGCGAGCGCTATGCCGAAGCCGACACCATTAGCCGTGGCGAGGCGGTGCCGCACTTGCAGGTGGGAAATATACAGGTGGCGCAAGGGGTATGCTACGACTTGCGTTTCCCCGAGTTTTTCCGCGCCCAGCAGCCGTTTGAAGTATTGTTGCTGCCTGCAGCGTTTACCCACACCACCGGCCAAGCGCACTGGGAAATCCTGCTGCGGGCGCGGGCGATTGAAAATCAGTGTTTTGTGCTGGCGTCGGCCCAAGGCGGGCTGCACCAAAATGGCCGCCGCACTTTTGGGCACAGTATGATTATCGACCCATGGGGCGAAGTACTGGCGGTATTGCCGCAAGGCGAGGGCGTGGCGGCGGCAACATTAAAAGGCAGCTTGCTGGCCAGTGTGCGCAGCAAATTGCCCGCTTTGCAGCACCGCTTATTGCCCTGAGGATTGATTAAGGCTGCTTGAACACGATAATTCAGCAGGGGCCATAATCCATCTATCCAAGGCTGCCTGAAAACGAAATGGTTTCAGGCAGCCTTAGTAATTTTACCATTTTGTAATCAGCAAGATAAATAAATAGTTAAATTGCGAAAATTTATGCTTGTTTTATAAGTGGCTTACTGGCATTATTTTGAGCTTGGCTGATTTTAGCCGCAATAAGCGCCATAGGGCAGGCAATATTCACTGCAAACCGGTGCCCAATCAGTAATATCATAAGAAAAGGACAAACATGAGTACCCAAAAACAATCGCATGCACAATGGGGATCCCGTATGGGCTTTGTGTTGGCGGCCACTGGCTCGGCGGTGGGGCTGGGCAATATTTGGAAGTTTCCGTATATGACCGGGGTGAGCGGCGGCTCTGCCTTTGTGCTCACCTATCTGTTGTGTATCGCGCTTATCGGCCTGCCCATTTTGGTGGCCGAATGGCTGATTGGCCGCCGTGGCCAGAAAAACCCCATCCACGCCATGGAAGATGTGGCCGCACAAAACCAGCGTGCCAAAGCCTGGAGCATTATCGGCATGGTGGGCGTGCTGGGCTCGTTTTTGATTTTGTCGTTTTACAGCGTGATTGGCGGCTGGGCGGTGGATTACATCTTTATGACCGGCTCCGGCACCTTTGCGGGCTTGGACGGCGATGGTACCGGCAAAATCTTTACCGGCTTTTTGGGCAATCATGAGCAGCTGCTGGTGTGGCACACCGTGTTTATGGCACTCACCATCGGCATTGTGGCCATGGGTGTGGCCGGTGGCTTGGAGCGTGCTTCCAAGCTGATGATGCCGGGCTTGGCCGTTGTGCTGCTGATTCTGGTGGCCTACGGTGCCTTCGCCACCGGCGCTTTTGGCCGTGCGCTGAGCTTTCTGTTTACGCCAGACTGGAGCAAAATCAACGGCAGCGTGCTGCTGGCGGCGCTGGGGCATGCTTTCTTTACCTTGTCTTTAGGCATGGGCATTATGATGTCTTACGGCTCTTACTTGGGCCAAGAAGTGAATCTGCTGAAAACCGCGCGTACGGTGGTGATTCTGGATACCGTGATTGCCCTGTTTGCCGGTATGGCGATTTTCCCGCTGGTGTTTGCCAATAATCTGGAGCCGGCTGCCGGCCCGGGGCTGATTTTCGTTACCCTGCCGATTGCCTTTGGCAACATGACCGGCGGCACCTTGCTGGGCGTGCTGTTCTTTATCCTGCTCACTTTTGCCGCGCTCACTTCCTCTATCTCTTTGCTGGAGCCCACGGTGGAATTGCTGGAAGAAAAAACCCCGCTGGGTCGTAAAGGTGCCACCTTGGTGGCCGGTGGCGCCATCTGGGCATTGGGCATTGCTTGCTTGCTGTCGTTTAATCTGTGGAGCGAATTCACCATTCTGGGCAACAATATTTTCGACTTCCTTGATAAGCTCACCAGCAAATTTATGCTGCCGCTCACCGGCTTGGGCACCATTATCTTTGCCGCTTGGTTTATGAACCAGGAAAGCATCCGCAAAGAGCTGGGCTTGCAAGGCGGCGCCTATATGCTGTGGCATATCATCAGCCGCTTTGTGGCACCGATTGGCGTGATTATCGTGTTTGTGGCCAGCTTGATGAGCTAAGCTGCGGCAAACCGCCATCAACAAAGCCCCGCACGGATTGTGCGGGGCTTTTGGTTTTAGTTTCATAAAAATGGCGTTTCAGGCAGCCTTTTGTATTTAACCGTAGCGCTTCTGAAATTCCTGCATAAATTCAATCAAGGCTTCCACGCCTTGCAAGGGCATGGCGTTGTAGATGCTGGCGCGCATGCCGCCCATGCTTTTGTAGCCGCGCAACAGGCGCAGGCCGCGGGTGGTGGATTCTTGGGCAAACAATTCGTCCAACTCCGGTTTGCCGGTGCGGAAAATCACGTTCATTTGCGAGCGCGCGCGCGGTTGTACGTTGTTGATGTAGAAGCCGCCACTGTTGTCGATGGCTTCGTAGAGGATTTTGGCTTTTAATGCGTTGATGGTTTGCATTTGCGCCACGCCGCCTTGCGATTGCAGCCAGCGGAACACCAGGCCGGAAATGTAAATCGGATAAGTAGCCGGGGTGTTGTACATGCCTTGGCGCTCAACGTGGCTTTGGTAGTTCCACACATCGGGGATGTGGCTGGAGCAGCGCTTGAGCAGGTCTTCGCGGATAATCACAATGGTGGCGCCGGAGGGGCCGATGTTTTTTTGCGCACCGGCGTAAATCACGCCGAAATCGGCCACGTTAATCGGGCGCGACAGAATTTCGCTCGACATATCGCACACCATTGGCGGCAATGCGGTGGCGAGCTTGGGGATATCGCGGTATTGCAGGCCGTGTACGGTTTCGTTAATCACAAAATGCACAAAGGCGGATTTTTCGCTCACATCCCAAGTGTCGGGCGAGGGCAGGTCGGTGTAGTTGTATTGCTCGCCGCCGTGTGCGGCCAAATGGATATTGGCGTGCGACAATTTGCCCATTTGGCTGTGGGCGATTTGGCTCCAGTTGCCGGTAACCACCGAATCCACACGTTCAAAGCCGTTGGCCAGATTCATCACCACCATATTGAATTGGGCGCTGGCGCCGCCTTGTAAAAACAGCACTTTGTAGTTGTCGGGGATGTCCATCAGCTGGCGCAGATCTTGCTCGGCGTGGTAGAGGATGCTCATAAACACATCGGAGCGGTGGCTCATGGTCATCACCGAAAAGCCGGTGCCGTTATAGTCGAACATTTCGCTTTGGGCGGTGCGCAATACCGATTCGGGCAGAATGGCCGGGCCGGCGGAAAAATTATAGATGGTGGTATTGCTCATGGTGACAACGGGCCTTTGCAGTGTTTTTGTTGAGATGTATGTTTTCAGGCAGCCTTTTAGTTTAAAAAGGCTGCCTGAAACAGTATTGTCATGATTTTAGTGCGTTGCAGCATGAAACGCAAACGCTTTTCCGGCAGTGCAGGTGTTGACGGGTTTTAGTCGTTTAGGGGCGTGATTTCGCTGGCCCCCAGTTGGCGTAAAGCCTGCTCGGCATAAGCCCAAGCTTCGCTTAGCAGCGCACAGGCGGCACCCTCGGCTTTGAGGCCGAATTCGAGCCGGTAGCGGGCGGCGCCGCTAAGCCCGGGTTGGTCGTCGCGGATGGTGGGCAGGCTAAAGGTTTTGATGTCCGGCCAGCGGGTTTCGATGTCGTCCATTAAGGGGCCGATGGCCGATTCAGGCAGCCCTTCTATCAGTGCCGAGCATTGCCGGCGTGCGGTTTGGTGGAAATGGGCTTGATAATGGGTACCCAACACCCATTCGGCCATGGGGTGCGCCATTTGCGGGAAGCCGGGCAGGAAATAATGTTGCTGCACGGCAAAGCCGGCAATGCGGTTAAACGGGTTGGGAATCAGGTCGACACCGGCGGCAAAATCGGCCATTTTGGCGCGTTGGGCATGGCCGGGGCTGGTGAGGGTTTCGCCCATGGCCAAGGTGCGCTCTTCAATCAAGCTCAGTGCCTCCGGGTGGCGCTGTAAAGGCAGCCCCAATGCAGCGGCGGCGGCTTGGCGGGTGTGGTCGTCGGGCGTGGCACCGATGCCGCCGGTAATAAACACCGCGCCGCCATCGGCAAAGCTGCGTTGCAGCTGGCGGGTGAGCAGGGCACGGCTGTCGGGCAGATATTGCACCCACGCCAGCTGCAGGCCGCGACTTTCCAACAGTTGCTTGAAAAAGGCGAAGTGTTTGTCTTGGCGGCTGCCGTGCAGAATTTCATCGCCGATAATCATTAAACCGAATTGCATGGGGGCTTCCTTGTGGGTGGGTGTAAGGTGGCGGTAAAAAGCCGAAATGCGTAGATTGGGTTGTTGCAGTTGCAATCAAGGCTGCCTGAAGTACTTTCAGGCAGCCTTTGGCAGGCTTAATGCGCCCATTCAATCGCTTCCTCTTGGGCCAAGATAAACATCGTTGGCCTTAAGCCATTTAAACATACTGATGCGCTCTTTGAAGTCTCTATGGTTGAATTTTGGCAATAAGCCAAGCCGATTTCTAATCTCACAAATCAGCATTTCTGGGTTATCCAATAAATCAAAACTCATGTGCTTCTGGCTTAACTTATCGTGCTTTTCTTTATCCCATACATCTTCGGTTAAAACTAGCATCTCGCTACTATCAGGCTGCCAATCCATATTGAATCTGACTGCTTGCGTAAGATTCATCAATCGAACTTCTCTGATTTCCTCAATCGGCACTTTGAAGTCATTATCTCGAAAAATCACTTGTCCACGCCACAGTTTGGGATTGAGGTAAGCCAACCAATTGGCACTAACAATAGGCATCAAGCGCGACGACGCAAGAATTTGTGGGTCAAATACAAACTCTGAGCCCTTGAAATCATAAACTTCACATAAATAGGTATGACACGGAATAACATAAAGCAGGCGCATAAAGGCAAACACATTATTGCCAATATAAAGGCTGAGAACATCGCCCGGTTGAACGTCTTTTGCTCGGATTTTCATTATTGTTGCGCCTCATGTAAGTACGGTTAGCACAGTTCAACCGTATGCATGAAGTGGATATTATTTATCCTACGTGTTGAAATCAAGGCTGCCTGAAAGTTTTAGCTTCGCAGAAGCTTCGCTTTCAGGCAGCCTTATGGTTTAAAGCGTGCGGATAAAATTAAGCGTTGTCCGCCGCTTTGGTGCGCAGGCGCAGGCCCAGTTCGCGCAATTGCTTTTCATCCACATGGTTGGGCGCATCCACCAGCAAGTCTTGCGCGCGCTGGGTTTTGGGGAAGGCAATCACGTCGCGGATGGATTCTGCTCCGGCCATCAATGTTACCAAACGGTCGAGGCCAAAGGCCAAACCGCCGTGCGGGGGCGCACCGTATTTGAGGTTGTCGAGCAAGAAGCCGAATTTGTTTTGCTGCTCTTCGGGGCTGATTTTCAGCGCCGCAAACACTTTTTCCTGAATCTCGGCGCGGTGGATACGCACAGAGCCACCGCCGATTTCCCAGCCGTTAAGCACCATATCGTAGGCGCGGGCGAGGCAGTTTTCGGGGTCGCTGTCCATCAAGTCCTCATGGCCGGGTTTGGGTGAGGTAAACGGATGATGCATGGCGGCGTAGCGGTTGTTTTCTTCGTCGTATTCAAACATGGGGAAGTCTACCACCCACAGCGGGCGCCATTCGTTGGTGAAGTAGCCGCCTTCGGCGCCGTGCTCGTGGCCGATTTTGATGCGCAAGGCGCCGATGGCTTCGTTCACCACTTTGGCTTTATCGGCGCCAAAGAAGATGATGTCGCCGTTTTGCGCGCCGGTTTGCTCAATCACGGCTTTCAGGCAGCCTTCGGATAAGAATTTCACAATCGGCGATTGTAGGCCGCTGTTTTCGCCGTTCGACAAATTGGTGACGTCGTTCACTTTGATATAAGCCAGGCCTTTGGCGCCGTAAATGCCCACAAATTCGGTGTAAACGTCGATTTCTTTGCGGCTGAATTTGGCGCCACCGGGCACGCGCAAGGCCACCACGCGACCGTTTTTCATATCGGCAGCGCCGCGGAACACTTTGAATTCTTCGCTTTTCATCAGCTCGGTAAGCTCGGTGAATTGCAAATCCACGCGCAAATCGGGTTTGTCGGAGCCGTAGTAAAACATGGCTTCGCTAAACGGCATGCGCGGGAAGTCGCCCAGTTCTACATTCAGCGCGTCTTTAAACACTTGCTTGGCCATGCCTTCGGTGATGGCCATGATTTCGTCTTCGTTGAGAAACGAAGTTTCCAAGTCGATTTGGGTGAATTCCGGCTGGCGGTCGGCACGCAAATCTTCATCGCGAAAGCATTTGGTGATTTGGTAGTAGCGATCGAAACCGGCCACCATCAGCAATTGTTTAAACAATTGCGGCGATTGCGGCAGCGCAAAAAATTCGCCCGGGTGCACGCGGCTGGGCACCAGATAATCGCGCGCGCCTTCCGGGGTGGAGCGGGTGAGCATGGGGGTTTCGATGTCGATAAAGCCTTGGGCATCCAAGTAGCGGCGCACGCCCATGGCCACTTTGTAGCGCAATTTGAGGTTGTTTTGCATCACCGGGCGGCGCAAGTCGATAACGCGGTTTTGCAGGCGCACGTTTTCGCTCAGGTTTTCATCGTCGATTTGGAAGGGCGGCGTGGCGGCGGCGTTGAGCACTTCGATTTCTTTAGCCAAAATTTCAATGCCGCCGGACACCATTTTGTCGTTGGTGGTGCCTTCGGGGCGGCGGCGCACGCGGCCTGTGATGCTGAGCACAAATTCATTGCGCGCCGAATCGGCGGTGGCAAAGGCTTCGGGCGTGTCGGGGTCGATTACTACCTGCACAATGCCTTCGCGATCGCGCAAGTCGATAAAAATCACCCCGCCGTGGTCGCGGCGGCGGTGCACCCAGCCTTTTACGGTAACGGTTTGGTCTAAATATTGCTCGTTGATTAAGCCGCAGTAGTTGGTACGCATAGTGTGTTGCCTGTTTTGGATTAAGTTTAAATAAGGTGAATAAAAAATCGTTTGGCCGCCTTTAAGGCTGCTTGTAAAGCAGCAGGTTTATTGCGGATTGGCCGGCGGCGGTATGGTGGCCGCAATCTCGGCGGTGGGTGTATCCGGCATCACCATGCCCAGTGAAATCACGTATTTCAAAGCGTCGTCTACGCTCATGTTTAAGGGGCGGATGTCGCGCTGGCGCACCATAATATAGTAGCCGCCAGTGGGGTTGGGCGTGGTGGGCACATACACCGGCAGATAGCGCTCGCCTTCGGGCAGGCCCGCGGCGATGGCAGCGGGGATATTGCCCGACACGAAGGCCACAGTCCAGATATCGGCTTGCGGAAACGGCACCAGCACCGGGGTTTTAAACGATTGGCGCGAGTCGGACAGCAGCGATTCGGACACTTTTTTTACGCTGGAATAAATGCTTTTCACCACCGGAATGCGCCCCAGCAGCGAATCCCAGCCTTCGATGATTTTGCGCCCCAGCACATTGGCGGCAAACAGGCCGGTAAAAAACAACACCACCACGGCGGCAATCACGCCCAAGCCGGGGATGTTGAAGCCGAGCCGGTTGAGCGGCTGCCATTGCTGCGGCAGGATGTTAATCAATTGGTCGGCCGCGTTGACGATATAGCTAATCACCCACACGGTAACAATCAGCGGCAGCCACACCAAAATGCCGGTGAGCAGGTATTTTTTTAACGCTTTGCCGATTTTACTGCCTTCAGCGGGTGCGGCCATGATGCGGGGTGTCCTTGGCGGATGGGTGGTTTTTGCAGACGAACCGCATATTATACGCAGAAGGCTGCCTGCATTCTATAGCAGTAGTGGAAAAAGCAACGAAGCTGTATAAGTAACTTAAAGTTACGACCTGCTCACCCTAGGCTGCCTGAAATGTAAAATTGTCATTGCCGAACTGGATTCGGCAATCCATCGGTAAAAACTTAAAAAAAATCGAATTTTTATAAAGCAAATTGCGCTTTTGTATTTGTTTCTTATCATTTTACTTTGCGCTTTCTGGCCGCGCGGCCACCTACTTTCTTTGCCTCGCCAAATAAAGTAGGCAAAGAAAGGCGACCCCGGTTGCAGGTTTGGCTACGCCAAACTTCCCTCACTACACATGCTTTTGGCGGCGGGCGCTAGTCGCTGCGCTCCGGAGCGCCCTTATTTCCGCCAAAACCATGCTCCGTTCGGCTGCGCCAAGGGGGCGGCTGCACGGATTTTGCGTTTCAGATTGTGTTAATTTTTCGTGGTTTAACGCCGTTTGCGGCTTTTGCCTGCGGGCTTGGCCGTGCTGGCAGGTGCGGCGGCGGCTTTTTTGGCCGCACGGCTGCGGGTGGGCTTAGCGGCGGATTGCTTGGCCGGTTTGCTGCCGGATTTGTTGTCGGTGGCGATTTGGCTTTGCTTGCTGCCTTTATTAGCGGTGGTTTGGCTGCTTTTGGCACTGCTTTTACCGCGTTTGCCCACGCTGCCGCCGCTGAGCAAAACCAGGTCGATTTTGCTGGTGTCTAAATCGGCGCGCGCCACTTTTACGGTGACCGCATCGCCCATGCAAAAGCGCACGCCGCTGCGTTCGCCTTCGATGGCCATGATTTCGGGGCGGTAGTTGAAGTAGTCTTCGCCCAAGTCGCTGATGTGTACCATGCCGTCGATGTGGATGCCGTTGAGGGTAACGAATAAGCCGAAGTTGGCCATGCCGGAAATGCGGCCTTCAAATACTTCGCCCACTTTATCGCGCATATAGTAGGTTTTGAGCCAGTTTTCCACATCGCGGCTGGCGTCGTCGGCACGGCGCTCGGCAAAGGAGCAGTGGGCGCCCAAGGTTTGCCACGATTGCGGCTGGTATTGGCTGCCTTGCAACACGGCTTTGATGGCGCGGTGGACGGTGAGGTCGGGATAGCGGCGGATGGGCGAGGTGAAGTGGGTGTAGGCTTCGTAGGCCAAGCCGAAGTGGCCAAGGTTGCCCGGCTCGTATACGGCTTGCTGCATGGAGCGCAGCAGCATTACTTGCAGCAGCTCTTGGTCGGGGCGCTCTTTGAATTGGGCGGCCAGCTCGGCATAGTCTTTGGGGGTGGGCTTGTCACCGCCGCCCAGATGCAGGCCGAGCAAGCCCAATTGTTCGCGCAGCACCGCCAGTTTTTCCGTGGTGGGGCCCAGATGGTTGCGGTAGAGCGCCGGGTGTTTGTGTTGCAGCAAAAATTCGGCTGCGCACACATTGGCGGCGAGCATACATTCTTCAATCAGGCGGTGGGCTTCGTTGCGCACCACCGGCTCCATGCGCTCGATTTTGCCGTTTTGGTCGAACACCATTTGCGTTTCGGTGCTTTCAAATTCCATGGCGCCGCGCTGATGGCGCTTTTTGAGCAGCACTTGGTAGAGCTTATATAAGGTGTCGATTTGCGGCTTGAGCGGGTTGGTGCTGCCGTTGGCAATCCAATCCCATACTTCGGTGTAGGTGAGGCGGGCGTGCGAGCGCATTACGGCCGGGTAAAATTCAAACGATTTGATGTTGCCCGCATAAGTCACCACCATATCGCACACCATGCACAGGCGCTCAACATCGGGGTTGAGCGAGCAGATGCCGTTGGAGAGGTTTTCAGGCAGCATGGGAATCACGCGGCGCGGAAAATACACGCTGGTGGCGCGCTCGATGGCGTCGGTGTCGATGCCGTCGCCGGGGTGCACGTAGTGGCTCACATCGGCAATGGCCACCACCAGGCGGAAGTTGCGGCCTTGTTTTTCGGCGTAAACGGCGTCGTCAAAGTCGCGCGCGGTTTCGCCGTCGATGGTGACCAGCGGCAAATCGCGTAAGTCGGTGCGGCCTTTTAGGTCGTTTTTGTGTACGCTGGCGGGAATTTTGGCCGCTTGTTTCAGGCAGCCTTCGCTGAAAATGTGCGGCAAATGGTGTTTGCGCACGGCAATTTCGATTTCCATGCCGCTGTCGGCATAGTCGCCCAATACTTCGGTGAGCTTGGCCACACCGGCGCGGTGGGCTTCGGGGTAGCTTTCGATTTCGGCCACAATCACTTGGCCGGGCTGGGCATTTTGCAGCGAATCCGGCTCTAGAATAATGCTGTCGGTGAGGCGGTGATCTTCGGGCGAGAGCATGGCCACGCCGCGCTCCATCACCAAACGGCCCACCACATGGGTGTAGGCGCGCTCGATGATGTCGAGCACCTGGCCTTCGCGGCGGCCACGGCGGTCTACCCCGGCCGGGCGCACGGTGACGATATCGCCGTGCATCAGCCCGCGCATTTGGCGTGCATACAACACAAAATCGCCTTCGCCGGTGGGGGTGAGCGGCACGGCAAAGCCGAAGCCGTCTTTATGGGCTTCGATGCGGCATTTCACCATCGCCAGCTTTTCGGCCACGCACACCGCGCCACGGCGGTTGATGTGCACTTGGCCGTCGCGTGCCATGGCACCCAAGCGGCGCTCGAAAAACGGCATTTCGTCATCGCTGATCGACAACAACGCAGCCAGTGCGTCTACTTTCATCGGCACGCCTTCGCGTTCCAATAGCTCGATAACCCACTCGCGGCTGGGCAGCGGATGATCGTAGCGTTGCTGCTCACGGGCAAGGAAAGGGTCTTGTTGGCGCAGGGCGGGATTTTTTTTCATGGGGCAATTGACAATCTATAAAGAGAATATATAATGCACAGCTTCGGCAAACGCATACTTTAACCGAAAATACAATCCAGGCAAAGCCCAGGTGGCGGAATTGGTAGACGCGCCAGCTTCAGGTGCTGGTATCCTCACGGGTGTGGAAGTTCGAGTCTTCTCCTGGGCACCAAAGATTGTGTTGTGCGATAGTACACTGTATGTATGCCCAGGTGGCGGAATTGGTAGACGCGCCAGCTTCAGGTGCTGGTATCCTCACGGGTGTGGAAGTTCGAGTCTTCTCCTGGGCACCAAAATATCAACCCCTTGCAACTTTGATTGCAAGGGGTTTTTGCTTGTGCATTACTTGTGCATTAAAGGTTTCAGGCAGCCTGAGATTTTTGCTAAATATTGTTTAGCTTGCAAAAATCTTTCCAGCCCGTCATTAGCTACGCAAGTTTACTTAGCGAAAATGGATTCCGACCTGCGCCGGAATGACGGGTGTGAGCATTTCCATCAATGTAGCCGCAGTGGTGGGATGCTTGAATCCGACGCTGGTTCGAAGAGCAGGTATTTATGTTTTTTGGCCTGAACAACCAAATGCCGGATTCAAGAATCCGACGGTTGCTTAAATCCGACATTTGGCTGCCTGAACATCAACTCAAACGCGGTTATCCAAAATATTAAATACTCTTTGCGTGCTTGGCGGGCCAGCTGCGACATCGTTTTCGCTATCGGCATCGTGGTGCGGCGGCATGGGCTGGATAAAGGTTTCTTTGTCAAAGCCGATGTCGCCGCCGTGTTGCAGGGTTTGGCCGCGTTGCAGGGTGGTAAAGCCGAAAAGGGCGGTGTCGGCCAAGTGCGAGGGCACCACGTTTTGCAGGGCGGAAAACAAGGTTTCGCTGCGGCCGGGGTGTTGTTTGTCCCATTGTTGCAGCATTTCTTTAATCACTTGACGCTGCAAATTGGGCTGCGAGCCGCACAGGTTGCAGGGAATAATCGGGAATTGGCGGATTTCGGCGTAGCGCACCAAATCTTTTTCTTTCACGTAGGCCAAGGGGCGGATCACCATATGCTCGCCATTGTCGGACAATAATTTGGGCGGCATGGCTTTGAGTTTGCCGCCGTAAAATAGATTCAGAAACAGGGTTTCCAAGATGTCGTCGCGGTGGTGGCCGAGGGCGATTTTGGTGCAGCCGTTTTCTTTGGCCACGCGGTAAAGTACGCCGCGGCGCAGGCGGCTGCACAGGCCGCAGGTGGTTTTGCCTTCTTCAATCACGCGCTTAACCACGCTGTAGGTGTCTTCTTCGATAATCTGAAACGGCACGCCGAGCTGTTGCAGGTATTCAGGCAATACATGGGCGGGAAAGCCGGGCTGTTTTTGGTCCAGATTCACTGCCAAGAGTTCAAACGATATCGGTGCCGATTTTTGCAGGCCGAGCAGAATATCCAGCAGGGCAAAGCTGTCTTTGCCGCCGGATAAGCACACCATGATTTTGTCGCCCGCTTCAATCATATTGAAGTCGTTGATGGCCGCGCCTACTTGGTGGCGCAGGCGTTTGTTGAGCTTATTGTGTTCGTATTGTTGTTTGGGTGTGGAGGGCATGATACAAAGCCATGGATTTAAATAGGCGCTATTGTACATTAAGCGCGCTGTGTTTCAGGCAGCCTTGAGGTTGAAATAGGGTTTTGTTTAACCGGATTTGACGATAACGGCTTTCAGGCAGCCTGAAGCTTTTGCGCAGATGCGTTACAATAGCGCCGCTTTGCTAACCAGAAACCATTTATGAATTCGCTAGAAACTTGGATTGGGCTGCGCTATTTGCGCGCCAAAAAACGCAGCGGCTTTATGTCGTTTATCAGCATTATTTCCATTGTGGGCATTGCCATTGGCGTGATTGCGCTGATTGTGGTGCTGTCGGTGATGAACGGTTTTCAAAAAGAAATCCGCGGCCAATTGCTCAAAGTGGCACCGCACATGGAAATGGGCTATTTGATGCCCGAAGGCGGTGAAACCTGGCAAGGGCTGGCTGAAATGGCGCAGCAAAACAAACGCGTGCTCGGTGTGGCGCCTTATGTGGCCGGGCAGGCGCTGCTGGCCAATGAAGGCGAAGTGCGCGGGGTGCAGATTAAGGGCATCGACCCGGCCAATTTCGCGCAAGTATCGGAATTTGGCGATGCTTTGCCGCCGGCCACTTATCAAAAACTGCGTGCCGGTGAATTTGATGTGGTGCTGGGGCAGGATTTGGCCGATGCGCTGGGGGTGATGGAAGGCGAAAAAGTCACCGTGATTACGCCCGACGGCAATGTAACGCCGGTGGGCATGGTGCCGCGCATGAAGCAATTTAATGTGGTGGGCATTGTAAAAAGCGGCATTTTTGCGGTGGACAGCACGCTGGCGATGACCAATATGCAGGATGCGCAAACGCTGTACCGCATTGGCGATGAGGGCGTAACCCTGCAACTGCGTTTAAGCGGCCCCGATACCGCGCCGGATGTTACCGCGCAAATATTGCCTGCCGATAAGGTGAATGTGAATAAAGTATGGGTGCGCGACTGGACCTTCCAAAACAAAGACTACTTCCAAGCGGTGGAAGTAGAGAAGAAAATGATGTTTATCATTATGTTTTTTATCAGCTTGGTGGCGTCGATTAACTTGGTGTCTACCCTGATTATGACGGTAACCGAAAAACAAGCGGCCATTGCCATTTTGCGCACGCTGGGGCTGCCGCCGAGCGGGATTATGAAAATCTTTATGGTGCAAGGCGTGTTGCTCGGCTTAATCGGCACGCTGTGGGGCGTGGTGGTGGGCGTGTTGCTGGCCTTCAATATCGGCCATATCGTGCACGGGATTGAAGCGATTATGGGGCGCAAGCTGATTGCCTCGGCGGTGTATTTTATCGACTACGTGCCTTCGCATGTGGTGCTCAGCGATGTGTTGATTATTGCGGGTATTTCTTTGTTATTGTCTTTTTTGGTAACGCTCTATCCCAGCTGGCGTGCGGCCAAAACCCAACCGGCGGAGGCCTTGCGTTATGAGTAATTGGGTATTGCAGTGCCAAAATGTTGGCAAAAGCTATGTAGACGGCCAATTGAACGTAACCGTGCTGGCCAATCTCAATCTTCAGGTAGCCGCAGGGCGAAGCGTGAGCATTGTGGGGGCTTCCGGCAGCGGCAAATCCACGCTGCTGCATATTTTGGGCGGGCTGGATACGCCCAGCGAAGGCCGGGTGACGCTGCTGGAGCAGGATTTGGCCGGTTTGAGTCAAACCGCGCTGGGGCAGCTGCGCAACCGTCACTTGGGCTTTGTGTATCAATTCCACCATTTGCTGCCTGAATTTTCGGCACTGGAAAATGTGATGATGCCGCTGTTGATTGGCAAAATGCCCAAAGCCGAAGCGGAAGCCACGGCGGCGGAAATGCTGGATAAAGTGGGTTTAAAGCCGCGTATGCAGCACCGCCCGGGTGAATTATCCGGCGGCGAGCGCCAACGCGCCGCCATCGCCCGCGCCTTGGTAAACCGCCCCGCCTGCTTGCTGGCCGACGAGCCCACCGGCAACCTAGACCGCAAAAACGCCCAAAATGTGTTCGACATGATGCTCGACTTGCAACACGAGCTCAATACCGCGCTGGTGGTGGTCACCCACGATGACGAGCTGGCGGCGCGCTTTGATGAAGTACTGCTAATGCAAGACGGCGGCTTGATGCCGTTTCAGGCAGCCTAGTTTGGGTGTCGGGTGTTAGCACATTAGGATGCGCCTTGGCGCATCGGCTTTTCTTTTACTCCGCTGAAGCTACGCATCCGCCTGTATAAGGCTACCTGAAAAATAAAACCGTCATTGCCGAACCGGATTCGGCAATCCATTGGTAAACAAAGTAAAACGAAGTGGGTTATTTTAAAAAATGCTGTGGTTTGTATGCGTTTTCGTATCATTTTACTTTGCGCTTCATGGCCGCGCAGCCACCTACTTTCTTTGCTTCGCTCACGCGAAGCGCGCCTACGGCGAGAAAGTAGGCAAAGAAAGGCGACCCCGGTTGCAGGTTTGGCTGCGCCAAACTTCCCTCATCTACACGCATTTTAGCGGCGGGTGCGAACTCGCTGTGCTCAAACACAGCGCACCCTTCTCCCGCTAAAATCCGCTCCGATTCGGCTGCGCCAGGGGAGGGCTGCACGGATTGTGCGTTTCAGGTAGCATGAATAAAATAAGTGCTTTAATTTAGATGGGTGCGTAACTCCAGTTACTTCAACGATAAACTGTTGAACTGTTTTAAACATGCTTTAATTTTCTAGGGATTCCAATCTGCGTTGAGGTAATGCAGTGGACTTGCCCGGCTAATAACGGCATGTTGCTTCGTTCTTACCTTTTCTCTCTAATTTCTCCACCACCATTACCGCCCGCCTATGCCAACCTTGCTACCCGAATCCGCCCCCATCACCCATCCGGCTGCTTTAAGCGCGGCCGCGGTCTTGTCGGCACAGGCGCCGGCGGCGTGGCCGCAGGTGGCGGCTTATTTAGACGCTTTGTTTTATGCGCTGGACAACGGCCACAGCTTTATTTACGTGAGCGCCGAAGAAGCGGAAAACCTACAACAAGCTGCGCCGATTGTGGGCGCCGCCGGGGCATTTGCACCGCTGATTTTGCAGGGTAAACGGCTGTTTTTGGGGCGGCTATGGCAGCTGGAGCAAGACATTGCCGCCGATTTTTGGCGTTTGGCCAATGCCCCTGTTGCGCCGGTAGACAGCGCTGCCGCGGCCGCCTGTTTGCAAGCCTGGTTTGCCGATAAAGACAGCCAAGGGCAGCAAACCGCCGCCGCGCTGGCTTTGCTGCAGCCTTTAATGCTGATTAACGGCGGCCCCGGCACCGGCAAAACCACCACCGTGGCCAATCTGTTGGCCTTGCTGTGCCAAAACAGCGTGGCGGCAAATCAGGGCTTGCCGCGCATCGGCTTGGCCGCACCCACCGGCAAGGCGGCGGCGCATATGGCACAGGCGCTGCAATTGGCCTTATTGCGGCTTCAGGGGCTACCTGAAGCCACGCAAACCCATTTGCAAGCCTTGCAAGGGCAAACCGTACACCGCTTGCTCGGCCTGTATCCGCCGCAGCTGCAAAGCCGTTTTCACGCCCGCAATCCGCTGCCGCTGGATATTTTGGTGGTCGACGAAGCCTCGATGCTGGATTTATCCTTGCTCAAAAGCTTGTTGCATGCTTTGCGCAGCGGCTGCCGCCTGATTTTGCTGGGCGACGAAAACCAACTGCCCGCCGTGGGCGCCGGCGATGTGTTGGCAGCGCTGGCACAGCTCACCCGCATCAGCAGCGCACTGGCGGCGCAGCTGGCGGCATTGTTGCCGCAAACCCGGTTTGATATCGACGATGCCGCCCCGCCTTTGGCCGCCAATGTGGCCACGCTCACGGTAAGCCGCCGTTTTGATGATAAAAGCGGTATCGGCCATTTGGCCAAAGCGGTGGTGGCCGGGCAAGGCGAAGCCGCATTGGCGGCCTTTACCGATTTTTCACCAGAATTGCAGTGGATGAGCCCCACCCAAACGCCGTGGCCTTTGCTGTATCAGCGCCAAGCGGCTTATTGGCAGGCGGTGGCGCAACAAGATGCCGCAGCGGCGTTTGCGTCCTTAAAACACATCATGGTATTGGCGGCGTGGCGACAGGATGCGGCGGCGTTTAACCAAGGCTACCGCCGCTATTTGGCGCAGCAAGGGCACGGCAGCGAAGGGCGCTGGTTTGCCGGCCAAGTGCTGATGGTGACCCAAAACGATTACGGCACGGCACTTTACAACGGCGATATCGGCATCGTATTGCCGCAAGGCGAAGGCTTGGCGGCGTATTTCAGCGATGGCGAGCGCTGCCGCCACATCAGCCTAAGCCGCCTGCCCGAACACGACACCGCCTTTGCCATTACCGTGCACAAAAGCCAAGGCTCGGAATACGATGAAGTATGGCTGCTGCCGCCTTCAGGCAGCGAAGACGCCGCCGCCTTATTCGACCGCGCCTTGCTCTACACCGCCATCACCCGCGCCCGCAATCACTTCGTGTTTTGGGGCGAGCCGGCGCAATTGCAAGCCGCCATCGCCCGCAACAGCCCGCGCCGCAGCGGCTTGCGCTTGGCATTGGCCCATTGTGCGGCTCAAGCGCCATCGCTTTAAGTTGCGGCTCTCAAGCATTTTCAGGCAGCCTGAGACTTTTGCAAGATGGTGCGATTTGCGGAATGCAAATGGTATTTTGCAAAAATCGCAGCCTTATTGTGTTTAAAACCCTGTCCCAGCCGGAATTGTGTGGGGCGGGATTCTGGAATAAGTATGAGATGACGAATCTATGCGCACAAGAGATGAAACGATAAAAAGACAGCTAGAATTTATCTTAAAGGCTCGATTTACTGGTCGAGACTTGATAGCGTACTTCGATTGCATGCCAGAAAAAATGTTGAGACGGGCAATTACCCTATTTTCAGAAGTTTATCCGAGTGAAACAGTCATATCTGACGAACAATTTGGTTTTATAGGGTATATGTTATCAACAAATAAAATGGTGGAGCAGGAGAGTTTTTCCAATTTTATTAGATCGATTAGCACGATAAATTATTCAATTGAGCAAAAAGAAAAATTAGTCAATATAACAAAAGATAATATTTTTAGTCTGTGTAATGGCTTAACTTTTGAATTTGATAATTTTCTTGTACTAATGCTCAACCAAGAACAACTGGCGGATTACGTCAAGTGGATGGCCGATATCGAAGACGAAGCGGTGTTAATGCGTGCCATGGGTATCTTGCAATATGAGCATTTTGACAGAGTCCCAGTCGAGATTATTGAATCATTGAAGCAAACCATAATAAATAAATTGAAATAAAAAATAAGAGGGCGAAAATAGGCAGTTTGCATATAAATTAAATGGAAGCTGCGTGTTTTGAGCCAAGCTCTCTGACAATACCGAGTGCTAAGAAAGCCTTATCCCACTCGCTTTCAAACCAAAACCGCCGCGCAGCAATGTTTGAATTTCTTGCCCGAGCCGCAGATACAGGGTTGTTTCAAACCCGGCAGCGCTACGGTGGGGTCGATAAAATACCAGCGCCCGTTAATACACACAAAAGCCGAGTGCTCATCATGCTGCTGCCGCCCTTGTGCGGTGTCAAATGTGGCAGAAAAATGCACTTGGGCATGGTGTTTGCCTATGCGTGGCCGGTGTTGGTGTACGGTTAGATCGGCCCATGCGGTGTGATGGCTCCATTGTTCGATGGCGGCCACATCGAGTAAAGGCTGTTGCGCAGGTACGGTGCTGGCCACAATATAATCGATTTTTCCCAATACATAAGCCGTATAGCGTGAGCGCATCAGCGCTTCGGCGTTTTCAGGCAGCCTTGTGTCTTGATGCAGCGGCGCACAGCAATCGGCCAGGCTTGCGCCGGTACCGCACGGGCAGGGCTGTGCTAAGGCATTGGCCAAACCCGGGGAATTCATAAGCCGCGCTGCCATTCTGATCGCAAGCCCGCTTCGTTCGGGCGAGCGATGGCGGCGTGGATTTTGGCCAGCAAGGTTTCTTTATCGCGGTTCATGCGCCCTTTGAGCACCAGATAATTGGAGGCATGGTCGCTGCGAAACACGGTGTTGTGCAGTTGCAAGTGCGCAATAAAGCAGGCCAGCTCTTGCAATAGGCCAATGGTGTCGGGCAGGGTAAAGCCGGGGAAACCGGCTTGCAGGCGCGTTTGCCCTAAGGGAAAGCTTACCACTAGGGTAGACACGTATTCGGGCTGGGTTTGGTTCATCAGCCGCGCGGAGTTCACGGCGTGCTGTTGGCTTAATTCGGTGCCGCCCAAGCCGGTGAGTATCATCACCGAACGGGTAATACCGGCTTCGCCCAGCTTTTGCAGCGCGGCGGCGGAAGAGGCAAAGGTTTCGCCTTTGTTTACCCGCTGCAATACGGTGTCGTCGCCCGATTCGCAGCCCACATACACCATTTTCAAACCGGCCTCGGCCAATTCGCGCAATTCGGCCACCGATTTATTGGCCACATTGCGCGGCAGGCAATAGGCCGATACCCGCTCCACTTGCGGCAAATATTGTTTGATGGCGGCCAGAATGGCCAATAAGCGGCGGGTGGACAGGGTGATGGCATCGCCATCGGCCAAAAACACCCGCCGCACCGGCTGGCCGCTGGCGGCTATTCTGGCCAGATTGGCTTCGATGTCTTCTTGCTTAAAGGGGCGGAATTTTTTTTGCGGGGCGGTGTACATTTCGCAAAAAGTGCACTGGTTCCACGAGCAGCCGTTGGTGACCGGCAAAATCAGCGATTTGGCTTCGCTGGGCGGGCGGAATACCGGCTCGATATAGTTGATGGGGTAGAAATGCATAATGGAGATGAGGGCGTTGATAAGAATAGTGCTATTTTACGCAATCGCTGCGGTTTGCAAAACCATTGTGGGTTAGCGCATCAAGTTAGTTTTACATTTCAGGTAGCCTTTAAACAGCTGGTGTGCAGTGCGTAGATACCATCTCTCGCATCAAGCCGCAATGGTTATTTTGGCCTGATATTCGCATTGGTGCTTCAACACACCAAAGCAAATCTGTACCAAGCGGCGCATCGCTGCGCCGATGGTCTGCATTTCCGTTTTGTTTCTGGCTTTCAGTCTGCGGTAATGCGCGTTAATATCCGGATTCCACGTTTTTGCAACCACCGCAGCCATATACAACTTAGCTCGTATGACCGAACTGCCCCGCTTGGAAAGCATGGCTTTGCCTTTGTGTTTGCCGGATTCCCGTTTTTCGGCACCAATCCCAAATAGGCAGCCATTTGCGAGGCGGAGGTAAAATGTTTGCTATGATAGAGCGCAACCATGCGCAATGAAACCACTTCACCTACACCGGGTATGCTGCGCAGTAAAGCACGGTCTTTTTCAAATCAGGATGCCGGTCAATATGTTGTTCGATTTCCTGTGTGATGGTGCTGATCTGCTGCTTCAAATTGGTCTGCATGGTGCTGATGGACTGGCTGACCGCTTCGGGAACAGCGCTGAATCCGGCTTTCTCCATGCGGTTGTCTTCACGCTGCAGATCGCTTTGCAGCGCATCTAGACGGGCTAGTAGTGCGTTGAGCCGCTTGATGTGGGGTGCAGCAGGCTGCCATTGGCGTACTTTGTGGTGCATGAGGCGGTCAATACCGGCTCTGGCCAGTGACTGGCTATCAGCCTTATCGGTTTTGTGCAAGCTGTCGTATTTGGCATAATGGGCACTGTCGGCAGGATTAAGCAGATAAACGGCGATGCCTTTGTTATGCAGATACTCTGCCAATGCTTCGTGGTAAACGCCGGTGGCTTCCATGAAAATTTTGAGTAGGCTTAAGTCTTCACCGATGTTTTTATACAGCCATTCTGTCAGTTGGTTAAAGCCTTGGAGGTGGTTTGGCAATGCTTTGGTTTTGATTTTACTGCTGCCAATGTCGCGGATAAGAGCACAATCTAATTTGTTTTTGCTGATGTCGATGCCCAATACTTGGAAGTTCATCATAATCTATCCTTATTTATGCAGTGTCTTGCGGGCGCTGCCGCGCACTTGGATACCATTCAGATTGTAGATACCATCTCTCGCATCAAGCCGCAATGGTTATTTTGGCCTGATATTCGCATTGGTGCTTCAACACACCAAAGCAAATCTGTACCAAGCGGCGCATCGCTGCGCCGATGGTCTGCATTTCCGTTTTGTTTCTGGCTTTCAGTCTGCGGTAATGCGCGTTAATATCCGGATTCCACGTTTTTGCAACCACCGCAGCCATATACAACTTAGCTCTTATGACCGAACTGCCCCGCTTGGAAAGCATGGCTTTGCCTTTGTGTTTGCCGGATTCCCGTTTTTTCGGCACCAATCCCAAATAGGCAGCCATTTGCGAGGCGGAGGTAAAATGTTTGCTATGATAGAGCGCAACCATGCGCAATGAAACCACTTCACCTACACCGGGTATGCTGCGCAGTAAAGCACGGTCTTTTTCAAATCAGGATGCCGGTCAATATGTTGTTCGATTTCCTGTGTGATGGTGCTGATCTGCTGCTTCAAATTGGTCTGCATGGTGCTGATGGACTGGCTGACCGCTTCGGGAACAGCGCTGAATCCGGCTTTCTCCATGCGGTTGTCTTCACGCTGCAGATCGCTTTGCAGCGCATCTAGACGGGCTAGTAGTGCGTTGAGCCGCTTGATGTGGGGTGCAGCAGGCTGCCATTGGCGTACTTTGTGGTGCATGAGGCGGTCAATACCGGCTCTGGCCAGTGACTGGCTATCAGCCTTATCGGTTTTGTGCAAGCTGTCGTATTTGGCATAATGGGCACTGTCGGCAGGATTAAGCAGATAAACGGCGATGCCTTTGTTATGCAGATACTCTGCCAATGCTTCATGGTAAACGCCGGTGGCTTCCATGAAAATTTTGAGTAGGCTTAAGTCTTCACCGATGTTTTTATACAGCCATTCTGTCAGTTGGTTAAAGCCTTGGAGGTGGTTTGGCAATGCTTTGGTTTTGATTTTACTGCTGCCAATGTCGCGGATAAGAGCACAATCTAATTTGTTTTTGCTGATGTCGATGCCCAATACTTGGAAGTTCATCATAATCTATCCTTATTTATGCAGTGTCTTGCGGGCGCTGCCGCGCACTTGGATACCATTCAGATTGTAGGATGAGGTGTATGGCAGTGTTATCTACATTTCAGTGTCGGGCACTTGGGTCGGATACAGTTTGCTGCCATACGGGGCGGGAATAATACGCGTTTTACTCACCGCTTGAGAGATACAAGGATGAGGTGTATGGCAGTGTTATCTACATTTCAGTGTCGGGCACTTGGGTCGGATACAGTTTGCTGCCATACGGGGCGGGAATAATACGCGTTTTACTCACCGCTTGAGAGATACAAGGTCGGATTCTTGAATCCAACGGGGGATCAAAAACTAGATGGTGTTGTTTTGGTCTATTGGGCCAAATGTCGGATTCAAGAATCCGACCTACACGAGCAGTTTGAAATTGACTGCTTTTGTATATGAAAAAACCGCCCGAGTAAAACCGGGCGGTTGCCTGTTTTAGGCTGCCTGAAGCTTAAAAGGCTGCCTGAAAAATGCCAATCACTTCCGCTTTATTGGGCTGCACCGGATTGGTGAGGCCACACACGTCTTTCATGGCATTGTCGGCCAAGGTGGGGAAGTCGGCTTCTTTTACGCCCAGCTCGCGCAGGGTTTTGGGAATGCCCACCAAGGCGGCCAGTTTTTGAATGGCGGCAATCACATCTAAACCGGCTAAATCGGCATTGTTGGCCGCCAAAATGGCGCCCACTTCATCCAGCCGTGTTTGGGCGGCGCGTTGGTTGAAGGCTTGCACATGCGGCAACAGCAAGGCGTTGCAGACGCCGTGGGGCAGGTCGTAGAAGCCGCCCAATTGGTGTGCCATGGCGTGCACATAGCCCAAAGAGGCGTTGTTAAACGCCATGCCGGCCAAAAATTGGGCGTAGGCCATTTGTTCGCGTGCTTCGGCATTGGCCGGCTCGGCCACAGCAGTGGGCAAAAAGCGGGCAATCAAGGCGATGGCTTTCACGGCACAGGCATCGGTGATGGGGTTGGCGGCGGTGGATACATAGGCTTCCACGGCGTGGGTGAGGGCGTCCATGCCGGTGGCGGCGGTGAGCGCGGCGGGCATGCCCACCATCAGTGCCGGGTCGTTCACCGATAAATACGGGGTAACGTGTTTGTCGACAATGGCCATTTTAACGTGGCGGGTTTCATCGGTGATGATGGTGAAGCGGGTCATTTCCGAGGCGGTGCCGGCAGTGGTGTTTACTGCAATCAGCGGCAATTGCGGCTTGGCTGATTTGTCGACACCTTCGTAGTCTTCGATTTTGCCGCCGTTGGTGGCCACCAGTGCAATGCCTTTGGCGCAGTCGTGCGGCGAGCCGCCGCCCAGCGACACCACGCAGTCGGCACCCGCTGTTTGCAGCATGGCCAAGCCGGCGTTGACATTGCCCACGGTGGGGTTGGGGCGCACATCGTCAAAAATCACGCTGTCAATGCCCACCGCTGCCAATTGCGCGGTCAAATCACGGGCATAGCCCAATTCGTTTAAGGGCTTGTCGGTAACGATAAACGCTTTTTTAAAACCGGCAGCCGCCATTTGCGCTACGGCATCGGCCAAGGCGCCGGCGCCCAGCAGGTTGTTGGCGGGCATAAAGAAAGGTGTGCTCATAATGGATGTCCTTATGGTGGGTAATGGAGAACATGCCGCCGCAATAAGGGGCGGCTGTGCTTATTACCTTTATCATGCCGCAAATCACGCAAGCCTGCCGCGGTGGCTACGTGCTTGTTTAGCCAAGTCAAACAAATACCGGTTGGGGCTGAATGTGCTTGGTAAACGGGGTATAATTGAAACCGATATATTGTGTTGTATGGGCTGCCTGAAATTGCTTTAGCTTCACAGAAGCTTTGCTTTCAGGCAGCCTTTGTATTTATTTCACTATAAATGGGTAAATTGTGTTTGTAATCGGCAGGGCGAGCCATGCATGCCCGCCAATTATATGGTGTTGATATACGTAATCCACCCTACGGTGGCGGTATAACGAAACCTAATTATTGCCCGCGCAAAAACAGGGCGTCTAGGTCTTGCAGGCGCAGTTTGATCCAAGTGGGACGGCCGTGGTTGCATTGGTTGGCGCGTTCGGTTTGTTCCATGTCGCGCAAGAGGGCGTTCATTTCGGGCAGGGTGAGCTTGCGTCCGGCGCGCACGGAGCCGTGGCAGGCGAGGGTGGCGAGGATTTGGTTTTCACGCTCGGCGATGGCGTTGCTGTGGCCGCTGGCGGCCATGTCGGCCAGCATTTGCCGTGTTAGCGTCGCCGCATCGCTTTGGGTGAGCATGTGCGGCACGGCGCGGATGGCGATGGTGTTGGCACCCAGGGCGGATAAATCCAGCCCGAAGCCGCGCAAGGTGTCGCCGTGTTCGGCTAGGGCAGCCATTTCTTCGTGGCTGGCGGCCAGTGTGAGCGGAATCAGCAGTGGCTGGCTTTGCAGGCTGCCTGAAGCGGCACGCTGGGCTTTCATTTTTTCATAATTCACGCGCTCGGCGGCGGCGTGCATGTCGATCAGCAGCAGGCTGTCTTCGCCTTGCGCCAGAATATAGATGCCCAGCAGTTGGGCGATGGCATAGCCCAGCGGCGGCAGCTCGGGGTGGTGGGTGGGGGCGAGGCCTTGGGCTTGCTCAAGGGCGCTTAACTCGCTGTCGGTGTCTGTTTCTATTTCGGCCGAATCACGGCGGTAGAGCTCGGCATAGGTGGCCATTGCGGCTTGCGATTCGCGCAGGCTTAAGCCTTGCTGTATCGGGGCGCGGGCAGTTTGGTAGGGCATGGGGGCGCGGCCGCTGCTATTGCTTTCTAGGCTGCCTGAAGCCGTGGCGGGTCGGGCAAACAGGTTTTGCACATTGCCGGGCTGGGCGGCCACGATGTCGTGCAATAAAGCGCCTGCTTGCGATACCGATTCGGTGCTGGCGGCATCGGTGGCGGCCAGTGCTTTGTTGAGGGTGTGGAATACCAGTTGATGCACTTGCTGGCTGTGGCGAAAGCGCACTTCGGTTTTGGTGGGGTGTACGTTCACATCGGCTTCGGCGCCGGGCAGCTCCAAAAACAGGGCGAAGGCGGGGGTAACGGCGTGGTGCAACACATCGCGATAAGCTTGTTTGGCCGCGTGCAGCAGCACTTTGTCGCGCACAAAGCGCTGGTTAACAAAGCAATATTGCTGGCTGCTTTTGCCTTGGGCAAAAGTGGGTTTGCCGATAAAGCCGTAAAGGCGCATGGCGCCGTTGCCGCTGTCGATGGGCAGCGAGGCTGCCTGAAAGTCGGCACCCAAGATGGCGGCCACGCGTTCGGCCAAGGTTTGCACGGGCAGGGACAAGGTGGTTTTGCCGTTGTGGCTCAGCTCAAAGCCGGTGTGCGGGTGTGCCAGTGCCAGCCGCTCGGCCATGCTTAGGCAGTGGGCGTATTCGGTGGCTTCGGCTTTCAGAAATTTGCGCCGCGCCGGGGTGTTGAAAAACAGCTCGGCCACTTCCACGCAGGTGCCGGGCGCATGGGCGGCGGCGCGGATGGGCGAGAGCTGGCCGTCGTCGGCCAAGATTTGGCTGGCGTGGGCATCGTTGGGGCGGCGGCTGGTGAGGGTGAGGCGGCTTACCGAGGCAATGCTGGCCAGCCCTTCGCCGCGAAAGCCCATGCTGGCCACGTGTTCCAAGTCGGCCAGATTGCTGATTTTGCTGGTGGCGTGTCGCGCCAATGCCAGCGGTAAATCGCTGGCAGCCATGCCACTGCCGTTGTCGGTGATGCGCATCAATTTGATGCCGCCGCCCGCCAATTCGATGTTGATTTGGGTGGCGCCGGCATCTATGCTGTTTTCGAGAATTTCCTTCAGCGCATTGGCCGGGCGCTCCACCACTTCACCGGCGGCAATTTGGTTAATCAGGTGGTCGGGTAGCAGGGCAATGCGACTCATGGGCGGGGCTTTATTAGGTGATAGGGGGCGAGCTTGACGGCCGCCTTGTTGGGTGTTGTTGGCGCTTGATTTTGAAGCGGTCGGTGTTTGGGCTGAAGCCTAATGCAGCCGCTGCGGCGCTTCATCCGGCGGGTAGCAATGAAAGGTGCCATACCAAGCACCGCCCTGATCCAGCAGGCCGAGCAAATCTTCGTATTCCGGCTCGCCTTCGGCTTCGGGGTCGCGGATGTATTCGCCCAAGTCCAGATTAAATACGGCTTCTAAGCTGTGCACGCGGTAGTTGTCGCGGCTAAGGCACTCTTCGGCCCAATCCAGCGCGGTGCGGATGTCGGGCGCAGCCAAGTACACATTCACAAAAGCGCCGCCGCAGTCGGCAGGCAGAGGGTCGCTGGGGGTACGCCCCACTTCCACTTCAACACAAAACAGCAATAGGGCTTGGCTCATGGCGTACTTTGATTTTCAGGGTTAACCGTCGCTTTTTTGGCGGCACGGCGGTGGCGCACGATTTCAATCACCGCGGGCAGAATAGACAAAACGATAATCGCCGCCAGCACCAGCGACAGGTTTTGCTTCACAACCGGCAATTGGCCGAAAAAATAGCCCGCATACGAAAACAGCAGCACCCACGCCAAGGCACCAATCACGTTGTAGCGGATAAAGCGGCCATAGTGCATATGCCCCATGCCCGCCACAAACGGGGCAAAGGTGCGGATAATCGGGATAAAGCGCGCAATAATAATGGTTTTGCCGCCGTGTTTGGCGTAGAAAGCTTCGGTTTTTTTCAGGTAGCTTTGTTTGAAGATTTTGGAGTTGGGGTTGGCAAACAGCCGTTCGCCAAAGTATTTGCCGATGGCAAAATTCACCGCATCGCCCAAAATGGCGGCCAGTAGCAGCAGCACTACCATCAAATGGATGTTCATGTCGCCCACCGCCGCCAAGCTGCCCGCAGCAAACAACAGCGAATCACCGGGCAGAAACGGCGTTACCACCAGTCCGGTTTCGCAAAACACAATCAGAAACAAAATGGCGTAAATCCACGGCCCGTATTGGGCACTAAGATCCTGCAAGTGCTGGTCGATGTGGAGGATAAAGTCGATAACGATGCTGATAAATTCCATAAAGGATTCCGAAAAAGCCTGGATTATGCAAAACGGCGGCAAAGGTGCTATTTTAACCCAAAAGCCGCCACTGCGGCAGCCGCTAAAATAGGCTAGAATATGGGCTTTGTGTTTGCGCCTTTAAATAGCAAAGAAAATAAATAAATCATACAAGGCGGTGAGCCGCAGACAGTACACCCAGTACGGAACAGAGTTTTGTTGGCGCTTTAGCGCCTTACAAAATCGTTCGCATAGCGCGTAGGCGAGCCAACACCGTAGGATTATTTAGTTTCTTTGCTATAGCAAGCGCTTGATTAAATCAGCACTTACTTAAGGCTGCCTGAAACTGCGCACCCAAGATTTTATTTTTATTCAAAGAGTGATTATGAGCCAATACGTTTATTCCATGCTGCGTGTGAGCAAGGTCGTGCCGCCGCAAAAAACCATCATCAAAGACATTTCGCTGTCGTTTTTCCCTGGTGCCAAAATCGGCTTGCTGGGCTTAAACGGCTCGGGTAAGTCTACCGTGTTGCGCATTATGGCCGGGGTAGACAAAGAATTCGACGGTGAAGCCATTCCCATGAGCGGCATCAACATCGGCTATTTGCCGCAAGAGCCGCAGCTCGACCCTGAAAAAACCGTACGCGAAGAAGTAGAAAGCGGCTTGGGCGAAGTGGCGGCGGCACAAAAACGGTTGGAAGAAGTATATGCGCTGTATGCGGAGCCGGATGCCGATTTTGATGCGCTGGCCGAAGAACAAGGCAAATTGGAAGCGATTATCGCCGCCGGCTCCAGCACCGGCGGCGGGGCCGAGCATGAATTGGAAATTGCCGCCGATGCCTTAAGGCTGCCTGAATGGGATGCCAAAATCGGCAACCTTTCCGGTGGTGAAAAACGCCGCGTGGCCTTGTGTAAACTGTTGCTCTCCAAGCCCGATATGCTGCTGCTGGACGAGCCCACCAACCACTTGGACGCCGAGTCGGTGGAATGGCTGGAGCAGTTTTTGGTGCGCTTCCCCGGCACCGTGGTGGCGGTAACGCATGACCGCTATTTCCTCGACAACGCCGCCGAATGGATTTTGGAGCTCGACCGCGGCCACGGCATTCCGTGGAAAGGCAATTATTCTTCTTGGCTGGAGCAAAAAGAGCAGCGGCTTGAAAATGAAGCCAAATCCGAAGCCGCCCGCATCAAAGCCATGAAGCAGGAGCTGGAATGGGTGCGCCAAAACGCCAAAGGCCGCCAAGCCAAATCCAAAGCCCGCTTGGCGCGTTTTGAAGAAATGAGCAACTACGAATACCAAAAGCGCAATGAAACCCAAGAAATCTTTATCCCCGTGGCCGAGCGTTTGGGCAACGAAGTGATTGAGTTTACCAATGTGAGCAAAGCTTTTGGCGATAAATTGCTGATTGACGACCTCAGCTTCAAAGTGCCGCCCGGCGCGATTGTGGGCATTATCGGCCCCAATGGCGCAGGTAAATCCACCTTGTTTAAACTGATTGGCGGCAAAGAAACGCCCGATTCAGGCAGCGTGGCCATCGGTCAAACCGTGAAAATGGCGGTAATCGACCAAAGCCGCGAAGGGCTGGGCAACGACAAAACCGTGTTCGACGAAATCGCCGAAGGCCGCGATATCTTGCAGGTGGGTCAGTTTGAAATCCCCGCCCGCGCTTATTTGGGACGTTTCAACTTCAAAGGCAGCGACCAGAGCAAAATCGTGGGCAATTTGTCCGGCGGCGAACGCGGCCGCTTGCATTTGGCCAAAACCCTGATTGGCGGCGGCAATGTATTGCTGCTCGACGAACCTTCCAACGATTTGGACGTAGAAACCCTGCGCGCACTGGAAGATGCCTTGCTGGAATTTGCTGGCAGCGTAATGGTGATTTCGCACGACCGCTGGTTCCTCGACCGCATCGCCACCCATATTTTGGCCGCCGAAGGCGACAGTAAATGGGTGTTTTTCGACGGCAACTACCAAGAATACGAAGCCGACAAAAAACGCCGTTTGGGTGAAGAAGGCGCCAAGCCGAAGCGGATTCGCTATAAGCCGGTAACGCGCTAAAGCATGCCGCCATCTGATTATTCCGGTGGCGGTATCAATAATTTTTTGCATCACACACACTTTAATAGAGATTCCATGGCCATTCCCGCCTTTAATGAAGACATGAAAAAACTGATGCACCAGCTATTGCAATAGCTGGTGCATAAAAAAGGTTCCGACCTATTTGTAACCGCCGGTTTTCCGCCGGCAATGAAGCTCGACGGCCAGCTGGCGCCGGTGAGCGAAAAAAAGCTTTCCGCCGAGCACACCGCAATGATGGCGCGCGCGATTATGGACGACAAACAGGCCAAAGAGTTTGACGACACCAATGAATGCAATTTCGCCATCAGCTTGGCCGGGGTATCGCGCTTTCGTATTAACGCCATGGTGCAGCGCGGTGCGGTGGCGCTGGTGTGCCGGGTGATTACCAGCGACATTCCGCAATTTGAAAACCTGAATCTGCCCACCGTGCTCAAAGATGTGGTGATGAGCAAGCGCGGTTTGGTGATTTTTGTGGGCGGCACCGGCTCGGGTAAATCCACGTCGCTGGCGGCGCTAATCGACTATCGCAATCAACACAGCCACGGCCACATCATCACCATTGAAGACCCGATTGAGTTTATGCACCCGCATAAAAACTGCATCATCACCCAGCGCGAAGTGGGCGTGGACACCGAAAACTGGTTTGCGGCGCTGAAAAACACCTTGCGCCAAGCGCCGGACGTGATTTTGATTGGCGAAATCCGCGACCGCGAAACCATGGATTACGCGCTGGCCTTTGCCGAAACCGGCCATTTGTGCATGGCCACACTGCACGCCAACAGCGCCAACCAAGCGCTGGACCGCATCATCAACTTCTTTCCTGAAGAGCGGCGCAGCCAATTGCTGAATGATTTGTCGCTAAACTTAAAAGGCTTTATTTCGCAACGGCTGGTGCCCAAACCCGGGGGCAAGGGCAGGGTGGCGGCGGTGGAAGTGTTGCTTAATTCGCCGCTGATTGCCGAGCTGATTTTGAACGGCGATATCCACGGGGTTAAAGAAATCATGGCACGCTCGCGCGACTTGGGCATGCAAACCTTCGACCAATCGCTGTTTGATTTATACGAAGCCGGTTTAATCAGCTACGACGATGCGCTTAAAAATGCCGACTCAGTAAACGATTTGCGCCTGAATATCCAGCTCAACAGCCAACACAAAGGCCACGGTGTCACCGATTTGGATCACCTCAGTATTGTGGATTACGGCCACCAGGCCGAGTAAAGTTAGCGCTTTAAAAGCATGGCGGCTGGGCAGCGGGCGCGTGTATAATCCAGCTTGTGCAAACACGCGCCCGAATTTTTTATAGGCTGCCTGAAGCTTTTCAGGCAGCTTGGTATGGATTGATTTTTTCAGGCAGCCCGAATGGAATAAACCCAACCGGGTGGCAATGCCCTTATCAGTATTTCAGGAGAATTAAGTATGTCTATGGCCGACCGCGACGGTTTTATCTGGTACAACGGCGAAATGGTGGAATGGAAAAGCGCGCAAACCCATGTGCTCACCCACACCCTGCATTACGGCATGGGCGTGTTTGAAGGCGTGCGTGCTTACGAAACCGCGCGCGGCTCGGCCATTTTCCGTTTGCAAGACCACACCCGCCGCCTGTTTAATTCGGCCAAAATTGTGGGCATGACCTTGCCGTTCAGCCCGGAAGCCATCAATCAGGCGCATATTGATGTGGTGAAAGCCAACGGCTTAAAGTCGTGTTACTTCCGCCCGATGGCGTTTTACGGCTCTGCTAAGCTAGGCGTTGCGCCGCAGGCCGACGATGTGCAGATGATTGTGGCCGCGTGGCCATGGGGCGCGTATTTGGGCGAAGAGGGCATGGCGCGCGGCATTCGCGTGAAAATCAGCTCTTTCACCCGCCACCACCCCAACATCACCATGATTAAAGCCAAGGCCAACGGCAACTACATGAATTCGATTATGGCCAACACCGAAGCCGTGCGCGACGGCTACGACGAAGCCATTTTGCTGGATGCGCAAGGCTATGTGGCCGAAGGCAGCGGCGAAAATATTTTTGTGGTGCAAAACGGCGTGCTCTACACCCCGGCGCTGGACGTAGCGCTGGACGGCATCACCCGCAAAAGCGTGATGGCGATTGCCAAAGAAATCGGCATCGAAGTAGTGGAAAAACGCATCACCCGCGACGAGCTCTACACCGCCGATGAGGTATTCTTTACCGGCACCGCCGCCGAAGTGACCCCCGTGCGCGAAGTGGACAACCGCCCCATCGGCATCGGCAGCCGCGGCCCCATCACCACCGACATCCAACAGCGTTTCTTTGCCATTGTGAAAGGCGAAAACCCGGCCTATCAACAATGGCTGACTTATGTTGATTAAGATTTATCCACTGTAAACTTTCAGGCAGCCTGTTCATTTAGCAGGCTGCCTGAAACCATGTTTATCTTAATATCTCAAGGAACCTTTATGAACAGCGCCCAAGAAAACCCCGTGATTCACATCACCCCGCACGATTTGCCGCTGCATTGCGCCGGCCCCAAAAACGAAACCTGGAACGGCCACCCGCGCGTGTTTCTGCCCATCCAGTCCAACAGCCGCATCGAATGCCCGTATTGCGGCAGCGTTTACCAGCTCGACGGCGAAGCGGGCGGCCATCATTAAGCCGTTTTAATGGCGGTTGCCTCAGGTTGGGCTCTTAAATCCGCCGCTTGCTTGCAGTACAAAGCAGGCTATCACGCCATAAATACAAACAAATGGCCGTTTCAGGCAGCCTCGTGCATAGTGGCGGCTGCAATCTGTTTTAAGCCGAAAGGAAAGCGCTCATGAGCGAAACCAAACACAGCAAACTGATTATTTTGGGCTCCGGCCCCGCCGGTTACACCGCCGCCGTTTACGCCGCGCGTGCCAACCTGCAGCCTACTTTGATTACCGGCATCGCCCAAGGTGGCCAATTGATGACCACCACCGAAGTGGACAACTGGCCGGCCGATGCCGAAGGCGTACAAGGCCCCGAATTGATGGCACGTTTTCTGGCGCACGCCGAGCGCTTCGGCACCGAAATGGTGTTCGACCAAATCCACACCGTGGATTTGCAGCAACGCCCGTTTGTGCTCAGTGGCGACATGGGCAGCTACAGCTGCGATGCGCTGATTATCGCCACCGGTGCCTCGGCCAAATACCTGGGCCTGCCCAGCGAAGAAGCGTTTGCGGGCAAAGGCGTGTCGGCCTGCGCCACTTGCGACGGTTTTTTCTATAAAAACCAAGATGTGGCCGTGGTGGGCGGCGGCAATACTGCCGTAGAAGAAGCGCTGTATTTGGCCAATATCGCCAAACACGTTACCCTAATCCACCGCCGCGACAGCTTCCGTGCCGAAAAAATCATGGTCGACAAACTGATGCAGCGCGTGGCCGAAGGTAAAATCAGCCTCAAGCTAAATGCCAATTTGGATGAAATCTTGGGCGATGCCGGCGGCGTTACTGGTGCACGCCTGAAAGACAACAGCGGCAACACCGAAGACATCGCCGTGAGCGGCGTATTTATCGCCATCGGCCACAAGCCCAACACCGATATTTTCAAAGGCCAGCTCGACATGGATGAAACCGGCTACCTGAACACCCGTGGCGGCAACGAAGGCAATGCCGGCGCCACCAATGTGCCCGGCGTATGGGCGGCAGGCGATGTAAAAGACCACATCTACCGCCAAGCCATTACCAGCGCCGCCTCCGGCTGCCAAGCCGCCCTAGATGCCGAGCGTTATTTGGACAGCTTGTCTTAACGCCAGCATAAAACCGCATCATGCCAAAGGCTGCCTGAAACCTCTTCAGGTAGCCTTATTTGTCATTTCGTTGTCAGCGACAATACGACAGCCATTTCAAACAAGAGAATCAAGCCAAAATCCTTGCGCCTATTGGCTTTGGTTGATGCCCTTAGACGGTGTTAGACAAAAAAAGCAGCCGGGTTAGGGCTGCTTTTTCTTCAATGTGGTGCGGACGGAGAGACTCGAACTCTCACACCTTACGGCGCTGGAACCTAAATCCAGTGCGTCTACCAATTCCGCCACGTCCGCGTGTTGGATCAGAGGGCGGATTATACGGCAATTATGTAGCCAAAGCCAATGGGATTACGCTATTTTTGCCATGGCACGTTGATGCAGGCGGCCAAACAGCAGCAGCATGCTAATCGCACCAATCAGGCACCACAACATATCCGATTGCGTATCCCACACATAGCCTTGGGTGCCCAAAAAAGCATCGGCCGCTTGCCGGCTGAGCACCGCCACCAGCCATTCGATTAGCTCGTAGACGGCGCTGATGGCCATGCACACGCACACGGTGAGGAAGGCTAACCAGCCACGTTTTCGCACCACATCCAGCCGCCACAGCAATTCGCGGGTAACAACGGCGGGGGCGAAGCCTTGCATAAAGTGGCCAACTTTATCGTAGTTATTGCGGCTCCAGCCCATGGGTTCGCGCAGCCAATCGAACAGCGGCACTTCGGCGTAGGTGTAATGGCCGCCCACCATCAACACCACCGCATGCAGCAACATCACCCAATAGGCAAATGAGCTGAACCGAAAGCGGCGGCCGGTGGCCAGCAGCACCAGCACACCCAAAATGGCCGGCGCTACTTCCAATGCCCAGGTAAAGCCATCGTGGGGGTGAATGCCCGACCACAGCAATACCAAGCTGAAAATCAACAACATCAGGGCGTTAGATTTGGTCATGGTATTGCCTTTAATCTAATGATGTAAATTCATAAAATACTTTAATACAACAAATTAAGGCTGCCTGAAAACTTTTCAGGCAGCCTTTTAATATTAACCCAAACCCAGCGAATATAAGCAACTGTTTTCGGGTTTACTGCTTATCGCGAACCGGTTTAAGCGTTGCCGCCTTCAGCCGGTTTTTCTTCGGCTTGCGGGCGCTCCAGCAAGGCTTTGATCGACAGGCGTACGCGGCCGCGGTCGTCTACTTCCAGTGCTTTCACTTTAACCTGTTGGCCTACTTGCAGGTAATCGCTCACGTCTTTTACGCGCTCGTGGGCGATTTGGCTGATGTGCACCAAGCCGTCTTTGCCCGGCATCACCGACACAATCGCGCCCACATTATTATCCAAAATCTTCAATACGGTGCCTTCGTAGACTTTGCCCACTTCCACTTCGGCGGTGATTTGCTCAATGCGCTGTTTGGCGGCATTGCCCGCTTCTTCGGTAACGGCGGCAATGGTGATGGTGCCGTCTTCGGCAATGTTGATTTCGGTGCCGGTTTCGGCGGTGAGCGCACGGATGGTTTCGCCGCCTTTGCCAATCACATCACGGATTTTGTCTTGGTTGATTTTCATGGTGAACAAACGCGGCGCGTGGGCAGACAGCGCTTGCGGGCCGTCTACCACTTCTTTCATTTGCGCCAAGATGTGCAGGCGGGCTTCTTTGGCTTGATCCAAGGCCACATTCATGATTTCTTTGGTGATGCCCTGGATTTTGATGTCCATTTGCAAGGCAGTGATGCCTTCGGTGGTACCGGCCACTTTGAAGTCCATATCACCCAAGTGGTCTTCGTCGCCCAAAATGTCGGTGAGTACGGCAAATTTATTGCCTTCCAAAATCAAGCCCATGGCAATGCCGGCCACATGAGCCTTAAGCGGCACACCGGCTGATAACAGGCTCAAGCAGCCGCCGCACACGGAGGCCATGGAAGAAGAGCCATTAGACTCGGTGATTTCCGACACCACGCGCATGGTGTAGCTGAAATCTTCGGCGCTGGGCAATACCGCCACCAAGGCGCGTTTGGCCAAGCGGCCATGGCCGATTTCGCGGCGTTTCGGGCCCATCATGCGGCCTACTTCGCCGGTAGAGTATGGAGGGAAATTGTAGTGCAGCATAAAGCGGTCGGTGTATTCACCGCTAATGGCATCGATGATTTGCGCATCGCGGGCGGTGCCCAAGGTGGCGGTGGCCAATGCTTGGGTTTCGCCACGGGTAAACAAGGCTGAGCCGTGGGTGCGCGGCAATACGCCGGTTTGGATGTTGATGGGGCGCACGGTGCGGGTGTCGCGGCCATCAATACGCGGCTGGCCGTCCAAAATCTGGCCACGCACCACATCGCTTTCCAATTGCTTAAATAGGCTTTTGATTTGGTTAGCCGTGAGTGTGTCGGTGTCTTCGTTAATCAAAGCCGCTTTTACCGCCGCCCAAGCCTCGTCGAGCATGGCGGTGCGGGCTTGTTTTTGCTTGATGTTGAAAGCGGCATCCACGCTGGCACCGGCAATTTCGCGCACTTTGGCGGCTAATTCGGCGTTTTCTTCCGCCGCTTGCCAATCCCATACTGCCGGGTTAACGGCATCGGCCAGCTCGTTAATAGCCGCGATGGCCGCTTGCATGTGCTGGTGGCCAAACACCACCGAGCCCAGCATCACATCTTCAGGCAGCACATCGGCTTCCGATTCCACCATCAGCACCGCTTTTTCGGTACCGGCCACCACTAAATCCAAACGCGATTCGGCTAATTGGGTTTTGGTGGGATTGAGCACATATTCGCCATTCACATAGCCCACGCGCGCCGCGCCAATGGGGCCGGCAAACGGCACGCCGCTGAGCACCAGCGCAGCGGAAGCACCCAACATGGCGGGAATATCGGAATCGATTTCAGGGTCTACCGACACCACCATGGCCACGATTTGGATATCGTGGTAGAAACCGGCCGGAAACAGCGGGCGGATGGGGCGGTCAATCAGGCGGCTGGTGAGGATTTCTTTCTCACTTTGGCGGCCTTCGCGCTTAAAGAAACCGCCGGGGATTTTGCCTGCGGCATAAGTGCGCTCCAAGTAATCCACGGTGAGCGGGAAGAAGTCTTGCCCGGCTTTAACGTCTTTGGCTGCAGTTACCGCCACCAATACCACGGTGTCGCCCATCGACACTTTTACTGCCGCCGAAGCCTGGCGGGCGATTTCGCCGGTTTCAAAGGTAACGGTTTGGTCGCCGTATTGGAACGATTTGATGTGTTTATTAAACATGCATGTCCTTGAGATAAAACGCCGCAGCCCGCTAAAACACTAATGATGCACACGAACAACGTAATGTGCATGGTTAGGGTTTCAGCCAAGGCGTTGGCTGTTGGGAAATAATAAGATTAAAGGCTGCCTGAAAGCTTAAGGCAGCAAGGGCGGATTATAGCAAATTATCGGCCACACCGCTGAGCTGTGCTCAGCAGCCATGGCGTTGCTATTTTGTTGAGGCTGCCTGAAGTGAGCCAATAGCTTGTCGAATCCGGTTCGGTAATGGCGGGGCAGTCTTTCAGGCAGCCTTCAACGTCTGTCGCACCTGCGCAGGCAGGTGCCCAGTCTGAAGCACCGCTTCAGCTTTGTGGTATGTCGTATTGGCTATTTTTAATAAAGCATAAATTGATTTCAACAGATAATTGAATTTTCCAGAATCAAAGCGTTGCTTTGAACTGGGCACCTGCCTGTGCAGGTGCGACAGTTGCTGTGGTACAAGAATTTCAGGCAGCCAAACATGCACCTGCTGCAATTATTCCAGCATAAAAAACGCCGCCAGCATAATGCCAGCGGCGTTTTATCGGTATCAATACCTTATTTATTTGCGCAGACCCAAACGACCAATCAGCTCACGGTAAGTATCCGGGCTGGTGCGGCGCAGGTAGCTGAGCAAACGGCGGCGTTGGCTCACCATTTTCAACAAGCCGCGACGGCTGTGGTGGTCTTTGGCGTTGGTTTTGAAGTGGCCGGTCAAGTCGTTGATGCGGAAGGTCAACAAAGCAACTTGCACTTCAGAAGAGCCGGTATCGCCTTCTTTGCGTTGGAAATCTTTAACGATTTGCGCTTTTTGTTCTACGGTTAATGCCATTTTTTCAATCTCTTATACAAAATAAAGCCTTGCGGCCGACAAGTTTACCGAGCCCGGTAAGACCCTGTGTAAACTCCAAAATCCGTTCTTGTTTAAAAACGGAACGCGGATTATGCCATGGTTTATGCCAGCAGCGCCAGCACAGCGTGTCGTTTTTTAACTTAAATCCGCCGCCGTATTCATCAGCCGCACCGCTTTCAGGCAGCCTTCCTGCGGCAGATACGCCACCAGCCCCACAAATTCGCCCTGTTCGCCGTAAGCGCGCCAAGGGGTATCGGCAGCCAAGGCGGCGCTGGCCGGCTTTTGGCCGAATTTCAGTAATTTAACCTGCTCCGGCGTTAACACCAGCCGCGGCAGGTGTTGCACCAACACATCACACGGCAGCAACAAGGCATCGCGCCCGGCTTCGCTCAAAGCCGCCAAGTCTTCCAGCGTATGGCTTTGGGTGATGTCAAACCCGGCAGTGGCAGTGCGGCGCAAGCCGGTTAAGTGTGCCAGCGTGCCCATGTGTTTGGCGATGTCTTCGCTAAGGGTGCGGATATACGTGCCTTTGCTGCAACGCACGTTGATTTGCGCGGCGGGCGGCGCAAACGCAGTGATGTCAATTTGGTAAATGGTGATGTCGCGCGCTTTGCGCTCAATCACAATGCCTTTGCGCGCGTATTCGTATAAAGGCTTGCCTTCGTGCTTGAGCGCGGAAAACATTGGCGGCACCTGGCGGATGGGGCCGGTGAGCGCGGCACAGGCTGCCTGAAACTCGGCCAAATCCATATCGGCACGCGCAGTGGCCACCACTTCGCCTTCGGCATCGCCCGTGCTGGTGGCCTCGCCCAGCTTCAGCATGGCGGCGTAGGCTTTGTCGGCATCGAGCAAATATTGGGCAAATTTGGTGGCTTCGCCAAAACACACTGGCAACAGCCCGGTGGCCAAGGGGTCGAGCACGCCGGTGTGGCCGGCTTTTTCGGCGGCAAACAGCCGCCGCGCTTGCTGCAAAGCGGTGTTGCTCGACAGGCCTTGCGGCTTATCCAACAGTAGCACGCCGTTTAAACGGCGCTTCGGCAGTTTGGGGTTGGGAGCGGCAATTGTCATATTACATGGACATCAAGATGGGGCGGCTATTGTACACCGTCTATCTTGGTGCAATGCAGCATAAACAGCGCTTTTCTTTTTATTTGCTTGTGCGTACACTGGCGCACATGGCTGTGCATCGTGCAGCATTCCAACCCACTGCAAACCGTTGCCACTGTTTTTCTCTGTTGATTTATTTCCGTAGCCACAATTTATGCTGCCTGGCGGTTTCGACCTAAGGCGGCCATATTTGTGCCTGCCCGATAGGCAACACCAAAACAGCTTGACTGAAGGATTTGGGTGGGCCGGCCTTAACGGGCAGGCCATAACAACCTAAAAACCAAACAATAAGTTAGAGGAATTCGTGATGAAAAAGCATGTTTTGGCTATTTTATTGGCCACTGCCGTGGCGGGTGGCTTGGCCGCTTGCAATAAAGGTGCTGATACCGCAGCGGGCGGCGAAGGCAAAGGCGATGTCATCCGCATTGCTTCAGGCAGCCCCTTGTCTGGCGGCCAAGCCAGTGCCGGTAAAGACTTTGCCAACGGCGCATTGCTGGCGGTCGAGGAAATCAATGCCGCCGGGGGTGTAGATGTGGGCGGCAAAAAATACACCTTGCAATTGGTGTCTGAAGACGATGCGGGTGATCCCAAAACCGGCGCCACCGTGGCGCAAAAAACCGCCGACGATGCCGCAATTGTGGCCGTGGTGGGCCATTACAACTCCGGCGTTACCTTAGTGGCCAGCCCAATTTACGCCAATGCCGGCATTCCCTCGCTCACCGTGAGCACCAATCCCGACGTGATTTTGAAAGCACCGAAACTGCCCGACGGCGGCACCGCGGTATTCCGCATCAATGCGCACGACGGCAAGCAAGGGCCGGCGCTGGCCACTTTTGCCCACAGCAAGGGGGTGAAAAAGCTGGCCGTGCTTGACGACGCCACCGCCTACGGTAAAGGCTTGGCCGACCAAGTAGCTAAAAAAGCCCAAGAGTTGGGCATCGATACCAGCCTGCGCGAAGCCGCTTCCGATAAAACCACCGACTTCAAAGCCCTGCTCACCAAAGCGAAAGCCGCCGGTGTGGACGGCATTATGTGGGGCGGCTATGACGACACCGGTGCCATCCTTACCAAACAAGCCCGCGAGCTGGGCATGACCGCCTTGATTCTGATGCCCGATACTGCCTGTACCGACAACTACATCAAACTGGCTGGTGCCGCTGCCGAAGGCGCCATTTGCTCCTCCACCAGCGTGCCTTTGGGCAAACTGAACGGCGGCGGCAATTTCAAAACCAATTATGAAAAACGCTTTGCCGGCCAAACCGTACAAGCCTATTCACCGCTCACCTACGATGCCGTGTATGTATTGGCCGACGCCATCAAACAAGCCGGTTCCACCGATAAAGCCAAAATCGCTGCTGCCATTCCCAAAGTGGCCCACAGCGGCCTCACCGGCACCATGGCTTTTGATCCCGATGGTGAGCGCAAAGACGCTGAAATTGCCATTTTGGAAGAAAAAGGCGGCAAATTTGATGTGATTGAAATGGTGAAATAAACGATTTAGTTTGCATTGCCACTCAAAAAGCCCCGCTAATGGCGGGGCTTTTGTGTATCGCAACCGTGTTTTGCAGCGCTTTTCAGGCAGCCTTTATTGTCATTTAAATATCGTCTTCCAGCGGTAGCAAGCGGTAGTGCAAATTGCCGTCAATCACCGCAATCAGCAAATCGATATTGGGGTGTTTGCCCGGATGCTGGCGTGCATCAGCGGTGTGTTCGGCAAACAGTGATAAGCCGTAATAGGCGGCGATGCTGTCCAGTTTGTCGTGGTAGCGCTGCGCCAAGGTGTAATACACGCGCAAAGAGCCGAGTTTGCCGGGGGCGGCGGGAATATGGTGGACAATATCACCGTCTTCGCTGCAAATATTCAGGCCGTTCAAATGGCCGATTTCGGGCAAAGTGGCCAGGGTTTCTTGGAAATTCATGGGGGCTCCGTATGTGTGGGGAATGTTGCTATCGTTGTTATGTTTGCGGCTCGGTGCTGCTGTTGTCGGGGCGGCCTTCTTCGTCTACGCCGTAAAACTTCACCCCCATTTTGATCGATTGGCGGCCGGTGGCGCGGCGGTGGGCGTTGGTGTCACGCAGGGAATACACGCAGCCGCAGTATTCTTGCTGGTAAAACTGCTCGCGTTTGCTGATTTCAATCATGCGCGCGCTGCCGCCGCCTTTGCGCCAGTTGTATTCCCAATAGGTGATGCCGGGGTATTTGGCTGCCGCACGCACGCCGCAATCGTTGATTTGCTGCATGTTTTTCCAGCGTGAAATGCCGAGCGAGCTGGTAATCACCGGAAAACCGTGCTCGTACGCATATAAGGCGGTGCGTTCAAAACGCATATCGAAACACATGGTACAGCGGCGGCCGCGCTCCGGATCCATCTCCATGCCTTTGGCGCGGGCAAACCAGTTGTCCATATCGTAATCGGCGTCTACAAACGGAATATTGTGTTTTTGCGCAAAGGCGATGTTTTCGTTTTTGCGGATTTCGTATTCTTTTTGCGGGTGGATATTGGGGTTGTAGAAATAAATAGTGAAGTCGATGCCCGAAGCCATCATGGCTTCCATCACCTCGCCGGAACAGGGCGCGCAGCAGGAATGCAGCAGCACTTTTTTCTGGCCGTCGGGCGTGGGCAATATCGGGCGTTCAAACGCCGGTTTGGTATGGTCGGTCATGATGTATGTGTTTTGGTGCCGATGATAAGGCGCTATTTTAACAAACCGCCTTGCCACCAAGAAGCCCGGCGGTGGTTTTTGTAATAGCTTTACATTGGAAACGCCGTTTTTGCGCAGCTAAAACGGCATTCAGCTAGCCTGAATGCCGTTTTGTTCAACACAGCTTAAATTTACAGCACCGCTAATGCGGCGGCGTAATCCGGCTCCTCTTTGATTTCCGACACCAGCTCGCTGTGCAGCACGCGGTTGTTTTCGTCCAACACCACCACGGCACGGGCGCACAGGCCGGCTAAGGGGCCGGTTTCGATGTCCACGCCGTAGGCTTGTTTGAATTCGGGATTGCGAAAGGTAGACAACATCACCACATTATCCAAGCCTTCGGCACCGCAAAAACGGGCTTGGGCAAACGGCAAATCGGCAGAGATACACAATACCACGGTGTTGCTCAGCGTGCCGGCATCCTGATTAAAACGGCGCACGGAAGCGGCGCAAACGCCGGTGTCCACGCTGGGGAAAATATTCAGAATTTTGCGCTTGCCGGCATAGTCGGCATTACCGGCACTGCCCAGCTCGCCGGTGGTCAGGCTGAAATCGGCGGCTTGGCTGCCTGTGGCGGGAAAATGGCCGCCGATATTGATGGGATTGCCTGCCAATGTAACGGTGCTCATGGTATTTCCTTTGCTGTGGGTGAGGGGTGGCTTTATTCTGGCCGATTGTGGAGCGGCTGTCAAAAAGCTGAGGCTTTCCAAAGCCTATGCCAATGCTGTATCAAAGCAATTATTTTCCGTGTGTTTTCTTCATTTGAGCGTATTTCTATATTCTTGTTTTCAGGCAGCCTGAAACGGTGGCGCCCGGTGCTACAATAAGGAATTGCCATTATGGGTTCGGCTACCGCTATGCTTGATTCTGTTTCCTTGTTGTCTTTGCTGCTGATCGGCTTTTTGGGCGGCGGCCATTGTGTGGGCATGTGCGGTGGTTTGGCCAGTGCGTTTGCCTTGCAGCTGCCGCCGCATATTGGCCGCATCAAGTTGATTGTGCTGTTGAATTTGGGGCGTATCAGCAGCTATGTGTTGATTGGGGTGCTGTTGGGTGCGGTGGGGCAGGTGGGCGTTTCCTTGGATCAAACCCGTTCGCTGCAATATGGGCTGTTTGTGGCGGCCAATGTGCTGTTGTTGTTGTTGGGCTTGTATTTGGCCGGTTTGTCGGCATGGATTACGCGCATAGAAGGCATCGGCAAGCCGGTATGGCGGCGCTTGCAGCCCTTGCTAAACCGTTTGCTGCCGATTCAAAGCGTGCCGGCTTGTGTGGGTGTGGGAATGCTTTGGGGCTGGTTGCCGTGTGGGCTGGTGTACAGCGCTTCTTTGTATGCTTTAAGCAGCGGCTCGGCGTGGCAGGGCGGTTTGAGTATGGCGGCGTTTGGGCTGGGCACGCTGCCCAATTTGCTGGCCATGGGCTTGTTTGCCAGCCGCTTGAAAGGCTGGCTGCAACGGCGTAGCGTGCGCTTGGTGGCGGGTTTGAGTGTGGCGCTGTGGGCGCTATGGCAGTTGTATCGTTTGTTGAGTGGTGGTTTACATTAAGCTGTTGCAGTATAAAGAGGCTGCCTGAAAGGGTTTCAGGCAGCCTTGTTTTTTGGTTTTGAATTATTCCAATGCCGCTTGCAGGCGGGCTTCAATTTGGTCGGCATCAAATGATTGGGCAATCAGCTCGAAACGGCTGTCGCGCCGCCACGATACTTGGTTGGCGCCCCATTGGCCGTCTACCCAGTTGAGCCATACCCAGGTACCCAATACTTGAAACACGCCTTTGGCGCGCACCAGCCCTTGGCACATTTGCGGCAGTTCGTTGAAAAAGTGGGTAAGGCGCTCGCCATCGAAGTTCAAGCCGGCATCAAAGGTGAAGCCTTGCGACTGAAAGCCTATGTCCAAATCCGGCAAGGCTTTGATGCGGTAGCGGCTTTTGCTAACCACGGGGGTTTCCAGCCAGGCGATGTCGAGCTGGGCATTGGCCACTTCGGCCACCAGTGCTTTGGGCGGAAACAGTTTGGCGGCGCGTTGGCGAAAGGCGTGCAAGGTGGCTTCGTCGCACAAATCGGTTTTGCTGGCCACCAATACATCGGCCACGCCCACTTGGTCTTTGTAGAGCAGCTGCGCGGCGTAGTCGTCGTTGACAAACTGGCGCGGGTCGACCACGGTGAACACGGCGCCCACTTCCAAGCTGTCACCCAAGGGCTTGGCTTTGAGTTCGTCGATAACGCTGGCGGCGTGGGCGAGGCCGCTGGCTTCAATCATCAGCCGGTGCGGTTGGTTGTCGCGCAGCATTTTGGCTACAGTACCTGCCATTTGCGGTCCGGCCACGCAGCACAGGCAGCCGCCGGCGATTTCGGCCACGGGAATGCCGTTGTCGCTGAGCACAGCGCCGTCGATGCCGATTTCACCGAATTCGTTGACGATAATCACCCATTTTTCCGCCGGGTCTTTTTGTGCCATCAGGCTTTTGAGCGCGGTGGTTTTGCCCACGCCCAAAAAACCGGAAAACAAATGTACGCGGGTTTTGCTTACTGCGTTTGCTGGCATTGCTGGCACACTCCTGTTAATACGATGTGTTCTTCATTTAAGGCAAAGCCGCTGCCGGCTAAGCGTTGGCGCAAGGCCGCCCATTCGGCGCTCATGCCTTGCTCGTCTACCGCACCGCATTCGGTGCACACCAGCACAAACGCGCTGTGGTGTTCGCCCTCATGGCAGTGTTCGGTGCAGTCGTGCTGCACATGGCTGCACAAAATATAGCCGTTCACCGCGGGGATTTTGTGCAACACGCCGTGCTCGGCCCAAAAATCGAGGGCGCGGTAGGCGGTGGGCGGTGCCACCGAGCTTGGGCTATTCTGCTGCATTTGCGCCAGCACGTGATAGGCTTTGATAACGCCGCTCATGTGCAGCACAATATCCAGCACCTGCTCGCGCAAGGCAGTGATGGTGGTGCCGTGGTGTCGGCATTGCGCCATAATTTTGCTTTTGGCACTGGGTGTTTGGTTTGGCTTCATGGGTATTTGTCCGTATTTCAGGCAGCCTTAGCTGGTTTGGCGGCGTACCGGCAAAGCGCTGAAACTTTGCGCCACCGGCATGATTTCAATGCTGTTTACATTCATGTGTGGCGGGGTTTGGTAGAGCCATAGCGCGGTGTTGGCGATGTCTTCGCCGCTTAAAAAAGCCACATCGGCATACAGTGCCGCCACTCTGGCTTCGTCACCTTTAAAACGCACTTGCGAAAATTCGGTGCCGCCGCACATGCCCGGCTCGATATTGCTCACGCGTATGCCGGTGCCGGCCAAGTCGGCGCGCAAATTGAGGCTGAATTGGCGCACAAACGCTTTGGTGGCGCCGTAAACATTGCCGCCGGGGTATGGATAGGTGCCTGCAATCGAGCCCATATTGATGATGTAGCCGCTGCCGCGGGCCACCATTTGCGGCAATATCTGGCGGGTTAAATAAGTAAGCCCCAATACATTGGTGTGAATCATGGTTTCCCAGTCGCCGTAATCGGCCTTATCGGCCGCCTCCAGCCCCAGCGCCAAACCGGCGTTGTTAACCAGCAAATCAATATCCGCCCATTGCGGCGGTAAAGAGGCCAGCGCGGCATCCACACTGGCTTTGTCGGTCACATCCATGCTTAAGGGATAAAATGCCGCCCCCAATTCTTGCTGCAATTGCGCCAGCTTGCCGGCGCGGCGTGCGGCACCGATTACCCGATAGCCTGCGGTAACAAAACGGCGACACATGGCCGCGCCAAAACCAGCTGAAGCGCCGGTAACCAAAACCGCCATTGTTTTGCCCTTTCTTGTTTTGCTTGTTCCTGAGGGACAAAGCTTAAATGGTGTTATTTTAACATGCACCCGGCGCTTTGCCGTAAAAGCAGGCAAGCCCTAGACACTGTTGCCATATTTAAGTATCGTTAAAAATGTTTTAAAATAAAACGGCAAGGCGGGTGTTGGTGTGTGTGTGGTTTGCAAGCCGTTGCTATATTAGCAACAAATCCCCCATAGCCGAACCATTTGCCGCTGCCAGACTCAAAACCACCTCATCTTTATTTACCGGAACCATTCGCCATGAACAAAACCTTGCTTTTGGCTGCCTGTTTGTCTGCCGCCACCGCCTTTGCCCACGCCGATGATATTAAGGCACGCCAGCAATATATGAAAGAGTGGGGCGGTGCCACCAAAAAAATGGCCGCCATCATCAAGAAAAGCGATGCGCAATCTTTTCCGGCCGCCGAATTTGCCGCTCTGGCTGCGCAAATTCAGCAAAATGCCAACGCGCCGTGGCAACATTATCCGGCGGGCAGCAACGGCAGAGGCTCCGATGCCACTGCCGCGGTGTGGGCGCAGCCGCAGCAGTTTCAGGCCGCCATCCAGCGCTTTACCCAAGCGGCGAACAATTTGCACACCGCCGCCCAAACCGGCCGCTTTGATGCAGTGAAAGCCCCGTTTGGCCAATTGGGTGAAAGCTGCAAAGCCTGCCACAAAACATTTAAAGATTAAATACTCAGGCTGCCTGAATACCGATTTAACCACCACCATAAGGAAAAACCATGAAACCAGTTTCTGCATTATTGATGTTGTGTGCCGCCATCGGCTTGGCTGCTTGCGGCGGCACCCCGGTTGAAAAAGGCCCCAATTCCGAAGTACGCACGGCTGCGTTTAAGAAAATGATGCCCGACTTCACCAGCATGGGCAAAATGGTGAAAGACGAAGAACCCTACGACGTGGAAAAATTCAAAACTGCTGCCGCTTCTTTTGATACCTTGAGCAAAGCGCCGTTTGAACATTTCACGTCCGATGGCGAAGGCAAAGATGGTGATGCGCTGCCCAATATTTGGACTGATGCGGCCAAATTCAAAGCCGAAGAAGACAAATTCCACGCTGCCGTGGCGGTGTTGAACGAAAAAGCCCAAGCGGGCAACTTGGCGGACATTAAAGTGGCTTATGGCGATGTGGGTGCCAGCTGCAAAGCCTGTCACGATACTTTCCGCCGCCCGAAATAAACTTTCGGCTGCCTGAACATAAATCAACGGCTGCTTTCAGGCAGCTGTTTTTTTATGTGGCGGCCATCAGCAGTAAGTCGGCGGACGATGCCGTTTCATCGGCCACAAAACCCAAGCTGCGATACAGTGCCACCGCCACGCTGTTGTGGCGGAATACTCGCAGCGTTACCCTACGGCAGCCGCTATCGGCACGCGCTTGTGTCATTAAAGCTTGGCATAAGCAGCGCCCAAAGCCTTGGCCGCGTTTGGCCGGATCCACAATCAGGCGGCCAATATGCACGCTGCCCGCGCAGCGGTGCCAATGCTGGTCGAAAGTCACCATCTGCCCGCGGGCATCACACAACACCCAATCTTGCCGCTGCGGCATTGCCAGTGCTTGCGGTAAAGACTCGGGCATCAACGGCCAATGCAAATACGCAGCGCCGGCAAATAGATCGGCTACGGCTTGGTTGTCCACCCATCCGGCCAGTACCGCATAATCGGCCGCCGTGGCCGGGCGTAATTCGGCTGGTTGTACACGATTCCTTTCAGGCAGCCTTGTGGTACGCGGCTATCTTTTGACCTAGGTCTATGGCTTTTGCTCAGGGATAAACCCAGTTTATATTATAATCACGCCCACACCAAACCACACTGGCGCAGTTTAAAGAAAGGTTGCCATGAATTTTCCGCCCCGCTATGTTGATGCCACCCGTATGCGCCGTATGCGCCGCGATGATTTTTCCCGCCGCCTGATGCGTGAGTACAGCTTAAGTGCCAACGATTTGATTTACCCGGTTTTTGTGCTTGAAGGCAGCCAGCGTGAAGACAGCGTGGCGTCGATGCCCGGCGTGGTGCGCCAAAGTGTCGACAAGCTGCTGTACACCGCAGAAGAAGCGGTGAAGTTGGGTATTCCCATGCTGGCGCTGTTTCCGGTGGTTACCCAAAACAAAACCGCCAATGCCGAAGAAGCCTGTAATCCTGAAGGGCTGGTGCCCACCGCCGTGCGCGCGCTGCGCAGCCGCTTTCCCGAGCTTGGCATTATGACCGATGTGGCGCTGGATCCTTATACCTTATCCGGCCAAGATGGCCTCAGTGATGCCGAAGGCTATGTGCTGAATGACGAAACCGTGGAAGTGCTGGTGCGCCAAGCTTTGGTGCATGCCGAAGCGGGAGCGCAAGTGGTGGCACCTTCGGATATGATGGACGGGCGCATCGGTGCCATCCGCGAAGCGTTGGAACACGCTGGCCATATCCACACCCGCATCATGGCTTATTCGGCCAAATACGCATCGGCCTTTTACGGCCCCTTCCGCGATGCGGTGGGCAGTGCCGGCAATATCGGCAAGGGCAATAAATACACCTACCAAATGGATCCGGCCAACAGCAACGAAGCCTTGCAGGAAGTGGCGCTGGATATTCAGGAAGGTGCGGATATGGTGATGGTGAAGCCGGGTATGCCTTATCTGGACATCATCCACAGCGTGAAAACCGAATTCGGCGTGCCCACATTTGCCTATCAGGTATCCGGCGAATATGCCATGCTGCAAGCCGCCATCCAACAAGGCTGGCTTGATGCCGACTTGGTAATTATGGAAAGCCTGCTGGCATTTAAACGCGCCGGTGCCGACGGTATTTTGACGTATTATGCTTTGGAGGCGGGCAGGCGCTTGCAGGGTTGACAGCTTGGCACTGGGTTTGAAATAACAACAAGGCGATGAAGAATTCATCGCCTTGTTGTTATTTTAAGTATGCGGATATTCACTTTCAAACGCTTTATTTTGTTTCTAGGCTGCCTAAAACGCAGTTTTTGCATGACTAATCAAATTTTTTGAACGCAGTTTTTAAAATACGGAGCCGACGGCATGTGTCGTCATCACCACAATATCCTTGATTTTGATTTTATAAAATCCGAAATATAAGTAAATACTTGTCAAGGTTGCCGGCATGATTTAATCTTGGTTGGGTTGTTACCTTTTTTATTACAACAAAGCCGATATGAAATCATACTTTACCCGACACATCTCTCCTGTAAACGGCATTGCTGCATCCAACCTGAGCGTATCAGTATTGGCAGCTTTACTCTTGTCTTTACCGCTCTACAGTCAAGCTGCGCCGCTCCCACCCGGCGCCCCAAAGCAAGCAGATTATTTACAGGCCGACCGCTTACAACAAGAACAACTCATCCGCGAACAGCAACGCCAACAATTCCAGCAGCAGCAAATGCAGCCCGCCGTTGATGTGCGCTTGGATGACACCGCCACGCCACCACCTACCGCATTCTCCTTATCCCAGCCCGAATCCCCATGTTTCGCCGTCCAACAGATTACCTTAACGGGCAGCCAAGCTGCCCGTTTCCAATTTGCCTTAAACCAAGCCATTGCCCAATCCGGGTTTGAACCCGGTATGTGTTTGGGAGCACAAGGCATCAACCACATCATGACCTTGGCGCAAAACGCCGTGATTGCCCGCGGCTACACCACCACCCGCATTCTGGCCGCACCGCAAGACATCAACAGCGGCACCTTGGCGCTGACGGTGATTCCCGGACGGATACGGCAGATACGCATCAATATGGATGATGCCGATACGACCCACGCGGGTCGTATCGCTGCTTTTCAAAACGAATTTCCGCTGTCTTCCGGTGACGTGCTGAATCTGCGCGCACTGGAGCAGGGATTGGAAAACCTCAAACGCATTCCCACCGCCGAAGCCGATATCCAAATCGTTCCCGCCGACACCCCGGACGAAAGCGATGTGGTGGTGCTGTGGCGCCAGCGCACCTTGCCCATCCGCGTGTCTTTCGGGGTGGACGACTCCGGCAGCAAAGCCACCGGCAAATATCAGGGCAGCGTCACCCTATCGGCCGACAACCCCTTGGGTTTGAGCGACTTGTTTTATGTGTCGTACAACCATGATTTGGGCCACAAAGACCGCTACACCGATAAAGACGGGGTGACCACCGGCAGCGGCACCCGCGGTTATGCGGTGCATTATTCCGCGCCCTTTGGCAACTGGCTGTTGGGGTTCAACCACAATTACTACCGCTATCATCAAGCGGTGGCCGGTTTAAGTGAAAACTACGACTACAACGGCGAGAGCTGGAACAGCGATTTCGGCGTCAGCCGCTTGCTTTACCGCGATGCCCGCCGTAAAATCCAAGTTGGTGTCAAACTGTGGCAGCGCGAATCGAAGAACTACATCAACGACATCGAAGTACCCGGCCAGCGCCGCCGCACCGGCGGCTGGTCGGTGAATGTGGATCACAAAGAATACCTGGGCAACGCGACCCTCAATCTGGGGGCAAGCTACAAACGCGGTACCGGGCGCAATCAAAGCTTGGCCGCGCCGGAGGAGCTGTTCAACGAAGGCAGCAGCCGCATGCAGATTATCAGTGCCGATGCCGGTTTGAACCTGCCGTTCCAGCTGGGCAAGCAGGCGTTTAGCTACGACGGCAATCTGCATGCCCAGTGGAATAAAACCCCGCTTACTCCGCAAGACAAAATCGCCATTGGCGGACGCTACAGCGTGCGCGGTTTTGACGGCGAACTCACCCTGTCGGCCGAACGCGGCTGGTATTGGCGCAATGACTTGGCCTGGCAATACCGCCCCGGCCATCAAGCTTATCTCGGCGTGGATGCCGGCCATGTATCCGGCCCTTCGGCACAATACTTGCTCGGTCAGACCCTGATTGGCAGCGTGTTGGGCTTTAAAGGCCAAGTTAAAGCCGGCGGCAATCTGTATTACGACGTGTTTGTGGGCAAGCCGCTGAAAAAACCGCAATACTTCCAAACCGCCAACACCACGGTGGGGTTTAATTTGAATTATTCGTTTTGACCACAAAACCTTATGGAACCGATTCAAATTGTCGCCCCCGGGATATGGGTGCAACCCTGGTCTGAAACCGAAGTGCTGGGCGCGGTTGCTTGGCTTTGGCTGCAATCACCGAGACATCAGCAACATACCTTAGCCATATTCGGACAGCATTTACTGCCGGCTATCCGCCGACGCCAGTTTGCTCTTTTTAGCCAAGGGCAACAGCCGATTGGCTATATTACTTGGGCCTTGTTTAATCAAACCGCTGAACAAAATTATATCAAAAGCAATGTATCACTATTAAACCAACCCGAGCACTGGCAATGCGGCGGGCGCATGTGGTTTATTGACTGGTTCGCACCATTCGGCCACAGCATGGTAATCAGCCGAATCATGGCCAGACGTTTGTTTCCCACCACCATTGCCCGCGCCCTGCATCATCACGGCGATACAACCGGGCTGCGCATTAATACGTTTAAAGGTGCCGCAGTGAGCGCGGCGGAGTTGGCTTATTGGCAGCAACAAAATCCTGTATCCGTGCCGATTATTTCAGTTTAAAGGAACCACCATGAATAAAACCCTGTACAAAGTGATCTTCAATAAAAAGCGCGGCGCCATGGTGGCCGTAGCCGAGAACACTTTGCGCGATGGTAAAAGCAATGCCGACACCACCGCAGGTTCTGTTCATTTTAATGCCAGCCATACCCTTTCAGGCAGCCTGAACCCAACAAGCCCCGGCGCCCGTTTGGGCGTACTCGGCTTCTGCTTATTGCTGGCCGCCGGCACCGCCCTGATTATCGCCCCGGCTGCCCATGCGGCCGACATTGCCGCCGACAAAGCCGCTCCCGGCAACCAACAGCCCACCATCCTGCAAAGCGCCAACGGCACCCCGCAAGTCAACATCCAAACCCCCAGTGCCGGCGGCGTTTCCATAAACCAATACCGCCAATTCGATGTGGATCAACAAGGTGCCATCCTCAACAACAGCCGCAACAACACCCAAACCCAAATCGGCGGTTGGATACAGGGCAACCCGTGGCTGGCTGGTGGCGAAGCCAAAATCATCGTCAACCAAATCAACAGCAGCAACCCCAGCCTGTTAAACGGCTATATCGAAGTGGCCGGGCGGCGTGCCGAAGTGATTATGGCCAACCCCGCCGGCATCCAAGTGAACGGCGGCGGCTTTATCAATGCCGCCGGCGTCACCCTCACCACCGGCCGGCCCATCATCAGCAACGGCCATCTGGAAGGCTTCCGCGTACGCAGCGGCAATATTGGCGTGAACGGTAAGGGTTTGGATACGTCCGGTGCCGACTACACCCGCATCCTCGCCCAAGCCGCACAAATCAACGCCGGTATTTGGGCTAAAGAGCTGAACGTGGTTACCGGCAGCAACGACATCGATGCCGCAGGCCTGCGCACCCCCGTAGCGGCTGATTCCGCCGCCAACAACACCCCCAATCCGTCCGCCCCCGGCACTTCCGCCACCCCGGCCCTGGCCATCGACACCGGCAGCCTGGGTGGCATGTATGCCCGTAAAATCACCCTCATCAGCACCGACAAAGGCGTGGGTATCAACAATGCCGGGCAAATCTTTGCCGCTGCCGGCGGCATCAGCCTGAGTGCCGACGGTAAGATTGGCAACAGCGGCAGCATCGTGGCGGCGGACAAAGCCAGCGTAGGCACTGCCGACAGCGCCGCGATACAGATTAAAAGCCACAGCCTGGACAACAACGGCAGTATCTCCGCCCAAGGTAAGGCCGGTATAGGCACCCAGAGCCTGAACAACAGCGGCTTGATTGCATCGGCAAACGAGCTGAATATCCGCAATCAAAACAGCCTCAACAACAGCGGCGATATCAATGCCGCTCGATTGGATGTGGTTTCAGGCAGCCTCAGCAATACTGGCCGCATCAGCCAAACCGGCCTGCAAAACTTAGCGATCAACGCCGGGCAAGTGGACAACCGCAATCAGGGCTTGATGGGTTACACCCCGGCGCAATCCGGCGGCAGTAACAACACCGGTAGCGGCAGTGGTCATGGCAGCGGCAATAGCGGCAGCAATCCGAGTAGCGGCAACACCACCCCGCCCAGCAGTGCCACCGGTGGCGGCAGTACTACTACCGCCCCGGCACCGGCCACGCCGACCACCTTAGCCGACGGCCAGATTACCGTTTCAGGCAGCCTGTTGAATGATAAGGGGCAAATCACCGCCAACGGTGAAACCAATTTAAGCGCCCGCAACGGCCTGGTCAATCAGGCGCAATTGAACCTGAACCAACTCCATGTCAGTGGTGATTTACTGGACAACCGCAGCGGCGTAATTCACGCCAAGAGCGCCGACATCCGCAGCCACACCCTAGATAACCGCGGCGGGCAGATCAGCAGCACCGATACCCTTTCGGTAAACAACCAACGCACAGACAACCGCGGCGGGCAGATTCTGTCGGCCAACCAAGCTGACCTTTACAGCAACATTCTGGACAACCAAGACCAAGGCGGCATCGCCGCCGGCAAAGCTCTGGCCATTACGGCCGATGGATTGGACAACCGCAACGGCACCGTAGTAGCGGGTCAGACACTCAGCGTTACCGGCCGCCGCATCGACAACCGCAGCGGCAGCATGGATGCCGCCGGCACCAGCATCAGTACCGAGAACCTCGACAACAGCAACAAAGGTGCTATCCGCAGCAATCAAACCCTGCAGATTAACGCTTCAGACAGCCTGAACAACCGCAGCGGCCAACTGAGCTCGGCCGGGCAGTTGGATATTAACGATGGCACTGGTAACACACTGGCCGTCGACAACAGCGGCGGCAGCATCTTGGCGGGCGGTGATGCCCGGATTCAAAGCCGGTCTCTGAGTAACAACGGCACCGTGGCCGCCGGGCGTGATCTGGCCATTGCCTTACAAGACAGCTTTACAGTGGAACAAGACATCGTGGCCGGGCGTCGTTTGTCGTTGTCCACCCAAGGCAGCCTGAACAACCCGCACACCTTGCAAGGTGGTGAAGCGGTCACGCTTCAGGCAGCACAAATCGACAACCATGCCAGCGGTAAAATCCAGTCCGGCGGGCGTACCGAAGTGACGGCGGTTCACAACATCGGCAACCGCGGCTTAATCAACAGCAACGGCAGCACCGTGGTTCGCGCCGGTGAAGTGATTGACAACCTCGGCAGCGGTAAAATCTTTGGCGACCATGTGGCTTTGGGCGGCAGCGTATTGAACAACCGGGAAGAAACCGTTAACGGCGCCACTCAGGCTGCGGTGGTGGCGGCGCGGCAGCGGCTGGATATCGGGGCGAAGGAAATTTACAACCGTGAAGGCGGTTTGCTGTCCAGTGAAGGCTCATTGGCCATCGGTGGCGCCTTAGACGCCCAAAACCAAGCCACCGGCATGGCCGCAACACTGGTGAACAGCAGTGCGCGGATTGAAGCCAAAGGCAATGGTGTTATTGGCGTTAAACAACTGCAAAATCGGAACAACCATTTTGCTGTGGAAGAGTATCTGGCCGAACAAAAATCCATGGATCAATACAGCGCCCCGGGTGACCCCAGAAAATGGACCCAAGGTGAAAACGGCTACTTCCGCAAAAACCGCAAATCACTGGAGTTCCGCTTTCAGGATTTCAATAAAGAATTTTGGCATGACAGCTTGGCGGGCACCCGGCAATGGCATTTTACCCGTTCGGTGTACAAAGAACGCATCACCGACAGCAAACCAGCTGAAATCATTATCGGCGGTAATTTAAAAATCAGCGGCAGCCATTGGGAAAACAACAACAGCCAAATACGGGTAGGCGGCCTGCTTACGGGCAACGACTTGGGCAACAATGTATTTTTGGTTGACAACAAACAAACCGCCGCCAACCAACGCGTAGAAGACAACGGTTGGACACAAACCTATTGGTATGGCAGAAACAAAAGATGGGAAAGCCGCAAAGTACACGAAGGTGATGAAAACCCGTATCACGACATCCGGCGCACCACCTACGATTTCGAGCAACCGGTCACCCTGTTTGAACAGAAAATCGGCAATGTCGGCCCCATACAGGCCGGTGCCGTTGGTGCGGCGCTCAAACCGGTCACCATTAACACCGCCACACCCGGCTCGGTACCGATTAAAACACTGGACAAATACAATACTGATTTGCCTAACAGCAGCCTGTTTGCCACCAATCCCGGCAATAGCGGCCCTCTGATCGAAACCAATCCTGCCTTTGCCAGCTACCGCCAATGGCTCTCCAGCGACTATATGCTGAAGAGCCTAGGTGCCAACCCCAACAATATGCACAAACGGTTGGGCGACGGCTATTATGAACAGCGGCTGATTAACGAACAGATAGCCAAGCTTACCGGCTACCGCCGTTTGGACGGCTATCAAAATGATGAAGCGCAATTTAAAGCTTTGATGGATGCCGGCATCACCTTTGCTCAATCACAGCAATTGGTGCCCGGCATCACCTTAAGCCCGGAGCAGATAGCCCGGCTCACCAGCGACATCGTTTGGCTGGAAAACCAAACCGTAACCTTGGCCGACGGCAGCCGCCAAACCGTACTCGCCCCAAAAGTGTATGTGGTGGCGCGCGCGGGTGATTTGAACAGTGCCGGTGCATTGATTAGCGCCGACGCCATCGACCTGCAAACCGGCGGTGATATTCATAACCAAGGCACCATTGCCGGACGGCGGTTGGTAGACCTGGGCGCACAAAACATCAGCAACAGCGGATTGGTGACTGGTCAGCAAGTGCTACTGAACGCCCAAGACAAAATTGATTTCCAAGGCGGCCGTGCCGTTGCCGATGACTTGCTAAACTTAAAAGGCAAACAGGTTAATATTGAAAGCACCACCGTTACCTCGGGCGACCAGCGCAACGGCCACACCTTGGTGGATCGCGTGGCCGGCCTGTATGTGACCGGTCAGAGCAAGGGCATCTTGTCGGTGGATGCCGAACAAAACCTGACCGCCCGCGGTGCCGAACTGAGCAACAGCAGCGCCAGCGGCCAAACCCGGCTGGCATCCCGCGAAGGGAATATTGACCTCGGCACCGTACAAACCGCCAGTCATGAAAGCCAAGGGGAATTGAGCGACAGAAGCCATCGCCATGTTCACCAAAGTGCCGAGATGGGCACCTCGATTAATGCGCAGGGGGATATCACCGTTGCCGCCGGCGGCCAAGTCAATATCCGCCAAGGCGGTATTGAGAGCGACCAAGGCAATGTTACCCTGTTTGGCAAAAAAGGCATCAACATCACCGAGGGTCGTAAAACCTTGGATTTGGATGAAGCCGTTTATAACAAAGACCAAGGATTACTCTCCAGCACCACCCGTACCAGTACCTATCGTCGGGCACACGATGAAGCCGTGGGCAGCGAAATCAGCGGCAAACAAGTCACCCTGATTTCCGAGCAAGACATCCTAATTCGCGGCAGCCAAGTAGCGAGCGATCAGCAAACCCTGCTAAAAGCCAAAAACAACGTCACCATAGAAGCGGCACAAAACCAATATCAAGATGATGAGCACCATCAGATTAAAAAATCCGGCATCATGGGCACCGGCGGCATCGGCGTATTTATCGGCAGCAAAAAAGACACCACCGACACCGCCGACACCACCCTCATCTATAGCGGCAGCAGCGTAGGTAGCCTCAAAGGCAACACCACCATCGTGGCCGGCGGCACCTACACCCAAACCGGCTCCACCGTTGCTGCCCACCAAGGCAATGTTGACGTCCACGCCAAAGCCGTCAACATCAGCGCCGCCCAAAACCACTACGCCAACGAGCACAAGCACACCTTCGAGCAAAAAGGCATCACCGTTGCCGTTAACGTACCCGTGGTTAATGCCGTTCAAGGTGCCATCGGCACCGCCCAAGCCGCAGGTAAAATCGGTCAGAGCAAAAACGACCGCGTCAACGCCATGGCGGCGGCCAATGCCGCCTGGGACGGCTATCGATCTGCCGGCGCATTGTCAGACATTGCCAAAGACCCCAAAGCAGCCCTTAGCCAAGATGTCAGCGTCTCTATTACCTACGGCCAGCAAAAGAACACCCAACAAACCCAAGTTCAAGGCCACCAAGCCCAAGCCAGCCAAGTGATTGGCGGCGGCACCGTCAACATCAGCGCCACCGGCGGCGGTAAAGATTCCGACATCAACATCATCGGTGCCGACATTGCTGGCAAACAAGGCACCCACCTGCAGGCCGACAATCAAGTCAACCTACTGGCTGCCGGGCAAGAACACAGCGAACACAGCCAAAACAAATCCACAGGCTTTAATGCCGGGGTGGCTGTCAGCTACGGCCAGAGCGGTATGGCCTTCGGCTTTACCGCCGGCGGCAACTACGGCAAAGGCCATGGCAACGGCGACGAAACCACCTGGCGGCACAGCCAAGTGGGCGATGCCGGCAGCCGCACCACCATCCACAGCGGTGGTGCCACCAACATCAAAGGCGCCCAAGTGATCGGCAAAGGCGTGGGCATTGATGCGGCCGAGCTCAACATCGAAAGCCTACAGAACACCGCCCAATACAACAGCAAACAACAAAACATCAGCGGCCAGATAACCGTAGGCTACGGCGCTTCAGGCAGCGCCAACTACAGCCAAAGTAAAATGAACGCCGACTATGCCGCGGTGAGTCAGCAATCCGGCATCTTGGCCGGAGACGACGGCTACCAAATCAACATCAAAGGGCATACCGACCTCAAAGGCGGCCTGATTACCAGCACCGCCCAAGCCGAAGCCGAGGGTAAAAACCGCTTCAGCACCGGCACCCTGAGCCACAGCGACATTGCCAACCATGCCGAATACAAAGGGGAAAGCTTCGGTATCGGCGGCAGCGCCACCGTCAGCGGCAGCAGCCTTGGTCAAGGCAGCAGTAACAGCACACCCGGTTTAATGACTGCCGGCCAAAGCAACAGTGCCGGTAAAACCATCGGCTACGGCTCGGACAGCGGCAGCCAAAGCAGCACCACCAAGAGCGGTGTTAACACACAAAACATCATCATCACCGATGAAGCCGGGCAAAAAGAACTGAGCGGCAAAACCGCAGCCGAAACCATTGCCGCGGTTAAAACCGACATCACCACCGACAAGCATGCCCAACACGCAGGCTACCTGAAGAATAACTTTGATAAGGACAGCGTACAGAAAGAGCTGGATCTGCAGCGCGAGGTTACCCAACAGTTTGATGCCAACCGTCAAGCCGCCAAAGCTGAGATCAACACCAAAATCACCACCGCCAAAGCCGACCTCGAAGCGGGCCGATTATCGCAGGCCGAATACGACAGCCAAGTGAAAAACCTGCACGGATTGGGTTTGGCACTGGATACCGTTGCCGCAGGCCTGTACAGCCCCAGCAACAGCGTGGGCGGCTCCCTCGCAGCAGCCGCGAGCCCGGCAGCAGCACAGCAAATCGGCGACTACTTCAAAAACCTGGCCGCAGAAAACCCAAACGGCAAACTGAACAGCGAGCAACAAACGGCCCATATACTGGCACACGGCATACTGGCGGCAGCCACCGCCGCAGCGGGCGGCAATGATGCCCTAAGCGCCGGCATTGCGGCGGGCACAGCGGAAGCGGCGGCGCCCAAAGTGGCGAAGTGGCTGTATGGTACGGACGATTCGAACAAACTAAGTGCGGAGCAGAAAGCCACCGTCAGCAGCATTACCGGGCTGGGCGGGGCGGCTGTGGGTGCGGTTGGGGGAAGCAATACTGCGGATGTGGTTTCAGGCAGCCAGGTGGCGCAGAATGCGGTGGAGAATAATTACCTTACCGAAAAACAAATGTGGGCATATGCCAAAGCATTGAAAGAGCATTGCCATACCGGTCAAGAATCTGCGTGTATTGCGGTTAAAAATACATTCTCAGCCTTAGATGCTGCACAGCGCACAAGCCAAGTTGAAGCTTGTAAAGCCAATCCGCAAAGCAAAAGCTGTGTCGATCACAATGGTGGAGCCCAATCAGGTGACTGGGCAGTGAATACCAATGCAGATAACTACCTTGGTGTTGATTCTTCCAAGCCCGGCGCAGAAGCACTGCACATCATGTGTGGCAATAATCGGGTTTGCATGGAAGAGATTACTCGCCAAGACTTAAAAAACAACCTTGATCAATTGATGGTAGAGCGTGATCCTGTATTTATTCGCAACAAAGCAGATGAATACCGAAATGGCTTTTTAGGCTCAATGCTTGATTTCCGAGGCATGAGTGATCAAGAAGTAATCAATCAGGCTAGGGCATTTGTTATGTCTTCGGCGGGCATGATTGGCAGCACCAGCAAATTAGGTGCGCAGTGGAAACAAAATACCGCCGGCCAATGGTATGACCTCAAAACCGGCCGCTATGTGAATAGCCCGGATGCCTTGGATACTGTATTGTCCCGACCTAAACTCAATGCCATCACCAAACAAGCAATTGACTCACGTTACCGGCAACTATCAAATGGTGATCGTATTGAAATTGCAACTGCAACTGGTAAGGTGATCAAACAACCGATTGATTACGGGCATATTTATGGCTGGGAAAACCGCCGCTTACTGAAAGCTGCCGATGAATTGGGCATGACACAGCAGCAATTCAAAGCCTATGTTAATGCCAGACCCAATCTGTTTGAATTACAAAACAGAAAAGATAATCAAGGGCATAAATTTGAAAAGCCGGGAGTGGATGGAATTAAAGATATTACTGATGATATGAAATCTTTCATACAAACTGGGAAATAGGCATGAAATATTCTAAAGAAGATGAGGCAGTACTTAAAAGAATAGATGAATTATATGGCAACGATCCAGAGTTTCAGGTTATCAATGCTAATAAAACTGGAGATATAAATTTTTTAGAAAATATTTTCTTAAAACAGAAAATTCTTTCGATATCTGCCTTAACCGAATCTGAACAATGGAGTTGGCTACACAGAATAAACTTATTAACCCCTGCGCCAAAAACTGTAATTCAATTTTATGTAAATCATGGTAATTTAAATATTAACGCCCAAGATTGCTACGGCATGACACCGCTGCATTATGCGATGCGCAGCAAAAATGCCGAGGCTGCGTTGGTTTTGTTGCAAGCAGGAGCTAACCCCAATATACCTAATCAAGATGGTGTAATTCCCTTGAGCATGATTGGCGGTATGCCCGAGCGTTTGGATATTTTGCAACTGATGCTGGATAAGGGAGGTAATGTGCATCATTTCACGGATCAAAATGAAACCGATATTTTGGATACATTGAAGCTTTATTTTTCGGAAGATGATGTATTTAAACCGGTGATTGCGATGATGGAAAAATATGCATAATGAAATCTGAGAACTTCATAAAAATTGGGAAATAGGCATGAAATATTCCAAAGAAGATGAGGCAGTACTTAAAAGCAAGCGTAGGCCGTATACTTGTATTCGACATTTGGCTGTAACCTGTTAAAAAAACCATAAATGTTGAAACTAAAACCCCTATGATTATTGGTATTGTCAGCAACAAGCAACACCAAAATCTGCGGATTAACTACCGCAGATTAAGTATTGCTGCCTGTAATCAAATCAGTCAAAACAAGCAAGTTGAACTTACACAATACAAAAAATCCGGCATCATGGGTACCGGCGCTATCGGCGTGTTTATCGGCAGCAAAAAAGACACCACCGACACCGCAGACACCACCCTCATCCACAGCGGCAGCAGCGTAGGTAGCCTCAAAGGCAACACCACCATCGTGGCCGGCGGCACCTACACCCAAACCGGCTCCACCGTTGCTGCCCACCAAGGCAATGTTGACGTCCACGCCAAAGCCGTCAACATCAGCGCCGCCCAAAACCACTACGCCAACGAGCACAAGCACACCTTCGAGCAAAAAGGCATCACCGTTGCCGTTAACGTACCCGTGGTTAATGCCGTTCAAGGTGCCATCGGCACCGCCCAAGCCGCAGGTAAAATCGGTCAGAGCAAAAACGACCGCGTCAACGCCATGGCGGCGGCCAATGCCGCCTGGGACGGCTATCGATCTGCCGGCGCATTGTCAGACATTGCCAAAGATCCCAAAGCAGCCCTTAGCCAAGATGTCAGCGTCTCTATTACCTACGGCCAGCAAAAGAACACCCAACAAACCCAAGTTCAAGGCCACCAAGCCCAAGCCAGCCAAGTGATTGGCGGCGGCACCGTCAACATCAGCGCCACCGGCGGCGGTAAAGATTCCGACATCAACATCATCGGTGCCGACATTGCTGGCAAACAAGGCACCCACCTGCAGGCCGACAATCAAGTCAACCTACTGGCTGCCGGGCAAGAACACAGCGAACACAGCCAAAACAAATCCACAGGCTTTAATGCCGGGGTGGCTGTCAGCTACGGCCAGAGCGGTATGGCCTTCGGCTTTACCGCCGGCGGCAACTACGGCAAAGGCCATGGCAACGGCGACGAAACCACCTGGCGGCACAGCCAAGTGGGCGATGCCGGCAGCCGCACCACCATCCACAGCGGCGGCGCCACCAACATCAAAGGCGCCCAAGTGATCGGCAAAGGCGTGGGCATCGATGCGGCCGAGCTCAACATCGAAAGCCTACAGAACACCGCCCAATACAACAGCAAACAACAAAACATCAGCGGCCAGATAACCGTAGGCTACGGCGCTTCAGGCAGCGCCAACTACAGCCAAAGTAAAATGAACGCCGACTATGCCGCGGTGAGTCAGCAATCCGGCATCTTGGCCGGAGACGACGGCTACCAAATCAACATCAAAGGGCATACCGACCTCAAAGGCGGCCTGATTACCAGCACCGCCCAAGCCGAAGCCGAGGGTAAAAACCGCTTCAGCACCGGCACCCTGAGCCACAGCGACATTGCCAACCATGCCGAATACAAAGGGGAAAGCTTCGGTATCGGCGGCAGCGCCACCGTCGGCGGCAGCAACCTTGGTCAAGGCAGCAGTAACAGCACACCCGGTTTAATGACTGCCGGCCAAAGCAACAGTGCCGGTAAAACCATCGGCTACGGCTCGGACAGCGGCAGCCAAAGCAGCAGCACCGGCAGCGGCATCAACACCGCCAACCTCATCATCACCGATGAAGCCGGGCAAAAAGAACTGAGCGGCAAAACCGCAGCCGAAACCATTGCCGCGGTTAAAACCGACATCAGCACCGACAAGCATGCCCAACACGCAGGCTACCTGAACAACAACTTTGATAAGGACAGCGTACAGAAAGAGCTGGATCTGCAGCGCGAGGTTACCCAACAGTTTGATAAAACCCGACAAGGTGTTAAGCAAAAAATCTATGAGGTCGTAGACACCAAACGGCAACAAGCCACCGAAATTAGAAAAGGCAACTATATCGACGGAAAAAATGGCTATAACACCCAAGAGTCTTTGGTATTGGAAGCAGAAGCCAATAAATGGGAAAAAACTGCTTTTTATACGGATTTGGCATTAGGAGCGTTGTATGGCTGGGGTAATCCCGATGCCGTAAAATATGTTGGTGCAGCAGTGGCTGCAGACCCAGCTCGTAGAGCGGCAACCGCACCCAAACAAATTTGGTTGGTTAAATGCCAACAGGATTCATTATATTGCTCGGATAAATCATTTGATGACAAAACAAACCGACCCATTTATAACCGTGATGGCGATATTGACACAACCCGTGTACAAATTGGCGACAAACGGCAAATCTTTGATATTACAGGACTGAAACCGGGAGAATCTACCGGTGTACTGACTATATCCAATCCCGGTATTTTGAACCCCCTGAATGATGCCTTAAAAAATGCGGTCAAACAGAACACTTGGCAGACCGCAGCCGATGGCATTATTACGGTTTACAACCCGCCTACCTCCAACCCATTATCAGAAGGCATCTATGCACTATATGACAAAATAAACGATCTTACAGGAGGGCGTTTGCCTTTAACCAATGCAGAAAAAGCAAATCTGGAATTGTATAAATATGCAAAACAGAATAATTATCAAATTGACTTGAGCAATCATAGTCGGGGTGGCATGACCGCAAGCGTTACCCTGCAAAATGCCAATCGAAACGGGTTAACCGAGATACCCATTCGGGAATCCCGTTTCTATGGTACTGCTACTAATGTACAGGATTACGCCAACCAGCTAGCTGATAAAAACCAATATAGTTATACCGTCAAAAATCCGGATGGTAGGGAAACGCAATACGGCAGTGGTACATATTCGGCAGTGCATTACACCGATTTTGTTGGGCGCAGCCCGTTGCTTCTTTTACGCAGTAAATATGCGGTTGGCGGAAATGAACCCACTGGCGGAGTAGAAAACAAGTGGTTCCTGTATTCGCATAGTAGTTATTTTAGGGAAATTCCATCCCAATACTTGAAAAACAGTAATGGAAATTATATTGATGGAAAAGGTCAATTGACTGGCAATCCTATTAAAAATAAATATTTAAAAGAGTTTGGTGATAAATGGAACCCAATAAATAACATGGATAATCCTTCATTACCAACGCTTATTAAACCGAATATTAAATGAATATGAAAAAGGCAATAAATATGAATATTATCAAATACTATATTTCATTAATTATGATTTTTCTACTATCCGGTTGCATGAATACAATTACTCACTTTTGGAATAATGGCTTTTCTATGTCAGATCAAAAATCAAAGGCTTATGATTATTGCATGGATAATACGACTATGAATAAAAATTATGATGATTTCTATAAATGCCTTAAAGAAAAAGGATATTAATAAATATTGGAGATGCTGAATCTCCTAATAGGTAGATATAACAGTTGATGGTTATTATTATCTCTGCTGTCTGAATTAATATATGCAGCAAGCTTAGCCTGTATGGGTGATTATCCCTGAAAAATTCTTCCCTCACCCACCCCAAAAACCAAAAATACAACCATGCCAGCAATTTGCGCAGGTTTGTAGGCAGCGGGCAGATTATCGCAGGGGGAATACAACAGCCAAGTGAAAAACCTGCAAGGATTGGGTTTGGCACTGGATACCGTTGCCGCAGGCCTGTACAGCCCGAGCAACAGCGTGGGCGGCTCCCTCGCAGCCGCGGCAAGCCCGGCAGCGGCACAGCAAATCGGCGCCTACTTCAAAAACCTGGCCGCAGAAAATCCAAACGGCCAACTGAACACAGAGCAACAAACCGCGCATATACTGGCACACGGCATACTGGCCGCCTCGATAGCTGCGGCGGGTGGCAATGATGCCTTAAGCGCCGGCATTGCGGCGGGCTCAGCGGAAGCGGCGGCACCCAAAGTGGCCAAGTGGCTGTACGGCACCGATGATCCGAACAAACTGAGTGCGGAGCAGAAAGCCACCGTCAGCAGCATAACCGGGCTGGGTGGGGCGGCTGTGGGTGCGGTTGGGGGAAGTAATACTGCGACGGATGCGGTTTCAGGCAGCCGGGTGGCGCAGAATGCGGTCGAGAATAATGCGCTTGAAACTGTATGGGATGTAGCGAATGTAGGAATTGGTGTAGCTTCATTTACATATAATGTAAATGAAGGGAATTATTGGTCTGCCGCCATTGATGCTGCTGGGTTAGTTTATGATGGAGGAGCGACGGCAGTTCCATTTGTCCCTGCTGGTGCATCAGCTGGCTTACAAGCATATAGAGCAGGCAATTCAGTGAAACAATCGGTTATTATTGGCAAGGATGTTGCTCAAGCATCGAAAGCTGCCAATCAAGCAGCGAGGGATTTAAATAATATTACAAGGAACCCTGCTACAACTGGTACAAAAATTCATAGAAATACAGGAGTTTTGCTAGGTGAAGCAAATGGTAAAGCTTCTAAGTTATCAAATTCTACTAGTAGTTATTTTAAAGGTGCTAATAAGTCTACGGGACTTCAACCAGATATGAGTTGGAAAGGAACCGGCGTTTGGTCTGATTTAACTACACAGGGACAGTGGAATTCTCATGTAACTAAATACAATAAACAATTTGGCACAACCGGAATTAGAATTATTTATGTTCCAAGGAAAGGTGTAACCAATACTCTCAAATTAAATTCAGGAGCAGGAGTTACTATTAATGGGTTACGTCAGCTGGGTAATACTTCGGAAAAGGAAAAATGATGGGCTATCATATTTCATTAATAAATACCACGAAATGCGATGATAAAGACAAGGCGCTTTATAATTTTGATATTTTAAAAATATTTTGATAAATCAATTTTCTTTACAGGAGCAATTGGATAATAAAGGTCAATTTAGCTTCTTTTATTCTCCTGAAGATGAAAATATAGTTTTATTTTATAAAAACAATGAATTATGGGCAAATACTACAGATGATAACGTAATTGCCATATTACTTGCCATATCTTCAGTGTTAAATGACGGTACTAGAGTTAGAGGTGATAACTTAGAAACATTTAAATCAGTATCAGAAACTTATATACATGAAGATGATAAGCTGATTTATTTTATTGAAAACAATAAAGTATCAAAACTAAAAGAAATTTTTTATCGATACGGTGGATTTGTTATTCCAATACTTTTTGGCTTGCTTACATGGATTTATCATATTCTATAAGCAAGGTTATATTGCTTAGCAAGCATAAACCGATGGCCTGCCGATTTTACAGCGCTTAAATCCGCAAGGCGTTGCTTCAAGCAATTATTTGGTGCTGAAAGACGGCAAACAAGTCAAGGTGAGTAGCCCGTAGGCATGAGCCAGAAGCAATTTGATGCCTACGTTAATTCACGCCCGGAAAAGTTCATTATTCAGAACAGAAGCGAAAACAGAAGTGGCCGGTTTGAAAAACCGGGAGTGGGTGATTTGGACAAAATTATTATTGATATGAAAAATTTCCAGAAAACAGGTAAATGATTATGGATATTAAGACGCATATTGGCGTTGAACTGTTAAGTGCATTTGATGCAGGTGATTTAGTACAAGTTGATAAGCTATTTTTTGAGAATAATCGCAATGTATTAGAGGTTTCTCAAACTGAAAATTGGAATTGGCTACATAAAAATCTTTTAGGCTTTGATTCCAATATCCCTCCTAAGAAAAGTATCGAATACTTAATTAAAAAAGGTGTGCCCATCAATGCCCAAGATTGCTACGGCATGACACCGCTGCATTATGCGATGCGCAGCAAAAATGCCGAGGCTGCGTTGGCTTTGTTGCAAGCAGGAGCTAACCCCAATATACCTAATCAAGATGGTGTAATTCCCTTGAGCATGATTGGCGGTATGCCCGAGCGTTTGGATATTTTGCAACTGATGCTGGATAAGGGAGGTAATGTGCATCATTTCACGGATCAAAATGAAACCGATATTTTGGATACATTGAAGCTTTATTTTTCGGAAGATGATGTATTTAAACCGGTGATTGCGATGATGGAAAAATATGCATAATGAAATCTGAGAACTTCATAAAAATTGGGAAATAGGCATGAAATATTCCAAAGAAGATGAGGCAGTACTTAAAAGCAAGCGTAGGCCGTATACTTGTATTCGACATTTGGCTGTAACCTGTTAAAAAACCATAAATGTTGAAACTAAAACCCCTATGATTATTGGTATTGTCAGCAACAAGCAACACCCAAATATGCGGATTAACTACCGCAGATTAAGTATTGCTGCCTGTAATCAAATCAGTCAAAACAAGCAAGTTGAACTTACACAATACAAAAATCCGGCATCATGGGCACCGGTGGTATCGGCGTATTTATCGGCAGCAAAAAGACACCACCGACACCGCCGACACCACCCTCATCCACAGCGGCAGCAGCGTAGGTAGCCTCAAAGGCAACACCACCATCGTGGCCGGCGGCACCTACACCCAAACCGGCTCCACCGTTGCTGCCCACCAAGGCAATGTTGACGTCCACGCCAAAGCCGTCAACATCAGCGCCGCCCAAAACCACTACGCCAACGAGCACAAGCACACCTTCGAGCAAAAAGGCATCACCGTTGCCGTTAACGTACCCGTGGTTAATGCCGTTCAAGGTGCCATCGGCACCGCCCAAGCCGCAGGTAAAATCGGTCAGAGCAAAAACGACCGCGTCAACGCCATGGCGGCGGCCAATGCCGCCTGGGACGGCTATCGATCTGCCGGCGCATTGTCAGACATTGCCAAAGACCCCAAAGCAGCCCTTAGCCAAGATGTCAGCGTCTCTATTACCTACGGCCAGCAAAAGAACACCCAACAAACCCAAGTTCAAGGCCACCAAGCCCAAGCCAGCCAAGTGATTGGCGGCGGCACCGTCAACATCAGCGCCACCGGCGGCGGTAAAGATTCCGACATCAACATCATCGGTGCCGACATTGCTGGCAAACAAGGCACCCACCTGCAGGCCGACAATCAAGTCAACCTACTGGCTGCCGGGCAAGAACACAGCGAACACAGCCAAAACAAATCCACAGGCTTTAATGCCGGGGTGGCTGTCAGCTACGGCCAGAGCGGTATGGCCTTCGGCTTTACCGCCGGCGGCAACTACGGCAAAGGCCATGGCAACGGCGACGAAACCACCTGGCGGCACAGCCAAGTGGGCGATGCCGGCAGCCGCACCACCATCCACAGCGGTGGTGCCACCAACATCAAAGGCGCCCAAGCGATCGGCAAAGGCGTGGGCATTGATGCGGCCGAGCTCAACATCGAAAGCCTACAGAACACCGCCCAATACAACAGCAAACAACAAAACATCAGCGGCCAGATAACCGTAGGCTACGGCGCTTCAGGCAGCGCCAACTACAGCCAAAGTAAAATGAACGCCGACTATGCCGCGGTGAGTCAGCAATCCGGCATCTTGGCCGGAGACGACGGCTACCAAATCAACATCAAAGGGCATACCGACCTCAAAGGCGGCCTGATTACCAGCACCGCCCAAGCCGAAGCCGAGGGTAAAAACCGCTTCAGCACCGGCACCCTGAGCCACAGCGACATTGCCAACCATGCCGAATACAAAGGGGAAAGCTTCGGTATCGGCGGCAGCGCCACCGTCAGCGGCAGCAGCCTTGGTCAAGGCAGCAGTAACAGCACACCCGGTTTAATGACTGCCGGCCAAAGCAACAGTGCCGGTAAAACCATCGGCTACGGCTCGGACAGCGGCAGCCAAAGCAGCACCACCAAGAGCGGTGTTAACACACAAAACATCATCATCACCGATGAAGCCGGGCAAAAGAACTGAGCGGCAAAACCGCAGCCGAAACCATTGCCGCGGTTAAAACCGACATCACCACCGACAAGCATGCCCAACACGCAGGCTACCTGAAGAATAACTTTGATAAGGACAGCGTACAGAAAGAGCTGGATCTGCAGCGCGAGGTTACCCAACAGTTTGATGCCAACCGTCAAGCCGCCAAAGCTGAGATCAACACCAAAATCACCACCGCCAAAGCCGACCTCGAAGCGGGCCGATTATCGCAGGCCGAATACGACAGCCAAGTGAAAAACCTGCAAGGATTGGGTTTGGCACTGGATACCGTTGCCGCAGGCCTGTACAGCCCCAGCAACAGCGTGGGCGGCTCCCTCGCAGCAGCCGCGAGCCCGGCAGCAGCACAGCAAATCGGCGACTACTTCAAAAACCTGGCCGCAGAAAACCCAAACGGCAAACTGAACAGCGAGCAACAAACGGCCCATATACTGGCATACGGCATATTGGCGGCAGCCACCGCCGCAGCGGGCGGCAATGATGCCCTAAGCGCCGGCATTGCGGCGGGCACAGCGGAAGCGGCGGCGCCCAAAGTGGCGAAGTGGCTGTATGGTACGGACGATTCGAACAAACTGAGTGCGGAGCAGAAAGCCACCGTCAGCAGCATAACCGGGTTGGGCGGGGCGGCTGTGGGTGCGGTTGGGGGAAGTAATACTGCGGATGTGGTTTCAGGCAGCCAGGTGGCGCAGAATGCGGTGGAGAATAACTGGCTGTCTGCCAAAGAAGTCAACCGTTTAGTAGAATTAGATAGGGCATGTAGTAAAGGCGCTGGTAAAGCATGTAAAGGCTATTTGGATCTGCGTAAGCTTGATCAAGAAAGAGATTTACGTCTTCTGGCGGCTTGCCAACAACCCAGCTCTGCCGCATGCCGTAATTTGAAAGCACAAGCCAATATAGCCAATGCCAGCCTAGCATCCGGCTATTTCGATCCAGTGTTACACCCGGAACTATGGAGTGACAAAGAGAAAGCATCGGCACACAAAAAAGAGTATTCCGATACAGATGCCGTACTGCGCTTATCAGAAGGCTGGACACCTGAACAGATTATGCGCGAAGCCGCATTATTAAACGCGACCAGAACGGTTTTGGCGGATTTAACCATCGTCGGTACGATAAAAGATTTTAAAGAAGCCGATACGCTGGCCGATTATGCAACTGCTATTATTTTAGCAGCGCCCGGTTTGAAGCAGGCTGATACTTTAAAACACGCCGGAGACTTTACCCGCGCCTACAAAGCAGCAAAGGAGGCTGGAGATTTAAAGGCAGCTAAAGAAATTATTGAATTGGCGAGAACGGCTGAGAAATCACCGAATAATTTGGCTAAATTGGCTCAAAAAGAACAGGCAATAGTTAGTGGAAGGGCTATATCAGCAGAAGGTCAGTCACTTCTTCAATCGGCTGAGGCTCCCTTTAAGGGGCAACCATTAACAAATGCGGGGCGCGCGACAACCAAGCATCCTGAATATTTTGGCTTTAATAGCACAGACGAATTGCGGGCGGTCTATCGCACTGATGCACAGCTAAATGATACCAATTCTACAAAATACAATACAATAGAACCCAAGCCCAAACTCCCCCAAACACCACCATGCCCAAACTAACACCCCGCAAACACCAGCTGACTGATCATGATTTTTTGAAACTGTCCAAAACAGAGTCAAATCCGAGAGCGCGGATCAAATTGCTGATGCTGCATCAACTAAGCTTGAGTCACAGCTTAGACAGCATTGCACAAACCTTTGGCTATCATCAACAAAGCATCAGCGTCATCAGAAAGCACTATTGGCTGTATGGGCTGGACAGCATCTACGACAAACCCGGCAGAGGCCGCAAAAGCCTGTTGGCCGAAAAAGACATCGAAGCCTTTAAGCAAGCCATTGTAGAACAACAACAGCAAAGGGGCGGCGGCAGGCTGACTGCTGTTGATATTGCCCGTATTGCCAAGGAAGACTTTAATACCGACTACACACCGAAAGGCATTTACGGCTTATTGTCCCGCATCGGCATCAGCTGGGTATCTGCCCGCAGCCGGCATCCCAAAGCGGATCAGCAGGCAATGGATGATTTTAAAAACTTCGTAAACCATGTTCGGACAGTGCTGCCTGAACACATTGAGCTGTCTGACGTAGACATCTGGTTTCAAGATGAAACCCGTATCGGTCAGCAAGGATCCATCACCCGGGTTTGGCACTATTGCGGCCAAAGGCCGAGGGTCGTACGCCAACAGCAATTTGAGTCTGCCTACTTATTTGGGGCATTCTGCCCCTCAAACGGCAACAGTGTGGGTTTGGTATTGCCGTATGTGAATAAGCAAGCCATGCAGCTACATATGCAGCATATCAGCAAGGAAGTACCGGAGGGTCGTCATGCAGTGGTGGTTATGGATGGCGCTTTATGGCATCAAGCCGATTTAAACCTACATAACGTGACGATGCTGAAATTGCCGCCGTATTCACCGGAGTTGAATCCGTCTGAACAGATATGGCAGTATTTAAAGCAGCATGATTTATCGAACCGATGCTTTGATGGTTATGATGCGATTGTAGATGCTGCTTGTGTGGCTTGGAATCGGTTGCGTGTACAACTTGAATTGATTCGGTCGATTACCTCTAGGGCTTGGTCTATTGTATGTTAATTTAGAGAATTGGTATGAGTTTGCCAGCAAAAATGTGAATGAAATCTTGGCGAATGGTGTGCGTACATCAGGGGCAAGTGGGCGTGATCCGAAGGGTTGGGTGACTTATACATTACCTGATGGTAGAGCTGCCAGTTGGACCGCTTCTGGCGAATTTATTGGTTTTCGAGGTTTACAGAAATGAACGAACTAAATCTTGTTTTCGAAAAAGTTGGCGATATACGCTCAACATACCCTTACTTATGTGTATATGACGATGAAGATCGCATTAATCCTTTTATGGAAATTGCTGTTACTGATGAAAAGCAACTACAATACACAATTTATGCGGGCACTCGAAACATACCTCTTACTGCAGAGGAGTGGAATTACATCCAACAAAGGGCACAGGCATTCCTTCCCAAAGTTTTAGCAGATGAGGATTCCTGATTAGCTGGCACATGCTGACCAAAGCCTCACTTGGTGTGGCTTGGTTGTTTGTGGAGCTAAAGGTTGGTGATGTTGGCGCGGAAAAGCTAGGCAATGGCGGGGCATGTGTCCCTAGCAAGCGTAGATACCATCTCTCGCATCAAGCCGCAATGGTTATTTTGGCCTGATATTCGCATTGGTGCTTCAACACACCAAAGCAAATCTGTACCAAGCGGCGCATCGCTGCGCCGATGGTCTGCATTTCCGTTTTGTTTCTGGCTTTCAGTCTGCGGTAATGCGCGTTAATATCCGGATTCCACGTTTTTGCAACCACCGCAGCCATATACAACTTAGCTCGTATGACCGAACTGCCCCGCTTGGAAAGCATGGCTTTGCCTTTGTGTTTGCCGGATTCCCGTTTTTTCGGCACCAATCCCAAATAGGCAGCCATTTGCGAGGCGGAGGTAAAATGTTTGCTATGATAGAGCGCAACCATGCGCAATGAAACCACTTCACCTACACCGGGTATGCTGCGCAGTAAAGCACGGTCTTTTTCAAATCAGGATGCCGGTCAATATGTTGTTCGATTTCCTGTGTGATGGTGCCGATCTGCTGCTTCAAATTGGTCTGCATGGTGCTGATGGACTGGCTGACCGCTTCGGGAACAGCGCTGAATCCGGCTTTCTCCATGCGGTTGTCTTCACGCTGCAGCATCGCTTTGCAGCGCATCTAGACGGGCTAGTAGTGCGTTGAGCCGCTTGATGTGGGGTGCAGCAGGCTGCCATTGGCGTACTTTGTGGTGCATGAGGCGGTCAATACCGGCTCTGGCCAGTGACTGGCTATCAGCCTTATCGGTTTTGTGCAAGCTGTCGTATTTGGCATAATGGGCACTGTCGGCAGGATTAAGCAGATAAACGGCGATGCCTTTGTTATGCAGGTACTCTGCCAATGCTTCGTGGTAAACGCCGGTGGCTTCCATGAAAATTTTGAGTAGGCTTAAGTCTTCACCGATGTTTTTATACAGCCATTCTGTCAGTTGGTTAAAGCCTTGGAGGTGGTTTGGCAATGCTTTGGTTTTGATTTTACTGCTGCCAATGTCGCGGATAAGAGCACAATCTAATTTGTTTTTGCTGATGTCGATGCCCAATACTTGGAAGTTCATCATAATCTATCCTTATTTATGCAGTGTCTTGCGGGCGCTGCCGCGCACTTGGATACCATTCAGATTGTAGGATGAGGTGTATGGCAGTGTTATCTACATTTCAGTGTCGGGCACTTGGGTCGGATACAGTTTGCTGCCATACGGGGCGGGAATAATACGCGTTTTACTCACCGCTTGAGAGATACAAGGTCGGATTCTTGAATCCGACATTTGGCTGTAACCCGTTAAAAACACCATAAATGTTGAAACTAAAGCGCCTATGATTATTGGTATTGTCAGCAACAAGCAACACCAAAATCTGCGGATTAACTACCGCAGATTAAGTATTGCTGCCTGTAATCAAATCAGTCAAAACAAGCAAGTTGAACTTACACAATACAAAAATCCGGCATCATGGGTACCGGCGCTATCGGCGTGTTTATCGGCAGCAAAAAGACACCACCGACACCGCAGACACCACCCTCATCCACAGCGGCAGCAGCGTAGGTAGCCTCAAAGGCAACACCACCATCGTGGCCGGCGGCACCTACACCCAAACCGGCTCCACCGTTGCCGCCCACCAAGGCAATGTCGACATCCACGCCAAAGCCGTCAACATCAGCGCTGCCCAAAACCACTACGCCAACGAGCACAAGCACACCTTCGAGCAAAAAGGCATCACCGTTGCCGTTAACGTACCCGTGGTTAATGCCGTTCAAGGTGCCATCGGCACCGCCCAAGCCGCAGGCAAAATCGGCCAAAGCAAAAACGACCGCGTCAACGCCATGGCGGCGGCCAATGCCGCTTGGGACGGCTATCGATCTGTCGGCGCATTGTCAGACATTGCCAAAGACCCCAAAGCAGCCCTTAGCCAAGATGTCAGCGTCTCTATTACCTACGGCCAGCAAAAGAACACCCAACAAACCCAAGTTCAAGGCCACCAAGCCCAAGCCAGCCAAGTGATTGGCGGCGGCACCGTCAACATCAGCGCCACCGGCGGCGGTAAAGATTCCGACATCAACATCATCGGTGCCGACATTGCTGGCAAACAAGGCACCCACCTGCAGGCCGACAATCAAGTCAACCTACTGGCTGCCGGGCAAGAACACAGCGAACACAGCCAAAACAAATCCACAGGCTTTAATGCCGGGGTGGCTGTCAGCTACGGCCAGAGCGGTATGGCCTTCGGCTTTACCGCCGGCGGCAACTACGGCAAAGGCCATGGCAACGGCGACGAAACCACCTGGCGGCACAGCCAAGTGGGCGATGCCGGCAGCCGCACCACCATCCACAGCGGCGGCGCCACCAACATCAAAGGCGCCCAAGTGATCGGCAAAGGCGTGGGCATCGATGCGGCCGAGCTCAACATCGAAAGCCTACAGAACACCGCCCAATACAACAGCAAACAACAAAACATCAGCGGCCAGATAACCGTAGGCTACGGCGCTTCAGGCAGCGCCAACTACAGCCAAAGTAAAATGAACGCCGACTATGCCGCGGTGAGTCAGCAATCCGGCATCTTGGCCGGAGACGACGGCTACCAAATCAACATCAAAGGGCATACCGACCTCAAAGGCGGCCTGATTACCAGCACCGCCCAAGCCGAAGCCGAGGGTAAAAACCGCTTCAGCACCGGCACCCTGAGCCACAGCGACATTGCCAACCATGCCGAATACAAAGGGGAAAGCTTCGGTATCGGCGGCAGCGCCACCGTCGGCGGCAGCAACCTTGGTCAAGGCAGCAGTAACAGCACACCCGGTTTAATGACTGCCGGCCAAAGCAACAGTGCCGGTAAAACCATCGGCTACGGCTCGGACAGCGGCAGCCAAAGCAGCAGCACCAAGAGCGGTATTAACACACAAAACATCATCATCACCGATGAGGCTGGGCAACAACAGCGCAGCGGTAAAACCGCAGCAGAAACCATTGTCGCGGTTAAAACCGACATCACCACCGACAACCATGCCAACACGCAGGCTACCTGAAGAATAACTTTGATAAGGACAGCGTACAGAAAGAGCTGGATCTGCAGCGCGAGGTTACCCAACAGTTTGATGCCAACCGTCAAGCCGCCAAAGCTGAGATCAACACCAAAATCACCACCGCCAAAGCCGACCTCGAAGCGGGCCGATTATCGCAGGCCGAATACGACAGCCAAGTGAAAAACCTGCAAGGATTGGGTTTGGCACTGGATACCGTTGCCGCAGGCCTGTACAGCCCCAGCAACAGCGTGGGCGGCTCCCTCGCAGCAGCCGCGAGCCCGGCAGCAGCACAGCAAATCGGCGACTACTTCAAAAACCTGGCCGCAGAAAACCCAAACGGCAAACTGAACAGCGAGCAACAAACGGCCTATATACTGGCACACGGCATATTGGCGGCAGCCACCGCCGCAGCGGGCGGCAATGATGCCCTAAGCGCCGGCATTGCAGCGGGCACAGCCGAAGCGGCGGCACCCAAAATGGCGAAGTGGCTGTATGGTACGGACAATCCGAACAAACTGAGTGCGGAGCAGAAAGCCACCGTCAGCAGCATAACCGGGCTGGGTGGGGCGTCTGTGGGTGCGGTTGGGGAAGTAATACTGCGGATGTGGTTTCAGGCAGCCAGGTGGCGCAGAATGCGGTGGAGAATAATTATTTAACTGCCGTTCAATGGGTTTCGATAGAAGCTGAATTTTTACGATGTAGTCACCCCTGAAGAATCCATTCTTCCCGACTCTCTCCCACCCACCCCATAAGCCAAAAATACAACCACGCCAGTAATTTGCGCAGGTTGTAGGCAGCGGCAGCCAGAATCGGGTTCAAACGGTTGCCTGCTTCCCCTTTCAGGTGGTTTCTGCCCATACGGTTATCCGCCTTTAAGTGGCCTATTATCGGTTCTATTGCTGCTCTGCGTTTCATCCATCTTTTCATACTGCGGCTCGCTGTTTTCGGAATCTTACCGACCAGATGGATGATAGGCTTGCCCGATCCGTTTTGTTGATGTCCCCGGTATCCTTGGTCATGTTAAGACCCATAATCTTCTGGAATGGATTTTCACGAAACAATTCAGGCTCTAGATTATAGCAATCTTCCAAAGCCTGCCAAGGCGTTTTGTACTTCAACGACCGTAAGGGGCGTTGATGGTTGTAATACAGCAAAAATACCATCAAGTGCCGTTTAAGTTCGTCAGGATGCTCATAGTGGAAGCGTTTGACCGTTACCTCTTTCAGCATCTTGTTGGTAATCTCCACCTGCCCGTTCGTCCATGGATGACGGAATTTCGTGGTACGGTGCTCAATGCCCAAATGCCGGCAAAGCTCGTCAAACGGATGCTCCTTATCAGGCCGTTGTGCTTGGCTCAGCAAGTTGTAGGTAAACTGCGCACCGTTGTCCGTTAGGATATGGGTGATTTTAAACACACAATCTTGTTGTAGGTTGCGCAGAAAAGAAACGGCGGTTTTCTGCGTCATACGCGGATGAAGTTCTGCATAAACATATTTGGTTTTGCGGTCGATGGCGACAAACAGGTACAGCTTGCCGGTTTCACAACGCACCTCGGTGATGTCGATATGGACAAAGCCAACCGGATATTGTTTGAATGTTTTTTACCTTTTTGGCCATCGGATTCATTCTTGGGTAAGCGCGACAATCCGTGATGTTGCAAGCACCGGTGCAGATTGGAGCGGCTCAGCTTTGGAATATTGGGCTTGAAGATGATATACAGCTCGTCCAATGACAGCCGCAGATGTCGCCGGACGGTACAGATTGCCTGCTGCTCCGATTCGGTCAACACGCTGGGGCGGGTTTTGGGGCCGGACTTTTTATCTTCGACCGAATCTGCGTGTTTCCAGTAGAGAACGGTTTTGAAATTAATATTGTATTTTTAGCTAACGCTGCGATGCTCTCTTCAGACTCTTGTATTTCTTTTCTGATTCTAGGCGTAGTCTTGGCGTTACCATGCAATATGCTTGCCATAAGTCGGTCTCTTTTAATTGGGGTAATGATACTCCATAAAATTCAGGGACTAAACAATTACCGAATTCGTATTTTTTGTGTGCTTTGCCTTTGCCGATGCAATGCACTGCGGTTTCATGCCAACTGTAGATTTTGTTGGTGTCGCCGGTTTGTTGTCGGTAAATCAGTCGGGCGCGATCCAATAGGCTTTGTAGGGCTTGATCGGTTTGGCTGCCTTTGCGTTCCAGTTCGCGAATGATGCGGCCAAGGTAGTTTTTTAAAGTTTTGCAGGCTTTGTTGGCACGTTTGTATTGGCGGGCATGACGATAGCGGTTGTTGAGGATGAAGGCTTTCTTGCCGCTGCGCGCATAGCTTTGGCGTAAGGGAATATTGTGCTCTTGAGCGGCTTTGACCAATACTTGCCGGGCTTTGTGGTAGAGCTTGGCGTCTGTGGGAAAGGTGATGTTCTTTTCTTGTACGGTGGTGTCGACGTTGATGTGGTGAAATTCGCTGGGTTGGATGGCACCGCTTTCTTGGGCTGTGCGCAGTGTTTCAATCAGTAGGGCTTCGGCTTTATCTCCTACCCGCCGGCGCCATTTGACCAGTGAGGTGGGGTGTAGGGAAGTTGGTGCTGTAGGAATGAGTAGCCGCAAAAATATTGCCAGTAGGGGTTTTCCAGCCAGCGTACCAATACGCTTTCATCGCTTTCGTCAAAGGCGTGTTTGAGGTAATGCAGTCCGGCCAAAAGGCGGGTGGGTAGCGGCGGGTGGCCGGGGCCGGTGGTGTAGACGGTGTCGATTTGGGTGGCGATTCTGTCCCAGTTAATCTGATGCGCCAGTTTAACCAATGGGTGGCTCATGTTGATGATTTGGGACAGCTGTAATTGGAATAGGTCGGGGTGGTTGTCCGTGTGTTTGGGCTTCATAACTGCAAGGTTTTTGGGGTAGATTGGGGGTTTCTTGCAGTTGATTATAGTGGATTTTGAGCGTTTGTTTAATTAAATCATGAGGGTGGGGATTCTTCAGGGAGGACGATGTAAGACACAGGAGTGTAAAGACAATGCAGCAGAAAAATCACGTAAATTAAATCAACAGCAAGATAAAGAACTAGCCGATGCTGTACGTAAAGCAGCCAAAGGGGATACACGAGATTTAATATTTCTTCATAAAATTCATAATGATGATGTAAATAACCGAGAAATATTGATTAGTACAATCAGGAAAAACTACCCCGAACTGACTTATGAACAGATTCTGCAAAAAGCTGATTTTTACCAAAAAGAAGCAATCAAAAATCCTAACTGGGGTTGGGAAAATGCTTTAATTCGTGTTCAATCAGCTCATCCTACGGAGTTTTTAGCAGCTGCCACCAACCTTTCTAAAGATATTTATGATTTTATAAAACCCAGCGGTGCTGGAGGTAGCACAGCAATTTTGAATGCTAAAAAATCTAATCAAGCGAAAGGGGAAAAAGGAACAGGGTTGAGAGGAGGGAGCAAAAAAGATAGAGATAAATGGTATGGTTATAATGACAAAGAATTTCAACGATGGTGGCACCGAGAAGGAAAAACAGATTTTGGTGGAAAAGATATTGACAATTCCAATGAGGCAAAAGCAGCATGGGAAGCATAGATTAATTTAGGAAAACCAAATGTTAAGTAAAAAAACTATTGGAAATATAAGCAATAATTTAATTTCTATTGATGAAAAAATTCAAATTATTTTAGATTTAGCGGAGGAGAGAAATCCTGAGATATATCCAATCATTCTAGAATTGATAGATAATCCTTTGTATAAAAATAAGATAGGAAGTCTAATTTATGCATTGAGAAATTACCCTCCTAATCCATTATTTCAAAAAGCGGTTGACTGGATAATTACAGGTAATTTTGAAGTCGCGCATGAAGCATTTGAAATTGTAAATAGCATTGATCAAATTAATGGAGAAGATGTATTATTATCTTATTTAAAAATACAAAAAGCAATCATACACAATAAGGATGATTGGAGAGCTGATATATTAAATGAATTAATGGAAATGTTTGAATAATTAACTTCCAATTTAATAAAATAAAAACACATAAATTACCGGAATGGCACCTTGGATAAGAAACAAAATGTAGAAAGAACTAGGGTCTGTTCACAATTACTTGTCATACCCTTGAATAAAAAAGAAACGCAGGCATAAAAGAAAGTTCTCACCCCCCCCCAATACACCTGCGATGCCCCGTACACTACTCAAAGATGAACATTGGACGAAGCTGTTACCTATTCTGCGTGATTTGGGTATTTATAGCAAACCCAATTTGCGCAGAATTCTTGAAGGCATACTTTACAGAATAAGAACCGGCATACCGTGGCGGGATTTGCCCGAGTATTTCGGCAAGTATCATACTGTTTATACCGCTTATAACCGTTGGTCAGAAAAAGGCATTTTTACTGCAATCTTGAAACAGCTCAGCCAAGAGAGTGACTTGGAGTGGGTAGCCATAGACGGCAGTTATATCCGTGCTCACCAACACTGCGCCGCAGCCTCAGCGCTCAGTGCGCAAGAGGATCGCGCAATCGGTATGAGCCGAGGCGGCAGAACCAGCAAGATTCATCTGGCTGTAGATGCTGCAGGCAATCCGGTTGAGGTTATCGTTACTGCGGGCAATATCCATGATGTCACCGTTGCACCGGAGCTGCTTGACAACATCAACCTTACCGAAACTGAGTTGGTTAATGCGGACAAAGGTTACGATTCAGACCGGCTCAGGGAGCAAATAGAGCAAAGCGGTGCGAAAGCCAATATTCCCTATAAAAGCAATAGGGAAGAGAAAAATAAAGACATGGACTGGTATTTATATAAAATCAGGCATTTGGTAGAGAATGCCTTTTGCCGTTTGAAACATTTCCGAGCGATTGCCAGCCGTTACGATAAGCTGAAACGCAACTTCCACAGTACGGTTTTATTGGGGTGCATTGTGATGTGGCTACCTTTATGACAAGTAATTGTGAACAGGCCCTAATGAATATATAAAAATGATCAAATATAAAGATGATACACCTGCAACTTATTTCGTTGGAATTCAACAATTAGGGTATATGCTTGTAAGCATAAATTCCCACATAGCTATAGGATGTTTAAAAATCTTAAATAATAGGGTAACTAAAAATAACTTCAAATACATTAAACCGATTATTATTGTATTAATATTTTTGGAGTTCTATTTATTTAAAAGTTTATTCACATTTGATTTTTCTTTAAATAAAAGTTCAATCACATTTATTATGGGAATAACTATTTTTATTACTTTTTTATCTAAAAATTGGTTTCCATATTGGGATGATGAATAATAATTAAAGTTACTCATTTACTTATCAGAGATGGCAATATCATCACCGATGAAGCCGGGCAACAGCAGCGCAGCGGCAAAACCGCAGCAGAAACCATTGTCGCGGTTAAAACCGACATCACCACCGACAACCATGCCCAACACGCAGGCTACCTGAACAACAACTTTGATAAGGACGTAGTTTTAAACGAATTAAATTTGCAAGTTAAAGTAACTAAAGAGTTCCGCCAGAATGCTTTTTCTGCCATAAATCAATACACACTGCCAAAACAGGCGGAATTACGTGAACAAATCAAGCAAGCTACATCTGAGGAAGAGAAAACCAAAATTTATAATGAAATTTATAAATTGCAATATCAAAAGCGGTTTTTAGAAACCTTGGTTGGGATTGTAGCGGGCACACCGGATGCGGCTATCACGCAAGGCACATTACAGTTGGCCGCAACGAAAATGCGGGAGGAGAGCTTGGCTAATTCAAGAAAATTTCCAAAAATTACAGATGGAAAAACCACCTTGAATAATGTTTCTTATGATAGTGGTTATTTTGATGGTGTAAAACTAGGTGGCGTGAGAATTGATTTAGATGCGATTTGTGGATTAAATGATGAAAGATGTACCCGAAAAGAAGATGGTTCTTATCTATACAAAGGTGATAATGATAAATTAAAAACATTAAATGATGCCATTGATCCATCGAAAAATCCAGATGCTGGACGAATGTATGGATTAACCGGAGGTTTCCAAGCGGTTAAAGGTGAGATGTTTGGTGCATACATACCGGGCAGTTGGAAGGATATGCTTGTAGAATCTTTTGCTGGATCGCATGATTACCAAGGAGGTCAAATATGGAATCTGTATGATAAACAGGGTAATACTAGCAGGGGTAGAGATAAGGAAGGTAATTACGACAGAATTAGCTCTTCCATAACTGCAGCTGTAGCTATCCCCACCTCCGCACCATTTGCATTATCAGATTTAATATCCCCAGATACATTACAGATTATTTTAAAAATTGGAGGGAAATAAATGAAACAATTTTTTTTTAAAATTTCTGCATTCGGGCTGGTTTGTTTTTTATCAGCTTGTAATGGATGTTGGACACCAATGCCGGTGGTGAGCTGCGGTGGTTTGAAAACGAAGTCTAACGTTGACTCTTACATAAAAAAAGATATTCCCCATGAGAAAAAAATTTTAGATATTCAAGAGTGTTTGGGGGATGACTATAGTGAAAATATTCCAACCAAGGGTGGAAATATTTTTACTCCATTAAGAAAAAAATATAACGATGAAATTAGAGGAGATATAAGAATATCTAATTTTGATAGTTGCATGAAAGATAAAGGTTACATATTTTATGAAAAAATAGATGGAATATCTAATCAATAAATTTTTCTTGGATATATATGATTATCTGGCGGTAAAATATTCCGCCAGAATGCTTTATCTACGTGGGTTGCCGCAGGCAACAATGCCCTCACCGCCGGTCTGGCCTCCGGTGGTGCGGAATTACTGACCCCCACTTTGGCCAAAACCCTGTACGGCAAAGACACTAAAGACCTAAGCCCGGAAGAAAAAACCACCATCAGCTCACTGTCTGCACTGTTTGGTGCGGCGGTAGGTGTTGCCGGTGGCGGAATGGCGGATGTGGTTTCAGGCAGCCAAGGGGCGCAGAATGCAGTGGAGAATAATCAGCTTAACTATTATCAATCTAAAGCTTATGACCGAGAACTAAAACAATGCGCTACTGCACAAAATCCAAAACAATGTAGAGAAGATATTAAAACAAAGTACCAAAATAAATCAGACGAAAAACTTGCATATTCTATTTACGTTTGCTCCGATGCAGCTCGTTCTGCTGAATGTCATGCTATTCGCAAGCAAAATGAATATGATGTAGCTAGACTAAAGCAAGAATATGAACAAAATAAAATAGATATTAAGCCCGTCTGGGATCCAGTTGTAGGCTATACAGAAGCTGATCTACATTTACGCTCAATAAGTGTCGAGGCTGCTGCTAAATATTGGTTAAATACCGGTAGTGCAAAACCACTTTCAGAATGGATGGAGGAACAGGGATATTCTTTAATTTCAGGTATTAGGGTCTGTTCACAATTACTTGTCATACCCTTGAATAAAAAAGAAACGCAGGCATAAAAGGAAGTTCTCACCCCCCCCCCAATACACCTGCGATGCCCCGTACACTACTCAAAGATGAACATTGGACGAAGCTGTTACCTATTCTGCGTGATTTGGGTATTTATAGCAAACCCAATTTGCGCAGAATTCTTGAAGGCATACTTTACAGAATAAGAACCGGCATACCGTGGCGGGATTTGCCCGAGTATTTCGGCAAGTATCATACTGTTTATACCGCTTATAACCGTTGGTCAGAAAAAGGTATTTTTACTGCAATCTTGAAACAGCTCAGCCAAGAGAGTGACTTGGAGTGGGTAGCCATAGACGGCAGTTATATCCGTGCTCACCAACACTGCGCCGCAGCCTCAGCGCTCAGTGCGCAAGAGGATCGCGCAATCGGTATGAGCCGAGGCGGCAGAACCAGCAAGATTCATCTGGCTGTAGATGCTGCAGGCAATCCGATTGAGGTTATCGTTACTGCGGGCAATATCCATGATGTCACCGTTGCACCGGAGCTGCTTGACAACATCAACCTTGCCGAAACTGAGTTGGTTAATGCGGACAAAGGTTACGATTCAGACCGGCTCAGGGAGCAAATAGAGCAAAGCGGTGCGAAAGCCAATATTCCCTATAAAAGCAATAGGGAAGAGAAAAATAAAGACATGGACTGGTATTTATATAAAATCAGGCATTTGGTAGAGAATGCCTTTTGCCGTTTGAAACATTTCCGAGCGATTGCCAGCCGTTACGATAAGCTCAAACGCAACTTCCACAGTACGGTTTTATTGGGGTGCATTGTGATGTGGTTACCTTTATGACAAGTAATTGTGAACAGACCCTAGCCCGCGCTTTATTAAATTACCTAATTCGGTAAAAAATAAAACAATATCAGAACCCACTAAAAATACAGAAAACATAACTTCTAATACTGCACCTATTAGTAATTTGAATGTTGATGGAGAAATGGTTTCAGTTCCTCAAAAAATAGCCCAAGGTGCGATAAGGGCACAAACATATCAGAAGAATTGGAATGAAGCTAATTTATCAACTACTTTAAGAAGATTTGTAGGAAATAATCCTAAAATTTCATATACCTCCTCGGGAAAGAAAATTTATCATGGCAACAATGGCATCAGAGTAGTTCAAGATTTAAATGGTAATTATTTTCGGATTGAAGATACAAAGCTATCAGGTTCACGGAAATATTTAGACTTAAATGGGAATGTACCAAATAATAAGATCTCCCCTAATGGTAAGCAACAAGGTAGAACTCCATCCAAGTACAACGAAGTTACCCATTTTAGAATAAAGGAATAATTCCATGAAAATGATGATAGTACCTCTTTCTAAAGATGGATTAGAGAAATTAAATTTTAATTGTTATACCAGTGAAGATGTATATCAATTAACGTTAACTGATATTGAAATTGATACTTTATTTGCAATCGGTTTTTCCAACACATCAACCAAGCTTTAAATATATACATTGATGATTTTGAAGATACAGAAATTATTGATTATAGAAAATTGCTTATCATGAAAAATATAGTAGGGGATTATTTAAGAAAGCATGATGAATTTCATCACATCTATCAAAGTATATATAAATTAATTTGTCTTGCATTAGAAAAAGAAACAGGATTATTTTTCTTTTTCTAAAATAAAGACTTTCAAACTATTTTTAAGCAATTGAATAGGTAGAATTATGTCATTATTTCAAGAATGCAAAGATGCATTATCTGCTGATATAAATATCATAGATGATAAAGAGCAATCTAAATTTATTTTAAACTTACTTAATGAGTTTTTAACGTCATATGGAACAATTAACTGTAACAAATTAATGTGTACAGATTACTTGAATATTGAAAATGTATTAAATAGTTTTAAAGATTATACTTATAAAGTCTATGTAGTCGCTGATGACTCAGATATCCCAATTTTTCAAACTAATTTAAAATTAGCATTAGAAAATTTTTATGATGTATCTGCATTATCGTCAAAAATTTTCATTTTTAATGAAAATGAAATATTTTTTCCTTTATTTCCAAATGAATTTATTCGATATGGTCTTTTGAATCCAAAATAAGCTAAGCTTTAAACTGAACAGCGAGCAACAAACGGCCCATATACTGGCACACGGCATACTGGCGGCAGCCACCGCCACAGCCGGCGGCAATGATGCCCTAAGCGCCGACCTTGCAGCGGGCACAGCGGAAGCGGCGGCGCCCAAAGTGGCGAAGTGGCTGTATGGTACGGACAATCCGGACAAACTGAGTGCGGAGCAAAAAGCCACCACCAGCAGCATAACCGGGTTGGGCGGAGCGGCTGTGGGTGCGGTAACGGGAAGCAGTACTGCGACGGATGCGGTTTCAGGCAGCCGGGTGGCGCAGAATGCGGTGGAGAATAATAATCAGGCGGCTGCACTCAGGGTTGTCGGTGTTCCTGCTATTGCAGCAATTTATTGTGCGGTAGATAAGTCATGTGCCAGCGCTACAGATGCCTTTAAAGATATCTTGGCTGAACAAATGGCTGAGACGCAGCGCGAAAGAGATGCAATATTTGCAGATACGTTGAAAGATAAAGGTAATAAAGATAAAGGAACTGTTTCAACAGAGGGTGGTACCAGTACTGCTACCCCATCACCGCCACCTGAGGATGACCAGCAAGATCATAGCTCAATTGATCATATTGTTAAAAATAGTGATGGTAGTTATGTGGGTAATGTAAGTGTTTAGTCCCTGAATTTTATGGAGTATCATTACCCCAATTAAAAGAGACCGACTTATGGCAAGCATATTGCATGGTAACGCCAAGACTACGCCTAGAATCAGAAAAGAAATACAAGAGTCTGAAGAGAGCATCGCAGCGTTAGCTAAAAATACAATATTAATTTCAAAACCGTTCTCTACTGGAAACACGCAGATTCGGTCGAAGATAAAAAGTCCGGCCCCAAAACCCGCCCCAGCGTGTTGACCGAATCGGAGCAGCAGGCAATCTGTACCGTCCGGCGACATCTGCGGCTGTCATTGGACGAGCTGTATATCATCTTCAAGCCCAATATTCCAAAGCTGAGCCGCTCCAATCTGCACCGGTGCTTGCAACATCACGGATTGTCGCGCTTACCCAAGAATGAATCCGATGGCCAAAAAGGTAAAAAACATTCAAACAATATCCGGTTGGCTTTGTCCATATCGACATCACCGAGGTGCGTTGTGAAACCGGCAAGCTGTACCTGTTTGTCGCCATCGACCGCAAAACCAAATATGTTTATGCAGAACTTCATCCGCGTATGACGCAGAAAACCGCCGTTTCTTTTCTGCGCAACCTACAACAAGATTGTGTGTTTAAAATCACCCATATCCTAACGGACAACGGTGCGCAGTTTACCTACAACTTGCTGAGCCAAGCACAACGGCCTGATAAGGAGCATCCGTTTGACGAGCTTTGCCGGCATTTGGGCATTGAGCACCGTACCACGAAATTCCGTCATCCATGGACGAACGGGCAGGTGGAGATTACCAACAAGATGCTGAAAGAGGTAACGGTCAAACGCTTCCACTATGAGCATCCTGACGAACTTAAACGGCACTTGATGGTATTTTTGCTGTATTACAACCATCAACGCCCCTTACGGTCGTTGAAGTACAAAACGCCTTGGCAGGCTTTGGAAGATTGCTATAATCTAGAGCCTGAATTGTTTCGTGAAAATCCATTCCAGAAGATTATGGGTCTTAACACAGCACAAACACAAAGGTTTTACGGTCTTTTTGGCGATCGAGGTGATCCATCATGCCTAGAGCCAGCGGCAGCATCATGGCGGCGGTGGCGGTGTTGCTGATCCACATCGACAAAAAGGCGGTAACCGCAAAAATCAGCAGCACGGCCAGCATCATATTGCCGCCGGACAAGGAAATCAGCCATAGGGCGATTTTACGGTCGAGCTTTTGGATGTGCAGTGCGGTGGCCAAGGCAAAGCCGCCGAAGAAAATAAAGATAATCGGGTCGGCAAAGCTGCTTAAGGCGGCTTTGGTGTCCATTTCCGGAATGCCGCTCACGGCGGCCAAAATCGGCACCATAATGGCGGTTACGGTGATGTGCACTGCTTCGGTAAACCACAAAATGGCCACAAACAGCAAAATGGCCAGCCCTTTATTGGCATTGGCTTCAAACGGCAGCACTGCATACAAGATATAGGCCGCCAGCGCTGCCACCAGCGTGATGGCCACGCCTTTCAGGTTGCCTTTGGGCATTAGCGTGGTGAGTTGTTGGGTATTGTCGTTCAAGACAAATTCTCCTTTATATTCAAAAAATAAACTTAGGGGCTTGTAGGATTGGTGCTGCCAAAAGTTGCGCTTGGCGGCATTTATGCGCCCAAATAATGCAAAGAAAAGCGAAAGTATAATAATAACGGTAAGGAATCAACAGTAAAAAATGCAAATAGGCTTGATTTAAATCAGCCCTAGGCCAAATTGGCGCAGCTTATAGCCGCAGGTTGTAAACAAGTAGCCATAAGTTCTTTGGCTTTTAATGGCACTAGGCTTATTATGGCCGCATGGTATTTTGGGCTTACTAGAATTAAGGACAACATCATGAATATTGCAGGCAGCATTACCGATTTAATTGGCAACACCCCTTTGGTGGAATTGAAAACCCTAGCCAAAGGTTTGCCGGGGCGGGTGGTGGCTAAACTGGAGTTTTTTAATCCCGGCAGCAGTGTAAAAGACCGCATTGCGGTGGCGATGATAGACGCGGCGGAAAAAGCCGGCAAAATCAAGGCGGACACAGTGATTGTGGAGCCCACCAGCGGCAACACCGGCATCGGCTTGGCCATGGTGTGCGCGGCGCGTGGTTATAAATTGGTGATTACCATGCCGGAAACCATGAGCAAAGAGCGGCGCATGTTGTTGCGTGCCTATGGCGCCGAGCTGATTTTAACCCCCGGTGCCGAAGGCATGGGCGGCGCCATTGCCCGTGCGCAAGCGCTGGTGGATGCTAATCCCGAGCAGTATTTTATGCCGCAACAGTTTGAAAACGCCGCCAATCCCGAAGTACATCGGCAAACCACCGCCGAAGAAATTTGGCGCGATACCGACGGCACGGTGGATATTTTTGTCGGCGGCGTAGGCACTGGCGGCACCATCACCGGTGTGGGCGAAGTGCTGAAAGCCAAAAAGCCCACTGTAAAAGTGTATGCGGTGGAGCCGGAAGCCTCGCCGGTGTTGTCGGGCGGTGTCAAAGGGCCGCATCCGATTCAAGGTATCGGCGCCGGTTTTGTGCCCAAAATTCTGAATACCGATGTGTACGACGGCGTGATTCAAGTGCCCAACCAAGCCGCTTTCGATACTGCCCGTGCCATGGCCGCGCAAGAAGGTGTGCTGGTGGGAATTTCTTCCGGCGCGGCGGTGTGGAGTGCGCTGGAGCTGGCCAAAAAGCCGGAAAACGCGGGCAAGCTGATTGTGGTGGTGATTCCGTCTTACGGCGAGCGCTATTTGTCTACGCCGTTGTTTGAGGATTTGGCGTCTTAAAAATATGCGCTTTGGTATAAAGTGCGGTAAAATAGCGCGAAATAATGCAAACAGGCCGTTGTAATACGGCCTTGTTTGTTCCGCTTCTTAAGTCCAATAGCGTGATACCACAATCATGAAAACACAAATCTCTGTACTTGTTCTTGTGGCCGCATTAAGCGGCTGTAGCTCTGTTTATGTGCCCAAAATCGTTGAAGTACCGGTGAAGCCGACTACGTCTGTGCAAACACCACCGGCAGGTTATCGCTTGGCTGCCAGCCACTGGTCGGACGTGTCGAAAATCCGCGATGAGGCCACGCGCTTGAGTTATCAGGTATCGCAGGGCCAAATCACCAAAGCACAAGCGGCGCAGTATCTGGATCGTTTCCGCATCAATTTGGTGGGACGCAATGCGGTAGACGATGATATGTACCAGATTTACCTTCGCTCTGCGGTAGACAGCCAGCGCGGTGCCATCAATACCGAACAATCTAAGCTGTTTATCCAAAACGCCCTGCGCGGCTGGCAACAGCGTTGGCCGAATATGCAAAGTAAACCAGCCAACCCCGCATTTACCAACTTCCTGATGGAAGTGATGGATATGCAGCCGTTAAAATAAAACGGATAGGGTCATACTTAAAGGCTGCCTGAAATCTTTAGTTTTGTAGAAGCTAAAGATTTCAGGCAGCCTTTTTTGTGAATCGCAGAAAGTTAGCGTGTAAACACGCTGTTTTCTTTGCGTTGGCGCATATAGTCGCGGGTGGAGCCGTTATAGCCGGTGGGGGCATTTTGTTCGGTTTGCCAAATCAGTTGGTTGCCGCTGCTGCCCAAAGGATGGCTGCCGCGCAGGCCGATGTAGCTGCCGTTGTCGACAACGCCGCTGCGGCTGTGCTTATCCAAAGCGTTGTTTTGGCTGCGGCTTACATTAAAGCTGCTGTTGATTTCGCCGTAGAGGGTGGTTTCGGCCACGGCCAAGGTGGGCAGTAGGGCGATGAACAATAAGGTGCTTGTTTTCATGGTATTAATGGTATGGGTTGATTGGGTGCAGTGTAGCAAAAAAGGGTGTCAAAATCTGTTCAGGCAGCTTAAGAGCTTGTTTACAATATTTTGTTGTGCCGTGCCTGCACCTGTTTTGGCACTAAAATTTTGTTACAAACAAGATCGTAAACGGCTCTAAGGATGGTGAATATCCGCCAAAGGTGGCGGGTCGTCCGCCAGTTCATCGGCACGACGCCAACGGGCGCCGAAGTCCAATACGCGGATATCGGTGTCGGCCTTGGGGGCAAAAAAATCATATTCGGCGGCAAATTGCGGGCTGCGGATGCCCAGCCATTGCGCCAAGCCTGATAACAGATGTTCGCCGCTGCGCTGTGCCGGATTGCGTTGTTGGTTTTGTTGGTCGCTATTGATGATGGCCAGCGGAATGTGATAGTTCTGCCGGTAGCGGTCGTTGTGGCGCAGTACGCTGGCTTCGATTGACAAGGTGTTTTTGTCGTAGGTGTTTTTATCGTGCGACAGGCCGTGGTCGCTGAAATACAGCATGCTGTAGGGCTGCCCGGTTTTTACCAGCAGGGTGTCGATATCGGCCAGCAGGGTGTCGGTGGCGCGAATGCTGTCGATATAGCAGTTGGTGTTGGCATTGCTGCTGTAGTGTAGCGGCGGCTGCGTTAGGCGGTCGCAGGGGTTGGGATGGGAGCCGAGCAGGTGCAGCACAATCAGGCGGTTTTGTTGCGGGGGTAATGGCTGCTGTAAGGTTTGTTGCAGCAGCGGCAGCAATTCGCTGTCGTAGGTTTTGTGGCCGAAATCGTAGCCGGTGGTTTTCAGAAAATGCACTTCATCGGCTTTATGGGCAATGGCGGAAATGGAGGTGTCGTATTTGCCCAAAGCGCCTTGATTGGATAGCCATACGGTGTGCATGCCGGCGGCTTTAGCCAAACTAACCAGATTGTTTTGGATTTGGAAACCGCCGTTGTGGTTGAGGTTAAGCCCGTAGAGTAGGGAAATCGGGGTGTTGGGGCCGGGTGATAGCTGGTTTTCCATCACCAGATTGGCGCGGCGGCGCAAAAACGGGGTGTTGTCGATTTTAAAGCCGTACAGCGACATATAATCCGCACGCACGCTTTCGCCAATCAGCAGTACATAGTTGCGGTAGGGCTGCTGGGTGGCAGTGACTTGCCAATCGTGCGGCAATTGCAAATCGTGTTGCAGCTTGTTCAGCTCGGCAAAATAGGCTTTGGGCATCAGGTAGCTGTCGGCCATAAATTCCAGCGGCACCACACGCAAGGGAAAGCCGTTTTGTTCATAGGATTCGCGTGCGGTGGAAAAGGCCATGGCGGCAATCACTGTGCATAATGGCAAGAGCCAGCGCCAGCCAAATTTTGGTGCGGCAATGCGCCCGGCCAGCCGCGCCAATGCCACCAACAACAGGCTGAACACCACGGCGGTGATATAGACGCGCCAAGGAATGGTTTGCAGGTATTCGCCCGCTTCGCTGGCGCTGGTACTGATTAAGGAGGCGATAATCCCAAAGCTCGGGCGGCCGTAAAGCGCGGCGGTGGGGTGGTAGAGCAACACCACCAGCGCACTGATGTAGAGCAAGGCTTGCAATAGGCGCGGTGAGAGCCGGTGCAGCACCAGCCAGAGCAAAAACGTTTCGATAATGCGGTTGGGATTGAGCGGGTAGCGCAAGGCGTAAATGGCCAATGCGCTTAAAAAGAAAAAAGCCGTTACCAATAGGGCATATTGCTGTTTGGCGGATAGGCGTTGTAATAAGGCGGAGGGTTTTGAAAACATGGGTATTGTGTTGATGCTGCAAATAAGATTTCGATAAGGTTGTTTGGGGCAGTCAATGCCCGGCCGGGCTGAAGCTGTCGGCAAAAAAAGCGTTTTCAGGCAGCCCGTGTTTGTGGGTGAATAAATAGCGTGCTGCGGCCACCATGGCCGGATTGCCGCAGGCATACACTTCATGGCCGCTTAAATCGGGATAGGTCGCCGCCGCGCCATCTTGCACATGGCCGTAAGCGCCGGGCCAATCGGCAGCGGGGCGCGACAGCAGTAAACTCAAACGGGCATGTGGCAGCTGTGCCAACAGCGCTTTTGCTGCGGCCAGTTGGTAAAAGTCGTGCTGTTCGCGCACACCCCAAAACAGATGCAGCGGGCGTGTGCTGCGCTCGGCCAATAGCTGCAACAACAGGCTTTTAATCGGGGCGAAACCGGTGCCGGTGGCCAGCATAATGATGGGTTTGGCACTTGGGTTGAGGCCGAAGCTGCCCAAGGGGCCTTGCAGGCGCACAATGCTTTTTTCACCCATGCTGCCGTTGAATAAAGGGGCGGAAAAAATGCCGTTTTCGTGTTGGCGCACATGCAGCTCAAGCAAGCCGGTGTCGCCGGGGCCGTTGGCAATCGAGTAGCTGCGCCGTTGTGCTTGCGGCAGCAGGATGTCGACGTACTGGCCGGGCTGGAAAACAAACGGTTTTTGGCGTGGTAAGGCCAGCTGCACCACGGCATTACCCCCTTCGATGGTGATTTGCTGAATTCGTGCCGGCAGAATTTGCGCAGGTGCGGCGTCGGCACCGGCGTAGTGGGGCATGGACACGCACACATCGCTTTGCGCCACGCTGCAACACAGCAAAATATCACCCAATGCCTTATCGGCGGCGTTTAAACCGGGTAAATCTTCGCTGCCCAAGGGCGCCACCTGTCCGCTGAGCAGCCGCGCTTTGCAAGAGCCGCAGCTGCCGCTTTGGCAGGCATGGGGCAAGGGCAGCCCTTGGCGTTTGGCGGCGGCGAGCAGGTTTTCGTTGCTGGCAGCGGTAAAGTGTTCATTGCTGGGCAAAACGGTGATGCGGTGGTTCATGACGGTGTGGCGGTAAGGTAAAAAGAGGCCATCTTATCTTATTGTGTATGGGGTGTGCGAATCTGTTTGCTGCGCCCAATAAAAAAACCAGCCCGTAGGCCGGTTTTTTCAGGCAGCATAGGCTTACTGCGCAAAGTATTTTTTGTGGATTTCCATGTATTCGCCGCTGTCGCGTATTTTTTGCAGTGATTCATTCACTAGGTTCAGCGTGGCGGTGTCGCCTTTGCGCACGGCAATGCCGTAATGCTCCACTTCAAAGTCGGGCACGGTAATCATGCTAAAGCCTTTGTCACCGTTGTTTTTGATGTAGTTGCCCACCACGGCGCTGTCGCTAATTACCGCATCTACGCCGCCGCCTTCCACTTCTTTTAATACCAGCGGCAGGCTTTCAAAACGCGCGATTTTGGGGCTGGTGGCACCCAAGATTTTCTGTGCGGCCAAGTCGCCGGTGTTGCCGGTAACCACGCCCACGCGGTTCATGTTTTTAAGGTCATCCACCGATTTGATGTCTTTGCCTTTGGGCACCAACACCACTTGGGTGATTTCAAAGTAGGGGGCGGAAAAATCCATGCTTTGGCGGCGCTCATCGGTGATGGTGACGGCAGAAGCCAGCATGTCGAAGTCGCCATGGTTGAGGCTGGCAAACAGGCCGTCCCAAGGCTGGTTTTTGAAGCTTACTTGGAAGCCGCCGGCTTTGGCCATGGCGTTGAGGATGTCTACATCAAAACCTTCGATTTCACCGCCCGCGCCTTGCGATTCAAACGGCGCAAATTCGGCATTCATCCCCACGGTGTAGGTTTTGCCTGCGGCGGGGCTGTTGGCGGCGGCAGAAGCGTCTTTGCCTGCATCGGCAGTGGCACTACCTTGGCCGCCGCAGGCGGCCAGCATCAAACCGGAACAGGCCACGGCAGCGGCCAACCATTTTTTCATGTTCATTGCGTTGTTCTCCTAAAAAAACCATTTGCGAACATGTTTTCAGGCAGCCTATTGTCTGTTTCGAAAAGATGTGCGCACAAAAATAAAATTTTAACATAAATTGCTGCACTGCAAAACCAAGATATAGGACTGCATAGCGGCGGGTGTGGTGTAAATGGTTCAGGCTGCCTGAAATGAGCTGGCTGGAGGTTTGTGATATAAAATCAATCCATTAAAAATTATTGGCTTCGTGTTGGCTTTGATAGTGCAGCTGCGGGGTACGGGCGCTGTGCTTAGGCGGCGGCAGTGTTATAATTGCGCGTTTGTGGTTTAAGCAATCCAATCAATTTGAATCGGGTCGTATTTATTATGCAAATCATTCATACCGTTGCCGAGCTGCGGCAATGGCGTAAACACGCCGGCAAAGTGGCTTTTGTGCCCACCATGGGCAATCTGCACCAAGGGCATTTGGCGTTGGTGCGCGCGGCGCGCCAACATGCCGATGCGGTGGTGGTGAGTATTTTTGTCAACCGCCTGCAATTTGGCCAAGGCGAAGATTTCGACCGCTACCCGCGTACCTTGCAGGAAGATGCCGACAAACTGAAAGGCGAGGGCGTGGCGGTGGTGTTTGCACCAGACGAGCGCGAGCTTTATCCGCACGTATCGCAAGACTACAATGTGGAGCCGCCGCATTTGCAAAACGAGCTGTGCGGCCGCTTCCGCCCCGGCCATTTCCGCGGTGTGGCCACGGTGGTGACCAAGCTGTTTAATATTGTGGCGCCCGATGTGGCCTGTTTTGGCAAAAAAGACTATCAGCAGCTGGCGGTGATTCGCGGCTTGGTGGCCGATTTGAATTTCAATATCGACATTGTGCCGGTGGACACCGGCCGCGCCGAAGACGGCTTGGCTTTGTCCAGCCGCAACGCCTATCTAACGCCGGCAGAGCGGGCGCAAGCACCGCAAATGTATGCCATGCTCAGCCAAATGGCGGCGCAAATCCGCGGCGGGCGGCAAGACTACGCCAACCTTGAAGCCGTGGCAGTGGCCAATATGCAGCAGCAAGGCTGGCAGGTAGACTATATCGAAGTGCGCCATGCCGATACGTTGGCGGTGGCACATGCGGGCGACAAACAAGTGGTGATTGTGGCGGCGGCGCGGCTGGGCAAAACTCGGCTGATTGATAATATTGAAGTGAACCTGGATTAGCGCCTGTTGACAGGCATGGCTTGAACGGCCAACTGTTTTCAGGCAGCCTTGGGTAAGCAAATGGCTTATTTTATAAAAATATTCAAACTAAACAATGCGGGATAAGCACGTATGTGGTGGATGATTTTATTGTTATTGATGTTGGCCATTGCCGCTTTGCTGTGGTGGCGGGGCAAACAGGAGCGTGAATGGCGGCTGGAGCTGGCTTATTTAAGCCGCCATGCGCCGCGCGCCGATGCCGCTGCAAGCAATAAGGCAGAAGAGGCACCGGCTACGCCGCCATCAATTAAAGTATTGCGCCAAATCAGCCCCAACCTCACCAATGTGCGCCTGCAAACCCGTGCCAGCCAAGCCAACCAAGCGGTATTGGGGCGGGTGGAAGCGCAAATGCAGCAACTCAACCCGCGCTTTAAAGCCGCCGCCGCGCTTACCGACGCCGACAAAGCCCGTTTGGCCAGCGATGAAGTGCTGGCCGAGCTGCCGATTTTTGCCCATGCCTTAAGCGCAGAAACACCAAGCACAGAAACGCCGGTACAGGAAAACGAAGCGGTAGAAGATGCGGCGGAAATGGTTGCCAGCGATGCGGCCATCCCGATGTTTGAACATGTACCGGAAGCCGCGCTGCCAGACGAAACCATTGCCAACACCGCGCCCGCCGCGCCGTTAGAAGTAATTACCTTGGCCGAAGCCACCCGCAAAGTGGCCACCCGCACGCCTGAGCCATTGGTCAGCACACCGCTGGAAACCGTAGCGTTGAATTGGCCGCCTGTGGATGTGGCTGCCGGCAAAAATACCGTTGCCGAACCGGCTGAGGTGATTACCTTGGCTGATCCGGCGGTATCGCGCATTCGCGAGCGTACCTTGGCCGAGCGTGAAATTTTGGCGGTGGCCATGCCGGCCAAACCCGCTGCGGTGGCGTCCGCGCCCTTGCCCACCATCGGCGAAGACGATATCCGCAGCAATTTGCTGCGCCAACGCTTGGCACGCCGCCGCGAGCATAGTCCGCACACCGTGGCTGCACCCATTCAGCCCGAGCTGGCGGTGATTGCCGAAGACGAAGTACTGGCCAATCTGGCCAAAACCGACTCCCCGATTAATAAACCCAAACACCAGTTTAAACGCACCACCGTGCGCGAAAGCGTGATTCCGGCGGCGGCGCGCATCGACCACAGCCATGCGGTGAAATTGTCGCCATTGTCTACCGCGCTGGCGGCAGAAGCGGCCAGTGCGCCCATTTCCACCCGCTTTACACCCTATGAGTCAACACCGGAAGCCGCCCCGGCACCGGCGCCGGTGCCGGCCGCATTAAGCATGAGTGCGGCCGCAACGGCGAGCACGCCTACCTTACACATCACCGATGCGCCTACCTGGTCGATTAGCGACCGTTTGATGAGCGAATCGGATGCGCCCTTAGTGCCGGTGAGCACCGAATGGCCGCAAAGCGGCAGCCACAGCGCCGCCTTGGCACCGGTGCCGATGCAACCGGCTTGGCAGGACAACACGGCCGAGGCAACGCCTGCGGGCAATGGGCGCAATGTGTGGAGTCAACGCGCCGCCCATGCCAACACGCTGCCTGAAAATGCGGCTGCCGATATGCCGCCGCCTTTGTCTGATGAATTAGCAGACGCAGCAATCCCTGAGTGGCAGCAAACTTTAAATGAAACCGCACCCGCATCTACACCGCAGCCTCTGCCACCCACAACCGCACAGCCTGTGCCGCAAACCGCCATCGGCATGGCCTTGCAATCGGCCATACAACAGGCACCGACGCCACCGCCCGCCGTGTTGAATGAACACAGCCTGCCGGGTTTAAATTTGTTGTTGCCGCCGCAGTTTGATCCCGGTGCGCGCCAAACCGAAGAAGCCTTGCTGGAAAACGGCATCACCATCGAAGAAAAGCTGGCCGAATTTAAAGTAAAAGTGAGCGTGGTGGATGCCTACGCCGGCCCGGTGATTACCCGCTACGAAATCGAGCCGGCACAAGGCGTGCGCGGCAACCAAGTGGTGAATCTGGAAAAAGATTTAGCGCGCAGTTTGGGCTTTGCCGCCATCCGCGTGGTGGAAACCATTCCCGGCAAAACCTGCATGGGCTTGGAGTTGCCCAACCCCAAGCGGCAAATGATTCGCATCAGCGAAATTTTCAGCGCTCCGGTATTTCAAGAGTCGCGCTCCAAACTCACCTTGGCGCTGGGGCAAGACATCACCGGTGCGCCGGTGGTTACCGATTTGGCGCGCGCACCGCATTTGCTGGTGGCGGGCACCACCGGCTCGGGCAAATCGGTGGGCGTGAACGCGATGATTTTATCGATGCTGTTTAAAGCCACGCCCGAAGAAGTGCGCATGATTATGATCGACCCCAAAATGCTGGAGCTGTCGATTTACGAAGGCATTCCGCACCTGCTCGCGCCGGTGGTTACCGATATGAAGCTGGCGGCCAATGCGCTCACTTGGTGTGTCAACGAAATGGAAAAACGCTACCGCCTGATGAGCCATATGGGCGTGCGCAATCTGGCCGGGTTTAACCAAAAAGTGGCCGAAGCCGCCCAGCGCGGCCAAAAGCTGGCCAACCCGTTTTCGCTCACCCCGGAAACGCCGGAGCCGCTGGAAAAACTGCCGTTTATCGTGGTGGTGGTAGACGAATTTGCCGACCTGATGATGACCGCGGGCAAGAAAATCGAAGAGCTGATTGCGCGGCTGGCGCAAAAAGCCCGTGCCGCCGGTATCCATTTGATTTTGGCCACCCAGCGCCCCAGCGTAGACGTGATTACCGGCCTGATTAAAGCCAATATCCCCACCCGCATTGCGTTTCAGGTGTCGAGTAAAATCGACAGCCGCACCATTTTGGATCAAATGGGTGCCGAAAACCTGCTCGGCCAAGGCGATATGCTGTTTCTGCCGCCCGGCACAGGCTATCCGCGCCGCATCCACGGCGCTTTTGTGGCCGACGAAGAAGTGCACGGCATCGTGGAATACCTGAAACAGTTTGGCGAGCCGGACTATATCGACGACATCCTTACCGCCGGAGTGGGCGAAGACGACTTATTCAGCAACGCCAACGGCAGCCGCAACAACGAAGGCGAAGACGACCCGCTCTACGACGAAGCCGTGGCGGTGGTGGTAAAAACCCGCAAAGCCAGCATTTCTTCGGTGCAGCGCCAATTGCGCATCGGCTACAACCGCGCCGCGCGCTTGGTAGAGCAAATGGAGGCCGACGGCATTGTGTCTGCCGCCGAAGGCAACGGCAACCGCACCGTGCTGGCACCCGGCAGCGCACATCTGGACGAATAAGCAAATCACAATACTTTAATGATAAGGCTGCCTGAAACCCTTTCAGGCAGCCTTTATACATAAGCCAACCACGCCGAGCGGCTTTATATAGTGAAATGCATAATAAAGTGCTACGATGTTGGCTCGCCTTGTCGTACTACTTGTACTGCCTGCGGCTCAGCTCAAAGAGAACGATTTTCTAAGGTGCTAAAGCACCAAGTAAATCTGTTCCGCCTTGTATTGATTCAAATTTAATCCACTATAAATACCCAAGGCTGCCTGAAACCTCAAAACCGCGTCATTGCCGAATTGGATTCGGCAATCTATTTTGCGCTTCCGTTTAATGGTGCGCATGGCGCACCCTACCAAGGCCAGTCACCAAATATAAAACCCTTTGCAGCCTAGATTGCAAGGGGTTTTATTTGTACGCAAATCCATTTTCAGCGTTAGCGTGGGCTTTGGCCGCGTAGAAAAATATTTGGCTTTAAACGGCCTTATTGATATTTGTGGGCATAGCCCACGCTACGCTTGCTGATTGGGCGTTAAAATTTAGATTCTTGGGGGCTTGGGTTTTTTAGGTTTTTCAGGAGTTTCTCCAGATTCATTATGCTTCGATTGATTTTTAAGTTGATTTTTAAGTTTATTTTGATGCTCTTGGAAGTCACGTATTGTTGCGGCCTTGCCATGTTCATCAATAATAAGAACACTATCCAAACCCAAAGTATTATCCACACCCAAAGTATTATCCACACCGCCCGTACAAGAACAATTTTTATGACTGCGTTTTTTAAGTTCAATAACTTTTTCTAAATATTCTTGAAATTCACTATATTCTAAAGTAGGAAATTGGTGTTTTGGACCTATTTGATTACCATCAATGGTACTATTATCATCTGCTAAAAAATCTATATATTTTTGATAAAATAAAGAAAATTTATTATCTTTATATTTGCCGTAGATAATAAAATGATAGTTAGCACTATCCCCATTTTTTATCAGCTGTAAATCCGAGATGGCACTTCTATAATCATTACCTTCATATTTATCTTGCTCCTTCTTTCTTTCCTCTTTTAAATTCATTCCCCTTTTAAATTCGACTAAAAAAAATTTATTACCTTCATAGAAAATAGTATCTCCAATAACTTCATGATTTCCAGCTAGTGGCGCGGCACTTATTTTCATAAAAGTCCGAACAACTTGGTATTCAATTGTTTTTTCATACCATCTTACTTTATTTTTGTTATTCATTTAATTTATCCTTCATTTTAAAATTTTATAGCAAGCGCAGCCTACTTGACTGCCTGAAGTTTTACTGGTGTAAAACACAATCCATTTAAAAATAATGAATTTCTATTCAAAATCAGAATTAAAATAAATTTTTTTAAATTTATTTATTTATGAAAATTATTTATCTGCATCTATATTTTCCTTTCGTGGGTATAAATTTTTTTAAATTTATTTATCGCAAAGCCAAATGAAGGCGTAGGTCGGATTCTTGAATCCGACGTTTGGCCGAAGGCCGAAGCGTTGCTATCTTGTTCTGTGAACAAGCGTCGGATTCGAGAATCCGACCTACGGCTTAAAATGTGGTTTTTATTTTTGGTGGCTTTGTATTCACGTTTGGCTTGGGTTATGTTTGTGTTTTTATGTGCGGTGTCTTTGTTTTGGCCTTTGTTTTATGTTTGTTGCTTGGTGTTTATTTCAAAGGCGGGGCAATAATTGCTTTGTGGGCTGTGCCTAATGGGACAAGGCTGTTTTTATCTTGTGGGTTAAATTGAAAGTCTTTATCGCATTTCAATACGCTTTTCGATACATAACCGATTTCTTTACCGTATTTACAGAAGGCTACTCTTGCGTTTTTTGATTCTGGATATTTAGTGATGATGTTGTTCCAAATGGTGACTGAACGTACTGTGGCAATACCTATGCCTGTTCTGATACCATACCCCTCATCAGTTCTGATTCTTTCATTGGTTTCAAATACTTTAGTTAATTCAGCAATCACATAGGGTTCTATGACATTTTTCACATTTTCATGCCACAGTTCATAGGTGTCATCAGATGCTGATTTATATTTCACTATCGGGGTTATATCATATCCTGTAACTGGATCGATATTTTGTTTTGCATTTATGGTATTGGTAGCATTCACTATTTGTGGTGCGCCAAATAGCATGGATAACATGATTAGTTTTGTTATGGTTTTTTTCATTAGCCTATCCCCATTGTGTCTTTTTTATTATTTATTTGCTGTTGCTCTGGCACTTGTGTGTGTGCTTCATGTTGTTTTTTATGACTTATATTTGCATTCTCAATAGCTTCTTGATTAAAAATATTTCCCCAAGAATCATCTACTGATTTTTCTTTATCAAATTGTTCAATTGCTTTATCTTGAGTTTTGAATTCTTGATTAACTTTTTGTGCTTCTTTACTCCAAGTTTTCGCAGCTTGTTCTGCTTGTTTGGTTTGACCGTTATTGGCCGCATTAATTACTTTGGCAATTTCTGTATCTTTTTGAAGATGTTTTGCTTCTTCTGGTTTCAATTTTTCAATCAGGATATTTGCTAATTTCGCGGCTTGTTCTGGTGTATTATACCATTTAAAATAAATAATCTATAATAAAGCCCATTCACAAGCCACCAGCGAACAGAGCTTGTCTTTTTCTGCAACCAACGCATTCCACGCAGCACAGCCGGCCTCTACAATCTGCCCATAGCCCTTATAGCAACGGTTGGATAAAGAGGTTTGCTTCAGCTGCCGCCATATCCGTTCTATAGGGTTTAATTCCGGTGAATACGGCGGCAGTTTCAATATGGATATGTTTTTCAGTTCGCTGACATCCTGATGCCAACCCGCACCGTCCATCACCACCACAGCATGCCGGCCTTCGGGGTTTCTTTCGATATTTGCCGTAAATGCAGCAGCATCGCCTCTTTGTTCACACTAGGCATCACCAAAGCCGCTGTTGTTCCGGTTCTCAAGCACACTGCACCAAAGATATAGGCGTATTCAAACTGCTGTTGGCGGATAATGCGTGGTCTTTTTCCCTTTTCGTGCCATACACGGGTGAGGCTGCCTTGTTGTCCGATGCGGCTTTCGTCTTGAAACCAAATGTCGACGTGTTCGGGTTTGATGTGTTCAGGTAATACCGCTTTTACCCGGTCGGTAAAGTTTTTTAAAAGCGTCTTGCGCTTGTGGGTCTGCCTGCGGATGGCGGCTGCGGGCGGTGATCCAGCTCATGCCGATACGGTGCAACAAAGGATATAGGCAGCTGCTGTGTTTGTAGTGGGCATTGAATTCTTGGGCGGCAATGGTATGGATGTCTTCGGCGGTGAGCCTGCCGCCTTCGCGTTTTTCTTGTTCTTCGATGATGCGTTGTTTGAAGGCTTGATGGTCTTGCGGCTTTAGTTTGCTGTTGCGGCCGGGTCGCTGTTTGTCGTAAATGGCCTGTTCAATACCGAATTCCCAATATTTGCGCCGTAATATGTGTATGGTTAGCGGATGGAGTCCAAACCGTGGGGCGATTTCTTCGGGTGTTTGACCTTGTTGCAGTTGGTGCAATATAAACAACCGTGTCCGTGCCCGTGGGTGGGATTCTGTTTTGGCGAGTTTGAGAAAATCATGCTCGGTGAGCTGGTGGTTTTTTGGGGTCAGTTTAGGCATAGGGTGATTATAGCTTATTTATTTTTATTGGTATTAAAGGCTTCTTTTACCTGATCTTTCCAATTTGGATCATTTCGGCTGATACCCAGTTTTACCAAAGCTTCATCTGTGATATTTTTAGCAACTTGTTCCAAAAAGTGTGGTGATTTGTTGATTTGCTCTTTTATGGCTTCCAAATTACTAAATGCATAGTTTGCTTTTTTACTTAATTCTTGTTTGCTTAATTTACCTTCTGGATCAAGCTCTTTTTCCAGGTAGGCATAAAGTGCTGGATTGTGATTTTTAAATACTTTGGTAAGTTCATCGCTGGCATATGATGCGCCGTTGTTTGCCATGCCTTTAAACAGTTGCTCAAAGGCGTGGTGCAGGCTGGCTTGGGCGGCGAGTATTTGTAGCTGGATGCCGATTTGTTGTTTTTTGTCGTTGCTGTCTTTTTCTTCGAGTGCTTCGCGCTCTTGGGCTTTTTTGGCTTGCTGTTTTCTGTGCTCGATTTCTTGCTCTTGGGCTTCTTTTTCTTTGATATGTTGTTGCAGGTAGCCCATTTGGTGGTGGGGGTTAAGCTGGATGGCATTCAGCTCTTTATTGGCCCATTGGGTGAAATGGGTGGCCATGACTTCGGTTTCGGCTATGCGCAGTTTGTTGGTGATGGGGTCGCGGTATTCTTTGCTTTGCAATAGGGTGGCAAGCTGGATGATGTCGGAGGTGTTCCATTGCTCTAGTAGGCTGCGGAAGTTGCCTCGGAAGGATTGGTTTTGTTCTAGGGATTCGGAGAAACTGAATTTTGAATAGGAAAAATAAATTAAATTATTAAAATAATTTAATTTATTAAGATTATTGGATTGGTGGGAATAATTTAATTTATGAAAATTATTTGAATAATTTAATCTATTGAAATAATTTTTATTGAAAAGATTTGAGCGGTTGGAATTATTTACGACTGCCGACTGCCGACTGCCGACTGCCGACTGCCGACTGCCGACTGCCGACTGCCGACTGCCGATATTATCTGCTTTATATTGATGATTAGCAATAGAATTTTGCATATTTTACAATTTAAACAATAAGTTAGCTTAAGAATTCCTGCGTTTGCAGGTGTGGGCGGCAAGGCTTGCCGTGGGGTTTTTGTGCGCTTTAATCTTTAAAATTTTTACACATTCTTATTTAGATTAAATGCACTGCGGCGCAATATAACAGGGTTTTGTGCTTATGCCAAGTGGCAATAGTGATGTTGGTTAAGAAAAAAGGGGGTTGTTTTAATGGCTGGGGCTGGGCGCTGATTTGAGAAGGCGGCCTGAAATGCCAATGGATTGCCGAATCCAGTTCGGCAATGGCGGGCTTATCTTTCAGCCTTAATAAGCAGGTACGTAACTTTAGCTGCTTAAGATGTGCGGGTGTGGCCATTATGGGGTTGGGGCTGCCTGAAACCCTTTCAGGCAGCCTGAGGCCTTTGCAAAACACTTTTTCGCTGATAAAAAATGTTCAAATTATAGTGGATTAAATTTGAATCAAGACAAGGCAACGAGCCGCAGACAGTATAAATATACGGCAAGGCGAGGTAACGCAGTATCGGTTCAAATTTAATTCACTATAGTCATTAGCTACGCAAGTCCACTGCGTTACCCCGGCGTAGCTAATGACGAATGGGAAAGATTTTTGAATGCTAAACGATATTTTGCAGCGTTTATATACAGGCCAAGCCGAGCGGCTTTAGCTTTCGGCCGAATCTGGTTACAATCGCCCCTTAACATGATTTTGCCTCAATGGCATGGGAATGCCTGTGGAACCTTTGCAGTATTGCCAACACAAAGCCGCCGCCAGCGGCTCCAGCTTTTTAAACGGCTTTCGCTTTTTGCCGCGCGCCAAACGCGAGGGCATCACGGTGCTGTACGCCTATTGCCGCGAGCTGGACGATGTGGTGGACGATTGCAGCGATGCGGGGGTGGCCGCGGCCACACTGAATTGGTGGCAGGCGGATTTGGCCAAGGTGTTTGCCGCAAACGGCGTGCCCGAACATCCGGTGCTGCGGGCATTGCAGCCCTTGGTGCCGCGTTTCGGGCTGCCTGAACACGAATTGGTGCAAATCATCGACGGCATGCGCATGGATTTAAGCCAAGCACGTTATGCCGATTTTGCCGAATTGCAAACCTACTGCCAATGTGTGGCCGGGGTGGTGGGGCGGCTGATTGCGCGTATTTTGGGCTTTACCCGGCCGCAAACGCTGGATTATGCCGACAAAATGGGGCTGGCGCTGCAGCTCACCAATATCATCCGCGATGTGGGTGAAGACGCCCGCATGGGGCGTATTTATCTGCCGGTGGCCGAATTGCAGCAATACGGTGTGCCCGCCGCCACCATTTTGAATGGCAGCGGCGGCGAAGGTTTTGCCCGGCTGATGGATTTTCAGGTAGCCCGTGCGCGCCAGTGCTACCGCGAAGCGGTGGCCTTACTGCCCGCCGCCGATGCACGGGCGCAAAAGCCCGGCCTGATTATGGCGGCGATTTACTATGCCTTGTTGCAGGAAATCGCAGCCGATGGCGCGGCCCATGTTTTGCAATACAAACTGGCCATTCCCGGGCCGCGCAAAGCCCGCATTGCCCTGAAAACGTGGTTATGGGGGTTTAAGCCATGAGCATCCACCCTTTGCCTGCGGGCCAGCCCAAAGTGGCGGTAATCGGCGGCGGCTGGGCCGGTTTGGCCGCCGCCGAAGCCTTGGCCGGACAGGCCGAAGTGACGCTGTTTGAGGCGGGCAAAACCTTGGGTGGCCGCGCCCGTACGGTGGCGGCCGACAGCAATGGCTTTGATTTTCTCGACAACGGCCAGCACTTGCTGGTGGGTGCTTATCGGCAATGTTTGGCCTTGCTGGCACGCGCGGGTGTGGCCGAAGCAGACGCTTTTGTGCGTCTGCCGCTCACTTGGCATATGGCCGACGGCGTGCAATTCCAAGCCGCACGGCTGCCCAGCCCTTGGCATTTGCTGTTGGGGGTGTTGGGTGGCAAAGGCGCGGCTTGGGGCGAAAAAACCGCTTTATTGCGGCAAATGCGTGCCTTGCAACAATGGCACCGCCGCCAACAGCAAGGCGGTGCCGATGTTGATGTGGCGCAGTGGCTGCGGCAGCACGGTGTAAGCCAAAAATGGCAGCAGCAATTTTGGCAGCCTTTGGTGTGGGGCAGCCTGAATACCGATTTGGGGCAGGCCAGCACCGCGCGTTTGGCCAATGTATTGGCCGACGGCGTGTGGCGCGAGCGCGCCCACAGCGATATGCTGATTGCCACAGGCGATTTGCAGCAAAGCTGGGTGGCGCCGGTGGCCGCTTGGGTGCAAAAACAGGGCGTGGCGGTGCACACCGGCACCCGCATCGGCACCTTGCGGTTGGCTGGCGAAAGCGATCAAATTTGGGTAGATGAGCACCCCTTTGCCCGTGTGATTGTGGCGGTGGCGCCGTATCATGTGGGCGCTTTATTGCCGCCGCAAACCCCGCCCGAATTTCAGGCAGCCTTAAATGCCTTATGCTACCGCGCCATCACCACCGTGTATCTGCGTTATCCGCAGGCACTGCCGTTGCCGCACGCCATCATCGGGTTGGCCAACGGCACGGCACAATGGCTAATTGCACGCGGCGCTTTAGGCGGCAATGCGCAAGAAGTGGCGGCGGTGGTTTCCCTGTCCGACCAATACGGCACATTGAGCAACGAAGAGTGGATAGCGCGGGTGCATCAGGATTTATTGCGGCTGTATCCTCATTTGCCGCCGCCCGTGGCCGGGCGCACCATCACCGAAAAACGCGCCACCATCGAAAGCCGCCCCGATATGACGCCGATTCCGCAAGCATGGCTGCGCAGCCAAGGCGTGTATCTGGCCGGAGACTATATCCACCCGCGCTATCCGGCCACCTTGGAAGCGGCGGTGCAAAGCGGGCAGATGGCCGCGGCGGCATTGCTGGCCGATTGGCAGCAACGCCCGGTTGCTGAAATAAAACGCTTGTAATTAAAATCTTTATTTTAAGGCTGCCTGAAAGATTCAGGCAGCCTGCTTTCACAGGAAAAATCATGACAACGCAACAATTAAGCGGCAAAGTGATTGTGGTCACCGGCGCATCGCAAGGCTTGGGCGCGGCGGTGGCGCGCTCGTATGCCGCCGCCGGTGCCACGGTGGTATTGGTGGCGCGGCACCAGAAAAAAATGGAAGCGGTATACGATGAAATCATGGCTGCGGGCGGGCCGGAGCCGTTTGCGGTGCGCTTGGATTTGCTCACCGCCGAGGAAAAAGAATTCGACCAATTGGCGGTAACGGTGCTGGAAGCGGCGGGGCGGATAGACGGCATTGTGCATTGCGCCAGCTATTTTTACGCACTCTCGCCCTTGATGTTCCAAACCGTGGCCGAGTGGGTGAATCAATACCGCATCAATACCGTGGCACCGATGGCGCTTACCCGTGCATTTTTACCGGCGCTGCAACAAGCCGAAGATGCTTCGGTGCTGTTTGTGGGCGAAAGCCATGGTGCCACGCCGCAAGCGTATTGGGGCGGCTTTGGTGCCTCTAAAGCGGCGCTGAATTATCTGGCGCAGGTGGCGGCAGACGAATGGCAGCAATACCCGCAACTGCGTGCCAATGTGTTGGTGCCCGGCGCCATCAATTCACCGCAGCGCATGAAAACCCACCCCGGCGAAACCCGTGGCGAGCGCAAAGAGCTGGCCGACATTATGCCCGCCTTTGTGTATTGGATGAGCCGCGACAGCCGTGGGCGCAGTGGTGAAATTGTGTATTTATAGTGGAATGCATAACAAAGTGCTACGGCGTTGCTGTGCCTTAGCGCAAAGCGAACGACTTTGTAAGGCGCAGACGCGCCAACAAACTCTGTTCCGTACGTGTGTACTGTCTGCGGCTTCGCGTCTTGTATCACTTTATTCTTCATTCCACTCTATAAACGCACATACGGATATAAAGGCTGCCTGAAACGTGTTTCAGGCAGCCTTTGGCTTAATATAAGTAAAGAAAAAATGTTTATGGCAGTATTGCCCTGCTTGGCGCACAAATCAAAAGCAAGACGGTTAAACTGTGGCATAAAGCGGATATAAACCGCTAAATAATGCCATTTTTGATGCACTTATGCTGAATTTGGCCGCCGCCGCCGTGGTGATTTTTTATGCCGATTCCCCTATCATGCAGGCACTCGTGATGTTGGTCTTCACAAAATATTACATCTCATCACAACATCATCAATAATTATTCAGGAAACGGCATATGAAACTTTCTTTTGCATACAGCGCACTGGCCGCGCTGGTATTGGCCGCTTGTAGCCCCGCCGAGCAAAAACCGGCTGCCGAACAAGGCGCTTCGGCGGCTTCTGCTGCCGCCCCGGCGGAAGTGAAAACCGTGGCGATTACCGCCATTGTGGAGCATCCGGCGCTGGATGCGGTACGCAAAGGCGTGATTGAAGAATTGGCCGCTCAAGGCTATAAAGAAGGCGAAAACCTGAAAATCGACTTCCAAAGCGCCCAAGGCAACACCGCCACTGCCGGCCAGATTGCCAAAAAATTTGCCGGCGACAACCCCGATGTGATTGTGGCGATTGCCACCCCCAGCGCCCAATCCATGGTGGCCGCCACCAAAACCATTCCGGTGGTGTTTTCGGCGGTAACCGATCCCGTAGCAGCCAAATTGGTGCCGAGCTGGGAAGCGTCTAAAACCAATGTTACCGGCTTGTCAGACGAATTGCCTTTGCAGCCGCAAATCGATTTGATGAAAAAAATCATCCCCAATCTGAAATCGGTGGGCTATGTTTACAGCCCCGGCGAAGTGAATTCCACCATTGTGCTCGATCAGTTGAAAACCGCACTGGATAAAGACGGCATCACCGTGGCCGCCGCACCGGCACAGCGCACCACCGATGTGCCCACTGCCGCACGCAGCCTGAAAGGCAAGGCCGATTTGATTTACACTTCGCTCGACAACAACGTGGTTTCCGCTTATGAGTCGCTATATAAAGTGGCGGTGGAAAACAAATTGCCGTTGGTGGCTTCCGACACCGATTCGGTAAAACGGGGTGCTGTGGCCGCTTTGGGCATCAATTACCACGATATGGGTGTGGCCACCGGCAAGGTGGTGGCACGCATTCTTAAAGGTGAGAAAGCGGGCGACATCGCGCCGCAGCGTATGGACAAGCTGGATCTCTATGTGAGCAAGAAAAATGCGGCCGAACAAGGGATTACTCTGTCTGATGCGGTATTGAAAGAAGCCAAGGAAGTGCAGGAATAATACCAATCCTAAAAAATAACCTAACTGCGTTGGCTCGCCTTAGCGCAAAGCGAACGATTTTGTAAGGCGCTGAAGCGCCAACAAACTCTGTTCCGTACTAGGTGTACTGTCTGCGGCTCGCCGCCTTGTTATCTTATTTTTTATGATTGGTATAAACCAGCCTGCAAAGCCAAAAACGACATCGGCAGGGCTGCCTGAAAGCGCTGCCGGTGTTGTTTTAATTAAGAAACTGTAAAAAACCGATTTAAAGAAACCCAATTTGTTATGTCTATGATTGCCCTGTTTGGCGCACTCGAAAGCGGCCTGATTTATGCGCTGGTGGCTTTGGGTGTGCTGATGTCGTTCCGCATCCTCGATTTTCCCGATTTAACCGCCGACGGCAGCTTTCCCTTGGGCGGTGCCGTGTTTGCCGTGTGCGTGGTGAACGGCATCAATCCGTGGCTGGCCTGTGCCGCCGGTGCCGCCGCCGGGGCTTGTGCCGGTATGCTCACCGCCTGGCTGCATGTGTCGCTGAAAATCTTGCAATTGCTGGCCAGTATTTTGGTGATGGTGGCGTTGTATTCGATTAATTTGCGCATTATGGGTGCGCCCAATGTGCCGCTGATTGGCGAGCCGAGCGTGTTTTCCGGCTTAGTGGCGGCGGATTACAGCAATCAATTCTGGGTACAGCCCTTGGTGATTTTGGGTTTTGTGGTGGCGGCTAAATTATTGTTAGACTGGTTTTTTTCCACCGAAGCCGGTTTATCGATGCGCGCCACCGGTGCCAATGCGCGCATGGCGCGGGCGCAGGGCGTGGGCACTTCGCGCATGATTATCATCGGCATGGCCATTTCCAATGCCTTGATTGCACTGGCCGGGGCTTTGTTTGTGCAAACCCAGGGCGGGGCGGATATTTCTATCGGCATCGGCACCATTGTGGTGGGTTTGGCGGCGGTGATTATCGGCGAAACGCTGATTCCGGCCAAACGCATCGTGCTGATTACGCTGGCGGTGATTGTGGGTGCGGTGCTCTACCGCCTGTTTATCGCCCTGGCGCTGGGCAGCGACACCTTGCGCGGCATCGGTTTCGGTCCGCAAGACCTTAACCTGATTACCGCCGTGCTGGTGGTGCTGGCTTTACGCCTGCCGTATATCAAACGCTATTTTCACAGGAAAAAAACATCATGATGCGTGCACAAAACCTGCGGCTGACGTTCAACCCGGGCACGCCGATTGAAAACCCGGCCTTGCGCGGCTTAAGCCTCAACATCAACGACGGCGAATTTGTTACCGTGATTGGCTCCAACGGCGCGGGCAAATCCACATTTCTGAACGCCATCAGCGGCGACACCATGGTGGATTCGGGCAGTATTCTGATTAACGGCCAAGACGTTACCCGCCAAGCGGCACACAAACGTGCGCCGCTGGTGGCGCGGGTGTTTCAAGACCCGATGGCGGGCACTTGCGAAGCGCTGAGCATTGAAGAAAACATGGCGCTAGCTTACAACCGTGGCCGCCAGCGCGGCCTGAGGCTGGCTTTGAACAGCGCCAACCGCGCCTTATTCCGCGACAAATTGGCCATTTTGAAGCTGGGCTTGGAAAACCGCCTCACCGACCGCATGGGCTTGCTCTCCGGCGGCCAGCGCCAAGCCGTCAGCCTGTTGATGGCTTCTTTGCAGCCCTCCAAAATCTTGCTGCTCGACGAACACACCGCCGCGCTCGACCCCAAAACCGCCGCCTTTGTGTTGGAATTAACCGACCGCATCGTGACCGAAGGCAAGCTCACCGCCATGATGGTGACCCACTCCATGCGCCAAGCCTTGGATCACGGCCAGCGCACTGTGATGCTGCACCAAGGCCAAGTGGTGCTGGATGTGGCGGGCGAACAACGCGCAGGCATGGACGTGCCCGATTTGCTGCACCTGTTTGAACAAACCCGCGGCGAAAAAGTATCGGACGATGCCTTGTTGTTAAGCTAGCGCGGTTTGGATAAATCAGTATAAGGCTGCCTGAAATGATTTAAGCACCGGTTTCAGGCAGCCTTATATATTGCTTTTGCCGTACAATCGCCGTTTTCACCGAATGCCGCCCATGTCTGCCAAACTGATTGCTTTTAATAAACCCTATGGGGTTATCTGCCAGTTCAGCCAACACGAAAAACACCCCAGTCTTAAGCAATATATCGATGTGGCCGATGTTTATCCCGCCGGCCGCCTCGATACCGACAGCGAAGGCCTGCTGTTGCTCACCGACAACGGCGCTTTGCAGGCCAAAATTGCCCACCCCAAACACAAACTAACCAAAACCTACTGGGCGCAGCTGGAAGGCCGCCCTGATGCAGCGGCTTTGGCGCAGCTGCAACAAGGCGTGGATTTGGGCGATTTTATTACCGAGCCTGCGCAAATCAGGCTGCCTGAAGCCGATGAAATCGCCCGGCTGTGGCCACGCCAGCCGCCCATCCGTGTGCGCCAAACCGTGCCGGATTTTTGGCTGGAAATCCGCATCAGCGAAGGCAAAAACCGCCAAGTGCGGCGCATGTGCGCACGGGTAGGGCTGCCGTGTTTGCGCTTGGTGCGCGTGGCCATCGGCGGCGTTAGCCTGTTTGACCCGCCTTTGGCGCTGGGGCAATGGCGGGAAGTGTCGCCGCCAAGCGTGTGGCAGCGCGGCGCTTGATGGCATCGGCCACATTGGGCTGTGGTATTTATCCGCTGCCAACGCCTACCCAACGCGCTTTACCTTGACAGGCCGCTATGGCAAGTCTAGAATTCAGCGCGTTGGCCAAATCTGCTTATGAGCTGTATTTCTGCAAATTTCATCGGCCAATGCCCCAAACCCGAATCTGCTCACCTTATCCCCCATCCGCTTAACTATTCAGCCCGCCGCCGTTTTCAGGCAGCCTGTGCTGTTGTGCGGTGTTTGTTGGTGGCCAAATCCCATTCTTAAATCATCATTCCTCTCTTGAGATTTCTCTAAACCTATGCACGTTTCCGAACTACAAACCCAACACGTTTCCAAACTTCTGGACATGGCCGAAGAGCTGGGCATTGAAAATGCCAACCGCCTGCGCAAACAAGACCTTGTCTTTGCCATTGTGCGCCTGCTAATGAAAAAAGGCGAAGCCTTTACCTGCTCCGGCACACTGGAAATCCTGCCCGACGGCTTTGGCTTTTTGCGCAGCATGGACACCTCTTATCTGGCCAGCCCGGATGATATTTATGTTTCACCCAGCCAAATCCGCCGCTTTAATCTGCACACCGGCGACACCATCGAAGGCAGCGTGCGCGTACCCAAAGACAACGAGCGCTATTTTGCGCTGGTGCGGCTGGACAAAATCAACGGCGACGACCCGGAAGTATGCAAACACAAAATTCTGTTTGAAAACTTAACACCCCTGTTTCCCACTAAGCAATTTGCGCTGGAGCGCGACATCCGCGCCGAAGAAAACATCACCAGCCGCGCCATTGATTTGATTTCGCCCATCGGTCGCGGCCAACGCGCCTTGCTGGTGGCACCGCCCAAAACCGGTAAAACCGTGATGCTGCAAAACATTGCCCACGCCATCACCGCCAACTATCCCGATGTGGAATTGATTGTGCTGCTGATTGACGAGCGCCCGGAAGAAGTCACCGAAATGACCCGCTCCGTGCGCGGCGAAGTGGTGTCGTCCACCTTCGACGAGCCGGCCACACGCCATGTACAAGTGGCCGAAATGGTGCTGGAAAAAGCCAAGCGCTTGGTGGAGCACAAAAAAGACGTGGTGATTCTGCTTGATTCCATCACCCGCCTGGCGCGCGCCTACAACACCGTGGTGCCCGCATCCGGCAAAATCCTTACCGGTGGTGTGGATGCCAACGCATTGCACCGCCCCAAACGCTTCTTCGGCGCGGCACGCAATGTGGAAGAGGGTGGCTCGCTCACCATCATCGCCACCGCCTTGGTAGACACCGGCAGCCGCATGGATGATGTGATTTACGAGGAATTCAAAGGCACCGGCAATATGGAATTGCACCTGGATCGCCGCATGGCCGAAAAACGCCTATTTCCCGCCATCAACATCAACCGCTCCGGCACCCGCCGCGAAGAATTGCTGGTTTCCAACGAGCAGTTGCAAAAAATGTGGCTGCTGCGCAAATTCTTGCACCCGATGGACGACATCGAAGCGATGGAGTTTTTGGTCGACAAACTCAAAGCCTCCAAAACCAATGCCGACTTTTTCGATTTGATGCGCAGCAAATAAACCGTTTGGCGATTTGTATGGCATAAAAGGCTGCCTGAAAGCATAAAACTTTCAGGCAGCCTTTTGTATTGCCGTTAAGTGGCGTTAATTCTTATCTGCCGGCGGCGTTTGTTGCGCCACTTCATGCGGATTCAACCGCGCCTCGTCTTCTTGTCCCAAATCCACCAAACGGCGCAAGCGCGTCATATACGCATTCACATCCAAGCCTTGGCCATAGCGCTGCGCCTGCCACAGTGTCTCGGCCAGTGCCTCCATCATTTCATGCTCAGCGGCCACCCAATCGTCATTGTGTTTGGCACACAAGCGGCGGTGAATGTCGGCAATGCCAAACGGCTGGTCAATCGCGGCTTGTTCCTGTATCGACAAATGCAAAGACAAATGCAAAAAAGGATTGGTTTCGCCTTGTTCCGGCGTCCAATTGTGATCCAAATAGCGGTCGATGTGGTTGAGATAATGCGCGTATTCCGGATGCGCCTCCATAATGCGCAAAGCCTTGTGTTGCAAAGCATCGAGCAAATGTGGCTGTTGGCGCAGTTGCCAAACATGGCCGAAAAAGCGGCGCACATCGGTGGTGTTAACGTCGTACATGGCGGATTCCTGTTAAGCAAGCCTTATTTAAGGCTGAATTATACGGTACGGCACCGCACAACCCAATGTGATACGGCGTTTTGCACCGATTTACTGATTGCCGGAATAGATTGGCTATCTTTGCCCGCACAAGCAAGGTATAATCGCCATTCCTATCTGGGGGCGATTTTGGTTTCGACGGGGGTTGCGAAGCAGATGCGGGCATACCGGGATTTCAGACTCCCGTAAAACACTGAACTTAAATATTCGCAAACGACGAATCTTACGCATTGGCCGCTTAAGGCCTGCCGTTGCAACAGTTGGCCTGTGGGCTGTGTAGGGTAAAACCTACGGCAACGTCTCTTACATAGGCTGGTTTGCCGCCGGGTTACTTGGCGGTAAACAAGACTTAAGGTAACTGGTTTTCAGGCAGCCCGTCTGTCGGCGGCTTGGAAATAAGATTTAATTGGCAAGACTAAGTATGTAGAACGCTTTGTAGAGGACTTGCGGACGGGGGTTCGATTCCCCCCGCCTCCACCAATATTGAAACCCCAACCGTTCTCGGTTGGGGTTTTTTCTTGCCTGATCGCGCCAGTTCCCGCGTACTCGTGCGGGTTCCTCCGAACGCCTGCGGACTTCGCCAACCGCCTGAATTGGCCATTCCGGGCCACATTCCACTCTCTCCTGGCCATTCCTCGCTCCGACCTCGCTCTCCGAAATAGGCCCGAAGTCCGCAAAGTCCGCGACCACCCCCATTACAGATCAATGGGTTACGCGCGGACGAATCAAGTGGTTGGATTGCGGCATTGGCTACCAAAGCGGGCAAAGCGTCCCTGGTGCAATGCCAACAGACTCACCGTGCGTTCTGTTCGATTTGCTCAAACAGTTTCTGTGCAGCAAGCCTGGCAGTGGCGTCTTGCGCCGGATCGAGTGGTTCAAGATCTACCCCGTCACGACCTGCGACATAGGCTGGACCGCCGACATCATCGTCGTAGTCCGAACCGTCCTCGTTGATCGCGTAATGCGCATCTTGGGTTAGATCCGTTCCGACCAGCCGGGACAGGTACGCCCACGTCCAGCAGCGCTGCAGGTCACCATGGTCATATTCTTCAATGAGCTGGAGCATGGCTTCCGTGTCTCCACTCTCGGCAGCAAGGGTCAGCCAATGCCTGACATCAGCAGGGCGACCAATGCGTTCTGCGATAGCGGCAACTGCTGCTGGATCAGCGTCAACATCGTGACGTGGTTGCTCGAAGAAGGACGGATCGTCAAATCGCTCCGCCAGGTCGAGAAGTGCATCTTGATGGCCCAGCCGACCAGCCTCCCTCAAATGGTGAGCATACTTTTCAGCATGGGCCAAACGAGACGCATGCGCTTCGGCCCACTCCTTTTCCACCCCCGTCAGGACGCGTCCCTGCTGCCCCTGTTCGTACCAATAGGAACTTCCAGCGTCCGGGTCATCTTCATCGTCAGGAGCGTATATCAGTGCAAGTGCGTAGTGAGCCAGAGCATTGCCCTTGCTGGCTGCGGCATCCAAACCGTCAACGAGGATCGGTCCGAACGCCTCGTCGGTAGGCTCGAATAATTCATCCTCATCGTATTCGAGCTCGTCGTCCTGGTTGGGCGATTCGCCTCGCAGGCGACTGATCAATGACGAGATGCTGACGATGCCGATTTGCCGCTCTGTCAGGAAGGATTCCAGCGCCGACGTCGCTAGAGTCGCGGTGTCAGGCCGATATCCAAGCTCAATGCAACGTCGGTTGATGAGCGTGCCTTGCGGAACTGCCTGCCTATCGTTCGGGCGTAGTTCCGTCAGTACGGTGTTAAAACCAAACGCTGCGTGCGAGTTGAAGCCGAAGGAAGCTGCCAGCAGTTCGTAGATGTGGGCCCTCTTGAAAGAGGCACCTGTTCTGGCCTGCACGTGTTGCTGCGCGGAGTACGCGAGTTCTTTGATTGTCATGACAAACTTTTCCTTAATGCCACGCCGGTTTCGGGTCAGACGCACACGTTTAAGTCCCCGACGACGAGGCTCAAAGAGAAGTTTTCAGTGACTGTGAAGCAACGCCTTTTTTTACTCGTGTGCAAGTATGGTGGGCACCAGCGGTAATTTTATACCGGTGCCACCGCTAGGTCTATACAAGCCTGGCCCGTTGCTCATCCCACAGCGCAGGCGGGTCCACCGCCAGGTCAAACAGCGTGACATGGTTCGGCAAGGCGTCATCCAGAATGGCAGCCACGATGTCAGGTGCCAGCGTGGTCAGGTTGACCATCCGACTCACATAGCTGTTGTCGATCCCTTCCCGCGTTGCGATCTCCTTCAACGACTTCGCTTCTCCTGATTCCAGCATCGCTAGCCAGCGGTGCCCTCTGGCCAGCGCCAGTTGGATGGTGGTCGGTGCCACGTCCCACGGCCTGACCGGCGCGGTCTCGCCGTTTGGCAAGGTGACCAACTTGCGGCCGTTGCGGCGTTTGATCTGGATCGGCACGGACAGGGTCAACCTGCCGTCGCTGGTCTGAAGAATGTCCGGCTCGCCGGTTTTCTGGATGCGGATATCGCTCATGCCAGTGCCTCGGCTGCTTGGTTGGTAGGCTCGGGACGCAGCTCCAGCACCAAACGTTCGATACCGTTGGCGCGCAACCGCACTTCGAGGTCGTTGGGTGACACGATGACTTTCTCGACCAGCAGTTTCACGATTCGGCTCTGCTCGGCCGGGAACAGTTGACCCCAAATCGCGTCGAGCCGGGTCATGGCCACGGTGATCTTCGCTTCGTCCAAGGTTGGATCGAGCTTGATCGCTTGCGGCAGCATGTCGCCGAGTAAATTCGGGGCACGCAGGATCGCGCGCAGTTGGTCAAGCACGGCCGACTCGAGTTCTGCGGCGGGCAGACGCGGCAGGCCCGAGGCACCCGCGTGTTCCTTGGTGTCGCGTTGGGGCACGTAGTAGCGGTAACGACGCCCGTTCTTCTTGGTCGTGTGCCAAGGCGACAGCGCGCGCCCATCGTTGCCGAACACGATCCCCTTGAGCAGATACGTCACGGTCGCCCGCGTTGCATTGCCGCGCACCCGGCCATTGGTGGCCAGGATCGCATGGACGCTGTCCCACAGTTCGCGGCTGATGATGGGCGGATGTTCGGCTTGGTACCACTGCTCCTTGTGCCGCAACTCGCCAAGGTATGTCCGGTTGCTGAGGAGCTTGTAGATGTGCCCCTTGTCGATCGGTCTGCCGTCACGGGTCTTGCCGTCTTGCGTGGTCCACGCCTTCGAAGTCACGCCATCCAGTTTCAGCTCCTTGACCAGCGCCGTACTGGAGCGAAGTTCGACGAAGCGCTGAAAGATGTGCCGGATGAACTTGGCCTCGCGCTCGTTAGGTACCAACCGCCGGTTCTCGACGTCATAGCCCAGCGGTGGCACGCCGCCCATCCACATGCCTTTGCGCTTGCTGGCTGCGATCTTGTCGCGGATGCGTTCGCCCGTGACCTCACGTTCGAACTGCGCGAAGGACAGCAGGATGTTCAGCATCAGCCGCCCCATGGATGTCGTCGTGTTGAACTGCTGGGTGACCGATACGAACGAGACGCCGTAGCGCTCGAACACTTCGACCATCTTGGAGAAGTCCGCCAGGCTGCGCGTGAGGCGGTCGATCTTGTAGATGATGACTACATTGATCTTGCCAGCTTCAATGTCCGCCATCAGGCGGCGCAGTGCCGGGCGCTCCATGTTGCCGCCCGAGAAGGCGGGATCATCGTAGTCGTCGGCCACCGGAATCCAGCCCTCCGCACGTTGGCTGGCCATGTAGGCGTGACCGGCATCGCGCTGAGCATCAATTGAGTTGTATTCCTGATCCAGTCCTTCTTCGCTGGATTTGCGCGTGTAGACCGCACAGCGCATGCGGCGCTTCAAGACTTCGCTCATCGTGCACCTCTCTTCTTGGTGGATGGCTTGGCCTTGGCGTTGGATGGCGGCCTGAGCCCAAAGAACAAGGGCCCCGACCAGCGCATGCCAGTGATCTCGCGGGCGATCATCGACAGGCTCGGGTACATGCGACTCTGGAACTCATATTGGCCGTCGGCGGTCGCGATCACACGGTGTTCGACACCTTTGTATTCGCGGACCAGCACCGTGCCAGCAGCCGGACGGTAATCGCGGTCACGCTTCTTCACCTTGCCGGTTTCCACTAGCGAGGCGATGCGGCGTTGGTTGCGGTCCAGCAGATTGGCGTCGACCTTGCGGAATTCTGCCTCCTGCAGCCGGTACGCAATGCGTCGTTCAAGGAACTGGCGGTTGTGGGTGGGCGTTTCACCCCCGACCAGCTGTTGCCAGAGCGCTTTGATGTCGGCCATCGGCAGATCCGGCAATCTGGCGATTTGCGCTGCCACCGAAGGTGGCGTTGAAGGTGTTGGTATGTGCGTGCTCATTTTGACTCCGTGGATATCTTGTTGACGGGGTCTGTATGAACGCGCTGGTTGCCAGAGAAGCCAAGTTCAAACTCGCCATCTGCGGCGATGTTTGCGGACTGTTCTGCACCGCTGATTCGCAGGCGCGCCAGGCCGTTGGCCAGTAGTGACGCGATCTCGTGGCGACGCTGCTCCGGCGTCATCCGTTCGGGTGGGAAATGGTTTATTTGATGCATGGGTAGCGGTCCTCTCCGTCAAACTCACATGCAGTGAAATTGTCCGGATTGACTGCCGCCGACACCATGAGGGAGTTTAGAACCGCTGCGAACTGGTGCGGAAAGATGAGGAAATGAACCCGAGCCGACGAAGATTTTTTAACTGTTCTTCTGCAATTTCACGAAAAGGTCGCCGATATTGGCTCCGTCGAATGCCAGTTCGAATCGTTCGCCGGCAAGCTTCGCACGACCCCACTGTCTCTCAACCCAAAAATCTCGGCGACCTGTTGAAGTACGAAGCGCCGAATCTTTACTCGCGTGACCAGGACACCGTCGCGGCCGCGCAGAATCTGCCGCTGGGCACCGTGGTGGGCCGCGAAACGGCTACCGCCAAGCTCAAGGCCCTCGACCCGAGCGCCTCGAACGGCACGGAAAACGCCGTTGGCGTGCTCGGAAATGACGTCGATGCGACGCTGATCGACCGTGAGGACGCGATCCTGATCGCCCGCCACGCCATCGTCGCGCGCGGCGCACTGGTCTGGCCGACCGGCATCAGCACTGCGCACAAAGTGGCTGCCATCAAGCAACTCGCAGAACGTGGAGTCCTGGCCCGCGATAGCGCCTGACCCACTTCCAACGCTTCGTTTCACTCCCCCCAAAACCCGCCGCTGGCGGGTTTCGTCATTTCTGGAGATCCCAAATGCAGAACCCTTTTGAAAACCCCGGCTTCTCGATGGCCAGCCTGACGGCCGCCATCAACCTCCTGCCCAACCGCTATGGGCGCCTGGAGCAACTCAACCTGTTCCCGGCCAAGCCGGTGCGCACCCGACAGATCATCGTCGAGGAGTACGCCGGTCGTCTGAATCTGCTGCCCACCCGCGCGCCCGGTTCGCCCGGCACGGTGGGTGAACGTGGCAAGCGCAACCTGCGCTCCTTCGTGATCCCGCACATCCCCCACGACGACGTGGTGCTGCCCGAGGAAGTTCAAGGACTACGCGCCTTCGGGTCCGAAACCGAGATGGAAGCCATTGGCGGTGTCATGGCCCGTCATCTGGAGACCATGCGCAACAAGCACGCGATCACCCTGGAGCATCTGCGCATGGGGGCGCTCAAGGGCAAGATCCTCGATGCTGATGGCAGTGAGCTTGTCGATCTGTTCGACGAGTTCGACATCACCGCGCAATCGGTGTCCTTCGAGTTTTCGACGGCGGCAGACAACGGGCAAATCAAGACTGCCTGCCTCGAGTTGCTGGGGCTCATGGAAGATGGGCTCACCGGCGAGTTCTCGACCGGCGTGCATGTGCTGTGCTCGACCGAGTTCTTCCGGGCGCTGACGACCCACAAGGAGGTCAAGACCGCCTACCAGAACTGGCAGCAGGGCGCAGTGCTGATCAACGATATGCGCTCGGGCTTCAGCTACAGCGGCATCACCTTCGAGGAATACCGGGGCCAGGCTTCCTTTGTGCAGGCCGACGGCACGCTGGGGTCGCGCCGCTTCATCGCCGCAGGGGAAGCCCATGCCTTCCCGGTCGGCACGGTGGATACCTTCGCGACCTACTTCGCGCCAGCGGACTTCAACGAGACCGTCAACACCATCGGCCAGCCGCTGTATGCCAAGCAGGAGCCACGCAAGTTCGACCGGGGTACCGATCTGCACACGCAGAGCAACCCGCTGCCGATGTGCCATCGCCCTGGCGTGCTGATCAAGCTCGTTGCTGCCTGATGGATGTCGCGACGTTGTACGAGGCGGCCCGCAGTGCAGGACTGCTGACCGCCGTCACGGTGGCGGGCAGCACCGTGCACTGCGCCTTCCGTGCCCCCGACGAAACCGTGCTGGATGGTTTTGCGCTGTCGCGGGACTACCAGATCGACTACCCGGCGTCCTGGCTGACGCTGGCAGCCGGGGACACGGTCGAGGTGGCAGGCAATATCTATCAGGTGCGCGACGTGCGCGCCATCGGCGACGGCACCGAGCGTCGCGCCTCGCTCTCCCAACTCTGAGGAATTCCCCATGAACTCCGTCCGCGAGCGCGTCTTGCGGGAGATCGTCGCACGCCTGTCATCTGCGATTGCCCCGACACCGGTGCTGCGCATGCCTGCCGTGCCGGTCACCCGCGAGGCCAGTCCAGCGCTGCTGCTGTTCGTTGATGGCGACAGCATCACCGCCCACGCCAACCACCTGGTCGACCGGCTGCTGGTCGTCCGGCTTGCCGTGGTGGCACGCGGTGCGGATGCCTTCGACGTCGCCGACCAGGCGCTGGTCGCGGCCCACGCGGCAATGCTCGCCGACCCGAATCTGGGCGGTCTGGCCATCGCCGTGCGCGAGATCGACTGCGAATGGGAGTTCGACGACGCCGACGCCGGGGCCGTCGCGCTGCCCGCCCGCTACGAGATCCGCTACCGCACCCACGCCATCGACCTCACCCAAACAGGATGAATCCCACATGCACATCGAACTACTGAAACCCCATACCCACGCAGGCAAGCGCCTCGCCGTAGGTGATCGCCTTGATCTGAATGACGCCAGCGCCCGTTGGCTGATCACACAAGGCACGGCCAAAGCGGTCACCCCAGCCACCGATTCCAAACCCACCCGCCGTGATGCCACGTCCGGTGTTTCCACAACTGCAGCCACCCAAGGAGACTGAACATGGCTTACTTTTCCGGACAAGGCCGCGAACTGCTCGACCGCGCCGCTGAACGCGGAGCCGAGCGTGTCCTGACCCACCTTGGATTGGAAAATGGCCACGCCGCCCGCGACATCCGTGAACTGCGCGACCTGCTGGAGGCCTGGCGCGATGCCCGCCGTACCGCGTGGCGGACCACTGTCAAGGTCATCACTACCGGCATCCTGGCCGCGCTTCTGGTGGGGGCCGCCATCAAGTTGAAACTGATGGGAGGCCCGCAATGATCGAGACACTGCTTGGTGGCCTGCTCGGCGGGGTCTTCCGTCTCGCGCCTGAAATTCTCAAATGGCTCGACCGCAAAGGCGAGCGCGGACACGAATTGGCGATGCAGGACAAGGCGCTGGAGTTCGAGAAACTGCGTGGCGCGCAGCGAATGTCGGAAATCGGCGCAGGTGCCGAAGCTGCGTGGAGCGTCGGAGCCATTGAGACCCTGCGCGAAGCCGTTCGCACTCAGGGCGAGAAAACCGGCGTGCGCTGGGCTGATGCCTTGTCTTGCAGCGTTCGCCCGGTCATCACCTACTGGTTCATGGCTTTGTACTGCGCTGCCAAGACTGCCGCATTTGCGGCCGCAGTGACTGCAGGTGCTGGCTGGGGCTCGGCGGTCCTGCACGCATGGACAGAGGCTGATCAGGCGCTGTGGGCCGGAGTGCTGAACTTCTGGTTCCTCGGGCGCGTGTTTGACCGGGTGCGGTCGTGATCGAGGTGCCAAAAGCAGCCATTGAGCTGGCCAAGCGCTTCGAGGGATTCGAACGCAGGGTGAAGCGCGGAATCGGGATCACTGCCGTTCCCTATATCTGTCCCGCAGGCTTCTGGACGATTGGTTACGGCCACCTTTGCGACCCCAAGCACCCGCCGATCACGGAGGCAGAAGCCGAGGTGTATCTGGCGCGCGACCTGCAATCTGCGCTTGCCGCGACGCTGCGCTACTGCCCGGTGTTGGCCACCGAGCCCGAGAGGCGGCTCGCGGCCATCGTGGATTTCACGTTCAACCTCGGGGCTGGGCGGCTGCAGACGTCGACGCTGCGGCGGCGAGTGAACCAGCGAGACTGGATCGCTGCTGGGCAGGAACTGCGGCGGTGGGTCTATGGCGGCGGGAAGGTACTGCCGGGGCTGGTGGCACGGCGAAAAGCTGAAATTGCGCTGGTGTCCACGTAAAGAGAAGACGAGCACCGCCCGGACTGACACGTACCACAGCAGTCAATCACATCAAACCGCACCCAATCATGCCAAATCCGATCTATTCGGATTTACTGCGAGCATAATCTGTGCAATCATTAGCAAGCTGCCCTTATTCCGACTTTTGATGGAAACCCCTGCCATGTCAGATCGCTGGTTGTCGGTCGAAGAGATCGCCGAGTACCTCGGCGTGAGCAAGGACACCGTTTATGCCTGGATCAGTAAACGGAATATGCCTGCTCACCGAATCGGTCGACTTTGGAAGTTCAAGTCTGAGGAAGTCGATGAGTGGGTGCGCTCTGGTGGAGCAGCAGAAAACGAAGGTCGAGGCAAAGAATGATTGACTTGCTATCGACGGGTTTCGACCGCCTCATCCTGCGGTCGAAACGAAAAGAGGATTGTTTGAAATGACGAAAATTTCTTGTGTTGATTTGTTCTGTGGAGCTGGCGGGCTGACGCATGGCTTCGTGCTTGAGGGCGTGCCAGTCGTTGCGGGCATCGACATGGACCCCGCCTGCCGTTTTCCTTATGAGGCTAACAACAGCGCCAAATTTGTAGAGCGAGATATCAGCAAAGTCACCACCGCTGAGTTGAATCAGCTTTTCGGCGATGCCGATTTGAAGATCCTTGCAGGGTGTGCACCTTGCCAGCCTTTTTCCACCTATGCACAACGCTACGAGCTGGATGGAAAGGACGGCAAATGGGGACTCTTGTACGAGTTCGCTCGTTTGGCAAAAGGCACCCGGCCAGATGTAATCACGATGGAGAACGTCCCGACCGTTGCCAAGCACGAGGTGTTTCACGACTTTGTCGACACGCTCAAGCGACTTGGTTACGACGTCTGGTTTGATGTCGTCGACAGCTCCCGCTACGGCGTGCCACAAACTCGCCGCCGCATGGTTCTGCTGGCATCAAGGCATGGCGATATCAGGATGATCGAACCTACGATCGATAAGCCCAAAACCGTGAGGCAGGCGATTGGTCGCCTGCGCGCACTGAGCGCAGGTGAAGCAGCACCGAGAGACAAGCTGCACGTTTCATCTACCTTGTCAGAAAAGAATCTCAAACGCATCAAGGTATCGAAGCCTGGCGGCACGTGGCGCGACTGGCCGGAGCATCTCGTCGCTGACTGCCATCGCGCAGAAAGCGGCAGGACCTACCCCGGCGTCTACGGCCGCATGGAGTGGGACAAGCCCGCCCCCACCATGACGACGCAGTGCTATGGGTTCGGGAATGGCCGGTTTGGGCATCCAGAACAAGATCGCGCGATCACATTGAGGGAAGCGGCAATCATTCAGAGCTTCCCGCGTGACTACGCGTTCATTCCCGATGACGGTGAGGTGAGCTTCAAGGTACTGGGGCGCCTGATCGGCAATGCCGTTCCTGTGGACCTTGGTCGCGCGATCGCACGCAGCATCAACTCCCATCTTGCCGCGATTGCGCCACAACCATGACCCGATAAATGCCGCCCCGGCTATTTGCTGGGGCGCATAGAACCCACAGAACAGGAAAACGGTAGACCGCATGGAAATTTCGAACGCACAGAATAGCCAGGCCTACCGGGCCCGCCCAGAGCCTGGGCAGTTGGTCGAGGTCAGGCGGCGCCAGTGGGTCGTTGCCGAAGTCGCCTCATCCAAGCTGACATCAACCTCTGCGCAACAGAATGCGGTGACCCTTTCATCCATCGACGAGGATGGCCTAGGTGAGGAGCTTGAGGTCATCTGGGAGATTGAGCCCGGCGCGCAAATCATTGAGCGCGCAGGTCTGCCGTCAATTACTGGCCAGGATGACTCCAACACCCTCGACGCTTTTCTTGATGCGGTTCGCTGGGGTGCTGCCACCAATGCCGACCGAGGTTTTCTGCAGGCTCCTTTCCGCAGCGGCGTCAGCATTGAGGACTTCCAGCTTGACCCGCTGGTACGCGCCATCGATATGGCCCGCGTCAATCTGCTCATCGCCGATGACGTCGGCTTGGGCAAGACCATTGAGGCCGGTCTAGTCATCCAGGAGATGCTGCTGCGGCACCGTGCTCGCACCGTCCTGATCATCTGCCCCGCATCGCTGCAAGAAAAGTGGCGTGTCGAGATGCTGGAAAAGTTTGGCCTTGATTTCCGGGTTGTCGACACGGCCTACATCAAGCAGTTGCGCCGCGATCGCGGCATCCATGCCAATCCCTGGACTTCCCATCCACGTCTAATCGCGTCTATGGACTGGGTCAAGAGCGGCGAAGGACTGCGCGCCATGCGCGACGTCCTGCCCGCACACACCAGCTACCCGCGCAAGTTCGACATGCTGGTCGTCGATGAAGCACACAACATCGCCCCGGCTGCCGGTGCGAACTATGCGCTGGAGAGCCAGCGCACACGCTTCATCCGCTCCATTAGTCCACACTTCCAGCATCGCCTGTTTCTGACGGCCACCCCTCACAACGGTTACACCGAATCCTTCACTTCGCTGCTGGAGTTGCTGGACGACCAGCGTTTCGCTCGAAACATCCTGCCCGATGAAAAGCAGTTGGGTCAGGTCATGATCCGCCGCCTCAAAAGCGATCTGGTCGATGCCGAAGGCAAGCCGCTCTATGCACAGCGCAAATTGCAAGCGCTGCTGGCCTCGTACTCCCCACAAGAGCGCGCCATTCACCAAACACTGAACGACTACTGCGCGAGCCGCGAGCAGGATGCCGAAAAGGTCGGCAATGCATTCGGCACGTCGTTCGTCAACCAGTTGCTCAAGAAGCGGCTCTTTTCTTCTCCCGCTGCTTTCGCATCCACCCTTGAGAAGCACGTTGCCAGCCTGGCCAATGGCAGCCAGCGCAAGGACAAGGATGCGATGGCCGACCGCATTTTGCGCAAAGCCATCCTGCGGGTCGAAGAAGACTACGCCAACGACCAGGAGGTCGAAAACGCACAGTCCGAGGCCGTCGAAGAGGCCTCACGTCGTGCGCAACCGCTCACAGCAGAGCAGCAACAAATGCTGAACGAGCTGCGGTCGTGGGCACAGACCGCCAAGAACCAGGTCGATGCCAAAGCCAAGGCTGTCCTCGACTGGCTCACCACCAATCTCAAGACTGACGGTCAGTGGAATGATCGTCGGGTCATCTTGTTCACCGAATACCGCACCACCCATCAGTGGATGCACGAGATCCTCGCCAGCCACGGTTTCGGTGGTGATCGACTGGCCATCCTCCATGGCGGCATGCCGCAGGATGAACGCGAGAAGATCAAAGCGGCGTTCCAGACTTCGCCCAAGGATTCAGCGGTGCGCATCCTGCTGGCCACCGATGCCGCGTCCGAAGGTATCGACTTGCAGAATCACTGTAACTGCCTCATCCATCTGGAAATCCCATACAACCCCAACGTGATGGAGCAGCGCAACGGCCGTATCGACCGGCACGGTCAGCGCCAGAAAGAGGTCTTGATCTGGCACCCCGTCGATGGCGGAGAACAAGGCAAAGCAACCATTGGCGGTCACGGCGACGACATCATCCGGGCACTGCGCAAACTCGAATCCATGCGGGCGGACATGGGCAGCGTCAACCCAGTCATCGCGCCGCAAATGTCGGGGCTGATCGAAGGCTCGCTCAAAGACCTCGATACACGCCTCGCTGAAGCCAAGATTGCCAAGGCCCGCCGCTTCGTGCGCGCCGAGCGTGAACTCAAAGACCGCGTCGCCAAGCTGCACGAACGGCTCCTGACCACGCAGCAGGATTTCCACCTCACGCCAGAGCACATCCTGATAGCGGTCAAGACGGGTCTTGTGTTGGCAGGCCGTCCGCCGCTTGAGCCCTTTGCCTTGGCTGATGCACCGGCAGGAACCGTATTCAAGATGCCCGCGCTGTCGGGCTCGTGGGCGCGCTGCCTTGAGGGTCTGCGCCACCCCCACACACTGCAAATCCGGCCTATCACCTTCGATCACGCCGTCGCCACCGGGCGTGACGACGTAGTGCTGGTTCACCTGAACCACCGACTGGTGCAGATGTGCCTGCGCTTGCTGCGCGCCGAGGTCTGGGCGCAAGACGATGTGAAGAAGTTGCATCGCGTCACCGTGCGTTCGGTGCCAGACGCCCTGATCGACGGGCCTGCCGTGGTCGTCATCTCGCGGCTGGTCGTCACGGGTGGCAACCATCATCGCCTCCACGAAGAACTAACGGTCGCCGGGGGCTATCTGGGCGACAAAGCATTCCGCCGCGAAGAAGGCGTCACCAAAGTCCAGCAATGGCTGGATCAAGCCAAGCCGCTGACCGCCGCAGACTCTCTGTTTGATGCCATCCGCGTCCGCTTCGACCGTGCGCAGAGCGCCATCTTGCAAGCGATAGACGCCCGTTCAAAAGACCGGCTCAAGTTCCTGACCAACACACTGCAATCCCGCAAGCAGCAAGAGGTGGCTGACATTGGCTCCGTGCTTGATGAGCTTGAGAAGGCCATTCAGCTTGAACTGAAAAAAGACCAGCAACCGGCGCAGCTTTCCCTGTTCACCGAAGACGAACGAACACAGCTCAGGCGCGACACCGCCGCACTGGAAGCGCGTCTTGCCCGCATTCCGGCCGAGCGCCAGCAGGAGGCTGAAGCCATCGAAACCCGTTACGCCAAACTCAACGACCGCACCTTCCCGGTCGCCGTGATCTTTCTGGTGCCTGCATCTGCCGTTCAGGGAGGTGCCGCATGAGTGCTCCCAGCGTGCATGATGATTGGCTGTCGCTGATTGAGATATCTGGCCCTTTCCTCGCCGTTCCCGTTCTGAAGGAAGCCTTTCCGCAAGGGCTGGAAGAGCTGGATGCCACCAAGCGCAAACGTCTGCGCCAAGCCTACGAGGAATGGCGCGAAGCGCTGGAGCTGGAAGACGCGCAGTTCGCCGAGCTACACGTGGCTTGGATTGACGAAGTTCTGTCGCGAGGCCTTGAGCTTGATGAAGACGGTAAAGGCGACGTTCTCAAGCGGGCCGATTGGTGCGCCGCTAACCTCCAAGCCAGCTTGCCCGAACATGGCGTGACGCTGTCGCCCGATCTTGCAGTAGTAGATGAGCAACGCGCCAACAAACCGCTGCTGCTGATCCAGACCTATGCGCAGGATGTCGACCTCGATGCCACCCTGAAGCAAAACGGCTGGGCCGCCACACCCGCCGATCGCATGGTTCAGATGTGCCGCGCGCTGGGCTGCCGCCTCGGCTTGGTGACCAATGGCGAACGCTGGATGCTGGTGGATGCCCCAGTCGGTGCGGTCACAACCTTTGCCAGTTGGTATGCCCGCATCTGGAGCCAAGAGTCCATCACCCTGCAGGCCTTCGTACACCTGCTCGGCATTCGTCGTTTCTTTGTCGACGAATCTGAACAACTGCCTGCGCTGTTCGATCGCTCCCTGAAATTCCAGGACGAAGTCACCGACGCCCTTGGTGAGCAAGTACGCCGCGCCGTCGAGGTTTTGATTCAGACCCTCGACAAAGCCGATCAGGATCGCAATCGAGAGCTCTTGCACGACGTCAAGGAGCCGGAGCTGTATGAGGCCGCGCTGACAGTGATGATGCGCTTGGTGTTCCTGCTCTCCGCCGAGGAGCGTGGCCTGCTCCTGATGGGCGATGAGCGCTACGAAGCCAACTACGCGCTCTCCACCTTGCGCATGCAATTGCGCAAGGAATCCGAGGAAATCCTCGAGCGCCGCTGGGACGCCTGGTCACGCCTGTTGGCGATCTTCCGTGCCGTGTTCGGCGGCATCGAACACGAGAATCTGCGTCTCCCAGCGCTGGGCGGATCACTGTTCGATCCGGATCGTTTCCCTTTCCTCGAAGGTCGTGCCAAGGGCTCGAGTTGGCGTACTGATGCGGCCACACCGCTGCCCATCGACAATCGCACCGTGCTGTTGTTGCTGGAGGCCATCCAGCAATTCCAGGGCCGTACGCTGTCCTACCGCGCACTGGATGTCGAACAGATCGGCTATGTGTATGAGGGTCTGCTGGAACGCACCGTCAAGCGCACCGATGAAGTCACGCTGGAACTGGATGCCACCAAGAGCGCCAAAACGCCATGGATCAAACTGGCCGAGCTGGATTCGGCACGCTTGGATGGCGCTGCGCAGTTGGCCGAGTTGCTGCAAGAACGCTCTGGTAGTTCTGCCAGCCGGGTGCGTAATGATCTGGTCAAGCCCGTCGACGACACCCTGGCCGACCGTCTCTTGACTGCCTGCCAGGGCGACACCAAGCTCCGCGACCGTGTCAAACCCTATGCCCATCTGCTGCGCACCGACCCGTGGGGCTATCCGCTGGTGTATCCCGCAGGAGCCTTCATCGTCACCGCCGGCTCAGACCGGCGCGAAACCGGCACCCACTACACCCCGAAATCGCTAACCGAAGCGATCGTTGCCGAGACCCTCACGCCAGTGGCCTATGTCGGCCCGGCCGAGGGAATGCCGCGAGAACAGTGGGCACTGAAATCCCCCGCCGAACTGCTCGACCTCAAAATCTGCGACCCCGCCATGGGCTCGGGCGCATTCCTGGTGCAGGCATGCCGCTGGCTGTCGGATCGCCTCGTCGAGGCTTGGTCACTGGTCGAGACAACGGGCAAAACCGTGAGCGTGGATGGTGAGGTTCTGGAAGCAGGAGTAGCCAAGGAACCACTTCCCCGCGACATCGATGCTCGCACGGTGATCGCGCGCCGCCTCATTGCCGAACGATGCTTGTACGGCGTCGATTTGAACCCGCTGGCAGTCGAACTCGCCAAGCTCTCCATCTGGCTGGTGACGCTGGCCAAGGGACGCCCCTTTGGCTTCCTCGACCATAACTTGCGCTGCGGTGACAGCTTGCTGGGCATACACAAACTGGAGCAGCTCATCGAGCTTGCCATGAGCCCCAACGGCAAGCGGCAGCAAAGCTTGTTCGGCCAAAACATTGAGCGGGCTGTACGTGAGGCGATTGAACTCCGGGTGCGGTTACGCGAGATGCCGATCCGCGACATACGTGACGTGGAAGCCATGGCAAATCTGGATGCTGATGCACGCCGTAGACTTGAAGTTCCGGAAAGTATCGCCGACACGTTCATCGGAGAGGTATTCGCGGCGGGAGGCAGCGCAGCACTGGAGAGCACGCTAATTTCGTTGACCATACAGGCAGGACTAGCTATCGAAGGCGACCGCGACGTGCTCGCCGCGATGCGTCGGAGATCGGTCACTACGCTGTCGGTAGGTCTTCCCGCTGACAAGGCTGTACGGCGACCATTTCATTGGCCGTTGGAGTTTCCGGAGGTTTTTACCCGCGGGAGGCAACATGGCTTCGATGCTCTCGTCGGCAACCCACCGTTCAGCGGAGGTCGGTTGATCGGACGTCGTTTCGGGCTGGCGTATCAAGAGTATTTGAAGTTAGTGCGCAATGACGTTGTAGGGTCGCCTGACCTCTGCGTCTATTTCTTTCTGCGAGCCTTTTCATTGCTCGGATCGAATGGTGGCTTTGGCCTATTAGCCACCAAGTCGATCACGGAGACTGGTTCCCGTGTCGTCTGCCTAGATCAGATCATCGGAATGGGCGGAACCGTTTATCGGGGATGCTCACGAATGGTTTGGCCAGGCAATGCGGCCGTAGTCGTTTCGATCGCGTGGGTTGCCCGCAATGGCTGGCAAGGTCAAAAGTTCTTGGATGACAAAGTAGTGTCAGCCATCAACGGTGCACTGGAAGAGGATTTCCAGATCAAGCGCCCGGTGAAGCTCAAGGCATTGAAAGGAAGGTTCTCAGAGGGGCAGAACATTATGGGGCGCGGCTTCGAGCTAACTGCCGAAGAGCGCAATCAGCTCATTGTTCAAGATCCAAAATGCGAGGAGGTCATTTTCCCAATGTTCATTGGGCAAGACCTCAATACGATGCCGAATCTGGTGCCTTATCGCTGGGTGATCTATTTTAGAGACTGGTCGAAAGATAAATCAAAGCAATTCGGTCCCGCTTTTGAAAGAGTGGAGGAGTTGGTTAAGCCATACCGAGAATCCCTAACCGGACAGATTCATCAGGATTGTTTTTGGAAGTTTTGGGATTTGCGCCCTCAATTAGTTGAGGAGCTTGAAAAAAGAGAGATTATTTTAGCTTCCGCCATCACTTCAAAGTACCTCTCGTTTAGATTTGTTTCAGCAAGATTCATCCTAAACAAGCGAACAAAATTGTATTTCTTTGACTCTTGGGGGGAGTTTGCATCTCTTCAGTCGTCGCTGCATGCCGTTTGGTCTTATTGGACGTGCGGGATGATGGGAACTTCTACCCTAGCATATTCGACCTCGGAGGCGCTCGAAACCTGGCCCATGCCGAGCAACATCGAAAATAAAGATCTCAATGAAGTGGGATTACGTTTTCACGAATTACGTGAAGATGTGCTCAATAGATACGGCATTGGCTTAACAGAGCTATACAACCGATTCCATAACCCAAGCGACCTTGATGAAATGATTGAGGCACTTAGAAGGCTGCAGGTTGCGATGGATATTGGTGTCGCCAGAGCGTATGGCTGGGAAGATATTGACTTTAATCACGGCTTTCATGAAGTGCCTTATCTTCCTGAAAATGATCGAACACGCTTCACCATATCGGAGGCTACGCGCCTCAAAGTATTGCGACGCTTGTCGGAGTTGAACCATAAGCGGTACGAAGAAGAGGTTGCCCAAGGACTGCATGGCGGCAGTAGCGGAGCTCGCGCTCAACGTCGCGCTACCCGCAGCGCGTCTGCACAGCCGTCTTTCGACTTTGAAGCGATGCCTGCTTCGACCTCGCATGGCACGTCGGCTACCACGGCCATCCTTGATTTTTTATGTGCAAACCCTGACTGGCATGCAAAGGCCGACATTCTAGCAGCAACCAACATAACGGACAGTCAGTGGAATACTGCCATTTCCGACTTGATTGCGGGTAGCAAGGTCGAACGCCAAGGCGAGCGTCGCGGTGCGCGATACCGCGCGGCAGATGCCGGAGGGACTGCGCAATGATGCCCCAGGCCTGGTTCGAGATGGCTGAAATCCGCCGTCGAAAGTTTGCTTCATCAGCTTGGATACCGCTGAGAGCGGTTCAGCCAATCTGCGAACAGGGAAATCGTGGCCATCTTGGGTTCAAGGAGGAATTCTTTGGCGCTGGCTCACTTGCCGTTCCTGTTGCGCTCAAAGACAAGGCAACCAAGCTTGGTTGGTCGGATGTTGGCATCAGTCACGAAAACCGGGCCTGTGTCGACGATGGGCGCTACATACCAGCCGACATATATGAGTACAGCCAAGGCGAGCAGATTGGCTTTTCACTGGTGCTTGAACAACGCTTGAACAGTGCTGAACAAAACGTTTGGCACCTGCATCAGGACTTTGTGATTGCCCTTGAACTCATGAGGGATGGTGATCGTTGGATATGCCCGAATGAGGGATACACGGAAGTGGCCCGCCTCCATCGGCACCCAGACGGTCGACCATTCCTGATGGAGGCAAGGTCGGAATTCCTGCTTGACTACCTTTGTGCACGAGGCATGGGGTTACTCGTGACCGCTTACTGGAACCGCGAGGAGGTTGTCGAGGACATCGCTCATATCGCTTGGGTAGAGAACCCGAAGCATGAAGGTACTGAGGGGGCGCGCTGGGAAGGGCGTACTTATGAGATCCACGAAGGCGGCATGCCATTTGGTGCGGAAACGGCGGTGTTTCATGTGTCTCGAACAGACGTTGATCCTAGCGAAGATGTGCCTGTGTTTGGGTTCCCTACGGACGACGTAACCGAAGGACGGTCCTGGTCGTTCAAACGTGAAGAGCGAAAGCTGTTCGTCGTCGAAGGCGAATATTGGCGAGATGAGTGGATCAACCCAGGCAAATACAGCGCCCGAATTCGTGGAGATGATGTTCCAGGCTCTGTGTTCTTCATTACCGATGCGTCAGGCACTCGTGAGTCAAAAGATACCCTCACGAAAGAAAGCCGTTGGCTTTGGTTCCGGGCCGAAGTAATCAACGCGCTCCTTGAGCATCGGGGCGGGCATTTGGAGTGGTACACCCGGGACACGGGCTCCGTCACCTGCTCCCCCGACTACAGCGTGCACTTTGGCGTCAACGCGATTGGCCTCGTCAATGTGTACGCCAAGGACATCGGCCTATTGCCAGATTGGCAGCAGAGAGTCTGGGCAGGCTTCAACGTCACACCAGAGGGCGGCGTTTCAGAGGAACTGCTTGCTTCGCAGATGCGGGCACGACCAGCAGATACCACCTCGCCCGAAACCGCGCTTGTTCAAGCGCTGGCTCGCATGGATGAGGTCTTTTTGGTCGCACGGGGCAAACCACTCTTTCGTGAGCACCCGTACCGCAATGAAGTGTTGAGTCGCATCCATCGTTTTCGGTCGACCAACGAGAAGGGGTTGTTCGCGCTGGCGAAGGACATAGCACGGCTGACGGCTGACAGCATTGACATTGCCGTGCTGCAAGAGATCGCTGCACCACCAAAGAGTGAGAAGTGGGGATCACTCAAATCGCTAGAGAAGGCTCTGGCGACGGTATGCGCACCAGAGGAGGCACGCCGTGCGCTTACGCCACTGGTTGGGACATACCAGCTTCGCCTTGCCGACGCACATTTGCCGGGGAGCGAGTTGGCGGAAGCGATGAAGCTGGCTGGCATTGACAGTTCAAGCCCTACGCTACATCAGGGACAAACATTGATTGCGAATTGTGCAGCTGCCGGAGCTGTCACTGGTTCGTTGATTGAGCGCCTGGCCAATTCAAATTGCGAGGAATCACATGGAACAAAATGAACAAATTAACCTCATCGATGCATTTACCGCAGAACAAAAAGATGAGGCCGAGGCGCAGATTGCCCTTCGTCAGAAAGAGACTGACTTCGATATCCGCGAGTACCCCGTAGAAGTCATCGTCAAAAAATTCACCGACAAGATCGAAGGCGACAAGGCTGAGATATTCGTCCCCGATTACCAGCGTGAACTGGTGTGGAGTGAGGCTCAACAGTCTCGATTCATTGAGTCGATTTTGTTGAATCTGCCGATCCCTTATCTGTACGTGGCGGATATAACTTCCGGAGAGGATGCTGGCCGACTTGAGATCGTCGACGGCTCGCAAAGAATAAGAACCCTGGTGCGGTTCATGGGCAACGAGCTGAAGCTCGATCGGCTCGAAATACTGGACAAGCTGATCGGTTTTCGTTTCAAAGACCTTCCTCTGCCCAGGCAGCTTCGCTTCGGGCGCAAAACCCTTCGCATGATCGAACTCATCGAAGTTGACGAGGAAGCAAGGCGGCAACTTTTTGATCGACTGAACAGTGGCGGATCAAAACTGGAAGACATGGAAAAACGGATGGGGTCTCGCGACGGACAGTTCCTGACGTTTATCCGTGGCTTGTCCGACGTTCAAGAATTCAAAGACCTGTGCCCCATTAGCGATGCCCGTGTGAAGCGCCGGGAATATCCAGAACTCGTGCTGCGTTTCTTCGCCTACCGGGATCAATATGAGAATTTTGACCGCCGCGTAGATGAGTTCCTGGACAACTACCTCGACGACAAGAATCAAAATGGCTTCGACAGCGCTGCTTTTGAGAGCAGCTTCATGGGGATGCTTTCATTTGTTCGTCAGCACTTCCCATATCACTTCCGCAAGAATGCAAATAACTCGTCAGTGCCTCGCATAAGGTTTGAGGCGATCGCCATTGGCGTTGCACTTGCCCTCGCTGAAAACCCAAATATTCAACCCGGCAACATGGATTGGCTCGATAGCGAAATGTTCCGCTATTTGACCCGGTCCGACGCAAGCAATTCGCGCCCTCGTGTAATCAATCGAATTAATTTTGTCAGAGATAGCTTGCTTGGCCGAGATATCGAATGGGCCAATGGGGTCGAGCCAACGGTATGACCACTTCAATCCCAGCAATGGTTGGCGCAGAGGAGACTTATAACTCTCGCTGCCGTGAGATCGAGCGCTTCTTCGAAATGCTGCAGTTCATGAGAGACAACCGGGATTCAAGGTTGTGCGGCGAGCCATTGGATGGGGCGAATTCGAACACCTATGTTGTCGGCAGAGACCTCGAGAAGACGCTGCGAGCTTCCGCCTATTTGATGCTGTACAACTTGGTGGAAGCAACGATGACAAATGCGATAGATGCCATACACCAACACATCGCGGATGAGCAGGTCGGCTTTGATGAACTCAAAGAGGATGTGAGAAAAATTGCCATCAAGGGTCTTCGCAAAGCGGTGTCGTCAGATACGCCATCTGAATTGCTCGATGCGGCCATCCCGATATCCAGCGCGCTGATCTGGCTCGGCTTTGATAAAAAAGACCTGTTTTCCGGCAATCTGGATGGTCGCCTGATCAAAGACAAGGCAAAAGAATACGGATTTCAGCTTGCCGATCATGACAAGGCAGCTTCGCGCGATGGCGTCAGGCTCCTCAACGTCAAGACAAAACGAAATGAATTGGCTCACGGCGGCATTTCATTTGAGGATTGCGGTCAAGACACCTCCGTAGATGAGCTTGTTGCGATTTTTGATGAAATAAAAATATTCATCAAAGCGGTACTGGATGGCGTCTCAGACTATTTGTCGACCAGAAGTTATTTGCATGCCGTAAATGCGAATACTGCCACGGCATAAAAAACAAACTTTTGGGTGGAGTGATGATGGACTTGATACAGAACAAAAATCCGAACGCTTGGATCGCCATTGATCATGGCCTCGCTGCCGATCTCACGCTTGCACCCTTTACGTTGCGGCTGAAAGGCGAGGGTTCGCTGTATCAAGCCATCGCCGATGACGATTGGGTGTTGATCCTGAACGTCGCTGGCCACATCACGCGGGTCGGGCGGGTACTACGGGTTCGTTCCGATCTGGAGACCACCACACTCTACTTCGACCGCATGTTGTTGGTCGATCCGGCTGTTCCGATTGGCCTTACGTCGCTCACCCCGCCTTCGTCCGGCAGCGTTGGCCGAATTCAATGGACGGACTTTCTGGAGGCTCTCCCCAAGGCGCTGTACAAGACCATCGCCGAAGTGCCGACCATCGAGGATCAGGCCTATATCCGCGAACTGCTGCAACTGGCCGTGATGGACGACTTACTCGGCCCCGCTGGCGGCCCTCGTGAGCGCATCGTCGACATGGGTGTGCGGGATCGCTACCTGGTTGGCAAACTGGCCCCACGTGAGGCCGCACAGGGCGGTATCGAGGGACTGGACGGGCCACTGGCCAATGACGACGCCGAAGAGCCTACGGAGGCCAAGGCTCCCGGACGTCACGAGCCGGGTGCGGAGTTTGGAACGGCCACCGGGCGTGTGGAGCCGGAGTCGGATTCGTCTGACGAGATTGATGCCGCCAGCAACCAGTCTCTGGTGCCCAGCAGCCTCGGCATGACCTTCTGCGTGGATGGTGACGCCGACCGGATCGAGATCGAAGCGCGCTGGGGTCGGTATGAGCGCAGTGACGAGCACGAGATATTCCGCACCCGCAAGAACAAGGAAACCGGTGCCGAGGTGCAGACCAAGGCCAAGGTGTGGCAACGCATTCCCTGTGGCGGCAAGATCGTGTTGCCACTGACCGAAGGCGTGATTCCGCATCAGGCACCCGACAACGAGTTTCCCGAAGTGCGCGTGCAGGGCTCCATCCGGGCCAAGAATGCCAATGGCGACCGGCTGGTCACGCTGTTCCTGGTGAATGCACAGGAAGAGCCTGACACCAACCGCGACACGGCGTGGGTGTTCCAGCCGGAATTGATCGTTCGTTCGGAGAAGGACGCTGCCAAGCGCGCCATCTTCCGCCGCAGGCCGGTGCTGGACGCAGACGGTATGGACCCCGAGCGTGAAGCACTGGAGATGATCTACCGCAACCGCGTCGAATTCGCCGTAGGCCATGGCGTTGCCGTCCATGCCGAAACGCCAGACGACGTGACGCTGGCCACCGAGGTGCGCACCACGGTGATGCCACAGTACGAGGTGCAGGTGACGGAGACCCCCGGCCTCGATCCATCCGACCGCCCGGCCATGCGCGAGATGGTCAGTAGTGGCCTGCTCGATATGCAGCGCCTCGCGACGTTGGAGATTGACCCGCTGGTCGACGCTTTGAGCATGCTGACCAAGGACTACGCCGCGTGGATTGATGAACAGCGCGCTCGCGTCGGGGCTGAAGTGACCGGCTACGACACTCAGTCGCAACAGGCGATGGACCGATGCCAAGAGATCCACACCCGCCTCCAGCAGGGTATCGACACGCTGAAAGGCAATGAGAAAGCCCTGGCCGCGTTCCGGTTTGCCAACCGAGCGATGGCGACGCAACGCGTGCGCAGCCAATACGCGCTGGCCATGCGCCGGGGCGAGGATGTCTCCATCGACAAATTCGATGTGCTAAAGAACCGCAGCTGGCGTCCGTTCCAGTTGGCGTTTCTGCTGCTCTCGATTCCGTCTCTGGCAGATCCGAGTCACCCGGATCGCGTTGAGCCTGTCGAGGCCTATGCCGATCTCTTGTGGTTCCCCACCGGCGGCGGCAAGACCGAGGCCTATTTGGGTGTGGCGGCCTTCACCATGGCTATCCGGCGTATGCAGGGCAATCTTGGCGGGTACGACAGTTCACGCGGTTTGGCCGTGATCATGCGTTACACGCTGCGCTTGCTGACGTTGCAGCAGTTCCAGCGTGCCACGGCGTTGATTTGCGCCATGGAAGTACTGCGCCGAGAGGCGCTGGAGAAGGGCGACAAATCCCTCGGCACGGAACCCTTCACCATTGGCCTCTGGGTTGGCAACAAGGTCACACCGGGCACGACCGAGGACAGCCACCGCGCCATTGAGAATGTGCGCAACCCCGGCAAGTACAACGCAGGAGCGGCATCACCCGCGCAGCTCACCAGTTGCCCGTGGTGCGGCTCGGAAGTAGCACCCGGACGGGATGTGGAGGTCGACAAAGGCTCTGGCCGCACCTTCGTCTACTGCGGCGACAAGAAAGGCCGCTGCGACTTCTCCAAAGGCAAGTCCAGCAAGCAGCCGCATCCGGGGATTCCGGTGCTGGTGGTCGACGAAGAGATCTACCACCGCCCACCGACGATGATGATCGCCACCGTGGACAAGTTCGCCATGATGGCTTGGCGAGGTCAGGTGCGCACACTGTTTGGTCGCGTGGGGCAGGAATGCGAGCGCCACGGCCTGCTTTGGCAAGGGGCCGATTGCAATGGTAACCACCAGGCTGGCAAGGGCCTTCCTTCTTCGAAGGTAAAGACCATCAGCCCGATTCGCCCGCCTGACTTGATCATTCAGGATGAGTTCCACCTGATCAGTGGGCCCCTGGGCACCATGGTCGGCCTGTATGAGACCGCCGTGGATGAACTGTGCGGCTGGACGCTTGATGGCAAAACGGTCAAACCGAAGATCATCGCCTCTACGGCAACGGTGCGCAAAGCCAAGGAGCAAGTGAACAACGTCTTCATGCGCCGTGTTTCGGTTTTTCCGCCGCACGGTCTGGATGTGGAAGACAATTTCTTCTCGGTGCAGCGCCCGATCGAAGACAAACCGGGACGGCGTTACCTCGGGGTGTGCTCCCCCGGCAGTTCGCGCCCCGCGATGTTGATCCGTGTCTACACCGCGTTCTTGACGGCAGCACAGGAACTGTTCGATCACTTTGGCGAACCCGCTGACCCGTACATGACCATGGTCGGCTACTTCAACTCCCTGCGAGAGTTGGGCGGCATGAAGCGATTGGCAGAGGACGACGTGCAAACGCGTTCCTACCGCGTGCAGATGAGCATGGTGGAACGGCCCGCACTCGCACAACGCAGCATCAGCAACATTCGCGAGCTGACATCTCGGGTATCGAGCCAGGACATCCCCAAGTACCTCGATAACCTGGAGGTCAAGTTCAAGTCGGAGTTCGACATTGCAACCGGCAAGTATGTGACCCGCTGGCAGGAAGGCGACACTCGTGCCATTGATGTGGTGCTGGCTACCAACATGCTGTCCGTGGGGGTCGACGTGAATCGACTCGGGCTGATGGCAGTGAACGGGCAACCCAAAGGAACGGCCGAATACATTCAGGCTACCAGTCGTGTCGGGCGCTCCTTCCCAGGCTTGGTTTGCACGGTGCTGACTTGGGCCAGACCGCGCGACCTGTCGCATTACGAAACCTTCGAGCATTACCACGCCACGTTCTACAAACACGTCGAAGCGCAATCGGTAACGCCGTTCTCACCGCGCGCGATGGACCGGGGTTTGACCGGCGCGATGCTGAGTCTGATGCGCCTTGAGAACGATGTGTTCAGCCCGAACGAAGGCGCGGGCCAACTGAGCATGTCCAACCAGGCCGAGATGACGGATGCCATCAAGATATTGGCGACTCGTGCGGGCAATGTCGCTGAAGACAACTCGCGCAAGCAGTTGGCTGAGACTGAGCTGAAAGAACGTGCAGACGAATGGGCGAAAGAAGTCAGCAAGGGAGGACGCATCTTGGCCTATGAGAAGCGCGGCCCCGAAAAAGACAAGACCGTTGCATTGATCAAGTCGCCCGGCCTTCAGGCCTGGGACAACTGGACCGTACCGATGTCGATGCGAGAAGTGGAGCCCGGCGTGCGCCTGATCATGAACACGAGCCATATCACGGACGATCACGATTGGAAGCCTCGTCCCGCAACGAAGGATGAGGATTGAACATGATCATCAACAACAAAACGCCAGTCGGCGAAGTACGCCCCAGCCAATTGCTGTGGACTTATGGCCCCGGTGCGCTGATCGACCTGCCCAGCTTATCAGTCGTGACGCTCGGCATTGACCGATGGGAAAAAGACCGCTGCCAGCCGATTCAAGAGGCACGGCTGCTCGCTGCCGTTCGAAAGGTATTGGGGGCGCAGGTTGAGAATCTGCGGATGCCACCCTTCCAGAAGAGTGAACTCGTCGACGTCTGGTCGGCCGAGGCCAATATCGGCGTTCCCGTCCGGCCATTCCCGCGCTGGATGCGCTGCGTGAAGTGCGGCCTGCTGTCGCCCTTTGATGCCGGTCTGTTCGAGATCAAGGAGAACCGCTTCAGGCCGGAGCGAACCCGCTTCGTTCACAAAGGCTGCCGTGGCTCCAAAGGTGACCAGCCCGCAAAGGATGCGGATGCCGTCCCCGCGCGTTTCTTGTTGGCCTGTCGCGATGGCCACCTCGACGATTTTCCGTGGCACTACTTCGTCCATGGAGGTAACAGCTCGTGCAAGGGCACGCTGCGCTTCTTCGAGAGCGGCGCGTCGCTGCAAACGGAAAACCTGTGGGTGAAGTGTGATGCCTGTGGGGCATCCAGAAGCATGGCGCACGCTTTCGGCAAGGCAGGAAAAGAGAATCTGCCGGGGTGCCGAGGACGGCATCCGCACCTAGACCACTTCGACCACGAATGCGATGAGGAAGCACGCGCGGTGCTATTGGGAGCCACGAACAGCTGGTTCCCGATCACGCTCTCCGCACTTGCAATCCCCCAGACCAAGGACCCGCTCAGTCAACTGATCCAGGATGGCTGGGAGTTTTTCGACGAACTTGAATCCGAAGCCGAGGTGTCGGTGACGGTGAAGACCTTGAAGAAGACCGGGGCGCTGCCAGGAATCGACAAGTATCAGGCTGCGTCGATCTGGTCGGCCGTCGAAGCACACCGCAATGGCGGCGGACAGGAGGTCGTGGGTGAGGCCGACATCAAAGGGCCCGAGTGGGATGTACTAACAGAGGCCAATCCTCCCACGGACTACCCGCACTTCATGAGCAAGAAGGTCGGCACGCCACCGGGATTCAGCGGCCATATCAGTCGAGTCTTGCTCCTTGAGCGCTTGCGCGAGGTGAATGCCTTGTTGGGCTTCACTCGGGTCGAAGCGCCCGAAGAGTCTGGCGATCCGAATGAACGCCCCCAAATGGCCAGCCTGTCGCGCAGCAAGCCAGACTGGGTGCCAGCCAATCAGGTTCACGGCGAAGGGATCTTCGTGCAGTTTGACGAAGCCGCGCTCGTCAAATGGGAGGCATTGGATGGCGTGAAAAAGGTCGACCAGATGCTCCGTGGTGGTCATAAGGGATGGCGCAATTCGCGTCATCTCGACCCGAACGAAGGCTACCCCGGCATTCGCTATGCAATGCTGCACACCCTGTCTCATTTGCTGATTCGTGAACTGGCGCTGGAGTGCGGATACAACGCTGCGAGCATTCGTGAGCGCATCTATGCCGATACATCGGGCGACAGTCCGCAGGCGGGCATCCTCATCTACACCGCAGCAGCAGATTCTGACGGCACGCTGGGTGGCCTTGTCGACCTCGGGAAGCCAGAAAACCTTGGCCGCCTGCTGGAGCAAGCACTGAATCGTTCGAAGATCTGCTCATCAGATCCGCTCTGCTCGGAACATGACCCCGAAAAAGATCGCTCATTGCATGGGGCTGCTTGCCATGCGTGCTCTTTAGTGGCGGAGACATCTTGCGAGCGGGGTAATCGGTATCTGGATCGATCGCTGCTCATACCAACACTCGAACGCGCCAACGCTGCTTTCTTCAAGGGTTTTTGACATGGATGAACTCTTGGATGCCATTGCAGCCTTGGTCTCTCTGGTCTCGCCCGAGAAGGTGCAGGCCGTTGCAGCCCGCGTTCGTCGAACTGATGCCAGCAAGGCTGCGACGGCGTTGCCGAGTGTGGTCGGAACCCCGGTAGCCAGCAGCGTGGTCGAACAGCTTGCGGCAGCCTGGCAAAACACCACTGTCGGTTCAGATGAACTGGCATCAATGCTTATCGCCGCCAGCCACGTTTACGCCAAAGCCGCTTCTGAGCAATCCACCGAACTCGTGTGGACTGGCCCGACGACGCCTTTCGTGTCGGCGCGTCGAACAGAGCAGGCGCTGCTGCAGGTCATCAACTCCGCAGAGCAGTCGTTGTTCATTACCAGCTTCGTGGCCTACGACGTGTCCACCATCGTCAAGGCGCTGAACGCGGCAAATGATCGCGGTGTGGCCATATCAATGCTGCTTGAGTTGTCCCAAGAGCACGGCGGCAGCATTACCTTCGACGCGATAGGGAAAATGAGAACGCTGGTTCCGGCCGCCAATCTCTATGCCTGGCGCGACAAGGCCGACCCGTTTTCCGATGGCCGCGTCCACGCCAAAGTCGCTGTCGCAGACGGCAGGATGTGTTTCATCACCAGCGCGAACCTGACCGGGCACGCCATGGAAAAAAACATGGAGGCCGGTGTGCTGATCTCTGGCGGGCGCATTGCAAAGCTGCTTGAAGAGCACCTGCGCTCACTCGTCGACACGAAAATTGTGTCCCCGGTTTGATGATGCGGCTCGTAAAGCGTCCTCTTGATTTGTATCGAATAAGGAATGTTGAATGTCAGGCGAGTACGAAAAGGCCATTTCTATCGGCAAGGCAATCCAGAACATTGTCTCGCGCCGGTATCTCCTACCCGCGATACAGCGAAAGTTCACATGGAGCACATCCCAGATCGAAGTGCTATTCGACTCGATCATGCGCGGTTATCCCATCAACACCTTCATGTTTTGGGAGGTGACCGATGCGGAGGTCAAGAGCAACTTCCGGTTCTACCAGTTTCTAGAAAAATATTGTGAACGTTTCGGCGAGAACAACCCTGACTTTGATACCAAGGGGCACGGAAACTTCCAGGCTGTCATAGATGGTCAACAGCGGCTGACATCGCTGTATATCGGCCTTAAAGGCACCTACGCCTACAGGTTGCCGCGCAAGTGGTGGCCGAAGACTCAAGATGATTCCATTTTGCCCCCGAGACGGCTCCACCTGAATATCGCTGCGCCCTTAGACGAAGAGCGTAACGAGGAAATGATGTCCTATGAGTTCTCCTTCCTGACCAAGCAAGAACAAGAGAAATCTACCGACGGCAAATGCTGGTTTCTTGTCGGTGATGTGCTGGACCTTGAAGAGGCGGAGACTGCAGATCAGGTGTTGGACGTGGTCATGGCCCACCTTGAAAAGCTTGGCATGTCGTCGAACGCATATGCCAGAAAGACCCTGACACGGCTCTATTTTGCTGTTCGTCGTGACACCTTGATTCATTACTACAACGAGACGAGCCAGAAGATCGACCACGTTCTGGATATCTTCATTCGTACCAACCACGGAGGCACGCCTCTGTCATTCTCCGATTTGCTGATGTCGATTGCCATCGCGAACTGGAAAAAGGATGCGCGTCAGCAGATCGACGATCTGGTGGACAAGGTCCGGTTTGGCTCTGACATGGAGTTCTCAATTGATCGTGACTGGATATTGAAGGCGGCGCTGGCTTTGACAGATGCCGACATCCGCTTCAAGGTCGAAAACTTCGCCGGTGCGCAGGTGGCCAGAATTGAGAGTGAATGGGATGAAATCAGTGCCTGCATCTTGGAGACGTTTCGACTGATCCGGTCGTTTGGTCTCAACGATGCATCTCTTCGTGCAAAGAACGCTGCCATTCCTATTGCCTACTACCTGTATCACAAAGGGCGCGATGCCTCCACTGGCAAGAAGGGGGTGTTCTCAAGCATCAACAAGCAAGCATTCCATATCCAGGATCGAAAACTGATTTGGCAGTGGTTGCACATGTCACTGCTCAAAGGCGTTTTCGGTGGCCAAGGGGATGCATTGCTAACGAACTTGCGCAAGATCATCAAAGCCAATAGGACTGAAGCGTCGTTCCCGCTGTCGAAGATCATTGAGGACTATCGAGGGAACAGCAAGGATCTGCTTTTCGATGATGACTTCGTCAGCCGATTGCTCAAAACCCAGAAAGATGATGCGTCGTGCTTCTCGATCTTGGCATTGCTCATGCCGGACCTCGACTACACACGGGCACTGCAGAAGGATCATATTCATCCAGCGGCATCTTTCAGCCAGGACAGGCTGTCTCAGTGCGAATTCTTGAAAGGAAAACCAGAGGCACTGGAGTTTTTTCTGAACCGCGAAAACTGGAACAGCATCGTCAACCTCCACCTCTTGGAGGAATCCAGAAACAAATCGAAGCAAGACCGGCCATTTGCTGATTGGCTCAAGGAACAAGAGGGGCTTAGCCTTGATGGACTATTGATCCCTACGGACGCACCATTGGATTTTGCGTCGTTCAAGACTTTCGTTGAAAAGCGGTCCTTGCACTTGTCCAGCATCTTCAAGGAATTGGGCAAAACCGGAAAATCTGCGGACGGGGGTTCAATTCCGTGAACGGGAATCGAACTGGATGCCGGTTGCCTGCACTCGGTTGATGTCAATGAGCATGCGAACTGGTAGGATTGCGGGCAATAAGGGCTGGATTCCGCACCTTTCCGCAGAAGTTCGAAGCGGTTGTAAGGCGCTGAGTTACTGAGGTTTGGCGCAGGGTTCCACCCCACCACCAGATTTTTTTTAAATATCAACTCATTGATATTTTATCCGCTTCTGATGGCACAGTTTGTATTGAAAAGCTGCTTGATTTTACCTTTTCACGTTGTTTGTTTGCTAAGTCAATCCAGCGTGCATGGTTCTCAATTAGCAGCTCCATGGGGTTGGCTCCTACCATCAGATTCAATGCGGCAAAGGTGTGCTGTTATGGTGCTTTTGCGGTGTTCCGCACGGAGGCTTTGTTGATGCTATCCGCGCCATTTGCAAAAAGTAAGCCTTGATCCAAGCCGCCTTTGCTGTTTATTTGAATACCGGCGGAATGGCCTTAAAACTGTAAAAAACTAGGTATTCAAGCCATTGCTTACATGCATGAAACATGCAACACCAGCCTTGTGCTGGTGTTTTTTGTATCTTATCCGGCACAGAGCTTGCCGCTGTGCATTATGCAAAATTATGCCCAAGTGTTCGTTTTGTTCGGCATCTGTCTGGTGTTGTAAACTGATGTAGCCATACACCATAACTTTTAATTTTGACCACTACAATCATCCATGCATCGGCTGGCATTGACCTTATTCGGGCATCTGTAAACTTAACGCCCGCCTGCTTTCGCCGCATTTACTCTGCTCCGCATGGCTGTGCAATCGTGTAGAATGTACAAACTACATATTTTTTTACAGTTCGAACCCGTTTTTAGTACCTCTGTTGGTAGCTATTCAAGCGAAACGGGGGCTATATTTGGCTTACAGTTAGAAGCGGTTTGTTGCAAAGTGATTTTTGAAAAACACCTCCGCCAGATTCCCAAAGCCCTTTGTGATGCAAAGGGCTTTTGTTTTATGCACGACAAACATCATTATTTTTTGAACGACACCATCGGCGACATTGGCAATATCAATGCGCCACCATCAGGAATTAAGGCATGATTAAGGCGGCAATTGCAGATTATTTGGATACGCAGGGCTTAAAGTTGCCCGCAGACGAAGTGCACATGGCCTGTTTGACTGCACAAACGGTGATCAATATGGCTGCTGCCGAAATCGAGCACAGCCTTTTATGGTACGGTGCAGAAAACGGCATTGCTTTGGCCGATGAGCTGCCTGAAAACCCCGACAATCACGCATTGCTGCGGCAGCTGTATTTGGCGCTAGACTCGCTTTACAGCCGCTGCGCCAATACCGATGCCGCGGTTGAGCGGGCCGCCATTTACCTGTTGCTGCCTGCCAATGTGCCGCAACATGGCGGCCAATTATTGCGGCTGGTGGCGCAGGGGCAGCCGCTGGAGGCATTGTTGCCGGTTGACGAAGCGGCTTGTTGGCACCATATTGCCAGCCGCAGCGCCGAAACCGGCTGGCTCAATCAAGTAGACGATGTAGCGCAATGGCTGGCCTTGGGCGAATTGCAAGGCGAGCAGCACCGCCGCAGCCACAGCCAGCTGGCCTTGCCCATATATGGCCAAGATGGCCGTGTATTGGGCGTGGTGTATGCCGAAGCTGCCCGCCCCAATGCCTTTGATAACGACAATTTGGCGCAATGGGTGGGGCTGGCGCTGGCACTGCTGCCCTTATTGCAGCAATTGCATAGCCAATGGCAGCCGCCGCCACAACCCTCAACAGAAGAAAATCATGATCAATAACACCCACACCGACAACCCCTTGCGTTTTGTGGCTGCCTGCCGCCTGCCCACCGAATGGGGCGAATTCACCATGCACGGCTTTGAAGAGCTGCGCAGCGGCCAAGAGCACGTGGCGCTGAGCATGGGCATCATCAACGACGGCGCGCCGGTATTGGCACGCGTGCATTCCGAATGCCTCACCGGCGATGCGCTGTTTTCACAACGCTGCGACTGCGGCCCGCAACTACAAGCGGCCATGCAGGCGGTGCAAGCCAAAGGCCGCGGCGTGATTGTGTACCTGCGCCAAGAAGGCCGCGGCATCGGCCTGATTAACAAAATCCGTGCCTACCAATTGCAAGATCAAGGCTTGGACACCGTAGAAGCCAATGTGGCATTGGGCTTGCCGGTGGATGCACGCGATTTTGTGTTGGCCAAACACATTTTGGATTATTTACAGGTAGCCTCGGTGCATTTGATGACCAACAACCCGCAAAAAGTGGCCACACTCAATCGTGTGGGCATTGACGTGGTCGAACGGGTGCCGCTGGAAGTGGGGCAAAACAGTGAAAATGCGCATTACTTAAGTACCAAGGCGCAGAAGTTGGGGCATATATTGGGCTGAAATATCGGCTTAGTGATTAGACTGAAGTTACGCATTCCCATATAAAGGCTGCCTGAAGTGTAAGGCCGTCATTACCGAGCTTGATTCGGCAATCCATTGACAAACTAAAGTAAAACGAAGCGGATTATTTTTATTCGAGTGCGCAACTTCAGTGAAATAAACAAAAACGGGCGTTATGCCCGTTTTTCGTTTTTATTGGCCGGCCATCGGTGCCTATTTCGCTATTTCCTCCTCAGCCGCTGTTGCCTCAACTTCATTTTTCGGCGGAAACACCAAACTTAAGGGGCGGGCTTTGACTTCGGCGGCCACGGCAGCGAGCAGGGTGCCGATATTGCCCAGCCGGGCTTCGCGTGCGCGCAGTGCCACCACCAATGCCAGCGCAAAGCTCACCCACAGGTTTACCACGCCAATCATCAGTACAAACAGCAAATTCAGTAAAAACGAGCCGATGTCCATGCCGGTGCTGGCGGCAGCATAGCCCAAATTGGCGGAGGCAAACGCCACATGGCGGATGTCTAGCGGTAGGCCGGTGAGGTGGCCGATATAGCCGGTAAGCCCCAGCAGCACGCCGAACAGGAAATTACCCATCAATGAGCCGTAATTTTGATGCAGATATTCGCCCAAGCGTTTGCGGGTGGCCGGGCGCATGATTTTGCTCAGCCAAGGATGATCTTGAATCCGTTGTGCCAGTTGCAAATAGTCGGCGCGGTTGTCGAAAAAGCCGGCAATAATGCCCGAGCAAAACAGCCACACGGCGGCGATGGCGGCGTAATACAATGCCAGCCCGGCCAGCGGCTGGTTGGCGTGCACCAAGTAGGCCGACGTTTCTGCGCTTAACATGGTTTGGCCTTGCCAATAAAACACCGCCAAGCTCAACACCATGGCCACCCCAATCGCCACGCTCACATTACCCACCACGGCAATACTTTGCGAGCGGTTCACATCCAGTAGCAGCCCGGCAAGCCTGGCCGATTGTGCGCGCCCTTTGTCGTTGCGCTGTACTTCGGCCGCCACACTGGCGGCGGTCATGGCGGGCTGCTTGGTGGCGATGGTGAAATGAAGGATGTGCACCAATACAAAGCCGAGCCCATAATTCAGACACACCAATAAGGTGGTAAAGCCTTCACTGAAACCCAGCTCGCCAATGCGGATTTTCAGCAAGGCCATTAGGGCAATAATCACCCCGGCACCGGCGGCGGAGCGCAACATGCCCCAGTATTCGCGGCGGTTGCGAGTGATGTAATGCTCGCCGTGGTCGCTGGTGTTTTGGGTGATGCTTTGCGACAACATGCGCACACTGCTGCGCCACAAAGAGCCGATGCTTTGATGGTTGGCACCGGCCTGAATCAAATGCCCAGCCAGGCGCAAGATATGGTGGCTGCGCTCGGCGCTGTTGGCGGCGGTTTGGATATTGAGCAGGGCTTCGAGCCGGTTAACCGTTTGGGTGAGCCGCTCCAGCAAATGCGCCACCGCCATGGATGAGCCCGCGCCTGCGCCGGTGCCGCGCCGCTTTAAGCGCGCAATTTGCTGGCGGCATTGGTCTATCATCACGCGGGCGTGGCTGTCGTCGTAGGGCGCTAAGTCGGCATCGCCCAAACGGGCGTGGGCGTGATGCGTGAGCTGGGTCATTTCCCGCTGTAAGGCCACAAAAGGCGAGTCGATTTCCAGCAGGCGTTTGTCAATGCGGATCAGGTCGCCGTCGAGCTCTTCGGCGGCCACCCAGATCGACAGCATTTCCATTGCATGCAGTGATTCATGCTCGAAATGGGCGGCAGAGCTGCGCACGGCGTCGGCACCCGTGTGTTCGCTCAAAATGCGGTAGAGTATTTCCCATTGCGCCGGAGCAATGCGGTTCAGCCATGCCGGATCTTGGCGGCCATCAAATGCTTGTTTGAGCACGTCGCGCAAATCTTGCGCCGACTGCGGCGGCGGGTTGAAGCGGTCGTATAGGCGGGTGCCCATTTCACGCATAAAGCCTTGGCGCGAAAACAGCCCCACACTCACAAAGCCCGGATACAGATGCACTTGGCGCAGCCAGTGGTGTAATACTTCGCCAATTAGCGCACATTGGCCGGGGTTGAGCCGCAAGGCGTTTTGTAGGGCGATGATGCGCATCTCGGCATCGTCGGCGCCGCCGCAGCGAAACCAATACACCAAAGCGGCCAGCATGTCAGCAAAGCCGGTGTGGTGGTTGGCCAGATGGTTTACCAGCGCGGCGGCGCTGAGGTTGCGGATTTGTTGGCGTTGGCGGGTGTTCAGCGGTTTGATCATCGGTGTTCTGTAAAGCAAAATGAAGCCCGATTGTACACGCAAGCATGGCTTTTTGTGCAATGCAATGGCTGGCGGGCGTATCGCAAACAGGCCAAATCGTTTACACTTGCTGATGTTGTCCGGCAATACCGGCGCGTTTTTTTAAAGCGTTAGAGCCTGTTTATGTGCTGAAAGCGGCACGATATAAAGATTGTAAACAGACTTTTAGAGAGCCTATTACGGCCAAGGGAATCAGATGAAAATCGTTTATGCCTTGATTAAAATTTTGATTTTGCTGGCGTTTGTGCTGCTGGCGGTCAGCAATACCCAGAGCACGGCGTTTCATTACTTACCGGGGCAGGAAATCAGCCTGCCGTTGATTGTGCTGCTGCTGGGCTTTTTTGTGGTGGGCGCCATCTTCGGCGTGCTGGCGATGCTGGGGCGTTTGCTGGCCTTGCGCAACGAGGTGAACCGCCTGCGCCGCGAAATCCGCAAAAATGGTCGTGGTGCCGAGTTGGCAGCTACACCACCCGCCACCACAATGGCCATACCCAATCAAAAAGGCTGATTATGGACGGCAATGATTTTTGGCTGTGGCTGGCGCCGGTGGCTTTGCTGCCGGTGTTTTTCGCCATGGGCTGGTTTGCCGCACGGGTGGACATGCGCTCGGTATTGGCGCAGGCCAAATCGGTGCCGGTGGGCTTTTACAAAAGCTTGGATGCCTTGGTGGAGCGCAACAGCGGCAAGGCCGTGCGTGAATTGGCCGAGGTGGTGGATCAGCAAAGCGACGCCAAGCAAAGCACTTATGAGCTGCACCTAACCTTGGGCAAGCTCTACCGCCAGCGCGGCGAAAACGACAAAGCCGTTGTGCTGCATCAAAAACTGCTCGACTCCCCCGACACCGTGGGCGAGCGCCGCGATGCGGTGCTGTTTGAGCTGGGGCAGGATTATCAAGCCGCCGGCTTGGTGGACAGAGCCGAGCAGATTTTTATCGGCTTGCAAAATGGCGTGATGGCCAAACCGGCGCGGCAGGTGTTGTTGCACATCTATCAGCAAGACCGCGACTGGGAAAAAGCGATTGAATTGGCGCAAACGCTCAGCCACGGCGATCAGAGCTATCAATTTGAAATTGCCCAATTTTATTGCGAGCGGGCGCAGGCAGCCTTGTTTCAGTCGCGCTTTGACGAAGCCACGGCTTATGCCCATCAAGCCTTGGCGGTAAACCGCAAATGTACTCGTGCCAATTTGATTTTGGGCGATGCTGCGCAAAAGCAGGGGCAATATCAAGCCGCCATCGATGCCTACAGCGCGATTGAAAAACAAAACCACGAATACCTGAGCATGGCCGCCGAGCGCCTGTACGATGCCTACGACGCTTTGGGCAAGCCGCAAGAAGGCTTGGCGGTGTTGCAAGGCTATGCACAAACCTTTCCGCAGCTGGACATCATCAATGTGATTTACGAAAAATCGCTGCTGCTCTACGGCGAGCAAGCGGCGGCGCAAACCGCTGCCGAGCTGGTGCGGGCCAAGCCCGATTTGGCCGGGGTATACCGTTTGCTTGGTTTGCAAATCAGCGATATGGATCCCACTTGGCGAGCCGATGCCGACTTGATGCGCAGCGTGGTGGGGCGGCAAATGCAAAAAGCGGTGATGTACCGCTGCCGCCATTGCCATTTTAAATCGCAAGTGTTTTTCTGGCATTGCCCGGCGTGCAATAAGTGGGAAACGTTTACGCCCAACCGCATTGAAGTATAGCGTTATAGTGAATTAAATTTGAACCAATACTGCGTTGCCTCGCCTGGCCGTACTATCTGTACTGTCTGCGGCCTGTACTGTCTGCGGCTCGTCGCCTTGTCTTGATTCAAATTTAATCCACTATATCTTTCAGGCAGCCTCAAGGCTGCCTGAAAACCTTAAATACAAGCGATAAAGGAAAGCGCATGAGCGTGGAACAACTGTATGCCTTGGCCGCCGAATACCTAGACTTTGTGGCCGAGCAAGGCGAAGAAGCGGGCATGGCCAAGCTTGGCGATGCGCAACACACGTTGCTGGCGTATTGCTATTTGGACAGCCAAGTGCAAGAGGGCGGCTTTGTGCAATTGATTGCCGCGGGCTATGGCGACTATGTGTTTGCCAATCCCTTAGCCGACAGCCTGCGCCGCTGGGGCATCAAAGCCACGCCCAAGGTGCTGGACAAAGCGCGTGTGCTGTATGCCGAGCACGGCGGCCAAATCGAAGCGCTGGCCAGTGATGAGGTTGATATGGATGACTTGCGTGCCCAATTCGCGGCTTTTGAAGAGCTGGACGGCGATTACTACGATGTGGCCGATGAGGATCTGGCCGCCGCCGCTGCCTATGTGGCCGCACATCAGGCAGAATTTGCCTTGCCGGTATAAGGCCTTGAACCATGAAATACATCATCATTTTTGGCTTATTGGCCGTGTTTTTACTGTTGCTGTTCAAGCGCCGCCGGCCATTGCCGGCTGTGCAAGCCCTTCCGCCGCAGCGGCATACGGCTGCTGCGGATGATGCCGCCGCATTTCGCCATTGGTTGGCGGTGCTGTATCGGGATCAGCCGCAAGATGTTGAGGCCGTGTATCAAGGCGTGGCGGCTCAATTGGCGGCAGAAGGGGAAACCGATTGGCAGCCGGACAACATCATTCATTTCGGCACCGGCGGGCTGTTGGATGCGCAACATGCTTTTTTGGTGGACTGGAAAGACGGCGATTCCTTTATCGATTGGGTAGCAGAGATGGCGGCACGTTTTGGTTTCCAGCCGGTATGGACGGCACAAAATCAAGATGAAGATTTGCCTGAAACGCTGATGCAAGCGGCTTATCCGCAGTTTTTGGCGCACGGCGCGGTGCTGTACAATACCGCAACCGGTGGCGATTATTATTGCCTTGCCATCGTGCCGCAGGCCGACAGTGCCGATTTTGAAGCCGCATCGCAACAATGGGGTTTGGCGGTGCGTAGGGCAGACCAGCCGTATTAGTTTCAATTAAATTCATACCAATTCTAAAAATTAACCTAACTGCGTTGGCTCGCCTTGCCGTACTAGCTGTACTGTCTGCGGCTCGCCGCCTTGTGATCTTATTTTTTAGAATTGGTATCAGTATAAAACTTTTTCAGGCAGCCTTATGGCGGCCAATTCATCCGTTTGCGTAAAAATAAATTTCAAAGAAACAAAATCCTATGAATCCTTTAATCCTTGATGGCAGCTTGCCGGTACAACGCACGCCGGTGATTGTGGCGCTTGATTTTGCCAGTGCCGATGAAACGCTGAATTTTGTGCGCAGGCTCGATCCCACACTGTGCCAGCTTAAAATCGGCAAAGAATTGTTTACCGCCAGCGGTCGCCGTTTGGCTGAAAGCCTGATTCAGCAAGGCTTTAAATTGTTTTTGGATTTGAAATACCACGATATTCCGCACACCGTGGCGGCGGCCTGCAAAGTGGCTGCCGAAATGGGCGTGTGGATGGTGGACATGCACAGCTTGGGCGGGCGGCGCATGATGGAAGCCGCCGTGGCCGCGCTGGCACCTTTATCGCACAAGCCTTTGCTGATTGGCGTTACCGTGCTCACCAGCATGGAGCAGGCCGACTTGGCCGAAATCGGCCTTGAATTGCCGGTGGCCGAGCTGGTGCTGAGTTGGGCGCAGCTGGCGCAATCTTCCGGCCTGGATGGCGTGGTGTGCTCGGCACAAGAAGCGGCGCTGTTGCGCCGGCATTTGGGCGCGGATTTTGTGTTGGTGACCCCCGGCATCCGCCCCAATGTGGCCACTAATAACGACGATCAGCGCCGCATCATGACTCCGCAAGCGGCATTGGCCGCCGGCAGCAGCTATTTGGTGATGGGGCGCCCGATTACCGGAGCAGACGATCCGGTGGCGCTGTTGCGGCAAATCAATGCCGAAGCCAATGTTTAAGGGCAGATAGGCGTAGGTTTCATCAAGGCTGCCTGAAAAGGTTTGAACTGATTTTCAGGCAGCCTTAAATGTGTGGCTTTGGCTAAATACGGCAAGTTATCATTTTGTGGGTTGAGCAGACGTGTAGGTCGGATTCTTGAATCCGACGCTGGTGCAAAGAATAAGGTTGCTGCATCTGGCCTTATCGGCCAAATGTCGGATTCAAAAATCCGACCTACGTGGATGGTGCTGTCGAATTTCTTTTTAAAACAACGCACCCGTGTATTCATACCGGGTGCGTTTTTTATTGAGCTAAGCAGACCCTAGCCATCACCATTCACTTTATGGCGGATAAACTGCTCGGCGGCATCTTTGAGCTGATAGCGGTCGGCGCAGTCGGTATAGCCGCTGCCCATCAGTAAGGCGAAGTCTACTTGGGCGGTGATGTGCGGCTGGCGTGCGATGCGCCACAAGGAAGCAAAAAACGGCGTGTCGCCCACCCAAGCGACGGCGGTGCTGCGCTGGCCGTGTGGGTTTAGATAGCGTAAGGCCATGGCCTGTACCGGGGTGTCGGTGTCGATGGCGGCTTGAAACAGTGCGGCTTTAAACGGCAATACGTTTAAGCCGTCGGAGGTGCGCGCTTCGGGAAAGAAGGTTACGCTTTGCCCGGCCGCCAAGGTGCGGGCAATGGTTTGGTTGACATTGCCCGCATCGGTGCGCGAGTGGCGGTTGATAAACACAGTGCCCACATGCGCGGCCAAGGTGCCCACCACCGGCCAGTGGCGGATGGATTGCTTGGCAATAAAGCCACTCGGATACAGTGCCATCAACACAAAAATATCCAGCCACGAAACGTGGTTGGCCACCGCCAACACCGGCGGGTTGGCCGGGCATTGGGCGTGGCAGCTCACATTCAAGCGAATGTGTAAAATTTTCAATAGCCGTTCGGCAATGCCCATCATGGCCGCATCGCGCTGTTTGGAGCTGAGGCGGCCAAAACGAAATACGCGCCAGCAGGCACCGGCCAGCCACCACAACAGCCGCCACAGGCGGTATAGCGCAAGCAGAAACGGGGTGTGTTTTTGAGCATTCATGGCGGGATTGGGCTTAATGTTGGCATTGCGGGCAGTAAAAACTGCTGCGCTGTCCTTGGGTGATTTTGTAAATCAGGCCGCCACAGTGCGGGCAGTTTTCGTTTTGGCGGCCATACACGGCATATTGTTGCTGGAAATAGCCGCTGCGCCCTTCGCTGTTTACAAAGTCGCGCAGGGTGCTGCCGCCTGCGGCCAGGGCGCGTTGTAAAACGTCTTTAATGGCCGCCACCAGCGCCGTGTATTCGTGTGCTTGCAGGCTGTTGGCAGCGCGAGTAGGGGCGATGGCTGCCTGAAACAGCGCCTCGTTGGCATAAATATTGCCCACGCCCACCACCACGGCATTGTCCATCAACGCCAGTTTGATGGCGCGTTTTTGTTTGGCTAAGGTGTGCTGCAAATAAGCGGCATCGAAGTCGGCACTTAAAGGCTCCGGCCCCAAGTGTTGCAGCAGCGGATGGTGTTCCAGTGCACCGGCAAACCACAAAATAGCGCCAAAACGGCGCGGGTCGTGAAAGCGCAGCAAGGTGCCGTCGGCAAATTCAAAGTCGGCGTGGTCGTGTTTTTGCGGCGGCGGATGTTGGCCGGGCTCGTAAATACGCAGACTGCCGGACATGCCCAGATGGATAATCAGATAACCGGCACCGGTGTGAATCAGCAGATATTTGGCACGTCGGCTCACTGCCATCACAGTTTGGCCGTTTAACACTGCCGCTAAGTCGGGGTTTACCGGCCAGCGTAACTTCGGCTGACGGATGTGGGTGCGCACAAAGGCTTTGCCGCAGATGTGCGGGGCAATACCGGCGCGGGTGGTTTCAACTTCGGGCAATTCGGGCATGGTGCGGGATATGAAAGCTAAAGGTATGCAACATAGCACAAGCAAGCAAGGCCAAACAAGGCTTGGCTGCCTGAAAGACGGTGGGCAGGCAGAAAACAAAACGATGGGCGTGATAAACGCGCAGGTGTGGGCGGGTAAAATTTGTTAAGCGGCAAAACGCAGCGCAAAAAGGCTGTGTTAAAGTAGCGGCTTTGTGAACGCAAGTTCCGTTTGTGCCGAAGGAAAGCAAAGATTATGTTGCATTGGGCTTATCGAATCACCCCCGTGGCCATGGCCTTGATGTTGTTGCCCGCTGCCGCGCAGGCCAATGAAGCGGCCAGCGGCGCACAGCTGCCCGCCATCGAAACCAAATTACAGCACGCCAAAACCCAGGTGCTGCGTCAGGACAACAGCGAGCGGCAGCAGCGCGTGGCCATTGCCGAGCGTGCCAATAATGTGTTTAGCTTGCTGGCCAGCGAAATGGTGCTGAATCAAGGCCAAGCGGGCAGCGCCTTGGCCACGTATATGGTGATGTTGGAGCGCACGCGTGACCCGGAAGTGGCCGAGCGCGGTATGGAGATTGCACTCAATGCGGATGCCGTAGCGCAAGCAGAGGCCATTTTAACGCGCTGGCAGCAGCTGGAGCCCACGCCTTCGGCGGCACAAAAGCGCATGGTGTGGGAAATGGCCTTGGCGCGGGGCGATGTTGCGGCGGTGGCGGCCGGGTTGGATGGGGTGCTGGCCGATGCTTCCGACTACAAAACACGGCGTATTTTCCTGCAAATGGCACAAATGAGCCTGCGCCATCCTGAGCTGGCGGCCGATGCGGCTGCACCGATACACACAGCGGCGCAAAACCATGCCGATATGCCCGAGGCAATGATTGCCGATGCCATTTTTTCGGCACAAAGCAACCGCAACCAAGATGCGGTGAGCGCCTTGCAAAAACTGGCCGAGCTGGATGGCGATGTGCGCCCGGCCACCTTGCTAACGCTGAAGCTGATTAACCAATACCGCCCGCAGGTATTGGTGTCGTTCTTTAAGCAAACCGACATCAACGCCTTGTCGCCGATGTGGCAAAGCCTGTATGTGGATACCTTAATCAGCAGCAAACAATGGCCGCAAGCCTATGCCTGGCTGCAAAAACTGCTCAACCAAAGCCCGGATGCCGATTTGTATCTGCAAGCGGCTGTATTGTCGGTAAACCAACGTGCACCCACTGCCGACACCTTGGGCTATTTGGACAAAGCCTATGCCATCGGCACGCAGGCGCAAAAAAGCCGCGCTGCTTTTCTGGCCGCCACCCGTTTAATGGACGACAAACAAACCGCTCCGGCCAGAGCGTGGGCAGAAAAAATCACCGCTGCCGATATGGCGTTTGACAAGCAATTATTGCTGGCATCCATTGCAGCGGAAGACAAAAACTGGGCCGCAGCGCACCGCCATGTGGATGCGGCAGCGGCCATCAGCCCGCAAACCGGCCTACTTTATGACGGCGGCGATTTATGGCGTTTGCGTCTGTTTGTGATTGGCCAATACCAAACGCCGGCGCAAAAACTGGCCAGCTACAACCGCTTGTTGACACAGGCCGAAAAAGCCGCCGCCAGCCCCGAGCGCACAGAACGCATTGCCGAGGTATTGTATGAGCGCGGCGTGGTGTATGCCGACGACTTAAACCAGCCGCAACGGGCGGTAGTCGATTTGCGCCGCTTTGTGGCCATGAAGCCGGACAGCGCTGCCGGTTTGAACGCCTTGGGCTACACCATGTTATCGCTGCCCAAAAGCGAATGGGCAGAAGCCATGCGCCTGATTGAAGAAGCCTACCAGCTCGACAGCCAGTCGGCCGCCATCAACGACAGCCTGGGCTGGGCTTATTTCTTAAAGGGCGATGCCGAAGCGGCACTGCCGCATTTGCAGTTTGCCTACGACCAAACTCCCGATGCCGAAGTGGGCGCCCATTTAGGCGAAGTTTTGTGGACATTGGGGCAGCACGAAAAAGCGCGGCTGGTGTGGCGCACTGCCTTGCAGCAAGAGCCGCAACACCGCGTGCTGCGCGATACCTTGCGCCGCTTGGGTGTGGCTAATCCTTAAATAATTGGCGTTTTGCACTCATTGATTAAGGCTGCCTGAACGATAAAATAAAACCGTTATTGCCAAACTGGATTCGGCATTTTGTGTTTCAGGCAGCCTAAAATCACAGCGAACAATGGAAACTGTATCAATATGATGAATAAACTCCCGTTATTGCTGGCCGCTGTGGTATTGGCGGCCTGTACCAATTTCAATACGCCGCTCAAGCAATCCGGCTGGCAGGCCGATACCGGCAGCGCGGAAGGTTTTAGCAGCGAAGGCCGCTTGGCGGTGCGCGAGGGCGAAAAAGGCTCGTATGCCAATTTTGAGTGGCAGGATTTCGGCACGGTGCAAAACATCAGCGTCAACACCCCTTTGGGTAATACCGTGGGTGTACTGTGCCGCGATAGCGAAGGGGTGATTGCCGAAGACAGCAGCGCGCGTCAATACCGTGCCGACAGCATTGAAGCACTCAGCCAAAACCTGCTCGGCTTTACCCTGCCCATGAGCCATCTGAATCAATGGGCGCGTGGCCGCTGGGCACCGGGCGAAGCGCATGAAATCCTCACCGACGGCCGTTTGCGCCAATCGGGCTGGCTGATTGGCCGCCAACTAATGGCCGACGGCGTGTCGCCTAAAATTCTGGTGCTGGAAAACGAACGCTTGAATATCCGCTTGGTATTCGACCAATTCCAGCCGCTGGATTTGCGCACGATGAAAATCGGGCGGTGCGCACTGCGCAGCGCATAAATTGGATGGGGCGTGTGGGTTAATAAAGGCTGCCTGAAATGGGGGGTTACGTTTTTCAGGCAGCTTTTAAAACATTTAAATCAATGGTATTTATTCATTTGCACTATTTATGCTTTCAGGCAGCCCATAATCACTCAATCCTTGCAATTAACCCAATCCAATAGGTATCTGCATGTCTTTAGATTCAATCCCGATTCCGCCCGCCGCACAGGCGTTCGCCGCCCCGGCCAAACTTAATTTGGATTTGCGCATTATCGGCCGCCGTGCCGATGGTTATCACTTGCTCGAAAGTGTGTTTACGCTGATTGATTTGTGCGACACGGTGTATTTGCTGCCGCGCCATAACGGGCAGATTATGCTGCACACCCCCATGGCCGGTGTGGCGGCTGCGCAGGATTTGGCTTATCGCGCGGCGGCGGCATTGCAACAGGCTTCAGGAAGCGCTTGCGGTGCAGAAATCTGGTTGCACAAACGCATTCCCACCGGCGGTGGCTTGGGCGGCGGCAGCTCGGATGCGGCCACGGTGCTGATGGCCTTAAACCGCTTGTGGCAATGCGGCTTGGATAAAACACAATTGATGGCGCTGGGCTTGGCGTTGGGTGCCGATGTGCCGTTTTTTATTTTTGGCGAAAACGCCTTTGCGCGAGGCGTGGGCGAGGATTTGCATCCGCTTTCATTGCCGAAACAATGGTATGTAATTGTGAAGCCGCCGGTGCATGTGAGCACGGCGGTGGTTTTTTCGCATCAGGGCTTGACACGCAATTCCGAAGCCAGCATAATGCCAGTCTTTCAAACGCCACAACACTGGCGCAACGATATGCAAAGTGTTGTTTTGCTTGAATATCCCGAGGTAAAAGCCGCATTTGAAGCACTGGCTGCCCATGGCAAGCCGATGATGAGCGGTTCGGGGGCTTGTGTATTTTTGCGCTTTGAATCCGAAGCCGCAGCACAAGCGGTTTACCAGCAAGTTTCCAGCGCGCATCAAACGTATTTGGCCGCCAATTTGGCCAGCCATCCGTTTTACGGTTGATGTGTGTTGTTGGGGAGTCGTCAAGTGGTTAAGACTCTGGGTTTTGATCCCAGCATGCGTAGGTTCGAATCCTACCTCCCCAGCCACCCGTTCAGGCTTTCAGGCAGCCTCTGCTTGGTTTGATAGTGGGGAGTCGTCAAGTGGTTAAGACTCTGGGTTTTGATCCCAGCATGCGTAGGTTCGAATCCTACCTCCCCAGCCAAAATATCCGGAAGCGTGTAAGGCAACTTACACGCTTCTTTGGTGTTTATCGGGGCGCACTAAAACCAGTACTGCGTTACCGCGCCTTGTCCTGACTGTATTGCGTCACCATAAAATAAACCTAGGCCGCATACGTGAATTAACACTTTGGCCTTAAAGAGGGGCAGTGGTATCATACGCGCTGCACAGCAACACCGTTACTCAATAAACACCCCTTGATGGAGTGCAAACGGTATGTTCCCACCCATATACAAGCAATTGGCAGGTACAGACGAGATGGCAGCTTACGACAGCCTGATGGTGTTCACCGGAAACGCCAACCCCACATTGGCCAGCAATGTGGTTAAGCATTTGGATATTTCACTGGGGCGTGCCTCGGTGAGCAAGTTTTCCGATGGTGAAATTGCCATCGAGTTGCTGGAAAACGTGCGCGGGCGCGATGTGTTTATTTTGCAGCCCACGTGCGCCCCCACCAACGACAATTTGATGGAAGTGTTGGCCATGGCCGATGCGCTGAAGCGGGCTTCTGCCGGGCGCATCACCGCGGCGATTCCGTATTTTGGCTATGCCCGCCAAGACCGCCGCCCGCGCTCGGTGCGGGTGCCGATTTCGGCCAAGCTGGTGGCCAATATGCTGTATTCGGCCGGTATCGACCGCGTGTTAACCGTGGATTTGCATGCCGACCAAATTCAAGGCTTTTTCGATATCCCGGTAGACAACATCTACGCCACCCCGATTTTGATTCACGATATCGAAAAACAACGCATCGAAAATCTTACGGTGGTAAGCCCCGATATCGGCGGCGTGGTGCGCGCCCGTGCGGTGGCCAAAGTGTTGAATGCCGACTTGGCGATTATCGACAAACGCCGCCCCAAAGCCAATGTGGCCGAAGTGATGAACATTATCGGCGATATCCAAGGCCGTACCTGTTTGATTGTGGACGACATGATCGATACCGCCAACACCTTGTGCAAAGCCGCCTCGGCGCTGAAAGAGCGCGGTGCTGAGCGTGTGTTGGCTTATGCCACCCATCCGGTGTTTTCTGGCGAAGCAGTAAACCGCATTGCTTCATCCGATATCGACCAAGTGGTGGTCACCGATACCATCCCCTTGTCGGAAGCCGCCCACGCTTGCGGCCGCATCCGCCAAGTCACCATTGCAGGCTTGCTGGCTGAAACCGTGCGCCGCATCAGCAATGAAGAATCCGTATCCTACCTCTTTAACGAGGATTTGGTTGCGCCGGGAGCGCTGTTTCTCCCGTAAACCCCTGTCGTCTTAAGCTGGTCGCGGCCGATGACGACGTTTTTATCTTTTGGAGTTTTATACTATGTCTTACGAAATCAATGCTGTAAATCGCGAAGCACAGGGCACTGGTGCGAGCCGCCGCCTGCGTCGCGAAGGCCAAGTACCGGCTGTTTTGTACGGTGAAGGCACCGAGCCTATGGCCATTGCCGTAGAGCACAAAGCCATGTTCTACGCTTTGGAAAAAGAATCTTTCCACACCGCCATCATCAAGCTGAACCTCGATGGCAAAACCCACGACGTGATTGTGCGCGACTTCCAAATGCACCCGTTCAAACAACAAGTGCAACACATCGACTTCCAAGCGCTGGACATGAACAAGCCGGTGCAAATCCGCATTCCGGTGCACTTGCTCAATGCCGAAGCTTCTGTGGCGGTGAAACTGCAAGGCGGCCGTGTTTCTTTGCTGAACAACACCGTAGAAGTATTGGCACTACCCAAAGACATTCCGGCGTCGCTGGAATTGGATGTGTCTAAAGTGCACGCAGGCCAAATCCTGCATTTGTCTGACATTGTGTTCCCGGAAGGTGTTTCCAGCGTGGCATTGAAACGCAACGAAAACCTGCCCGTGGCTGCGGTAACCGGCAAAAAACGCTAATCGCCATTGGTGCGAAGCCGCGAAAAAACCCGCTGTGGATAACAGCGGGTTTTTTGTATGCTTTTATGCTTAAAGGCTGCCTGAATGTTTTTCAGGCAGCCTTTAGACTTTATTCCCTAAGTAAAGCAACGTAAAATAAAGCGGTGGAGCGACTTATATTTAGAGATAGCAAACAAAGGATAAAAAATGATGCAGGAACAATTAAACGCCGTGGTGTTGCCTAATGAGAACGGCTTTTTCGGTGCACATGGGGGCAAAATCGACCATCCGGGTTTGGCGGTGGCGATGGCGGAAATCGAGGCCGGTTTCCGCAGTATTATCGGCGATGCCGATTTTATTGCTGAAATGAAGCGTTTGCAGCAAACCTATGTCGGCCGTCCCAGCCCGCTCTACCATGCCAAAACGCTGTCGCAGCGCGGTGCGCAAATTTATTTGAAGCGCGAAGATTTGAACCATACCGGCGCGCACAAAATCAACCATTGTATTGGCGAAGCATTGTTGGCCAAAAAACTGGGCAAGAAAAAAGTGATTGCCGAAACCGGTGCCGGGCAGCATGGCGTGGCATTGGCCACGGCGGCGGCGCTGGTGGGGCTGGAGTGTGAAATCCACATGGGTGTGGTGGACATGGCCAAAGAGCATCCGAATGTGGCGCGCATGAAGATTTTGGGTGCCAAGCTGGTGCCGGTGTCGGCGGGGGCGGGCACCTTGAAAGAAGCGGTGGACAGCGCGTTTGGCGCCTATTTGCAGGATTTGCAGCACAGCATGTTTGCCATCGGCTCGGTGGTGGGGCCGGCACCTTATCCGGAATTGGTGGCCTATTTTCAATCGATTGTGGGACATGAGGCGCGCGCGCAGTTTCAAAGCCAATATGGCGGGCTGCCTGATGAAGTGGTGGCCTGTGTGGGCGGCGGCTCGAATGCGCTGGGGCTGTTTAATGCCTTTATCGACGACTCGGCAGTAGCATTGGTGGGTGTGGAGCCGGCGGGTGAAGGGCTGGATACGCAACGCCATGCCGCCACGCTCACACTGGGCAAACCGGGTGTAATCCAAGGCTTCCATTGCTATTATCTGCAAGACGAAAACGGCAACCCGGCGGCGGTGCATTCGATTGCTTCCGGCTTGGATTATCCGGGTGTGGGGCCGCAGCACTGCCATTTAAAAGACATTGGCCGCGCCCGCTATGAAACCGCCACCGATGCGGAAACCCTGGCCGCCTTTTTAACCTTATCGCGCGAAGAAGGCATTATTCCGGCATTGGAGTCGGCTCACGCCATTGCCTACGCCTTGCGCCGTGCCGCACAACTGGATGGCAGCCAACGCTTGCTGGTGAATTTATCCGGCCGGGGTGATAAAGACATTGATTTTGCGATTGAGCAGCTAAAATTGTAATGGATAGAAAACCAAAACCGCTTTTCAGGCAGCCTGAAAAGCGGTTTTGCTATACCCACTTTAAACAAACAAAATAAGCAGGGAACTGATTTACTTGGTGCTTCAGCATTATATAGCCAAGAAACGAAATAATCCTACAGCGTTGGCTCGCCTATGCAGTTAGGTTGTTTTGTAAAATGGGCATCACCCTAAAAACTAACGTTCCAGATGTAAAAACTGCATATGGCGCTCATACTGGTTGAGCATATCGGTGATGATCTGCTCTTTGCTGTAGCCCACCAAATCGTATTCTTGGCTGCCTTCACGCAAGAAAACTTCGGCGCGGTAGTAGTGCTCTTGCTCTTGCTGCGAAGCCAGATTACCGGCCTGGCCCAAGGCAAACACGGGTTTGATGGCTTGAATTAGGCGCACTTGGTAGACAAAATCCACTTCTTCGCCGTGCAATACTTCAAAGCTCAAATCGCAGCCGTTGTCGCCGGTGTGGATTTTGGTGGCTATGCCTTGCTCGCCCAGCTCATTGGCCACTTCCTGCATGGCCGGATGAATGGCGCTGCCGATAAAGTGCACCACGGTTTTGCGGCTGGGAAAGTTGACAATGCGGCCTAAGCGCTCGCGCCAACTGAGGCCATGGTTGAGCACCGGTGCCATGTCCACAGTGCTGGCTTTGCGCTTGTTGCCTTCGCGGCGCAGGCTTATCCACATCGCCACCATATACACAATCAAAATCAGCGAAAACGGCAAACCGGCCACCACCGACACGGCCTGCAAAGAGCCAAAGCCACCCGCAAACAGCAGCCCCAGTGTAATCAGGCCGGTGGCGGCAGCCCAAAACAGGCGCAGGCCAATCGGCGCGTCCGCACCGGAGCTTAGGTTTTTTGAGCTTAAGTTGGCCAGCACCAAAGCACCGGAGTCGGCCGAGGTGACAAAAAACACCAAGCCAATCACCACTGCGGCCAAAGACAATACTGACGCGCCCGGATAATGCTCAAACAAGATAAACATGCCCATGGCCGGGTCTTCCAAGGCCACTTGGCCAAGCTCAGCAGCACCGTGGCTCACCAAATCAATGGCGCTGTTGCCGAAGATGGCAAACCAGGCAAAGATAAAGCCCAGCGGGATAAACATCACCCCAAACACAAATTCGCGCAAGGTGCGGCCACGCGAAATGCGGGCGATAAACAAGCCCACAAACGGCGCCCATGCCACCCACCAAGCCCAGAAGAAAATTGTCCAGCCCGATTTCCATTCCGCACCCGCTTCGCCTTGATAGGCATACACATCAAAGGTTTTGCCGATTAAGGTTTGGAAATAGTCGCCGATATTTTGGGTGAAGCTGTTGAGCAAAAACAAGGTAGGGCCCATTACCAGCAGCGCCAGCAGCAGCAAGGTGGCCGCCGCCATATTGGCTTCCGACAAACGGCGCACGCCGCGCTCCACCCCCGACATGGCCGACACACCCGCCACCACAATCACACCGATAATAATCGCCGACTGCACCCATTTGCTCGATTCAATGCCGAATACATGGCTTAAACCGGCATTGGCCTGCAAGACGCCGATACCCAAGCTGGTGGCGATGCCCAGCAAGGTGCACACCACGCCGAAGGTGTCGACACTGTGGCCAAGCCAGCCATTGGTGCGGCGCTGCCCAAACACCGGCACCAGCGCACTGCGCAAGGCCAGCGGCAGATTGTGGCGGTAGGCAAAGTAGGCCAAGGTCATGCCAATCAGAGCGTAAATGCCCCAGCCGTGCAGCCCCCAGTGCAAAAAGGTTTGCGCAATCGCCGCCCGCGCCGCTTCCGGCGTACCGGCCTCGCCCATGCTGGGGGTGAGGTAGTGTGCCAGCGGCTCGGAAGCGCCGAAAAACAGCAAATCAATGCCGATACCGGCAGAAAACAGCATCGCTGCCCAAGTGATAAACGGAAAATCCGGCTTATCGTGATCTTGCCCCAGCTTGATGTTGCCATAGCTGGAAAAGCCGATAAACAGCGCAAACAGGCTGTAAGCGGCCACCACCAGCATGTAATACCAGCCGAAATGATCCGACACCCAGCGCAAAGACTGGCCGAGCAGCGCCTCACTGGTGGCAGGAAAAAGAATGGTGAATAAAATCAGCGCCACTGAAAGCAGGGCAGAAGCATAAAACACGATTTTGTTTACCGACAAGGTATTTTCTTTATCGGGCAGGGTATCGGGGTTTTGGTACATGCATACTCGCTTTCGGGTGGGTTGATAAAGGGGTATTGCTTAAAGTGGCTTTGCTGCTCCTGCGCAGGCAAAAATTCTGCTTATGGCGGTAAGGCTGCCTGAAAAACAAATGGGTAAAGTGCTTAAAAAATGCAAGTACGCCGCACCTGCTTAGGCAATGCTCAGAGCAAAGCATCGCTTTGCTTTTTACCATTTCAGAATTAGGTAAACATATTCACTGAAGCTGCGCTTCAGACTGGGCCCCTGCCTGCGCAGGGGCGACGGAATTTAAATTTTACCCAATTTAGGCAGCATCAAAATTTGACAAACAATAGATAACAGCTGTCGCACCTGCGTAGGCAAGTGCCCAGTGCAAAGCATCGCTTTGCTCTTTTACCATTCCATAATTAAGTAAACACATCACTGAAGCCTTGCTTCAGACTGGGCTCCTGCCTGCGCAGGAGCGACGGAGTTTAAATTTCACTAAATTCAGGCAGCATCAAGCGATAATCTGCGGCCATAAATCTACCCAATCGGGATTACGGGTTTCAATTAAATGTAATTTCCAGCTGCGTTTCCATTTTTTCAATTGTTTTTCACGGGTGATGGCTGCGATTATGTTGTCATGTAACTCATACCAAACCAGTAAATTCAAATCATGCTTTGCCGTAAAATCGCAGCCCAAACCTTGCTTATGCTGCCAAATCCGCTGGATTAAATGACTGGTAACGCCGATATAAAGGGTGCCGTTGCGTTGGTTGGCCATAATATAAACAGCAGCCTGGCGCATACTTGTTCCTTTCATCCTATTGTGGTAAGGCTGCCTGAAAACGAAGTTGTATTACAACATCTTCAAAGTACGTCGCACCTGCGCAGGCAGGTGCCCAGTGCAAAGCGCAGCTTTGCTTTTTTGACCATTTCAGAAATATGTAAGCACATTCACTGAAGCGGCATTTCAGACGGGCTTCCTGCTTGCGTAGAAACGACACAGCTTAATTTTCAGGCTGCCTGAAAAACACTATTGGCCAGAAAACGCCTTAACCGGCCCGTTTCGGCTCGCCGCGTGCAGGGGCATCGTTGGCCACATAATAGGCCACATCAGCGCGAGGTAACGGGGCGCGGCCACGGATGTGGTCGGCGATTTTTTCGGCCAGCATAATGGTAGTGGCGTTGAGGTTGCCGGTGATGATGTTGGGCATAATCGAAGCGTCCACCACGCGCAAGGCATCGATGCCGTGTACGCGGCCTTGGCTGTCTACCACGGCGTCATTGCCTTCGCCCATGGCGCAGGTGCAAGAAGGGTGGTAGGCGGTTTCGGCGTGGTTCTTTACGTATTCGTCGAGCTCGGCATCGCTTTGCAGATTGGCTGCCGGGGTAATCACTTTGCCGCGATAGGCGTCCAGTGCAGGCTGGTTGATGATGTCGCGGGTAATGCGGATGGCGGCGCGGAATTCCTGCCAATCTTGCTCATGTGCCATGTAGTTGAACAAAATACTGGGGTGTTCGGCGGCGTTTTTCGATTTGATTTTGATGCGGCCGCGGCTGGGCGAGCGCATTGAGCCCACATGCGCTTGAAAGCTGTGCGCTTTGCTGGCATTGCGGCCATCGTAGCGTACGGCAATCGGCAAAAAGTGGTATTGCAGATTGGGCCAAGCCACCGATTCATCGCTGCGGATAAAGCCGCCCGCTTCAAAGTGGTTGGTGGCACCCAGGCCTGTGCCGTTAAACAGCCATTCGGCGCCTATCGCCGGTTTGTTCCACCATTGGGTGGCGGGGGCGATGGACACAGGCTGGGTGCATTCGTACTGCATATAGAGTTCGAGATGGTCTTGCAGATTATTGCCCACGCCCGGCAAATCCAGCACTTCGGCCACGCCCGCTTCGGCCAACCAAGCTCCGGGGCCGATGCCGCTGCGCTGCAAAATTTGCGGCGAAGCAATGGCACCGGCGCAGAGCAATACTTCACGGGCGGCATGGGCGGTGTGGCTGCGGCCTTGGTATTCAAAACGCACGCCCACGGCGCGTTTGCCCTCAAATACGATGGTATCGGTGAGTGCGCCGGTGTAGATGGTGAGCCGTTCGCGGCTGCGCGCCATATCCAAATAACCGCGGGCGGTAGATGCGCGGCGGCCTTTGGGGGTAACAAAGCGATCCATCGGCCCGAAGCCTTCTTGCTGATAGCCGTTCAAATCATCGGTGCGCGGATAGCCCGCATCCACACCGGCCTGAATCATGGCTTCAAACAGCGGGTTTACTCCGGCTTTGGCGGTGGTAACGTGAATCGGGCCATTGCCGCCGTGGTAGTCGTTGCCGCCCGCATCGCGCTGCTCGGACTTTTTAAAGTAGGGTAGGCAGTCTAGATAAGTCCAATTTTCCAGCCCCGGCAATTGCGCCCAGTGGTCGAAATCCAGCGCATTGCCACGGATATAGCACATGCCGTTAATCAAAGACGAACCGCCCAAACCTTTGCCGCGCCCGCAATCCATCACGCGGTTGTTCATGTGCGGCTCCGGCTCGGTTTTGTAGCCCCAGTTGTAAGTGGTGCCTTGCAGCGGCATGGCCAAGGCGGCAGGCATTTGGGTGCGGAAATCGAGGCGGTAGTCGGGCAAGCCGGCTTCCAGTAGCAGCACGCGCACGCCTTCGTCTTCGGTAAGCCGCGCGGCCAGTACATTGCCGGCGCTGCCGGCGCCGATAATAATGTAGTCGTATTCTGGCGTGGTTTGCATGATGCGTCCTTTCTCAAATATTGATGTTTTCGTGTGGTTTTATGTTTTCAGGCAGCCTTAAAACACCGACACAAAACCACCCAATTCCACCTGCACCGATTTGGTTTGCGTGTAGTGCAGCAGCGTTTGCACGCCGTTTTCACGGCCGATGCCGCTTTGTTTGTAGCCGCCCACAGGCATTTGCGCGGGCGATTCGCCCCAACTGTTAATCCAGCAAATACCGGCTTGAAGCTGGCCGATAATGCGGTGGGCGCGTTTTAAATCGGGCGTTACCACCCCGGCGGCCAGCCCGTATTCAGTGGCGTTGGCGCGCACCAGCACTTCTTCTTCGGTGGTGTAGCTGAGAATGCTCATCACCGGGCCGAAAATTTCTTCACGCACAATGGTCATGTCGTCGTGGCAGTCGCTAAATACGGTGGGCGCAACATAGGCACCGGCGGCCAAATCCGCGGGCAAATCAGTGCCGCCGGCCAGCAGCTTGGCGCCTTCGGCACAGCCTTTCTCAATATAGCCCAGCACTTTATCGCGATGGGCAAAGCTCACCAACGGGCCGAAATTGGTATTTTCATCTTGCGGATTGCCAATGCGGATGCGTGCTACCCGCTCAAGCACGGCTGCTTCAAAGGCTTCTTTCATACCCACCGGCACAAACACGCGCGTGCCGTTGGTGCATACTTGGCCGGAGCTGTAAAAATTGGCCATCATGGCAATATCGGCGGCCAGATTGATGTCGGCATCGGGGCAGATAATCAGCGGTGATTTGCCGCCCAATTCCATGGTGACTTCTTTTAACGATGAAGCCGCCGCTTGCGCCATCACTTTTTTGCCGGTGGGCACGCCGCCGGTAAAGGAGATTTTGGCAATCGCCGGATGCTCGCTCAACGCCTGACCCACGCGCCAATCGCCTTGCACCACATTAAACACACCGGCAGGCACGCCCGCTTCGGTGAAAATTTCCGCCAGCTTCAACGCGCCCAGCGGCGTCACTTCGCTGGGTTTGAAAATCATGGCATTGCCCGCGGCCAGCGCCGGGGCGGCTTTCCACATGGCGATTTGAATCGGGTAGTTCCACGCGCCGATGCCCGCCACCACGCCCAAAGGCTCTTGGCGGGTGTAGACAAAGCTGGTGTCGCGCAGGGGAATCTGCCGCCCCTCCAGCGCGGTGGCCAAACCGGCGTAGTATTCAATCACATCGGCACCGGTGACCACATCCACATAGCGGGTTTCCGACAATGGCTTGCCGGTGTCGAGCGTTTCCAGTTGCGCCAATTCGTTGTTTCGGCTGCGCAAAATCGCCACTGCCGCCAGCAAAATGCGGCTGCGCTCCACGGCGGTTTTGGCCGCCCAGATTTTTTGTCCTTCTATGGCACCGGCCACCGCCGCATCGATTTCGGCGGCATCGCTGTGCTGGATTACGGCCAAGGTGTCGCCATTGGCCGGATTGATGCTGGCAAAGGTTTCGGCGGCGGGGTTGTGGGCGGTGTAAGCGCCGTTGATGTAGGCGGTAAGGGTGTTCATAGCATCCTTTCTGAGGTGGCGAGCCTTAGGCTGCCTGAAAAAGCAAAAGCAGCATAAGTTGGGCTTATGCTGCTATTAAATGAATTACATGAGCTGTATTTTAACAGAAAATAGCAACTTCGTCATTTAAGCGGTTTTTTACTGCCAAAACAAGGCGTTTATGCCGTTGGCGCTGCATCCATGCTGCCGCTAGGCAAACGGCGGTAATGCACAAAATCAAAGCCGATATCATCACGCGTACTGCGCTGGCGGCTGCGTGCCACCTCTTGCCATTGCTGTGGTGCAATCGGCGGAAAAAACGCATCGCCCGCCACGGTGAGCGCCACTTCGGTGATGCGCAAATCGGTGGCCATGGGCATGGCCTGGGCGTAGATTTCGGCACCGCCCATAATGATGATTTCGGCTTCATCCGCCAGCAGCGCCAAGGCTGCCTGAAGGCTGGCCGCATGTTCGGCACCGGCCGCCTGCCAATCGCTTTGGCGGCTCACCACCAGATTGCGCCGCCCGGGTAGCGGTTTCTTCGGCAATGAATCCCAGGTTTTGCGCCCCATCACCACCGGCTTGCCGAGGGTGTATTGCTTAAAAAAGGCAAAATCTTCGGGGATATGCCACGGCATGCTGTTGTTGATGCCGATACAGCCATTGGCGGCGGTGGCGGCGATAAGGGTGATTTGGGGCATAGAATATGGTTTCGCTCGTTAAAGTGACTATAAACGGATTAAAGTAAGCCGGAGGTTAATTGATTTTTCAGGCAGCCTGAAAACATATTTCAGGTTTATAAATTGGGTTTGGATTAGGGTCTGTTCACAATTACTTGTCATAAAGGTAACCACATCACAATGCACCCCAATAAAACCGTACTGTGGAAGTTGCGTTTCAGCTTATCGTAACGGCTGGCAATCGCTCGGAAATGTTTCAAACGGCAAAAGGCATTCTCTACCAAATGCCTGATTTTATATAAATACCAGTCCATGTCTTTATTTTTCTCTTCCCTATTGCTTTTATAGGGAATATTGGCTTTCGCACCGCTTTGCTCTATTTGCTCCCTGAGCCGGTCTGAATCGTAACCTTTGTCCGCATTAACCAACTCAGTTTCGGTAAGGTTGATGTTGTCAAGCAGCTCCGGTGCAACGGTGACATCATGGATATTGCCCGCAGTAACGATAACCTCAACCGGATTGCCTGCAGCATCTACAGCCAGATGAATCTTGCTGGTTCTGCCGCCTCGGCTCATACCGATTGCGTGATCCTCTTGCGCACTGAGCGCTGAGGCTGCGGCGCAGTGTTGGTGAGCACGGATATAACTGCCGTCTATGGCTACCCACTCCAAGTCACTCTCTTGGCTGAGCTGTTTCAAGATTGCAGTAAAAATGCCTTTTTCTGACCAACGGTTATAAGCGGTATAAACAGTATGATACTTGCCGAAATACTCGGGCAAATCCCGCCACGGTATGCCGGTTCTTATTCTGTAAAGTATGCCTTCAAGAATTCTGCGCAAATTGGGTTTGCTATAAATACCCAAATCACGCAGAATAGATAACAGCTTCGTCCAATGTTCATCTTTGAGTAGTGTACGGGGCATCGCAGGTGTATTGGGGGGTGAGAACTTCCTTTTATGCCTGCGTTTCTTTTTTATTCAAGGGTATGACAAGTAATTGTGAACAGACCCTAGGGTCTGTTCACATTTCATTGAGTGACCATTTTGGCTTAAAAGCCCGCTTTCTGGGTTGAAAATGCGCGCAAGGTGTTCAACTTTGCTGTGCTTTTCTTCGCCTTGAACGCAGACTTTTCTGCTCAAAATCTGCTGCACGGCTAAAATGTGAACAGACCCTAGATTTGCCGTGTGTTAGCGCATCAATATATATCGGAATACCAGCCGGGTTAGCCATTCCGGTGTCCAGTCGCGCAACACACAGACAATGCTGAATTTTAAGCCAACAGGGCGGTGCACTCGTGGTGATTGGATTTGGCGCAAGATGGTTTTCACCACTGCATCGGCGGGCAGTTTGCTGCTGCCGGCCAAGCGCTGCATAATCGGTGAAACCATAGCTTGCGATTGTACCATCGGGGTATCGATTACCGGCGGCAGAATATCGCCCACATGAATGCCGAATGTTGCCCATTCCAAATTCAGGGCTTCGGTGAGCCCTTTTACGGCAAATTTAGAGGCACTGTAGCTGCTTTGCCATGGCACGCCGTATTGGGTGGCGGCGGAGCTCATATTGATAATCTGCGCCTGCGGCGTTTGTTTTAAATATGGAAACGCGGCGTGGCAGGCATAAAACGTGCCGTTCACATTCACGTCGAAGGTGCGTTGGTGCGCCGTAGGATCCATATCTTCGCTGTGCACAATCTGCATAATGCCGGCGCAGTTCAGCAGCAAACGCAAATAGCCGTGATTTTTGGCTGCAAAATCATCGATAACGCTTTTTACCGCTGCGGCATCGCATACGTCCAGCGCATAGCAATGCACCCGTTGGCCATCCCAGTTGGCGCTTAATGCCGTTAGAGCATCAATGTTTTTATCGGCCAAACCCACATGCCAGCCTTGGGCATACAGTGCCTCGGCGGTGGCACGGCCGATGCCGGAAGCGGCACCGGTAATCAAGGCGTTGCGCGCCAAGGGCATGGCACTGCCGTTGTGCAGATATTCTTGCGCCTTAAAGCGCCGCGTTAGCCAACGGAAGCTAAAGGTAAAGCCTTGCCAGTTGGTGACGTTTTTGCCGTTTTCGAGCACATAAATGCTGCTGCAGCCGCTGTTCCACACTGTTTTGCGTAAATTGCGCTGCAATTTTTGATTATAGGCTGCCTGAACTTCCGCCTTCACTTCCAGCGCCGCCAAGGCGTATCGGCGCGCATAAGCCATGGCTTGGGCAATATAGCCGATTTGGCATTCCAGCATATACACAATCGAATTGTGGCCAAGATTGGTATTGGGGCCATACAGCATAAAGAAATTGGGAAAACCATGCACACAAGTGCCCAAATAGGCTTCGGCACCGTGTTGCCAAACATCGCTTAGCACACGTCCGTCGCGCCCTTCGATATGAATGGGAAACAGAAAGCGGGTGGTGTGAAAGCCGGTGCCCAGCAACAACACATCCGCCGCAAAAAACCGCCCTTGCTGGTCGGTAACGCCATCGGCGTTAATGGCGGCAATGCCGTGGGTATTGAGGGTTAAATTGCTGCGGCACATGGCGGCGTAGTAGTTGTTGGCCAGCAAAATGCGTTTGCAGCCCAAAGCATAGTCGGGCGTGAGCTGGCTGCGTAATGCCGTTTGGCCAACCTCGCGCTGAAGATAATGGCGCCAACGCAGGCGTATCAGCTTCATGCCGGGCTTAAAGTGGCGAAAGCCGAAAAAACGCCATTCCGCCCCCAGCCAAGTGAGCAAGCGGCTCAGCCGCAATAAACGCGGATAACGGGCAAAGCGCTTTTTCTCGGCATCGCTGTAGGGGCGGTCGTTTTTGGGCAGCACATAGGGAGCAGAGCGTTGATATACGGTGGTGTGGCGAGCCAGCGCTGCCACTGCGGGGATAAATTGAATCGCACTGGCGCCGGTGCCAATCACGGCAATGTTTTTGTCGCGCAAATCATAATTGGCATCCCAACGTGCGGAATGGAATATCGGCCCGGAAAAATGTTCTATGCCGTGGATTTTAGGCATCACCGGTATATTTAACTGCCCGGTGGCGCTAATCAGAAAACGCGCCAGCATCACCTCGCCTTGCGTATCTTCCACCCGCCAGCGTTGCACATCGTGCCGCCATACGGCGGATTTGACTTCGCGCTGGTATTCGATGTGTTGCCCGATGCCGAAATGGCGGACGCAATCGTGTAGATAAGCTTCGATTTCCGCTTGCGGCGCATAACGGCGCGACCAATCCGCTTTGGGGTAAAAGGAAAAAGAATACAGATGCGAAGGGATATCGCAAGCACAGCCGGGGTAATGATTGTCGTGCCAAGTGCCGCCCGGTGCGGGCTGCTTTTCCCAAATACAAAAACTGCCCAAATTATGCTGCTTCAGCTTGACCGCCATGCCGATGCCGCCAAAACCGGCGCCAATAATCAGTGTTTCGGTTGCGCGCATGGCTTTTCCTTTCAGGCAGCCTGAAGAAATCATTCGGCTATGATTGCACTTTATTCGTTGAATTTGAGATTGAATCAAGCATCTGCTTAGTCTACATCATCAACATAAGTGGCGGCTACATCTATAAACTCAATCACCAGTTGGCATAATTGATTTTGGCGGTCAAAGCCAAAATACACCGGGTAGCAGCCATCGCCAAAACCACTCTGGAACATGGTGATGTGATATCGGGTGCCGGGAATTTGCCAATTAAGCCAATCACCATCCCGGCGCTGATAGGCTGGTGCATCCAGATAGCTTTGGCGGAATAGGGCGGCAAAATAATCATCGTATAAATTGCCGTTTGGATGTTGCCGGTACCAATGCTCGCTAAAATCGCAAAAAGCATCGCGGCTGGCGGTGTCGGCAATACAGGCCAAGCCCGAATCAACATTAAAGCCGAAAAAATCACCGGCTTCCAAGTCATCAGTTAAATTTTCGTGGCCGATAAGCGCCTCTTCAAAACGCACCGCCAATTCAGGCGTAAAGCGCACCCGCACGGCGGCATAACGTGCGCAATCTTCGGCGGTAGGCATGACCACACAGGCTTCGGTGTCATATTCACCCGGTGGAACATGCAAATAATAAGGTTGTTCATCACGACGCAGATAAACCAATGGGTCACGCACCAGTACTTGGCCTGTGGGTAAAGAAACCGGGCCTAAACTGATGCGGGTGAGATTTTGTGTGCCAATAGTGGTAAAAGCAGGATCGAAATAGCGATTCAAATCAACGGGCGGGCGTAACAAATGCTGTTTTTGCGCTAATTGCGCCAGCCATTGCGAGCTAGGGGACATATTGTTTTCCTTCACAATCGTAGGCTGCCTGAAAATGGTTTACACCGCCACCGCCGCCTTAATATGCGCATCCGGCTCATAACCGACCAACTCAATATCCTCAAAGGTAAAGGCAAACAAATCGTTTACCGCAGGGTTGAGCTTGAGTTCAGGCAGCTTTTTCGGGGTGCGGCTTAATTGCAGCTCAGCCTGTTCGAAATGGTTGCGGTATAAATGCGCATCGCCCAAGGTGTGGATAAATTCGCCCGGCTTAAGGCCGCATACTTGCGCCACCATCAGCGTGAGCAGGGCGTAGCTGGCGATATTGAAGGGTACACCCAGAAAAATATCGGCGCTGCGCTGATAAAGCTGGCACGACAAACAGCCATCGGCCACGTAAAACTGAAACAGCGCATGGCAGGGCGGCAGCGCCATTTCGTCTACCAATGCCGGATTCCAAGCCGACACCATTAAACGGCGGCTGTTGGGGTTGGTTTTGATTTGCTGCACCACATTGGCGATTTGGTCAATATGGCCGCCGCCGGGCGCGGGCCAAGAGCGCCACTGGTAGCCGTATACCGGCCCCAAATCGCCGTTTTCATCCGCCCATTCGTCCCAAATCGACACGCCGTTGGCTTTCAGGTAGCCGATATTGGTGCTGCCCTGCAAAAACCACAGCAGCTCATGGATAATCGAGCGCAAATGCAGCTTTTTGGTGGTGAGCAGGGGAAAGCCTTTGGCCAAATCAAAACGCATCTGATAACCAAACACCGAGCGCGTGCCGGTGCCGGTGCGGTCAGCTTTATCGGTGCCGTGGGCGAGTACATGGCGCATTAAATCGTGGTATTGCTGCATAGCAAGGCTGCCTGAAAGTCAAAACAGCGGTATTGTAACATGGCAACAGGCTGCCTGAAGCGGGCAGGGTGGTCATGAATCCGGCATAGTATTGTGCTATATTTTGGCCGACTTAGCGGCCTGCCGGCGTTTTATATCAACCCGTTTTCCAACGGCTTGGGCATGGATTACGACGCAGCGGCATCACCACCGTGTATTTTGCCGACACCGCCGCCGCCTCACTTAATCGCGCCGAGCAATTCCCGAAAATGCCGTTTACGAAGTAGGGGGCGGGTTTTATGCCCGCCTGTTTTTAGTGGCAGTAGCTACGGTTAGCGCAACATACCGTAGGCATGGGCTCAGTCTTTCACCGCCACTTGCGCCCAAGCCGCCAAAATCAGCTCGGCATCGTTGTGCTTGAGCAATGCCGCATCCGACAACATACGCCGCCATTGCCGTGCGCCGTTTAAGCCATGCATCAGCCCCAAATAATGGCGTGCCATGTGGCGCAAGGTGATGCCGGTATTGGCCGCAATTTGGCCGGCGGCGTAATCGTGCAATATGTGTACCAATCCGGCGTGGTCGAGGGCAGGGCGGTGGTCGCCGTAAAACACGGCATCCCAATCGCGCATCACCATCGGATTATGATAGGCCTCACGCCCCACCATCACGCCGTCTACATGTGCCAAATGGCCGGCGATTTGCGCTTGGGTAGTGATGCCGCCGTTGATGATGATTTCCAGCTGCGGAAATTCTTGCTTCAGCCGGTAAACATAGTCGTATTTCAGCGGCGGAATATCGCGGTTTTCTTTGGGCGACAAGCCATCCAGCCAAGCATTGCGCGCATGTACGATAAAGGTTTTACAGGCGGTTTTACGGCTGAGGGTGCCGACAAAATCGGCCACCACTTGATAATCACTCTGCCGATCCACACCAATGCGGTGCTTTACCGTCACCGGAATTGCCACCGCGTCTTGCATCGCATTCAGGCAATCGGCCACCAAATCGGCTTCATTCATCAGGCAGGCGCCAAAGGCGCCTTTTTGCACCCGCGGGCTGGGGCAGCCGCAATTCAGATTGATTTCATTATAGCCCCAAGCCGCCGCAGTGGCCGCCGCCTGCGCCAAAGCCGCAGGTTCGCTGCCACCCAATTGCAAGGCCAATGGCTGTTCGCCATCGTTAAAACGCAAAAAACGCCCGGCATCGCCATGATTGATGGCACCGGCATTAATCATTTCGGTATACAGCCAAGTATGGCGGCTGATTTGGCGTGCCATATGGCGGTAGTGGTGATCGGTCCAATCCAACATCGGTGCCACCGAAAGGCGGCGGCTGCCTTGGTAATCAATAAGTTGCTTGTTTTTACTTGGGTTTTCTTCGGTTTGCATAAGGTTTTCGCATTAGGGCATGTGTGCCAAGGGCGAATTTTAGCCTTTTGTGCCGGTTTAGTAAAAACAAAGCAAGGCTACCTGAAACATTCTGAGTGGAAATTCAGGTAGCCTTGGTCATACGAATTAAGCCGAACTTAGGCACCCGGGCATTCATCGCAATCGCGGCTGAATTTGCCGCTTAAATCCAGCCGTGAAAACACATCGCGCAGCGCCGTGCGCAAGCCTTCTTCGATTACCGGATGGTAAAACGGCATTTCCAGCATTTGTTGGATGGTCATTTTTTGCTGATGCGCCCATGCCAATAAATGGGCGATGTGTTCGGCCGCCGGCCCCACCATTTCTGCACCCAAAAAGCGGCCGCTGCCTTGCTCGGCATACACGCGCAGATGGCCGCGGTTTTTCAACATTACCCGGCTGCGGCCTTGGTTTTTAAACGATACTTCGCCCACCACCACGCAAGCGGGGTTTTTAAAGCTGTCGCGCACCTGGGCATAACGCATGCCGATAACGGCAATTTGCGGGTCGGAAAACACCACGCCAATCAGGCTGCGGCGCAAGCCGGGCTTAATGGCCGGATAAGTACAGGCGTTTTCACCGGCAATTTTGCCTTGGTCGCTGGCTTCGTGTAGCAAGGGCAGTTGGTTGGAAGCATCGCCGGCAATAAAAATATGCGGGATGCTGGTTTGCATGGTGAGCGGATGGGCTTTGGGCACACCGCGCTCATCGCGTGCAATGTCGATATTTTCCAGGCCGATATTGTCGGTATTGGGTTTGCGGCCAATGGCAGCGAGCAGATAATCGGCACTGATGCTGCCTGAAACGCCGTTTTCACGGTAGTTCACCACCACTTTGCCGTTGGCATCAAGCGAGACTTCGGTTTGCGCATCCAGATGCAGATTCAACTCCTCGCCAAACAGGGCGCAAGCTTCTTCTAGCACCACCGGGTCGCTGATGCCGCCCAAGCCGCCGCCGATGCCGAAAATATGCACCTTTACGCCCAAGCGCTGCAAGGCTTGCCCCAATTCCAAACCAATCACACCGGGGCCGAATACGGCAACACTTTCAGGCAGCGTATCCCAAGCAAAAACATCATCGTTAATCAATAATTTATCGCCGAGCGCTTGCCATTGCGGCAGCACAATCGGCCGCGAGCCGGTGGCAATCACAATGCGTTCGGCTTGGATTTGGGTGTGCTCGTCGATTTGCACCGTATGCGCATCAATAAAACGCGCAGCACCGATAATGCGCCGCTCGGCAGGCCATTCATGCACATCTTCCACCACAAAGCCAACAAAGCGGTCGCGCTCGGCTTTCACCCGCTGCATCACTTCGGCACCGTTCACACGGATATCGCCATCAATATGCACGCCAAAAGGGGCAGTGTGGGCGGCATGATGTGCCGCTTCGGCAGCGGCAATCAACAGTTTGGAGGGCATACAGCCCACGCGCGCGCAAGTGGTGCCGAAATGTTGGCTTTCAATTAAATACACATCATCGGTGTGGGTGCGTGCGGCGCGAAAAGCACCCATACCGGCCGTGCCGCCACCCAAAACCACCACTTCAGCTTTTATTTTTTTCATTAAAATTCCTAAATTATTAGATTTTTACTATTGATTAAGCTTGAAAAAAGAGTTATTCAGGCAGCCTAAATAGGTAATTAGGCTGCCTGAATAACCCTGTCGGATTATTCAGCTTCAACCACCGCGCAGGCAGTGGTTGGATAAGCAAAATCAAGAAGCTAGGTATTGATCCAGCTCTTCGCTGCCGCCGATATAGCGGCCACCGATAAACACTTGCGGCACGCTGGTTTTGCCGGTGATGGCGCGCACGGATACGGTGGTGGCGTCTTTGCCCAACACGATTTCTTCGTATTTAATGCCTTTGTCTTGCAAAGCCTGTTTGGCTTTGGCGCAGAACGGGCAGCCCGGCTTGCTGAACACAGCCACAGACGGGTTGTCTTGCCAGCTGGGGTTGATGTGCTTGAGCATGGTATCGGCATCGGATACTTCAAACGGATCACCGTCTTTTTCCGGCTCGATAAACATTTTTTCTACCACGCCATTTTTCACCAGCATGGAGTAGCGCCATGAGCGGTCACCAAAGCCCAAGCCGTTTTTGCTCACCAACATGCCCATGCCTTGGGTGAATTCACCGTTGCCATCCGGGATTACAGTGATGTTTTCGGCTTCTTGGTCGGCTTTCCAAGCATTCATGACAAAAGTATCGTTTACCGATACGCACAAAATGTCGTCCACACCGTTTTGTTTAAACTCAGCGGCCAGCTCGTTGTAGCGCGGCAAGTGGGTAGAAGAGCAGGTGGGAGTGAAGGCGCCGGGCAGTGAAAACACCACCACGGTTTTACCGTTGAACAGCTCATCGGTGCTCACGTCTTTCCAAGCATCGCCGACACGGGTATGGAATACCACGCTGGGGATTTTTTTACCTTCATTATTGGCTAACATACTTAACTCCTTATTAAATTAAAGTGAACCAGAGGGATTTGATTTCAAACCGCCATTCTATAGCGCTGCGCCGGCTTTGTATAATTTGCAATCTTAATACGGCCAGTTGATTAACGCTATGATTTGGCGCGTTTAAACCAAATCAGTATTTTTAGCGCTAGCGGTTTGCCGTTTTATTGCTGCTTGCAGCGTCTCAACTGTTTTATATGTCTTAATGACTTGATTTTACCGCTCTTGAAAAATCGCTTGTTGGAATTTCGACAATTGTGTTTTGTGTCTGCCTGCCCAAGCCAAACAGCCGATTCAATGCTGCTGAAATACGGCATAATAATTTAACATAATATATCTTATGCGAAATTATTAACCGCCCATTTTCATATCCATCATCATCACATACAAAAAGCTGCCTGGAAACCCTATTCGGCTTTCAGGCAGCTTGATTAAAACACAAACATGGGAATCATGGTGTTGCCGATGCGGCACTGGCGCTGGTGGCCGCTGCGGGTGCGCTGGCGGCTTCCGGTTCCCATTCCGGCTCCGACTCGGCGGCAAATTTTTTGCCGTTAAGCGTCAGTTCATTTTGGTGGATGTTGATTTGGGTGCTAACGGCACCGTTGTTATCCACGTTCAGGTAGCCGTCTTGCTGCATGGTTTTGATGGTGCTGGACACCATTAAGCGGATGGTGTTGTTGATGTCGATCAGTGCTTCTTCGCCACCGGCGCTTTCATCCACAGTGAAAATATTGCGCGCTTGGCGCACGGCCAATTCTTCCAGCAGTTTTTGCGGCACGCTCAAATCCATGGTGGCTTCGGTTTTACGCAACATGCTGTTGGCGTGCTGCATATCATCGGCCGTTAGGCCGTTAAAGCGCACTTGGCCATGCACGTCCACCAAACCTTCGGGCATTTGGAAACGGAAAGTTTCCAGTTTGATTAGCGGGTTTTGGGTAAACAAGCCCAAGCCTTCGGTGCGGGCTGCCTGCACAATGGCGTCTTGTAAGGCGGTTTCGTCCAGATTTTGGCTGGCCAACTCGGTGAGCTTGTGTTTCAAGGCCAGCAAGCTGGCGGCATCCAAATGCTCGGCGCTGGCCTTGATTTCTAAGGGGCCGTAAACATCGTTGCCATAGTGCAGCTTGGCAAAACCAAACTGGCCTTGGCTATTAATCCACTGCCCGTCTTCGCTCATGTCGGTGGCGAAGGACAACTCATCGAGCACGATTTTCGACGGCGGCACGCTGCCGTTGGGGTTGATAAACGCACCGATTTGCAAATCGGTAAGCAGGTTCACCAATTCGTTTAATTTCAGGTCGTAGCTCACCCCTTCATGCCATTGCAGCGACAATTGTTTTAGCTGCAAACGGCTGTTGCCCAAGGCGATTTGGTTGTTGCCGTCTTGAGTGTGGGTGCGGATGTCCAGCCCGGTATAGGCTGCTTCGCCTTTGTCGGCCAGAATCATGCGCAAGCCGGGGTTGGTGGTGTGGGTGTCGTAGCTGCTAAAACCGGCGCTGTAGTCCATTTGGCTTTGCAAGCCTTGCCAGGCCAGCTTAATACCCGACAATTCTTCGTAATCGAATGCGGGTATTTCCAGCGTCATATTGCCGCTGCCGGATAAATAAATGGTGTTGTGCAAGGTGGCCGGTTTTTGTTGGCCGAAAAAGCGCATCAGAATTTTGTCGGCTTCGGGTGAAAAGCGCAATTCGGTGTCCACTTGCGCTCGCACCGGCTTGAGGCTGCCTGCAAACAGACCGTGGCGCACATGGCTTACCAATGTAATCGGCTCACGCAAAATGGTTTGGATGTTGTCGGGCAGCTGTTTTTGCACGCTGGCCAAGAAGCTGGGCTTGAAGCGCACCACCGTGGTCTCGGTGGAGGAAAACCAACCGCGCTGGTAATCGTGTTGCTCCACCTGCAAAAATGAGGTTTTGGCCAGCAAGGCTTGTTGCTCTTGCAGGCTTTGTTCGGCCTTGATGCCCAGATAATACGGCAACCCGGCCAATAGCAACAACACAGCTGTAAGCAACAGCGCCAAGACCCACAAACTTTTTTTCATGCTAACCCGTACTCTGCTATCGAAAAACGCTTAAGGATAACACCAAACCCGCTGTTTTGTCGCTGGTGGCGGGCGCGGTCAGCCCCTACTCCGGCGGTGTTTACACGCTTTAGCATTTCCATACATGTGATGCCATCACCCGATAAAGTAAATTTAGAACAAAAACCCTTGGTTTCAAGTAGCACTTCTATATAATGACCTGCTGCTGGTGCAAAGCCTGCAACGGCCATTTTTATTTTGAACTGCAAGGAATCAATTTGCTATGTTGGATTTTTTAAGTCACGGCTTGCTTAACTTGCCCTGGTGGGGCGTATTGTTGTGCGCGCTGGCATTCACACAAACCACCATTGCGGCGGTCACGCTGTATCTGCACCGCAGCCAAGCCCATCGCGGGGTGGATTTTCACCCGCTGGTAAGCCACTTTTTCCGCTTTTGGCTGTGGCTGACCACCGGCATGGTAACCAAAGAATGGGTGGCCATCCACCGCAAACACCATGCCCGTTGCGAAACCGAGGCAGACCCGCATTCGCCGCAAGTATTGGGCTTGAAAAAAGTGCTGGCCGAAGGCTCTGAGCTTTATCGCGCCGCTGCTAAAGACGAAGCCATGTTGGTGCAATTCGGCAAAGGCACGCCCGACGACTGGATGGAACGCAATGTCTACACGCGCCACTCCACCGTGGGCATCACCATCATGTTCATAGTCAATGTATTGTTGTTCGGCGTGATTGGCATTGCCATTTGGGCGGTGCAAATGGCGTGGATTCCCATTTGGGCTGCCGGTGTGATTAACGGCTTGGGGCATTATTTCGGCTACCGCAATTTTGAAAACGAAGACGCGTCCACCAACTTAATCCCGTGGGGCTTCTGGATTGGCGGCGAAGAGCTGCATAACAACCACCACACCTTCGGCACCTCGTGCAAGTTTTCCTACCATTGGTATGAGTTCGACATCGGTTGGATGTATATCTGCATTTTGCGCAGCCTGAAGCTGGCGCAAGTGCGCAAAGTAGCGCCCAAGCTGGGCTTGCAGGCACAACACACGCTCAGCGTTGATACAGTGCAGGCCATTATCCACAACCGCTATTTGCTGGCCATGCGCTACTCCAAGCAGCTGCACAGTGATTTGGCCGCCGAAATGGCCAAAATCAAGCACGACATCACCCTGCCCGACCCAGCCAAAGCGTTTGCCAAATGGCTGCAAAAAGAACCGGCCTTGCTCAATGCTGCCGAACAGCAGCAATTGCAAGCGCTCACGGCACAAAGCCCGATGCTGGACAAAATTTACCGCATGCGTCGCGACTTGAGTGAGCTGTGGGGGCGCTCGAGCTTAAGCAGCGAAGAATTGGTACAAAAGCTGCAAGCATGGTGTCAACAAGCAGAAAATTCCGGCATTGAAGCCTTGTCGCGCTATGCGCAAGTATTGCGCCAAGCCAAAACCATTCAGGCTGCCTGAAAACGAAGTTTCTGCGAAGCTAAAACGAAGCTAAAACCAGATTATCAGTAATAAACACAAAAGCAGGGCTTGCGCCCTGCTTTTGTGTTTATGTCCATATTGGCAATATCAGCGCAATTCGCGCAAATCACGCCAACCCTGATTGGTGAGCACCAAGGTAACGCTTTGGCGTTGCGGCGCTTCCACGCGTTCGGCCAATTCTTTATCGCTGTTTTTCAGCAATTTTTTCACCCATTTTTCCGGCACCAGCTCCGCTTGGTACACCACTTTGGAAATGGTTACGCCATTGGCAGCAGTAGGCTCGGTAAACAGCACTACATCGGCCACTTTTTGCGTGCCTAAGCACAGCAACGGGCCGTGCGGGCTGGGTAGCACCTGATTGTCGCCTTTTTCGGTGCGGTTAAACACCGCCACCGGAATGCTGGCACCGCCCAAACCCACGGCTTGGGTGATGTCTTCGCCCTGAGTATACAAATCGGCATCCACCAACACCTCCATCTGCTTCAGCGCCTCCTTATTGATGCGGCTGCCTTGGGTGTTTTTTAGCGGAATGCGAATTTGCTTATCCCCCAGCATACCGCTGGCCATTGCATCAATGCCTTGCTCGGCATCCATACCCACGCCCAGCGGCAGACAAACCCGTTCCTGCCCGGCAAAATCGTTAATCGCTTTTTCAAAATTGCTTTTGCTGGCTTCCTGCTTGCTACCGCAAGCGGCCAACAAAGCCGCCATACCGGTCAATGCCAGCCATTTAATCGGTTTCATACCTTGCCTTTCGTGCCTGAGTCGGTGAAATTCAGCGCTAAGCATACTGCCGCGGACAGTGCTTGGCAATGCCGAGCAGCGGTATTTTGCACTGCTGCTACGGCTATTGTGTTGCGCCGCAGCGGGTGGCGGCTATAATACGCGCTGCGCCTGAGTCTGACACCACAAGGATTATGCCCATGACCCGTATTTACGGCATCCCCAATTGCAGCACCGTCAAAAACGCCCGCACTTGGCTGGCCGAGCACAACATCGCCGCCGAGTTTACCGATTTCAAAAAACAAGCGCCCGATGCCGAACTGCTGCAAAGCTGGTTGGCACAAGTGCCGCTGGCCACCTTGATTAACCGCAAAGGCACCACTTGGCGTAAATTAGACGCACAACAACAAGCCCAGGCCGACAATCCCGGCGATGCCATCGCCTTAATGGCGACACAGCCTTCTTTAATCAAGCGCCCGGTGCTGGTGCACCAAAACCAAGTGCACGTGGGCTTTAATGCCGCCCAATACGCCGCTATTTTCAACCTGCCGAGCACCGCCGCATGAGCCAAACCGTTTTGATTGCCGACTTACACCTGTCGGAACACACCCCCGCGCTGAATACCCTGTTTGAAGGCTGCCTGAAACAATGGCAAGGCCAAATCGACGCCTTGTATATTCTGGGCGATTTTTTCGATGCTTGGGTGGGCGACGACGACGACAGCGATTTTATCCGCCACATCAAAACCATGCTGGCCGATTTTGCCCGCCATACGCCGCTGTATGTCATGCACGGCAACCGCGATTTTTTGCTCGGCGCTGATTTTGCCACCGCCACTGGCGCCACCCTCTTGCCCGAACGCACCCAAATTACGCTTTATGGCCAGCCCTATGTACTGGTGCATGGCGATGAGCTGTGCACCGACGATTTGGCTTATCAGCAATTCCGCCTGCAATCGCGCCACCCGCAATGGCAAGCGGCGATGCTGGCCAAACCCTTGGCCGAGCGGCGCGTACTGGCGGCGCAAATCCGCCAAATGAGCGAAAGCCGCAAAAGTGCCGAAGGCAAAAGCGAAATTGCCGACGCCACCGAAGCCGGCGTGCTGGCACTGATGCAGGCATACGCGGCCACCCCCATGCCCACGCTGATTCATGGCCACACCCACCGCCCCGCAGTGCATCAACATCAACTGAACGGCCGGCCGTTTACCCGCCATGTACTGCAAGACTGGCACGGCCACAGCGGCGGTTATCTCACCATAAACGCCGAGCATGGCGTGCAAAGCCATTTATTATCTGCATAAACATACTTTAAAAGGCTGCCTGAAAACCTTTTCAGGCAGCCTTTTAATATTCAAACCCGCCCCTGCCCAAGTTTGCGCTCATCCGCTACAATAGCGGCTGTTTTTGGAGAACCCACATGAAAGCCAGCCAGTTTTTTATTTCCACCCTCAAAGAAGCCCCTGCCGAAGCCGAATTGCCCAGCCACAAGCTGATGCTGCGTGCCGGTTTGATTAAACGCGTGGCCAGCGGCCTGTATACCTGGATGCCGATGGGCTTACGGGTGGCGCGCAAAGTGGAAGCCGTGGTGCGCGAAGAAATGAACCGCGCCGGGGCGGTGGAAATGCTGATGCCCATCGTGCAGCCGGCCGAATTATGGCAAGAATCCGGCCGCTGGGAATTTTACGGCAAAGAGCTGCTGCGCCTGCAAGACCGCCACGAGCGTGATTTTTGCTTTGCCCCCACTTGCGAAGAAGTGATTACCGACATCGTGCGCAGCGAAGTGCGCTCCTACAAGCAATTGCCGCTCAACTTCTACCACATACAAACCAAATTCCGCGACGAAGTGCGGCCGCGCTTCGGCGTGATGCGTGCGCGCGAATTTGTGATGAAAGACGCCTATTCTTTCCACAGCGATTACGATTCGCTCAAACAAACCTACCAAGACATGTACGACGCCTATTGCCGCATCTTCGACCGCTTAGGGCTGGATTACCGCCCGGTGGCGGCAGATACCGGCAGCATCGGCGGCACCGGCTCGCACGAATTCCAAGTGCTGGCCGACTCCGGCGAAGACATCATTGCCTACAGCGATGCATCCGACTACGCCGCCAACGTTGAATTGGCCGCCACCCTGCCCTTGTCCGGCCAACGCGCTGCCGCCACTCAAAGCTTAGCCAAAGTGGCCACGCCGAATATCAAAACCATTGCTGCACTGGTGGATTTTTTAGCCGTGCCGATTACGCAAACGCTGAAATCCATTGTGGTGGAAGGCGAAGCCGAGGGCGAGCTGGTGCTGCTGCTACTGCGTGGTGACCATCAATTCAACGACATCAAGGCCGAAAAACTGCCCGGCGTGAAAGCCCCGCTCACCATGGCCGGTGCGGCGGCGATTCAGGCAGCCTTCGGCGCCAACGGCGGCTCACTCGGCCCGGTGGGCTTTAAGGGGCGCGTGTATGCCGATTTTGCCACCGAAAAAGGCGCGGATTGGGTGATTGGCGCCAACGAAGACGACTGCCATTACACCGGCTTTAATTTTGGCCGCGATGCCGCCGAACCGACATTTGCCGACTTGCGCAATGTAGAAGCGGGCGACCCCAGCCCTTGCGGTTCAGGCAGCCTCAAGCTCGCACGCGGCATTGAAGTAGGCCATGTGTTCCAGCTGCGCCAAAAATACGCCGAAGCCATGAAAGCCACTTTCCTGGATCAAAACGGCAAAAGCCAGATTATGGAAATGGGCTGCTACGGCATCGGCATCACTCGCATTGTGGCCGCCGCCATTGAGCAGAATAACGACGAACGCGGCATTGTTTGGACCGACACCATGGCGCCGTTTACGGTGGTGATTGTGCCGATGAACTACCGCAAGTCCGACACCGTCAAAGCCGCAGCCGATGATTTATACGCCGCATTACAAGCCTTGGGCGTGGACGTGCTACTGGATGACCGCGACGAACGCGCCGGCGTGTTGCTCAACGACAGCGAGCTGCTGGGCATTCCCCACCGCATCGTTATCGGCGACCGCGCCTTAAAAGAAGGCATGGTGGAATACCAAAACCGCCGCGCCAGCAGTGCTGAAAATGTGGCCATTGATGCGGTGGCCGCCCAAATTCAGGCAGCCTTGCATGCAGGGCAGTAATGCCTTGAATGAATAACTGAAGATACGCTTCTATTTGCAAAAGGCTGCCTGAAATGTAAAACCGTCATTGTCGAACTAACTGGATTCGGCAATCCAAATAAAAACGGACGCTTTGGTGTCCGTTTTTATTTGCCCCAATGCTTGGAACAAGGGCTCGCCCCCACCAGCTGCAAATCCTTCAACTCACGCAACTGCTTGGTCAGCTTGGCATCCGGACGCACCGAGAGCACTTCCTTGCCCGCCACCAGCCCGTACACCGCCGCCTGATGCGGCCACCAGCGGTTGCCCATGTATTCAATGGCCGACACCGGCGCTTTGGGGCGGCGCATCCACGGCCAGCCATACGCCATAAAACTGCCCTCTTGCAAACTCAGCCCGGCTTGCGCCAGCCATGAACGCACCGTGCCCACACCGTGTAAATCCAAATCACGGCACAGGCTGCGCCCATTCAAACGCCAATAGCCGGCCGGATTTAGCCCGGTGAGCAGCAAACGCCCATGTGGCATCAACACCCGCTGCAATTCGGCCAGCCATTGCGGGGCATATGCAGCCACTTCCAGCCCGTGCGGCAGCACCACCACATCAAAGCTGTTTTCCGGCCACGGCAAAGCCATTGGCTGGGCGCATACATCGGCCTGTGGCTGGTGATGCTGATACACTTTGTGGCGAATGGCAGCGGCATGCTGTAGCAAAGGCCATTGCGGCCAGCCAATTTGCAAAGCAGTTTCCCCCGCCGCCACCGCCAGCTTGCGGGCAAAAAAATCCGCTTCCGCTACGGCCACATAGCGGCCAAACGGGGTGGCAAACCAATTTTCCAATTGCCGGTATCGCACCATCTCGGTTTGCATCAAAGCTTGCTTTCTCCTGTGTGTGCCCACGCGGTTTTTTGCGTTGGGTCAGCCAACTGTAAAACTTATGGTCACCACCTTGACACCATCAAGGCTAAACCTTTAGTATTCATGCGATTTTTATGCAACCATCGGCCTTATTCATGACCAAACTCAAAACCATTGCGCTGGCACTTGCCGGCCTGGTATTCACCCCCACCCTCACCTTGGCCCAAAGCTACAACGGCAACACCATCGGCTTGGCGCTGATGAACCTGAACGCCGCCACCTTGAAAGGTGCACCCTACACCATGGGTGATATTTGGGGGCGCTTGCGCCAAGACTTCCGCATGGGTGAAGTCAACCCTGAGCTGGTGCGCCGCCACGAGCAATATTATGCCAGCCGCAGCCCGTATTTTAACCGCACGATTGCCCGCAGCCAGCCTTATTTGTACCACATTGTATCAGAAGTGGAAAAACGGCAGATGCCGGCGGAAATTGCCTTATTGCCGTTTATTGAAAGCGCTTTTGTTACCAAAGCCAAATCGCATGTGGGCGCTTCCGGTTTGTGGCAGTTTATGCCCGCCACCGGCCGCCATTATGGTTTGGAACAAACCGCGCTGTACGATGGCCGCCACGATGTTTACGCCGCCACCGATGCCGCACTGAACTACTTGCAATACCTGCACGGCCTCTTTGGCGACTGGTCTTTGGCACTGGCCGCCTACAACTGGGGTGAAGGCAGCGTGGGTCGCGCCATCGCCCGCGCACAAGCACAAGGGCTGGATCCGGTGTATGAAAATCTGCGCATGCCCGACGAAACCCGCAACTACGTGCCCAAACTCTTGGCCGTGCGCAATTTGATCAACAACCCGCAAGCATTCGGGCTGGACTTGGCCAAAATCGACAACAAGCCTTATTTTAAAGTGGTGGATGTAGACCAGCCGCTTGATATTCAGGCAGCCGCCCGCTTGGCCAATATTTCCGAAACCGAATTCCTCAGCCTCAATCCGGGCTTTAACCTGCCGGTATTCATGCCCAAAACCAGCCGTAAAATGCTGTTGCCGGTGGCAGCAGTATCGGTATTCGAAAAAAATTACCGCCAAGCCAATAAAGATGAGCTGTTGTCGTGGGATGTCTATACTGCCTACAGCAGTACTTCGCTGGCCGATATTGCCGCCCAATCGGGAATGAGTGTGAGCGAAATCAAACGCTTGAATAAGCTGAGCGGCAACAACATTACCGCCGGACGCAGCCTGCTGCTGGCCAAAAACAGTCTCAGCTCCGGCGTAGCCGCTTTTAGCCGTGTTGACGATACCGATCCGCTGCTGGCACAAGCCTTGGCACAGCCAGATATGAAACCCGTGCTGGCACCGGCGGCTGCCGCATTGGCGGTGGTGAGCGTGCCTCAAGCACCAGCACCCGCGATTACCAGTACAACGCCGCAAGCAGCGCCAAGCAGCGCCAGCACCACCGCAGTAACCGCACCTGCCCGCATGTTGGCCGATGCTACGCCTGCCGCGGCAGCGCAAACCTTGGCCAATAGCGTAGTAAGTAGCTCTGTTGACACCACGGAAAACCTGCCCGATACCGCCAATAATGTACTGGCTAATGCCGACACCCGCACCGATGCGCCAGTACAGGCGGCCACCGAACACAACGACCCCTTGCTGGCCTTGGCACAAACGGCTACTGTTAACACCACTGCTACACCCGTAGCCGATATGGATGTGCGCGCTTCCGTACAAGCTGCACTGGCCAAAGCCGAAGCAGAAGAAGCCAAGGCTGCCCGTTTGGCTACCGCCGAAAACAGCCGCCGCCAAGCCGCCAGTGCCGCGGCAACGCCCAGCACCCATAAGGTAAAAAGCGGCGATACACTGTTTTCCATTGCCCAGCGCTACAATTTGAACGTGGCCGATTTGGTGAGTGCCAATAAGCTTAAAGGCAGCAGCATCCACAGCGGCCAAGTATTGAATGTGGCTTTGAACAGCAAAGGCGCCAACCAAGGCAAGCTTCAGGCAGCCTCAGGTAAAGGGCGCACCAAAGCGGCAGCCCAGCCCGCATCGTATACGGTGAAAAAAGGCGACACCCTACACGCGATTGCCAACCGCTTTAATGTGCCGGTGGCTACTTTGCAAAAGCTAAACAAAACCAATGCTGCTTTGCAGCCGGGTCAAAAAATTAAACTCACCGGAATTTGAACCCATTTAAATTTAAACTGGCAGCATAAAAGGCTGCCTGAAACCGCAAACCCCGCCCCGTGGCGGGGTTGTTTTATTGCAGCGCACGATAAGCCGCCATGCCGCCGTAACCGTCTTCGGCTATACTTGGCCGCCAAGCGCTCACAATAAATGTAATCATCTGCTTGGATTGAACCACACACCACTTAACGGAATACACCATGATCAGCATCGGCGATATTTTCAAAATCGGCTTGGGGCCGTCCAGCTCGCACACCGTCGGCCCCATGAAGGCGGCCGCGGCATTTGTTAGCACCTTGCAGCAACAAGGCTGCTTGGCGCAGGTGCAGCGCATTGCGGTGGAAATCTATGGCTCATTGGCACTCACCGGCATCGGCCACGGCACTTTTGACGCCGTGCTGCTGGGCTTGGAAGGCTCTTTGCCCCACAGCATCGATTTAAACGGCATTCCCGAGCGGTTGGCCCGCATCAACAACAGCGGCAGCCTGCACTTGCCCGACGGCCACGCGCTGCCGTTTGAAGTGGCGCGCGACTTGGTGGTGCGCATGGACGAAAGCCTGCCCAAACACCCCAACGGCCTGATTTTTACCGCTTACAACGCCGCTGAAGAATGCGTTTATCGCGAGGTTTATTATTCGGTGGGCGGCGGCTTTATCGTTACCGATGCCGAATTCGGCCAGCACGATGCCCACCCCACACCAGTGCCATACCCTTTCAGCAACGGCAACGAACTGTTTGCGCTGTGCCGCGAACACGGCCTGAGCGTGGCGGAATTGGTGTTGGCCAACGAAGCCGCGCTGGCCGGTTGCGATGCCGCTGAAATCAGCCGCCGCACCTTGGCGCTGGCACAAGTGATGTTCGACTGCGTTGAGCGCGGCCTGCACACCGACGGCACCTTACCCGGCGGCCTGCACGTACACCGCCGCGCGCCCAAGCTGGCGCAAAAGCTGCAAAAACTGCACGATGCCAACCAAGTGAACACCCACCTATGGCCGTTGGTGTACGCCATGGCGGTGAACGAAGAAAACGCCGCCGGCGGGCGCGTGGTCACCGCCCCCACCAATGGCGCGGCCGGTATTGTGCCGGCGGTATTGTCGTACTACCGCCGTTTTCACCCGCGCCAGAGTGATCAAGGCGTGGTGGATTTTCTGCTCACCGCCGGAGTGATCGGTATTCTGTATAAAACCAACGCTTCCATTTCCGGTGCCGATGTGGGCTGCCAAGGTGAAGTGGGCGTGGCCTGCTCTATGGCTGCCGGGGCCTATGCGGCGGTGAGCGGCGGCAGCTTGCGCCAAGTAGAAAACGCCGCCGAAATGGCAATGGAGCACCACCTAGGCCTCACTTGCGACCCGGTGGGCGGGCTGGTGCAAATCCCCTGCATTGAGCGCAACGGCATTGCTGCCGAAAAAGCGATTAAATTGGCCGGTTTGGCCTTGCTGGAAGATGGCGACCATCAAAAAGTAAGCTTGGATATGGTAATCCAAACCATGCTGCAAACCGGGCGCGATATGAAATCCACCTACAAAGAAACCTCTTTGGCCGGATTGGCCAGCACACTGAAGAAAAAAGCGGTGGCGGTATCGGTGCGGGTGGTGGAGTGTTAGAATCATGGGCTTGGGCTGCCTGAAACCTTAAACCCTATGTAGGTCGAATTCTTGAATCCGACGCTTGTTCGAAGAGCAAGGCATTTATGTTTTGGGCCTAAACGGCCAAATGTCGGATTCAAGAATCCGGCCTACGCTGATAAACCAAACAGCCCTGTTCAGGAACAGCGTAACTAAGCTTTACAAAGGCTTTGGCCTATTCATACAAATACCTCACTCTTTTATTTCATAAGCCACCTTTATGCATTATTTCACCATCAACAGTGAAGACAACCGCCATCTGGGCTTTTTGGTACTCATGGCCGACGATGAAAACGACAGCGCCGCCACCAGCGGCTGTTTTGCTGTTAAAGCCCAAGCCGAAATGGCCGACCAGCAAGCTTGTCCCGTTTTGTGGCGGGCATTGCACAAGCTCAGCGCCATCAACCCCCTGTATTGGCAACAGCACGGCGATAGCGTGCGCCTGCTCGACAACAACGGCGAGCCCATCGGCCATTTGCAACAGCAACACCTCAAGCTCAACGGCCAGCACTTTGTGCTGCAAGACCTCAGCGGAACCCTGTAAACCATGGAAAGCATCTACATTCTGATTCCCATCAGCATCATTTTGGCGTTTGTGATCGGCTATTTTTTTTGGTGGTCGGGCAAAAGCGGCCAATTTGACGACTTGGAAGGCCCCGGCCACCGCATTTTAATGGACGACGATAAACCGCCGCAGCAAACCAAACCAGCCGATACCCCGCCCGCCGATTCCGATACCACACCACGCCCATGAACACACCGCTCCCGTCCGGCCAATTTGCCTTTGCCAAAAGCCGCCGTTTTGCACCGCTGTTTGCCACCCAGTTTTTGGGGGCGTTTAACGACAATTTATTCAAAACCGCACTGTTTGTGCTAATCAGTTTTTACGGCCTTGGCCAAAACAGCGTGCTGCCCGCCAGCCAAATGCTCAATTTGGGCGCCATGCTGTTTATTCTGCCTTATTTCCTGTTTTCCGCCATCTCCGGTCAGCTCAGCACCAAATACGACAAAGCCGTGCTCGCGCGCATCATAAAGGGTATGGAAGTGCTGATTATGGCGCTGGCGGCGGTGGGCTTTTGGCTGCAATCGGTGGTTTTGCTGTTGCTGTGCCTGTTTTTGATGGGGATGCAGTCCACCCTGTTCGGCCCGCTCAAATACGCCATTTTGCCCGACTATCTGCGTGAAAAAGAGCTGCTGGCAGGCAACAGCCTGATTGAAAGCGGCACTTTTTTGGCCATTTTATTTGGTCAAATTCTCGGCACCATCGTGGCCGGCGCACCGGCAGGCGTGGTGATTGCGCTGATTATGCTGGTGGCGCTGCTGGGGCAAGCCAGCAGCCTGTATATGCCGCGCGTGGCCGCCAAAGCCCCCGATACCCGCGTCGACCCGCACATCGTGCGCAGCACCTTCGATTTGCTGCGCCAAACCCGCGCCCAGCCGCCGCTGTGGGTGGCGATTATCGGCATTTCCTGGTTTTGGTTTATCGGCTCGGTGTACACCACCCAACTGCCCACCTTCACCCGCCTGCATCTGGGCGGCAATGAAAATGTGTTCAACCTAATGCTCACCCTGTTTTCATTGGGCATCGGCAGCGGCTCGATTATTTGCGCCAAGCTCAGCCATCAGCGCCTGCATTTGGGGCTGATTGTGCCGGGCACCGTGGGCATGAGCCTGTTCGGCCTGCTGTTGGTGTGGCTCACCCACGGCCAACATTACAGCGAAACCGCCGGTATCTTCACCTTTTTGGCACAAGGCAATGCTTGGGCGGTGATGCTCACCATTACCCTGATTGGCTTTTGCGGCGGCTTTTTCTCGGTGCCGCTGTACACCTGGCTGCAAACCGCCAGCAGCGACACCTTCCGCGCCCACGCCGTTGCCGCCAACAATATTGTAAACGGCCTGTTTATGGTGGTGGCCGCCCTGCTCAGCGCCTTGCTGATTTGGCTGTTCGACAGCATCACCCTGCTCTATTTAATTGTGGCCATCGGCAATATCTTGATTTTGGGCTATTTATGGCGCTACGGCACGGCAGTGCGCGAAGATGTATTGGCGTTTTGGCGTGGGCGTAAATAAGGTTTCAGGCAGCCTTTGGTAAGTAGTCAGTTAATTCCGTAAGTCGATTCAGTGCATACATGCGGTTACCGCGCGTTATCTAAACGTAACTGCATCTTCTTGATAAACAAGCAGCCCCGCATCAGCGATGATGCGGGGCTTTGTTATGGCATTTGCGCCAACCAAAACGGCCACCGCCTTTGCGGGTGCGGCATGAGTGAGTTTTACGAAAATCTGCGTCTGCCGATTTTACCGCCGTACGCCCTAGTCGAAAGAATTAGCCGCGCTGCCAATTCGGCTTAGTGGCGTCTATGCCGATGCTGTGCCATCCACCCCATTCATGCCAATCGGCAATGTTTCCCTATAAGGGTAAGTTACGGTCTGGGCGCTGATGAGTGGCGTTCAGATAAAAACCGTATTGCGCTCCTGCTTGAACATCAGGAAATGCGCCGATAAAACCAGGAAAGGATGGGGCACATGGCCTCGGAAACCTATAAACGCTATTCTGTGCTGTTTGCCAGCACTTTGTCTTTTACCGTCTGCTTTATGATTTGGATGATGCTGGCGGTGGTGGGGATTCCGGTAAAGCAGCAGTTGGGGCTGTCTGAAACCGAATTCGGTATTTTGGCGGCCACGCCGGTGTTGTCCGGCTCGCTGATTCGGGTGCCTTTGGGCATCTGGACCGACCGCTACGGCGGCCGTATTGTGCTGTTTTTGCTGATGGTGGCTTGTGTACCGGCAATTTTTCTGATGCAGTATGCCAGCTCGTTTTGGCATTTTCTGCTGATTGGCTTGGTGATGGGCTTGGCCGGGGGCTCGTTTTCGGTGGGCACGCCCTATGTGGCACGCTGGTTTCCCAAAAATCAGCAAGGTTTGGCGATGGGGATTTTTGGCGCAGGCAATGCCGGCAGTGCGGTGAATAAATTTGTGGCACCGGCCTTAATTGCCTACGGCACTTGGCACTTTGTGCCCACCGTGTATGCCGCGGTAATGCTGGGCACGGCCATTTTGTTTTGGTTTATGAGCTATAGCGATCCCAAACATTTGGTGTCTTCAAAAGTATCGCTTAAAGAACAGCTGGCCTTGCTGAAAGACCCGGGCGTGCTGCGCTACAGCCAATATTACTCGGTGGTGTTCGGCGGCTATGTGGCGCTGGCGCTGTGGATGACCAAATACTATGTGGGCGAATACGGCTTAAGCTTGCAAACGGCGGCTTTTCTGGCGGCTTGCTTCTCGCTGCCGGGCGGGGTGTTGCGCGCGGTGGGCGGTTATTTATCCGACAAATACGGTGCTTACAAGGTAACTTGGGCGGTGATGTGGGTGTGCTGGGTGTGCTTCTTTATTTTGTCTTACCCGCAAACCGAAATGGTATTGCACACCAAAAACGGCCCTATGGGTATGCACATCGGCTTGAATGTGGTGGTGTTTACGGTGTTGATGTTCACCGTGGGCGTGGCCATGGCGGTGGGTAAGGCGTCGGTGTTTAAATTTGTGGCCGACGACTACCCCACCAATATCGGTGCCGTGTCCGGCGTAGTGGGGCTGGCGGGCGGCTTGGGCGGCTTTTTGCTGCCGATTATGTTCGGCATGCTCGAAGACGCCACCGGCATCCGCTCCACTTCGTTTATGCTGCTGTACGGCACGGTGTGCGTGTCGTTGATTTGGATGCACTTTTCATTTAAGGCCAAGCGCACCACGGCCTAATTGAAGGCTGCCTGAAAACAATGGCTGTTTTCAGGCAGCTTATCCCCACAACCGCCATACCCCTCTTTTTCTTTTCAGGTAGCCTTAAGCGCTGCCGGGAGCATGATTATGTCGTACTTAATTCAACACTGGCAGCCGGAAGACAAAGACTTCTGGCAAAAAACCGGTAAAAAAGTGGCCACCCGCAATTTGTGGATTTCCATTCCCGCCTTGCTGCTGGCTTTTGCCGTGTGGCAGGTGTGGAGCGTGGCGGTGGTAAACCTGCCCAATATCGGCTTTCAATACAGCCCCAACCAATTGTTTTGGCTGGCGGCACTGCCCGCCTTATCGGGCGCCACCTTGCGGATTTTCTACTCGTTTATGGTGCCGATTTTCGGTGGCCGTAAGTGGACGGCCTTGTCTACCGCCAGCTTGCTGCTGCCCGCCATCGGCTTGGGCTTTGCGGTACAAAACCCCAATACCAGCTACATCACCATGATGATATTGGCGCTGCTGTGCGGCTTTGGCGGCGGCAACTTTTCCTCCAGCATGGCCAACATCAGCTTTTTCTTTCCCAAGGCGGCCAAAGGCACGGCTTTGGGGCTGAATGCGGGCCTGGGCAACTTGGGTGTATCAGTGGTGCAATTTGTGGTGCCGCTGATTATCACCGCCGGGGTATTTGGTGCCTTGGGCGGCGAGCCGCAAACTTGGGTGAAAGGCGACGCCACCAAACAAATGTGGCTGCAAAACGCCGGTTTTATCTGGGTGCCGTTTATTATTCTGGCCACCATTGCCGCTTGGTTTGGCATGAACGATTTGGCCAGCGCCAAAGCCAGTTTTAAAGACCAAGCGGTGATTTTCAGCCGCAAGCACAACTGGATTATGTGCATTCTGTATCTGGGCACTTTCGGCTCATTTATCGGCTTTGCCGCCGGTTTCCCCTTGCTGATTAAAAGCCAGTTCAGCGGCATCGACCCGGTAAAATACGCCTTTTTCGGCCCCTTGGTGGGCGCACTGGCGCGCCCCTTTGGCGGCTGGCTGGCCGACAAATTGGGCGGTGCCAAAATCACCCAAATCGTGTTTATCGGCATGATGGTGGCCGTGGTGGGTGTGTTGATGTTCTTGCCCACCGATGGCGTGGGCGGCAACTTCTGGGGCTTTTTCGCCTGCTTCTTGGCCTTGTTTGCCCTTACCGGCATCGGCAACGGCTCTACCTTTATGCAGGTGCCGGTGATTTTCCTCAATATGCACCAGCAGTTTGCCCGCCAAGGGCAAGTGAGTGAAGAGCAAGCACGGCTGGACGCCACCAAAGAAGGCGCAGCGGTGATTGGCTTTACCGCGGCATTTGCGGCCTACGGCGGCTTCTTTATCCCCAAAAGCTACGGTACCTCGATTGCCCTTACCGGTAGCGTGAATGCCGCACTGATTGGCTTTATCGTGTTTTATGCGTTGTGCGCCGGGTTGAACTGGTGGTATTACGCCCGCAAAAATGCCGAGGCCAAATGTTGATTTAAGTGTGTTGCTTATCGTTTAAAAGGCTGCCTGAAACCATGATATATAAGGTTTCAGGCAGCCTTTTATTGCCTATTCGATAAATAAGAAATCTGGCCGCCGGGGGCAATATGGATTAAAATTCATCGCCCTCAAACACGCTGCCGCCCCCACCAAAATAACTAGAGCGGCTAAGGCAGATGCACAATGCAACCTATGCCTTTGCACCCGCCGCGGCTGCTTTGGTGGCATTGCACTACCTTGCCCGGCTATTTATGATGTAGCACATCATCTGTTGGGCGCATACCCAAACCCCAATCATTTGAACTGGGTAGCACCGCACACACCAAAAGGAATCACCATGGCACTCACCGCCGTTGCCGAACTGCAAGCCTTAATCGCCGCCAAAATCAGCCATGACCGACAATTGCCCGACATCGAGCAAGTGCCGGTGGCCGAGGCGGCTGGGCGGGTGTTGGCCGCAGACGCGGTGTCGGCCATCAACATCCCCAATGCCGATATTTCCGCCATGGACGGCTACGCCCTGCCCGCCGCCGCCGCTGCAGGCAGCCAATGGCAGCTGATGGGTGAAGCGGTGGCGGGTAAGGCTTTTGTCGGAGAAGTGCCGGATAATGGCTGCGTGCGCATCATGACCGGCGCCGTGGTGCCTGCGGCCTGCTGCTGTGTGGTGCTGCAAGAAAATGTGCGCGCCGATGATAAGGGCATTACCCTCAATGCCGACATCGGCGAGCGCGCCAATATTCGCTACACGGGTGAAGAAGTGGCCGCGGGCGACACCGTATTGCTGGCCGGGCGCATTCTGCGTGATGCCGATGTGATGCTGCTGGCCGCGCTGGGCTTTGCCCAAGTGCCGGTATACCGCAAAATCAAAGTGGCGATTATGTCCACCGGCAATGAATTGCACGAGCCGGGCACACACATCAGCGGTGCCGACCAAATTTACGACAGCAACCGCCACACCTTGATGGCACGCCTGCAAAAACTGCCGGTGGAAATTATCGATTTGGGCTGCGTGCAAGACGATTTGGAAGGCGTGTTGCACACATTAGACCAAGCCGCCCACATGGCCGATGTGGTGATTAGCTCCGGCGGCGTTTCGGTGGGCGATTACGATTTTATGCGCGAGGCGGTAATCCGCTTGGGCGCGATTCACCACTATAAAGTGGCCATCAAACCGGGCAAGCCTTTTGTGTTCGGGCGCATGTTTAAAACTTGGTATTTCGGCCTGCCCGGCAATCCGGTGTCCGGCTTTGTCGGTTTTGACGTATTTTTAAAAGCCGCACTGTGGCAATTGTGCGGTGCAGTAGAAATACCCGAGCCGCTGCGTTTTAATGCCATCTTGGCACAGCCGCTGAAAAAATCACCCGGGCGCACCGATTTCCAACGCGCCATTATCCAGCAACAGCCGGACGGCACTTGGCTGGCCGAGCCTGCCGGAGCGCAAGATTCACACCGCGTGTGGGGCGTGAGCCGTGCCAACGCCTATGTGATTTTAGCGCCGGAAAGCGGCAACCTGCCCGCCGGTGCCAGCGTAACCGTACAACCTTTTGCGGACGCCTGCTTATGAAACCGCTCACCGACCCCTTCAACCGCCGCCTCAGCTACTTGCGCTTATCGGTTACCGATTTGTGCAACTACCGCTGCAACTACTGCCTGCCCAACGGCTATCAGGGCAAAGCCAAACCAGATGAGCTGAGCTTGGCCGAAATCAGCACCTTGGTGCGCGTGTTTGCCGCCAGCGGCACCCGCAAAATCCGTCTCACCGGCGGCGAGCCCACCTTGCGCCGTGATTTGGCCGACATCATCGCCGTGTGCAAAGCGCAGCCGCAAATCGAGAGCGTGGCGCTCACCACCAATGCCTTCAAATTGGCCAAGCTGTTTCCGACCTACCGCGCCGCCGGGCTGGATAAGCTCAACATCAGCATCGACAGCTTCGACCCCGACACTTTTTTTGAAATCACCGGCAAACGCGAAGGCGCCAATATCTTGCGCGCGCTCGACGGCCTGCTGGAAGACGGTTTTTACCCCATCAAAATCAACACCCTGCTGCTGCGCCGCCACGCCGAGCGCACCGTGCCCGATGCCTTGCGCTTTGTGCGCAGCCGCCCGGTAACCCTGCGTTTTATCGAACTGATGCAAACCCGCGATAACTTCGGCTTTTTCAACCAGCAACATTTGTCGGCCGCCGCCATCGAAGCCGAATTGATCGAACAAGGCTGGCAGCTCTTGCCCGCCCAAGCCCACGCCGGCCCGGCGCGCGAATACCGCCACCGCGATTTTGCCGGCGGCATCGGCTTTATCGCCCCCTACAGCAAAGATTTCTGCCGCAGCTGCAACCGCTTACGCGTTACCGCCCAAGGCAAAATGCACCTATGCCTGTTTGGCGGCGTGGCCTACGACTTGCGCCCCTATTTACAACAAGGCGACGATGCCGCCTTGCAACAACACCTGCATCAATTGATGGCCGAAAAACCGGAACACCATTTCCTGCATGAAAAAAAAGTGGGGCTGATTCGCGATTTATCGATGATTGGCGGCTAAGCAAAAAGGCTGCCTGAAAACAAAAAACAGCCTCAGGCAGCCCTTTCGAGAATGCATAGGATGTGCCTTGGCGCATCAGGCTAAGAACAATAAAGCCGATGCGCCAAGGCACATCCTATGCTGTATCTTAAGCATCTTAACTAAAATTACGTACCTGTTTATCAAGGCTGCCTGAAAAATTTAAACCCCGCCTTTCAGGCAGCCCAATCCGATTAAACCCGCCATGCCCACCACCCCGCCCGAACCTTTATTGCTGCTGTGCGGCGGCCTTAGCCGCCGTATGGGCAGCCCAAAGGCGCTGCTCAACTACCGCGGCCAAAGCCTGATTGCGCGCCAACTGGCCGATGCCTTGCCGCACCGCCCGGTATGGCTGGCCGCCGCCGGTGGCCATTACGCCGATACCGACGGCGCGGTATACCTGCCCGATGCCCTGCCCGCACACCAAGGGCCGTTGGCGGCGCTGCTGCCCGCACTGCAACGGGCGCAACAACACGGCCATCGCGGCCTGTATGTGCTGGCGTGCGACACCTTATTGCAGCCGCAAGCCGTTATCCGCGTATTACAGCAAGCGCACCACAGCGCTGCTTGGGCCGATGGCGTGGTGCTGCTGGCCGATGGCAATCGCCCCCACCCTTTGCAAGCGCATTGGTCGGCCAAGTTGGCTGCACCACTGCATACTTATTTAAACGCAGGCGGACGCAAAGTGATGGGCTGGCTTAGCAACATCCCCTGCCAGCAAGTGGCGATGCCGCCCGCGTGGCCGCCGCTGGCCAATTTCAATACCCGTGCCGATTTTAATCGCGCGGTTGCCCTTTTAGAGCAACAGGAGCAAGCATGACCTTAAGCCATCTCGACGAACACGGCCGCAGCCATATGGTGGATGTGGGCAATAAAGACAGCACCCGCCGCGTGGCCGTGGCCACCGCCAGCGTGTGTTTTCCGGCCGATGTTTACGCCCAAATTCAGGCCAGCCACGGCCACACCGCCAAAGGCACCATCACCGAAGTGGCGCGCTTGGCCGGGATTATGGCCGCCAAAAACACTGCCTTGCTGATTCCGCTGTGCCACCCGATGATGCTGGAGCGCTGCCGCCTTGATTTGAATTACCACGATGAAAGCTGCCAGCTGCATATCCGCGCCGAAGTGGCCGTAAGCCACAAAACCGGCGTGGAAATGGAAGCACTCACCGCCGTGTCTGTGGCCGCGCTCACCGTGTATGACATGACCAAAGCGCTCAGCCACGACATCCGCATTACCGACATCCAACTGCAACACAAATCGGGAGGAAAACATGAGTTCAACCGTTAAACTCACCGTGCTCTATTTCGCCGCCCTGCGCGAACAAGCGGGCAAAGAAAGCGAAACCCTCAACACCGCCGCGCCGGTGGATGCCGCCGCGCTGTATGCCCGCCTGGCACAGCAATACGGCTTTACCCTACCGCAAAACCGCCTGCGCGCGGCCGTCAACCACGATTTTTGCGATTGGCACCAAGCCTTGGCCAACGGCGACACCGTGGCCTTTATTCCCCCGATTGCCGGAGGTTGATTGTGTTTGACTTAACCGAACAAGCCATTGATGCCGCCGCCTTGCGCCAGGCCATGCTCAACAACGAACAATGCGGCGCCTTTACCTGCTTTGAAGGCTGGGTGCGCCGCCAAAACGACGGCCAGCGGGTGGAATACTTGGTGTACAGCACCTACGAAGCGCTGGCGCGCAAACAAGGCCAGACCGTCATCGAACAAGCCAAAGCCCAATTTGCCATTAGCGACGCCATCTGCGTACACCGCCACGGCCGCTTGGAAGTGGGCGATATGGCCGTATGGGTGGGCGTGAGCGCCGGCCACCGCGACGCCGCCTTCGCCGCCTGCCGCTTTATCATCGACACCGTTAAAGCCGAAGTGCCGGTGTGGAAGCAGGAATTTTACAGCGAAGGCCAAGCCGCCGCCTGGCTGGCCAATCCGGAAGGGCTGCCGCTGCAAGGTGAATAATGGGGTTATGGGGTTTGTATTTGCCAGTAAAAAGCTGAAACCTTTGCAAACCAGATATCTGTCGCACTCGCGCAGGCGGGTGCCCAGTGCAAAGCAGCGCTTTGCTTATTTTGCACATTTCTGAAAATAACAAATTCTCTGTTAAATCAGATATTTGATTTTTTTCTATTTTGATGGTGGCTACTTGTCCGACAACTGAAGCTGCGCTTCAGGCTGGGCTCCTGCCTGCGCAGGAGCGACGGAAATGACGTTTTGCAAAGGTCTCAGGCTGCCTGAATGTTTCAGGCAGCCTGAGGTTTTTGCAAACTTCTTTTATGCTCATGAAAAATGCTCACATCCGTTATTAGCCACGCCCAAATAGTGAGCCTTCGGCCAATCAAGCCCTAACCAAAAAACAAGGTCGGATTGAAAAATCCGACCTTGTTTTTTGCTCAAAATTTATTTAACAGCCGCCGTTTTAGCTAAACAAGCGGTTGCTTTTATTCGTCTTCATCACTCACACGCACGCTATGGTCAATCAAGCTGGGGCGCACAAACGCGGCGGCTGAAGAGGAATTTTTGCCCTCGCTTAAGCGCGCCAGATAGCTTTCATCCACATCGCCGGTGATGTACACGCCGTTAAAACAGGAGGTTTCAAAGCCTTCGATGGCCGGATTTAAGGCGCGCACCACGGCTTCCAAATCGGCCAAATCCTGAAACACCACGCCGTCGGCGCCAATTTCTTCGGCCACTTGCTGCGGGGTGCGGCCATTGGCAATCAGCTCTTCGCGGGTGGGCATGTCGATGCCGTACACATTGGGATAGCGCACTTCGGGAGCGGCAGAAGCAAAATACACTTTGCGCGCGCCCGCTTCGCGCGCCATTTCCACAATTTCGCGGCTGGTGGTGCCGCGCACAATCGAATCGTCTACCAGCAGCACATTTTTGCCGGCAAATTCATAGGCCATGGGGTTGAGCTTTTGGCGTACCGATTTTTTGCGTGTGGCTTGGCCGGGCATAATAAAGGTGCGGCCGATATAGCGATTTTTGAACAGCCCTTCGCGATAAGGTTTGCCCAAATGCTGTGCCAGCTCCATGGCGCTGGGGCGGCTGGTGTCGGGAATCGGCATAATCACGTCGATTTCATCCAGCGGCAACTCGCGGCGCACTTTTTCGGCCAGTGCCACGCCCATATTCAGCCGCGCCTGATACACCGACACGCCATCGATTACCGAATCCGGGCGGGCAAAATACACATACTCAAACAAGCAGGGATTAAGATGGGTTTGCGCGGCGCATTGGCGGCTGTGCAAACGGCCGTCTAGGTCGATAAACACCGCTTCGCCCGGGGCGATATCGCGCTCGTATTCAAAGCCCAAGCTGGGAAAGGCCACCGATTCGGAAGCCACAATGTAATCGGTATGGCCGTTTGCCTGTTTTTTGCCCAAACACAGGGGGCGGATGCCGAAGGCATCGCGAAAAGCCAGTAGGCCGTAGCCCGCAATCAGCGCCACCACACCATAAGCACCGCGAATGCGCTGCTGCAAGCCGCTCACCGCGCCGAAAATATTATCCAAGCTTAAACGGGTGCTGTTGCCCACTTGCAATTCCAGCTCGCGGGCAAACACATTGAGCAGCACTTCGGAGTCGGAGCGGGTGTTGATGTGGCGCAAATCGGTGAAGCACACGTTTTGATACAGCTCGTCGGTATTGGTGAGGTTGCCGTTGTGCGCCAACACAATGCCGAAAGGCGAATTCACATAGAAAGGCTGCGCTTCGGCACTGCTGCCGGCATTGCCTGCGGTGGGATAGCGCACATGGCCGATGCCCACGCTGCCGACCAAGTCGCGCATATTGCGGGTGCGGAACACATCGCGCACCATGCCTTTGCCTTTGTGCATATGGAACATATTGCCTTGGGCGGTGACAATGCCCGCCGCATCTTGGCCACGGTGCTGCAGCATTTGCAGGCCATCATACAACAGCTGGTTAACCGGCTCATGGCCGACAATACCCAATACACCACACATAAACGGTTTTCTCCACAGCAAAAGGCATGATTAACAAGGTTTTTTACGGGCTGCCTGAAAGATTGGATGTTTAACGCTACCCGCTTACGACGGATATTTCACCTGCTCTGCCACAAAGGGTGGCAGATACGGCACGGTAAGCTCGGCCAGTTGTTCAAACACAAAAGCGGTTTGCGCTTGCTGCCATTCCGGTGTTTTGGGCAAATCGGTAAAAGCGCACACCAACACCGCCAAAGTCACCAACAGCACCCCTTTGGCGGCGCCGAACACGCCGCCCAACACGCGATTTACCCCGCCCAAGCCCATCGCCGTGATGGCCGAAGTGAGCAAAGAGCGCAAAAAATGCTGCAGCAGCCACGCGGCCACAAACAGCAGCAAAAACGCCACCACCACCGCCAGCGCATGCGGCTGGATGCTGCTTAATGCCATATCCGCAAACGGTGCGGCAAAGAGCTTGGCCACCACAAAGGCCACAATCCAAGTAATCAGCGAGGCCACTTCTGCCACCACGCCGCGCACCATCGACACCAACACGCTGATGCCGATTAAACCCAGAGCGAGGATATCGAATAAGGTCATTTATTGGCCAATCACCATGCCGTCCAAGCCCTGGGCGCGGATGCGGTTCAGATTTTGTTCGGCTTGGGCGCGGCTGGCATAGGTGCCGGTGCGCACGCGGTAGAGTGTGCCCTTACTGGTTTCGCTTTGGCTGATGGTGGCACTCACCCCGACGGCGGCCAATTTTTGCTGCACGGTGCGTGCTTGTACTTCATTGGTATACGCCCCCACCTGAATCAGTGCTTTGCCATTGCTTTTCTGCCCATCCAAAATGGCCTGCGGATGAGGTTTGGGCGCCGCCACTACTTGGGTGGCGGCCTTATTGTTGAGGATTTCCTGCGGGCTTAATTTGCCGGGTGTGCTGGTGGCTGGCTTGGGTGCGGGTGGTTTGGTGGCCGGGCGTGCAGGCGGTGTTGGCTGGGTTGCGGGTTTGGTTTCCGGTTTGGTTTCGGGCTTGCTGGTGGTTTCGCTGCGTGTGGGCGTGCTCGGCTGCGGCTTGGCACTGCTACCGGGTGTTTGCGCACGGGTTTCCGCCTGCACCGGCACCTGCTGGGTCGGTGTGGCTGCCGGTTTGGTTACCACCACCGGCGGCAGGCTGCCTGCAACAGGAGCCGGTTTTTCAGCAACGGAGGTGGCGGCTTGGCTGGCCGCCTGATTATCCGATTCAGGCTGCGGCTCTAACACGGTGCCAGGTGCCAAGTTGGCATCGCTAGCGCTGGCGGCTGTCACATCGCTACCGGTGCTAACCGCAATGGCCGAAGCATCGGTGTTCAGGCCGGTAATCAGCACTTCTTGCTGTTGGCTGGCGGGGGTTTTGTTTTGATTTAATACGCTGAGCAATAAAGCGGCGGCCACGGCCACCATTGCCACCGCGCCCACCAAACGGCGGCGATTTTTGCGTTTCAGTTGTTCGTAGCTGTCTTGCGGGTTGAGTGAAGCCATCTGTGATTTCCCTGCGATTTTTTAAGCCAGCGCCAATACGTCGGCCACGGTATGAAAAGACCCAAAGGCCACAATTCTATCATTTTCGCCCGCTTGCGATAAGGCGGCTTGCCAGGCTGCCTGAATATCCTGATACACCACACTATTTTCAATACCATGCTTGGCCAATTTGGCTTGCAAAGTGTGGATATCCAAGCCGCGCGGCAAATGCAGGGGCGCAATCAGCCAGTGGTCGAACTGGTCTTTTAAAATATCCAGCACGCTGTCGATGTCTTTGTCGGCCAGCATACTGAACACTGCTAGCCGTTTTTCCGCATACGGCAAGGCCAGTAGGCTTTGGCGCAAGGCGCGGGCGGCGTGGGGGTTGTGCCCCACATCGAGCACCCGCAGCGGGCGACCGGGCAATACCTGGAAGCGGCCGGGATTGCGCACACGCACCAAGCCGCGCTTGATGGCGCCGATGTCCACCGGCAGCCGCGCATCCAAACAGGCCAATGCACTTAAAGCACAGGCGGCGTTTTGCAATTGGAAAGCGCCGCGCAAGGCCGGTATCGGCAAGGCATGGCGGGCGCGCCTGCCGTGGAATAAAGCACTGGCTTGCGGGTGAAAACGGTGCGACCATTGCAGCTGCTCCATTTTCTGCCAGCCAAAATCCACGCCGGCCACCAGCAAATCGGCACCGATGGCGTGCGCGTAATCGCGTAAGCTCGTGGGCACCGGCACTTGGGCACAAATCGCCGGTTTGCCCGCGCGCATAATGCCGGCTTTTTCCCGCGCCACTTGCTCCACCGTGTCGCCCAGATAAGCCTGATGATCCAAATCCACGCTGGTGATCACCGCCACATCGGCATCAAACACATTCACCGCATCCAAGCGCCCGCCTAGCCCCACTTCCAGCACCATCACCTCAACACCCGCACGCATAAACACGTCTACCGCCGCCAAGGTATTGAATTCAAAATAAGTGAGCGAAACATCGCCGCGCGCGGCTTCGATGCGCTCAAAGCTGGCAATAATGTCGGCATCGGCCACCGGCTCACCATTCAGCGCGATGCGTTCGTTAAAACGCAACAAATGCGGGCTGGTGAGCGTGCCCACTTTGTAGCCCGCTTCGGTGTAAATCTGGGTTAAATAAGCACAAACCGAGCCTTTGCCGTTGGTGCCGGCCACGGTAATCAGCGGGCAGGCCGGATTCAGCCCCATGCGTTGCTTCACTGCCGCCACGCGCTCCAGCCCCATATCGATTAAGCCTGCGCTGTGGGCGGTTTCCAGATGGGCAAGCCATTGGTCTAAATTGGAAAATGTGTGCATGATGTTTTTTGGGTTTGATTTTTTAAATGGGCTATACCGATGTGTTTACTCCCAGTATTCGCCACGATCACTGCTTTGGTGAAATTCTTTTCTAGGCAAATTGCGACTGCAAATAGGGTATTGATAAGGCGTTTGCGGTAATGTGCCGCAATTGCTGCCGTATTTTTTCTGGCACATGGCATTGGTTTTGGTAACCAGAAACTCCGGCCCCGGGGCGGTATTCACCCGCCAGTCGGAACCATCGGTATTGAGCTTGCCGTAAATAACGCCGCAGGCATTGGCATAAGTGGCCAGAATGCGGCAATTGTTTAGCCCCTTTTGCTGGCAATTTTGCAGGGCATCACGCTCTGCCTGCGGGCGGTTGTTCATCGATTGTAAGGTGTTGAACCCGGGCTCCGCCATCAGGGGGCGGCCATCATTGGTGCCGATGGCAATGGAAACATAAAAATCATTGGCGCTCATGGTTTGCACGGTTTTTTCGTTCAGCCGTTTGAGGTTCTCCTGCTGGATTTTCGCATTGCGTTCATTGGCGCGAATTTCCGCCTCTTGCTCAGCCACTGTTTTGTAGCGAACTTGGGGTTGAGGGGGTTGGTTGGCCATCTGCTCTTGTTGTAAGCGTTGTTGCTCCATCATCATCCACCCTTGCTCTTGCTGAACTCGCTGCTGTGATTGCCAAGTGGGGTTGTTTTCTTGCGCGTATGCGTTTGTTAGGCTGGCGATAAGCAAAGCCAATAGGATGACTCGATTCATGATATCCAACTCCTTAAAAACATAAATTATTGAAAACATCATTAAAGAAACGATGGCGTGCATCATGCGCCAACCATCTGGTAAAACCGCAATATTGAGCCATCACCATTACGGTGTTGCATTTCAGGCAGCCTCGGGCGGCTCCTGCGCCCAACGCGCCCAAACCTTCAAGCGCCGGAACGCTTCTGCATCGGTCATGTCGGCGCTCACCCAATGGCGCAAGCGCCGATTGCCGATGTCCCAATGCAATACCAGCGCGTAGCGCAGCACCAAGCTGCCCGGCTGCAAAGTGGCCGCATAAGCCACGCCGTTGCCGGTAAGCACCGCGGCGCGGCCGTGGGCGTCTACATCAATGCGCAATACCGTATCGGCATGGCGGCAGCATTGTTGATGCCATGCCCACAGCAGCGAACACAGCAAGCCGATACACAACAGCCCGCGCGGCCAGCCGTAAAAATAAATCCACGCCAGCCACCCTGCCGCGCCGTGCGCCACCAGATTGGCGGCACACCAATAGCGCGACGGGCGCAAGGCTGTCTGAAACGCCTGCACCGGCCTACATCATATTGTCGAACACGGGCGACACCTGCAAATCGGCATCTTCCATGTCCAGCACCATATCGTGGATTTCCACCTCAAAAAACGCCCAAAAGCCTTCGGCGCTCATGTCTTGCGGCCATTTTTCCGCTTCCACTTCCCAACCGGCCACTTCGGCTTCAAAAATGGCACGGCTGCGCTCGCCGATATAGCCCATCACCGCTTCAGGGGTGTCGAATTCGGGCACCAGCAATGTGGTGCAATTGCTGCGCAGCTGTGCCAACGTGAGGTCGGGCATGTCTTCGTCTACACTTTTCAGCCAAGCCAAAAAAGCCGCGGTGGGCTTGAGCACCACGGCGGTGCGGTCAACAAAATACATGATGCTTTATCCTTACAGTATTGGAATGGCGCAAACAGCCGCCATTGTACTGCGAGCACCGCTTCTTTGCAGCGCTTTATGCCGCCGCCGGTAGGGCTTTTGCCGTACAATCTGCTTTTTCTCCTGCCGCCCTGCCCTTATGAACACGCCGCAAAACCATCTTCACGCGCTAGGCCAAATTTTGGCTGCCAATGAAATCATCACCGACGCCGATGCCATGGCACCGTTTTGCCTCGACCAGCGCCGCCGCTACCAAGGCGAAGTGTGGGCGGTATTGCAGCCGCGCTCGGTGGCGGCGGTGCAGGCGATTATGCGCTATTGTTTTGCCCAGCAGATTGCGGTTACCCCGCAAGGCGGCAATACCGGTTTGTGCGGCGGTGCCACCCCACACGCCACGGTGGCCGGGCGCGGGGTGATTTTGTCGCTGGGCAAGCTTAACCGCCTGCGTCAGTTAAATTTAGCCGACAACAGCCTCACTGTAGAAGCGGGCATGGTACTGGCCGAGGTGCAGCGCCTTGCCGCCGAAGCCGGGCGCTTTTTTCCGCTCAGCCTCGCCAGCGAAGGATCGTGCCAAATCGGCGGCAATATTGCCTGCAATGCGGGCGGGCTGAATGTGGTGCGCTACGGCACCGCCCGCGATTTGGTGTTGGGGCTGGAAGCGGTGCTGCCTAACGGCAGCTTGGTGAGCCAGCTACAGCCTTTGCACAAAAACACCAGTGGCTATGAATTAAAGCAACAATTGATTGGCAGCGAAGGTACATTGGGGGTGATTACCGCCGCCACCCTAAAGCTGTTTGCACCGCCGCAAAGCGTTTGCACCGCTTGGGTGGCGCTGGGCAGCATTGATGCGGCGGTGGATTTGCTCGCCGCGGTGAAAAACCAATTCGGCGAGCGCTTAAGCAGCTTTGAATTAATCAGCGATTACGCCTTAAGCCTCTCCAGCGCCTACAGCCAATTGCCCGCGCCCTTGGTCGGGCAATGGCATGTGCTGCTGGAGCTGACCGACAGCTTTGCCGCTACCGATTTAACCGAGCCTTTGGCCGAATTGCTGCACCAACACGGCTGGGATGAAGCGGTGGTGGCGCAATCGCACACCGAGCGGCAAAATCTGTGGACGCTGCGCGAAAATATTTCCGCCGCCCAGCGCAATATCGGTGCCAGCATCAAGCACGACATCGCCCTGCCGATTGCCGCCGTGGCCGCCTTTGTACCGGCTTGCGCCGAGGCCGTCCGCGCCCGCTTTGCCGATGCCAATATCGTGGTGTTCGGCCACTTGGGCGACGGCAGCCTGCATTACAATGTGTTTTTGCCGCAGGTATTGGGTAATGAAGTGTATGCCTATGAAGATGCCGTGAATGAATTGGTGTATGAACAAACCTTGGCGCTGGGCGGCACCATCGCCGCCGAGCACGGCATCGGCCAGCTTAAAAACCACTGGCTGCCGCGCGTGCGCAGCGAAGCCGAATTGGCCTGGATGCGCGCCAATAAGCAAGCCTTGGATCCGCAAGGGATGATGAATCCGGGCAAATTACTGCCGCCATAGGCTGCCTGAAAACCCATGTGGTGCTATTTTGCCACCGGTGCCGGTGCTGCTATTTCTGATGCGGCCACTGCCGATGCCGCCGCCGGTGCAGGCACATCGTTTGCCGGGCGGGTATTCAAATCATGCAGCAGGCGTTGATATTCCGATGAGCCGTTGAGCAAGGTGGCGGCGGCGGTTTTCAGGTTGCGCACATCTTCGCGCGGCAGGTAAAAGGTGGTGGGAATGCGCGCCACGCGGTCACGCAGGGGCGAAGACGGCAAATCAAGCAGGTTGACGCTGATAAAATACAGCGTTGGATCATCCGCCGAGCGTTTTTGGTTCAAAGAATCGATGTATTGCTGGAATTGAAGCTGGGTTTCGTGTGAATAGCGGTCGATGGGGATATTCACCACCGCATTGAGTACCGCGCCAAAGCCGGGCACATCGGCGCTGGCATCGATGTCTTGGCTCATTTGCGTTTGTGCGTTCACATTAATCAACACCACTTTGCGCACTTTGCCCGGGGCAAATTGCTGGTACAGCGTATCGCGATTATAAATTTGGGTGGCGTCCAACAGGCTGCGCAAGCCCAAATTATCGGTGAGCCCGCCGTCGAGCAGATGGATATAAGGCCGTTTTTGGCTGTTTTGATATTGGCGCACAATGCGCACATAGCTTTGTTTGGTGTTAAAGCGCCCGTTATTGGCTTCGGCGGCGGCCTCGGCCAATTCGGGTGATAGATGATAGCCGCATTGGCCGCCGTGATTATTCAATGTGAGCGGTGAAAACACCATCGGCACCGCGCTGGAAGCCGCCACCGCACGCGACACCGGCATATCGGTTAAATCCACGCACAACACATCGAAATATTCCTGCAAAAAATCCAGCCGGCTGCCCAAGGTCATGTCGGTGGCGCTGATCACCACAAACGGCCCTTGGCGGCGATGCAGCAAATCATCATAAGTGGCACCGTGAAACAGCTGCAAATCCAGCTGTTCCTGCAATAAATCGCCGCGCCCAAACTGCGGCGAGGTGAGCCGTGGCCAGTTGGAAACGGAAAACACCTGCTGCATCAGCACTTTTTGAAAATTCTGGCTTAAAAAACGGCGCTCAAATTCCGGAATCACCGCCGCGCCGTGCAGGCCGTAATAGGCGGCCAACACCGAGCCGCCGGAAATGCCGTAGACCAAATCCACATGCTCGGTGAGGCTGCCGGTTTTGTTGCCGATGCGCACTTGTTGCCGGTTCATTTCTTCCAGCACGCCATAGCCGAATGCGGCCGCCCGGGTGCCGCCGCCGGAAAACATTAAAACCATCAGCACATCATCGTCTTTATTGGCTGCGTATTTGTGCTGTGCGGCGGTTTGCAGGCGGTAGCCTTCTTGCAGATTGATGTGGTCTATGCTGCGCAAAGGCTGGTATTGCAATGCGCTGCAAGCACCCAGCAGCAACGGCAACAGCAATAGGCCGAGGCGGCGGTGCCAAGACGAAATAGGCAAAAAGCAGGGTTTCACGGTGTGTGCGTTCCAAGATTGGTGTTGAGCGCAAAGATAGCGGAAATCGTTTATTTTTACCAGCCTTAACCTTAAAAACAATATTCACCTTTTCAGGTAGCCTTTAATTTAATGAGAAACGCTGCCTGAAAAAAAATCAATCCTTCACAGGCTGCCTGAAAGCAGGCTCTGCATCTTGGCCATCCCAGCCGCCGCCCAAAGCTTTGTAGATATTGAGCAGGTTTTGCGCTTCGGCCAGGCGGCCTTGGATTTGGCGCTCGGCCAAGTCTTCGGCGTTTAGGCGGGCGCTTAAGCTGCGATCCAAAGTGAGGTGGCCGTAGCGGAATAGTTTATCGGCGCCGGTGGCTTGTTGTTGCGCTTGTGCTGCCGCATCGGCCAGCCAGCGGTTTTGGCGGTGTAGGCTATATTGCAATTGATAGCTGCTGTCTACTTCGGCCAAGGCGTTGAGGATGCTGTGGTCGTATTGCGCCAATGCCGCACTTAAACGGGCATCGGCGGCGTCGATATTGCGCTGGATGCGCCCGGCGGTAAAAATCGGCAGCGTTACCCCGGCGCTCACCAAGCCGCCCAAGCCTTTCATGGCGGGCAAGTCGCTGTCTAAGCGGATGCGGCCGGTTTGCCACACAAATTGGATATCGAAGCGCGGCAACAAGTCGGCGCGGGCACTGGCCAGTTTGGCGCTATAGGCTTGCACCGCGGCGCGGTTGGCACGTACATCGGGGCGGCGCTCCAGCACTTGCACCGGCTGTTGGCCGCTGGGCGCGGCAGGCAGATTGGCAAGTATATCGGTGCCGGCAGCGGGCAAGGTGAAGTTTTGCGGGGTTTGGCCGGTGAGCACGGCCAGTATGCGGGTGTGGGCATCGGCTTGCGCTTGCAAGGTGGCTTGCTGTGCTTGCAGTGCGCTCACTTTGGCGGCAATGTCGCGCACATCGTAGTCGCTGGCCTGCCCAGCATTAAAGCGCCCTTGGCTGTAGCGGTGCAGCTGTTGCAAGGTAGCGATGCTGTTTTGGCCGCTGCGGATGCGCTGTTGCAAGGCGCGTACTTGTAAATAGTGGTCGGCAATATCGGTGGCCAGCAGCATTTGCGCACCGTGCCATTTTTCAGCTTCGCCCAGCGCGGCATAATTGGCGGCGTCGGCATCGCTGCGTTTGGCACCGAAAATATCCGGCTCCCAGCTGGCGGAAAAACCGAGGCGGCTGTTGTGCCCGCTTAGCCGCTGGCTGTCTTCACTCAGCGGGGTATTCAACGCCGCCAAGCTTTGGCGCACGTCGCTGCCAAGCGGGTTGTCCAATTGCACATTGTGTGCGCCTACGCTGCCCATAATCGCCGCTTGCGGGCCCAAGTCTGCACGCGCGGTGGCGGCGGTGGCGCGCGCGGCGGTGAGCTTGGCGCGGGTGGCGGCCAAATCGCGGTTGGCCGCCAAGCCCTGCTCTACCAATTGCCTCAGCAATGGATCCGGCCATGCACGCCACCATTGCGCCATTTCGGCGCTGCCTTGCGCTGCAGCGGTGTGGCTGAATTGATCCGGCAGCGCCACTTGCGGCTCTACGTCTATTTGTTGGTGTGCACAAGCGGCCAATGAGCCGATGGCGAATAAACGGATGGCAAACGCGTATTTCATGGGGTTCTTTCTGGTTTAGAGGCTGCCTGAAAGGGTTTTTTGAGCTTTCAGGCAGCCTAAGAGCCTGTTTACAATCTTATTCTGCGAACAAGCGTCGGATTCAAGAATCCGACCTTGTATCTCTCAAGCGGTGAGTAAAACGCGTATTATTCCCGCCCCGTATGGCAGCAAACTGTATCCGACCCAAGTGCCCGACACTGAAATGTAGATAACACTGCCATACACCTCATCCTACAATCTGAATGGTATCCAGTGCGCGGCAGCGCCCGCAAGACACTGCATAAATAAGGATAGATTATGATGAACTTCCAAGTATTGGGCATCGACATCAGCAAAAACAAATTAGATTGTGCTCTTATCCGCGACATTGGCAGCAGTAAAATCAAAACCAAAGCATTGCCAAACCACCTCCAAGGCTTTAACCAACTGACAGAATGGCTGTATAAAAACATCGGTGAAGACTTAAGCCTACTCAAAATTTTCATGGAAGCCACCGGCGTTTACCACGAAGCATTGGCAGAGTACCTGCATAACAAAGGCATCGCCGTTTATCTGCTTAATCCTGCCGACAGTGCCCATTATGCCAAATACGACAGCTTGCACAAAACCGATAAGGCTGATAGCCAGTCACTGGCCAGAGCCGGTATTGACCGCCTCATGCACCACAAAGTACGCCAATGGCAGCCTGCTGCACCCCACATCAAGCGGCTCAACGCACTACTAGCCCGTCTAGATGCGCTGCAAAGCGATCTGCAGCGTGAAGACAACCGCATGGAGAAAGCCGGATTCAGCGCTGTTCCCGAAGCGGTCAGCCAGTCCATCAGCACCATGCAGACCAATTTGAAGCAGCAGATCAGCACCATCACACAGGAAATCGAACAACATATTGACCGGCATCCTGATTTGAAAAAGACCGTGCTTTACTGCGCAGCATACCCGGTGTAGGTGAAGTGGTTTCATTGCGCATGGTTGCGCTCTATCATAGCAAACATTTTACCTCCGCCTCGCAAATGGCTGCCTATTTGGGATTGGTGCCGAAAAAACGGGAATCCGGCAAACACAAAGGCAAAGCCATGCTTTCCAAGCGGGGCAGTTCGGTCATACGAGCTAAGTTGTATATGGCTGCGGTGGTTGCAAAAACGTGGAATCCGGATATTAACGCGCATTACCGCAGACTGAAAGCCAGAAACAAAACGGAAATGCAGACCATCGGCGCAGCGATGCGCCGCTTGGTACAGATTTGCTTTGGTGTGTTGAAGCACCAATGCGAATATCAGGCCAAAATAACCATTGCGGCTTGATGCGAGAGATGGTATCTACTGATTCCCGACACCTGATTCCCGACACCTGATTCCCGACACCTGATTCCCGACACCTGATTCCTGACACCTGATTCCCGGCTAGCCCTGCCGCGCCAACATACTGCGAAAGCGCAACAGCGCCAAGGTAAGGAATACTGCGCCCATGGCGGTCATGGCGGCCAGTTGCGGCCACACAATCGCCACTTCGGCGCTGCGGAATAACACATCTTGGCTGAACTTGGCATATTGGGTTACCGGAGAAAATTGGGTGGCTTGCTGTATCCACTGCGGCATGGCTTCCAGCGGCGCATCGGCGCCGGAAAGCAGGCGGGTAACCATATAAATCGGCAGGCACAGCAGGCCGAATTGCGGCATATTCGGGGTGAGCGTGGCCAGCCACACCCCTAAAGACGTCATCGAAAACAAATACAGCACCGTGCCTACCATAAACAGCGCAATCGAGCCGTTAATCGGAATTTGCAGCCACGCCATCACCACCAGCCGCAGCGACAACCACGCCGCCAGCGCAATCACCGCGCTGTTGGTGAGGATTTTGGCCATGGCAATTTCGCTGGCGCGCACCGGCATCACCAGCAAATGCTCGATGGTGCCGTGTTCGCGTTCGCGAATCACCGCCGCGCCGGCCACAATCATCGACAATAAAGTGGTGCTGGCCAGCACCTGCATCATGGCGGTGAACCACGGCGTTTCGCCATTAGGATTGAACCACACACTCACCACCGGCTTGATTGGCAGGGCTGCTTCTAGTGAGCCACTGTGGGTGAAGGCGGCCACTTCCTGCTGCACAATCTGGTTGATGTAGCCGCTGCCCATGCCCGCCAGCGTCATCGCGGTGGCATCGGCCAGCACTTGGATTTGCGGCGCACGCCCGGCCAACACATCGGCCTCGAAATTGGGCGGAATATCCAACACAAACACATAATCGCCCTTGTCCATCAAGGCATCCACGTCTTCGCGCGCAATCACCACCGGGGTTTGGAAATACGGCGGCTGCAAAGCATCGCGGATGCGGTACGACAAAGCGGAGCGGTCACCATCGAGCACCGCCACCGAGGCATTTTTAACCTCGCTGGTGATGCCGGTGGCCACCGAATACACCACCACCGAAAACACCACCGCCACCAGCGCCATTAAGGTAACGTCGCCCAGCAGGCTTTGCAGCTCTTTGCGGCTGAGCTGCCACACGTTTTTAAACCAGCGCCCAATGCCGAGCCCACGCAAATGTGCCTGTGGGGTAGTGTTATGTTGATGTTGTGAACGCGGCTTTGGGCTCATCTTAACGCTCCTGCTTTTTCAGCAATACGCTGGCCAAGGCCACATACGCCAGCGTAAACAGCAGCAGCACCGGATAAATCGGCGCAAACGCTGCCCAGCCCAAGCCTTTGGTAAAGCCACCCAAGCTAATGAGCTGAAACCAAGCGCTGGGAAAGCCCCACGCCAGCCAATAATTGGCGCCTTCCAAGGTAGACACCGGATACAGCAGGCCGGAAAAATTCATCGCCGGAATCATCGCCGCAATCGAGGAGCCGAAAATAGCCGCCACTTGCGAGCGCACAAAGCTGGAAATCAGTAAGCCAAAGGCGGTGGCGGCAAAAATCAGCGCCAAAGCGCCCACGCTCATGGCCCAAAAGCTGCCCTTCACCGGCACCGCCAACACCACCACCGCCAGCCACACCAGCAATAAATAGCTGCCCATCGATAAGGCCACATAAGGCAGCTGCTTGCCCACCAAAAACTGAGTAACCGAAGCGGGCGAGGTATACAGATTGGTAATCGAGCCGATTTCTTTTTCGCGCACCACGCCCAGCGCGGTCATCATCACCGGAATCAGCATCATCGCCATCATAATCATACCCGGGGTGATGGCAAAAATGCTTTTAAAGTCGGGGTTGTAAACAAAGCGCGGCTCCACGGCCACCATCGTTGCGCCATCCAGCGGATAGCCCGCCGCTTGCAGCCGGTTGCGCCCATAATCGGCCATGATGCCTTGCACAAAGGCGCGGATGTTTTCGCCGGTAAACGGCATGGCGCCATCAATATAAAAGCCCACTTCCGGCTGTTCGCCACGCAGCATATCGCGGCCGAAACCGGCAGGGATTTCCACCACCAGCCGCGCTTGCGAGCCGCGCAGCACGCGGTCAATATCGGCCTCATTGTGTAAGGGCGGCGTGGCTTTGAAATACGGCGATCCTTCAAAATAAGTGGTCAATTCACGGCTTAAGCTGGTGTTGTCATGATCCAATACGGCAAAACGCACATCTTTCACGTCAAACGACACGCTCACCGCCGCCGCCATCATCAGCAACACCGGCCCGAATAAGGCAAAAAACAGCCGCACCGGATCGCGCAGCAGCTCGCGCCCTTCGCGCACGGCAAACGTCCACACCGTGGCCAGCCAGCCGGATAAGCCGCTTTGCCGTGCGTGCTTGCCATCGGCAAGGCTGCCTGAAACTTTCGATACGGTGGTTTTCAGGCTGCCTGAAACATCATCATGGGCAGCTTCTGTGGCTTGATGGTTGTTTTCGGAATTTTCGTTTTCGGCCTGTTGCAAATAAGCGATAAAGGCTTCTTCCAAGCTGTCGGTATGCTGGCGTTCGCACAATTCTGGCGGCGTACCCACATCCAGCACCCGCCCTTGATGCATCAGCGAAATGCGGTCGCAACGCGCCGCTTCGTTCATAAAATGGGTAGACACAAACAAGGTGATTTTGTCGCGCCGCGACAAGGTAAGCAGGTATTGCCAAAACATATCGCGCGCGGCCGGATCCACGCCGGAAGTGGGCTCGTCCAAAATCAGCACTTCCGGGCGGTGCAAACAGGCAGCGGCCAATTGCAGGCGCTGGCGGATGCCCAGCGACAAAGCCGCCGGTTTGGCATCGGCCACTGCGGCCAGCTCGAATTGCTGCAAGGCATCGTCTACTGCGGCACGGGCTTGGTCGGTGGGCATTTGGTAGAGCTTGGCATGCAGATACAGATTGCGGCGCACGCTGAGCTCTTCGTAGAGCGAAAACGCTTGCGACATATAGCCCACGCGCATCCGTGTGGCCATGTCGTTGGCATCGGTGGGGTGGCCGAGCAGGCGCGCGCTGCCTTCGCTTGGCTCCAGCAGGCCGGTGAGCATTTTCATGGTGGTGGATTTGCCGCAGCCGTTGGAGCCGAGAAAGCCGAAAATCTCTCCTTTTTCAATCACAAAGCTCACATTGTCTACAGCGGTGAAGTCGCCGAAGCGTTTGGTGAGGTGTTCGGCTTCCATTGCCGGGGGTGAACCCGAGTCGGCCACAAACGGCGTGAGCGCCAAGCCTTCGGCGTCGCCGCGTTTGTGTTCAGGCAGCAGTTGGATATAGGCCGCTTCCAATGTGGCGCAGCCGCTGTCGGCCAGCAATTGTGCGGTGGGTGCGGCGGCGAGCAAATGGCCGTCGTCCATCGCCACCACATAATCAAAGTCTTCGGCTTCGTCGATATAGGCGGTGGCCACCAGCACCGTCATGGCCGGGTTTTCGGCACGCAAATCGGCCACCAAGGCCCAAAATTGCCGCCGCGATAAGGGGTCTACGCCGGTGGTGGGTTCGTCCAGAATCAGCAGTTGCGGGTTGTGCACCAAGGCGCAGCACAGGCTGAGCTTTTGTTTCATGCCACCGGAAAGCTTGCCCGCCGCACGCTCGGCAAACGGTGCCAAGCCGGTGGCCTGCAACAGCCGCGCAATCCGCGCTTGCCGCTCGGCGGCGTTCAGGCCGAACAGGCAGGCGTGAAAGTCGACATTCTCATTGATGGATAAAGTGGGATAAAGATTGTGCCCCAGCCCTTGCGGCATAAAGGCAATGCGGTGCGACAAGGCTTGGCGCGTTTTTTTGTCGGCCATATCGCCGCCCAGCACTTGCACTTGGCCGCTTTGGATGATTTTAATGCCTGCCACCAACGACAATAATGTGGATTTGCCCACGCCGTCCGGGCCAATCAGCGCAATGGTGGCACCGGCCGGCAGCGCTAAGTCTACCGCGCGCAAGGCTTGGGTTTTGCCGTAGCGGTGGCTGAGTTGGCGCAGCACCACCGCATCGGTGCCAGCGGGCACAGCTTCAGGCAGCATCAGCGTGCAGCCTCTGCTTTAGGCAAGCGCACCGCCCATTGCTCCGGCCAAGCCGCATCGGCATTCAGGCGCACATAGCCGTTGCCGGTAAGGCCGCCTTTGAGCAGGTTTTTGTGTTGCAACGCAATGTCCGCCGGAATGCGCAGGCGCACCTTATACATCATTTTTTGGCGCTCGGCGGCGGTTTCCACTGCTTTTGGGGTGAACTGCGCTTGTGCAGCGATAAATTGCACCGCGGCCGGCCATACTGCATCTATGCCGTCCAACACAATGCGCGCCTCGCTGCCCAAAATGAGCTTACCGGTATCGGCCACTGGCAAAAACACATTCATCGACACATCGGCCGGGTTGAGCAGCGTAACCACTTTACTGCCCGCGCCCACCACATTGCCCACTTGCGCAATGCGGTATTCCACCCGCCCGGCAATCGGCGCGCGGATTTGCATATCTTGATTGGCAGAAGCGGCCGCATCGGTTTGCGCCTGTGCCTGCGCCACCGCCGCCACCGCTTCGGCACGCCCGGCTTGCGCGGCTTTTACCGCTGCGGCAGCGGCATCACGCGCCGCTTGGCGCCGTTGCACTTCGGCCGCCGACACCAAGGCTTCGTTTTTTAAGCGGCGGGTATTGTCGAGCTCCATTTGCGCAGTTTTTTGCTGCTGGCGCTGGGCGGCAATTTCGGCATCCGCCCGCGCCACCGCTTCTTGCGCCCGCTGCTTGGCCGCTTCGGCACCGGCCAATTGGCTGTTGCTTTGATCGGACGACAACTCGGCCAGCACTGCGTTTTGCGCCACTTCATCGCCCTCGTCTACCCGCAGCGCCACCACCCGGCCGGCATATAAAGTGGCCACGTCCATGCGTTGCAATTCCAAGCGCCCGTTGCCGCCGGCAAAGCCTTCAGGCAGCCCTTTGCTGCCGGTGAGGTTCACCCACACCCCGATGCCCGCCAACACTGCCGCGATTGCCACCCCGCCCCACAGCCATTTTTTTTGCATTGCGCTTGTCCTTAAACTCGATTTTCTAAATTTGATTTAACCCGACTATTTCGGCGCACCAAGAGCTTGTTAACAATTTTTTTCGTGCCGACAGCCATAATAGAAAATTGTAAACAGACCCTAAACTTTTGCAGAGCAACAAAATACCAGTAAAAACCGCTTCCGTATAGTATATGCGTGACCCGCAGCCATTTGTTAGACCTACTGTATTGAAACTGAAACAGCGCCAAACCATGCCGCTCGGATTCATTATCGCTCGTAATACCCCAAAATTGATTTTACATCTTTATAAACACCTGACCAAACAGAATAATTTCTCATAGTTAATTGAAATTAAATCAAATATAATGCGCCTTCAAATGAATGATATTTTCACACCAAACATTTGATTATTCAAAATAAATATTTGGAGTAGTACACATGCACAACACCATAAACCCAAAAGGTTTATTTATATCTAAATTTAATAAATGGACTGCCGTCACCATGATGGCTTTTTTAATCACTTCCTGCAGCGACACCCCTGTCGCCGACACCACCGCCAGCCAGCCGGTTGCAGCAACAACGGTTTACAAAGTGATGACCGAGCCCACCTACCCGCCGTTTGTGTTTCGCGACCAGCAAGACCGGCCCAGTGGCTTTGACGTGGATATTCTGAACGCCATTGCCCAGCAGCAAGGATTCAGCCTCACTTACACCAGCCATCCCTGGCAGTCGATTTTCAACACACTCGACCAAGGCCAAGCCGATATTGTTTCTGCCGGCATTACCATCACCGAAGCACGCAAAGAACGCATGGATTTTAGCGCCCCTTATTTTGAATCACGCCAAATGGCATTGTTAGGCGCAGGTGCCGCCAATAGCCAATCGTTTGCCGATTTAAAACCCATGCGCCTGGCTTTAAAACCCGGTACCACCTCGGATGACATGGCCAAACAACAAGGCCTGACTGAAAAAGCCACCTATGAAAACACCACTTTTCTAACCATCCGAAAAGTGATGTCGGGCGAAGCCGATGCCACCATTGGCGACTCCGGCGTAATGTTGTATTACCAGCAGGCTTATCCAGATGCCAAGTTGAAAACCCTCACCGACAACAACCTGCCCCCCGAGGAGTACGGCTTTGTGGTGCGCAAAGGCAATACCGAATTGCAAAATAAGCTGAACCAAGGCTTGCAGGCGATTAAAAGCAACGGCACTTATGATCGGATTTATCGGCAATATTTCGCCAAATCATAAGTAATACCCATTCGAAAAAATAACCTAACTGCGTTGGCTCGCCTTGCCGTACTACTTGTACTGTCTGCGGCTTGCCGCCTTGTCATCTCATTTTTAGAATGGGTATAAATAATTGAAGATACGCACTTACTGGTAAAGGCAGCCTGAAACACCATTTCATGATTTCAGGCTGCCTGAAACACCATTTCATGATTTCAGGCAGCCTTTTCACATTACACACATCACCTAAAATCACCTATATCCACAGACTTGATGCACATCAATACATTTCTTAACATGGCTACTTTATTATTTGATTTACATCAATGCCCTAAAAAAACAGGCCGCTATAATCGCTACATCTACTCAGCGGCAGCGCCGCCAAGCCCAATAAACCCAATACTGACTTAAGGGAGCGCGTTATGGAACTGTTTGCCGAATTATTCAAATCCCCCATCGGCATTTTGTCCCTTATTACCATTGTAGTCATCATTATGATTGCCACCTACCTTTTCTTCTGGGTGAAAAAACAGGTGGAAAAAGACGGCAAATAAACCGCTTGCCTGCATTAACCTAGCACTTATTTTGATTTCCTCTTGATGTGTGTGTGTTTGGGTGTGGCTTTGGCCACACCTTTTTTTGCGTGTTCGCCATGCAGCGGCTTATACTGCGCCCCAGTTATCCAGCCCCAAAACACCTTCACATGACAGCCAAGCTCAACCAACGCCCTTTCGGCCATATCCAACAACACCCTGCCACCTTATACACCCTCAGCAACCGCAACGGTATGTCGGTATCGGTATGCGATTTCGGCGCCATCATTACCTCAATCCAAGTGCCTGCCCGCCACGGCGTACACGAATGCGTACTCGGTTTTGAGCAAGCCGCAGATTATGCCGCCCCCGCTTATCGCGCCCAATATCCTTATTTGGGTGCGGTGATTGGCCGCCATGCCGGGCGCATCCGCCAAGCGCGTGCCCCGCTAAACGGGCAAATCCTGCCATTGGCGGCCAACCACCACGGCCATCAGCTGCACGGCGGCCCTGTGGGCTTTGACAGCGTGCCCTGGCATTTTGCCGGCAGCCACTGCGATGATGGCGGCGTAGAAATCCGCCTCAGCCACCGCAGCGCCGATGGCGATCAAGGCTATCCGGGGCAATTGGATGTCAGCGTTTGCTACCGCTTGGATCAACACAATGCCCTAAGCGTACACTTTGAAGCCCGCAGCGATGCCGATACCTTGCTCAATCTTACCCAGCACAGCTATTTCCATTTGGGCGCCCCCGGCAACACCGTGGCCGACCACCAATTGCAAATTAACGCCGCCGATATCCTCGCCACCAACAGCGAGCTGATGCCCACCGGCCAACTCGCTGCCGTGGCAGGCACACCGCTGGATTTTCGCCAGCCGCGCGCCATTGCTACCACCGCCATCGACACGGCTTATGTGCTGCCTGAATATGCCCAACCCTTGCAACACACTGCCGCCCATGTGTGCCACCCCGGCAGCGGCATCAATTTAAAGATTCACACCGACAACCCCGTGCTGGTGGTGTACAACGGCGGCTTTCTGCCCAAGCTGGCCGTGCCCGGGCGCAAATCTTTGCAGCCCTACGGCGGCATTTGCTTTGAAGCGCAAGGCTATACCGATGCGGCCAACCATACCGAATTTCCCCCCAATCTGCTGCGTGCCGGGGAAGTTTATCGACGCAGCACGGTTTATGCGTTTGCTTGGTAACAGAGTTACGCACACCATGTTTTAAAGCTGCAAAGCAGCACAATCCAAACCCACCTTGCCTTGCTGCATCCCAACAAACAATGCGATAATTTGCCCCGTTTCTCTTAGCGCCTGCTCACAATTTTTTTTGTAGCCGATTTTTAGTGCAGAAACAGGTGTAGGCAACACCGCAACACCCCAAAAATTCATTTCAGGCAGCCTTTTCAAAGCAGCAAGCCAAGGCTGCCTGCAACTTTAACAGCAAAGGCAGATTATGGCTTCCCCACTGGCAAACGCCATCCGTTTTCTTTCCGCAGACGCCGTACAACAGGCCAATTCCGGCCATCCCGGCGCCCCGATGGGCATGGCCGAAATGGCCGAAGTGTTGTGGACACAGTTTTTAAACCACAACCCGGCCAACCCCAAATTCTACAACCGCGACCGTTTTGTATTGTCTAACGGCCACGCCTCGATGATTTTGTATAGCCTGTTGCACCTCACCGGCTACAACGTATCCATCGATGATTTGAAAAACTTCCGCCAACTGCACAGCAACACCCCCGGCCATCCCGAATACGGCTATACCGACGGCGTGGAAACCACCACCGGCCCGCTCGGCCAAGGCATTGCCAATGCCGTGGGCTTTGCGTTGGCGGAAAAATTGCTGGCCGAAGAATTCAATAAAGACGGCCTCAATATTGTTGACCACCACACCTATGTATTTTTGGGCGACGGCTGCCTGATGGAAGGCGTGTCGCACGAAGCCTGCTCGCTCGCCGGCACCTTGGGCTTGGGCAAATTGGTGGTACTGTATGACGACAATAATATTTCCATCGACGGCAAAGTAGACGGCTGGTTTACCGAAAACATCCCCGAGCGCTTTGAAGCCTACGGCTGGCACGTGCTGCCCAATGTAGACGGCCACGACACCGCCGCGCTGAAAGCCGCCATCGAAGCCGCACGCGCCGAAACCGACAAGCCCAGCATCATCTGCTGCAAAACTTTGATTGGCAAAGGCGCAGCCACCAAAGAAGGCAGCCACAAAACCCACGGCGCGCCCTTGGGTACAGAAGAAATCGAAGCCACCCGCAAACATTTGGGCTGGAACCACGGCCCGTTTGAAGTGCCACAAGAAGTCTACACCGCTTGGAATGCCAAAGAAAAAGGCACCAAGCTGGAAAACGCCTGGAACGCATTGTTTGCCCAATACCAAGCCAAATTCCCTGCCGAGGCTGCCGAATTTGTGCGCCGCATGGATAAAACCCTGCCACAAAACTTCGATGCCCACGTTCAGGCAGCCTTGCAAGACGTGTGCGCCAAAGCCGAAAAAATCGCCACCCGCAAAGCCAGCCAAAACAGCATTGAAGTATTGGCGCAAGTATTGCCCGAATTGGTGGGCGGCTCCGCCGACCTCACCCCGTCCAACCTCACCGATTGGTCAAACAGCGTGGCGGTAAAACCGCACAGCGGCGGCAATTATCTTCACTACGGCGTGCGCGAATTCGGCATGGCCGCCATCATGAACGGCTTGGCACTGCACGGCGGCATCAAGCCTTTTGGCGCCACCTTTTTGATGTTCAGCGAATACGCCCGCAACGCCTTACGTATGGCTGCGTTGATGAAAATCAACCCGATTTTCGTGTTTACCCACGACTCTATCGGCCTAGGCGAAGACGGCCCCACCCATCAGCCGGTAGAGCAAACCGCCAGCCTGCGCCTGATTCCCAATATGGCCGTTTGGCGCCCGTGCGACTCCGCCGAATCGCTGGTGGCTTGGGCCGCCGCCGCCAAAGCGGCCAGCCATCCGAGCTGCCTGATTTTCAGCCGCCAAAACCTGCCGTTTATGCTGCGCAATGAGCAGCAACTGGCCGACATCGCCCGTGGCGGCTATGTATTGCGCCCGGCTGAAGGCAACGCCCAAGCGGTGATTATCGCCACCGGCTCCGAAGTAGAACTGGCGGTGAACGCCCAAGCCGCGCTGGCCGCTGAAGGCATTGCCGTGCATGTGGTATCCATGCCGTGCACCAATGTGTTTGACCAACAAGATGCCGCCTACCGCAACAGCGTGCTGCCGCCCCACTTGCCGCGCGTGGCCGTGGAAGCAGGCGTGAGCGACGGCTGGTATAAATATGTGGGCTTAAACGGCGCCGTAGTGGGGCTGGACCGCTTCGGCGAATCCGCCCCGGCCGAATTGCTGTTTAAAGAATTCGGCTTTACCACCGAGCATGTGGCAGCAGTGGTGAAAAGCGTATTGTGATTTAATCCATTAATATCAAATAAAAAATCCGTCTGAAACCCATGGTTGTAGACGGATTTTTTTAAACACAACAATAAAACCTACCGTAAATAGCGGTGGAGCATAGCAGATGCGTTTTGCACGATTTCACAAAAGACTAAGCCGCGTCTAAGTTTGGCACATTATATTGCTCAACAAGCACAAACCGTGCGCATGATGATTAGGAGAAGCAATATGAAAAATTTATCCGCTGCCATTTTGCTGGCTATTTTGGGCGCCACATCACTCAGCACTTTCGCCGCCCCCACCCCAGTGCCCACCGGTACGCAAAAAACTGCACCTGCTGCCGTAAGCAAAGCAGCGCCCCCAGCAGCCAAAACCGCACCTGCAGCGGTGACTAAAGCGGCTGCTACACCCGCCAAAACCACCGCCAAGCCTGTTGAAAAAGCCGCCGCCAAACCCGCTGGCCAAACCACGGCTCTCAAAACCCAAAACCAAGCCAGTAAAATTGTCTGCAAAGACGGCACCCAGTCCAACGCCAAAACCACGCATGGCGCTTGTTCCAAACATGGTGGCATCGCCAAAAAAAGCTAATACCAATTCTAAAAAATAAGATAACAAGGCGGCGAGCCGCAGACAGTACAAGTAGTACGGCAAGGCGAGCCAACGCAGTTAGGTTATTTTTTAGGATTGGTATAAACCCGACACACCTGCTTAAACCAAAGGCTGCCTGAAAATCCTTTCAGGCAGCCTTTACTTAATGCGCCATCCGCTCTGCCTGAAAGTAAAAAACCGCAAAAACAATGCGGCACAATGCTGAGCAAACCTAAAAGCCAACAAATTTGATTACAATCCACACTGCTCAAAATCACCGAAACCCAGCGACACACCCATGTTCGAAAAATGGCAACACAAACTGCCCACCCGCGAAAAAATCTTTTCCTCGCGCTGGTTCAAGCCCTTTGCTCATTGGTTTAACAAGCCCGAATACTGGGCGTTTAGCCGCGACAAAGTGGCTTTGTCGGTGGCCATCGGCTTGTTTTGCGGCATGTTGCCCGCGCCAACACAGTTTTTTTCGGCACTGATGCTGGCCTATGTATTGCGCACCCAAGTACCGATTGCCTTGTTTTCCACCCTCTACACCAACCCCGTTACCCTGATTCCCCTGTATGTGGCCGCCTATGAGCTGGGCAGCTGGGTCTTGATTGGCGATGCGCCACACCCCGAATTAATCATGCCCGCTTTTGGCGAACCCGGCTTCTGGGGCAATGCCGCTGCTTGGGCCGCCCGTTTTGGTAAACCCTTGGCATTGGGGATATTGATTATGGGCAGCATTTTTGCCATTATCGGCTATGCTTTGGTGCAAATTATCTGGCGCTGGCGCAGCCGCCGCAAACAGGCTGCCTGAAACAAGCTTTAGCTATGATTTATTTTCTTTGCTATAAGCGGTATCTGCTATAAGCTGTCTCTTTAGTATCCCACTCAAAGGAGCAACCCATTATGACCCTAGCCTACTGGTGCGTGTTTATCGCCATGTTTTTGCCGTGGCTGTGCGCCGCCTATGCCAAGAAAAGCGGCGGTTTTAGCGGGCGCGACAACCACAACCCGCGCGACTTTATGGCCAACACCCAAGGTGTGGCCGCGCGAGCCAATGCGGCGCAGCAAAACAGCTTTGAAGTGTTTGCGCCCTTTGCCGCTGCCGTGATTATCGCCCACACCAGCGGCAATGCCGCCCAAGGCAGCATCAATTTTTGGGCGCTGCTGTTTGTGTTCAGCCGCTTAGCCTATATCTGGCTTTACATCAAAGACATGGCCACTATGCGCTCGATTGTGTGGGCCGTGGGCTTGTTGTGCATTGTGGCGCTGTTTATCGCGGCGATTTAATTTACAAAACCACCCGTTTTTGTTTTCAGGCAGCCTTTAAAGGCTGCCTGAAATGCAATTGAATAAGGAGAGCCGCCATGGGCTGCTTATTGGCTTTGGATCAAGGCACCACCTCCAGCCGCGCCATCGTATTCGATGCCCAAGGCCAAGTATTGGCGATGGCACAAAAGCCGTTTGCGCTGGCCACCCCGCAGCCGGGCTGGGTAACGCAAGACGCGTGGGCCATTTGGAACACCCAAATCGGCACCGCCCAAGAAGCCATCAGCCAAGCTGGGCTATTGGCCGGCGATATCGCCGCCATCGGCTTGGCCAATCAGCGCGAAACCACCGTGCTGTGGGACAAAGCCAGCGGTAAGCCTTTGGCACCGGCACTGGTGTGGCAAGACCGCCGCACTGCGCCGTGGTGCCAAGCTTTGCGCGAAGCCGGGCATGAGGCGCGCATTCAACACATCACCGGCCTTAAGCTCGACCCTTATTTCAGCGCCGGCAAACTGGCGTGGCTGTTGCAACACACCCCGCAAGCACGCGAGCTGGCATCACAGGGGCGGCTGGCGTTCGGCACCATCGACAGCTGGCTGATTTTCCAGCTCACCCGCGGCCTGCATGTTACCGACATCAGCAATGCCGCGCGCACCATGTTGATGGACATCCACAGCGGCCAGTGGTCGGCCGAATTATTGGATTTATTTGATATTCCGGCGGCCATTTTGCCGAAAATCGTGCCTTCAGGCAGCCTTATCGGCCACACCGCCGCCGGGCTGTTGGGCGCACAACTGCCGCTGTTTGCCGCTATGGGCGACCAGCAAGCGGCGCTGTTCGGCCATGGCTGTGTGCATGCGGGTATGGCCAAAAACACCTATGGTACCGGCTGCTTTATGCTGATGAACACCGGCAGCGAAGTCATCCACAGCCAACACCAATTGCTCAGCACCGTGGCGTGGCAACAAAGCGGCCAGCCCACCCAATACGCGCTGGAAGGCAGCGTGTTTATGGCCGGTGCCATTGTGCAGTGGCTGCGCGACAACCTTGACTTTGTACGCCACAGCCATGAAATCGAGGCGCTGGCACAGCAAGCAGACAGCAGCGAGGGCGTGGTGTTGGTGCCCGCCTTTACCGGCTTGGGCGCGCCCTACTGGCAGGCCGATGCCCGCGCCAGCCTCAGCGGCCTCACTCGTGGCACCGGCAAGGCACACATTGCCCGCGCCGCGCTGGAAGCGATTGCCTTTCAGGTAGCCGATGTGCTCAATGCCATGCAGCAAGACGCGCCAACACCGCTCACCGAATTGCGGGTAGACGGCGGCGCCAGCGCCAACAATATGCTGATGCAGTTTCAGGCCGACATCCTCGGCGTGCCGGTATTGCGCCCCACCCTCACCGAAATCACCGCCTTTGGCGCCGTAAAAATGGCCGGGCTGGCCTGCGGCCTGTTTAACCCGTCGGATGTGGCCGATATGTGGCAGCTGGAGCGCCGTTTCGACAGCCAAATCAGCGCCGACGAGCGCCAAGCACGGCTGCAGCAATGGCAGGCGGCGGTGCGGCAGGTGTTATCCGCCCATGGCAACAGCAGCGCATCATCGTAGAAAATATGATATTGGCCAACGCGCTCAAACCAAAAGCACCGCCAACATGGCCGTTGGGCGGTGCTTTTGAGTGGATTTGGTGGCTTCAGGCAGCCTTTGGCGGATTTCCCCAACCATCACTTTCAATCCGCGGTTTTGGCAAGCAAGCCAAAATCAGCGCCTACGCCCACATTGCTGCCGTGCCTGCGCCACCGCTTTATCCAGCTTGGCTTCGTCCACTTCACCCAACAAGGCTGCCTGAAAGCCGCATTGCGGCGCGCGCACCAGTGTAAACGGCAATGCGCCCACCGGATTGCCCAGTGTTTTCATCCATGCGGTGCTGTCGGTGCCGCTGTAGCGCCACAAAGGGTAGCGCACCGGCGTTTGCCGCACAAAGCGGGCGATATTGGCCTCGCTGTCCAGCGCCACGCCCACCATACTCACCTTGGGCTTGGCGCGGCTTTGCTGCTGCTTCACATACCAGCGCGACAACAAAGGCATTTCTTTGCGGCACGGCGCGCACCACGTGGCCCACACATTCACCACCTGAATATCATGGCCGCCGGGCGTCAATGACACCGGCTTGTTTTGCGGCCATGATTGCAACTCGGCGGCGGTGGCAGTAGTGGCCAAGGCGCTTGCCATTGCCCACAGTAGCAGCTTAATGCGCCAAGATGAAAAAATAACAACCGATGATGATTTCAATAATCGCATAATTTAATGTCCGAATAAGCAAAGTACAGGCAACCACGCCATGGCCGCCAAAATATTTATTTATGCTAAGTAATTAAGCTATTGATTCTATCTATACCCCATATTGCACTGCCACAAAATACTTGCCAACTGCCATGCAATCGGCCACACTCAAAGCCATCTTATTTTATTGGGAGCCGGCCATGAAAGCAGCCGTCACACTTTACCACAATCCGCGCTGCAGCAAATCGCGTGCGGCACTGGCCATGTTGCAATTGCGCGGTCTCAAAACCCATATTGTCAATTATTTGGATACCCCGCCCAGCGCAAACGACATCCGCCAACTTGTTGGCCAGCTCAATGCCGATTCACCCCGGCAAATGATGCGCTGCAACGATGCCCTGTATGCCGAGCTGAATCTGGCCGACGCCGGCGATGAAGCGTTGATTGCCGCCATGGCCGCCCATCCGGCGCTGATTGAACGCCCGATTGCCGTGGTGGGCAACCGCGCCGCCGTGGGCCGCCCGCTGGATAACATCGAAGCCTTGCTGCCTTAACACCGGTTTTCCCATGTCTGCACGCCGCCGCGGTTTTTTTCATTATCTTTGGCTGGGCTTTAAAATCAGCTTGCTGCTGATGCTGGCCAACGCACTGTTCAGCATCGGCCAAGTGTATTATTACAGCCGGCTCGAACACACCCAAACGGCGGATGCCGCCATTGTGCTGGGTGCGGCGGCGTGGGATAAGCGCCCATCCCCCGTATTTCGCGAACGCATCAACCATGCCATCACCCTATATCAGCAAAAACAGGTGGCCAAGCTGATTTTCACCGGCGGCACCCCCAAGCCGGGCTTTATGACCGAAGCTGAAGTGGGTCGCCGCTACGCCATGCAGCAAGGCGTGCCTGCCGATGATATTCTCTATGAAAACCGCTCGCGCGACACCTGGCAAAACTTGGTAAACGCCCAACAAGTGGCTGCCGACAACAACATCAACAGCCTGATTATCGTAAGCGACCCCTACCACATGGCGCGCGCCGCCGTGATGGCCAAAGATTTGGGCTTAAATGCCGAAACCTCGCCCACCCCCACCAGCCGCTACAGCGCCACCCAATCCAAGCTGCGCTTTTTGCTGCAAGAAAGCTATTTGCTCACCGTTTACCAGTGGGTTGAATGGGGCAGCAAGCTGGGGCTGCGGTTTCATCCGCACCCATAAGCGGTTACAATTGATGCTGTCCGCCCGTGCGAACCCAACCCATCCTATTCTTCCTTTCAGGCAGCCCGCATCATGTATTTATGGCTTAAATTACTGCATGTTTTCTTTATTATTGCCTGGTTTGCCGGCTTGTTTTACCTGCCGCGCATCTACGTTAACATGGCCATGGTGTCGCCCGGCAGCGTGGAATACCAACGCCTGCTGCTGATGGCAGAAAAACTGTTTAAATTCATGACCCCGCTGGGCTTGCTGGCCTTACTGTTTGGCTTTGTGATTCCGTTTATTACTCAATGGTGGGGCATGGGCTGGGTGCACACCAAAGTTACCCTAGGCGTGATTTTACTGGGCTACCACGGCTTTTGCTGGAAGCTGTTGCAAGACTTCCAAGACAACCGCAACCGCTACAGCCACCGCTGGTACCGTTTTTTTAACGAAGTGCCGGTGGTGATTATGGCGCTGGCGCTGTATCTGGTGATTTTCAAACCGTTTTAATCATTTATACCCATAATAAAAATTAAGATAACAAGGCGGTGAGCCGCAGACAGTACACACGTACGACAAGGCGAGTCAACGCAGTTAGGTTATTTTTTAGAATGGGTATTAGGCAAGGCTGCCTGAAAGCACAAACCAACATGAGTATTGAAATCGAGCGCCGTTTTTTGGTTCAAGGCGATGCCTGGCGCGCCTTGGCGCAGCCGCAAACCTTGCAGCAAGGCTATATGAAGGTAGACAAAGAATGCAGCATCCGCGTGCGCATTGCGGGCGAGCAGGCTTGGCTCACCATCAAAGGCTTTATTTCCGATGTGTCGCGCCATGAATTCGAATACCCGGTGCCGCTGGCACACGCGCAAACCATGCTGGCCGAAATGTGCCCGTTTAAGCTGGAAAAACACCGCTATGCCATCGAATACGGCGGTTTTGTGTTTGATGTCGATGAATACTTTGGCGACAACGCCCCGCTGATTGTGGCCGAAATTGAGCTGTCCGATGAAAATACGCCATTTGCCAAGCCCGAATGGCTGGGCGCAGAAATCACTGCCGATGGGCGCTTTAGCAATGCGTATTTAAGCAAGCATCCTTATTCAACTTGGTAAAAAGCCTTTCAGCCAGCCTTAATCAACAGAAAATGAATACACCAAGCGTATTTTCGATTCGCCCGGCTCAAGCAGCAGACGCCTCCGTTTTATCGGCTTTGGCCTGCTCTTTAGCTCATTTTTATCTGACTGGTACTAGCCCAGATCTGCCCACTTGGCTGGCCGAAAGCCTCAGTACCGAAGCATTTTCCCAACGCTTGCATAACAGCGATTTCCAACATTGGCTTGGCCTGTACGATAACCTTACTGTCGGCTTTATCGCCCTGTATCAAGGCAGCCACCTTTATCATTTATTTGTGGCGGAGCACTGGCACGGCCACGGCTTGGCCAAACAACTCTGGCACACAGCGCAAAGCCATTGCCCCGCCGCCAGCTACACCGTACGTTCTTCTGTCTTCGCAGTGCCCGTGTATCAAGCATTGGGCTTTCAAAACAGCCAGCCCTTACAACAAAAAGACGGTGTCTGTTTTCAACCCATGACCTGGACAGCCCAAGCCATCTAACTTCAATGACTGCTTTAAGGAAAGACCATGAACCGCAACCAGCAATTATTCGAACAAGCCAAAAAAATCATTCCCGGCGGCGTTAACTCGCCCGTGCGTGCTTTCGGCAGCGTGGGCGGTGTGCCGCGCTTTATCAAAAAAGCCGCCGGTGCCTATGTGTGGGACGAAGACGATGTGCAATACATTGATTATGTCGGCTCATGGGGCCCGGCGATTGTGGGCCATGCCCATCCGGAAGTGATTGAAGCCGTACGCGAAGCAGCGTTGGGCGGCTTGTCGTTTGGTGCACCCACCGCAGCCGAAGTGCAGATTGCCGAAGAAATTGCCAAGCTCGTGCCCAGCGTAGAACAAGTGCGGCTGGTAAGCTCCGGCACCGAAGCCACCATGAGCGCCATCCGCTTGGCGCGCGGCTTTACCGGGCGTGACAACATTATTAAATTCGAAGGCTGCTACCACGGCCATTCCGACAGCCTATTGGTAAAGGCCGGCTCCGGTCTGCTCACCTTCGGCAACCCCAGCTCTGCCGGCGTGCCGGCCGACTTCACCAAACACACATTGGTGCTGCCCTACAACGATGTAGCCGCTTTGCAGCAAACCTTTGCCGAAATCGGCGATAGCGTGGCCTGCGTGATTTTGGAGCCGATTGCGGGCAATATGAATATGATTCAGCCCAGCGCCGAATTTATCCAAACCTTGCGCCGCCTTACCGAACAACACGGCGCCGTGCTGATTTACGACGAAGTGATGACCGGCTTTCGCGTGGCCTTGGGTGGTGCCCAATCGCTGCACGGCATCACCCCCGATTTGACCACCATGGGCAAAGTGATTGGCGGCGGTATGCCCTTGGCCGCATTTGGCGGCCGTGCCGACATCATGGCCTGTATTTCGCCTTTGGGCGGCGTGTATCAAGCCGGCACCCTTTCCGGCAACCCGGTGGCCGTGGCCGCAGGTTTGAAAACCCTGGAAATCATCCAGCGCCCCGGTTTTTACGAGCAATTGGCTAAGCATACCCAAATGCTGTGCCACGGCTTGAACGCGGTGGCCCAAGAAGCCGGGCTGCCGTTTTGCAGCCAAAGCGTGGGCGGTATGTTTGGCCTGTATTTTGCCGATGCGGTGCCGCAAAGCTATGCCGAAATGGCCGCCAGCAATACCGAACACTTCAAGCAATTTTTCCACGGTATGCTCGATCACCAAATTGCCTTCGGCCCTTCTGCCTTTGAAGCCTGCTTTATGTCGGCCGCCCACACGCCGGAACACATCGCCGACACCATCGGCGTGGCTGCCGAAGTGTTTACCCAAATGGTGCGTGGTTAGTCATACCAATCCTAAAAAATAACCTAACTGCGTTGACTCGCCTTAGCGCAAAGCGAACGACTTTGTAAGGCGCTAAAGCGTCAACAAAATCTGTTCCGCCTTGTTATCTTATTTTTATGATGGGTATTAAGATTGTATTGTGATCAAAAAAGCCGTCTGTTGTGACAGACGGCTTTTTATCGGCCATAAAAAATACTTACAATTTAACGATGCGATTCACATCGATTTCCACGGCACGGCCGCGTTTGTGCTCTACTTCGCCTTCAATACGCACTTTATCTTGCGCATTAACGCTGAGGCCGCGCCAATCGTCGTCATCAATTTCCACGGTTACCGTGCCGCTGGCATCTTTAAATTCATAACGCTCATGGCCGGTTTTTTTAACGATACGGCCTTCCAACACCACTTTGCTGTCGTCCGGCAAAGCCTTGGCGGCGGCCACAGTCTGAACCGCAACATCGGTTTGCACCGCCGCGGCGCCAAAAGTGTCGGCAGCGGCCACACCGGCCAACCCTAAGCCTGCGGCCAATAGCCATGCTTTGAATATCATTTTGCTCATTCATCGTCCTTTCTGATTTATCACTTTATTAAAACACATTGAAATATTCAGGTTGCCTGAAAGATTGGTGAAGCCGGGCGCGATAAATGGTGATGCTTTTGCAAGATAAATGCGACTTTATTTTGTTTCACACTGTGCAACAATGTTTCAAAACCTGCCGAACAAAGGCAGGTTTTTTTGTTTGTGGTGAACCTTTGCACTGGGATTGCTGGGTACTGTCGGCCAGCAGAGTTATGCTGTGTCCATCGATTAACGGACTGGAGCAAGCAAATGTACCCGATGATACGCGAAGCGATGTATGATATTTTTGGTGAAGTGGTGATGGCTGCATGCTGGGTTGTTAAAGAACTCAAGCGGTTAATGGCTTTACAGCGCGGGCATTTGATTTCAAAAGTGCCACAGCCTTCGGCCAACAGCTTATTGCAGTTTTTGCAACGATGTTTCATTTTTTGTGGTTTTCTACGTTTTGGTGATAGAATCCGCACGCCTCGCGAGGTGGCGGCCTTGGGTCAATGCAGGTTCCGTCTGCTTTGGCTGGCGTGGGTGGTGCTACAACACTGCCCGCGCCGCCGTCTTTACATCAATACAACAATATCAAACTAACTAAAATCTACCGGCAAATGCCGTCTTAGCACCTCCATTTCATACGATTTCTTGCAATGTTCCGCCTGCCAAAAAACAGGCCGTCTATCAGCTTGTGTGCCCAGCGCCAGCGCCGTTTTGCGTCTGCAATACTGGCGCGGCGGTATGCGCGGCTGCTTAAGGTTTCATCGGCGTAGCCGCCGAGTGCGGCGTTAAGCAGCTGGTCGAGCGCAATCGCAATATGATACAGATAGCGGCGCATCATGCACCCGGCGCGCTGTAGTTGATTTTAATTTCATCCACGGCAGCCAAATCGGCAGCGGCGTTGAGCGCATCAACATACGCCTGCCGCTGCCCGGCCACATGCGCCGCCAGCGCGCTGTAGGCGCGGGCTTTTTAGTGCTTTTGTGCGCAGGTCATCAAGATCAGCACCGCGTGCCAATGCGATTTGCGACAGCATGGGCGTGGCCGCGGTGTTGTTTACTGCCCATGCCTCGGCTTCAGCGGCCTGCTGTGCCCAAGTTGCCAACTCGAACTCGGGCACTTTGTCGAGTTCTGCGGCGCGGCTGATATGTGCTTGTGCGGCATTGTTGATGGCAGCGTATTTTGCCGCTTTGGCATCGGCCAGCTGTTGCGCACGGGCGGATTTTGTTAGCGTCCACGCCTTTGCCTTGGCGTCCCAGCTGTGATATTTATCCGGCGGCGGGGTGTCGGTAATGCCGTCGGGCAAAGCGCCTACAGCATTGATTGTGTGCGGCTGGCCAGTGGCTGTGCTGTAAAACACTTGGCCGCGGTGGTCGGGCAGATACTGCCATGCGCCGTCTTGCCAGCGCGCGGCATGGCCGGGTCTGTCTTCGGGCGGATCGGCATCGATGCAGCCGCCGGGCAGGATATAGCTGCCGTCGCTTGCCGCGAGGTCTAAATCGGCATCGGTGGTATAGAGATAGTAGCCGTTTGCATCGAGCTGACACACTTGTTTTGTGAGCGGCGGCAGCGGTTTAGTGTTGAGTGACATTGTGTTGTGTCCTGTTTGTTAGATTTTGATGATGGCAAGCAATGCAATGTTGCGCGGGCGATTTTCGGGGCGGTGGGTACAACGCGGCTTGCGTCAAATGAGATGTCGCGCGGCAAACGTGCATCACCGTCACTAGCATCTTGCGTCCAATTTTTGTATCCGGTTTCATTAAAATAAAATGCGCCGGTTGCGCTCCACGACTCGATCAACTGCTGTTTGGTGTCATTGCCACTCGCAATCCGGCCGGTGATGTTGCGGATAGCATCGCCCTGTGCGCTACCCAGCGCCCGACCGGCATCAACGCCGCGGCCATCGTCCCAGCCGCGCACAAATTCGCCGCGCAAGTCCTCAAGCACAAAATAGCGTCCATTAACATTGCGGCTGCCGTCCGGATTGCTCGGGTTGTCGCAGCGATACCACCACGGTGCGGTGGCGTTTTCTGCGGCACCGACCCAGCGTGCATCTGTTAATTCTTGATATGACGACACAAGAATTGCCGCGCCGTTGACTTTTAACCATCCTGGCGGCGCGGTTTTGCCGCCGTAGTAAACAACCATCCCCGGCGGCGATGCTTGTCGAATTTGTGCTGCGATTGTTGATGCAAAATTAGGGTCGTTGCCCAAGGCCGCAGCAAGTTCGCGCAGGGTGTCGAGTGCGCCCGGGGCACCGTTTACCAGGTTGCCGATTGCGGCGGCGAGCTCGGTTTGATTTACAGCGTCTGATGCATAAGATTTGATTGCGCCGGGGCGGTTGCGCACGGCAGACCAGTCGGCACCGCTTAACTCGGTTGCAATCCAAGTGCCGCTGTTACGATAGCGCACCCACGCCCGTCCTTGGCCGATTATCAGTTGCGACATATCGTCGGATGTCGGCACGGTGAGCACAGAGCCCCAGCCGTACGGGGTATCGCGGTATCCGCTAACGCCCACGGGCACAGCATCAAAGTCCAGCCCCGCACCTTGACCAAAGATATAAGGCAGCTTACCGGACTCTAATCCGCTGATTGATTCAGCCAGCACTTTGCCCTGCGCAGCAGAGAGTGCGCTCAAATTATCGGTGCTGTTGAGTACGTTCAGCACTTTCATGACCCCTGCAACGGTAGGACCGGCATTGTCGATTTCATGCGTGTGCGAGGTGGCGCTAACGCTGTTGGTGCTCGAGCCGGTGATTTTGCCCGGGGTGCCGAGGGTGATTGTGCGGTTCGCGGACAAATCGCCGCCGCCGCTTAAACCGTTGCCCGCAATCATCTGAATTGATTTGTCGGCTTTGCTTGCGCCCAAGCCGCCGATGTTTTGCACGGCTTGCGCAAGCTCGGTTTTAAGCCACTGGGTGCGGTTGGCCAGTTGGCGGGCTTGCAGGTTGTCGATGCCGTTTTCACCCCCAGCACCGGGTCGGTGGTTTCCAGCTGGTAGATGCCGTTTTCCCATATTGCGTTTTCTTTTACGTTTGCCATCTTATGCGGCTCCTCGGTTAAATGTGCCATCTCTGCGGGCGCGGCTGTTATGCCGCAGCGCCGCTTGTTGGTAATCCAGCGCTTCCAATATGCAGCGTGCCGGTGCAAAGGCTTGCAGGGTGCGGCGCAGCAGCCCGGCTTGGTCGTTTGTAATCGGGTTGACCAGCACGATGCGGTAGTGCGCCCAGTGCGGGCCGTGGCCGCGGTAATAAGTGCCGTCGCGGCGGATGGTGCCGTTATGCTTTTGCCCGCTTAGGCCTTCAATAATCTGCACCTCACCAAAACCCAAGCGGCGCACAATCTCGCGCACCGCCCACGGGGTGCCTTTGTATCTGTGTAACTCGTAAGCGCCTTTTATCAATGCCCGCCGCGCACTGTCGGATTCGGCCAGCCAATAGCCGTCTGCGCCCAAAATGCTGCGGCTTTCGGCCAGCAGCGGCAGATGTTCGGGGGCAACCAAGGCAACTAAGCGCGGCATCAGCTGCGGCAGCTCGACCAATTCCAGCCGCAAGCCAAGCTCGGCCAGCGCCCGATAGCGTTGGTCGCGCTCGATGATGTCGGCGTAGTTCATCTTAGCCATCCACTTGCTCCGCAGCGGCGGTGATATTGATGCGGGTGCAACGTGCCCATTGGTTTGGTGCTACAGTAGTGAGCGCTAGCCCCGGTGTGCTCACGTTGTAAACCCCGGCCACGCGCAAGGCTGCCTGAATATGCAGCGGCACAATATCGGCACCCAAGCGATGGCGGCGCCCGGCTTCGTAAGCCGCCCAAGCGGCGTTGGCGGCGGCCAATACTTCGGCGGGATTGCTGCCGCTAAACAGCGTGAGCGTGGCGTTAACGCTGTAATCCACCGGCGCGGGTGGGCGCACCACCACCTTGTCGCACAGGGGGCGCAGGCGCTCGGCAGACAGGGCAGTTTGCACCGCACCGAGCAGCTCATCACCCGGCAGGCCGTCTTTGGTGAGGATACTCACCGCCACGGTGCCGCCAATCGGTGCGCCGGTGCTGTCGGTATCGTTGGCCACATGCACGTCCACAATCGCGGGGCTGACCTGCCGCGCCCAATACTGATAAGCGCCCACCGGCCCGGCCACGCTGAAGCTCTCCGGCGCCAGTAAAATGCGCTGGCGGTAGGCATCGTCGCCCTCGATGTCCACCCCGCCAGACGGCACGGTGATATTGGCGGCTTTAACGGCAATCGTTGGGTGCAGGCTGTCGACCACGGTGTTGATTTGCCCGGCAGACCAGCCGTTGCCGGAAATGCCCGGCACGGTGCAGGCGGCCAGCAGGTCAAGCTGCTTTTGGGCAGCGCTAAGCGTGCCGCCTTCGCGGGTGGCAAACATCACATCGCCCACCGAAACACGGCTGCCTGCAGCAATAAATACCTGTGCCTGCCCGGCAATCTCGGCGCTGAAGCGCAGCGTGGTGAGCGCGGGCTGAGCGGCCAAGCGCGGGGTGTTAACATCATCGCCGCATAAATCCAGCATTAAGCCGGTGGCAAAACGCGGGTGTTGTTGGCGGTAGGCTTCGTTCATTTGCTGCCGCGCTAAGGTTTCGCGGTAGGCAAAGGTGTTAATCAGCAAACGCTCAATGTGCGCGGGCTGCAATACTTTGCCGCTGCGTGCTTCGTAGTCGGCAATGGTGGCGGCCAGCACGGTGGCCAAGTCGTCATCGACCACTTTCACGTTTTCACGCGGTAATTTGTTCAAATCCATTTCAGGCAGCCTTTAATAAAATATCGCTGCGGTAAATCTCACCCGCCACCGCTGCGGCCACGCGCCAGTGCACGGTCATCACAATGTGCGGTGCATTGCCCGCAAACGTCACTTGCGTTACTTCTGCCCGTGGCTCCCATGTTTTAACCGCCAGCACCACTTCGCGCACGCAGTTGGGCACAAACACATCTTCGGGCGTATCGATGTAGTCAAAATGGTTGCTGCCGAATGCCGGGCGGCACACATCGGTGCCTTTGCGGGTGCCGAGGATATTAAAAATACACTGCTCGATATCGGCGGCATCTTGCACGATGCCGGTGCTGTCGGGGGCGAGTTGCCAATGGCGGCTGCGGGCTTGGGTATTCATGGCGTGATTATCGGTATTGGCCGTTGGCGGGTCTTTTAAACGGGTTTAAGGATTGCGCTTGTTTGGGCAGGCATAAAAAATCCCTGCATCAAGTGATGTAGGGATTTTGGCCGCAGATGTGTTTGCGGTCTTTTAAAACGTTTTAAAAATTACAGCCCAGAAGGGCTGTAATTTCTGCGAAGCGCCGCATCGGGCGCAGCACGATACAGGGCGCAGCCCGTGCACGCAGTGCGTAGGCGCTGAAGCTAAAATAGTGGTTTGAATTTCTGCGAAGCGCCGCATCAGGCGAAGCCTAATCACTGCGCCGCGCCGGTATTGCCGCCGCTGGTTAAATCGGGATGGGTGTGTTGTTTGAGGCTGACACCGTCGGCCAGAACATCGCCGCCCACGGTGTGCAAAGTGCCGTTAATCGTGGCCGCCGCACCGCTACCGCCATTGCCGCTCATGCCCTGCATATAGGTAAGACTGCCTGAAACCAACAGATTGCCGGTGGTTTCGGTTTCGGCGCAGTCGATGGTGACTTTGCCACCGCTTTTAATCAGCACATCCCCGGTGTATTTACGCTAACCTGCCCGCTACTGCGGTTGTGCTGAATCACCGTACCGTTGCTAAACCGCTTCATCCAGATGTTGCGGTCTGCCGCCGGGGCGGCATCGGCAGCATTGTAAATCACACCCAGGCACACGCCGCCCTCGCCACGGGCGTCGAGCAGACACACCGCCAGCTCGCCCGGGTCGGGCAAGGCATAAAATTGGTTGCCGCCCGCAGCCAGCGACACCACCGGCAGCCAGTCGGTTTGCAGGTTTTCCAGCGCGGGCAGGGTAACGCGCACCGCGTGTTTGGCATCGTCTACTGCGGCCACGGTGCCGAATTGCAGGGTAGCGCCAAAATCATGGGATTGCTGCATTGCTTGGCTCCTGCTGTGTGGCCTGAGGCGGCTCGTCCGCCACATACTCAATCATTTTGACATCCAAGCTCAAGGTATAGCCGCCGCTGCGGCGAATTTCGTGCCGCGCCTGCTTGACCAAATATTTGCCGGAGAGCTTGCCGTAGCCCGCCAGCTGTACAATCTGCCCGGCCACCAGCTTGGCATTGCCCACCAGCTCAATACTGCCCGCAATCTGGCTTTGCTGCGCATCGGCCAGCGCCGCATCGGCGCGGGCGGCCAGCTGCTGGTCGCTTTCGCCGCGATTGGCCACAATTTTAAGGGTGTCGGTGGGCTTGTGTTTGGCATCACCACGCACCGGCTTGGCTTTGCGCCGGGTCTGGCGCGTTTGTTTGGTTTTGGCATCGTAGCCGGTAACAACGGCCTCGTCCGGCACGCCTTTGATTAAATCGCGCAGGCGCAGGCGGGTGATGTCTTGCGGCAGCAGCAGCGCCACCGGCTCGGTTTTGGCCAGCTCGGCATTGGCATGAAATACCAGCGTTTTATCCACAATTTTAAACGTGTGGCCATACTCCCGCGCCAGCCGCGCCAAAAATTCCACATCACGCTCCTGATATTGGGTTACCCGCTCAATCGCAATATCGGCCACGGTGCCGCTAACGCTTAATTTCAGCCGCTGCGCAATTAAGCGCACCAGCTTGGCCAAAGTGGTTTTTTCATACGCCTTGGGCTGGAGGGTGCGGTTGGCGCGGGTGATGCCGGTAGACAACGCTTTGATGCTGATGACGCTGGGCGCATGGCTGTATTCAATCTCGGCGATTTCAAAGCTGCCCAGTTTAACCAGCCCGGTAAATTGGTCGCCCAGCGATAGGCTCAAACTGTCGCCTTGCTCCGGATACCACGCCCGCAGCCAGCGCCCGTCCACATCTTCAAAGTCCACTTGCAGCTCATCGCTCTGGCCGCCCAAAAAATCGGTGTAGCTGATGGTGAGCAGATAGGGCTTGATGTCGGCAGTGATGTCTTTTTGCTCATACGCAATCGTAAAATCCGGCATCGATACCGGGTGGGTGTTGCCTGCCCCGGCTTGGCCGTTTGCCCAGCCATTCAAGGTGATTAAAGCGCCTAAAGCATCGTTCATGTTTTTAACCCTCTCTCCCGGCTCTCTCCCAGTTGGGAGAGAGGGACGGTGTGGCCGCTGCGCGGCATTGGTTTTACCGCAGCCACGGCGGCATATCGGCTTGGGCGGTTTGCGGCTTGGCCGTCAACACCGGCACCAACACGGTTAAGCCTGCTGCAAACGCCTCGGCAATCGGCAAATGCGGATTGGCGGCAATCAGCCCGTCGATTAGCAGCGCATTGCCGTAGTAGCGGTGCGCAATCAAATCCCAGCGGTCGCCCTCGCGGGTGGTGTACTGCAATACCGAGCGGCTCATGCGGCACCGTCCTTGCGCACCGCCAGCCAGCCGGTAAGCACCTGCGCCCCGGCGGCGGCATTGTTTAAGCTGTCGCCGGCACCGGCCACAAACCCGGCGGCTGCATCCAGCCAGTCGTCCACTGTGCCGCTGTCAATACCGCTTTGCAGCGCCGCCACGCCGCCGGAAAGCTGCCGTGCCGCTTGGCCGCTGTAGGCCAAAAAATCCGCCGTCCCGGCCAAATCGCCAAACCATGCGCCGATTTCAGGCAGCCTGTTCAGATTGCCCAGCATCCCGCCCCCAGCGGCCAAGGCATCACCCGCCAAGCTGAACACAGCCAGCGGGTTGTTTTTAAGCGCCTGCGCTTGGGTAATCAGCGTTTGCACTTGGTTAATCCCTTGCTCTACTTCGTTATAAATTCGGATACCGGTTTCCACCGCCTCGGCTACTTTCGATGCTGCGCCTTGCACGCTTTCAGGCAGCATGGAGAGCAGCGGATTTTTACCCGCGGCCACGCCGGGCGTGGGCAGCGGGTTGTTCGGGTCGCCCACAAACTCGGTGAGCTGCACATCCAGCTCCCGCGCCGCCGTGCGCCCTTTGGCATCTTGAATCAAGGTTCGGCTGCTGATACTACTGATTACAAACCAGCCCGCATGCCGCCCGCTGCCGTACACCAAGGCCAAGGCCTCTTGCGCTTCCTTGGCTTCAATCAACCCGCGGTAAGCCGTATCGGGATTGCCCAATTTCCAGTGCAGCCGTAAGCTGAAACGGATTTCAGTCAACTCATTGCCCATCGCCTGCAAACGCGGACGCCCGGCCAGCACATCGTGCTTTGCGAATGCGGCCGTGTGGGTTTCTTCAAAATCGGTGAAGCTGCTTAGCAGCTCAAAGCGGACATCGCCCAGCATTGCAAACATCAATAAGCCCTCCGAGCACGGCTATCCATCAGCCGGTTAAACATATCCTCAAACTCACGCAGCCCCATCTGCATGGCTGCCTGAATCTGCTGCGGATCGCCGCCGGGCGCGTGAATAGTGGGGTTGTAATTGATGGTATAGCCACCGGCCACGGCCGCAGCCGCTTGCTGCCCACGCGCATCAGCAAACTCGGCACTTGCAGCCTGCATCCGTGCCGACAAATTACTGCGCAGCTCACCCGCGCCGGTGGTGAAACGCTGTTGCAGATTTGAGGCCAAGCCGCCAATCGCCGCCAGCGGGCGCGGTGCGCCATTGGCTAAGCCGATTTGCAGCCCTTCCATCATAAAACCGCCGAAGCGCTTAAACAGACGGCTGGGTGATTCGATTTCGTTTTTTTGCTGCATCACCGAACCAAACCAACCGGCCACACCCGAAAACCAACCCTTTACCTCTTCAAACTTGGCTTTCAGCCCGTTCCACAAACCTTGCAGAATCATCTGGCCAAAGCCGGTAAAAGTGGCGGGCAGCGATACACCAAACCACGACAGCACAGCAGAAAATGCCGAATAAAACGCCCCCAATGGCGACCAATTGATAATCAGCGCCAGAATGCCGCTAAGGCCGCCGCTAAACGCGGCTTTGATTTCGCCGATTTTGCCGCCCACCCAAGCGGCCACGGCGGCAATTTTTTCACCAATCCACAGGCCGACCGACTCACCAAAACTGCGCGCCCCGCCTTCGGCCACTTGGGTAATACTAAAAAAGTCTTTAAACCAATCAATCACCGGCTGCACAAACGGCTGAATGGTTTGCCACAACCCACCCAAGGCGCTGCCGATGCTGTCAAACAGCGGTTGCAGTGGTGCCAGCCCTTGCTTCAGCCCCTCCCAAAACCCGGCAAAAAAGGCTTTTATCGGTTTCCAGTATTTGTAAATCAGCAGGGCAGCAATGGCGATACCGGCGACGGCCAAACCAATCGGTGTAGCCAAGAAAGCACGACCAAGCGCAAACACAGCTTGGCGCAAGATACCCAGTGCCACCGACAACTTGCCAAACACCCCCACACCAGCACCAATACGGGCAAATGCTGCGGTAAAGGGTGCTGCAACCTTACCAAACAAGGCAGCCGCTTTGGCGGCATTGGCCGCCGAAAAGCCCAGCGTCCGAAATACGGCGACACCCCGCGATACCTGCGCCAGTCGCAGTAATGACCAGATGCTTTTTAAGGCTTTCACTTTGTAAAACCCGGTCAGCAGCGCCCTAAACGGCATGGCAACCATTGAAGCGGCATAAGCAAAACCCAAGAAAGTCAGCTTGAGCGCAAAAAAGCCGGCCAGCAAACCGAATACAATTTTGATAAGCCCCTTATTGTTTTCAACAAAAGGCATCACCCAATTTTCAATTAACCACTGTGCTGTATTGGCAAAGGCTTTGATTTCGGGGGCGAATACTTCACCGAATTTAGCCGCCGTGTTTTCCACCACACCACCCAATTGCTCAAAAGCCGATGACAAGGAACTGGTGCGCACTTCAATGCGTTTGTCAATGGATGCCTGGTTATCCATTTTGGCCATCATTCCATCGAAACCAGCGATACCCGCCTGTGCCAGAATACTGGCAACACGGCCACCCTCTTGTTGGAAGATTTCGTCAAATACTTTCATTGCCCCTTCATCACCAAATTTGGCACGGACTTTGTTGTAGCCCGACTCCAGTTCTTGGGTGACATCACGCAATGACTTCAAATTTCCTTTGGTATCGAAAAATTCAAACTTTGCGCCGGAAGCTTCCATGATTTCCCGCACCTCGGATTTCATACCACGGGTGGCTGCTTCCACCATTTTGGGGCCTTTGGCCAACTGGCTTAACATCATGGAAAAGTTGGTACCGAAAGAAGAACCTTCCAAGCCTTTATTGGCTGCCAATCCTTCAACGGCATAGATTTGCTTTTGATTTTCGAGGCCTGTGAGGCCAAGTGTATTGGCCTTGGGTGCGTAGTATGACATGGCCTGATACATATCTTCTTTGCTCAAGCCCGCAGCGAAGTAAGCCCGTTGGGTTAAATCAGCAGAGGCCAGCAGTTCGCTTTCCTTTATGCCGTGCGCCTCCATGTTTTTGGCAAAAAAACTGCCATCGGCAATCGGGATGCCCATCACGGTATTCAGCTGTGCCGTGGCCAAGCCGCCGCCTTTGATAATGGTATCGTCTGAAATACCTTGACTTTTCAAACCGCGGATCATGTGGCTGAAGTCGGTTTTATTGCCGGGCAAATCACCGCCCCATTGGATGGCCAGTTTGTCTAGCTTTTCAAATTTGCCGAAGCTGCCGTCTTTTTGCATCATCGCCACCTTAAGGTCGATGGCGGCATCTTCCTGCTCAATGAATTTTCTCACCCCAGCCACAATCGGGCTTACCGCTACGGCGGCATGGCCTGCGGTTTCCATCATTTCGCCACGAAGGCGCTGGCGGTTTTGTGCCGCTGCCGCTTGAGCAGCAATGGCCTTGTTCAGGTTGTCTTGGGCTTGGGTTGCTTTGGCAATTTGCACCGTCATTGCGGCATAGGCACGCGACTGGCTGCCCAACTCACGCGTGGGGTTGAGTGCCATGCGGGCGCGGATGGCCTTACCGAAAGCCTCATTGGCGGCAGTGGCGGATTTAATCTCATTGCCCAGTGTTTTGGCGGTTTTTTCAGCACGGCCGAATACTGTGGTAAAAGCGCCGGTTAAGGTGGCGCCGATGGCCACGCTGACCAATAATTCTTTTGCCATTGTGTGGTACCTGTGCTAAAAATAACCTATGAATACTGACTTTGAAAACGATTTCATCGGCTCGGTAGCCACAGCTTTCTTTCTGCCCGTGGCCGCGCTTACCCTGATTTCCACCTTTGCTTACTTCCTAAGCAGCACAGGCAGCATAATTGCGGCGGTGTTGGGTGCTGTTACTATCGGAGCAGTGGCCGGTATTTTCTTTGGTGCCGTGGCCGCCATAGCGGGCTGTAGTGTGGCGCTGGTATTCAAAATGCTGGCCGGGCGCAGCAGCTAAACCCACCGCACCCTGCCCAACTGTGCTACATCTTCGAATATTTGGCTTTAATCTGCCGGTTGGCTTGTTGCTGCCATATCAAAATCTCGTCTAGCGACATTTCGTCAATCATGCCGGGCGCAAAGCCGAACCACCAAGCCAAATCGGCGGCTGCCTGATAAAAGTTATCCCAATCAGGTGCCAAGACAAAACCGGCTGATTTGCTGGTAATCCTCCCAGCACAATTCCTCAAAATCTTCCTGCATCAAACCGGTGGCGGTGGCCAGAGCCGTCAACTGCTGCAAGGCCGCGTTGTCGGGGTATTGCTCGGCAGCCAGTTTGTAGTCTTTCACCTTCACCCGGCGCAGGGTTAATTTCTCTACCTTGCCGGTGGGCGTATCCAGCGGCTCCAGCAATTCAATCACCTTACCCACGCCCAATTGCTCTTGCAGTGTTTGTGCTTCGTTTTTGCTCATTTTGCAATCCTTTTTCAAAGTGGCCGGGTGGCGCGGCCAAAAAAACCACCTTGTCCAAACGGGTGCAACGTCGTGCAACCCCGTCTAATGCCGTAAACCATGAGTTGATTTTGCCCACCGGGGTGTTTGCGGTCTTTAAAGCCGCTTTTTTCAAACTCGCAAGCCTTACGCGCCGATATTGCGCCGCATTTGCGCCAGCTGGTCTTGGCCGTTCACGCGGTATTGGTTGGTGAAGGCGTTGAAATACAGCGTTTCGCGCCCGGCGATGGTTTGGCGGATTTCGGTGGCTTGGTAGGTGCTGGCAAATTCGGCCTTTTCCTTGGGCTTGTAGCTGCCCAGCGGGTTTTTGCTGAAGGTGGCGGTTACCATCGTCACCATCGGCACTTCTTGCGCCAAGCCCGCCGCATTGAATACCTGCACATTGGCACGCACCATCATTTGTACCGCCTTAAACGGGCTGTACACTTGGGTAAACACATCGGGATAAAAGCTGTTCCAAGTGATTTCCCCTTCCAATGCTTCCACACCGTTGGGCAGTTTGATGGTGCCCACCATGCCTAGGCCTTTGTGTTCATCCATGCCGATTTCGATTTCAGGCAGCTTAAACTCGCTGGCGCGGCCAAGCTGGCTGTTGCCGTTCACATACACGTTGGCGTTGTAAATTGCGTTTAATTCGCTCATTGCTTATTCCTTTCAGGCAGCCTGTTGGCTAATCAGGTTAACCAGATATTTGCGGGTCATTACCGATGTATTGGTGATGCGCTCGGCGGGCAGTTTGGGGGTGTAGTCGTACACAATCGGCACTTGGCCTTTGCTGAAAGCGTCAACCAAATCGTAGTCGTAATCCAAATCCACGCTATAGCCCACAATGCTGCGCAGGGTGCCCAGATAAGTGCGCACGCTGCCGATCAGGCTGTCAATCAGGGCATCGTCAATCGGGCGGTCAAGATATTGCAGTTCAAAACGGCGGATGCTTTCGTCAATCAAATCACCGGTGCGCTGGGCTACTTCAAAATTTTTGGGGTGGGTTACCGTAGGAAAGCAGGCCAAGCGGTTGCCCCACAGGCGGAAGCCGGTGCCGTAGCTGTTAAACACAGTGCTGATACCTTTTTCATTCAAGCGGTTGGTTTCGGCCTGCGGGTCGTCGGCGCGGGCGGTGAGCGCCACTTCTGCACCCACCACGCCTTGCAGCTCGCGGTTCGATGTGCTGAACCAATAGCCGTGCTCGACGTCGGTTTTCATGCGCAGGCCGGCGGCGTGGGTGGCCAGGCTTTCGACACCGAGCAGGCCGGTAACATGCGGGTAAAACAAATGGGTGCGGTCGCTGGATGTTTTAAAGTTGATGTTGCCTTCGGGCCCGCGGCCTTGGATGGCTTGGCTTAAGCCCGTGGCGGCCGGGGCGCTGATATAGGCGATGGCGTGCAGTTTTTCGGCCAAGGTAATCATGGCGGCGGCGCAGGTGGCGGTTTTGTCGAATTGCGGCACGATGATGATTTTGGCATCGGCACCAAAGCGGTTAAAGCCTTCGGTGAGCGCTTCCATGCCGGTGCGTTTGCCCGTGGCGGCAATATAGGCGCCGATAATATCGGCTTCGTTTACTTTGGCCGGGTCGGTGTAGGTGTAGCTGATTTTCGGTGCGGTGGGCTTGGCGGCAAACACAATCTCGCCGCTAAGGGTATCGATGCGGTAGCCACTGCCCTCGGTGAGCGGGGTGCTGCCGTCTGTTACCGCATAGCCTGCCTGCAAGGCCGGGTGGGCGGTTTTGGCGGTGAGGGTGTCGGGGTCTGGGCTGAGTGCTTCGTCTGTTACACCGGTTTTGTGCTTGGCCGGGTCGCATACGTTCACTACATAGGCAATGCCGCTGCCGTAGCGCGTCCAGATATCGGCGGCATCGGGCAGGGTAAAACCTTTGCCGGTGATGGTGCCGAAACGGGCAAAGTCTTTTTTGGTTTGGCACACGGTGATTTCGTTTACCGCACCGGTGGGGGCGGTGCCGATAATGGCTGTGATGGCACCGTCTACGGTATAGACGGGATTGCTACCGCCATCGATGCGGATGGTTTCAATGCCGTGCAGATAGGCTGCTGCCATAGTGTTGCTCCTTAAGGTTTGGGTGTCAGGTCGGGATTCAGCGGGTCGGTGCTTTGGCGGGTGTACACGCCGGTGAGCTTGGGCAGGTTCGGCTCGGTAATGCGCTGTACTTGCTGGGTTTCGGTTTGCGCACGCAATTCGTACTGCCATGCGCCGCCGTCTTCACTTAAAAACCCTTCCGCAAGCAGATGGCAGGGCTGGCAGTTCGGCGGGCGGTAGCCCACAATCGCCAGCCGCAGCGCATCGAGCAAATCCAATGCTGCGCCGTCGTGGTGCACGCCACGCCCGAACACGGTCAGGTTCAGGGTGATGTCGCGCTGCTGGGCAATCATGCCCAAGGCTTCCAATTGGGTGAATTTGCTGCCTTGGTAGCCGATTAACACCGCGCCCTTTGGGTGGATAAAGCGGTAGCCATCGGGGCGGTCGGGAAACAGTGCCACTTCGTATTCAGGCAAGGCTGCCTGAAGGTGCGCCCGCAGCGCGGTGAGTATCGGCAGGGTGGCGCTCATCAGTAGCCGCTCCAATCCTGCTTGGCCTTGCCGCGCACGTGGTAGGCACCGCCTTCCGGCTGTGGTTTTTCGGTGGCCGCTGCCGCCGCGCGGATGCCTAAATGAATCTTGCCGTCGCGGATTTGCTCGAGCAGCTTCACGGCATTGCCATAAGCCGCCTCCAGCGGCTTGGGAAAATCCGCCGCGTTGATGCGCCGCTGGTGCAGCCAGTGCCGCGCAATATCGGTGCACAGATGGCGCAAAATACTCGGCGCGGTTTCCAGCGGCAGTGCATAGCGCCCCATCAGGTAGCCGTCGGCCAGCTCGCAGGCGTAGGCAATGGCGCGGTCTACAATCTGCCAGTCCGGCTCGCCGTAGCCCTCGTCATTCGACAATTGCACCAGCTCGGCACGGCTCACCGCCGCGGCCACATCTTCGCGGGTGATGTACATGGCTTACTCCGCCGCCTTGCCACGGCTGCGTTTGGGCGTTGCCGCTTCGGCCAAAGGTGTTTCACCATCCGGCGCATAGCCCGATTCAGCCAAAGCCTCATCAGAGATTTCGCTTACAGTCACATGCGCGGCCACCTGCTCATATTGCTCGGGCGACAATGCCACCGCCTCGCCGGTTTCCACGCGGAATTCTTTGCCCGCCGCGTCTTGCATAATCAACGGGGTTTGGGCGATATACACTTTAATGGCCATGATTAACCTTTCAAAAACACTTGAATCAAATCACCGGCTGCGGCAGCTGCCGTGCGGGCGCTGCCGGCCACTTTGCCGCCCGCAGTTTTAACCGCGCAGCCTTGGGCATCGGCAGACACATCATCGCCAACCGCCAGCACGCCGCCGGCTTCCACTACGGCAATGCCGAGGATGTCCACCGCCAAGGTGTCGCCGCTGTCGGCATCGTAGGGGGCGACGCCGTATACTTTTTCATCGGCGACGGCTTGTTTGCCGCTGTGGCCGACAAAGCGGTTGGCCACCACCTTACCGGTGGTTTTGATGGTGGTGGTCAACACCACCTGTTTGGTTGGTTTAGACATTTCACACTCCTTGTTGCGGCTGCCTGAAGCCTTGGTGTTTCAGGCAGCCTTATGATTAGGCAATCGGGTTTTGGAACAAAAAGCCGCAGGCACCGCCGATGGCCGCTGCTTTGCGGATATCGGTGTAGCGCACGTATTCCACTTTGCCGCCCACTTCGTTGTAGCGGTCGACTACCGGCATGCCGCGGCGGCGGAAGGTGTAGCCGAAAGACGGCTCGCCCTCGTCGTTGCCCGCGGCCGAAACCGTGGGGCGCACCAGCAGCGAAGCAAAATTGCCCCAGATGTCTTTGGTGGCCTTTTTGCCATCCGGCGTGGCCACGGCGGCGCCGACAATGATTTCTTCTACATCGAGCAGGTTTTTCAGCATCTCGGTGTTGAGCAGGGTTTTGCGCTCACTGCCGGCCAACAGGCCGCGTAAGCCTTCGTGCAGGCACAGCTTGTGCAATACCGCTGCGCCCAGCACCAGCACATTGGGTTTCACCCCGCAGGCGGCGCGCACCACTTCTTTGGCATTGGCAATATCCACTTGCGGATCGGATAACTTCTCACTCCAGCGTTTGGTGTTGGCCAAATCCTGCACATGGCCGGATTCGTACACGTCTGCCGACTGCACCAGCCGCGCAATTTCGATTTCTTGGCGCAGCTGCACCCCGGCGGTAACGCGGCGTGCGGCTTTGGCCTGCTCGTCAAACAGCGATTCATGCTGCACGCGGTAGTCGACACCGGCGGCCAAGTCGTGCTCTTCAAGCACCACCGGCAGATAATCGTGGCTGTCCAGCGTGATGATGTTGCTGGCCGCGCCCACGGCACGCTCGGTGGTGTATTCCACAAACGAGCCTTTGCCATATTTGGGTACTTTCAAGCCCTCTTTGTCGGTCATCACCACCGGCATCACACGCTCGCCGATAAATGCGCCCTGTTTGTAGCCCAGCGCCAGATTGGTCAGCACCTGGTCTTTTTCGCGCAGGCCGGCCAGATAAGTTTTGCTCATGTGTTTATCCTTTTCTTGGGGGTTAGATGGCGGTGCGGCGTGCCGCTTCTTCGTAGCTAATGCCTTCCTTGGCCATCAGCGCTTGGGCGCGTTGGTGGTGCGCCACCGTGTCGGCATCAGCCTCGGCAAAATCCGCTACAGCGGCGGGTGTGCCGGCAGCGGCCCGCGTGGCGGTGGCGGTTTCGGCAAATTCCATTGCCGGCGGCAGGGCACGCAAAAAACCGCGCAAGCCCTCGGCCAGCGATTGCACCGCATCGCCTTCGCCAAATTCGGCTGCGGTGTGCTGCGGGTATTCGGCAAAGTTCAGCAGCTGCACCACCAGCGCCTTGTCGGCGGGTTTGAGCTTGCCGTCAGCGGCTAAGCTTTCAGCAAAATCGGCATTGGCTTTATGGCCGGCGGCCAGCAGGCTTTGTGTTTGTTCGGCTTGCAGGCGTTTTACTTCGGCTTCCGCCGCATCGGCACGCGCCGTTGCGGCAGCCAGCGCGGCGGCTGTTTCTTGGGACATATCGGTCTCCTTCGGGTGGTCATGAGGTTGGTCTTCGGATGGGGTGGATGGGATGGCCGCCGCTTCGGCAAACGCGGCCTGTTCAATCGGCGCATCGTGATAACGCGCCATTTCTTTGATGCTTTCGATTTGCCAGCCGGGTATCGCCGCATCGGCCTCGGCCTGGCCGAATTTAGCCAGCAGCCAATCGCGCAGGCTGCGCAGCACACCGGCGGTGTGTTCGTGGGCGGCTTCGCTAAATTCCACAATCCCGGTTTCGTTGGCGGCAAATTCAATCGGGCGCAGCCCTTTTACCGCCGGTGCGTGCGCACCCAAAAAGCCGACATGGCGCAGGTAGTAGCTGTCGGGCACCGGGTTATTGGGATGGCCGGGCGGCCAGAATGAGGCAGAAACTTTTTTATAGCGCCCGGCAGCCACGGCCTCGGCAAAGTCGGCATCCATCTGCGCAAACTCGGCTGAAAGGCTGCCTGAAGCGGCAGACAGCGCCGGCACCCAGCCGTAGGCGGGCGCGTCCATCTTGGGGTGGCCGATGACAATCGGCGCTTCATGCTTTGCCGGGTCGTACACGGCAGCGGCACGTGCCACATCGGCATCGCTGATGTGCCACACCTTGCCGTCGGCGCTGGTGCGGGTGCCGGCTTTAAAGATTTCAAACTGCTTGGACATAAAAAAACTCCCTCAATCGTTATGGGGAGTTTGGGCGTAAATCTGTTTGCGGTCTTTTAAAACGTTTTAAAAATTGCATTAGGGCTTAAAAAAACAAAACCGCCAAATCGGCGTTTTAAGCGCATTTGGCGGCATGGGTAAGTATTGGTATGTTTTGAATCTACAGCATCGGTCAGGCGCATTTGAGACCGGGCTACCGGGCATTCTCCGGTTCATCAAACAAGTCGGATTGCTTTTCAGCAAAAATCTGCGCCCGCACTTCCTTGATAATGGTGTAAATGCGGGTGCGGGTGAGGCCGTATTTTAATGCCAAATCATCATGATTATTGCCGCTCCATTCTTCGTAAATTTTACGGTTGCGGGCGCGGGCGCGGGTGGAGATGTCTTTGGGTACATAAAAATTCCACCCGCCAAGCTCATCAATCACCAAATCCACCACCTCATCGGCAGCTGCTTCCGCCTTGCTGCGCGGCATGCCTTGTGAGAGCAATTGGCGCAATACCGCATCGGTGAGCACTGCCACAAAATCTTTAACCGTGTACGCTGCCATCGTGTACCGCTCCTTTCCTGCGTTTTTTCTCCATCCGTTGCCGCCATTGTTTCAGCATCTCAATCACCCGGCTGGAATCCGCTGTACCAAGCCAGCCGTAATGTGCTACCCCGGTCATCTTTTTAACGTAGTTGTTTAATGCCCGCTCGCTGCTGTCGAACACCACGCCCTTGGTGTGCAGCTCAATCCACAGCCCGCGTATCATTTGGCTCTGCCCATCGCTGTGGTAGATGGGCAGGTCGGGGCGGGTGGCGGGCTGGCGCTTGGGTGCCGTCATCACAAAGCCTTGCGCCTGCATCGCCTTTAGCGCCGCCTCCAGCTGCGGCAGGCTCATGTCTTTGCTGCTGGTTTTGCCGCGGCTGGCATTGGCCAACAGGGTGCGGTAGGCGCTGTCGTCCAGCATCAGCTGGCCTTTGGCCACATGCAGCAGGCGCACTAGCTTAGCTTTCTTTTGTGCGGCGGTGAGTTTCATCGGCTTCCCCTTAATCGTAATGTTCCACACATGCCGCCGCGCATGGCACAGCGGCATGGATTGAGCATCACTGCACGGCGTCTTTCAGTGCTTTGCCGGCGCGGAATTTAGGCGACTTTCCCGCAGCAATGGTGAGCGGCTCGCCGGTTTTGGGATTGCGGCCTTGGCGCTCGGCACGTTCGCCCACATAAAAAGTGCCGAAGCCCACCAGCTGCACTTCGCCACCTGCGGCCAGGCTGCCTGAAACGGCACGCTCAAACGCCGCCAGCGCCTTGCCTGCCGCCGCTTTGCTGATACCCCCCTCGGCGGCGATGGCATCGATTAAATCGGATTTGGTCATTTTGATTTCCTTAAGTTGGTTTGGGCGGAGCCGCCGCCCGGCGGGTTAGTGTGAAACAAGCGGCACCACAGCATTTTCTTCTTTGCGCACCAATACCTGACGGCCTGCCGATTCAAATAATTTTGCCCAGGTTTCCATATTCAAGCCTTCCCCGTATCGGCATCCACCCGCACATATTCGCCGCTGCCCTCATCGCGGCGGTACAGGCGGATGTATTCACGCGACACATGCACGGTGAGGCTGTCGGTGAGTGCCCGCATGGCGCGTTGCCATTTTTCGTCTTGGATATTGTAGCTGCGCAAGGCCAGCACTTTGCTGGTGCTGATATTGCCCTCTTTGTTGACATCAAATGCCTGCTGCACAATCACTTTCAGATTGGCATTGGCACCGATGCTGTATTCTTCCAAGCACTGGTCAATCAGGGCTTTGGCAGCGTGCAGGCGCTCGTCAAACGTCAGCACGTCCTGCATGGCCACCAGCACCCGGCGTTTGCCGTCCAAGCTGGTTAAGGTGACATTGCCTTTTTGCTGGGCTTCACATCAAATTCCGCCGCGCTCACGTCCACAAAGGTGCGCACGGTTTCAATGCCTTTTGTTTTGATTCGGCATAGGCCTGCGCCTTGGGTTCGATGGCATCGAAAAGCTCGTTCACCAAATCGTCGCGCATCAGGTCAATCGGCCGGATGGCGCTTACCGGCACCAGCGCACCACGGGCGTCTTCACGGTATTGGCTTAAATCAATCTGTTGGTTCATCGTGTTGTCCTTTTTGTGTTGCCTTGCGGCATAAATCCGTTTGCATTCGTCTGCGGTGCGGCTGCGGTGACCGTGTATCCAATCGGTTTGCACCATTGGCGCATCGTGCAGGGCTTGGTTAATAATCTGCTGTATCCGCGCCAGTGCCGCTTTGCCGCTGGCCGTGGGCGGGTGTTTGTGTTTCAGCTTGCGCTGCTCCGGCAGCGGCGGCAGATGGTGGATCAGGTCGCGCGGGTTTGGCCATTCACTGCTGCTTAAGGCTATCTGTGTAAAGGCTGCCTGAATCCTTGCGCGGTCACGCTCTGCATCCCACACCGCATTGCGCTGCCTTAATAAGCCCACCCACACTTCGGCTACAGCGGCCAAGTCGGCGGCGGCGGGGCGGCCTTTTAAATTCAGGGCGGCCAGCCGGATAAAGCCCTGCGCGATTTCTTCTTTCAAGAAGTCAATTTCCGCCCCTTTCTGCGCCCACGCAATCAGCCCGCCCACGCCATCGCGCAGCTTGGTGCTTACTGCTCCTTCCCCGTGGGGAGGGCTGGGGAGAGGGCAAAACTGTTGCTGCTGTGGTTTTTGCGGCGTCCAAAAAGTCAGGTTTTCCAGCAAAAAGCCGTGGCCGGTGAGCGGGGTTTGCAGCTTGCCCAAATCCCGTGCCTCGATGCAGCGGTTAAACGCCCAAATCCATGCTTCGCGCGGCGCAGGGTAGCTTTGGTGCTTGCGGGTAATCTGCGCTGCCTGAATCATCGGCACCAGCTCGGCCAACAGCTTAGCCGCCCGCGCCCAGCTCAAGTCTTTTTGCGCCGGGCGGAACAGGCCAAGGTAGCGCAGCGCTGCTTTGGCGGTGTCGTCCGAGATGCCGGTAAGCGCCACAATCAGGCTGCGGGCATCGTCGTGGGCAATCAGCACTTCAATGCTGGCGGCAGCGCCGCAGGCAGGGCATTTAATTTTCATCTTCCGCCACCCAGCCCCATTGTATGGTTTCTCTAAACACGCCCACCGCCCACTCTTCCCGCTCGTCATCTGTCATGTTGTCCCAATCCTCCGGCACTTCTTCTTCAAACAGCCACGCAGAATCACAGTCTGCGCACAGCCCCACGCACGAGATATTGAATTTCACCGTTTTCATTTGATTGCCTCTTCCCCGGCCACCGGCTCCAACACCCAGCCTTTGGCCAAATCGTTATCACTCATGCCGCCATACACCGCCTGCCATGCCGCATCGGCGGCGCGGTCGTCTGCCGCGTTATCGGCAGCTGTCGCCGTCGCCGCCGCCTGCGGCGGGGTATCCAGCAGCGGCACCATGCCCAAGCCCAAGGCCATTAGTGCGGCCAACACCAAACGCAGGCACAGCGCACGCAGCCAGATGGTGCCTAAACTGTCGGATTCTTCGGCTACCGGGTAGCCCCATTGGTTGCGGTATTCCATCTCACGCCCCCGCCACCGCATCGGCATACACCACCGCATCGCCCTGCATATACGCCTGATTCATGGCGGCGGCCACCAGATTGTTGACTGCCAGCGGATACAGCAGGCTTTGGCCGGCCATCTCGCGGCTGGCGCGGCTGTGGATGGTCAGGCGGGCGGCCACTTGGTCGATGGCGGCATCGTCCATAATCTTGTCTACATCGCCACCGGCACGCTCAAACTTGTGTTTCAGGTAGCCTTTGAGCTTGCCGTCGGAAAGGGGCAGCAGGGTCACAATCTCACAGCGCTGCACCACTTCGCGCACTTGCGGGTTGTTTTCAGCCAATTTGTGCGCCAACTCCGGCTGCCCGATCAGCACAATCCCCAACAAGCGGGCAAAGCCGTGTTTCAATTCGGCAAACCGTTTTAAGTGTTTCAGCGTCACCCAAGGCAGGCAGTGGGCTTCTTCAATAATCAGCAGATGGCGGTTGCCCGCTTTATGCGATTCAATCAGCGCCTGATGAATCTGGCGGAAGCGTGCTTCGGGGCTGCGCTTCGGGCTGCTGCCGGGCGATACCGCTTCCAAAATGGCTTCGGCAATATGGGCGGCCTTTAAGGTTTTGCCCTTGATGTCGTTCTCTTCCATCGCCAATACATACGGCTGCGCCAGCAATACCGGGCGGTTTTCACGCAACAGGCGCTCTTCCAAATCCTCGCGCAGGGTGGTTTTGCCGCTGCCGCTTTCGCCTACCGCGGCCACAAAGCCGCCGTGGGCAGCAGCCTGATACATGGCTTCCCGCACATAGCGGATATCCGGCGTTAAAAACACATCTTCCGCACTGCCGATTTCATCGTTAAACGGATCACGCGCCAGCCCGAATGCTTGCCGTGCGGCTTGTGTTAAAGTGGCTTTTCGCAGTAACATATTCTCGTCCTCGCTTTCCAAGTTAAGGGCAGGTGCGGCTTCCGGCTCGTTTTCCAGACATTCGGGAATGTCCGCACCATTTTGTTTAAAAAGACTTTCAAGTTTTCATGCAGCGCTGCTGCGTTTTTTCGGCCAGCGGGAATGTTTCACCACCCCCACCAGCGTGGGCTTGCTGCAACCGATTTCGGCAGCGGCCACGGCATAGGATTTGCCGATTTGTTTAAATGTCTGCTCCATCATGCTCACCATTTGGGCGGTAGAACTTCAAAAGCACCGTTATAGGCTTTTTGCTCCGCTATCCTGAAGGAATCCATACCGACTTCGGGGAAAAATGATGTTTTCACCAAAATGCCGTGAGTGCCGTCCAAAGGGTAGTAGCGTACGCGTCCGGCAAATTCTCTGGCTACGCCATAGTCGTTGTACCCCTCTCCGATTTTCAAATAGAAAACATCCGATGCAATCAGGCGGAGCAGGAAATCCAAATGCTCTTCAAGCGGAGCCGATTCCTTTGGATGTCCCGACCAAAACACAGACATTTCTTTGATTTTTTCCTTTACCTGCGGAAATCAAAATCAATGGCAACTTGCACTTCATAATCATCCATCAGGCTATCTTCCCGAATAATGAACAGCTGCTTGCCTGTCATATTTAATGTCATTTTCTAAGCTCCTTTTACCAGTTTCAATTTGCCCCTGCTCACCAACTGCCCCAACAAGGCATCCAACTCGCAGGCGGGGATACCCTGCGGCCAGTGTTTTCTGGATCAAGGCCATTGCACCGGCCCACTCGCCGCCGGCCGCTTCAAGCTGCGGCTTGAGTATTTTGGCCGCCTCGGTCGGGCTCAACACCTGCTCGGCCACTTCCATTTTGTTGTAGTCCATCTGCTGGCCTTCGCGGGTGAGGTACATCACCTTATTGGCGGCAAGCGCCTGCTCTTGATGGGCAAAAGGATTGATGCGCCCGTCAAACGGCAGGGCTTTCTGTTTGCGCTTTTTGGCCGCCGCTTCCAAGGTATCCGCGCCCATCGCCAGCATTTCCAGTGCCTTTTTATTGGTTTGCGCCGGGGTGTCGGCGTGCGCCTTGTATTCCTGCCCGATAATCGCGGCGTTAGCATGGAAACCCCACTGGTTAACCACCACTTCCGGCACCGCAATCCAGCACTCCCTGCCGTTTTCATCGAAGCGCTGCACCCTCACCGCACCCGGCTGCCAAGGGTTCTTAGCCACCACCACACTTTCGCGCGGGCTTAAAGCCGGTATAACACTCACATCAAAATTCCGACCCTCAAAGCTGATGGTCAAGTTATCCTGCACCTTGCGCGTTTCCGGGCGGCTTAATACCAGCTCGCGGCAGTAATCGGCAGGCGGCGGCAAAATCAATTCTTCCGGGCGGATTTTCTGCCAGGCCGAAAAGCGCGACATTTCATGGCGGCTGTGTTTGCGGTGGCTGTTGAAATACACCATCCAATAATCAGCCCAGCGTTGCAGTGCAGTAATATCATTCACCCGGCGCAGGCTTAACTTGGCTTCAAAAATATCTCCACTAAATTATTGCCGTTTTCCACTTGGCCTTTGCTGCGCGGGTTGCCCGGTTTGTTAATCTGCACATGCACTCCAAGCTGTTGGCATAAATACTTAAAACTGTGGCCGGTATTGGCACTTCCGGGGTCGAGCATCACCAGCTTAGGCACCCCGCAAAACGGGTTTTCAGCACGGTTGCTTTTCGGCTGCATGGCCTGAATAAAGGTCTCGCACAAATTTTCAGAGTTCTCGCCGCCAAACACATACCAAACAAACAGGCTGCCTGAAGTGTGGTCGGTTACCACATAGCGCCACACCCTATCCAGCACAATGCGCTCAAGGTTTTTGGGTTTGTTTTTGTAAAACTTATCCGATTCCATCATCCGCAAACCCGTGTCATCCTTCCCTCCGTGCCTTTGGGCAGGTAAAACAGCACGCACAGGCTGGCATCGATTTGCCATACATGGTTGGGGTGCAGGCTTTGCAGCGCATTCACCGGGTCGGGCACCAGCAATTGGTCGGGATGCAGCCCATATTGGCGCAGCGCCCGAATCACCGTGCTGCTGCTCAACTGAATCACTTCCCCTGTCTGCTTATCCACTCGTCTCTGCCTCAATCAAGCCGTTGGCACGCAGCATATTTACCGCCTCTTCCACCGTAGTCATACGCTTGCCGTTTTTACGCATGGTTTCCAGAATCAGGCTGCCGATGTATTCCGCTTCGGTGCGGGTCAGTGCGCTGCGGCCCGCATCGGCACGGCGCTTGCGTGCCGGTGCCACACTCACTTTTTAAGCTCGCGGTACAGCTTATCGCGCGACATGCCCAACTCTGCCGCCACTTGCTGCAAATAGCCGCTTTTTTGACCATGCCCCAGCTGCGCCACCTTGCCTGCCACCGCCACCAGCCTTTGTGTCAGCACCGCACTCATGGCTTACTCCCGCCCCTGCATCCATTCCGGCTCGATGTCGTCTTGCGGCACCTCGTCCGGCAAATCAAACAAGCCGCGCAGCTGCTCGATATCGGCAATCAACTGGTTCAGGCAGCCCACCATCACCGGGCGGTGGTTGAACCCGCCCGCTTCGCCATGCGCCACCAGCTCTTCAAACAAAGGTTTGATGCGGCTGATTTGGCTGCGGGCGGCCACTTCGGTGGAGGCCAATACCATAGTGATATGGCTGCCCACATCCGCCGCATCCGGCTCTTTGGTTTTAGCGGTTTTTTGTTTTTCCAGCTGCTCGGTCAGGCGGTTGATTTTGGCGTCTTTGTCTGCCGATACTTTGCGGGCGGCTTCGGTGTCTTCGCGGGCGGTGCGTAGCGTGTTGCGCAGCTCCTTAATGGTCATGCGGTCTACATCGTCTAGCGTGTGGCCGTTCAGCTCGCCGCCGTCGGCCAGCTCGGCCAGCGTATCGTCTTCTTCTACCAGTAGCTCCAGCAGTTTGCTTTTACCTAAGTCCATCAGCTTGGGCGCGGCCTTTTGCATTTGCGGTGTGGCAAAGCGCTTGGTGGCATTCATCAACCGGGCTGTTTCTCGGTAATGCAGCCCCAGCTCCGTTTCGGCAATGTCACGGAATCGGCCATGTTCGGTGTGTTCTTTCAACACAATTAAGGCGCGCCCAAGCTCAAACATGCCTTCCAAAGTTTTACGCGCCGCCTGCCGTGCTCGCTCAACCCAACGCTCTTCGTTGTAAACTTCGTTATTGCCCCATTGCTCCATCACCGCTGCGCTTTGTATGGCGGCGCTGTTGGACAGAGTTAAAACTTCGTGTTCGATAATGTCATTGCTCATTTTCAAGCTCCCCAAAAGTGACGACGTCGTCACTTTTCAATTTAAACGCTGCCGTTTTCCACCCGACTACCAATCTCATGCACCCGATTGCGCAGGCTTTCCTGCTGCCGACGAAACCGCTCCGCAATCTGCAAGGTTTTAATGCTGTATGCGTAGTGGCCATTGTCCAATTTTTGCACCAGCCCCTCGGCCATTAAATCGTCTAAGTCGCGGCTCACATGCACCGGAGATATACCCAAGCCGTCGGCAATATCTTTATTGCTTACCCCGATAATCGGGTGTGCTTCCAGCGCTTTAAAAACCTGCAATACCCGGATGCCTTTTTTGCTGATTGCCATTGCTTCGCTCCTATGCAGCAGCTTTCAAACCCAGCTTTACCGCAATCTCATGTGCCTTGCCGTACTTACCTTTGGAGAATCCATTCAGCACCCGGTATACCTCTTGCTCACGGTAGCCGTGCTCACGCGCCCAACTGGAAAACGTCCAGCCCTTACTGTGGAACTCAGTCTTAACCTGTTCCGGTGTCTTTACTTTTTTCATATCCCTTAATCCTTGTTTGTGGCAAAATACTTTGCAAGAACATGGGATAACTATACACGAATATTTGTTCGTGTTGCAACTATTTTTAGGAATTTTTTTTCGTGATTAGTAACCGCCTAAAACAAGAACGAGAACGCTTGGGATTTACGCAGGCACAATTTGCCGGGTTGGGCATGATTACATCCAGATCACAGCAAAATTACGAAACAACAGAGAGAAAACCAGATGCCGGCTACCTTGCCGAAATTGCAAAAGTCGGCGCCGATGTGCAGTACATCGTGACCGGTCAATATTCCGAAACCAAGTTGAGTAATGAAGAGCAGCAATTACTGGCAGCGTTTCGAGCTGCCAGTCCACAGGTGCGTCAATTTATGTTGCAAGGGGCGCAACCTGTGCAAACTTTTGTTGCTGGCAATGTAGGGCAGCAAATACAGGCGGGCGATAATGCCAATATCACGCATACAAAAGTCAAACAACGGAGAAAGAAAGTTGACGGAATTTAAAATCAAAGGGGATGTAGAGCAATTGATTCAGGCAACCACGGTACATATCAACGAAAAACAAAACAATCAACCACTAACCAACTTGCAATGGCAAACCATTAAAGAGCGCATAGAAGAGCTAAAGCAATATCAATTCGCAGAACCAAAAGAGGTTTATCGCCATTTAAAATGCATGTTTGGCGTAAACAAGACTCGCGATATTGCGGCGACCCGTTACCCCGAGGTTATGGCAGAAATACAAAAATTTATAGATGCCAAGCTAGCAGATACGCGCCAGTCTTTTTTGATTAAAAGCTTGCTCTCTTTGCCGTATGAGCAAGGTGTAGAAGCCAAAAATTATACTAAAAAGCATTATGGCACCATGATGTTCAAATTACTGACGCCAGAACAACTGGCAGCGGTATGGGCACATTTTGAAAATTACGAATCACCTCAAGCAAATATACGCACAGATTCAGAAAATATTTCTGCATCTCCATTGGTAGCGCAGGTATTGAATACAAATTCAGAGAGTTATGAAAACAATTTCAATGCATCAAAAACACGGCAAGAACATGACAAAAGGGCATTTCAACTTGCTCTAATTTTAACTGGGTTCGCGGTTATTATCGCTGCGTGGGTTGTCTTATCTGGCTATTTTTAACCACAGGGAAAAACATGAAAAAAGCATTATTTATCTCAATAGTTCTATTCACCCTAGCCGCCTGTGGCGGCGAATCTGCCGTTAAAACCCCAGCTCCACCACCGCCTGTTAAAGAAGCACAAGCCGAAAAACCCGCCCATTTAAATATGGGCTTCGGCACTTTCCGATTACGTGCCAATTCTGGATTTAAAGCGCTTGACCTGCCTTATAAAATTTCAGCAGGCGAATGGCCGCTGGCAGAAGAAGGCGCTACTGAAAAAAATGCCATTATTGAATTAGACAAAAACCTTGTTTTAGCGCTCACCATTGATGCTAAGTCCGATAAGATTACTGTTATCAGCCCCAGATTTACGGTAACAAAAAATGGTGCCTATAATTTACAGCTGGGCAATGGTGCATTGGTGTTGCTGGCCAGTGCAGATGGTGAGGAAATGGCCGTCATTCAAGAATTAAACAATATGATGGTTGATGCGATGCAGGAATATACCGACAGTAAAGATGGGCACGTTGTTGAAAAAATGCTGGATATCAGGGGCGTAAAATATGGCATCACGATTAGAGATAAAATGCCCGTAATCCTATCTGCTTCATCGAGCAAGAGCTAAGGCTGCCTAAAGATTTCAGGCAGCCCTGTAGGCGCAAGGTCAAAAGTTGAAGCCATGGGGATTAACAACGTAGTTTGAACAATTTGAATAAATGGAGGAAGAAAATATGGGGGAATTGGTTAAAGCACCTGATGGTTTGCCGGCAGAAATTGTTGGTGAGTGGGCAAAAGAAAAACACGATTGTCTCAATCGTTATATTGATATATCTCGGGGTGTCCGAAAAAAATTTGTAGGCGAGGACGGGGCGGGCGCAACTTATATCGATCCATTTTGTGGGCCGGGTCTTTGCAAAATCAAGAATACAAATGAGTATATTGATGGCGGCGCAGTAGCTGCTTGGAAAAAAAGTGTAGCGGGTGGCGCTCCATTTTCTCAAGTGTTGATTGGAGACTTGGACAAAGAAAGATTGGCGGCGGCTGAGCAGCGTCTCCGGACACTGGGTGCACCCGTAAAAATTTATCAGGGTAGTGCAACGGAAACCATAAAAACAATTGTGAATAGTTTGAATGCTTATGCATTGCACTTTGCATTTCTTGATCCATACAATTTAGAAACGTTGGATTTTAATATTATTGAAACACTTTCTGCGCTAAAGCGCATAGATATGCTGGTTCATATCAGCAAAATGGACTTACAACGAAATGGGGCTAAATACATTAGCAAAGAAGAACACAGTTCCTTAGATTCATTTATTCCAGGATGGCGGCAGCGTATTGATGTAGCCAGAGGGAATCAAGTCCAGCGCGAGCAGGTATTTGAATGTTGGAAAGATTTGATAGAAAGTACAGGTGTTTATTCTTCTAGTGATGTCCGTTTAATAACAGGCTCCAAAAATCAGCATTTATATTGGCTGTTATTAGCGGCTAAAAATGACTTAGCTCTCAAGTTTTGGAAAACTGCGGTTGATACTGGGCAGGGGTCATTATTTTAATCAGCTATTTGAACAATGGGGTACTCATTCCAAGTGCGGCCTTGCAGCTCACGACCATTGGCTTTTTTATGGCGCTTTACGCCATCTGCACCCCATCCGCCCCATTGTTTAAAGAAAAATGCCGAGCCAAAGGCTTCTGCCTGCTTTTTAATATTAATCACCCACTCCGGCTTCATGGGGCGGGCTTTATGACCAGACTCCCCGCCTACAATTACCCAGTGAATATCGGTTAGGTTCACTTCTCCCAAGTCTTCCAGCAATGGCTCCACAGACAAGAAGCGGATAGACGCATCAACCATGCGTAAATAATCAATTCTCGGTACACCGTATTTCACATCTTCTACAGACACGCCCAGCCATACATTTTCGGGGCATGGTCTGGAGTTGAAATATTCTGGCAGCCTTTCGGCTCGCTTGGTCAAAATTTGGTATGTGTGTTGGGGGGTTGCCCCAATCACGGCAAAAACCTGATCCAGAAAGGTATCCGGAATATCCTCATGAAAAAGATCACTCATGCTGTTTACAAAATAAACAGTGGGTTTTTTACGGTTCATTGGCTGTCTTAACCGACTTTCATGGCAAGACAACTTAAACCCTTGTTCGTAGCCGGGTGTACCCATTGCCTCCAGTCGTCGTGCCATAACCTCGGCATAACAGTTTTTGCATCCGGGTGACACTTTAGTGCAACCTGTGGTCGGGTTCCATGTAAGCTCAGTCCATTCGATAGTTGACTGGGTTGCCATTGTCGTATCTCCAAAATATACACTCAATATACACTCATAATTTTAAACAAATAAGCCTGCCTTGGCATGATTAATTTTTAAAACGTTTTAAAAGACCGCAAACCCATCTCCCTGCAAAATCCCGTTACGATTCAGTTAACGGGATTTTTGTTTTGCAATCATTAAACCCGTTTAAAAGACCTGCTGCTGCGGTGTGCTTAAGATGGCATCCACAGCAAGCACTTTAAACAACCATTGATAGCGGGGATTTATGTCTGATTTCTATACTTTTATCGACCGCGTGCTCGCCCACGAGGGCGGCTATGTGAACGACCCGCGAGACCCCGGCGGTGAGACCAACTGGGGCGTCACCCGCCGCACGGCGCAGGCCAACGGCTACCACGGCAATATGCGGGCGATGACGCGCAACCAAGCGGTGGAGATTTACCGCACCGCCTTTTGGCTGCGCTACCGCTGCGCCGAAATGCCGCCGGGTGTGGCATTCCAGTTTTTCGATGCCTGTATCAACCACGGCTACGGCAATGCGGCGCGGATGTTGCAGCGGGCCGCCGGGGTGGCAGACGACGGCGTGATTGGCAACATCAGCCTGGCCGCCATCAATACGCTGCCTGAAAACGACCTGCTGCTGCGCTTTAATGCCGAGCGGATTGATTTTTATACCCGCTTATCTACATTTGCCCACTTCGGCAAAGGCTGGGTGCGGCGGGTGGCGGCCAATCTGCGCCACGCGGCAACGGATAACCAAGATTAAGTTTACGGCTGCCTGAACCACCAGAATGCCAGCGCATCGGTTCAGGCGGCCACCTATTCAGGTGTCAGGTTTCAGGTGTCGGGAATCAGGCACCACAGAACCACCAAACATAGAGAGAAATATCAATGAACGATTATATACGGGTGTTGTTATGGGTATTGTGGTTGCCCCTGTATTTATGGTGCGGCATCCATTTATGGGGTTGGTCGCCACTGCAAACATTGGCTAATATCGGTGGTGTCGGGATTGCTTCGTTTGCCGGTTATTTTATGGCTTCTGTGGCCTATGGTGCCATTATCGACCTGTACAACAAGTACAGCACGGCGATTCGCACCATCCAGCAAAATAAAACCCAATTCAGGGCTTTTTGTAAATGGCAGCAGAAACAGCAGCAGGAGCAGCAACCATGATCCGCTTTATCCAATGGCTTTCCGGCCTGATTACCAACCCCGCCAGCGGCCAAATTTCGCATACCAAGCTGTGGGCAAACGTGGCCGCCGCGGCGATGACGGTTAAATTCGCCCTGCACCCGGCAGCGCCGGAGTGGCTGTGGTGGGCATACGGCGGCATGGTGGGCGGCTATGCGCTGATTAAGCGCGGCATTGCCGCGGTGCCGCAAGTGGCCGAAATCAATAAGGGGCAACACCATGTGGATTAGCAGCCCCATCAACCAAGCGCTGGGCTTGTGTGTGGCGGCGATGCTGGTGGCCGGCGGCAGCTGGTATAGCGGCTACAGCAGCGCCAAACGCGCCGGTGAAGCACAGCTGGCGGCGCTGCGGCAGGAATATGCAGCGCAAGCACTGGCAGCCGAGCAGCAATACAGCGCCAAGCTGGCCGAAGCGGCGGAGCAGCAGCAAAAGTGGTACGACTTTGCCCAACACCAAAGCAGCAAGCTGGCGCAAGCCACCCAAACCTTAGACGCCCAAGCGGCACTGTTACAAAAGGAAATCCCTTATGCGATTGCACAAGATGCAGCAAGCGGCGGCCATTGCCATAGCGGCTTGGGTGCTGACAGCCTGCGGCTCTACCGCCGCGCCCTCGGCTACCCCGATTAAAACCGTAGAGGTAGCCAAGCTGCCGCCGGTGGCTGCCGAGCTGCTCACTGCTCACCCCAAGCCTGCCGCTCCGGCTTCAGGCAGCCCGCAACACTTGCTGGCACATGCCGCCGTTTACGGCGCTTGGTGCGGCAAGCAGGCGCTACAGCTGCAAGGCTGGCAGGTGTGGTATCGGAGCGGTGGGCGTGACGAATAAGCTAAGCCAGCCCACTATTATGTTTGAGATTCGGCGGCTGCGGCGGGGCAAAGAAGTGGTGATTTGGCAGACCACCGGCACGCATTTATCGCGCATTGGCGGGCTGGTCTGCGGATTTAAAAACCCGGCCGAAGTGGATGCAAAGATAAATCAATTTTTGGCAGACACGCGCACAAAATACCCGGATATCGTTGATATCGCCGAATTTGAAGCCATGCTGGACGCGCAAGAACAAACAAAAGAATCAGATTAAATGGACATAGCCGATAAAGCCGCCCAATGCGAAGCGGCACTGTTAAACGATGCACTGGCACGCCAAGCGGCCAAACAACACGGCGGCCAAAGCTACAGCTACTGCGAAGACTGCGGCGCGCCCATCCCACCCGCACGGCAGCAGGCCGCCCCCGGCTGCACCCGCTGCATCCTGTGCCAAACCTATGCCGAGAAAGGCTGGCCTTAATGAGCGCCGACACCGCAAACATCATCAACATTGAATTTTGGCAAGTGGTGAGCTTTTTTCTCACCTTTCTGGGCGTGTGTTTCGGCTTCGGCAAAATCCTGTTTGCCCAATTTAAAACCGCACTGGACGACCGCTTAGCCCTGCTGGAAAAAATGCAGGCCAAGCTGGAGATGGTGGAGCAAAGCCACAACGAATTGCTGCGCCAGCTACCGCTGGACTATATGCGCCGCGAAGACCATATCCGCAACGAGAGCAAGCTGGAAGCCAAGATTGATGCCGTCTACGGCATCATGAGCGATATTTACAAGATGGAGAGCCACAAGAAATGATGCAAAAAATCCGCCGCGAAGGCATGCGCTGGCAAATCATCAGCATGTTGGACAAAGCCCGCCCGATTACCGCGCACGAGCGCTTTATTGTCGACGTGGTGCGCGGCATCTACCCCGACGCCACCGCCGTGGAAGTGCGCCAGCACCTAGACTATCTGGCCGACCGCCGCTTAATCGACTTGGTCAAACAGCCCAGTGGCGCTTGGTATGCCGACCTCACCCGCTTGGGCGTGGACTTGGCCGAATACACCATTGACTGCCAGCCCGGTATTGCCCGCCCTGAAAAATATTGGGAGGGCTAGCAATGGCACCGCGCAGCAGCATCGACCTACTGCCCGACACCGTGCGCCATGCCTTGGAGCGCAGGCTTACCGACACCGGCTTTGGCAACTACAGCGAGCTTACCGAATGGCTCAACGAGCAAGGCTACCAAATCAGCCGCAGCGCCGTACATCGTTATGGCCAAAAAGTAGAGCGCCGTTTTGCATCGATTAAAGCCAGCACCGAAGCCGCCCGCCTGATTGCCGAGGGCGCAGCAGATGAGGGCGACACCCGCAGCGAAGCCTTAATGGCCATGCTGCAAACCGAATTGTTTGATGCACTGGTGCAGATAGGTGAAATGCCGTCTGAAGAGCTGGGCGCGATAGACCGCTTCGGCATGATGGCCGAAGGCTCGCGCAAAATCAGCGGTTTAATCTCCGCCAGCACGCGCTTAAAAGAGTATCAGGCCAAAGTCAAAGCCAAGGTGGCCGCCGCTGCCGAAGATGTGGCCAAGCAGGCCAAAAAAGGCGGCTTGAGCGATGAAGCCGCCGAAGCCATCCGCAAACAGATTTTAGGCATTGCATCATGAGTGATTTGGTACAGCAAACCGAAGACCGCACCCCAATGGCACTGCTGCCGTATCAGCAGGCATGGTGTGCGGATCAGTCGCCGGTAAAGCTGTGCGAAAAGTCGCGCCGTATCGGCTTAAGCTGGGGCGAAGCCGCCGACACCGCCTTACTGGCCGCATCCAGCAGCGGCATGGATGCCTGGTATATCGGCTACAACAAAGACATGGCGCTGGAATTTATCCGCGACTGCGCCAACTGGGCGAAGTTTTACAACCTCGCTGCGGGTGAAATCACCGAAACAGAGGAAGTGTTTGTTGAGGGCGATGACAAACAGGCCATTTTGGCCTTTGTTATCCGTTTTGCTTCCGGCTGGCGCGTCACCGCACTGTCCAGCCGCCCGTCCAACCTGCGCGGCAAACAAGGCCGCGTCATTATTGACGAAGCCGCCTTCCACGACCAACTTGGCGAATTACTTAAAGCAGCAATGGCACTGCTGATGTGGGGTGGCCAAGTGCACATCATCAGCACCCACGATAGCGTGGACAACCCGTTTAATGAGCTGATTACCGATGTGCGCGCCGGTAAAAAGCCTTACTCCATCCACCGCATCCCATTTGATGAAGCGGTGGAACAAGGCCTGTACCGCCGCATTTGCTTGCGCTTGGGGCGCGAGTGGGCGCCCGAAGGTGAGGCAGTATGGTGTAAAGAAATCCGTGATTTCTACGGCGAAGACGCCAGTGAAGAGCTGGACTGCATCCCCAAAAACGGCGGCGGGCGTTGGCTGAATCGGGCGCTGATTGAAAGCCGGATGAGCCCCTATACACCCGTTATTCGCTACGACCAAACCGATGTCTTCGGTTTGCTGCCCGAGCCGCGCCGTGCGGCTGAAGTAGCCGATTGGATTGCCGATGTATTGCAGCCGCTGCTTGACGGCCTCGACCCAGCACGCACCAGCTTTGTCGGCGAAGACTTTGCCCGCAGTGGCGACCGCACCGTGCTGGTGCCGCTATTGCAGCAAAAAAAACTGCAACTCAAACCGCCGTTTGTATTGGAGCTGGGCAATATGCCGTTTGCCCAGCAAGAGCAAATCATGAAGCACCTACTGCACGGCCTGCCCAATCTGCGTGGTGCAGCGTTGGACGCCCGCGGCAACGGCCAAGCACTGGCCGAAGCCATGCAGGACGCATTCGGGGTGAGCGTAGTAGAAGCCGTGATGCTGTCTGAAAACTGGTACCGCATCCACACCGCGCCATTTAAAGCAGCGCTGGAAGACGGCACGCTGGACGGCCTGCCCAAAGATGAAGACATCTTGAACGACCTGCGCACATTTGAATTAATCAACGGCGTGCCGCGCATCCCCGCCACCCGCACAAAAGGCCAAGACGGGCGCAAACGTCACGGCGATGCCGGGATCGCCTTTGTGCTGGCGCACTATGCCAGCCGCGAATTGAATATAGGCCCGATTAAAGTCAGCAGCCGCCCCACACGTCGCCGCAGCAGATTAACCAGAGGATACTAAAGTGGCCAAGCCCCATTTCAAACTTAAAACCATCGCCGGGCAAGTCAGCATCACCCCCGCCGATTTATCCGCCCATATTGCCGTGGCACGCCAGTTTTGGGGCGTGGGCGGCTTTGGCGGCCTGCTGCCCAATCCCGATGCCGTGCTTAAGAAGCTAGGCCGCGACATCAGCGTATACCGCGATTTATTGAGCGACCCGATTGTGGCCGGCCATGTGCGCCGGCGTAAATCCGCCGTCACCAGCATGGCGTGGCGTTTAGACGATGCCGACACCCCGCCTGCCGTGGCCGCCGCGTTGGCAGATTTTTTTGCTGGGGTGGATATCTACCGCCTGATTAACCAGATATTGGACGCCACCCTATATGGCTACCAGCCGCTGGAATTGGTATGGCAGCGCGGCAGCCTGTGGCTGCCTGACGTGATTGCCAAGCCGCCGCAGTGGTTTCAATTCAATGCAGAGGGCGAATTGTGCTTTACCGGCGATGGCCGCATGGATGCCGAGCCGGTGTTGCCGTACAAATTCTTGTGCCCCACCCACAATGCCAGCTATACCAACCCCTACGGCATGGGCGATTTGGCCACCGTATACTGGCCTACCGTATTCAAACGCGGCGGCCTTAAATTCTGGGCAGAATTCGCGGAAAAATTCGGTGCGCCGTGGATTATCGCCCAAGAGCCGCGCAGCAACACCGATGCCGACACCAACCGCCTATTAGATGCATTAGAGCAGCTGATTGGTAATGCCGTGGCCACCATTCCCAACGATTCCAGCGTTGAAATCAAAGAAGCCGCAGGCAAACAGGGCAGTGCCGATGTGTACGACCGCTTTATCCGCTATTGCCGTAGCGAAATCGCCATTGCCCTGCTCGGGCAAGACCAAACCACCGAAAAAGACACCAACCACGCCAGCGCCAAGGCCGGGCTGGAAGTTACCGACGACATCCGCGACAACGATTGTCGTATCGTTGAAGGCTGCCTGAACCAGCTTATTGAATGGATTTGCACCCTTAATTTTGGTGAAAACGTGGCACGCCCGGCCTTTGTGCTCTACAGCGAAGAAGTGGGCGACAAAACCTTGGCCGAGCGCGACCAAATTTTAAGCCAATGCGGCGTGCAGCTATCCAAAAGCTACTGGCAGCGGGCCTATAACTTGGATGACGACGACATCGTGCAAGTGGGTGCGGCGGCAAAAGCGACGACGTCGTCACATTTGGCCAGCTTTGCCGAGCCGATTACCGCAGCCGATGCGGGCATCGTGGTGGATAACACCGTCGCCGAGATACTGGCTTCAGGCAGCCTGAACGCACAAGGCCAGGCACTCACCCGGTCCTTAATCAACGCCCTGCAAAGCGGCGGTGCCGATACCGACACCGTGCTCGACCGCCTGATTAACGCCTACCCCGATATGGACGACAAAGCACTACAAGATGAGCTGGCACGGCTGATATTTCTGGCCGGGCTGGTGGGGCGGGTTGAAGCCGCCGGAGAGCTGGCAACATGAACCCCGAAGACATCAAAGCCGTATTCGGCATGCAGCCCGAAGCCGCCGTGGCCTATTTGCAGCAGAAGGGCGTAACCGTATCTTGGGATTGGCAAGACATGCTCGACGACGCCCACGCCACCGCCCACACCGTGGCCAAAACCGCGGGCATGGACGTGGCCGACGACATCTACCGCGCCATCAACAAAGCCTTAGCCAACGGCCAAACCCTAGCTCAATTCCAAGCCGAGCTCACCCCCGTGCTGCAAAGCAAAGGCTGGTGGGGCAAAAAAGAGGTTGCCAACCCCGACACCGGCGAAGCCCAAACCGTGCAGCTCGGTAGCCCGCACCGCTTAAAAACCATCTACCTCACCAACACCCAATCGGCGTATATGGCCGGGCGCTATGTTGAGATGATGGACAGCTTGGACACGCATCCGTATTGGGAATATGTAGCCGTCAACGACAACCGCACCCGCGACACCCACCGCCTGATGCACGGCAGGGTTTACGAAGCCACCGATCCCATCTGGAACACCATGTACCCGCCGTTGGATTACCGCTGCCGCTGCCGCGTGAAGCCACTGTCCGAATCCCGCGGCCAGCGCCGCGTATTGCCCCGCGCCGAGCTGGAAACCCAAACCGTCGACATCGGTCGCAACGAATACACCGGCGAAGAGCGCCATGCCCAACGCACCGGCATCCGCGTGGGCGGCAAATTCGTTGCCCCCAGCCCCGGCTTCAACAGCAACCAAGGCCAAGCCATGCTGTCGCGCATGGCATCGGTAGCCGTAGAAAAAGCCCAAGCCGCCCACCCTGATATTGCACGGGTGGCGTTGAAAGAAATGATGGGTAATGACAAATTTAAGAATGCACTCACCGGCGAGCAGCTGGCGTGGGTGCAGAAGCTATTGAAAGGGTAGCCATGTTTGAAATCAGCTTAGACGAAAAAGACCTCAAACGCGGGCTTGGCCAACTACTCAAAAACGCCACCGACAACCGCCCCATGATGCGCGGTATTGCTACAGAGCTTATTGCCCTCACCGAAGACAACTTCGAAGACGAGAGCTGGGGTGGCGACACATGGAAGAAAAGCCAACGCGCAGCCGATGAAGGCGGCAAAACCCTGCAAAGAGACGGCGGCCTTGCGGGCAACATCAGCACCAAAGTCGGCAACAGCTTCGCCCGCATCGGCAGCAACAAGCCCTATGCCGCCATCCACCACCTTGGCGGCCAAACCAAAGCCCATAAAATCCGCCCCAAAAAGAAAAAAGGGCTGGCCTTCGGCGGCATTGTGCGTAAATCCGTCAACCACCCCGGCAGCAACATCCCCGCACGCCCCTACCTACCCATCAGAGGCGATGGCAAACTCCAGCACGGCGCCGAAGAAGCCATCCTCGACATCGCCCTCAAATCCCTAGCCAAAGGCGTATAACAGCCACAAAAAACGGGCTAAATAGCCCGTCCGATTTGTTTCACCCTGTGCAACACTGTTTCAATTTCCCCATCCCACCAAATCCGGCAACATCCCCCTTTATCCCATTTATCGCACCCACCCCTGCTTATTTATCTTAAAGGGTTTCAGATTGGCCACCTAGCTAAAGTCATCAAAAACACGCCGCATCAGCGCTGATGCGGCGTGTTGCGGTTTATGGCTTAATCAGCTGATTAAGCATCCACTTTTTCCGCTACTTTTTGGTAGTTTTCCAGCTCGTTGAAGTTCATGTAGCGGTAAACTTCGGCACCTTGCTGGTTAATAATACCGATATTGGCCTGATACTCTTCAATGCTGGGAATGTGACCCAGTTTGGAAGCAATAGCCGCCAGCTCTGCCGAGCTTAGGTAAACATTGCTGTTTTTGCCCAAGCGGTTGGGGAAGTTGCGGGTAGAAGTGGATACCACGGTGGCGCCTTCGCGCACTTGTGCTTGGTTGCCCATGCACAAAGAGCAGCCGGGCATTTCCATGCGCGCACCGGCGCGACCCAGAATGCCGTAGTAACCTTCGTCACTCAATTGCTCGGCGTCCATTTTGGTGGGCGGCGCCACCCACAGGCGTACCGGAATATCTGACTTGCCTTCCAGCAATTTGCCGGCAGCGCGGAAGTGGCCGATGTTGGTCATGCACGAACCGATAAAGACTTCGTCGATTTTGGTGCCAGCCACTTCATTCAAGAATTTCACATCGTCCGGATCGTTGGGGCAAGCCAGAATTGGCTCTTTGATGTCGTCCATATTGATGTCGATTACAGCGGCGTATTCGGCATCGGCATCGCCTTCGAGCAGATTCGGTGCGGCCAGCCATTGCTCCATTTTCTCGATGCGGCGGCGCAAGGTGCGGGCGTCTTCGTAGCCGTCGGCAATCATGTTTTTCATCAACACGATATTGGATTTCAGGTATTCCTCAATCGGCTCTTTATTGAGCTTCACGGTACAACCGGCGGCAGAGCGCTCGGCCGAAGCATCGCTCAATTCAAACGCTTGCTCTACTTTCAAGTCCGGCAGGCCTTCGATTTCCAGAATACGGCCAGAGAAGATGTTTTTCTTACCGGCTTTGGCCACGGTGAGCAAACCGGCTTTGATGGCATACAAGGGAATGGCGTTAACCAAATCGCGCAGAGTGATGCCCGGCTGCAATTTGCCGGAGAAGCGCACCAGCACCGATTCGGGCATATCCAGCGGCATCACGCCGGTGGCAGCGGCAAACGCCACCAAGCCGGAGCCCGCCGGGAAAGAAATACCGATGGGGAAACGGGTATGCGAATCGCCGCCGGTGCCCACGGTGTCGGGCAGCAACAGGCGGTTGAGCCACGAGTGGATTACGCCGTCGCCCGGGCGCAGTGATACGCCGGAGCGGGAAGAAATAAATTCAGGCAGCTCTTTATGGGTGCGCACGTCTACCGGTTTCGGGTAGGCAGCGGTGTGGCAAAACGATTGCATCACCAAGTCGGCAGAGAAGCCCAAGCAGGCCAAGTCTTTCAGCTCGTCACGCGTCATCGGGCCGGTGGTGTCTTGCGAGCCCACGGTGGTCATTTTCGGCTCGCAATAAGTGCCGGGGCGCACGCCCTCGCCTTCAGGCAGCCCGCAAGCACGGCCAACCATTTTTTGCGCCAGCGAGAAACCGGCTTTGCTGGCCGCTGGGTCTTTGGGCAGGCGGAATTCGGTGGAAGCGGGCAAGCCCAGTGTTTCGCGTGCTTTGGCGGTGAGGCCGCGACCGATAATCAGATTGATACGGCCACCGGCTTGCACTTCGTCCAGCAGCACTTGTGATTTCAGCTCAAACTCGGCCACGGTGTTGCCGTTTTTAACAATTTTGCCTTCATAGGGGAAAATATCCACCACATCGCCCATATCCAAGGCAGACACGTCTACTTCAATCGGCAAGGCGCCGGAATCTTCTTGGGTGTTGAAGAAGATGGGGGCGATTTTGCCGCCCAGACACACGCCGCCAAAGCGTTTGTTGGGCACAAAGGGAATGTCTTCACCGGTGTGCCAAATCACCGAGTTGGTGGCCGATTTGCGTGAAGAGCCAGTGCCCACCACATCGCCTACATAAGCCACCAGGTTGCCTTTGGCTTTGAGCTCTTGCAGTAATTTAATCGGGCCGATTTCGCCGGGCACATCGGGGGTGATGCCTTCGCGGGCATTTTTGAGCATGGCCAGTGCGTGCAGCGGAATGTCGGGGCGGCTCCAAGCATCGGGGGCGGGTGAGAGGTCGTCGGTATTGGTTTCGCCGGTCACTTTAAACACGGTAACGGTGATTTTATCGGCCACTTTGGGCTTGCTGGTAAACCATTCGGCCTCGGCCCACGATTCAATCACGGCTTTGGCGTGCGGGTTGCCCGCTTTCATTTTTTCTTCTACATCGTGAAAGGCATCAAACATCAGCAAGGTGTGTTTCAGGCCTTCGGCGGCGATGGGTGCCAGCTTTTCGTTGTCGAGCAATTCAATCAGCGGATGGATGTTGTAGCCGCCCAGCATGGTGCCCAATAGTTTGGTGGCCAATTCGGGCGACACCAAGGGGCTGGTTGCTGTGCCTTCGGCCACGGCGGCCAGGAAAGAAGCCTTCACTTTAGAGGCATCGTCTACGCCCGGCGGTACGCGGTGCGACAAGAGCTCCACCAAAAAATCGTCCTCGCCTTGCGGCGGGTTTTTCAATAATTCGACCAGTTCTTCGGTTTGTTTGGCCGTGAGCGGCAAGGCGGGAATGCCTTGGGCTTCGCGTTCGGCAGCGGCGGCACGGTAGGCTTCTAACATCTCAAACTTCCTTTTTGTAATGGTTTCGGGGGTTCTTATTCTGATTCTGTTTGTTACCGTTTTTTGCAAACGCACAACACGCCTAATCATAAACCAAAACGGGGCAAATAGAAACCGGCCACCGCGTTGAAAAGGCATCGCACCCGCTTGATTTTAGCGCCACAGGGTGTCAATGTTTTTCAGGCAGCCTAAGTATTGATTTACCTAGGCTGCCTGAAAATAAGCACCCGTGTTTAACGTTTGCGGCTTTGTTCGTAAATCGGCATTACGCTGGGCAATTGTTTGCGGATATCGTCGATGCGTGCGTTATTGCTGGGGTGGGTCGACATCAAACTGCTAAGACCATTGCCGCTATTGCCGCTGGCGGCATTCATTTTTTCCCACACGGTGATGGCCGCATTGGGGTCGTAGCCGGCCTTGGCCATCAACACCAGCCCACCGCGGTCGGCATCACGCTCTTGGTAACGGGAAAACGGTTTGCCGATGCCGTATTCACTCAACAGGTTTTGCGAGGTGCTCAACACATCGCTGTTGATGTTGGTTTTGCTGGCCAATACCCGGCCGCCCACATCCAAGGCCATACCGGTGAGTACTTGTTGACCCACCGCATTTTTGCTGTGCTCGTTGAGGGCGTGGGTCATTTCATGGCCGATAACGGCCGCAATTTCGGCATCACTCAAGCGCAGTTTGTTCACCAAGCCGGTGTACATGGCCATTTTGCCGCCGGGCATGGCCCAAGCATTGAGCTCATCGCTGCGGATCACGGTGAGCTGCCAATCAAACGGCACACCGGTTTGGTTGGCTTCGTTGGCAAAGGGTTTTAAGCGATTGAATACGGTTTGGATACGGCGGGCGGTAGCCGAAGTGGTGTCGATGGCTTTTTTCTGACGGGCTTCTTGCACTACTTGCTGATAGCTTTCGCCCGCAGCCAAATTGAGGGTATGGGTATCGTAGCCAACCATATCGGCCACGCTCGAACAACCGGCCAATAAAGTGATGGAAACAGCCAATGTTGCCAAAGGGCGGCAGGCAGACAAAGCAAAACGCTGGGATTTTTGCATGGGTGTGTATCCTTAAATGAAGGTTGAAAACGTTTGGCAACAAACAATTTAATGATGTTCAGCAATAGAAAATCGCGTATCAGTATAGTGGCAAGCAGGCGCAAATGGCAACGGCATGCCACCCGGCCTAATACAACAAGGCTGCCTGAAACGGTTTTTTGTTTTCAGGCAGCCTTGTTGCTGTATTTACACCGCTTCAATCGGAATAATGCCGATTTTGGCCTGCCATTGTTTGGGGGCAATGGCGTGTACCGATTGGCCTTGGCTGTCTACCGCCACCGTTACCGGCATGTCTTTGACTTCAAACTCATAAATCGCTTCCATGCCCAAATCTTCAAACGCCACCACGCGCGCTTGTTTAATCGCTTTGGACACCAAATAAGCCGAGCCGCCCACGGCCATTAAATACACGGCATTATTGTCGGCAATGGCTTCGCAAGCGGCGGCGCCGCGTTCGGATTTGCCAATCATGCCGAGCAAGCCGGTTTGTTCCAGCATCTGGCGGGTGAATTTGTCCATTCGGGTGGCGGTGGTGGGGCCGGCGGGGCCCACCACTTCATCGCGCACCGGATCCACGGGGCCCACGTAGTAAATCATTTTATTGGTGAAATCCACCGGCAGGGCTTCGCCCTTGTTGAGCATATCAATCATGCGTTTGTGTGCAGCATCGCGGCCGGTGTAGATTTTGCCGTTGAGCAACAGCACATCGCCCATTTTCCAATTGGCCACATCGGCTTTGGTGAGCGTGTCTAAATCCACACGAATGCCGTTTTCGGCGTGGTAGCTGATGTCGGGCCAGTGATCCAAATTGGGGGCGGTGAGTGCCACCGAGCCTGAGCCGTCGAGCTCAAATTCCACATGGCGGGTGGCGGCGCAATTGGGAATCATCGCAATCGGTTTGCTGGCCGCGTGGGTGGGGTAATCGAGGATTTTAACGTCGAGCACAGTGGTCAGCCCGCCCAGCCCTTGTGCACCGATGCCCAGCGCATTCACTTTTTCAAACAACTCCAAACGCAAAGCTTCTACGGTAGACAGCTGGGCACCGGCAGCGGCTTTTTCTTTCAGCTTGTGAATATCAATATGGCTCATCAGCGATTCTTTGGCCAGCAAGGCCGCCTTTTCCGGCGTGCCGCCAATGCCGATACCCAAGATGCCGGGCGGACACCAGCCTGCGCCCATGGTGGGAATGGTTTTCAGCACCCAATCTACAATGGAATCGGAAGGGTTGAGCATAGCCAGTTTGGATTTGTTTTCCGAGCCGCCGCCCTTGGCCGCGCAAGTGACTTCCACTTTATCGCCCGCCACAATTTCCATGTGGATTACCGCCGGAGTGTTGTCTTTGGTGTTGATGCGTTTGCCCGCCGGATCGGCCAACACCGAGGCGCGCAATTTGTTTTCCGGCAGCAAATAAGCGCGGCGCACGCCTTCGTTCACCATCTCGGCCACGCTCATTTGCGCATCCCATTGCACCTTCATGCCCACTTTCAAAAACACGGTGGCAATGCCCGTGTCTTGGCAAATGGGGCGGTGGCCTTCGGCACACATGCGGCTGTTCACCAAAATCTGCGTCATCGCGTCTTTGGCGGCGGGGTTTTCTTCTTTTTCCCATGCTTCGGTGAGCGCTTCGATGTAGTCGACTGGATGGTAGTAGCTGATAAACTGAAACGCATCGGCAATGCTCTGGATAAAGTCTTCTTGTTTGATGATGGTCATGGTGGGTTTGCCTGTTTTGGGTTGGTTATGTGTTTGTTCAGGCAGCCTTTAAAGGCTGCCTGAAACATTATTGATTTACCATTTCAATAGCCATTCTAAAGCAAACAGCTTATTGATGCCTAGGGCTATTGTTTTCACCATCATTAGGATAAAAATATACTATGCGATTATCAAAATCGCTTGCTTACTTCTATAAAAACCTGATTTTTCTGATAGCCATACAAAAAATGGTTGCTGTCAACACGCAGCCACGACCACGTTAGCCTGGGGGTTAAGCCGTGCCAATGCCAGCCACGGTGCCATACCGAAACATTGGCCGCATACTCCTTATCCTCGCGCTTAATCTGGAAAATATCCACGCCATCATAAACACGCTTGGCCGCCATGCCCTGCATCGAAGTTGAAATGCCCTGCGGCCATTCGCGCTCCCAACCAATACGCACGCCGGTGCGCCGATAGGCGTCGGTATGGTCTTGCGCGGTTTCTCTGCCCAAATCCACACCGCCAAACCAGTATTGCTGCGGTGACGAACGATACAAAGCCGTAATCGAAGCTTGGCGGCTGTTGCCATCCAGAAAAGGGCGTTGCTCATGGGTTTTACGGCCATATTGGATGGCCGCAAAGCCTTGCCAGTTGGGATTAAAAACATGGCTAGCCTGCACGCGCACGCCGGTGGTGTTTGAATACGGCTCAGTGCCGAACCAGCGGCGCTCATAATATGGCAGCAAGGCCAGCTCGCCCCGTGCGCGCCGATAAACCGGGCCGCTGCTCAGGCGCACATTCAAATCATCATAAGCATGATTATCCCAATAAAATTTGCCATCGGCATTGCCACTGAAACGCCAAAACCAGTGCCCGCCCAGCGGCTGATTTTTTTGTGCACCCAATTGATAGCCCACACCACGCGCCGATTGCGGTGCTGGCAAAATCCAGCGCCCGCGCTCACCCACTATCTCACGCTGAGCCGGTGCATTATTAACATTATTCTCATGCAAATAGCGCAATGCCGCATCAAACGACCACGATTGCTGTTGCTCCAGCCAAGCCGTATATTCATCAACCTGCACCAGCACCGCCGGGGGTACATCTTCAGCGGCGCGGATTTTATCGAACTGGTCTTGTGCGGCCACCAACTGCTGGTCTTGCGCCAATGTAACCGCCAACTGAACCCGCACCGGTGTTAACTGCGGCTGTTGGGCGATAATATTGCGGTAGGCTGCCACTGCTGCCGCATAATTGCCATCAGCGCGCGCCAGCAAGGCTTCGGCATACAATACCAAAACCGCATCCTGTTGCGCAGACGGCAATTGGCGGTATAGCGGCAGCAATAAGCGCGCGCCGGCAATATTTTGGTTGGCAATACTGGAATCCAGCGCCCGCCCCAGCAAAGCCGGGTCTTGCAGTAATTGCGCAGAAGTCAGATGCAAAGTAGTTTGCTCATCGCTACTGCCCGGCACTGGCGGCGTCTTATCAACCGACAGCGTTTCCGCCACTTGTTCTTGGTTCAGATTAAACTGAGGACGCGGCTCAACAGCCGGCGCCAGTGGGGCTGCCTGAACACCCGCAGCCGTAAACGCGGCAGTAAGGGCCGGATAAACCAAATAAAATAAGCGCATTGCGTTTGATTACCATAAAAAAAGCCCCCGCAGGGGCTTGGGTTATACAATAAGGCTTATGGTTGTTTTACCGCACCGAAAGCACCATTGTAATTCGCTGCTTTATTGCTGTAAGTACCAGACAACTCAGCCGCTTGCGGGCCATAGAATGCACCTTGAGTCTGAACACCGCTAATTTGATGAGTACCACTGAAAGTGTTACCGGTAATATCAGCGGACAGCTCAATACCACCACCCGCCACACCAACGACACCAATCAGTTTTTTCGCACCAAAATCAACATCAAATCTTGAATCGCCGGTAATCGGAGCTGCACTGCCTGCCACATGCACAGAAAGTCCCTCATAAGTTGCCTTGCCGGTGGTTGGGGTATCAGTGGATAGATTGCCTTGTGCAAAAACAATCGGGTTACCATCAACCTTCACTACACCATAGCGTGCATAGCTCAAATGGCTACCGCTAATCACATTCCCATTAAGATTAGGGTCTGTTCACAATTACTTGTCATACCCTTGAATAAAAAAGAAACGCAGGCATAAAAGGAAGTTCTCACCCTCCCCCAATACACCTGCGATGCCCCGTACACTACTCAAAGATGAACATTGGACGAAGCTGTTATCTATTCTGCGTGATTTGGGTATTTATAGCAAACCCAATTTGCGCAGAATTCTTGAAGGCATACTTTACAGAATAAGAACCGGCATACCGTGGCGGGATTTACCCGAGTATTTCGGCAAGTATCATACTGTTTATACCGCTTATAACCGTTGGTCAGAAAAAGGCATTTTTACTGCAATCTTGAAACAGCTCAGCCAAGAGAGTGACTTGGAGTGGGTAGCCATAGACGGCAGTTATATCCGTGCCCACCAACACTGCGCCTCAGCGCTCAGTGCACAAGAGGATCACGCAATCGGTATGAGCCGAGGCGGCAGAACCAGCAAGATTCATTTGGCTGTAGATGCTGCAGGCAATCCGGTTGAGGTTATCGTTACTGCGGGCAATATCCATGATGTCACCGTTGCACCGGAGCTGCTTGACAACATCAACCTTGCCGAAACTGAGTTGGTTAATGCGGACAAAGGTTACGATTCAGACCGGCTCAGGGAGCAAATAGAGCAAAGCGGTGCGAAAGCCAATATTCCCTATAAAAGCAATAGGGAAGAGAAAAATAAAGACATGGACTGGTATTTATATAAAATCAGGCATTTGGTAGAGAATGCCTTTTGCCGTTTGAAACATTTCCGAGCGATTGCCAGCCGTTACGATAAGCTGAAACGTAACTTCCACAGTACGGTTTTATTGGGGTGCATTGTGATGTGGTTACCTTTATGACAAGTAATTGTGAACAGACCCTAGTAAAAGTGCCTGCACTAATGCCTGGGTAGGTCAGGGCAATTTCTTTACCATCTACCACTAAGGTATCACGGCTATTATTTTTCAAGGTTAATGATTTCGGCGCTTCTGCCCCAGCTGCCGTAATTTTAATATAATTACCCGCAACACTTGTACTACCGGTATTACCACCGGTATTACCACCCGTTGAACCGCCGGTACCTGGGGTATTGCTGGAAGAAACACTGGGGCTGCCGCCGCCACCGCCGCCACAGGCAGCCAAACCGAATGCGGTTACCAAAGCCAAAGCGGCCAAATTTAATTTTTGCATTTTACCGTATCCTTAATTAAATCTATTATTCAAATGTTTGATTACGAATAAAACCCGATACTCAACACAAACAAACGTAACAAATATTAACACGATTGACAGAGGATGCAAAACGTTATTCTATAACAGCGAAATTAAATACGGCTGGCAATAAAATCTGATTGCCGCTATTACACTCATCTAATAAGACCTATAATTGCCAGCCTGCACAATACATCTAGCCTGCTCTGCAGCCAAATACAAATCGTCCTCTTTTATAAAATATAAAGCTATTTAATTTTATTATGAAAATTCTGATTCTGGGCAGCGGCCAAGTCGGCTCCACCGTGGCGCAAAATCTGGCGCTGATGCCCAATAACGATGTAACCATTATCGACATCAGCGAAGAAGCGCTCAGCAATTTGCGCGACAAGCTGGATGTGCAAACCGTATTAGGCAACGCCGCCTCACCTACGGTGTTGGCAATGGCCGGGGCAGAAGACGCCGATTTGGTGCTGGCGCTCACCCGCAGCGATGAAACCAATCTGGTGGCCTGCCGCATGGCCAGCGTGTTGTTTAACACGCCCAATCGCATTGCCCGCGTGCGCCGCAGCGACTATCTGGAATACCCCAGCACCCACCCCGACTACCCCAGCAGCCTGGATGTGTTTGACATCACCGAATCCATCAGCCCGGAGCAATTGGTCACCGAGCAGGTAGTTGGCCTGCTTAAGCACACCAGCGCCTTGCAGGTATTGCGTTTTGCCGACGACAAAGTGCGCATGGTGGTGGTACGCACGCAAAAAGGCGGCCTATTGGTGGGCAAGCCGATTGCCGAAATCAACGCCCATCTGCCCGACGGCGTCGACTGCCAAATCAGCGCCATCTACCGCAACAACCGCCTGATTGTGCCCACTGCCAGCACGGTATTGATTGAGGGCGACGAGGTGTTTTTTCTGGCCAACAGCGCCCATGTGCAAACCGTGATGCGCGAAATGCGCCCCAACGAGCAGCGCACGCGGCGGGTGATGATTGCTGGCGGTGGCAATATCGGCTACCGCGTGGCCAAGCAGTTGGAACATGAGTTTGATATCAAAATCATTGAGCTAAACCGCAGCCGCGCCGAATGGCTGGCCGAAAACCTCGACACCGCGCTGGTGTTGCACGGCACCGCCACCGACGAAGCGCTGATGGAAAACGAATACATCGATGAAATCGACGTTTTCTGCGCGCTCACTAACGACGATGAAGACAACATCATGGCCAGCCTATTGGCCAAAAACATGGGCGCCAAGCGGGTGATGGCGATTGTAAACCGCTCCAGCTATGTGGATTTGCTCGAAGGCAACACCATCGACATCGTGATTTCGCCCCACTTAATCACCATCGGCTCGATTCTGGCGCATGTGCGCTTGGGCGATGTGGTGGCGGTGCATCCGGTACGCCGGGGCAGTGCCGAAGCCATTGAAGTGGTGATTCATGGCGATAAACACACCTCGCAGCTGGTGGGCCGCCATATCGGCCAAGTAAAGCTGCCCGCCGGCTGCTATTTTGCGGCGCTGGTGCGCGGCGATGAAGTGATTATGGGGCACAAAGACGTGCTCTTGGCCGATGGCGACCATATTATCTTCTTTGTGTCGCGCCGCCGCGTGGTGCAAGAGCTGGAAAAGCTGATTCAGGTTAAAATCGGCTTTTTCGGTTGAAGTAATCGGGCTTTCAGGCAGCCTTTAAACAAACAAATGGATAACACCGTTATTTTTAAAATGTCACAACTGACACATTAGTTAAGGCTGCCTGAAACCATTTAATCCGCCTTGCGGCCTACCTTTTTATTTTTGCCATGCATAAACTTATCCCCATCATCCACGTTGTGGCCAAAACCGGTTTTCTGTTTTCGCTGCTGCTCTTAGCACCCACGCTGGTGTCGTATCTGTATTTGGATGATGTGTTCTACGCTTTTGCCACCACCGCGGCGATTGCCATCGGCACCTCAGCCGCCATTTGGCTGGCCACGCTCAAATACAACCGCGAGCTGCGCCCGCGCGACGGCTTTACCTTGGTGTTTTTGCTGTGGGTGGGCTTTGCGGTGATTGCCGCGCTGCCGTTTTACATTTATGTGCCTGGCATTAGCTTTACCGATGCTTTTTTTGAAGCCATGTCCGGCCTCACCACCACCGGCGCCACTATTTTCGGCAGCCTAGATACTTTAGCGCCTTCGCTTAATTTTTGGCGCCATATGCTCAACTGGCTGGGCGGGATGGGTATTATTGTATTGGCGGTGGCGATTTTGCCCATGCTCGGCGTGGGCGGCACCCAGCTTTTTAAGGCGGAAATCCCGGGTCTTAACAAAGACCACAAAATGGCGCCGCGCATTTCGCAAACCGCTAAAAAGCTGTGGTCGGTGTATCTCATGTTCACCTTAATCACCTTTCTTGCGCTTAAGCTGGCGGGCATGAGCTGGTTTGATGCCATCTGCCACGCCATGTCCGGCATTTCCTTAGGCGGCTTTTCCACCCACGACAACAGCATTGCTTATTTTAATTCCGTGAGCATCGAGCTGGTGCTGATGGCCGCCACCATTGTGGGCGCCATCAATTTCACCAACCACTTCTACGCCTTGCAACACAAAACCGTGCGCAGCTATTGGCAAGACGAAGAAGTGCGGGTGCTGATTACCCTCTTGCTGGGCAGTATTGTGCTGGTGAGCCTGTATTTATGGTGGAAAGATTATTACACCAGCTTGGCCGACGCCTTTCGATTTGTGAGTTTTAACTTTGTTTCCATCGGCTTGGCCAACGGCTACGCCAATGCCGACTTTGCCAAATGGCCGCTGATTGCCTCGCTGTGGATGTTTTTTCTGGCCAATATTTTGGCCAATGCAGGCTCCACCGGTGGCGGCATCAAAACCATTCGTGCTATTGTATTGTTCAAATTCAGCCTGCGCGAAATGATGCTGCTGCTGCACCCCAATGCGGTGCGCACCGTAAAGGTAAACAACAACCACATTCCCGAACGCATGGCACTCACCGTACTGGCGTTTATTTTCGTGTATTTTATGACGGTGGTGCTGTTCACCTTTTTGATGATGGCCACCGGGCTGGATTTTGTTTCCGCCCTCACCGCCATTATTGCCTGCATCACCAATGCCGGCCCCGGTTTGGGCGCCGTAGGCCCCGCTGGCAACTACGCCTTGCTCAGCGACGCGCAAAAATGGCTGTGTACGCTGGTCATGCTGCTGGGGCGGCTGGAAATTTTTACCGTGTTTATTTTGTTCACCCCCGCCTACTGGCGCAAATAAACACCCGCAATAGGAAAATAATATGAACCGACACACCCTCTTTCGCCGCAGCTTAATCACCGCCGCCGTGGCCGCGATGGCCGCCTGCACCAGCCCGATTGAAACCCCGGTAGAGCCGGTGAAGCCCGGCACCCACGCCGGCGTTTTGCCCGGCACTCATGCCGTGGAAACCCCCAGCCAAGTAGTCAGCAACTACCAGTGGTATCAAAGCGTGTTTGAAGCACTGAAAAACAACGACGACACCCAAGCAGCACAATTTTTGGCACAGCAAGCGCCCAGCGCCATGAGCAACACCGTGCGCAACCAGTGGCTCAAAAATCTGGGCAAACGCGGCAATTGGGCATTGTTTAAGCAGCAATACACCCAATTAACAGCCGATGAGCGTGATCAAGAAACCCGTTGCTATGCCGCCGTGGGCGGTATTGAGCGCAATCCGGCCTTGGCCGCCGAGCTTATCCAATCGCTCACGCGGCTGCCTGAAGGCTGTAATGCCTACTTAAACCAAATGGCCGCCGCCGGGCAGCTGGATACTGAAGCCGCTTGGCGGCGCGTGCGCGGCCTGCTTAGCAACAACCAAATCAGCGATGCCCGCGCCTTGGCCGCGGCGCTGGGCAGCCCGCTGCCCAATCCCTTAAGCAGCGCCAGCGGCGGCAGCCCCGGCCAACAAGAAGCTTTGCTATACAGCGTAACCAGCCGCGACGGTCGACGCAGCGCCGATGTGGCCGCCCGCATCCAAGCCCTTTCAGGCAGCCTTACTTCGGCACAAACTGGCTTTGCTTGGGCGCTGGCCGCCCACAACCAAGCGCTCAACCAAAATATGGATACCGCGCTGGCCTATTTTAACCGTGCCGACCGCAAGCAATTGAGCACCGAACATTGGGAATGGTATGCCCGCGCCGCTTTGCGCGGCCAGCGCTGGAGCGATTTGGCCGGCATCATCCGCGCCATGCCTTCATCTTTGCAAAACGACCCTACCTGGCAATATTGGCTGGGGCGCAGCCTCGCAGCCCAAGGCCAACGCAGCCAAGCCGAAGCGCTCTACCGCCAAGCCGCCGCTTCCGGACGTAATTTTTACGCCCTGATGGCCACCGAAGCCTTAGGCGGCAAAGTAGACACCCGCAACAACGTGGCCGACAGCAGCCGCAGCGATGTACAGCGTGTGGCGCAAGACGGCAATATTGCCCGCGCGCTGGCATTGTTTCAGGCAGCCCAAAACAGCGGCGACTGGACCATGCGCCGCCAAGCGCAAGCCGAATGGCGCTACGCCATCAAAAACTACAATGAAGCCACCTTATTGGCTTCGTCCACCTTGGCCAATGAGCAAGGCTTTTACGAAATGGGCATACTCAGTGCCGACCGCACCAACCAGCAGCTCAACTACAAGCTGCGCTATATTTCGCCGTTCCGCGATGTCACCGAACGCTACGCCGCCCAAGCCAATGTCGACCCGGCCTGGGTATACGGCCTGATTCGGCAGGAAAGCCGCTTTATGCTTGGTGTGCGCTCGCGCGTGGGTGCCACCGGCTTAATGCAAGTCATGCCCGCCACCGCTGACGAAATCGCCCGCAAAATCGGCATGAGCAGCGCCGAATTGCACACCATGGATGGCAATATCCGCATGGGCACTTGGTATCTGGGCGACGCCCGCAACCGCATGGGCGATGAAATTCTGGCCACCGCTGGTTACAACGCCGGCGCTGCGCGTGCGCGCCGCTGGCAGGCCGCCGTGCCGCTGGAAGGTGCCATCTACGCCGAAACCATCCCTTTTGACGAAACCCGCACCTACGTTAAAAACGTGATGGCCAACGCCACCTACTACGCCAGCGTGTTTAACGAGCCGCAAACCTCGCTCACCCGCCGCATGGGCACCGTACCGGCACGCTAAGCAGGTTAGGTTATTCTGGCAAAATTCAGATTTGGTGGCTCCTGCGCAGGCAGGAGCCCAGACTGAAGAACCGCTTCAGCCGTAGGTCGGATTCTTGAATCCGACGCTTGTTCGAAGAACAAGACCGTCATGTTTTGGCCTTTTCGGCCAAATGTCGGATTCAAGAATCCGACCTTGTATCTCTCAAGCGGTGAGTAAAACGCGTATTATTCCCGCCCCGTATGGCAGCAAACTGTATCCGACCCAAGTGCCCGACACTGAAATGTAGATAACACTGCCATACACCTCATCCTACAATCTGAATGGTATCCAGTGCGCGGCAGCGCCCGCAAGACACTGCATAAATAAGGATAGATTATGATGAACTTCCAAGTATTGGGCATCGACATCAGCAAAAACAAATTAGATTGTGCTCTTATCCGCGACATTGGCAGCAGTAAAATCAAAACCAAAGCATTGCCAAACCACCTCCAAGGCTTTAACCAACTGACAGAATGGCTGTATAAAAACATCGGTGAAGACTTAAGCCTACTCAAAATTTTCATGGAAGCCACCGGCGTTTACCACGAAGCATTGGCAGAGTACCTGCATAACAAAGGCATCGCCGTTTATCTGCTTAATCCTGCCGACAGTGCCCATTATGCCAAATACGACAGCTTGCACAAAACCGATAAGGCTGATAGCCAGTCACTGGCCAGAGCCGGTATTGACCGCCTCATGCACCACAAAGTACGCCAATGGCAGCCTGCTGCACCCCACATCAAGCGGCTCAACGCACTACTAGCCCGTCTAGATGCGCTGCAAAGCGATCTGCAGCGTGAAGACAACCGCATGGAGAAAGCCGGATTCAGCGCTGTTCCCGAAGCGGTCAGCCAGTCCATCAGCACCATGCAGACCAATTTGAAGCAGCAGATTAGCACCATCACACAGGAAATCGAACAACATATTGACCGGCATCCTGATTTGAAAAAGACCGTGCTTTACTGCGCAGCATACCCGGTGTAGGTGAAGTGGTTTCATTGCGCATGGTTGCGCTCTATCATAGCAAACATTTTACCTCCGCCTCGCAAATGGCTGCCTATTTGGGATTGGTGCCGAAAAAACGGGAATCCGGCAAACACAAAGGCAAAGCCATGCTTTCCAAGCGGGGCAGTTCGGTCATACGAGCTAAGTTGTATATGGCTGCGGTGGTTGCAAAAACGTGGAATCCGGATATTAACGCGCATTACCGCAGACTGAAAGCCAGAAACAAAACGGAAATGCAGACCATCGGCGCAGCGATGCGCCGCTTGGTACAGATTTGCTTTGGTGTGTTGAAGCACCAATGCGAATATCAGGCCAAAATAACCATTGCGGCTTGATGCGAGAGATGGTATCTACGCAAGGGTTTTGAATAACCTTTATTAAACATGACAGCCCTGCTACCTACGCGGCTGCGATATGAGTGCAGTTTTACATTTATCAAAACTTCAGGCTGCCTGAATGGCCGCACCCAACACCATAAAACCAACAATAAACCATAAGAAACCATAAGGAGAAATCATGTTACTGAATACCGACGAATCCGCTCTATTGATTGTCGATGTGCAAAGCCGTCTGCTGCCGGCCCTCAGCCACCCCGAAGCCTTGCTGGAGCGTACCGTGTGGCTGGCCAAACTGGCGGCCACTTTAAACATTCCCACCGTGATTTCCGAGCATTGCCCCGACAAAATCGGCCACACCGATGCCGCCGTAATGGCTGCGGCACCGGCTGCGTTGGTGGTAAAAAAACAGGATTTTTCCGTGTGTGCCGAAGGCTGCCTGAATACCGGCATGCTCGGCGGTGCCAACCAAATTGTCTTGGCCGGTATTGAAGCGCACGTGTGCGTGCTGCAAACCGCGCTGGATTTGCGCCAACGCGGCTATCGGGTGTTTGTGGTGGCCGATGCGGTGGATTCACGCGCCGCTGCCGACCGTGAGCTGGCCTTAACCCGCCTGCGAGACAACCGCTGCCAAGTGGTAAGCAGCGAAATGGTGGCGTTCGAATGGCTGGGCAGCGCCCGCCACCCGCAATTCAAAGCAGTGCACCGCGACTTTATCCGTTGATTGGGTTGGCTTAAATCATACGCTGCCTGCAAGCCATTGATACGGCCACACCCCAAAATAAAACCAGCCCGAGCAATCATCCGGGCTGGTTTTATTTTGAAGTACTGCTAAATAATTATCCGCAACACCGCTAACCATGCCCAAACCGTTTACCCAAATCCACCAGCACAAACAAAGCCTGGATCAGCAATGAAATCAGAAAGCCGGCCTGCAACTGCGGCCATGAAAAGCGGTTGGGGGCTTCGTTATCCAAGCGGCGGTGGGCGTAAAACAGCGCCATTAATAGCCACTGGCTGCCCAGCCAAAACACCGGTTGCAGCCAATATTGATACCACAGCGCAGGCCACACATAGAGCGTGAGCCCTTGCGGATAGGATGAATACACCAGCAACAACAGCACGATAAAGCTGAGGTGCTGCACTACGCCGCTCACCGCCAGCAAGGCCAGATAGTCGCCGCCTTGGCGCATTTGCCAGCTGCCCTTAGCATGGCGGCGCCAAGCCAGTAGCCACAAGCACACCGAGGCGGGCACCACATAAGCATGGGGCGCATAGACATTGCCGATATGCGCCACACCGAGCACGCCCGGCAGCAGCCGCATCGAAAATACCGCGCTGCCCAGCCACAGCAATACCGCCAGCCACAGCCACAACCATTGGCGTTGGCGCAAGCTTTGCCATACAAACAGGCTGATGTAGAGCGCCAATACCCATAAACTGATATTGCCCCACATCATGCGGCCAAGCCCATCATCCGCCCCAGTGCTACACTTAAGCTTTGTGCCATTTCGGCCACCAAATCGGTTTCCAAATCGGCATGAAAATAAGCGGCGTCTTCATGCCCAATCAGCAACACCGCCAGCAAAACATTGCCACGCCACACCGGCAGCTGTAAAAAGCTGCCCAAAGGCGGCTTGTTTGCCAACAATGCGGCCACCGGCTCCGGCAGGTGTTGGCCGCATTGTGGTGCCGACAGCTTTCCCCACGCTTTTTTCAAGGCGCTGTTATCGGCGGCCTGCAAAGCCTGCGGGATACGCGCTTTATTCGCCGGGGCTTGCATGAGTTTCAGCACATGATGCGGCAAGGCAAAATCTTCGCTGAGGCTGTCGCTACACGCCTGCGCCAACTGGCCTACGGTATTGGCGGCCAGCAGGCGGTGGTTAAACGCCAGCAATTTGGCAGTGGTGCTGCGGTTGCGCTCGGCATCGTCCAGCATTTGCGCCAATTGCGCGGCCATGCGCTCGGTTTTCTGCTTCAAAACATTCAGGCTGCCTTGGTTGAACGACAGGATTTTGGTTTCATCGGCACGGATGCCCAAGGTTTGGGCATGGGTTTGCAAAAATTCGGGGTGCTGCTGCACATAGGCCAGCACCGTTTGTTCGTTTAATGCCATCAGTAGCTCACTTCCCCTTCAAAAACAGTTTGTGCCGGGCCGGTCATCAACACATGATCAGCGTCGCTGCCGGCCCAACGAATATGCAAGCTGCCACCGGGCAAATCCACTTGCACCGGCGCCTCGGCATCCAGCAGCCCTAAGCGAATGCCCGCCACCGCAGCGGCACAAGCGCCGGTGCCGCAGGCTTGGGTTTCGCCGGTGCCGCGCTCGAATACGCGCAGCTTGATGTGCTGTGGCGACAATACCTGCATAAAGCCCACATTCACCCGCTGCGGAAATTGCGGGTGCGATTCAATCGCCTCGCCCAAACGCGCCACCGGAGCGGCGGCCACATCGTCGACCACAATCACCGCATGCGGGTTGCCCATATTGACGCAGCTCACCGGAATCGGCTCGGTGCCCACCAATACGGTGTGGGTTTGCGCGCGGGCGTCTTCCTGGGAAATGGGCTTAAACGGAATGTACTCGGGCGCAAACAGCGGCTTGCCCATATCCACATCCACCAAGCCGTTGTCGGCCAGCCGGGGCAAAATAATGCCGCCGGCGGTTTCCACCACGATTTCACGCTTGTAGGTAAGCTGTTTGTCGGTAACAAAACGCACAAAGCAGCGCGCGCCGTTGCCGCATTGCTCTACTTCGCTGCCGTCGGCATTGAAAATACGGTAGCGGAAATCGCCCACCGCCGTTTGCGGTGCTTCAATCAGCAGCAATTGGTCAAAGCCGATGCCGGTGTGGCGGCTGGCCCAAGCGGCAATCGGCGCGGCGGCCGGATCAAAGCGCTGATTGATGCCGTCTACCACCATAAAATCATTGCCCAAGCCATGCATTTTGGTGAATTTTAAAGTGTTCATACTAATCATCCCCTTGGGAGCAGCGCACAAGGTGGTTATCATACCCAATCGCCGCGTTCAGAGTAATACCGGCGCACAAAAATAATCTGCCCGCGCAGGCTTGTATTGCGCTAATTTGATAACAATAAAACAATAAATAAAGGAAACCCATGCGTATTGAAAACACCATGGCGCGCCAACTGCGCCAATTAGACAAATTTCCCGCCGGCTGGAAAGTATGGCTGCAAACCCAGATTATGGGCCGCTTTGTGCCGTTTCTGAAAACCGCCGGGTTGCGCTTTGAGCGCATCAGCCACGAAGAAGTGTGCGTGAGCGTGCAAAACCGCAAGAAAATCCAAAACCACATCAACGGCGTGCACGCCTGCGCCATGGCACTGCTGGCCGAAACCGCCACCGGCTTTGTCACCAATATGAACACGCCCGACGATAAGCTGATTTTGCTCAAAGCCATGCACATCAACTACACCCGCCGCTCGGTGGGCAATATGCGTGCGGTGGCGCAGATTAACGACGAACAAGCCGCCATGATTGCGCAAGAAGAACGCGGCAATCTGGTGGTGCCCTGCACGGTATACGACGACAGCGGCGAGCAGCCGGTGGAAGTGGAAATGACCTGGGCCTGGGTGCCGAAGCAGAAAAAAGAAGATGCCGCGGTTTGATTAAAGCCATGCCGATGCCCTTTTCAGGTAGCCTTATACTTTAATAATAAAGCTGCCTGAAAGTGCATTTGGCTATGCCTTGGGCTATACTGATGCTTCCGGCTTCGCCGCATTTATCAAGGCCATTTGATTATGAAATCCACCTACTTCCTCACCCTGCCCTGCACCCTGTTGCTGGCCGCGTGCATGCCTTCGGGCATCTCTATCGGCATTGGCGGCGGTGGCAGCAATTTCGGCATTGGCACCTCCTTGAACTTCCCCTTGGGCCAAAACGTCAACAACAGCGGCCTGAACATCAGCGAAGAGCAAATCATCACTTTCTTTGATGCCCACTTTAAAGCCCAACGCAGCCCGGCCAAAGGCGGCTACTACCGCGAATTACTGGCCAAACGCCCCGGCAAACTTTACTTGGTGCAAGACTTCTACGAAGACAGCCGCCGCAAACGCACTGATCCCATGCTGCTGCAACAAAGCCAGCTGATGGATTTCTACGCCTACCCGGCCGACGGCAGCCACAGCGTGTACTACAACAACGGCAATCTGGCCACGCAAACCCAATACCAAAACGGCAAGGCCGTGCGCAGCGAATCGTGGCCGGAACACTAACAGCCCGTTCACAATCTTTTATTGTGAACGGGCTCTAAGGCTGAAACAACAGGCTGCCTGAACAGCGCGTTCATGTTAAACTTTGCGCCTTTCACCCACATATAGTGGAATGAAGAATAAAGTGATACAAGGCGAGCCAACGCCGTAGCACTTTTTATGCATTTCACTATAGTGCTTTCAGGCAGCCTGAAAGCCAATTCCACACAGGTTTGTTTATGGCAGGCAATACATTCGGGCAAATATTCACCGTAACCACCTTTGGCGAAAGCCACGGCTCGGCACTTGGCTGCATTATCGACGGCTGCCCGCCCGGCCTGGCCTTAAGCGTTGCCGACATCCAAGCCGATTTAGACCGCCGCCGCCCCGGCACCAGCCGCCACGTTACCCAGCGGCGCGAAGCCGATGAAGTGGAAATCCTCTCCGGCGTATTTGAAGGCCACACCACCGGCACCCCCATCGCCCTGCTTATCCGCAATACCGACCAGCGCAGCAAAGACTACGGTAACATCGCCAGCCAATTCCGCCCCGGCCATGCCGACTACACCTATTGGCACAAATACGGCACCCGCGATTATCGCGGCGGCGGGCGCAGCTCGGCACGCGAAACCGCCGCCCGCGTGGCCGCCGGTGCCGTAGCCAAAAAATGGCTGCAACAGCAATTCGGCACTGAGCTGGTGGCTTATATTACCCAAGTGGGCGAGCACATCATTGCCTTTGAAGGCGAAGAGCACATCACGCAAAACCCGTTTTTTGCCGCCAACCACAGCCAAATTGCCGCGCTGGAAGCCTATATGGACAGCGTGCGCAAATCACTGGATTCGGTGGGCGCTAAGCTGCACATCGTGGCACGCAATGTACCGGTGGGCTTGGGCGAGCCGGTGTTCGACCGCCTCGATGCCGACATCGCCCACGCCATGATGAGCATCAACGCAGTTAAAGGCGTGGAAATCGGCGCCGGTTTTGATTGCGTGGCACAGCGCGGCAGCGAACACGGCGATGAGCTCACCCCGAGCGGCTTTTTAAGCAACCATGCCGGCGGCGTGCTCGGCGGCATTTCCAGCGGCCAAGACATCCGCGTTAACATCGCCATCAAACCCACCAGCAGCATCGCCACCACCCGCCGCTCGATTGATGTTCACGGCAATGCTGTCGACATCGCCACCCATGGCCGCCACGACCCTTGCGTGGGCTTGCGCGCCGCCCCGATTGCCGAAGCCATGCTGGCCTTAGTGCTGATGGATCACGCCTTGCGCCAACGGGCGCAAAATGCCGATGTGCGCGTCAATACCCCCGACATCGCCCGCCATCCCACCACCTCTGCGTAAATTTCTCGCAAATTCCGGTCAAGTTATGCGAAAATAAAGCGTTTGACGCCGAGCGCCACATTTTATCCATGCGGGTGCTTAGCCGATACGCCGTCCGAACATCAAGGAACATCAGAAAAATGACTCAAGAAACCGCTTTGGGCGCGGCCCTGAAATCTGCCGTGCAAACCATGAGCAAAAAAAAGCAAACCGACATGATTGCCGAGCACATCTATCTTAAATACGATGTGTTCAAACGCTTCAAACCATTGGCACTGGGCATAGACCAAGACTTGGTGGCCGCCCTGCCCCAATTCGACGCCACCCTGATTGCCCGCGTGCTGGCCAACCACTGCCGCCGCCCGCGCTACCTGAAAGCACTGTCCCGCGGCGGCAAACGCTTCGACCTGAACAACCGCTTTAAAGGCGAAGTCAGCCCCGAAGAACAAGCCGTGGCGCAACAACACCCGCTGGTGCAAGCCCCCGCCCCAAAAGCCACTGCCGCCGAAACTGCGGCTGTTGCCGAAGCACCAACCCCCGCAACCGACAACGACACGGCACCCGACAACAACGCATAAACACATCTTCAAATACAGGCCGGTTTTCCGGCCTGTACTTTTATGTGAAACTCAAGCCATATCAGCCACCTACTCCGCCCGTAGGCTGTCAAATCATGCGTAGATACCATCTCTCGCATCAAGCCGCAATGGTTATTTTGGCCTGATATTCGCATTGGTGCTTCAACACACCAAAGCAAATCTGTACCAAGCGGCGCATCGCTGCGCCGATGGTCTGCATTTCCGTTTTGTTTCTGGCTTTCAGTCTGCGGTAATGCGCGTTAATATCCGGATTCCACGTTTTTGCAACCACCGCAGCCATATACAACTTAGCTCTTATGACCGAACTGCCCCGCTTGGAAAGCATGGCTTTGCCTTTGTGTTTGCCGGATTCCCGTTTTTCGGCACCAATCCCAAATAGGCAGCCATTTGCGAGGCGGAGGTAAAATGTTTGCTATGATAGAGCGCAACCATGCGCAATGAAACCACTTCACCTACACCGGGTATGCTGCGCAGTAAAGCACGGTCTTTTTCAAATCAGGATGCCGGTCAATATGTTGTTCGATTTCCTGTGTGATGGTGCTAATCTGCTGCTTCAAATTGGTCTGCATGGTGCTGATGGACTGGCTGACCGCTTCGGGAACAGCGCTGAATCCGGCTTTCTCCATGCGGTTGTCTTCACGCTGCAGATCGCTTTGCAGCGCATCTAGACGGGCTAGTAGTGCGTTGAGCCGCTTGATGTGGGGTGCAGCAGGCTGCCATTGGCGTACTTTGTGGTGCATGAGGCGGTCAATACCGGCTCTGGCCAGTGACTGGCTATCAGCCTTATCGGTTTTGTGCAAGCTGTCGTATTTGGCATAATGGGCACTGTCGGCAGGATTAAGCAGATAAACGGCGATGCCTTTGTTATGCAGGTACTCTGCCAATGCTTCGTGGTAAACGCCGGTGGCTTCCATGAAAATTTTGAGTAGGCTTAAGTCTTCACCGATGTTTTTATACAGCCATTCTGTCAGTTGGTTAAAGCCTTGGAGGTGGTTTGGCAATGCTTTGGTTTTGATTTTACTGCTGCCAATGTCGCGGATAAGAGCACAATCTAGTTTGTTTTTGCTGATGTCGATGCCCAATACTTGGAAGTTCATCATAATCTATCCTTATTTATGCAGTGTCTTGCGGGCGCTGCCGCGCACTTGGATACCATTCAGATTGTAGGATGAGGTGTATGGCAGTGTTATCTACATTTCAGTGTCGGGCACTTGGGTCGGATACAGTTTGCTGCCATACGGGGCGGGAATAATACGCGTTTTACTCACCGCTTGAGAGATACAAGGTCGGATTCTTGAATCCGACATTTGGCTGTCAAGCCAAAAGACACAATGATCTTTTTTGTGAACAAGTGTCGGATTCAAGAATCCGACCTACGGGCTGTATTTTTATACGAAATGCAAACTGTATAAGCCACCTTAGCGATAAGCCGCCGCCATGTTATTTGACACCCACTGCCATCTAAGCCACCCCGCCTTAAACAGCAGGCTGCCTGAAGTGCTGGCCGAAGCCGCCACGCAAGATGTGCGGCGTTTTCTGGCACCGGCCACCGGCGCCGAAGACTGGGCTGCCGTGGCCGCACTTGGCAGCGCGCAGATTGATATTGCGCTGGGCATTCACCCGTGGTTTGTCGATGGCCAGCCCGCCGATGCCTTGGATAAGCTGGCACAATATCTGCACGCACACCCCAAAGCCTTGGTGGGCGAAATCGGCTTGGATTTCCACCCAAATCGCCGCCACCACGCCGCCGCCCAAAGCGCCTGCTTTGAGGCACAGCTACAATTGGCGCAAAGCCTACAACGCCCGATTGTGCTGCACAACCTCAAAGCCGATGCCGCCTGCTTGGCCGGCATTCGCCGCTGTGGTTTTACGCAAGGCGGCTTTGCTCACGCCTTTTCAGGCAGCCTAGAAAGCGCCCAAGCATGGCTGAAACTGGGGTTTAAAATCGGCATCGGCTCGGTATTGTTCAAACAAAACGCCCAAAAACTCCGCCGTTTGGCCACCCATTTGGCTTGGGGCGATATGGTACTCGAAACCGACGCCCCATTTATGCCACCCACGCCCGACCACCCCAACCAACCCTGCAACACCCGCCGCATCGCCGAAATCGTGGCCGCCCTGCGCCAAAGCGATTGGCAAACCGTGGCACAGCACACCACCCGCAATGCGCTGATGGTGGTGGGTAGGGCTGCCTGAAAAAAATGGATTGCCGAATCAGGCTCGGCAATTCATTGGTAAGTAAATTGAATTAATGCAACTAGAGTTACGTACTGGTATAAATAAAGCGCAGCCTATATTACAAATTGAAGTTACGCACTCGTATATAAAGCAGTCATTTATAAATTATTTTGTTCAGGCTGCCTGAAACGCATAATCCGTGCAGCCATCCCCTTGGCGCAGCCGAACGGAACATGGTTTTGGCGAAAACAAGGGCGGTCCGGAGCGCAGCGACTAGCGCCCGCCGCCAAAAGCATGTGTAGTGAGGGAAGTTTGGCGCAGCCAAACCTGCAACCGGGGTCGCCTTTCTTTTGCTTACTTTGCTCGCCGTAGGTGCGCTTCGCGTGAGCGAAGCAAAGAAAAGTAAGTGGCCGCGCGGCCATGAAGCGCAAAGTAAAACGATGAGCAATGTCTTGTTTCAATTCACAGCTTGTTAATAAATTGCCGAATTAAGTTCGACAATGACAGCCTTACATTTCAGGCAGCCTTTGATAAACAAGTGTATAACTTCAGTTAAATTACCAAGCTACACCCCCAATATCCCCCGCAATGTATCCAAATAAAACAAGCAGCCAATCGCCATCAGCGCCAGCGCAATCCCGGCGGCATTAATGCTGTGGATTTTTTCTTTAAACACCAGCGCGCCCACCAGCGTGCCCAGTGTAATCACCCCCAGATTCATGCCCGCAAACACCAGTGTGGGATTGCTGCCGTAGGCTTGGTGGGCGCGGATGTAAAACAGGATATTGGCGAAATTCAGGCAGCCCAGCAGCAGTCCGCCCAAAATACTGGCGGCGTTAAAGCGGGTTTTGCGCCACCACAGCCAGCCAAACATGCCCACACCCGCCAGCACAAACGCCAGCAACAGCGTGGCCGAAAATGCCTGTCCGCTTTTGGATAGCTGCTTGAATAAAATATCAATCACGCCGTAGCCCGCCCACACGCCCAGCAATAAAGCCGCGGCACCGGCGCTGTTATTATTGCCGCCTTTGCCACCGCCGTCTTTATACAACAGCGCCAGTAAGGCCATAAACGCCAAGGCAATGCCCACCACTTTATTCACGCTTAAGGTTTCGCCAAACAGCAAAAACGCCGCCGCAATCGGCAAAAACAGCGATAAACGCTGCGCTGCATCCGATTTCACAATTCCGGCCACCGCCACCGAGCGCCCCATAATCACAAACACACTGGGTAGCAATACTCCTAAAGCCAAAAACAGCGGCCAGCCCGATAATAAACTCTGCCATTGCCCCAAATCGGGGCGCAAAAAATACCCGCAACACAGCGCCGCCACCACATAATTCACCGCAATCGCCTGCTCAATCACAATACCGCGGCCACGCGCCACCTTCAGCAATACCGACACCGCCACACTGCATACAATACTGATAATTAAATAAAGCATAAAAATCCACTGATTGTGTCAATAAAAACACAGGCTGCCTGAAACTTTCAGGCAGCCTGTAATACCAGCAACGCTTACAGCTCCGACATCGCCATTAAGCTGGCATTGCCACCGGCGGCGGTGGTGTTGACGCTGTAGCTGATTTCGTTAAACAGGCGCAAGATGTCCACGCCTTCTGCGGCATCCCATAAATGCACAATCGGGCCTTGGCTGTCGGCCAGTTCGGCTTTCAGGTGCGGCGGCAGCGGATCCAGTTGCAGCACATGGCTGATGCCTTCGTGCAGCGGGTGCGGGCTGGCAGACAACCACGGGGTGAGGTGTTCGCGCCACAAAGCCAGCGGGTGGTCGGGGCGGATGTAGGCGTGAATACCGTTCGCGGCCAGCTCAATCAATGCGGCCACGGCGGCTTGCAAGTCGCCGCCGTAGAGCCACACTTTTTTGGGTGCGTGCCAGCTTAAGGTGTTGCGCTCGCCGGTGGGGCCGTCGAGCACCAATTCGGCGCCGCGCAAGGTATGTACTTTGCTGCGTCCGGCCACTTCAGCCAGCGCCACGCGCACATGGTGCTCAAACCCCATTTGGTCGATTACCTTGCCCAAGCGCGCCAGTGCGGCTTCGTCGGCATGGCCGGTGCGGCTGAGCACGGGCATACGCCAGTGGCGGCATTGCACCAGCCGCTGCAAATAGAAAGGGCCGCCCGCTTTGGGGCCGGTACCGGAGAGGCCGTGGCCGCCAAAGGGCTGCACGCCCACCACCGCGCCAACAATATTGCGGTTGACATACACATTGCCCGCTTGGATGCGGCTGCCGATGTGCGCCACGGTGCTGTCGATGCGGCTGTGGATGCCGTGGGTGAGCGCGTAGCCTTTGCTGTTGATTTGGTCGATGACCTTATCCAAATCGGCGGCGGCATAGCGCACCACATGCAGCACGGGGCCAAATACTTCGCGCTTCAGCTCGCTTAAATTATTCAATTCCAGCAGCACCGGTGCTACAAAAGTGGCGGCTGCGGCGTTTTCAGGCAGCTTGATTTGGTGCACGCTGCGCGCGCCGCTTTGCACGCGCTCGATGTGTGCCAACAGGTTTTGCTGGGCTTCGGCATCAATCACGGGGCCGATGTCGGTGGCCAGCAGGCACGGGTCGCCCACGCGCAATTCGTCCATCGCGCCTTTAATCATGCTCAGCATATGTTCGGCAATATCGTCTTGTAAACACAGCACGCGCAAGGCCGAGCAGCGCTGGCCGGCGGAATCGAAAGCCGAATTGAGTACGTCGACACACACTTGCTCGGCCAAGGCGGTGCTGTCCACAATCATGGCGTTTTGGCCACCGGTTTCGGCAATCAGCACCGGATTATCGTGGCGCTGGCCCAAGCTGCGGCTGATTAAACGCGCCACTTCGGTGGATCCGGTAAAAATCACGCCGTTGATGCGCTCGTCTTGCGTGAGCGCTGCGCCCACATCGCCCGCGCCCAAAATCAATTGCAGCGCCGCACGCGGCACGCCGGCTTGATGCAGCAGGCCGATGGCGTAATGCGCAATCAGGCTCGTTTGCTCAGCGGGCTTGGCAATCACGGTATTGCCTGCCACCAAGGCCGCCACGGTTTGGCCGACAAAAATCGCCAAGGGGAAATTCCACGGGCTGATGGTGACCACCGTGCCCAACGGTTTGGCATCGGCAGCCAAGGTTTGCTCGGCTTCTTGGGCGTAGTAGCGGCAGAAATCCACGGCTTCGCGGATTTCGGCGCTGGCATTGGCCAAGGTTTTGCCCGCTTCGCGCAGCGCCAACATCATCAATACCGGTTGCTGCGCTTCCATTAAATCGGCAAAACGACGCAAACAGGCGGCGCGTTCGGCCACCGGCAGCGCCGCCCATTCGCCCTGCGCCGCCACCGCTGCGGCCACCACATCAGCCACCACAGCGGGCTGGCTAAACACCACTTCGCCAACCACATCGGCATGGTTGGCCGGGTTGTTAACCGCTTGTGCGGCGGCGGCCACATCGGCCACCGCCAATAAAGAGGCTGCCTGAAACGGCTGCGTGGCTGCGGCATTCATGCTTTGCTGCAATTGCTGCAATACCTGCTCATTGCTTAAATCCACGCCTTGCGAATTGAGCCGTTCTTTGCCGTAAAGCTGGCGCGGCAGCGGCAAAGCGGCGTGCATCCGCCCGCCATAGCCTGCCGCCACATCCAGCGGGCATTCGATTAGGTCTTCAATACTCACATTTTCGTCGACAATTTGGTTAACAAACGAGGAGTTGGCGCCGTTTTCGAGCAGGCGGCGCACCAAATAGGCCAGCAAGGTTTCGTGGGTGCCCACCGGCGCGTAAATGCGCACGCGGCGGCCTAAATTTTTGGCGCCCACCACTTGGTCGTAGAGGGTTTCGCCCATGCCGTGCAAACATTGGAATTCAAAATCCTTGTCTTGTCCCATTTGGTAAATCGCCGCCAAGGTGTAGGCGTTGTGGGTGGCAAATTGCGGGAACACCGCATCGGGCGCGGCCAGGAGTTTGCGTGCACAAGCCAGATAAGACACATCGGTGTGCGCCTTGCGGGTGTACACCGGGTAGCCGTCCATGCCGTCTACCTGCGCCCATTTCACTTCGCTGTCCCAATAAGCGCCTTTCACTAAGCGAATCATCAGCTTTTGGCCGTGGCGGCGGGCGAGGTCGATCAGATAATCAATCACAAACGGGCAGCGTTTTTGGTAGCCCTGCACCACAAAACCGATGCCGTTAAAACCGTGCAAATCGGCATCGGCCACCAAGGCTTCCATTAAATCAAGCGACAATTCCAAGCGGTTGGCCTCTTCGGCATCGATGTTCAAACCGATGTCGTATTGTTTGGCCAGCATAAACAGGGCTTTTAAGCGCGGCAGCAGCTCGGCCATCACCCGCTCATGCTGGGCGCGGCTGTAGCGCGGGTGGATGGCCGACAATTTCACCGAAATGCCGTTGCCGTCGTACACGCCGCGCCCGGCACTTTGTTTGCCGATGGCGTGGATGGCATTAACATAATCTTGATAATAACGCTCGGCATCGGCTTGGGTCATCGCCGCTTCACCGAGCATATCGAATGAAAAGCGATAGCCCATGCCTTCGCGCTCGCGGCCATTGGCCAGCGCTTCGTCAATGGTTTGCCCGGTAACAAACTGTTTGCCGAGCAAGCGCATGGCGTAGTCCACACCTTTGCGGATCAAGGGCTCGCCGCCTTTGCCCAACATGCGGGTGAGCGCGGCGCCCAAATTTTGTTCATCGGTGGCGCTGGTGAGTTTGCCGGTAACCAGCAAGCCCCAAGCGGCGGCATTTACAAACAGCGACGGGCTGTGGTTGAGGTGTTTTTTCCAATTGCCGCCGGAGAGTTTGTCTTGAATCAGCTTGTTGCGGGTGGCCTTATCGGGAATGCGCAGCAAGGCCTCGGCCAAACACATTAGCGCCACGCCTTCTTCGCTGGAGAGGGAAAACTCATGCATCAATGCATCCACGCCCGACGATTTGCTGCGGTTTTGCCGCACTTGGCTTACTAAGCGGCGCGCCAGCTTTTCGGCTTCTTCTTTTTCCAACACCGTCATCTGCGCTTGTTGCAGCAAATCGGCCACCGCCTCGGCTTCATCGCGGCGGTAGGCGGCGGTGATGGCTTGGCGCAAGGCGCTGTGGTTGTGGGCAAAGGCAAACATGTTTTACGCTCCAATAATCGCGAAATAAAAATAGCATTAGCCACGGCAGGCTAACGCAGCAAAAAAATCACGCCATTATAGCGCTTCCATTGTGCGGGTTTACACCCATTTCAAAAAATAAGATAACAAGGCGGAGAGCCGCAGACAGTATGGATATACGGCAAGGCGAGCCAACGCAGTTAGGTTATTTTTTGGAATGGGTTTATCAGCTTTTTATGCTGCTTTGCGGCAAATGCAACGCCCATTTTTCAGGCAGCCTGAAAAAGCGCTGTGGCAACAAACGGCTGGTCGATTTATCCCCAGCTTATACCCGCTTTTGCCTGCGCAAAGCGGGGAAAACAACTGCGTTCGGAATACCGGTTTCACCCGTGTCGATGATGTCTCATCACACCGGTTTCTGCCTGTTTTTTAAGCAATAGCAGTTTTCACTGCCGCCAGAACGGCTTAAGCGGCTTATCCCCAGCTTGTCCGCATGGCACTGCACCATGGCGGCGGATAACGCCGCGGCAATGCCTATTTTTTAAGCAGCCCTAATTTCCCATGCCTGCGCAAATAATTAAGCGCTTTGTCCACATATTATCCGCACACTTGCGCTGTATTTGGCGGGATAAGCTTGCCAGCATTTGAAATCAACGCAACAATAAGCCCTTTTCCGCCGCCGCTTGCCCGCGGCCATGCCATTATGAAATGCCCGTTTTGCCAGCACGCCAATACTCAAGTTATCGACACGCGTTTAAGCGAAGAGCATAACTGCATCCGCCGTCGCCGTCGCTGTATGGCCTGCGATAAGCGCTTTAGCACCATGGAAAGCGTGGAAATGCGTATGCCGTTAATCATCAAACGCACCGGTGAAAAAGTACTGTTCGACCCGGCCAAACTGCACACCAGCCTTAACCGCGCCCTGCATAAGCGCCCCATCGACAGCGAAACCGTGGAAGACACCATCGCCGCCATCGAAAGCCGCCTGTATCATTTGGGCGTGAAAGAAATTTCCAGCCAGGCCATCGGCGAAATGATGCTCGACGAATTAGCCCTGCTTGACGAAGTGGCTTATGTGCGCTTTGCTTCGGTTTACAAAAGTTTTCACGATGTTTCCGAATTTACCCAACTCATTGCTTCTTTAAATAAAAAATAATCCACAGCGTCTCAGCCAAGCGCACTTTCAGGCTGCCTGAAAAGGCATTGCCGCCACCGGGCGCGTGGGCAGCCAACGGCAAAATTGCTATACTGGCGCAATCTGTATTTTTTGTGAGAACGGACTTCCCCATGTTCAAACCCGCGCTGCCCGCCATCGCCATTGCCGCACTGCTGGCACTGGCCGCTTGCTCCGATAAAAATGACACCTCTGTATCCCTGAGCGCCAGCGAAGCCGTTGCCGCCAGTACCGCCGCCCAGCCTGCCAGCGCCGAACAAACCCTAACCAGCAGCGATGGCAAAATCAGCATCACCACCGCCAACAGCCAGTTCACCGACCAACTGGCCAATGCGGCTCAATGGATGGGTGCCGACGCCCAATCCGGCTTGGTGCTGTTGCAGCGCGATGACAACAGCGGCATTACCTTATCGGTAAGCAATTTGGGTGCGCCCAAAAAGAGTGCCGATGTTTATTTCAAGCAATTGGCTGAAACGCTGAAAGCCGACAGCACATTGCAAGACGTCAACACCGGCGTCGCCACCGAAAACCGCATGAACTACCGCTTTGCGCATGAACAAGACGGCAGCACGCTGAACGAAAACTGCGTGGCCATCTACGAAGCCAGCGGCCTCTACATTGCCTGCGCCAGCAGCGACAGCGCCAGCCAACAACAATTGGCCGATGCCTTAAAAAGCATCAGCCTCAAGCCTTAATTTTAAGACCGAAATTGATGACTGCCTTTAGCACCACCGACACCCGGCTGATGCAAACCGCCCTTGACCTCGCTTGGCAAGGGCGGTTTTCTACCAGCCCCAATCCGCGCGTGGGCTGCGTAATTGCCCACGGCGGCCAAATCGTGAGCGAAGGCTTTCATCTGCGCGCCGGCGAGCCGCACGCCGAAGTACATGCCTTGCGTCAAGCCGGTACCCATGCCCAAGGTGCCACCGCCTACGTCACACTGGAGCCGTGCAGCCACACCGGCCGCACCGGCCCCTGCGCCCAAGCCTTGATTAACGCCGGTATCCGCCGCGTGGTGGCCGCCATGCAAGACCCCAACCCATTGGTGGGCGGCCAAGGCTTTGCTATGCTGCGTGCCGCCGGCATCGAAGTACAATCGGGCTTGCTGGAAACCGAAGCACGCGCCCTAAACCGCGGTTTTTTGTCGCGCATCGAGCGTGACCGCCCGTTTGTGCGCCTGAAAGTGGCCGCCAGCCTTGACGGCAAAACGGCTCTCAGCGATGGCCGCAGCCAATGGATTACTGGTGCCGAAGCCCGGCACGATGTGCAAATCCTGCGCGCCGAAAGCTGCGCCGTACTCACCGGCATCGGCACCATTCTGGCCGACAACCCGCGGCTCAACGTGCGCGCCTTTGCTGCGCTACGCCAACCAACACGCATCGTATTAGACAGCCACGCCCGCACCCCGCCCGGCAGCCACATCATCCAAGACAGCGGCAGCCCCACTGTGCTGGTACACGCCAGCACCACCCGCCCCAAGCACACCGCACTGCCACCGCATGTATCGCACCTCAGCGCGCCTACTGATGCCGATGGCCGCATTCATCTGCCCGCCTTATTGCCCTTATTGGCCCAACAAGGCTATGGCGAAATTTTGGTGGAAGCGGGCGGCACCTTAAACAGCGCCTTCTTAGAGCAAGATTGGGTAGACGAAATCGTGCTTTACCAAGCCCCGAAAATCCTCGGCCATACCGGCCAAAGCGCCTTCAGGCTGCCTGAAAACCCGCAAGCCTTAAACGAAGCGGGCTGGCACAGCCATAGTGTCAGCCCATTGGGCAATGACATCAAATGGGTGCTCACACGCCTAAACAGACCCTAGACTGGTCAAGGCAAAAACGCTATGATGCCCCAATGCTGTAGCGCAACATCATCCATAAGGCCAACCCATGCGAATTCTACTCACCGGATCCAAAGGCCAAGTCGGCCAATGTTTTAAAGACAGGCTGCCTGAAGACTGGGAGCTGATTGCCACCGACTCCAAAACGCTGGACATCACCGATGCGGGCAATGTGCTCAATATGGTGAAAACCTTCGAGCCCGATGCCGTCATCAACACCGCCGCCTACACCCAAGTAGACAAAGCCGAAAGCAACGCCGCCAAAGCCTTTGCGGTAAACGCCAGCGGCACCCTAAATCTGGCGCGTGCCGCCAAAGCCGCCGGTGCCCGCTTTATCCATTTGTCTACCGACTATGTATTCGACGGCAGCCACAACAGCCCCATCGCCGAAGACTGTCCGCCCAATCCGCTCAATGTTTACGGCCAATCCAAGCTGGCTGGCGAACTCTTGGCATTGGCCGAACACACCGACACCTTGGTGCTACGCACCTCGTGGGTCTACAGCGAATACGGCCATAATTTTGTGAAGTCCATGCTCAAACTGGGGCAGGAAAAAAACCAAATCGACATGGTGGCTGACCAAACCGGCTGTCCCACTTATGCCGGTGATTTGGCGCAAATCATCATTGCAATATTGCAACACGCCGACATCTCGCGCGGCCTCTACCACTACAGCAGCGGCCATGCCTTGAGCTGGTGCGAATTTGCACGGCAAATTTTTGCCGTGGCGGGCGAACAAAATCCGCATTACCGCCAAGTAGCGGTTAAGGCCATTCGCACCGCCGACTTGCCCACCCAAGCACTGCGCCCCGCCTACACCGTGCTCAACAGCCATGCCCTGCTGGCACGCCTGCCTTCGGCTCCGGAGCAAACGCCGCTGGTGCAGACCATTAAACGCCTGCTCGCGTAACAGGCGTTTAAACTAAAAATCAACCATGATGTGGTAAACCCGTTAAAGGCTGCCTGAAAATATTTAAATCCGTCATTGCCCATTTGATAGTGCAATCCATTTTTGCCTATTTTCAATAATGGATGCAGCAAAACCAAATCAAACAATAAGGAACTACCATGGCCGTTTTGGTTACCGGCGGCGCCGGTTATATCGGTTCGCATACCGTATTGCAATTGCTGGCCGCTGGTCACGCAGTGGTGATTCTCGACAACCTAAGCAATGCATCGGTTAAAGTGCTGAACCGGCTGGCCGAAATCAGCGGCCAGCAGATTCCGTTTTATCAAGGCGATATCCGCGACCGCGCCTTGCTGCAACGCCTATTTGCCGAGCATCCCATCGACACTGTCATGCACTTTGCCGGGCTTAAAGCCGTGGGCGAAAGCGTGCGTGAACCCTTAAAATACTACGACAACAATGTTTCAGGCAGCCTGGTGCTGTTTGAAGAAATGGCGCGCGCAAACGTGTTCAACGTGGTATTCAGCTCCTCGGCCACCGTGTATGGCGACCCGGCCAGCGTACCGATTAAAGAAACCCTGCCCGTGGGCGGCACCACCAATCCTTATGGCACCTCCAAATACATGGTGGAGCGCATGTTGGCCGACATCCAAGCCGCCGACACCCGCTGGAGCGTGGTGCTGCTGCGCTACTTCAACCCCGTGGGCGCCCACGCCAGCGGCCGCATCGGCGAAAACCCCAACGGCATCCCCAACAACCTATTGCCCTATGTGTGCCAAGTGGCCAGCGGCAAACTGGCACAGCTGTCGGTGTTCGGCAGCGACTACCCCACCACCGACGGCACCGGCGTGCGCGACTATATCCACGTGGTCGACCTAGCCGACGGCCACCTTAAAGCCATGCAGAAACACCAAAATAGCGGCGGCTTGGCCATCTACAACCTCGGCACCGGCACCGGCTATTCGGTGCTCGATATTGTGAATGCTTTTGAAAATGCCAACGGCGTGGCCGTGCCCTACCAACTATGCCCGCGCCGCCCCGGCGACATCGCCGTATGCTATGCTGACGCCGGCAAAGCCGCCACTGAGCTTGGCTGGCAAGCACAACATAATCTGGCCGACATGATGCGCGACGCTTGGCGCTGGCAAAGCCAAAACCCAGATGGCTATTGAAAATACCATATCAGGCAATAGTCATAAAATGTGAACAGGCCCTAGGGTCTGTTCACATTTTAGCCGTGCACCAGATTTTGAGCAGAAAAGTCTGTGTTCAAGGCGAAAAGCACAGCAAGGTTGAACACCTTACGCGCATTTTCAACGCAAAAAGCGGGCTTTTAAGCCAAAATAGGGCACGCGATGAAATGTGAACGGGCCCTAGGGTCTGTTCACAATTACTTGTCATAAAGGTAACCACATCACAATGCACCCCAATAAAACCGTACTGTGGAAGTTACGTTTCAGCTTATCGTAACGGCTGGCAATCGCTCGAAAATGTTTCAAACGGCAAAAGGCATTCTCTACCAAATGCCTGATTTTATATAAATACCAGTCCATGTCTTTATTTTTCTCTTCCCTATTGCTTTTATAGGGAATATTGGCTTTCGCACCGCTTTGCTCTATTTGCTCCCTGAGCCGGTCTGAATCGTAACCTTTGTCCGCATTAACCAACTCAGTTTCGGCAAGGTTGATGTTGTCAAGCAGCTCCGGTGCAACGGTGACATCATGGATATTGCCCGCAGTAACGATAACCTCAATCGGATTGCCTGCAGCATCTACAGCCAGATGAATCTTGCTGGTTCTGCCGCCTCGGCTCATACCGATTGCGCGATCCTCTTGCGCACTGAGCGCTGAGGCTGCGGCGCAGTGTTGGTGAGCACGGATATAACTGCCGTCTATGGCTACCCACTCCAAGTCACTCTCTTGGCTGAGCTGTTTCAAGATTGCAGTAAAAATGCCTTTTTCTGACCAACGGTTATAAGCGGTATAAACAGTATGATACTTGCCGAAATACTCGGGCAAATCCCGCCACGGTATGCCGGTTCTTATTCTGTAAAGTATGCCTTCAAGAATTCTGCGCAAATTGGGTTTGCTATAAATACCCAAATCACGCAGAATAGGGTAACAGCTTCGTCCAATGTTCATCTTTGAGTAGTGTACGGGGCATCGCAGGTGTATTGGGGGGTGTGAGAACTTCCTTTTATGCCTGCGTTTCTTTTTTATTCAAGGGTATGACAAGTAATTGTGAACAGACCCTAGAGTGGAATAAATAAAAAACGGATACAAGCTCGCGTCGCGTGCGTGGTGTCGCCACGCACGCAGTTTAAAATTATTATCTTTGTGTCAGTTTTTCTTTTATTTCACTATATGTTTAGTCCCTGAATTTTATGGAGTATCATTACCCCAATTAAAAGAGACCGACTTATGGCAAGCATATTGCATGGTAACGCCAAGACTACGCCTAGAATCAGAAAAGAAATACAAGAGTCTGAAGAGAGCATCGCAGCGTTAGCTAAAAATACAATATTAATTTCAAAACCGTTCTCTACTGGAAACACGCAGATTCGGTCGAAGATAAAAAGTCCGGCCCCAAAACCCGCCCCAGCGTGTTGACCGAATCGGAGCAGCAGGCAATCTGTACCGTCCGGCGACATCTGCGGCTGTCATTGGACGAGCTGTATATCATCTTCAAGCCCAATATTCCAAAGCTGAGCCGCTCCAATCTGCACCGGTGCTTGCAACATCACGGATTGTCGCGCTTACCCAAGAATGAATCCGATGGCCAAAAAGGTAAAAAACATTCAAACAATATCCGGTTGGCTTTGTCCATATCGACATCACCGAGGTGCGTTGTGAAACCGGCAAGCTGTACCTGTTTGTCGCCATCGACCGCAAAACCAAATATGTTTATGCAGAACTTCATCCGCGTATGACGCAGAAAACCGCCGTTTCTTTTCTGCGCAACCTACAACAAGATTGTGTGTTTAAAATCACCCATATCCTAACGGACAACGGTGCGCAGTTTACCTACAACTTGCTGAGCCAAGCACAACGGCCTGATAAGGAGCATCCGTTTGACGAGCTTTGCCGGCATTTGGGCATTGAGCACCGTACCACGAAATTCCGTCATCCATGGACGAACGGGCAGGTGGAGATTACCAACAAGATGCTGAAAGAGGTAACGGTCAAACGCTTCCACTATGAGCATCCTGACGAACTTAAACGGCACTTGATGGTATTTTTGCTGTATTACAACCATCAACGCCCCTTACGGTCGTTGAAGTACAAAACGCCTTGGCAGGCTTTGGAAGATTGCTATAATCTAGAGCCTGAATTGTTTCGTGAAAATCCATTCCAGAAGATTATGGGTCTTAACAACTATATATTCTGTCTGAGGCAATCATTACAGCAATGATTATTTGAGCTATTTGATGGTAAACAAAATATGTAATATGAGTTAAAATTCATATTTTATAAATTTTGAATCAAACCGCCAGTGCGCCATTTATTCATTATTTTCTAAATATCAAAGTCATGCCGAATCCGGGCATGGCATTTTTTATTTTTTATTCAAGAGAACGTTATGTTTTTAGACTATCTGGCTCTTTTCTTTCTGATTTTTGCGAGCTTGGCTATTTTCTATGGAATTATCGCCATTCACGATATCCCTTATGAAATCGCCAAAAAACGCAACCATCCGCATCTGGAGGCTATTCATTATGCTGGCTGGGTGAGCTTGTTTACTTTGCATGTGATTTGGCCTTTTCTGTGGATTTGGGCAACGCTGTGGCAAAAAGAAAACGGTTGGGGCAATGGCAATCACCAAAAAGACAGCCAAACTTTGCAAAATTTGATTGCCATTAGCGGCCAAGTGCCTGAATTACAGGAAAGTACCCGCAAGCTGGAAGCGGAAGTGGCGCGTTTAAACCAAGAATTACAAGCCCTGTCGGCACAGCTACACGCCAAAGCCGATATCAATACCGGCATGGATAACAACATCGGCACCAATGAGCCGCAAAGCGAAGGAAGCCTATAATGGAATTAATGATTTTGGTGATTTATGCCTCCGTTTGCGTGGGTATTTTCAAGCTGTTTAAAATTCCTTTAACCAAATGGACGGTGCCCACCGCCATTTTGGGCGGGGTGGTGTTATTGGTGTCGATGCTGTTATTTATGAACTACAACCACCCACATACCAAGTTGGCCACACAATATTATGTGACCACCCCCGTATTGGCGGATTTACGCGGGCGGATTATTGAGGTCACGCCCACCCGTGCCGACCAGCTGATTAAAAAAGGCGATATTTTATTTAAAATCGACCCCGAACCGTTTCAGGCAGCGGTGGATATGCGCAAAGCCGAACTGGCCGCAGCGGATCAAGGCATTGCTTCTTTAAATGCAGACGTTAATGCCGCCAAATCCACTTTGGAAGAAGCTCGGGTGCGCTTAAAACAAAAAAGCCAGGAATACGAGCGCTATCGCGCTTTGGCTGGCTCCGGCGCGGTAACGCAATCGGATGTTGATATTGCCAACCGCGAATACCTGGCCGCCAAAGCCAATCTGGAAACCAGCACCGCCAATGTGCAAAAAGCCCAAAGCAGCTACGGTTCCGCCATCAACGGCGTGCACACCAGCGTGGCCACCAAAGAAGCGGCATTGCGCCAAGCGCAATTTGAGCTAGATTCCACCATTGTGCGTGCGCCCACCGATGGCTACATCACCCAAAACTTCTTGAAAGAAGGGATGATGACCAGCACCCTACCGCTGCGCCCGTTAATGACCTTTGTGCACCAGCAAGACCGCATGTATGTGGCCGCCTTCCGCCAAAACTCTTTGTTGCGCTTGAAAGCGGGCGACGAAGCGGAATTGATTTTCCCCGCCATTCCGGGCAAAGTATTTCAAGCAGAAGTGGTGGGCGTATTGCCCACCATCGGCGAGCACGAGGTACAACCCAACGGTATTTTGTATACGCAAAAGTTTATTGATAATTCGGCCCGCACCATGGTGCAGCTGAAAATAAAAGAGGATATGTCCGGCTATCATCTGCCTTTTGGTACCACGGCCGAAGCGGCGGTTTACACCGAGCACGCCCACCATCTGGCCATGATGCGCAAAATTTTGCTGCGCATGAATAGCTGGAAAAACTATCTCTATCTGGATCACTAGTCAGATATAAAATAAGGCTGCCTGAAAAGTTTTGGCTTCGCAAAAACTTTTCAGGCAGCCTTTATTGTAAATCAACTTACTCCTTGCCACTCAAGTCATAACAAAAAAACCGCTGCTTTTCAGGCAGCGGTTTTTTTGATTACTCAACAGCTTATTTTTTCAGCTCTTTGGCCAAATACATCCACGTTTCAATCACTGTATCCGGGTTGAGCGAAATGGTTTCGATGCCTTCTTCCACCAGCCATTTGGCAAAATCGGGGTGATCCGAAGGCCCTTGGCCGCAGATGCCCACATATTTGTTCAGCTTGCGGCAGGCTTGAATGGCCAGGTGCAGCATGACTTTTACCGCCGGGTCGCGCTCATCGAAGGTGCTGGCAATCGGGCCGCCGCTATCGCGATCCAGCCCCAAAGTGAGCTGGGTCATGTCGTTGGAGCCGATAGAGAAGCCGTCGAAGTATTTGAGGAACTGCTCGGCCAACACCGCGTTGGTGGGCAGCTCGCACATCATAATCAGGCGCAGGCCGTTTTTGCCGCGCTCCAAGCCGTTGTCTTTCAGCGCATTCACCACCGCTTCGGCTTCACCCAAGGTGCGCACAAACGGAATCATGATTTCCACGTTGGTGAGCCCCATATCGTCGCGCACGCGTTTGAGCGCTTGGCACTCCAAGGCAAAGCAGGCTTTGAAGTCGTCGGACACATAGCGTGCGGCGCCACGGAAGCCGAGCATGGGGTTTTCTTCGTGCGGCTCGTAGAGGTTGCCGCCAATCAGGTTGGCATACTCGTTGGATTTGAAGTCAGACATGCGCACGATGACTTTTTTCGGGTATACCGAAGCGGCCAAGGTAGACACGCCTTCGGCGATTTTGTCCACATAAAATGCCACCGGCGAGGCATAGCCGGCAATACGGTCGCTGATGGTTTGCTTCAGCTCGCTGTCTTGTTGGTCGAATTCCAACAAGGCTTTGGGGTGGATACCGATTTGGCGGTTGATGATGAATTCCATCCGCGCCAAGCCGATGCCTTCGTTGGGCAGGCCGGAAAACGAAAACGCCAATTCGGGGTTGCCCACGTTCATCATGATTTTGGCCGGGGCTTCGGGCATATTGTCCAGCGCCAGATCAATCACGTCCACTTTAAGCAGGCCTTCGTAAATCAGGCCGGTATCGCCCTCGGCACAAGACACGGTAACTTCTTGGCCGTTTTGCAATACTTCGGTGGCGTTGCCGCTGCCCACCACCGCCGGAATACCCAGCTCGCGGGCAATAATGGCGGCGTGGCAGGTGCGCCCGCCGCGGTTGGTGACAATGGCAGCGGCGCGTTTCATCACCGGCTCCCAATCGGGGTCGGTCATGTCGGTTACCAATACATCGCCCGGCTGCACCACATCCATTTCGGAAGCGTCTTTAATCAAGCGCACTTTACCTTGGCCTACTTTCTGACCGATGGCACGGCCTTCGGCCAGCACGGCGGACTTTTGCTCAATGCGGTAGCGGCGCAGGGTTTTGCTGCGGTCTTCTTGCGATTTTACGGTTTCCGGGCGCGCTTGCAGGATGTAGAGCTTGCCGTCCACCCCATCGCGACCCCACTCGATGTCCATCGGGCGGCCGTAATGCTGTTCGATAATCAGGGCATATTGCGCCAACTCGGTGATTTCTGCATCGTTGATGGAGAACTGCTTGCGCTCGGCTTCGTCCACATCCACCGTTTGCACCGATTTACCGGCCACAGCTTCTTCGGTGAAAATCATTTTGATGAGCTTGGAGCCCATGTTTTTGCGCAAAATGGCCGGTTTTCCTGCTTTGAGCGTGGGTTTGTGCACGTAGAATTCGTCTGGATTTACCGCGCCTTGCACCACGGTTTCGCCCAAGCCGTAAGAAGCGGTGAGAAACACCACTTGGTCAAAGCCGGATTCGGTATCCATGGTAAACATCACCCCGGCCGCGCCGCTGTCGGAGCGCACCATGCGCTGTACCCCGGCCGACAAGGCCACCACATCGTGGGCAAAGCCTTTGTGTACGCGGTAGGAAATGGCACGGTCGTTGTATAAAGAGGCGAATACGTGCTTCATCGCTTCTTTTACATTATCCAAGCCATTGATGTTCAAAAATGTTTCTTGCTGGCCGGCAAAAGAAGCATCCGGCAAATCTTCCGCTGTGGCCGAAGAGCGCACCGCCACGGAAATGTTTTCGGTGCCGGCATCGGCCACCATTTTTTCCCAGGCTACCTGAATGTCGGCATCCAGCTCGGGCGGAAACGGGGTGTCCAAAACCCATTGGCGGATTTCCTTACCCACCCGCGCCAGCGCCACCACATCTTCCACATCCAGCGCGGCCAGCGCGGCGCTGATGCGCTCGCTCAAGCCTTCATGCGCCAAAAAGCGGCGATAAGCATCGGCGGTGGTGGCAAAGCCACCCGGCACGCGCACGCCTTTTTCGGTGAGTTGGCTAATCATTTCGCCCAATGAAGCGTTTTTGCCGCCCACGTTTTCCACGTCGGTCATGCGCAGGTTTTCAAACCAGATTACGTTGTTACCAGCCATGTTGTCACATCCAGAGGATTAAATAAATGTGCCGGTATTCTATAAGATTCGCACTGCCACTGTCATGCCTTTTTGCTGTGCACAAAACACACCAGCAGGCGGAAAATACCACGCCGCCGCACAGGTGCTTTTTTTAGAGCAGCTACTTTCAGGCAGCCTATTGGCACATTATCTTATTTAAATCATACCAATAGCCATCTATGGCACGGCTTAAAGCCGCAATAGCTGCCAATATCACCGGCTGTTATTTAAATTTAATGGCCAATATTTTATTTTTATTGGCACTTTATGCTTTATTGCGGCGTGTCAAATTTGTGTAACAGCCTGTAATTTCAGGCTGCCCTTACGGTTTGCACTGCACTGCGGTATGATGCCGTATCGTGCACATTGCCCCTTGGAATATCCGCCATGAACCAGCCTTCCCGCCATGCTTTTTTTATCTCCGACCGCACCGGTATTACCGCCGAAAGCATGGGTGAAGCCTTGCTCAACCAGTTTGACGGCATCGAATTCAAACGCGCCACTTACCCCTTTGTGGACACGGAAGCAAAAGCCCGCGAAACCGTGGCCTTGGTCAACCAAGTGGCCGCCAACGCCGCCGAGCGGCCATTGATTTTTTCCAGCATTGTGGACGAAGACATCCGCAAAATCGTCAAAACCAGCGCCGGTTTGCACTTAAGTTTTTTTGATGCCTTTATGGGCGAGTTGGAAACCGAATTATCGCTGCGCGCCAACCACCAAATCGGCCGCACCCACGGCATCCAAGACACCGAGCGCTACGATGCTCGCATGGAAGCGGTAAACTTTTCCATCAGCCACGACGACGGCGTGAGCGACAAAGACCTGCAAAAAGCCGATGTGATTCTGGTGGGCGTGTCGCGCAGCGGCAAAACCCCCACCTGCCTGTATCTGGCCTTGCAATACGGCATCCGCGCCGCCAACTACCCGCTCACACCCGACGATTTGGACAGCACCAACCTGCCGCGTATGCTCAAGCCTTTCAAGCACAAAATCTACGGCCTCACCATCGAGCCGCAGCGGCTGCACCACATCCGCTCCGAGCGCCGCCCCGATTCGCGCTATGCCAGCATTGAAAATTGCCGCTTTGAGGTAAACGAAGCCGAAAGCATGTTCCGCCAACACAACATCCCCTTTACCAACACCACCCACAAATCGATTGAAGAGCTGGCCGCCAGCATCTTGATTGCCACCAAGCTGCAACGCCGCTTTTAAACCAGGCTGCCTGATACCAATCCTAAAAAATAACCTAACTGCGTTGGCTCGCCTTAGCGCAAAGCGAACGACTTTGTAAGGCGCTAAGGCGCCAACAAATTCTGTTCCATACTATCTCTACTGTCTGCGGCTCACCGCCTTGTTATCTTATTTTTTAGAATTGGTATGAAACCATCATGATGCCTTTTTTAATCAGCGCTCTGGTATTACTGCTCCTGCTGGCACTGCCGGATATATGGGTGGCACTAATCACCCGCCGCCACCGTTACCGCCGCATCGAAGATTTGCCCGCCTGCGACGACGCCCTGCTGCTGGGCACCGCCAAATACCTTGGCAGCGGCGGCCACAATGTGTATTACCAATACCGCATCCAAGCCGCCATTGATTTATGGCGCGCGGGCAAAACCAAACGCTTTGTGGTGAGCGGCAACGGGCTCACAGAATCGGTAAGTGAAACCGCCGCCATGCAGGCCGACTTGGTGGCCGCCGGTATTCCCGCCAGTGTGATTTGGCAAGACGAAGCCGGCATGCGCACGCTCGACAGCATTTTGCGCTATGCCGACACCTTCGACAGCCCACGCGGCCAGCGGCACCTGTGTATGGTGTCGCAGCCATTTCACAATCAGCGCGCACTGGCCTTGGCACGCTGGCAAGGCATAGATGCTGTGGCCTACGATGCCGAAGCCGTGGGCTGGCGTGGCGGCTGGCGCGTGCATCTGCGCGAACGCGGCGCACGCCTGAAATGGGCGTGGGATATTGTGCGCGGCACGGCGCCTCAACACAGCATTGTGAACCTGCCCTTACGTCAATGCCCCACGCAAGCACCACCCAGCCCGCCCGGTGCCCATATCAATGCTGCCTGAACTGCCCAAAGTCGCCGCCATCGTTTACAATAACGGCCATCTTTTCACCTTCGATAAAGTGAAATAAAAAATGAAGTGATACAAGGCAGCGAGCCGCAGACAGTACAGCTAGTACGAAACAGAGTTTGTTGGCGCGCCTACGCCTTACAAAATCGTTCTCTTCGAGCTAAGGCGAGCTAAGGCCGTAGCACTTTTTTATTTATTTTACTGATACCCACCAATCTAAAGAGCTTCTTATGCTAGACATCCAACTTCTGCGCCACGATGTAAACGCCGTGGCCGCCCGGCTGGCCGCACGCGGCTTCTCACTGGACACCGCCTTATTCGAACATCTGGAAACCCAGCGCAAATCACTGCAAGTGCGCACTGAGGAACTGCAAGCCCAGCGCAACAGCCATTCCAAGCAAATCGGCGCCTTGAAAGGCCAAGGAAAACACGATGAAGCCGCAGCCGCCATGGCCGCCGTAGCGCAAATCAAAGCCGATTTAGAGCAAACCGAGCGCGACTACCAAAGCGTACAGCAACAACTGGACGACTTGCTTTTGGCCGTGCCCAATCTGCCCCATACCAGCGTACCGGTGGGCAGCGATGAAAGCCAAAACGTGGAATTGCGCCGCGTGGGCAGCCCGCGCGAATTTGATTTTGCGGTAAAAGACCATGTCGATATCGGCGCCGCCTTGGGGCTGGATTTTGAAACCGGCGCCCAATTATCAGGCGCCCGCTTTGCGCTGATGCGCGGCCCCATCGCCCGCTTGCATCGCGCACTGGCGCAATTTATGCTCGACACCCATACCCAAGCGCACGGCTATACCGAGTGCTATACCCCGTATATTGTCAATGACAGTGCGCTCTTCGGCACCGGCCAGCTGCCCAAATTCGGCGAAGACCTGTTTCACGTTACCCGTGGCGGCGACGAAAGCAAGCTCACGCAATACCTGATTCCCACCGCCGAAGTCACCCTCACCAACATCGTGGCCGAGCGCATTCTGGCAGCCGATGAGCTGCCAGTAAAACTCACCGCCCACTCGCCCTGCTTCCGCTCCGAAGCCGGTGCCTACGGCAAAGACGTGCGCGGCCTGATTCGCCAGCACCAATTTGATAAAGTGGAAATGGTGCAAATCACCCAGCCCGAACATTCTTATGCCGCGCTGGACGAAATGGTGGGTCACGCCGAAAAAATCCTTCAGCTGCTGGACTTGCCCTACCGTGTCATCACCTTGTGCACCGGCGATATGGGCTTTGGCGCCGCCAAAACCCACGACATCGAAGTGTGGGTGCCGGCACAAAACACCTACCGCGAAATTTCCAGCTGCTCCAATTGCGAAGACTTCCAAGCACGACGCATGAAAGCGCGTTTTAAAGACGAAAATGGCAAAAACCGCTTGGTGCACACCCTCAACGGCTCCGGCTTGGCCGTGGGCCGCACCTTGGTGGCGGTATTGGAAAACCACCAAAATGCCGACGGCAGCGTCAACATCCCCGCCGCCTTGCAGCCTTACTTGGGCGGGCAAACCGTGTTGCGCACAACGATGTAATCAACAACAGCGGCAATGCTAAAGGCTGCCTGAAAACACAACTTCGGTGTTTTCAGGCAGCCTTGGTTTGATTGATGCGTTTATCGATAGCGCTTATTCGGCCAGTTTATTGCCTGCTTCATCCCACATCGTGGCGTCCACCATCTCGCCATCCCGATATATGATTTCCACGGCCTTGGCGCCGTTGGCATGCCATAACAACACCACGCCACTTTGACGGCCGTTGGCATTGATGCTCAGCTCAGCAGTAAGCCGCCCTTGTTCATCCCAGCGGCGAACCAAGGTGGGTTTGTCGTCCACCATTTCCATTTCCGCTTTCAAACTGCCATCGGGATACCACTGCTGCCAGCGGCCATTGGCCAAACCGTTCCGAAACGGCAGCTGGCTTTCTTGTTGGCCATTGATATACCAACGCGTGCCCACGCCCACGGCTTCGCCTTCGCGGTAGGTAATGGATGTGGCCAGCTGGCCATTGGTATGCCAAGTTCGCCAGGTACCGTCAGGCCGCCCTTTGCGGAATTCGCTCTGCATTTTTTTACGCCCGTTTTCATGCCACAGCACCAAGGTTCCTTGGTTTAATATCGGCGTGAACATCGCCACTTTGGCGGCGGCAATGGTATAGGGATTGCTGTAAGGCTTGCCAGACGGATAATAAAAATCCTGTACTTGCGCCTGATCGCCCTGTATTTGGTAATCGCGCCGATATACCGCCTTAGCCGTATCGGCCACTTCGTGATAGTAAGCGTTGAAATACAGCTGGTGCACATCTTGGGCGCACGCCAGCTTTGCTGCCGACAACAGCAATAACCCCAGCATCAACAATGCCCGGTGGCGGTAAGAGCGTAAGCACATGATTACCTCCTTATTTTTGCCAATAGGTTTTGACATTCACAAATTCATACAGGCCAAATTCCGACAACTCACGCCCAAAACCGGACGCCTTCACGCCGCCAAACGGCAGGCGCAAATCGCTGCTGGTATGGCGGTTGATAAACACACTGCCGGTGTCCAGCTGCGTGGCCAGCTGCCAAGCGGTTTCGGTGTTACCGCTGTAAATACTGGCACCTAAGCCGAAAGGATTGTCGTTGGCCAAGGCCACCGCATGTTCGGCATCGCGCGCGCGCAATACGCTGGCTACCGGCCCAAACACTTCTTCGTGGTAGACACGGCAATCGGCGTTCACCTGATCCAACACCGTGGCCGGGTAGAAAAACCCTGCTCCCGCAGGCAAAGTGCCACCCAGCAAGCAATCGGCGCCGTGTGCCAGTGCATCTTCCACCTGGGCGTGCACACGGGTGCGCAAATCGGCACGGTGCAGCGGCGCTAAAGTGGTTTCAGGCAGCCATGGCGCCCCCATTTGCAGCTGGCGGCTGTGTTTGAGCAAGGCCGCGATAAAGGCATCGGCCACCGCATCCACCACAATCAGCCGTTTGGCGGCATTGCAGGATTGCCCGGCATCGCGAAAACGTGAATAACAAGCTTCTTGCGCCGCCTGCTCGATATCGGCATCGGCCAGCACCATCAATGCATTGCTGCCACCCAGTTCCAACACACATTTTTTCAGGTGTTTACCGGCCAGCGCGGCCAAATGGCGGCCGGTGTCGGTGGAGCCGGTAAAGGCCAGCGCTTGGGTTTGTGCAATCGCCGTTTCCATATCCGCATCAGCAATCCAGGCTGCCTGCAACGGCAAAGTTTCGTCTACCAACTCAAATAAAGCTTGAGTAACACCGGCCACACTGGGCGCCGGTTTCACCAAGCAGGCGTTGCCCGCGCACAAGGCGGGGATGGCAAAGCGCAGTATCTGCCACACCGGATAATTCCACGGCATCACCGCCAACACCACGCCCAGCGGCTCAAAACGCACTTGGCTTAAGCTGGCTTGGGTGGCAATGGTTTTGTGTGCCAATAATTCCGGTGCCAATTTGGCATAGTAGCGAATCAAGGCCACCGATTTATCCAGCTCGGCTTCGCATTCGCGCAAACAGCGCCCCACTTCCAAGCAGATTTGCAGTGCCAATGCGGCTTTGTTTTCTTCCAGCCGTTGTGCCAACACCAACAAACCAGCGGCACGCTCGCTCACCGACAGCGCGGCAAACGCCTGCTGCTGCACACGGATGTGCTGCTGTTGTTGCGCAATTTCTGCCGCTGTGAACGGTGCACGCTCAAATAAAACGGCTTGAGTGAGAATATGGCGGCTGCAAAACACGGCAAATCCTTGATTTAAAAATAGAACCCGATACTAATTTAGGCTGCCTGAAAAATCAATCCATCTCAAGCTGCCTGAAAAACCAAATAATACCAATTCGAAAAAATAAGATAACAAAGCGGAGCTGATTTACTTGGTGCTTTAGCACCTTACAAAATCGTTCTCTTCGAGCTAAGGCGAGCCAACACAGTTAGGTTATTTTTTAGGATTGGTATAACAAAACCGATGGCTGCACAAGACAACCATCGGTCTGAACACACCCATGAATGTCGGCTTAATGCGTGTTATTACCCAACTGCTGCGCACCCTGTTTTACCGGATAGCGCTGCTGCAATTGATGCAGATAGCTGGCCATCAAAGTAGTGCCGGTGTGCTCGGCCAACATCTGCTTGGCCTGTGGCAAAGCGGCGTCCACATTTTCCGGCGCAGCCACCGATTGCACTTCCATCAATATCGGGCCAGATTGCGTCCCCGTCAACAACACATAAGCCGGTTTATTGGCTTGCGGATGCGCTTTAAGCAATTGCTGGAAGTCGGCGGCGGGCATCCCTGCTTGTGCCTGCTGGGTGCTCAATGCACTTACCGGCGACCAATTTACCGCCACCGTTTCACCTTTGGCCGCCGCGGTTTTGGCCGCTTCTGCCGCCGCTAGCGCCAGCTTCAGACTTTCCGCGGCCACATAATCCTGCTGCACCTGCGCCTTCACTTCATTGAACGGCGGCAATTCTTTGGCGCGCACTTCCTTGGCACGCACCACCCACACCGCATCATTGCCCATCGCCACCGGTTCGGAATTGTGTTTTTTCACCAATACATCATCGCTGAACAAGGCTGTCTGCAAGGCCGGCGGCATACCGCTGGCTTGAGCCGCCTCGGCACTAATCCATTCATCCGGGCTTTCGATCTTCAAGCCCAGCTTGGCGGCGGCGGTTTTTAATTCGTCCGGATGGTTAAAGGCCAAATCCGCCAACTCTTCGCGCGCAGCGGCCAAGGCTTGGCGCCCTTTGCGCAAGCGGATTTCTTCCTCTAATTTCGCTTTTACTGCGGCCAAAGCCGGCTTGGCGGCCGAAGCATCGGCAGGCAACTGGGCATACGCCTGCTGCAAATCTTCATCACTCACCGTGGCTTTGGCACCCAAATCCTGTGCTGTTAAGGCCACAAATTCAAATTTCACCGCTTGTTGCTGCTCGTATTGCGCTTTGTGGGCATCATAATAGGCTTGCAAAGCGGCATCATCCACCTTCACCTTATCGGCATAGGCTGCCGGTGCAAACAGCGTGGTGCGTACCTGCCGCACCGCTTGCAGGCTGCCCAGCATTTGCCGCGCCTGCACATCGCTCACCAGTGTGCCGCCCTGCATCAGATTCACTACCGACTGAATGGCAAACTGGCGGCGCAAGTCTTCAATCAACATGGCTTCGCTCATTTGACTTTGGTGTAGAAAGGCCTGATATTTGGCTTCGCTAAAGCGGCCGTTTTCCTGAAAACCCGGATCGGACGCAATCACTTGCTTGATTTGCGCTAACGAGGCATTGACTCCCAAATCATGACCGCCCTGCTGCAAATACGCCTGTTGCAGCAAGCTCTGATAAACCGCATCACGCCCCAAGGCATTGCCACTGGCTTGTACCCGACGCAACGCTTCATTCACGTCTTGCTCGCTGATTTTAATATCACCCACTTTACCCACGTAATCGTGGCCGGGCGTAGCCAGCGTACTGGCGCCAAAGCCCACAAAAGTGAGCGCAATCAGACCCAATAAAATCTGGGCAGGGGTTTTGTATTTTTCGATGGCATGAAACATAAATCAATTGAGCCGTTTAGTGAAATGGGTAAAGCGGCATTGTAACGGTTTTGCGCCGATATTTCGAGCGCCGCAGGCAATAAAAAAGGTGAACACGATGTTCACCTTTTTTTCCTACTCAAGCAATGCTTACAGTGCGTCTTTCAGCGCCTTGCCCGCACGGAATTTGGGGGTTTTGGCCGCTTTGATTTGCAACGGTTCGCCGGTTTTGGGGTTGCGGCCGTTACGGGCGGCACGCTCGCCCACGTAGAAAGTACCGAAGCCCACCAAAGTAACAGTATCGCCTTTTTTCAGCGCGCCGGTTACCGCATTGGTCAGGCCGTCCAAGGCTTTGGCGGCAGCTGCTTTGGAAATGTCCGCTTCCTGAGCGATGGCTTCAATCAATTCAGACTTATTCACTATGAAGTCCCTTTCTGTTGTTATGGTAAGTCAACTATTCGCCCGCAACGGGCTTGCTAGTTTGGGTAAAACAGCACGTTGCCTTTATAGCAAGCCCAAAATCACCGTGTCAAGCACCTTTATACACCGCAGCTTGTATTACATCATAAAAGAGCCTGATAAAGGGGTTTGTGTCACCGTGAAACGACAACTCAGTGCTTGGTGGCTTTCTTGCTTGACTTCTCGTTGCTGTTGCCGATGGCTGCCGCTTCCGGCTCTGCCGCCCAAGGCACGGGCTGGCTGGCCAAGCCGAAGTTCAGCACTTCGTCTATCCATTGCACCGGATGAATGGTGAGCCCTTCTTTCACGTTAGCCGGAATTTCTTCCAGATCTTTCACGTTGTCTTTCGGAATCAGCACATGCTTGATGCCGCCGCGCAAGGCCGCCAGCAGTTTTTCTTTCAGCCCACCGATGGCCAGCACTTCGCCGCGCAAGGTAATTTCGCCCGTCATCGCCACATCGGCGCGCACTGGAATGCCGGTAAAGGCAGACACCAGCGCCAAGGTAATGGCAATGCCTGCACTGGGGCCGTCTTTGGGCGTGGCACCTTCGGGCACATGCACATGGATGTCGCTTTTTTCGTAGAAATCCGGCGCAATCCCCAGCGCTTCGGCACGGCTGCGCACCACGCTCCAGGCAGCAGAAATCGACTCTTGCATCACATCGCCCAGTTTACCGGTGCGGATGATGTTGCCCTTGCCTTTAAACTGGCTGGCTTCCACCGTGAGCAATTCGCCGCCCACTTCTGTCCACGCCAAACCGGTTACTTGACCGACGCGGTTTTCGCTTTCGGCCACACCGAAATCGAAGCGGCGCACACCCAGATAATCGTGCAAATTATCGCCGTTCACCTCAATCACACCGGGCTTGGCGGTTTTCTGGCCGGCAGCGGCCTTGTCGGCCTGCAAGGCTTGCTGCATCACCACTTTGCGGCAAATTTTGGCGATTTCCCGATCCAGCGAGCGCACACCGGCTTCGCGGGTGTAATAGCGGATAATGCCGCGCACCGCGCTTTCATCAATGGCGATCTCGCCTTTTTTAACCCCGTTTTGCTTGATTTGCTTGGGCACCAAATATTGCAGGGCGATGTTGACTTTTTCGTCTTCGGTATAGCCCGACAAACGGATAATCTCCATGCGATCCATCAGCGCAGGCGGGATGTCCAAACTATTGGAAGTGGCGATAAACATCACGTCAGACAAGTCATATTCCACTTCGGCATAATGGTCGACAAAAGCATGGTTTTGCTCCGGATCCAACACTTCCAGCAAGGCGCTGGCCGGGTCGCCACGGAAGTCGCGCCCCATTTTGTCGATTTCATCCAGCAAAAACAGCGGATTGCGCACACCCACTTTGGTGATGTTTTGCAAAATTTTGCCGGGCATAGAGCCGATATAGGTGCGGCGGTGGCCGCGAATTTCGCTTTCATCGTGCACGCCGCCTAAGGCCATGCGCACGTATTTGCGCCCGGTGGCTTTGGCAATAGACTCGCCCAACGAGGTTTTGCCCACGCCCGGCGGCCCTACCAAGCACAAAATCGGCCCTTTCAGTTTATTCACGCGCTTTTGTACTGCTAAATATTCCAAAATGCGCTCTTTCACTTTTTCCAAGCCGTAATGATCGGCATCCAACACCAAATCGGCCTTGGCAATGTCTTTGCTAACACGGGTTTTCTGTTTCCACGGCAAATCAAGCAAGGTGTCGATGTAGTTGCGCACCACGGTAGACTCGGCCGACATCGGCGGCATCATGCGCAGTTTTTTCAACTCTGCCAGTGCCTTGTCTTCGGCCTCTTGGCTCATGCCGGCGGTTTTGATTTTTTCGCCCAAGGCGTCCAGCTCACCGCGCTCGTCTTCTTCACCCAGCTCTTTTTGAATCGCTTTGACTTGCTCATTCAGGTAATACTCACGCTGCGATTTTTCCATTTGCCGCTTCACGCGGCCACGAATGCGTTTTTCCACCTGCAAAATGTCCAGCTCGCCTTCGAGCTGTTGCAGCAAATGCTCCATGCGCTCGGCCACGTCCACCATGGCCAACACTTCCTGGCGCTGCTCCAGCTTCAATTGCAAATGCGCGGCAATGGTGTCGACCAAGCGGCTGTTGTCTTCGATACCGTGAATGGTGGCAATCACTTCGCTGGGGATTTTTTTGTTCAGTTTGGTGAGTTGATCAAATTGCGACAGCAAGGTGCGGCGCAAGGCTTCGCTGTCGTGGCCTTCGGCTTCGGGCGTATTCAGCGGCGCCACATGGGCAATAAAATGGTCGCCGCTGGCATCCACGTGCAGCACTTGCGCCCGTTGCGTGCCTTCCACCAACACTTTTACCGTGCCATCAGGCAGCTTCAGCACCTGCAGCACATTGGCAATGGTGCCCATGTCGTACATATCGTCGGCGGTGGGCTCTTCGGTATTGGCATTTTTTTGCGCCAGCAAAAACACCGGCTCATCGTTTTCCATGGCCGCATCCAAGGCGGCAATCGATTTGGCGCGGCCAACAAACAAGGGCAGCACCATGTGCGGATAGACCACCACATCGCGCAATGGCAACATGGCCAGCGCATTCAGTTCGGGCGTGGGGGATTTTTTTATGGCCATAATGCGCCTCATTCTTTCTTGATGTGTTACCAGATTGCCGCTCTACATTGGGTTGAGGCCGGGTATTTCAAGCCGTTAATGCACGGGAGCCACACTTTTTTGCATCATGCCATAAGGCTGCCTGAAAGCAAGCCATATTGAATAAAAAAAATGCCCTACACGCGGCATGCTGTTTGTTTTATGATGCGTATCGGATATTTAATCGAATCAAAACCAAGCCATGATGCCAACCCACACCCTAATCCAAGCCAGTGAAGCACTTACACTGGCCGCACAACAGCCCGTACTGTGGCTGGACGCCCGTTTCGAGCTGGCGCAGCCGCAACAAGGTGCTGCCGACTTTGCCTGCGGCCATGTAGCCGGCGCCCATTATATTGATTTGGAGCATCATTTATCCGGCCCGGCCGGCGCCGCTGGCCGCCACCCTTTGCCGATAGCGGCCACACTGGCGGCACAGCTAGCCCAATGGGGGCTTGGCCACGCCATGCCGGTGTTGATCTACGACCAAGGCGCGGTCATGTATGCAGCACGCGCATGGGCGATGTTGCGCTGGCTCGGCCACACTGCCGTGGCGGTGGTGGACGGCGGCCTGCCCGCTTTGCAACAAGCCGGTGCACCCATCGCCAGCGGCCAAACTAGGCTGCCTGAAACCGGCAATTTCAGCGCCACCACGCCCTTATTGCGCACCGTATCCGCAACCAAAATAGCGCAGCAACTCGGCCAAGCCACCGCGCCGCTGCTGGTGGACGCCCGCGCAGCCGAGCGTTTTCACGGCACACCGCACCCGCTGGATCCCCGCTGCGGCCACATCCCCGGCGCCGTTAATCGCTTTTTCAAGCTCAATTTAGACGCCGAACAGTATTTTTTACCGGCTACGGTATTACACCAACAATGGCAAGGCTGCCTGAACGGCACACCGCCGCCGCAAGTGGTACATTATTGCGGCAGCGGCGTTTCTGCTTGTGTGAATTTATTGGCGATGGAACACGCCGGTTTGCATGGCAGCGCACTTTATGTCGGCTCTTGGAGCGAATGGGCCGCCGATGCGGGCAAACCCGTGGCCAACGGAGCGGCTTAATGCTGAGAACCTGTTTACAAGCTTTTATACCCATTCTAAAAAATAAGATAACAAGGCAGCGAGCCGAAGACAGTACAAATAGTACGGGACAGACTTTTGTTGGTGCTTTAGCACCTTACAAAATCGTTCGCGTAACGCGTAGGCGAGCCAACGCCGTTAGGTTGTTTTTTAGAATGGGTATTATTATGCCGGTGATGCTGGTGCCGGCTTTGCTGATAATCCCCGCCCACGCCGCCCCGCCTTTATATATTTGCCAGCATGGCGGCAAAGCGGTTTACACTTCTTACCCAAAAAAATTACCGCAGGGGCGCTGCCAGCCATCGGCGCTGCAAGAAGCCGAGCCAACCGCAGCAACGCCCACGGACGACCCCATCCGCGATTTCTGGTATCGCTTGGAATTTGGCCATATTGATGCCCAAACACCGATTCTGCCACCACCACCGCCAGCACGGCCCTCAACTACCGTCAACAACACAGCCGCCTCAACCATGCCGCCAGCCCCCTTAAGCCGACGTCAGTTAATCGAGCGCGACATCGCCGCAGAAAAAAATGCCTTGCAGCAAGCACAACGACAACTAAGCCAAGCGCAACAATCCGCCCAAACCGCCGGTATTCTGGCGTGGCGTGGCCGCGTGGCCGATCATTTGCAAAACCTCCGCGCCCTAGAGGAAGAGCTGAAACGTTATTAACCCGCCTCAAGGCTTTCAGGCAGCCTTACAACATGCTCTCCAACGGCAACCACGACAATACTTTCACCCACATCCGTCGCCACCAGCCGGTTTGCGGCTCCCGCTGCAAAATGGCCGCATCCGGCTGTGCCGTTGCATCGTGCCAAAGCACGCCGTTTTGGCCATTGGGCAACAGCCGGTAGCTGCTTTCAGGCAGCCTTTGCACCAAGGTATCGGTAATGTCGGCGGCCAGTGCTGGCGAGTGGATTACCAAGCCCATCTCGGTATTGAGGTGTGCTGAGCGCGGGTCAAAGTTAAACGAGCCCACAAACAGCCGCTGCCGATCAATGGCCACGGTTTTGGCATGCAGGCTACTGGCAGAATTACCCACCAAACCACGGTCGCGCCGCCCCTTACTGTGCTGCACCGGCTTGAATTCATACAGATTCACACCCGCTTGCAGCAATTCGATACGGTAAGGCACATAGCCCGAATGCACCAGCGGCACATCGGTGGCCGCCAGCGAATTGGTAAGCACGTTCACCTGCACACCTTGGCGTACCAGCTGCGCCAGCGCATCGGTGCCGTTGGCGGTGGGCACAAAATAAGGTGACACCAACCACAGAGATTGTCGCGGTGTGCCCATGGCTTCATCCAAATGCACCAATACCGATTGTTGCGGATCCGCCTGCCCCAACGCTTTGGCCGGGTCGTCGCTCACCAATTCCATGCGCGCCCATTCCAGCGGCAGGTCGCCATGCTGCAAAGCCAGGCTGAGCGGCGACTGCTGCCATGCTTGGTTGAAATAGGCCGCTTGGGCGGTGGCGGGGATTTCGCCTTGCAACAGGCGCTGGGTTTTGCGGGCAATATGACTGCGTTCGCGCACCAAACGGTCTAAAGGATAGGCGGAAGCACTGGCCCAGTAGCGGTCGAAATCGGTGGCCACCGCGGCCACCACCGGCCCCACCGCCAGCACATCTAAGTCGATAAACAAAGCGCCGTCGCCAAAATCAAAATACTCATCGCCGATATTGCGCCCGCCGATAATGGTGGCTTGGCTGTCGGCGGTGAGCGATTTATTGTGCATGCGCCGGTTGAGCCGTTCAAAGTCGGTGAGGTAGCCCAGCGCACGCCAGCGGCGGTTGGCAAACGGGTTGAACAGGCGCACTTCGATATTGGGGTGCTCATCTACGGCCGCCCACAGGCTGTCCATGCCGCGGGTATTGTTGTCGTCCAACAGCAGGCGCACGCGCACGCCGCGCTCGGCAGCTTGATAAATGTGCTGGATCAACATGCGCCCGGAGGTGTCGTTGCGCCAGATATAATATTGGATGTCGAGCGTGTGCTCGGCCGCATCGGCCAAACCGATGCGGGCGGCAAAGGCATCCAGCCCGTCGGCCAAGGGATACAGCCCCGACAAGGGCGCATGGGCGGCCACTTGCGGCTGCACCGCGCTGGCCAACAACGACGGCGTATCGGCAGGCAAATGCCGGCTCACGCTGCGCCCTTCCAATGTGGGCAGGCTTTGACAGGCGGCCAATAGGCACAATAAAGGGATTAACAGCAGGGTTTTCAAAAGATTTTCCATAAAATAGGCTGCCTGAAAGGGTTTCAGGCAGCCTTGCCATCTAGCAAATAACACTTATAAGCCCAACTCATCCCACAGCGCGTCCACTTGCGCCACGGTAGCCGGGTCGCGCTTGATGACGCGGCCCCATTCGCGCTGGGTTTCGCCCGGCCATTTATTGGTGGCGTCTAGCCCCATTTTACCGCCCAAGCCACTTACCGGGCTGGCAAAGTCGAGGTAGTCAATCGGCGTGTGTTCGATTAGGGTGGTGTCGCGCACCGGATCCATGCGGGTGGTAATCGCCCAAATCACTTCCTGCCAATTGCGGCAATCCACATCGTCGTCCACCACAATAATGAATTTGGTGTACATAAACTGGCGCAAAAAGCTCCAGCAGCCCATCATCACCCGCTTGGCGTGGCCGGCGTATTGTTTTTTGATGCTCACCACCGCCATGCGGTAGGAGCAGCCTTCCGGCGGCAGGTAAAAATCGACAATTTCGGGAAACTGCTTTTGCAGCAGCGGCACAAATACTTCGTTCAGCGCCACGCCCAGCACGGCAGGCTCGTCCGGCGGTTTGCCGGTGTAGGTGCTGTGGTAAATCGGGTTGGGGCGCATGGTGATGCGCTCCACGGTGAACACTGGGAAATGGTCTTGTTCGTTGTAATAGCCGGTGTGGTCGCCATACGGGCCTTCGAGCGCGGTTTCATCAGGGTGAATCACGCCTTCGAGCACGATTTCGGCCCGTGCCGGCACCTGCAAATCATTGCCGATGCATTTCACCAACTCGGTGCGCGAGCCGCGCAGCAAACCGGCAAACTGGTATTCGCTCAAGGTGTCCGGCACCGGCGTAACCGCGCCCAAAATGGTGGCCGGGTCGCAACCGAGCACCACCGCCACTGGATAAGGCACACCCGGATGTGCTTGCTTGTGCGCCAGAAAATCCAGCGCGCCACCGCGGTGCGCCAGCCAGCGCATAATCAGCTTGTTTTTACCAATCACCTGTTGGCGGTAAATACCGAGGTTTTGGCGTTTTTTGTGCGGCCCGCGGGTAACGGTGAGCCCCCATGTCACCAGCGGCGCGGCGTCTTCCGGCCAGCAGTGCTGAATCGGCAGCACGCTTAAATCCACATCGCTGCCTTCAATCACGATTTCTTGGCACGGTGCTTTTTTAACCACCTGCGGCGCCATGCTCCATAAATCTTTTAGCAGCGGCAATTTGCCAAACGCATCCTTAATGCCTTTGGGCGGCTCCGGCTCTTTCAGGTAGGCTAGGGTTTGGCCGATGGCGCGCAATTCACTGATGTCTTTGGCGCCCATGCCCATGGCCACCCGCTCGGTGGTGCCAAACAGATTGGCCAACACCGGAAAGTCATAGCGCGATCCATCCGCGCGCACGGCATTTTCAAACAACAAGGCCGGGCCTTCGGCACGCAATACGCGGTCGGCAATTTCGGTCATTTGCAAGTGCGGCGACACCTGCACGGCAATGCGCTTAAGCTTGCCTTGCTGCTCCAGCATGGCCATAAACTGGCGCAAATCTTGGTATTTCATGTGGGTTTTATCCGTTTGGGTTTCAGGCAGCCTGTTGGTATTGCATATTAGCGGCAAGCGCCCCAATTAAAACGGGCATGTTTTAATTCGCGCTCGTAGTCGTCTTTCATCACATACGAAGGCTCAAAATCGGCAGTGCCGTTGATATCGGCCAACAGCGGCTGCAAGGCTTGGCGGCAGGCGGCCTTGTCGCCATTGTTTTTATACGCCACCGCCAAATCATTGCGTACACGCATCAACTCAGGGTAATACATAAATGCTTCGCATTGGGCCAGCTGTTGCTGGCGAATTTGGATGGCGCGGGAGTATTGCTTGCCGCCATAGGCTGCCTGAAAACTTTTGTCGGCTTGTTGCTGCGCCTTATCGGCGCAGGCCGCGGGCAGTTTCACATAATCGCCATCAAAATAGGTACCGGCGCCGCAATAGTTTTGGCAGGCTTCGCGTGCGCTGTCGTCAATGCCCACCTTCACCCCCTTGGCATCAAACTTGAACCGCACCACGCAGCCTTCACCATCGCGAAAAACATTATTCACAATCTTGCCTTCCACATCGCACAAATTGCCGCGAGAACTCACCGTATTGGCATGGAAATGGCCGTTGTTGACACTGAGACTTTGGACATTGTAATGATCAGCAACCCGATACTCCTGCGCCGCCACCGGCAAGGCCAGCAACAACACCACAACAGACATGATTTTCATCTCAAATACTCCTGTAACGGTTTAATAAAGGATGAAGATAAACAAACTTAACTGGAAGTGGATTGGCACCGCTCCAGCATACAGCAAGGCTGCCTGAAAACAGAATATCTTTGATGTTGCGGTTTATTTGCTGTGCAAGGTGCGCTGCACCGCCACAAAATCATCGGCCAGCAGCTGCGGCATTATTGCCAGCGATTTTTCAATCGCCGCATCAATTTGCTCACGCTCTTCGCTGCGCGGCTTTTTTAACACATAGTTCACCACTTCGTTGCGATCGCCCGGATGGTTGATGCCCAAGCGCAGGCGGTAAAAATCGGGCGTGCCCAGCCGTGCCTGAATGTCTTTTAAGCCATTGTGGCCGCCATTGCCGCCGCCTTGCTTGAACTTGACCCAGCCGGTGGGAATATCCAGCTCGTCATGCACCACCAAAATTTCCGCCGGCTGAATTTTATAAAATGCGGCTAAAGCCTGCACGGCGGTGCCGGATTTGTTCATATAGGTTTGCGGCTTTAGCAGCCACACATCACCGCCGGGCAAGGCCGCGCGCGCCACTTGGCCGAAGAATTTTTTTTCGTCTTTAAACGCCGTTTTCCAGCGCCACGCCAGCTCATCCAACAGCCAAAAACCGGCATTGTGGCGGGTGTGTTCGTATTCGGCACCGGGGTTGCCGAGGCCGGCGATTAATTTGATTTGGGACATAATATATGGTGTGTGTTTGATGTATACCAATTCTACAAAATAAGATAACAAGGCGGGGAGCCGCAGACAGTACGCCTAGTACGACAAGGCGAGCCAACGCAGTTAGGTTATTTTGTAGAGTTGGTATTATTTAGCCGCACGGCGGCGGCGGTTCTCTTTAGGGTCGATTAACAGCGGGCGGTACACTTCCACGCGGTCGTGCGCTTGCAAAACATAATCATCGGCCACTTTTTTGCCGAACACGCCCAAGGGGGCTGCCTGAAAATCCACCTCGGCAAAGGCTTGCGGCAAGGCCGATTGCAATACCGCGGCGCGGGCGCCGGTGCCTGCCGCCACTTGTAATGTGCACAGCAGTTGCTGCTGCGGCGCGGCATAAACCACTTCTACTTCAATCAGCTCCGCTTCAGTTGTCATAACGGCGGTCGGCTTCTTGGATAAACGCATCCACCAAGGTGGTGGCAATGCGGTTAAACACCGGGCCGATCAAGGCCGACAACATGCTGCTGGCAAATTCGTATTCAAGCCGGAATTCAATTTTGCAGCCCAAGTCGCCCAAGGGCGTAAAACGCCAAGTGCCGCTGAGCGATTTAAACGGGCCGTTGAGCAAATCCATGCGGATTTCGTGCGGCGGCCGGTTGTGGTTGCGGGTGCCAAACGATTGGCGCACCTTCATATAATCCATATGCAGCATAGCTTCCAGCACATCGCCTTCGCGGCGCAATACTTCGGTGCGCGCACACCAAGGCAAAAACCGTGGATAGTCTTCCACGGTGTTCACCAAGTCAAACATTTGCTCGGCGCTGTGCAGCACCAACACATTTTTTTCAACGGTTTTTAAAGTCATAGCTTAAACAAACAAAAAGGTTTCAGGCAGCCAACGACATCAATAAATGCTTAAACTGCGGCCAAGCCGCGCCGTCTTCGGCGCCTTTGATTTGGCGGTCAATGCGAGCGCATTCTTGCAAAGCGGCCAATAAGCGGTTGATGCCTAGGCGTTTGGCGGCTTTGGGTGCCAAGGTTTGCTTATCGCCCCACAAACGCAAAGTATTGCGCACTTCGGCCAGATTTTGGCCTTGCTTTAATGCCGCCAATAAGCGGATTAAGGTGCGCACATCTTCGGCCACTGCCCACAGCAACAACACCGGCTCTTCGCCTTCGGCTTCCAAGCCTTCGAGCAAGCGCAGTAAACGCGGCGCATCGCCACCCATCCATGCGGCAGCCAGTTGGAAAACATCAAAGCGCGCCACATTGGCCACCGCCATTTGCGCATCGGCCATATTGAGTAAATGGCCGGGTGGATGCAGCAAGGCCAGTTTGTCGATTTCTTGCTTAGCCGCCAGCAAATTGCCTTCCACCCGCTCGGCAAACAAGGCCAAGGCATCCGGCTCGATATCCAGATTGTGGTGTTGCAAACGCTGGCGTATCCATTGCGGCAGCGCCTGCCCGGATACCGCTTTGGCTTCCACCACGCTGCCGTGGCGTGCCAATGCGCCAAACCATTTGCCTTGCGTTTGCGCCCGCTCCAGCTTGGGCAGCAAGATTAACACGCAGGTGTCTTCAGGCAGCCCGTCGGCCAATTCCTGCAAGGCTTCGCCCCCTTCTTTTCCGGGCTTGCCGCCGGGAATATGCACTTCCAGCAATTTCAGCTCGGCAAACAAGCCGACAGACTGGCTGGCGGCACGCAGTTCCGACCAATCGAATTTGGCATCAACGCTAATCACTTCGCGGTTTAGATAGCCGTGCTCACGCGCGGCTGCACGGATATGATCCAGCGCCTCCACCCGCAGCAAATCTTCTTCGCCGTGAATAATATACAAGGGCTGCAAGCCGCCGCGCAGGCTTTCGGCCAATTGATGCGGGTTTAATTGTGCCATGGCGTTAGCTTAAGGCTTGGGCAGATAGGCCAAGCGGCGCACCATTTGCCCGGCGGCATCGGCGCGCATTTCACGCCAAATTTGCGCTTCTTCTTCCTGCTTACCCAAAATTTCACTGTCGGCATACGCCATATAGCGCTGTACTTGCACGCTGATGGGCGCACCCAAAGGCTCGCCCGCACGCCAAGCTTGGGCATCCACGCGCAGGTTCAGCATATACTCAATGGTGTTGCCGCCGATATTGATGGCGGACACGTCTTTTTGTTGCCGCACATCCAGCACTTTCAACGACACTTCGGGGTTAGTAGCATCCAGCCGCACATTGCTTTGGCGGCGCAAGGCATTTTCCAGCGCCGTTTGCATGGTGCCGCCATCCACCGCCCATACCTGATAATGCAGGGCATTGCCCAAAGGCACGCTGCCTTTCAAGTGAAAACCGCAGGCGCTTAAGCACAACAGCAGCGCCAAACCTAAATATTTTTTCATGTTTATCCTTTTTTGCTGCGCTGTGGCTGCAAGAGCATTCAGGTAGCCTGAAATCTAGCCAAATGACACTCTTGCGGCTGAAGCGCTGCTTCAGACTGGGCTCCTGCCTACGCAGGAGCGACGCAATTGCGTTGGGCCGAAATGCCAGCCTATTTAAGCCAATTTGGCCTGCAATAATTCCTGCACTTGCTGCGGATTGGCCTTGCCACGGCTGGCTTTCATCACTTGGCCCACCAGCGCATTAAAGGCTTTTTCTTTGCCCGCCTTAAATTCTTCTACCGATTTGGCATTATTGGCCAATACTTCGTCAATAATCGCTTCGATGGCGCCGCTGTCGGTCATTTGCTTCAGGCCGTCGCGCTCGATAATCGCCTCGGCATTCAAATCGCTTTCCCACATGGCTTCGAATACTTGCCGCGCCAATTTATTGCTTAAGGTACCGTCGGCGATTTTGGCCACCAAACCGGCCAAACGCGCCGCATCAATCGGGCTTTGCGCCAAATCCAAGCCGGCTTTATTTAAAGCTGCCGCCAATTCGCCGTTCATCCAGTTGGCCACCAGCTTGCCTTGCTGCGAAGCTTGAGCAGCGGTTTCAAAATAGGCTGCCTGAACGCGGCTGGCGGTGAGCAGGCGCGCATCGTAGTCGGATACGCCGAAATCGGCCACAAAGCGCGCCGCCATTTCCGCGGGCAATTCGGGCATATCGGCCTGTGCTGCGGCCATTTGCGTATCGGAAATGATTACCGGCAATAAGTCCGGATCGGGGAAATAGCGGTAGTCGTGCGCGTCTTCCTTGCTGCGCATGGCGCGGGTTTCGCCGCTATCGGGGTCGAACAGGCGCGTTTGCTGCACTACCTTGCCGCCGTCTTCAATCAATTCAATTTGGCGCGCTACTTCATAATTGATGGCCTGCTCCAAAAAGCGGAAGGAATTGAGGTTTTTAATTTCGCAGCGGGTGCCGAATTCGGCCTGCCCCAGCGGGCGCACCGACACATTGGCATCAATGCGAAACGAGCCTTCGGCCATATTGCCGTCGCAAATATTCAGCCAAGTAACCAATGTGTGCAAGGCGCGGGCATAAGCCACCGCCTCGGCCGCCGAGCGCATTTCCGGCTCCGACACCACTTCCAGCAAAGGCGTACCGGCACGGTTTAAATCGATGCCGGTGAACTCCGGAAACGCATCATGCACCGATTTGCCCGCATCTTCTTCCATGTGCGCACGGGTAACATTGATGGTTTTTAATGCCTCGCCCACCACAATTTCCAGCTTGCCATGCTCGATAATCGGCAAATCCAATTGGCTGATTTGATAGCCTTTGGGCAAATCGGGATAGAAGTAGTTTTTGCGGTCGAACACGTTTTTGCGGTTGATGGTGGCGCCCAGCGCCAAGCCCAACTTAATCGCCTTGTTAATCACTTCGCGGTTCATCACCGGCAACACCCCCGGCAACGCACATTCCACCACGCTGGCATGGGCATTGGGCGCAGCACCAAAAGCCGTAGACGCACCGGAAAAAATTTTCGATTGCGTGTTGATTTGTACATGGACTTCCAGCCCGATTACGGTTTCCCAGCTCATTTACTCAGTCTTTCTTGCATGTATTCAAATAATGGCAGCAGGCTTAACAGGCTACCTGAAACCCGTTTTTTAATATCAATACCTTATCTTTGTGGCAACAACCAATTCAGTATCGGTTGCGCCAAATCGCGTTGTGTCGATGGCAAGCTCAGTTCGGCCTTCCAAAACGGCAAATCGGCATCGCGATTGTAATACGCCAAACCATCAATGCGCTGGCCGTTTTTAGTGGCACTGTAGCCGATAAAATGCGGGCGTAAGCGCACCTGTTGCAGCGGTACATCGGTGCCGGTATACGCCAAAAAATCATTGGCGGCGGCATCTTTTGCCGCTTCGGGGAAAAACGCCGAGGCGGCCATTTGTGCACAGCCTACACAGGCCGAGGTGTGATAAAACTGCACATAGCCGCTGTTGTTTGGCGGCATAAACAGCAAGGATTCCGAGCCGTTAGCACCCAGTCCGCCCGCCACCGGCTGCCAGCCGCGCGGCACCAGCAGCCAGCCAAAGCTGTGGTAATACGCTGCCACTTGTTGGGTTTGTGCCGGTGTGATGGCCGCTTTAAACGACAAGGTTTCTTTTTGGGCTGGCCGCAAATCCAGCATGCCATCGGCTGCCGGATTGCTCATGCGCAAGCCATAAGCCGGCACCGCTTGCCCGTTTATCCGGATTTCCCCTAAGGGCAATACTTGCGGCGCTGCCGTCTTATCCACACTGGCATCCACACCCAGAATATAGGTTTCACCTGCGGCGGCCGCCAATCCTGGCAACAACAAACCGCTGATATACAATGCCAATGCCCAACGACGGATGTTTATCATGTGTTTACCTCTGCTCAGTGCAAGATTGATTAAGTGACCATAAGGTAATACGGATTTTCAGGCAGCCTGAACAAACAAAATAGCCTATCTTACGTTACCGTATTCTTCAAACAAACATCGGATTCAAAAATCCGACCTAGCGCCGATAATGCTGACAACCCTGCATTACACCGGCGCTTTGGTGTGCCAGTCGCTATTAAGCTGCATTTGGTGCGCCACATTCAATAAGCGGCTTTCGGTAAAGTAGTTGCCAATCAATTGCACGCCGATGGGCAGGCCGTTGCGGGTGAATCCGGCGGGCAGGCTGAGCGCGGGCAGGCCGGCGAGGTTGACGGCGATGGTGAAAATATCGCTTAAGTACATTTGCACCGGGTCGTTGATGTCGCTGCCCAGCTTGGGGGCGGCGGTGGGGGCTACCGGGCCTAAAATCACATCACATTGCGCCAAGGCTGCCTGAAAGTCGTTGGCCACCAAGCGGCGCAGTTTTTGGGCTTTTAAATAATAGGCATCGTAATAGCCGTGGCTTAATACATAAGCGCCAATCATGATGCGCCGCTTCACTTCGCTGCCAAAGCCTTCGGCGCGGCTGTTGCTGTACATTTCGTCCAGATTGGCAAATTCGGCGGCGCGGTGGCCGTAGCGCACGCCGTCGTAGCGCGACAGGTTGGTGCTGGCTTCGGCTGAGGCCAAAACATAATAAGCGGGAATGGCCAGCTCGGTTTGCGGCAGGCTCACGTCCACCATTTGCGCGCCTTGCGCCTGCAAGAGCTGAATGGCGTTTTGCACGGCCTGTTGCACTTCGGCGTCGACACCGCTGCCGAAATACTCTTTGGGCAAGCCCACTTTCAGGCCGTGCAGTGGCTGCGCCAAATCGCGGCTGTAGTCTTCGGTGGGGCGCTCTAAGCTGGTGGAATCGCGCACATCAAAACCGGCCATGGTGTTGAGCAACAAGGCGCAGTCTTCGGCGGTTTGCGCCATCGGCCCGGCTTGGTCGAAGCTGGAAGCATAGGCCACCATGCCAAAGCGGGACACCACGCCGTAGGTGGGCTTAATGCCGGTGATGCCGCAATGCGCGGCAGGCTGGCGGATGGAGCCGCCGGTGTCGCTGCCCAATGCGGCCGGTGCCAACCGCGCCGCCACCACGGCAGCCGAACCGCCGGAAGAGCCGCCGGGCACATGCTCGTGTTGCCATGGGTTGCGGGTAGCACCGTAAAACGAGGTTTCGTTGGTGGAGCCCATGGCAAATTCGTCCATATTGGTGCGCCCCAGTGTGACCATGCCTGCATTGAGTAGGTTTTGCACCACGGTGGCGGTATACGGAGCGATAAAATTGCCCAGCATTTTGCTGCCGCAGCTACTTTGCCAGCCTTGTTGGCAAAATACGTCTTTATACGCCATCGGCACGCCGGTGAGCAGATGGGCGCCGCCGCCCGCCAGGCGGGCATCGGCGGCTTGGGCTTCGGCCAGCGTGGCGGCTTTATCTAAAGTAATGTAGCCGTTGATGGCCGGATTGCGCTGCTCGATTGCGCTAAGGTATTCCTGCGCCAGCTCCACGGCGGAAATTTGTTGGTCTTGCAGCAGTTGGCTGGCTTGCTTCAGGGTGTAATGGGTCATGGTGCGGGGTCACTTTTTACAATGGTTTTTAGGGCTGCCTGAAAATGTTCAGGCAGCCTTAATACAAGCGGGAACTATTCAATCACCTTAGGCACCAAGTACAGCCCGCCCGCCACCTGCGGCGCCACTTGTTGATAGCGCTGGTGCTCGTCGGTTTCGGTCACCACATCGTCGCGCAGGCGCAAAGCCAGCTCGTGCGGGTGCGCCATCGGCGCCACACCGTCGGTGTTTACCGCCTGCATTTGTTCTACCAGTGCGAAAATATTGTTCAGCTCGGCCAAGGTGTTTTCGCATTCGGCCGCAGACAAGCGCAAACGCGACAGTTTGGCGATTTTTTCAACATCAGCAAGGGTCAGTGCCATTGCAAAATCCTTAAAATATGGTTTAGCAAAACCCGCAAACTGGGGTATCATTGCGCGTTTGTATCCGCAGACAATATGGCTGCGAATTATAACCGAAATCCCTTTTTTGCGGCACGCCCATTTTGTCTGCCACGGCAAACCGCGCGCCCGGCGCCACCTTAACACAGCTACCTGTTTGAATCAGCTTAGGAATTTACATGTTTCGCTTTTTAACCCAGTATTTCTCCAACGACCTTGCCATCGATCTTGGCACTGCCAACACACTAATCTACATTAAAAACAAAGGTATTGTACTGAACGAGCCTTCGGTAGTGGCGGTGCAAAACGACATCCCCAACGGCAAAAATGCAATGCTGGCGGTGGGCGCGGAAGCCAAAAAAATGCTGGGGCGCACACCGGGCAGTATCCAAGCCATCCGCCCGATGAAAGACGGCGTGATTGCCGACTTCAACGTAACCGAAAAAATGCTCAAGCAGTTTATCAAAAATGTGAACAACAGCCGCTTCGCCGCTTCGCCGCGCATTGTGATTTGTGTTCCTTGCGGCTCTACACAAGTAGAGCGCAAAGCGATTCGCGATTCAGCCTTGGCCGCCGGTGCCTCCATCGTAAACCTGATAGAAGAGCCGATGGCCGCTGCTATTGGTGCCGGCTTGCCGATTGAAGAGCCTACCGGCTCCATGGTGGTGGACATCGGCGGCGGCACCACCGAAGTGGGCGTGATTTCGCTTTCCGGCGTGGTGTATTCGCATTCTATCCGCGTGGGCGGCGACGCCTTCGACGAAGCCATCATCAATTATGTGCGCCGCAATTACGGCATGCTGATTGGCGAAGCCACTGCCGAAGAAATCAAGAAAAACATCGGCTCAGCCTTCCCGGGCATGGAAGTGAAAGAAATCGAAGTAAAAGGCCGCAACTTGGCCGAAGGCATTCCGCGCGCGTTTACCATCACTTCCAACGAAGTGCTCGAAGCCTTAACAGAGCCGCTCAATCAAATTATTCAAGCGGTTAAAAATGCGCTGGAACAAACCCCGCCTGAACTGGGTGCCGATATTGCCGACCGCGGCTTGGTGCTCACCGGCGGCGGTGCCTTGCTTAAAGGGCTGGACCGCCTGCTGTCGGAAGAAACCGGCCTGCCGGTGATGATTGCCGAAGACCCGCTCACCTGCGTGGTGCGCGGCTCCGGTAAGGCGCTGGATATGATTGGCAAAATGAATTCCGTTTTTGTGTCCAATCCCTAATCCGCCCACCGCCCGCGAGAGCACGCCGTTATGGCCGAGCCGTCACTGAATTTTGTCCATCAGCGCATCCGCCCTGCCAGCAAACTGGTGTTATTCAGCTTGCTGGCGGCGGTATTGATGATGCTGGATAATCGCTACGCCCCCATCCACCAAGCCAAATCCCACATTGCCACCGCGCTGTATCCGCTGCAATGGCTGGCCAACAAACCCTGGGCGGCGGTGCAAAACGGCATGGGCTACCTGAAAAACCAGCACGCTCTCAATAGCCAAAACCAGCAATTGCAAGCCGACAATGCGCGTTTGCAAATCCAGCTGCAACAACAAACGGCGCAAATTCAGGCTTTGGGCGGATTGGCAGCGGTAGAAAAACTGCAACAGGCGGCGCTGCCGCAGGCACTGGTGGCGAAAATCATCTCTACCGGTAAAAATCCACTAACGGACAAGGTGATTATTGACCAAGGCAGCCGCCAAGGCGTTCGCTTGGGCGATCCCGTCACCGACGCCCATGGTTTGGTGGGGCAGATTTCATCGGTGCAGCCGTTTAGCGCCGAAGTCACCTTGCTCACCAACAGCCAAACCGTGGTGCCCGCGATGGTGAGCCGCACCGGTGTGCGCACCTTGATTTATGGCCGTGCCGGTGGCGTGGATTTACGCTACTTCCCCGCTGATGCCAGCTTGCAGGCACAGGATTTATTGGTTACTTCCGGGCTGGACAGCATTTATCCGGCCGGTATTCCCATTGCCACCGTACAAGAAGCCCAAGCAGGCAACGGCTCGCCCTACTACCGCGTGCAATTAAGCCCCGCCGCCCAAAGCGGCAGCGCCCGCTTTTTGCTGGTTGTACCGCAACAAAACACCGTGACTGCGCAAGCCGCATCCGATAGCCCATCTGCAGCACCATGACCCAATTTGACAACATCTACCGCCACACCCGCAAACGGCTGATTGCGGCCAGCTTTGCTGTTAGCTTGCTGCTGGATTTTATGCCCTTGCCGCTGCCGTTTGCTTATTGGCTGCCTGAATTTACCGCCTTGATGCTGATTTTCTGGCTGCTGCACCGGCCGCAAAACATCGGCATTAGCATGGCCTTTGTGATTGGCTTGTTGCTTGATATCGGCTCTGGTGCACCACTGGGGCTGCATGCGCTGGCGTTTATTCTGGCCGCCTATCTGGTGCACCGCCAACAGCGCCAAATTCTACTCTATGCTTTTGGCATGCAGTCGTTGGCGGTGTTTGGCGTGTTAATGCTGATTCAACTCAGCGTGATGGCGGTCTATTTTCTTAACGAACATCAATTTGGTAGTTGGGGGCTGTTGATTTCGCCCTTTATCGGCGCCTTTTTATGGCCTTTACTGAATAATCTGATGCTCACCTTAACCAGCATCCGCCGCCGCTCATGAACTCCTTGCAATTTCGCACCCGCTCGACCCAATTGCGCTCGCGCAGCCGCCGTGACCACAGCATACGTGTACTGGTGGCATTGGGTCTGATTTTGCTGTGCTTTTGCTTATTGATTGCCCGTTTCGTGTGGCTACAGGTGGTGAAGCACGAAGACTTTATGGTGCAGGCCACCCAAAACCGCATTTCATTGATTCCCACTCCGCCCACCCGTGGCGAAATCGTGGATGTCAACGGCGTGGTACTGGCGCACAACTATCCGGCTTATTCGCTGGAAATCATTCCCAACCAAATTCCGGGCAAAATGGAAGACACCATTGCCGCGCTGCGCGAATATGTCGACATCACCGATGGCGACATCCGCCGCTTTCAGCGTTTCCGTGCCGACTTCCGCTCCTATGAAAAAGTGCCGCTCAAATTAAAATTAAGCATCGAAGAAGCCAGCAAAATGGCGGCGCAGCTCTACCGCTTCCCCGGCGTGGAAATCAATGCGCGCACTTTTCGCGATTATCCTTACGGCCCGCTCACCGCCCACATCATCGGCTACATCGGCCGCATCAGCGACCGCGACATGAAAAAGCTGGACGAAGAGAACTTAACATCGCTCTACCGCGGCAGCACCCATATCGGCAAAATGGGGCTGGAAGACTATTACGAACGCCAGCTGCACGGCCTGCCCGGCTATCAAGAGGTTGAAAAAGACGCCCAAGGCAATATCGTGCGTACGCTAAAATCGGTACCCCCCACCACCGGTCAAACCCTTAAGCTCGCGCTCGATATCCGCGTGCAGGAAGAAGCCTACCGGCTGATGGCCAACCGCCGCGGTGCCGTGGTGGCGATCAACCCGCAAACCGGCGGTATTTTGGCGTTTGTGTCCAAGCCCAGCTACGACCCCAATCTGTTTATTGACGGCATCGACAGCGAAACCTGGAAAAGTCTGAACGAAGATTGGCAACGCCCGCTGATTAACCGCGTTACCCAAGGCATGTACCCGCCCGGCTCCACTTTCAAGCCATTTATGGGCATGGCGGCGCTGGAGAGCGGCCACATCAGCCAAACCACTGTGCTGCCCTCGCCCGGCGCTTGGAGCATTCCCGGCTCCAGTCACCAGTTTCGCGATTCCGTGCGCAGCGGCCACGGCTCGGCCAACCTCAGTAAAGCCATTCAGGTTTCTTCCGACACCTTTTTTTACCGCCTAGGCTATGAAATGGGGATTGATAAGGTGGCGCCGTATTTGGCTCAATTTGATTTAGGCCAGCAAACCGGCATTGATTTGAACAACGAATACCGCGGCATCCTGCCCACGCGCGAATGGAAAGAAAACCGCTTTGCCAAATCCAAACCATCGGTACGCGCTTGGCAGCCCGCCGATATGGTATCCGCCAGCATCGGCCAAGGCTACAACACCTATACGCCCTTGCAAATGGCGCACGCCACCGCCATTCTGGCCAACGACGGCGTGGTGTTCCGCCCCCATTTGGTGAGTCAATTATTGGATCACAACAGCCAGCAAATCACTCTGATTGACCCCAAACCGGTTAAAACGCTGCCGTTTTCACGCAGCAATTTCGAGTATGTGAAACAAGGCATGGTGAAAGTATTGCAGCCCGGCGGCACCGCCTGGCGCATCGGCCAGGGTTTGCAATACAGCATGGGCGGCAAAACAGGCACCGCGCAAGTGGTGCAAATCAAACAAGGCGCCAGCTACAATGCCGCGGCCTTGGCCGAACAACACCGCGACCATGCTTGGTTTATTTCATTTGCACCGGTCAACAACCCGCAAATTGCGGTGGCGGTGATTCTGGAAAACGGCGGCTGGGGCGCCAGCGCTGCACCTGTGGCACGCGGTTTGAGCGACTTTTATCTATTAAAACTCAAAAATCTGCCCCAAAGCAGCACCCCGGCGCCCGTACCGGCCAGTGATGCGGCTTGGCTGAACAACGACGCACTGATGGACGAAGAAAAAAACAACCGTCATACCGTACCGCCCCTGTTGCGCGCCTTCCGCCCGCAAACCGCCTCGGATACCGCCCCGTGAATACCGATACCCAGTGGATAAAACAACTGTGGGCGCGCCTGTGGGCGCCCATGGACGTATGGCTGTTTTATGCCATGCTCGCCATTTATGTGATGAGCCTGTTTTTGCTCTACTCCGCCGATGGCCAAGATTTTGGCCAGCTGGAAAACAAAACCCTGCATACCATTATGGGCTTTGTGCTGCTGTGGGGGATTGCCAAAACGCCACCGCAAATTCTGAGCAATTTTGCGCCGCCGCTGTATTTGCTGGCCGTGCTTTTGCTGCTGGGGGTGCATTTTTTTGGCATTACGGTGAACGGCTCCACCCGTTGGCTCAACTTGGGCGTGGCACGCATCCAGCCCTCGGAAATCATGAAAATCGCCCTGCCGATGATGGTGGCGTGGTATTTCCAAAAACACGAGCTGGGCTTGCGCTGGTATCACTATTTCTGCGCTTTGCTGCTGATTATGGTACCGGGCGCGCTGATTTTAAAACAACCTGATTTGGGCACCGCCACGCTAATTATGGCCTCCGGCCTATTTGTGGTGTTTTTTGCCGGGCTGCCGTGGAAAGCCATTTTTGCCGCCATTATCGGCTTTGCCGCCTTATTGCCTTTGGTGTGGCTCTACGGCATGCACGACTACCAGCGTACCCGTGTGCTCACCTTATTTGACCCCACCAAAGACCGCTTGGGTGCGGGCTACCATATCCTACAATCCATGACCGCCATCGGCTCAGGCGGCGTGTGGGGCAAAGGCTGGCTGGGCGGTTCGCAAACGCATCTGGATTACATTCCCGAATCCACCACCGATTTTATCTTTGCCGTTTACGGCGAAGAATTCGGTCTGATCGGCAATCTGTTGTTGTTGGCGGTGTACACCTTTATTCTGTCACGCGGCCTCTACATCACCTTGCGTGCCCCCACACTTTACAGCCGCACGCTCGCCGGTGCCATCACCATGACCTTGTTTTGCTATGTATTTGTAAATATGGGCATGGTGAGCGGTATTTTGCCGGTGGTGGGCGTGCCCTTGCCGCTAGTAAGCTACGGCGGCACTGCCACGCTGTCGATTATGGTGATGATTGCCATGTTGATGGGCATTGGCAATATGCGCAAACGTTAATGTTAATGATGAAATGGCCCAATCATGAGTTTTGAAGTCAGCAAAATCCTGCTCGCCTTTTTGGTGTTGATCAATCCTTTGGCCGCACTCACCATTTATCTGGATGCCACCGCCGACTACACCCGCGCCGAGCGCCGATCAGTGGCGCGCATTTGTGCCATCAGCGTTTTTATTATTATGGTGATCTTTACCCTCAGCGGCCAATACATCCTCAAAGGGCTGGGCATTTCGATTGGTGCGTTTCAGGTAGCCGGCGGCTGCTTGGTATTTTTGATTTCATTGTCATTAATCAACGGTAACAACAACCCCAGCAAACCCAAAATCGGCATAGACGAAAACAGCACGCTCACACCCAGAATCAGTAAAAACAGCATAGCGGTGGTACCACTGGCCATGCCGATGGTCATCGGCCCCGGCGGCATTTCCACGGTGGTGATTTATGCTTCCAGCAGCAAAACCTATTGGCACACACTGTCGATTATCGCCGCCAGCCTCATCATCAGCATCATCTGCTACCTCACCTTACGCGCTGGCAACCGGGTTAGCCGCTATCTGGGCAACACCGGCATGAACATTCTCAACCGGGTCATGGGCTTGCTGCTGGCCGCAGTGGCAGTGGAAATCATGGCCGCCGGATTAAAGGCCATTTTCCCCAATTTAAGCTAAAAGCCGATATGCCCAAACTGCGCGGCGCAGTGTAAAACATTTTCAGGCAGCCCTTTAAAAGGCTGCCTGAAATAATGTAAAACCCCAATTTCTTTAAAATTGCCACCCAGCGAGCTACGTCTTTTGAACTATTAAACGGCTTAAGCCTTTATGCCTGTGGTGAGACACACTGATTTTTGCTATTGTTGCCGCTCGTTTCCCCTGCCGAAAGCCTTGTCATGCCTTCCCGCTCCCACCGTTTGTTTGCCTTTGCCACGCTGGCTTTGTTGGCTTTGCCGCTGAGTGCCAAAGATTTGCTGGTTTCTGCCGCTGCCAGTTTGAGCGATGCGTTTAAAGAAATCGGCAGCCAGTATCAGCAACAAAATCCGGGCGTTACCGTGCGTTTGAATACCGCCGGCTCCGGCACTTTATTGCAGCAATTGCTGCAGGGTGCGCCGGTGGACGTGTTGGCCACGGCCGACCAACAAACCATGGATACCGCCGTGGCCAAGCAAGCGGTGCAGCCGGGCAGCCGCAAAACTTTTGTGCGCAATGATTTGGTGTTGGTGGTGCCCGCCGCCAGCGCCTTGCGCCCGCAGCAACTGAGCGATTTGCAGCAAAGCGGCATTGCCCGCATTGCCTTAAGCAATCCGGACAGCGTGCCGGTGGGGCGCTATGCCAAAGCGGCGCTGAGCAAGGCCGGTTTGTTTGAGCGCTTGCAGCCCAAAATCATCACCACCCAGAATGTGCGCCAGTCGTTGAATTATGTGGCGCGCAAAGAAGTGAACGCCGGCTTTGTTTACCGCACCGATGCCGCGCTGATGCCGGATAAAGTGCGCGTTACCGCCACCGTGGCCTTGGATACGCCGGTTTCTTATCCGATTGCCGTCACCAGCAGCAGCCGCCAAAAGGCCGAAGCACAGCGGTTTGTGGATTTTGTGCTGTCACCGGCCGGGCAAAAAGTGCTCCAAAAATACGGCTTTAGCCGCCCTTAATGGCATGTTTACACACATCATTAACTATGCTGAATAATGTTTGGCCTGCCTTAAGCTTGTCGCTCAAAGTGGCGTTTTGCGCCACTTTGCTCAATTTGCTGCTGGGCGTGGCCGTGGGCTTTGTACTGGCGCGGCGGCGCTTTATCGGCCGCGACCTGCTCGACACCCTGCTCACCCTGCCGATGGTGATGCCGCCCACTGTGTTGGGCTATTATCTTTTGGTGCTGTTCGGCCGCCACGGCGTGCTGGGGCAAAGCTTGCAGCAGTGGTTTGGCGTGAGCCTGATTTTCACTTGGCAAGGTGCGGTGCTGGCGGCAATGGTGGTCACCTTCCCCTTGGTTTTCAAACCCGCACGCGCGGCTTTTGAAGGCGTAAACCCGCAGTTGGAGCAAGCGGCGCGGGTATTGGGGCTGCCTGAACGCGCGGTTTTCTGGCGCGTTACCCTGCCCTTGGCTTGGCGCGGTATTTTGGCGGGTTTGCTGCTGGCGTTTGCCCGCGCCTTGGGCGAATTTGGCGCCACATTGATGATTGCGGGCAGCATTCCCGGCCAAACCCAAACCTTGTCGATTGCCGTATATGAAGCGGTACAAGCAGGCAATGATGTGCTGGCCAACCAACTGGTGCTGCTGATTTCGGCGGTGTGCGCCACCATTTTGTGGCTCACCAACCGCCTGGCCAAACCAAGGCAGCACACATGAACAACACCCCCTACGCCTTTGATTTTGCCTTTGCCACCCGGCTACCGGGCGGTAACAGCCATTTTGAGCTGGATGTGCACTGCCAAAGCCGCGCCCAGCGCTTGGCAATTATCGGCCCTTCCGGTGCAGGGAAAAGCCTGATTCTGCAATTGCTGGCGGGGCTGCTGCGCCCGCAAAGCGGCCATGTGCGCATCAACGGCCACAACCTCGGCGATACCGCCAGCGGCTATTGGCCGCCGCCGCAACAGCGGCAAGCCGGGCTGGTGTTTCAAGATTACGCCTTATTTCCGCATTTAACCGTGGCGCAAAACATCGCCTTCGGCCTAAAGATTGGCCTGCAAAACCCGCCACACACCGCCGATGCCCTCACCCGCCAATGGTTGGAACGCATGCAACTGCAAGCCGTGGCCGCACATTATCCGGTGCAGATTTCCGGCGGCCAACGCCAACGCACCGCACTGGCCCGCGCCTGCATCACCCGCCCGCAATGGCTGCTGCTGGACGAGCCTTTTTCGGCGCTGGATAGCGGCTTACGCACACAAATGCGCCAGCTGGTGGCCGAATTGCAAGCCGAGCTGGCGGTACCGATGCTGCTCATCAGCCACGACAGCGCCGACACCGAAATGCTGGCCGATGCGGTGGCCGATATTCGGCAAGGTCGTTTACAGTATTGTGATTGAAGGCCTGCCACATTAACTTCATTCATCTGAAAATAAGAAACGCGTACGTGAAGCCTTGTTCACGCACGCGTTTTGCTTTTATTGCTTGGCGGGCCAAGCGTTTAACACCACCTTGCCGTATCTGCCTGTGCAGGTGCGGCACATTTTTAAGGCTGCCTGAACGGTAAAACTGTAGGCCGGATTCTTGAATCCGGCGCTTCTTCAAAGAACAAAATGGTGTTGTTTTGATCTATTCGGCCAAAAACCATGCTTAAGCCAATGCCCCCAACACCACTTGGCTGGCATTAAAAATGGCGGTGGCCGGTTGCCCCGCGTGCAAGTCTAGATTTTCGCTGCTGTAGAGGGTGATGGTGGCGGTGAGCTCAATCTCGCCGGGCAAGCTTAAGGTGACCACGTTGTTTACGCTGCCGGTTTCAATGTGTTTGATGGTGCCTTCAAGGCTGTTTTCGGCGCTCAGTTGCAGCGGCGCCAAGTCGGTTACCAGCATAATCGACGATGCTTTCACCATCACCACCACCGCGCTGCCCACAGTGAGCTTGAGCGCGGCGGCACCGGCACGGCTCACCAACGCGCGTACGCGGGTGCCACCGGCGCAGGCCACGGTAACATACTGCAAGCCGCCCGTGTCTTCGATGGTTTCAATCGTGCCGCTAAATTGGTTGCGGGCGCTGCTTTTCATGGTTCTTTCCTTGGTTTAGCCTACTGGGTGAGCTGGCTGGGTGAGCTGGATTAAGGCTGCCTGAAACCTGCAATTTTCAAATTAATCTTGCGGTTGCGGCACTTTATGTTGCACGGCAAACACGGCGGCTTGCACGCGGCTGCTTAATTCGAGCTTGCGCAAGATGTTTTGCACATGCACTTTAATGGTGGATTCGGCCAAATCCAGCTTGCGGGCAATGATTTTATTGCTGTGTCCGGCAGCCAAATGGCCGAGAATTTCCAGCTCGCGCGGGGTAAGGCTGTCTAAAACGCTGGTGGGTGCGGCCGCTTGCGGCTGAATCAGCGATTGCACCAGCCGCGCGGTCATTTCCGGGGAGAATACATTGTCGCCATTGGCGGCTTTTTTAATCGCGTCCACCAAGAAATCGGCATTGATGTTTTTGAGCAAAAAGCCGCGCGCGCCCAAGCGCATGCATTCGGTGAGGTCTTCGCTGTCTTCGGATACGGTGAGCATCACCACGGTTTGCTGCGGCTGGCTGCTTAAAATTTGTGCCAAGGCTTCACGCCCGTTCATCACCGGCATATCCAAGTCCAGCAGCACCACATCGGGCTTGTGCTGCTCCACCAATTTCACGCCGCTTAGGCCGTCGGCCGCTTCGCCCACCACTTCGCAATCGGCTTGGCGTGCCAACAAGGCTTTGATGCCGCTGCGAAATAAGGTGTGGTCGTCGATTAAAATAATGCTGATTTTGGGGTTCATGCCAGGTTTCTTTCTTGGTGGGGCAGGCACAGGCGCACTTGGCTGCCGGTGCCCGGCTGTGATGTGATATTAAGGCCAGCGCGGATGCGTAGGGCACGTTCGCGCATAATCCCGAGACCAACATGGCTGCCTGAAAGCTTGGCCAAAGCGGCGGTGTCAAAGCCGCAACCGTTGTCGGTAATGGTCATGGTGAAGTCGTGTTGATTATCAAATTCGATTTTCACTTGGTCTGCGTGCGCATGTTTGCGGATATTCGACAGGCTTTCTTGCAGGATAAAGATAAACTGCAATTGCTGCTCGGCATTCAGCGGCGGGCCGGTGCCTTGCCAGCGCACATTGGTGGCCACATGGGTTTGCTGCTCGAAGCGCTGTGCCAAGGTGCGCACGGCTTCGGTAAATTCTTTACGGCTGATTTTGGTGCGAAAATTCAGCAGCAGCTCGCGCACGTCTTCATAGCATTCTTGTACGCCGTCTTTGATGAATTGCACATTTTCCGCCGCTTGTTCGGGCTGTTGCGCGGCCAATGCGCTTTCGAGCATTTGTACTTGTAAATTTAAGAAAGTGAGCGTTTGGGCAATGCTGTCGTGCAGCCCTTGCGCCATCAGATTGCGCTCTTGCAGCACCGCCAATTGGCGGCTTTCTTCGGCCAAGCGGATATTGGCTACCGCCACGCCAAAATTAAGGCATAAGGCATTGAGTAATTGGCCGGTAGCGGTGGCCAAGGAATACGGCTGGTCAAAATACAAGGCCATCACCCCCAGCTCTTGCTCATTGTGGCGGATATGAAGCAAATGCAGATATTGAAAACCGGATTTTTCACAGCCGGTGGGCAGGCCGGTGCTACCATCGGGCATAGGCAGGCCAAAGCGGATGGGTTGCCAATCGCCACTTTGCACCGCTTGGCCGCAAAAGCAATCGTCTAAGCGCTGGCAGGCTTCGGCGCTTTGTAAAGCTTCAGGCAGCCCGATTTGTGCCACTAAATCCATGCGTTGGCGCTGAAAATCAACCAAGCGCACGCTGCCCGCCTGTGCAGGCACAAGAGCCATGATTTTGCTGAGAAAACCTTGCGCGGCGGCTTCGATGCCGGTGGTTTGGTTTAGAAAGTGCAAAAAGAAATACAGTGTTTCCAGGGTGTAATTTTTGTCGGCCAAATCACGGGTTTTGTCGGCCACTTGCTGCTCAAGGTTGGTGTAGAGCTGCTGCAGCCGCGTGCTCATTTGGTTAAAACCGTCATCTACTTGGGCAAATTCAGTGGCCTTGTCGCGCGGCACCTGTACGCCGAAATTGCCATCGTGAATCGCCACCACCCCACGCTGCAAAGCCTCCAGCGGTTTGATAATCCACAAATACAGCAACACCACCATTACCCCGGCGCTGAGCAGCACCATCGCCAGCAGCCCACTTTGAAACAGCCGCAGCCATTCGGTGTTGCGCGCATTCACTGCTTCCACCGCCAACACCAATTTGTCGATACTGCCCACAAATTGCTGTAAGCGCTCGTTGTGCACCGCTTGCGGCTGGGTTAAGGCTGCCTGAAACAGGGGTTTCATTTCTTGCTGCCATTGCTGCTGCAAGGTGGCCATATGGGCTTGCACTTCGGCTGTGGGCGGCAAAAACAAGGGGCGCGACGGATCGCCTTTGACCAAGGTGGCCAAAGTGGCATCGAAACGCTGGATTTTTTGGTTGATTTCGGCGGCAGGCCGGTTTTCATACACCAGCAAGCCGAGCCGATAGGTTTGCATACGCAAACTGCCCGCGTCATTGATTGCCGCTGCGCCGCCTTCCAAACGCCACGACAACAGCAAAGTGAGCACAATGGATGCCACCGCCACCGCCACCCACAACAGGGTAAGCAGTTTTAAACGGGCAGACAGGCTTTTGGTGTACTTCATAAAAGATAAACCGGCTTGAGGGTAAGGAAAACAAGGCTTCACACTATGGCGTATTTATCTGGTTTTGCCAATAGCTTACCCGCAGCGGCGGGCCAGTATTTGAGAGGTAGAAGAATCAACTTAATCAGCTGGGTTTGGCCAATTATGCTTTTCAGGTAGCCGTCATCATTGTCGATGGGTTTTATTTTTAGCAATGCGTCGGATTTAAGAATCCTACCTGCTTATAGCTACCAGGCTTGGCGGCGTTTCAATTGCAGATAGCGGTTAATCAAGCCCGTGCTGAGCTGGTTGGGCAAGGTGTTTAGGCAGGTGATGTTTCTGGCCTGCAATTGCTGCAATACCTGCGCTACTTGATGCTGGTATTGCCGTGCACCCAGATAAGCGGCGGCATCTTGGCTGTTGTGCACCGGGCGGGCGGCCATTTCGTCGGGTGTGTGCGGGCGCAGGCTGGCCAGCAGCACCAAATGGTGGCGTTTTAAACGCAGCAATTGGCGGCTGATGCCGTCGCTGTCTTCATAATTCAAATGGGTGAGCACCACCACCAGCGCACGGCGGCGTTGTTTTTGCAGCAACAGACTGATGGCGCTTTCCAAATCACCCGACTGCAACGACGGCTCAATGTCGTACACGCCTTGCACCAGCCGCCCCAGTTGCGCCACGCCTTTGTGCGGCGGCACCCAGCGCGATTGCTCATGCGCAAAGGTAAGCAAACCCACGGCATCGCCGTGCTTTAAGGCGGTAAACGACAGCAACAGCATGGCTTGCAGGCTGTGGTCGAAATGGCTTAAACCATCCATATGCAGGCGCATATTGCGGCCGCAGTCGAGCAGAAAAATCACTTGCTGGTCTTGCTCTTGCTGAAAGCTGCGCACAATCGGTTTATTGACGCGGGCGGTGGCTTTCCAGTCGATGTGGCGGATGTCGTCGCCTTGTTGGTAGTCGCGCAATTGATGGAAATCTTGCCCCTGCCCCAAACGCGGCAGCTTGCGCACACCCACCCAGTTGAGCCAGCGCTGCATGCCCACCAGCTCGGCACCCAAAATACGCGAAAAATCGGGCAATACGCGCACTTCAGCCGCCGCCGTTTGGCGGTAACGGCGCTGCCACAAGCCCCAAGCCGAAGGCAGCCAGTATTCGATGCCGATAAATTCGGCTTCGCCGCGCCGCATCGGGGTGAGCGCATAGCGGATATAACTGGGGCGCCCGGGCAAGGTTTGCAAGGTGAGCAAAGGGGTGTCGGTGTGCCAGTGCGGCGGGTGGAGGTCGGCCAGCTGCAATTGATGTGGGCGCTGCCAGAAGCGGGTGGCAGGCGGGGTAAACTGCAATTCGATTTCGTGTGGCTGCCCTTGCACAAATTGCGACGGCAATTGGCGCAATACCTGAAAATCACCCACCGCTTGACGCCGCAAGGCATCCACCAGTGCGGCCAGCAGCAGCAATAGCAATAAGCTGCCGCCGCCCAGCGTCAACACCCGCGCCAGCAGCGGCTGCAGCTCGCGCAAGAGGCTGCCTGAAAGCGCCAGCGCACACACAAGCGCCAGGCCAATCAGCAAAGGGCGGGCAGGTTTAAGGTTCATAAGGTATTTTATTTTCCGGCAGGCATCAAATACGCGGCGCGGGCACCGAAGCCAGCAGCTCGGACAACACCGTTTCCACGCTCACGCCTTCCATTTCCATTTGGGTAGACAAACGCACGCGGTGGCGCAAAGCCGGCAGCCACACGGCTTTGATGTCGTCGGGAGTGACAAAATCGCGTTGCTGAATCAGCGCATGGGCGCGCGCGCAGCCGATTAAGGCAATACCGGCGCGCGGCCCGGCACCCACCGACAGCGCCGGCCAAGTGCGGGTGGTGCCCACCAAGCGCACGGCGTAGTCGATTAATTGGCTGTCTACCCGCACCTTGGCTGCCCATTTTTGTAGCTGCTCAATCTGGGCTGCCTGAAACACATGGCCGGGTGCATTGCCGTGTAGCACATCATTGCCTTCGCTGTTGATCACCGCCTGCACCAAAGCCACTTCATCGGCCATGTCCGGATAATCAATCAGCACTTTGAACATAAAGCGATCCAGCTGCGCTTCAGGCAGCGGATAGGTGCCTTCCTGCTCAATCGGGTTTTGCGTGGCCAGCACCATAAACGGGCGCTGCAAAGCGTGGGTGGTGCCGTCCAGCGTTACTGCGCGCTCCTGCATCACTTCGAGCAAGGCGGCTTGGGTTTTGGCCGGGGCGCGGTTGATTTCGTCGGCTAAAAGCAAATGGGTAAACACCGGCCCTTGGCGCAGCACAAATTGATTGTTGGCCGCGTCAAAACGGTAGTGACCAGTAACATCAGACGGCATCAAATCAGGGGTGAACTGGATGCGGTTGAATTCGCCACCAAAGGTTTGCGCCAGCGCCCGCACCAACAAGGTTTTGCCCACGCCGGGCACGCCTTCGAGCAACACATGGCCGCCGGCTAAAAACACGGTTAGCACTTCGTCAACCACCCGGCGCTGGCCAATCAGCACTTGATTGAGCCGCTGGCGCAATACCTGCACCGCGCGGGCGGCTTGCAACACGCCGGGATTGGCGGGCTGGTTGTCAGTGGGGTTGTGCATACGGATTACCTCGTGGATTGAAATAAAGAAGGCTTTTTAGCGCGCAAAATACGCTGGTGGCTGCGTAAATAAGCCAACCATTGCGCCGCGGTAGGTTGCGGTGGCACCGGCTGCAACCACAAACGCACCACCGCGGGCGGCGCACCGGTGTGGCGGCACACCGCTTGCATGCGGGCTTGGCCATCCATCTGCGCCCAATGCGCCCATTGCTGCTGCCATTGTTGCCACAGTTGTTGTTGCAGCCACTGCAATTGCGCGCCGCGCAAAGGCTTGCGTGCCAAAAACTGCCCTTGGGCGGCCAAATGTTCACTTAAATAGCGCTCTTGCGGCACCGGCAGCTGCCGCAAAGCACCCATGCGCATGCTCAGATACCACACACCGGCGGCCACCAGCAACACCAGCGCCCCCATCAGCAAAGGCTCGGCCTGCCACAGCCGCCACCATGCCGGGGCGGTGTCGATGGGTGGCGGGCTGCCCAGCTGGCGCACAAACCACACGGCTGATTTATCTTGCGCCAGATAGGCGGCCAGATAGGCGTGGTCGTATTGGTTAAGCCCGCTGACATCGGCGGGCGGATATTGCGGTGCGGCCAAGGCATCCCAATTGCTCAGCAACACCACACTGCCTTGGCCATAGGCCACGCGCACAATATGGCTGCCTGAAGCACCTTCACCCTGCCATAGCGCCGTTTTACCACTGTTCAAAAGCATGGTTTGCGTGGCCGGCGCCATCCACGCCAGTGTGCGCCCTTCAGGCAGCCTGATTTGATTAAGCTGCTGTGCGCATTCGGCCAAGCGTTGCGGTGCAGCCTTATTGTCTTCTCGATGGTTGGTGGCGCGGGCGGCTTGTTGGCGCTGGTTTTCGGCCGCTTGGCAGGCAGCCGGAACGGCACCGGTTTTGTTGTTTGCTGCCGCAGCGGTGCCAATCCGCACGCCCAGCCGCGAAGCCAGCCACTGCCGGTATTGCTGCGCATTCATTAGGCCGCCTTCAGCGCCGGTGTCAACCTCAGAAGCAGCATCCGCACTGCTCTCTTCATCCAGCAAAGGCAGCACGACATGGTTGCCCGCGGCCACCCAGTCGAGCAATTCGTCGTAATCTTCTGCGCGGGCGCGGTCGACATTTTCCACCCACAGCAATACCGGTGCGGCGGTGTTGCCCCCTTCTTTGGCGGCACTTTGCCAGCGGCGCCAGCTTTGCTGCGGCAATGCGGGCGCTTGTTTGGCCAGAAATTTTTGCACGGCAAACAAGCGCCCTTGCATCACTTCTTGCGCCAAGGCATCGTTTTGCCAAATTTTGCGGGTTTCGCTCACCGTATTGGCGGCCACCCAAGCGCCCACGGCACCCAGCAACAGCAACAATACCGCCATAATCATCAGCGTTTTGCGCTTCATGGCTGCGCCTCCCTTGTGGATGCCGATTGGGTGCGGGTGGCGGTGGTGTTTTCAGGCAGCGTATTGTGTACAAAATACCGGCGGTATTGGTCGCACAGCTGGATTACTTCGACTTCGCTGCTGCTGCGGTGGGCATAGGCTTGTTGCAACCAAGCATGGGTAAGGCGTTGCCAATAGGCGGCCAAGCCGGCAGCCGATTGCCGCACCCGCTGCAATACTTCGCCCTCGGTATTGCTGTCGCGCAAGGCAATGCCGTAGCGGCGCGGCAATTGCGCTAAGCTTGCACGGTACAGCAGGCTCATGGCGGCACGGGCGTCTTGCTGCTGCCACAAGTGCAGTACTTGCGTGGGCACATCGGCAGGCAGGCTTTGCGGGGTAATCGCCAAACCAAACAGGGTTTCCGGTGCCTCCGCCACCTGTACTTGGCTAAGCCCGCGGCTTTGCCGCCACCAATACACCAACAGCGCGATAACACCCAGCAATACCAGCCCCGCCAGCGCATACAACACCATATTAAACAGGGCGAACGGCGCCGTGGGCACGGCGGCGGGTTGTGTGCTAGGGCGGTCTTTTTTATCGGTTTCCGTTTTAGTACAGCTGCGCCAGCAATAATTGCGCTTGTCTTTCAAATGTGCAAACGGCGGCTGTGTAAGCACTGCCTCACGGCTATTGTCCACTTGTTGTACATCAGGCAGCGTTTCCGCGTGCACGGGTGTCGCAGGCAGCAACAAAGCAAAACCCAAGCACACGGCTGCCAGCGCGGCCAATGGATGCCCTAAGCGGGCGGCCAAACGGCGGGCGGCCAAGCGCACGTCCCAAGCCTCGGAAAGGGTGCGCGCATGCAGATAAAGGCCGAAACCGGCGGCCACATAAATCGGCCCCCAGAAACACAGCACCAGCGCATACAAGAGGTTGTAAACATGATAAAGCCACAGCGCATCGTCTTGCTGCAATAGCTGCATCAGCGTGCTCATGGTTTCTGCCGCCTGCTTCATGCTCATGGCCGATTCCACCAAGGCGTCTTGCACCGGGCTGCCAAACCACAGCCAATAGCCCACAATCAGCAAGCCATAGGTGAGGATGGCCTCGAAATGAATGCCGAAAAACGACAACCACGCCCCTGCGCCGCCGCCATAGCGTGCCAGCTCATCACGGCGCAATTGGTGGGCGCGGCCATTTAGCCCTTCCAGTACCGTTACCGGCAGCAGCAAGGATCGGCGCCAGCCCAAGCGCCGCCAGGTTAAATCGCCCAGCAAACGTGGCCGCCACAGCAAGCGCCAAGTGGCGGCCATGCATTGGCGGTAAGACGGCGGCGGCGTAAACACCTGCTCCGACAGCACTTTGAGTATCGGCGCTTCAAACGCCGGCTTCAGCCACCACAGCAACACCCCCGCCCACCACGGCGCGCGCCAAAACAACAGGCTGAGCAACAGCAGCAAGGGCAGCGAATAGGTGGCCCACAAAGCCGCATACAAGCCTTTGCGCTCCGCCCACAGGCGTACCCCCAAATCCAGGGCTTCCCAAGCATTGCGGGTGCGCAGCGCCAAGCGCGAGGTGCCGATGTCCATTTATGCCCGCCCCGCCCGCCACAAATAGGCGTAAACCAGCAGCCACAACATGGTGCCCACCGCAAATTTCAAGGCAATCGGAATACTGGTGAGCGGCGACCAAAAGCCTTCCACCAGCGCCGCCAGCGCCAGCAATAAAAAAGCACCGCTCATCAACTTTACCGCCACCGCACCTTGCTGCCTGAGCGCATCCTTGCGCGACAAACCTTGCGGCGCCAATAAAGCCAGCCCCAAGCGCAAACCGCCGGCGGCGGCCAGCACCAAGCCGGTAAGCTCAAACGCGCCATGAGCCGACACAAACGAATAAAACGCCAAGGCCGAAGGCTCATGCAGCATATAGCCCATAATCCCGCCGATAATAAAGCCGTTGTAAACGGTGGTGTACACCGCGCCGATGCCGAACAGCAAGCCACCGGCAAAGCTCTGAAAAGCAATGCCGATATTATTGAACACATAAAAGCCGAACATCATCCAGTTTTGCCATAGCGGGCGGTTGCTGCCGGCGGCGTATTGCGCCGCCATTTCGGCATAGCTTTCCGCCGCATTGGCACCGATATCCGCACCCGCCCATTTTTCCAATAACGGCGGATGCAAGGCCACCAGCAGCAAAGACAGCAGCAAAGGCAGGTAAAACAGCGCGTGCGCCCACAACACCGGCTTGAATTGCTGGCGCACGGTTTGCGGAAAATCGCGCCCCACAAAATATTTAAAACGCCCCCACAGGCCGCTGTTTTGATAACGGTAAAGCTGTTTGTGGCCGCGCTCGGCTAGATTTTGCAGATAAGATGCCAAGCCGCCGGAATATTGGCGGTCGTTGGCCAGCGCCAAATGGTGGCACACTTGGCTGTAATGGCTTCCGAATTGGCGTGCTTGCTCCGCTGCCAAACGCGTACGCTTGTGTTCCAATTGCTGCAACTGGCGCTCAAAAGCCTGCCACAGCGCTTGGTTTTGTTGTTCAAAGGCCAGCTGCTTCATGGTGCACGCTCCGCCGCCGATCGCTCACCCACGCTGTAGCGCGCCATGCCCAGCGCCAGTGCCAAAGCATCGGTGCGGGCGGGCAAATGGCCGTAGATGGCCACCACCAGCAACTCGGCCAGCTCTTGCCGCCGCGCCGGCGGCAGCTTGTGTTGGCGCTCGGCAAACGACACCAAAGCCTGCTGTTCTTCCCGCGTGAGCGCCACCGGCGGCGCTTGCGGCGGCACGGTTTGCAGCGCTTGCCAACTGGCCTGCACCCGTGCGTCGTCGGTGTGCACCACCAAGGTAGAGGCCAACACATCACCAATGCGTTTGCCTTGCGGGTGCAGCAACATCACCGACATCCCCAACGCATACAAAAACGGCAAACCGTCGGCCAAGCGCAGCAGATTGCGCAATAAAGACGCCGACCAGCCCACTTGGGCGCCGTTGTCACTAATCACCTGCAAACGAAAGATGCGCTTACCCGGCGTTTGCCCGTGCCAAAACACCTCAAACAGCACCGGATACAGCCACATGGTGGCAAACAGATTCAGGAATATCAGCCCCATCATCCATTCGGGCGTGCCGCCGCCCACAAACATAAACATCACCAGCATGCTCGACAACCACAACCACAGCAGCCGAAACAACAAATCCATCGCATAAGCACGCGCGCGCGCAAAAACGCCCGCCGGGCGCAGGAAAATATCCATGGCTTCGGCGGTTTCTACACGTACATAAGTATCAATGGGTGCGGTGGGCGGCATAAAAAAGAAATGATTAAGAGATATGCGGTTCAGGCTGCCTGAAAACCCAATAAGGTATTCAGGTTAAAAATTGTTAGCGCCACACTTTGCCCGAAATCGGCCGGTTTGGCAATGGGGGCGATGCCAAAACCCCGCCCGGCGGCACTTGCGGTTATAATGGCAGCCAATATTGTATTTTAAGAATAACGCCAACCATGTCTAACCAACGCCTGATTATCGGCTTTCACGCCGTCAACGCCCGCTTGTGGCAAAACCCCGCCAGCATTGTGGAATTGTATGTGCAAGACGGCCGCCAAGATGCGCGTATGCGCGATGTGCTGGCCAAGGCGGCCGCGGAAAATGTGCGGGTGGTGCACACCGATGCCGAACGCCTCGACACCCTCAGCAAAAAAGCCCGCCACCAAGGTGTGGTGGGCTTTATCGACGCCTCCAAAAACCATGTTGATTTGGACGACGTGCTTGACCACCTCACCGAGCCGCCGCTGCTGCTGATTTTGGACGGCATTACCGATCCGCACAACCTCGGCGCTTGCCTGCGTGTGGCCGATGCCATGGGCGTGCATGCGGTGATTGCGCCCAAAGACAAAAGCGCCGGGCTGAACGCCACCGTAAGCAAAGTGGCTTGCGGTGCCGCCGAAGTGGTGCCTTATATCACCGTAACCAATCTGGCACGCACCTTGCGCCAGCTCAAAGAGCGCGATATCTGGATTGTGGGCACCGATATGGACGGCAGCAGCGATTTATTCCACTTCACCGCCCCGCAAGCCGTGGCTTGGGTGATGGGTGCCGAAGGCGACGGCATGCGCCGCCTCACCCGCGAGCATTGCGATATGCTGGTGTCCATTCCCATGCTCGGCAGCGTGCAAAGCCTGAATGTATCGGTGAGCGCTGGCATGGTGTTGGCGGAAACCCAGCGCCAGCGCAGCTTGGCAACATAAGGCTGCCTGAAAGCCGTATTTAAGCTTAAGCAATAAAACCTTTCAGGCAGCCTATTGAAACAACCCAATAAAGGAGAAACCTTATGTTTTGGCTAATCGCCGCCGTATTGCTGTTTGTGGCCGAAATGTTTATGGGCACTTTTTACTTGTTGGTCGTAAGCGCCTCGTTTGTGAGTGCCGGTTTGGCCGAATGGCTGCTGGGCACACCCACTGCGGTAAATGTGTCGATTGCTTCGTTGTTTTCCGTAATCGGCATTATCCTAGTGCGCCGCTGGCAAAAATCCCGCCCACCGCGCGCGCGCGAACAACACGACAATGATTTGGACATCGGCCAAACCGTGGTGCTGGAACACGCCCTACCCGACGGCTTGTGGCTGGTGCGCTACCGCGGCACCCAATGGCAGGCGCAGCTGGAACAGCATGCCAATGCCAAGAGCGGTGCGCAAGCACAGATTACCGGCAAGCATGGCAATGTTTTGCATATTCATTTGCACAGCACAGATTAAACGCTTTTTCAGATTAACTATTTTTTGTTAACCCCTTTCAACCCATCATCAAAGGAATACCCGCATGGAAATCTTCTTCAGCCTGCCCATTCTGATTTTTATCGCCATTGCCGTTTTCGGCTTTAAAGCCTTCACCGTTGTGCCCCAACAAGAAGCCTATGTGGTAGAACGCTGGGGCCGCTACTACAAAACCCTCACCCCCGGTTTGCGCTGGCTGGTGCCGTTTATGGACCGCATTGCCTACAAACACACACTGAAAGAAATCCCGCTGGATGTGCCCAGCCAAGTGTGTATCACCCGCGACAACACCCAGCTCACCGTAGACGGCATTATTTATTTCCAAGTAACCGACCCGCAATTGGCCTCCTACGGCTCCAGCAACTACGTGATTGCCATTACCCAGCTGGCGCAAACCACCCTGCGCTCAGTGATTGGCCGCATGGAATTGGACAAAACCTTTGAAGAGCGCGATGACATCAACCGCACCGTAGTGGCCGCGCTGGATGAAGCCGCCATTTCTTGGGGCGTAAAAGTATTGCGCTACGAAATCAAAGACTTGGTACCGCCGCAAGAAATTCTGCGCTCAATGCAGGCGCAAATCACTGCCGAGCGTGAAAAACGCGCCCGCATTGCCCAGTCTGAAGGTGTGCGCCAAGAGCAAATCAACTTGGCCAGCGGCCAGCGTGAAGCCGACATCAAACAGTCTGAAGGTGAAGCACAAGCTGCCGTCAACGAATCGCAAGGCAATAAAGTGGCGCAAATCAACCGCGCCGAAGGCGAAGCCCAAGCCTTGCGCTTGGTGGCTGCTGCCACGGCCGACGCCATCCGCGTGGTGGCCGAAGCCATCCGCACCCCCGGCGGTAATGAAGCGGTAAACCTGAAAGTGGCCGAGCAATATGTGGAAGCCTTCGGCAAGCTGGCCAAAGAAAGCAACACCTTGATTATGCCCGCCAACGTGGCCGACATCGGCGGCTTGGTTAGCGCCGGCATGAGCATTGTGAAAGGCCAAACCCCGCCCAAAGTTTAAATAGGCTTTGATGTAACCCAAAGGCTGCCTGAAAACGAAATAAATGTTTTCAGGCAGCCTTGATTATTTTAAATTAATTTAAATATCAATAATTTAATATTTTCTACGGCCACAGCCATGCCCACACCCGCCGCCCTTCGCTGTGCAAAATCATATAAGTGCGGCAAGCGGCGGCGGTGCTCATGGTTTCCACGCCGATGCCTGCGGCGGCCAGCTCGGCAGTTACACGCGGGTGTAAAAACACCTGTTTGGCGCCGGTGCCCACCAATACCACTTCCGGACGCGCGGCTAAGGCTACCTGAAAATCAGCGGCGCTTAAATCGGCCGCATTAGCCAAATTTAATGGCAGCACTGCTTCGCCATTCAAACACACGGCATGGCTATAAGTTTGGCCGTCAATGCTGATGCTGCCCGCTTCGTGCGCGTCTATCCACAGGCCTTCGGTGCTGCGGCTTTCTTCCAATTGCATGATTTTATCCTTAAGTGGTGCGGCAACACGCCGCCAAAGCGCCTGCTTGCAAGCGGTTTATCGGGCTTGCCACCCTAACAAACAGTGGCAAAACAGGCCGATTTGAGCTAGCATGTTGCGTTAAACGTCTAATACCGATTCTAAAAATAAGATAACAAGGCGGAACTGATTTACTTGGTGCTTTAGCACCTTAGTAAATCGTTCTCTTTGAGCTGAGCCGCAGACAGTACACCTAGTACGGAACAGAGTTTGTTGGCGCTTTAGCGCCGTACAAAGTCGTTCGCTTTGCGCTAAGGCGAGCCAACGCAGTTAGGTTATTTTTAGGATTGGTATAACCTTACCATAACTACATTTGGCTTTGTTATAAGGAGCAAGCATGCAGCCTATCCGCATTGGCATTCTGGGCGTCGGCACCGTGGGTGGCGGTACCGTCAAATTACTGCAAACCAACGCCGCCGAAATTGCGCGCCGCTTGGGGCGCGAAGTGGTGATTACCCGCGCCGCCAGCCGCAATCTTGAGCGCGCCCAGCGCGTATGCGGCAGCGATATTATGCTCAGCACCGAAGTGGCCGATGTGGTTACCAGCGCCGATGTGGATGTGGTGGTGGAATTGATTGGCGGCACCACCGTGGCCAAAGACGCAGTGGTGGCGGCCATCAGCAACGGCAAGCATGTGGTAACTGCCAATAAAAAGCTGCTGGCCGAACACGGCAACGAAATTTTCGCCTTGGCCGAACAAAACAATGTGATGGTGATGTTTGAAGCCGCCGTGGCCGGCGGTATTCCCATCATCAAAGCCTTACGCGAAGGCTTGGCCGCCAACCAAATCGAATCAATTGCCGGCATCATCAACGGCACCAGCAATTTCATCCTCACCGAAATGCGCGAGCACGGCAGCGCCTTTGCCGATGTGCTCAAGCAGGCACAAGAGCTGGGCTATGCCGAGGCCGACCCCACTTTCGATATCGAAGGCCACGATGCCGCCCATAAGCTGAGCATTATGTCGGCACTGGCGTTTGGCACGCCGCTCAATTTCCATCACTGCTACCTGGAAGGCATCAGCCGTTTGGAAAGCCAAGACATCCGCTACGCCGAAGAGCTGGGCTACCGCATCAAATTATTGGGCATCACCCGCAAAACCGCCGCCGGCATTGAATTGCGCGTACACCCCACACTGATTCCCGAAGTGCGCCTCTTGGCCAATGTTAACGGTGTAATGAACGCGGTGCAGGTACAGGCCGATATGGTGGGCGAAACCCTGTATTACGGCCCCGGCGCCGGTGCCGCACCCACAGCCAGCGCGGTGGTGGCCGACATCATCGACACCGGCCGCCTGATGGGCGCCAACGCAGGCAACCGCGTGCCCTATCTGGCTTTCCAGCCCACGCAAGTGCAAGATTTGCCGGTATTGCCGATGAGCGAAATCACCAGCAGCTATTATTTGCGCGTTTCCGCCCAAGATGAGCCGGGCGTATTGGGCGAAGTGGCCAATATTCTGGCCGCCCGCGGCGTGTCGATTGAAGCCCTAATCCAAAAAGGCGTGGTGTGCCACGAAACCGCCGAAATTGTGATTCTCACCCACAGCACCCAAGAAAAACACATCACCGCCGCCATTGCCGAAATCGAAGCACTGCCGCGCACTTTTGCCCCGGTAACCATGATTCGCATGGAGAGCCTGCATGGCTGAAGCCGCCACACCCAAGCCGCGCAATAAAATCCGCACCATCCGCATTTGGCTGTGGGTGATTACCCTTTTGTTTGCCGGTATGTTTTTTCTGTCGCAATGCGCCATGTCCAAGCCGCAAGCCAAAGGCAAGATTATTGCTTCGTGCGTTAAAAACGGCCCGTTTGCCCCCACGTGGGAACAAGAATTGGCGCAATACGGCCTGGCCGGGCAATCCGACAAGGTAATTGAGCCTTATTGTGTGTGCATGTGGGATGAGCCGCTCGAAGCCATGAGCGCCAAAGAAATCAAGGCTTTTTCCAAAATGACGCCGGATGAACAATTGCAAAAACTGGGCGGCGAAGCCAGCATGGTTGCGCGCCACCAGCAATGTTTGCGCCAACAAAAAAGCGGTGTTTAAAACATGTTTAAGTATTGCGCCATCCCCAACCTGCCGCTTGTTGCGGCAGGTTTTTTTATGCTAGGCGGTGCCGAAAACTGCCGCAGTGCAGCATCGGTGCCCCCTTGCCATTTTACAAACGGCATGGGATAGTTCAGGCAGCCTTGCGTTGCCACAGCCCGCAACCAAGTCAATAGAATAATGGCTGCCAGTTTAAATATCTTGGGTACTTAAAGGAAAACACACATGCAAGCACGCCCGTTAATCGGCATTCCCTGCGATGTCAAACCGGTTGGCAAATGGGATTTTCACGCCGTTGGCGACAAATACATCCAGGCAGTACAACACACCGCCGGCGATGTGGTATTGCTGCCGGCTTTAGGCGACCAGCAAAAGCTGGCGCGGCTGCTACCGCAGCTGGACGGCCTGTTTCTCACCGGCTCGCATTCCAATGTGGAGCCGCGCCATTACGGCGAAGGCGCCGCCCGCGAAGGCACTTTGCACGACCCCTTGCGCGACAATACCACCCTGCCCTTAATCCGCACCGTGCTCGATTTGGGTATGCCCTTGTTCGGCGTATGCCGTGGCTTTCAGGAAATCAACGTGGCTTTGGGCGGCACTTTGCACCAACACATCCAGGAATTGCCCGGCAAAATGGATCACCGCGAGCCCGAAGGCGACATTCCCACCCAATATGGCGACGCCCACAACATCACCCTGCTTTCAGGCAGCCTGTTGCAACAATGGCTGGGCAGCGACCACACCCGCGTCAACTCCTTGCACCAGCAAGGCATTAAAGACTTGGCACCGGGGCTCACCGCCGAAGCCGTGGCGGATGACGGTATTATCGAAGCCTTCCGCATCGATGCCGCCAAAACCTTCGGCTATGCAGTCCAATGGCACCCCGAATGGCAATACGACCAAAAACCGGCTTCCGTGGCGCTGTTCGGCGCCTTTGCCGCTGCCTGTGCCGCCTACCGCCAGCAAAAAATGCAACCCTAAATCCATAACCACAACCAACAGGTGCCCTATGTACAACAGTATTTTTGAGTGGCTCAAAGAGCAACGCATCACCGAAGTAGAATGTATCCTGCCCGACATCACCGGCGTGGCCCGCGGTAAAATCATCCCCAAAGACAAATTTATGTCCGAGCCGGAAATGCGGCTGCCTGAAGCGGTGTTGATCCAAACCGTTACCGGCGACTTCCCCAGCGACGACATGATGGACCTCACCGACCCCGATATGGAGCTGCGCCCCGACCCAGCCACCATCCGCCACGTGCCATGGGCACAAGACCCCACCGCCAGCATCATCTACGACTGCTTCACCCCCGACGGCCTGCCGGTGGAAACCGCACCGCGCAACGTACTCAAACGCGTGCTCAAATACTATGAAAACATGGGCTTGGAGCCTTTGGTGGCGCCGGAAATGGAGTTTTACCTGATTTCGCCCAACCCCGATCCAGACGTGCCGCTCACCCCGCCCATCGGCCGCACCGGCCGCAGCGAATTTGGCCGCCGCTCTTATGCCATCGACGCAGTAAACGAATTCGACCCCTTGTTTGAAGAAATCTACGATCACTGCCACGCACAAAATCTGGAAGTGGATACCCTGATTCACGAACTGGGCGCCGCGCAAATGGAAATCAACTTTTTGCACGGCAATGCGCTGGACTTGGCCGACCAAGTATTTTTATTCAAACGCACCGTACGCGAAGCCGCGTTTCACCACAAAATGTACGCCACCTTTATGGCTAAACCGATGGAAGGCGAGCCGGGCAGCGCCATGCACATCCACCAAAGCCTCACCGACATGGCCAGCGGCAACAACGCCTTCAGCAATGAAGACGGCTCGCCCTCAGAGCTGTTTTTCTACTTTATCGGCGGTCTGCAAAAATACCTGCCCATGACCATGCCGTTTTTTGCGCCCTATGTAAACTCCTTCCGCCGCCTCACCCGCTACACCGCCGCCCCCACCAATGTGGAATGGGGCTACGACAACCGCACCGTGGGCTTGCGCGTGCCGCGTTCCTCGCCCCAAGGCCGCCGAGTGGAAAACCGCCTGGCTGGGGTGGATGTGAACCCCTATCTGGCCACCGCCTGCTCGCTGGCCTGTGGCTACTTGGGGATTAAAGAAAAGCTGCAACCCAGCGCCCCCTTGTCCAGCAACGCCTACGAGCTGCCTTATCAATTCCCCACCACCGTAGAAGAATCCATCGAACGCCTGCGCGCCTGCGAGCCGATTCAGGAAATCATGGGCAAGCGTTTTGTGGATATGTACATCGGCGTGAAAGAAAAAGAAGTGGCCGAATATTTCCGCGTTATCAGCCCGTGGGAACGCAAATATTTGCTGCTGCATGTGTAAGTCAGGGCTATCGGAATCAGGCGGCCCGCGCCAACAAGGCTGCCTGAACCAACATAATTTAAATGGCTGCCCATTTTTCAGGCAGCCTGAACAACAGTAACTGCTAAGGAGCAAAACATGAGCAAGAAAGACTACAGTAAACAAGACGCCAAACACCATTTGCACCCGTTTTCCGACAATGCCGCCTTGGCACGCGATGGTGTGCGCGTGATGGTGAAAGGCAAAGGCATTTATGTGTATGACGATGAAGGCAATGAAATCATCGACGGCATGGCCGGTTTGTGGTGTGTGAACATCGGCTACGGCCGCAAAGAGCTGGCGCGTGTGGCCAAAAAACAAATGGACGAGCTGCCCTTTTACAACACCTTCTTCAAAACCACCCACCCGGCAGTGGTGGAATTGTCGGCCAAGCTCTCTGAAGTGGCGCCAGCCAATTTCAACCACGTGTTTTACACCGGCTCCGGCTCCGAATCGGTGGACACCATGATGCGTATGGTGCGCCATTATTGGGCTAGCCTCGGCAAACCAAGCAAAAAAATCATCATCGGCCGCTGGAACGGCTACCACGGCTCCACCATTGGCGGCGCGAGCTTGGGCGGCATGAAAGGCATGCACGCCCAAGGCGATTTGCCGATTGCCAATGTGGTACACATTGAGCAGCCTTGGTATTACGGCTTGGCCAAAGACGGCGAAAGCGCCGACGATTTCGGCATCCGCGCCGCCAACTGGCTGGAAGAAAAAATCAACGAAATCGGCGCCGACAAAATCGCCGCCTTTGTGGGCGAGCCGATTCAGGGTGCCGGCGGCGTGATTATTCCGCCCAAAACCTACTGGCCGCGCATCGAAGAAATTTGCCGCAAGCACGACATCCTGTTGGTGGCCGACGAAGTGATTTGCGGCTTTGGCCGCACCGGCCATTGGTTCGGCCATCAGGCCATGGGCTTCAAACCAGACATCATCACCACCGCCAAAGGTCTTTCTTCCGGCTATCTGCCCATTGGTGCCGTGTTGGTGAGCGATAAGGTTACCGAAGGCTTGCTCGCCGGTGGCGAATTCAATCACGGCTTCACCTATGCCGGCCACCCCGTGGCGGCTGCCGTGGCGCAGAAAAACCTGGAAATTCTGCAAGACGAAGGCATTGTTGATCGCGTGCACGACAAAATCGGCCCCTATATGCAAAAGCGCTGGCACGAAACCTTCAGTAAATTTAAATATGTGGACGACGTGCGCTGCGAAGGCCTGATTTGCGGCTTTACCTTGGTGAAAGACAAAGCCACACGCGAGCTTTTCCCCGACTTCGGTACCACCGGCTTGATGTGCCGCGATATTTTCTTCAAACACAACCTCATCATGCGCGCCTGCGGCGACCATATGGTGGCCGCCCCGCCCTTGGTGATTACCAAAAAGGAAATCGACACCATGTTGGCAATTGCGGCTAAATGTATGCGTGAATTTGAAGAGAAAATGGACAAACAGCTGGCCAAAGAAAACGCCGCCGGATAAACCATTTAGCCAAAATCAAAGGCTGCCTGAAACAATTTCAGGCAGCCTTTTTTAATACAGAGTCCTCCCTGAAGAATCCCCACCCTCATGATTTAATTAAACAAACGCTCAAAATCCACTATAATCAACTGCAAGAAACCCCCAATCTACCCCAAAAACCTTGCAGTTATGAAGCCCAAACACACGGACAACCACCCCGACCTATTCCAATTACAGCTGTCCCAAATCATCAACATGAGCCACCCATTGGTTAAACTGGCGCATCAGATTAACTGGGACAGAATCGCCACCCAAATCGACACCGTCTACACCACCGGCCCCGGCCACCCGCCGCTACCCACCCGCCTTTTGGCCGGACTGCATTACCTCAAACACGCCTTTGACGAAAGCGATGAAAGCGTATTGGTACGCTGGCTGGAAAACCCCTACTGGCAATATTTTTGCGGCTACTCATTCCTACAGCACCAACTTCCCTACACCCCACCTCACTGGTCAAATGGCGCCGGCGGGTAGGAGATAAAGCCGAAGCCCTACTGATTGAAACACTGCGCACAGCCCAAGAAAGCGGTGCCATCCAACCCAGCGAATTTCACCACATCAACGTCGACACCACCGTACAAGAAAAGAACATCACCTTTCCCACAGACGCCAAGCTCTACCACAAAGCCCGGCAAGTATTGGTCAAAGCCGCTCAAGAGCACAATATTCCCTTACGCCAAAGCTATGCGCGCAGCGGCAAGAAAGCCTTCATCCTCAACAACCGCTATCGTCATGCCCGCCAATACAAACGTGCCAACAAAGCCTGCAAAACTTTAAAAAACTACCTTGGCCGCATCATTCGCGAACTGGAACGCAAAGGCAGCCAAACCGATCAAGCCCTACAAAGCCTATTGGATCGCGCCCGACTGATTTACCGACAACAAACCGGCGACACCAACAAAATCTACAGTTGGCATGAAACCGCAGTGCATTGCATCGGCAAAGGCAAAGCACACAAAAAATACGAATTCGGTAATAAAGTTTCCCTCGTCAGCAGCTCGAAGAACAACTGGGTATTGAGTGCCCAAGGATTAGCCAACCCTTACGACGGGCATACACTGGCTGATGCATTGGCACACATGCAGCAAGTGTGTGGGCATAGCCCGCAACATGTCTACTGTGACCAAGGATACCGGGGACATCAACAAAACGGATCGGGCAAGCCTATCATCCATCTGGTCGGTAAGATTCCGAAAACAGCGAGCCGCAGTATGAAAAGATGGATGAAACGCAGAGCAGCAATAGAACCGATAATAGGCCACTTAAAGGCGGATAACCGTATGGGCAGAAACCACCTGAAAGGGGAAGCAGGCAACCGTTTGAACCCGATTCTGGCTGCCGCTGCCTACAACCTGCGCAAATTACTGGCGTGGTTGTATTTTTGGCTTATGGGGTGGGTGGGAGAGAGTCGGGAAGAATGGATTCTTCAGGGGTGACTACAGAGATTTATCAAGCCCTAAAAAGCGCACCGTATCAAAACGGTACGCTGTGCTGCTATGACCGCGTTTTAAATCGCATGCTCACATCCGGCCACCATGGTTTTCAATACCTCCGGCTGCAAAATCCGGATATGCTTATGTTCTACTTTCACCCAGCCTTCCTGCTGGAAACGCGATAAAGTGCGGCTCACCGTTTCCAGTTTCAGCCCCAAATAGCTGCCGATTTCCTCGCGCGACATGCGCAAAATAAAATCGTTGGCCGCAAAGCCGCGATCGCTTAAGCGCTGCGACAAATTCAACAAAAATGCCGCCAAACGCTCTTCGGCGCGCATATTGCCCAGCAGCAGCATCACCCCTTGATCACGCACGATTTCCCGGCTCATCAGCTTGTAGAAATGGGTTTGTAGCGAAGGCAGCTTGCTGCCCGCTTCTTCCAGATTAACAAACGGCAGCTCGCACACTTCGCTGTCTTCCAGCGCCACCGCATCGCAGCTGTGTATCTGCCCGCAAATGCCATCCATACCAATCAATTCGCCCGACATCAAAAAGCCGGTTACCTGGTCGCGCCCATCTTGGCTGGCCACCGTGGTTTTGAAAAACCCCGTGCGCACCGCAAACAACGAAGCAAACGGCTCGCCGGAGCGAAACAGGTATTCGCCTTTTTTCAGGCGGCGGCTTTGCTTCATCACCGCATCCAAATCCGCCATTTCCTCGCCGTTCAAGCCCACCGGCATACACAGCGCATGCAAAGAACAGTTTGAACACAGCTTCTGCGTCATTTCGCCTTGTTTGTGTAGTGTGATCATGTGTGTGCCCGTTGTTTAATAAACCCAAAAATAAACACCCGTCTTAACGATGTTGGGTGCGCATCAGCCACCACTCATAAGGTAGCTATTGGCTGTCTTATTAGCTTATTTTTAAATTCAGTATTGTCTGTATTTTCAGGCAGCATGACAGTTTCTTATTGATGCATGTCAACGCAATTTAATGCCGATACCGCCATACTGGCCACCGTTAAATACAAGCCTACGCCTTGTCCGGCTTATATTGTTTTATTTGCTGCCAAAACCTTGCCCAAGCTTACCAATTTTGCCAAACACCACACCGGCAGTAGTATGGGTTGGTATGGCAGTGCATGCTTGCCGATTCGCACTTGTTGCGCTCGCAGTGTATCATATTTGCCGATGTGCGCCCAAACCGCATAATCACCGCATCAACAAAAACAAACGCATTCATCCACCACCAATTTATTTATAAAACAATGACCACACCACACACCGCCACAGCCGTCCCCATCCACATCGATTTTGACCGCCAACTCATTGCCAGCCTGCCCGCCTCAGGCCCGCGCTACACCTCTTATCCCACTGCCGACCGCTTTCACCAAGGCTTCGGTGCTCGGCAATACCAAGCCGCATTACAGCAGCACAATGGCCAAGAAGCCATGTCGCTGTATGTGCATATTCCGTTTTGCAACACCATTTGCTACTACTGCGGCTGCAATAAAATCATCACCAAAGACAAAAGCCGTGCCGATGAATATCTGGATTATCTGGACAAAGAATTGGCCTTGCAAGCGCAAAACTGGCAAGGCAAGCCTTTGCTGGCACAGCTGCACTTTGGCGGCGGCACGCCCACTTTTTTAAGCGATGAGCAACTGGCGCGCGTGTTCGACAGCATCCGCCGCCACTTCACGCTGATGCCCGAGGGCGAATACTCAATTGAAATTGACCCGCGCAAAGTAAGCCGCGACAGCGTGTTTTTACTGGGCAAGCTCGGCTTTAACCGCATGAGCGTAGGTATTCAGGATTTCGACCCGCGCGTGCAAGCTGCGGTGAACCGCATCCAAAGCGAAGCCGAAACCCGCAACGTGATTGAAGCAGCACGCGCTGCCGGGTTTAAATCGGTGAGCGTAGATTTGATTTACGGCCTGCCGCATCAAGACACCGACACCATGCAGGCCACACTGGATAAGGTTTTGGCCTTATCGCCCGACCGATTGGCGGTATACCACTACGCCCATTTGCCGCATATTTTCAAACCGCAGCGGCGCATCGACACCGATGCCGTACCCGGCAGCAACACCAAGCTGGATATCTTACAAAACACCGTGCGCACCTTAATTGAGCGCGGCTATGTGTTTATCGGCATGGATCACTTTGCCAAACCCGACGACGAGCTGGCCATCGCCCTGCGAGCGGGCCGTTTGCAACGCAATTTTCAAGGCTATTCCACCCATGCCGATTGCGATTTGGTGGCCATTGGCGTTTCCAGCATCGGCAAAATCGGCACCACCTACAGCCAAAACGAAAAAGACATCGAAGCGTATTACGCCGCGCTAAATGAAAACCGCCTGCCCATTTTGCGCGGCTATCAGCTCAACGATGATGACATTCTGCGCCGCGACATCATCCAAGACTTAATGTGCCGCTTTGCCCTTGATTTTGCCGACTACCAAACACGTTGCGGCGAAAAAAACTTTGCCGATTACTTTGCCGCCGAACTGGCCGATTTGCAGACATTGGCGCAGCAAAACCTGCTGCAACTGAGCGCCGACGGCATCCGCGTGAGCGCCAAAGGCCGCCTGCTGATCCGCAACATCGCCATGGTATTCGACTACCATTTGCGCCATCGCGACACCGCCGCCAAGTATTCGCAAACGGTTTAAGTGCCAAAAATTAAAGGCTGCCTGAAAATCTTTGTTTCAGGCAGCCTTTGCTCAATTCAATTTAAAACCTTATCCCGCCAAGGTTTCTTTAATCACCATTTTCACCGCAGTGGGATTATTGGGCAACACCGTTACCCGCTGCGGCAAGGTTTCCAAATCGGCCAGCGCCGCCGGGCGCGGAATGGGGATGTCTTTGCCCACGGCTTCGGCGATGGTGTCGGCAAATTTAGCCGCCAATGCGGTTTCCAAACACACGATTTTTTCACCGGCTTGGCGCAGTTGGCGCGCCACTTTAATCCCGTCGGCGGTGTGCGGGTCTACCAGCTCGCCGTCTTCGGCGTATACCGCAGCAATGGTGCGCAAACGGTCGGCGTGCAGGCTTTTGGCCGCGGCAAAGCCGTATTGTTCGTGGATTTTGTCCAGTTGCAGCTGCAAATCAAAGCCTTTACCGGTGCCCACTTCGGCCCATAAGGCGCGGATTTGGGTGCCGTCTCTGTCCATCAAGTCGAACACAAAGCGCTCGAAATTGGAGGCTTTGGAAATGTCCATCGACGGGCTGGAGGTAACCCAAGTTTGCGCCGCACCGCGCGGTTTGTAGCGGCCGGTTTTAAAAAATTCTTCCAGCACATCGTTTTCATTGGTGGCCACCAGCAAGCGGTGGATGGGCAAACCCATTTGGCGGGCGATATGGCCGGCGCACACATTGCCGAAATTGCCGCTGGGCACACAAAAACTCACTTTTTCTTCATTGCTGCTGGTGGCGGCAAAATAGCCTTTAAAGTAATACACCACCTGCGCCACAATGCGCCCCCAGTTAATCGAGTTTACGGTGCTTAGGTAATATTCTTCTTTAAAGCGCTCATCGTTTTGCAGTGCTTTCACAATATCTTGGCAATCGTCGAACATGCCGTTGATGGCGATATTGTGGATATTGGCATCGGTGAGGCTGTACATTTGCGCGCGCTGAAAGGCGCTCATTTTGCCTTCGGGCGACAGCATAAACACCTGAATACCCGCTTTGCCGCGCAAAGCATATTCGGCAGCCGAGCCGGTGTCGCCGCTGGTGGCACCGATGATGTTGAGCGTTTTGCCTTCGCGCGCCAGCACATATTCAAACAAATTGCCCAGCAATTGCATGGCCATGTCTTTAAACGCCAGCGTGGGGCCGTTGGACAAGCCTTGGATTAAAATGCCGTCGTGCAAGCGGCGCACCGGGGTGATGTCGGCGCTGCCAAACACTTCGGCGGTATAGGTTTGGTTCACAATTTTGCGCAAATCGGCGGCCGGAATATCGGTGGCAAACAGGCTGATAATCTGAAACGCCAACTCGGCATAAGACAAATCACGCCAAGTTTCCAAGGTGGCGGCGCTGATGTGCGGATAGCTTTCAGGCAGCATCAGGCCGCCATCGGGCGCCAAACCCATTAATAAAGCCTGGCTGAAAGTTTGCGGCGCGGTTTCGCCGCGGGTGCTGATGTATTTCATAACACTCCCAAACAGCCCCACCGGCGGCAGGGCTGGGTATTATTTCATTAAACTATTTCATTAAACGGTTGACGCAGGCGGTGACGGTTTTGGCGGTCACATTGGCCACCACTTGCGTGCGTTGGTTGGCATCCAACATGGCGGCCATGTCGTTTACATTTAGGTGTTGCGGTGCTTCTTCGCTGGCACAGCCGCAAATTTTGTCTTCCCATTCGCGCTGTTTTTGCGCCGTCATCGCCAGCGCCACCACCCGCCACTCGTTGCGGTTGTTCAATTCGGTACGGCATTGGTTGTCGACCATGGTTTTCACCAAGCCGCTACCCATATTCATGCCTTGATTGGTGTCAAAACCGCCATTGGCCGCACAGCCGCCCAAAGCCAATATTGCCGCAGTAGCGGCCACAAAAACCGTTTTCATATCCATACGCTCCCAAAATAAAGCACCGGCTTGGCGCCCACAAATTTAGCGCCGATTATAGCGCAAATCCTTGCGCTGCAAATGCCGCTATGGCGTATTTCCCCCTCCTTTTCAGGCAGCATATTGTAGGACGTGCTACCCAGAATTTTAAGCTTGCGGCGGTGTGCACGGCGCACCCTACTGCGTTTACCCCACCATTATCCTAAAGGCTACCTGAAAAACATAAACGCTGCTTTCAGGTAGCCTTTAGGGCAACTTGGGATTGATTGATTTTCTTCAAACTGCCTTTCAGGCAGCTTTAAAGGCAGCAGTGATACAATACGCTTTTGCCCTACCCTTAATGCCGCACATCATGAACCCGTATTTCTCCGTCTGCCAGTCCACCATCGCCAAACATATCAAGGCATATCATGGCTGACTTGTTTACCCAAGCCCCGGTGGCACCGCTGGCCGAAGCCTTGCGCCCGCAAAGTCTGGACGACGTAATCGGCCAATCTCACTTATTGGGTGCGGGCAAGCCCTTGCGGCTGGCATTTCAATCCGGTAAACCGCATTCAATGATTTTCTGGGGCCCGCCGGGCGTGGGCAAAACCACCCTTGCCCGCCTCACCGCCACCGCTTTTAACTGCGCCTTTATCGCCCTTTCCGCCGTATTCTCGGGTGTCAAAGACATCCGCGCGGCGATGGCGCAAGCCGAGCAAAATTTGGCGCAAGGCAAAAGCACTATTTTGTTTGTGGACGAAATCCACCGCTTCAATAAATCCCAACAAGACGCACTGCTGCCTTATGCCGAGAGTGGCTTGGTTACCTTTATCGGCGCCACCACCGAAAACCCCTCGTTTGAAGTGAATTCGGCATTGCTGTCGCGCGCGCAAGTATATGTGTTGCAATCGCTTAGCGAAGCAGAATTACAACAGCTATTCCAACGCGCACAAAGCAAAGCCTTGAGCGGATTGGCGTTTGACGAGCGTGCCGTCAACACCTTAATCGGCTATGCCGACGGCGATGCCCGCCGGCTGCTTAATCTCTTAGAACAATGCCAAACCGCCGCTGCGGCCAGCGGCGTGCAGCATATCGACGCGGCCTTTATCGACAATGCACTCACCCTCAACAGCCGCCGTTTCGACAAAGGCGGCGACAACTTTTACGACCAAATCTCCGCCCTGCACAAATCGGTGCGCGGCTCCCACCCCGATGCCGCCCTGTATTGGCTTACCCGTATGCTCGATGGCGGCGCCGATCCGCGCTATCTGTCGCGCCGCATCATCCGCATGGCCTGGGAAGACATCGGCTTGGCCGACCCGCGCGCCATGCAAATTGCCAACGATGCCGCCCTTACCTACGAGCGCTTAGGCAGCCCCGAAGGCGAGCTGGCGTTGGCGCAAGCGGTGATTTATCTGGCCGTGGCCGCCAAAAGCAATGCCGGTTATATGGCCTACAACCAAGCGCGCGCCTTTATCCAACAAGACCAAAGCCGTGAAGTGCCGGTACACTTGCGCAACGCCCCCACCAAGCTGATGAAAGAGCTGGGCTACGGGCATAAATACCGCTATGCCCACGACGAACCCCATGCCTACGCCGCCGGTGAAACCTATCTGCCCGACGACATGCCCGCGCCCGGCTGGTATCAGCCGGTGCCAAGAGGATTAGAAATCAAAATTGGCGAAAAATTGGCGCAGTTGCAGCAATGGGATAAAGAAGCAGAAGACACTTAGTTTATTTTTAGCGGGAAAGAGGATTAAAAATGAAAATTTTCTGGATAATGGCTTTATCAACCCTTGGCTTTAGCGGCTGTGCCCTTATCGAACCCACCGCCAGCCTGAATGTACAAACGCAAAATGCCCTTTCGCGGCAAAACGCCATTGCCTGCGCCGCATCTGCTCTGGCGCAAATGGCCAAAACGCAAAAAAACTGGAATAACGAGCCGATGATTACAAATGGAGCAAACGGCACACTGGAAACCGGCGATTTCTCCAAAGCCAATGTTATCGGCATCAGAACCAAACTGGTTTACACTCCAGAAGAACGGCGCTTTAAGGGAAAAATTAAAGCCAATGGCCTTTATTTTTCAGACTTGGGGGCACAAAAAGCCGCCACAGACTTGGAGACAATGTTGGTTCAATGCCGCTAAAACTGTTGCGGCAATTTAGGCTCCCGGCTGCATTTGACCGACAAGCCCAATATTTTAGTAGCTCATACTTAACACCGCCTCCTCGCAAAGACAAGCCACACGGGTACCGACCACACTTTCAGGCAGCCTGAATCATGCCGTGTTCACCAATGTAAACAAGCTTTCCAGCACAGGAGCATCATCATGCATCGCATTTTACTGATTGTATTGTTGTTTCCCGCCGTTGTTTTTGGCGCCAGCTTCGATTGCCAGCAGGTACGCACCACCGCCGAGCAGCTGATTTGCCAAAACGACAACCTGTCTTCTCTAGACGACACCCTAGCCGAAACCTTTACGACCGCAATACAAAGCACCACCGCACCTAACAAACTGCAAGCCGAACAAAAAACCTGGCTGGCCGCACGCAACCGCTGCACCAACGCAGGCTGCCTGCAGCAACAATACGAACAAAGAATCGCCGAGCTGTCGTGCAATCCCGATGGCGTTATGGCCGGTTCCGCCATCGGTGCTAACCAGTGTGCTTATTTTTCCCGCCTGGCACTGGATCGCCAACTCAGCACGCTGGAAGTACAATACCAGCAAAAAATAAACCGGGATGCCGAAAGCCCCGATAATATGAACAGCATATTCAAAACCGAGCAAAACGCTTGGCGTCAATATCGCTCGGCACAATGTGCCCTGCACGGCGCCATTGAAGGCGGCTCGGATGCCTGGAAAAACGCATTTGCCGGCATGTGTGAATTGGATGAAACCCAAAAGCGCATTACCAGCCTGAAAGCCGCAATCAGCGGGCAATAATCTGGCCAAGCCGCTTATTGCCTTGATGGACGGCGGCGCCTCTGCCGCCTGCGTCCGATTGAAACCTTGTTTAAACCCCGGTACACAGCATGAGCCAATTTCCCAAAGATATTTATACCGAACCGCAACCCAGCGTAGACACCTTGGCCAATTTAGGCCCCTTGGCCGCCATGGCCGGTATTTGGCGCGGCCAAATCGGGGTGGATGTAAACCCCAAGGCCGACGGCCCGGAAACACGGGCGTTTATCGAGCACATCGAATTGCAACCGATTGATGCGCAAACCAACGGCCCGCAATTGTTTTACGGCCTACGCTACCACACCCATATCGTCAAACCCAATGATGTGGAAACCTTTCACGATCAAGTGGGCTACTGGCTGTGGGAACCGGCCACCGGCAACATTATCCAAACGCTCACCATTCCGCGCGGCCAAGCAGCGCTGGCGATGGGCAAAACCACTGCCGATGCCAAAACCTTCCACCTCCAAGCCGTGCGCGGCGCCACCAGCAACGGCATAGTTTCCAATCCGTTTTTGGAATATGCCTTTAAAACCGAACGTTACGACATCACCATCACCCTGCACGACAACGGCACTTGGTCTTACCAGCAAGAAACCGTATTGATTATTCCCGGCCAAAGCGAGCCGTTTTTGCACACCGACCACAACACCTACACCAAAATCGGCGCCGCCACGCCCAACCCCACGGCGCTGGCCGCCGCTCAGGCGCCGCCATCGGCCTCTTGAAGTGCTTGTTTTCAGGCAGCCTTATGTCTGGTTTTGATAACGAGCAGATTGTTTTATTGGAAAGATTTTAAATGACACACAAAGCAGACAACACCAATACCGACAAACTGGGTGTCTTTCCCTTTGTGGTGGGCGGTATGTCGTTTATTCCCTTGCTGGGCGTGGTGTTTGGCCTAATCGCCTTGGTTTGGGGCTTAGTGAGCGCCAAACGCGGTGGCAAGCTGCTGGCCGCCATGGGTGCCGCCGGTATTGCCTTTACAGTGTTGATTTACAGCGCCTTGTTTTATTTTGGCTTTGCACAGCGCGGCGGCGTTTATGATGATTTGCGTGGCCAAATGGCGCAAAACAACCTGGATTCACTGGTGAGCACCATCGAATCTTACCAAGTGCAGCACGGGCAATATCCGGCATCGCTGGCGGCACTGCAAGACACGCTGCCCCAAGAGCGCTCGATTATCTTATTTGATCCGCTCACCAGCGCCATTAGCGGCCAGCCCGAATACTTTTTTTATCAGCGTGTTGGCGAAAGACAATACCATTTGCGCAGCCTTGGCGCCGATGGCAAACCCTTTACCGACGATGATATTGTGCCGCACATGCCCGCACAAAACGGCGGCAATAGCGGCTTATTGCGAGACGCTACGGCACCATAAGCGAACAATGCAGAAATATGATTAAGGCTGCCTGAAATCCGTTTCAGGCAGCCTTTTTTACCTTTTCACACTCTAGCCCACACGGTAAAACGCCAAGCTACCGCGCAGATTGGGCAGTTTATTGATGCGGCGGCTGCCGCTCATCACGGCGCGCTCCCGCACGGTGAGCTGATTTTGGGCGCACAATTGGTCGAAGTCTTGCAAGGTGCACCAGTGGATATTGGGGGTGTTATACCACTGATAAGGCATGCGCTCGGATACGGGCATATGGCCTAACAGGCCGATTTGCAAGCGGTTTTTCCAGTAGCCGAAATTGGGAAACGACACAATCGCTTCTTTGGCCACGCGCATCATGTCTTGCAAAATGGTTTCGGTGTTTTGCATGGCTTGGATGGTTTGGCTCAACACAATCACATCAAAGCTGGCGTCTTCAAAATGCTGCAAGCCTTGTTCCAAGTCGGCCTGAATCACGTTAATGCCGCGCTGCATCGCCGCCAGCACGCTGTCGGTGTCGATTTCCACGCCGTAGCCGTGGCAGTGTTTGTGCGCCACCAAGGCGGCCAGCAATTCGCCGTCGCCGCAGCCCAAATCGAGCACGCGGCTGCCTGAAGGTATCCAGTCGTAAATCAATTGCAAGTCGTCGCGGATGCGGATGGCCGGTTTCATGCGCCAAACTCCTGGGCGATGTTGTTAAAATAAATCCGCACCGCCTGCATATAGGCGGTGTCGTCCATCAAAAAGGCGTCGTGGCCGTGGCTGGATTGCAAGGCCACATATTGCACCGGCTTTTTGGCCGCCACCAGCGCTTGCACCAATTCTTGCGAGCGCTCGGGAGCAAAGCGCCAATCGCTGTTGAAGCTGGCCACAAAAAAGCGTGCTTGGGTGCCGGCCACGGCGGCTTTGAGGTTGTGGCCGAAGGCTTTGGCCGGGTCGAAATAATCCAGCGCTTTGGTCATCAATAAATAGGTGTTGGCATCAAAGGCATCGGCAAATTTGTCGCCCTGATAGCGCAAATACGATTCCACTTCAAAATCCACATCGTAATCAAAGCGGTAGCTGCCGCTTCGCAGCTGGCGGCCGAATTTTTTGCCCAAGCCTTCTTCGGCCAAATAGGTGATGTGGCCCATCATGCGCGCAATGCGCAGGCCGCGGCGCGGCACGGTGCCGTGGTCGGCATAATGGCCGCCGTGAAAATCGGGGTCGGTGAGGATGGCTTGGCGCGCCACATCATTAAAGGCGATGTTTTGGGTGGACAATTTGGGCGCAGAAGCAATCACCAGCGCATGGCGGATGCGCTCGGGGTAATCAATCGCCCATTGTAAAGCCTGCATCCCGCCCAAGCTGCCGCCCATCACCGCCGCCCATTGGGCAATGCCCAGTCGGTCGGCCAGCATGGCTTGGCTGTTCACCCAATCGGCCACGGTAACCAAGGGGAAATCGGCACCATAAGCCTTGCCGGTAAACGGATTGGTGCTTAAAGGGCCGCTGCTACCGTGGCTGCCGCCCAAATTGTTTACGCCCACCACAAAAAAGCGGTTGGTGTCTAAAGGTTTGCCCGGGCCCACCATATTGTCCCACCAGCCGGGGTGTTTATCGTTGGGCGAATGAAAGCCCGCCACATGGTGGTGGCCGGAGAGCGCGTGGCATACCAGCACGGCGTTGCTTTTGTCGGCATTGAGCCTGCCGTAGGTTTCCACCATCAGCGTAAAATGCGGCAAGATACTGCCGTTTTGCAGGCGCAAGGGGGTATCGAAGGCAAAAGATTGCGGCACCACAATGCCAACACTGTCTGAATGGTTCATGGGTATGGGCAAAAACACGGAAAGCGTTCATTATAGCGGCTTTACCGCCCTTCGTGCGCCCCCTAAACCATGATTGCCTATCTTACCCGTTGCTTGCTGTTGTTGGCTTTATTGGCCTTGTTGTGGCGCTGGTGGCGGCGCCACGCCCGCGAAAGCCATGGCTGGATCAATCGCATTGCCTTGGCACTGCTGGCGGTTTCGGTGGCCGCGTTGCTGTGGCGGATTTGGCCAAGCTAACGGCAACACCCACACCGCCATAGCAAAAACCGCCCGGTGCCACTACAATCTGCCCCATTCCCGTTTGTTTTGTTAACCCAGATACAAGGCCGGCACCATCATGAGCACCTTCACCCAAACCATTCTCTATACCGACGAACACGGCTATGCCCGTTTTCGTGAACAAGAAATCGCGCTGAGCGAAGGCACACCCGCCAGCCGATTATCGGCGTGGATTCAAGCCGAAGGCCTGCAACTGCGCCAAAGCCCGCCGGGCTTTAGCAGTGCCTTTCATTGCACCGGCACGCCGCAATGGCTGTTTGTATTGCAAGGGATTATGGAAATCGGCCTGCAAGACGGCAGCAGCCGCCAATTCAAAGCCGGGCAACATTTTTATTCTGCCGACACGCTGCCGGAAGGCGCAACATTCGACCCGCAAAAACACGGCCATTGCAGCCACCAAGTGGGCGACGAGCCGCTGATTACTGCTTTTGTACGCGCTCCGGCGCAGCCGTGAACCAGTATCAAGGCTACCTGAAACCGCTTTTTGCATCATTAACACCCAAGCACACACAAGGAAGTAACCATGTCGCAAACCATGCTGTTCACCCTGCCCGATCAAGACGGCCAGCTTTTTAACGCTGCCGAGCATTTGCCGCTGGTGTTGTATTTCTATCCTAAAGACAGCACACCCGGCTGCACCACCGAAGCACAGGAATTCAGCGCCCTGCTGCCGCAGTTTCAGGCAGCCGGTTATACCGTGGCCGGTATTTCGCGCGACAGCGTTAAAAGCCACCACAATTTTGTGTGCAAATACGCCCTGAGTGTGGCTTTGCTGGCCGACACCGACGAAGCCGTGTGCCGCCAGTTTGATGTGATTAAAGAAAAAAATATGTACGGCAAAAAAGTGCTGGGCATCGAGCGCAGCACTTTTGTATTGGATGCCAACGGCCACATTGTGCACGAATGGCGCAAAGTGAAAGCCGCCGGCCATGCGCAAGCGGTGCTGGATGCTCTGAAAACCGCCTAAACCCATGAAAGCATCCATGTACAGCCGCTACTACACCGCCCCTTGTTCGGTAATACGGGTGGATTTTGATGATAACCACAGCTTGTTGGCATTGAATTGGGCCGAAGCCGTGCCGCCGTGGGCGGAAATGTTGAGCGGCCACTGGGCAGACACGTTAAACGCCTATTTTTCAGGCAGCCTTAAGCAGTTTGCCCACCCGGTTTCCCGCAACGGCACGGCTTTCCAGCAAAAAGTATGGCAGGCAATTGCGCAAATTCCCTACGGCCAAGTGGCCAGCTATGGCGACATCGCCCGCGCCATCGGCAGCGCGCCGCGTGCGGTCGGCCAAGCCTGCGGCAAAAACCCGCTGCCCATCATCGTGCCCTGCCACCGCGTGGTGTCCAGCAGTGGTTTGGGCGGCTTCAGCTTTGGCGGCGACGAAGCCAGCCTGGCCATCAAACGCTGGCTGCTGCAACACGAAGGTGCCACATGGTAACGCCCGAACACAGCACCGACAGGCTGCCTGAAGCGCTGCAACAGCCGATTGACAGCGTATTGGAGCATTTATGGCTCTCTGAGCAGTTGGCACACAACACCTTGGAAGGCTACCGCCACGACTTAAGCAAAATCGCCCGGCGCTTACAAGCTGCCGGGCTGGATTGGCTGAGTGTAGATAGTGTGGATTTGGCCGCCGCCGTTTTTGATGCGCACGAAAAAACCAGCTCCCAAGCCCGCGCCCTGTCTGCCTGCAAGCGTTTATTTGCTTGGCTGCAAGAATACGGCCACCGCCCCGATTTGCCCACCACCCATCTGCATGCGCCCAAACAAGGGCGGCATCTGCCCGACATCATCAGCGAAGCGCAAATCGACGCTCTTTTGGCCGCGCCCGACACCGCCAGCAGCCACGGCCTGCGCGACAAAGCCTTGCTGGAGCTGATGTATGCCACCGGCCTGCGCGTCAGCGAAGCCGTGCAGCTTACCTTAAGCGAGCTGGATTTACAGCAAGGCTTAATCAGCACCATCGGCAAAGGCGATAAGCAGCGGCTGGTGCCCTTGGGCGAAGAAGCCGTGTATTGGCTGCAACGCTATCTGGCCGAAGCACGCCCTCGGCTACTCAAAGGCCGTGCCTGCGATGCGGTGTTTGTGAGCCAAAAAAAAGGCGCCATTTCGCGCCAACTGGCGTGGATGATTGTCAACCGCCATGCCGAAACCGCCGCCATCCGCCACCTCAGCCCGCACGGTCTGCGCCATGCTTTTGCCACCCATTTGGTCAACCACGGCGCCGACTTGCGCGTGGTGCAAATGCTGCTCGGCCACGCCGACATCGGCACCACCCAAATCTACACCCATGTGGCCAACGAACGCCTGAAACAATTGGTGGCCGAGCACCATCCGCGCGGTTAAATGTAAAAAGTGGGGATTGGGGTATTGATGATGGTTTCAGGCAGCCTGCAAAACGAATGCCGGTGCAGCCATTCGCCGCTTGGTTTGATTAAGCAATAGTGGGAAGCGAATACCGATGAAAACCACCCTGCGCTTTATGCTGATTGCCATGGCTCATATCGCCTTATTGCTGGGCGCTTATGCCACGCATCTGTTCGGGCTTGCGTTTATATTGCCTTATTCCATCGTGGTATTTATTTGGCTGGCGGGCACTTCGGCATTGGCCGCTTGGGGCTATTTCAGCGTAAGCAAAGCGCTGCGCTTACCGGCTTGGGGCAAATATTGCTTATCGGCAATGATGCTGGCGGGGTCGCTTTATACGGGTATATTTTTGGCATTGAATCTGTTGGGCACTTAGCCTGTATAGGTGCTGTTCTGAAAAGTATGCTGCTGAAAAAAGCAAGAGCGAGCAAGGTAAAAGCCATGATTTAGGTAAATAGAGACTATAGATAAACAGAAGATAAACAGAGGTTTTCTGTTTCGCTTATGTAAATAATAGTCTTATTTATTGCCTAAAATATAGTCAGTTTTTCATTGATTTCACTATAGAATGTGCCTTGGCGCATCCTCATCCCATTCACTAAAACCCAGCGCGTGTAAGGCAATTAAACCACAAACACTGGGTTTTATCTTTAAATCACTAAAGCTACGCATTCTCATATAAATATAAAGCCTGAAATGTAAAGACGTTATTGCCGGCTTTGGCTATTCCCTTTTCTGTAATACCAATTCAAAAAATAAGATAACAAGGCGGAACTGATTTACTTGGTGCTTCAGCGCCTTAGTAAATCGTTCTCTTTGAGCTGAGCCGCAGACAGTACACCTAGTACGGAACAGAGTTTGTTGGCGCTTTAGCGCCTTACAAAATCGCTCTCTTTGCGCTAAGGCGAACCAACGCAGTTAGGTTATTTTTTCGAATTGGTATAACAGATTGATTGATTTCAGGCAGCCTCAACACTATTGCGGCCACAGCGACACCAGCCACAGCCGCGCGCGCAAGCCCCAATAAGAGCTGATGCCACTGGTGCTGAAACGCATTTGGCCGTCTTTCACCAGCACAATGGTGGGTGTGGCCGCCACTTGCCATTGGCGCGACCAATCGCCTTGCTTGTCGTTTAAATTGGCAAACTGCCAGCCGTGTTGGTGCAGATAAGCATCAATCTGGACATCATCACCCGATTGCAGTGCCACGCCCAGCACCGCATGGCCGTTGCGTGCCAGCTTATCGATGGCGGGCGAAGTATGGCGGCAAATGCCGCACCAGCTGCCCCAAAAATACAGCACCAGCGGCTGCTCGTGGCTGAGCGCCCGCAGGCTCACGCTGCGGCCATCCACTAGCTGAAGCGGTGTATCGGCGGCTTGCAAGGGCTGTTGCGGCGCACGCCACCAATCCACGGCAGCGCCCACCAGCAATAAGATTACCGCCAATTGCAGCGCTTCGCGCAGCCAACGCCGCCATTTGGGTTTGCTCTGGCTGGCGCTCATTTTAATTGCCTGCGTTCGTATACGGCTTGCGCCAAAGTACCGGCATCCACATATTCCAATTCGCCGCCCAAAGGCATACCGCGCGCCAAACGGCTCACCCGGTAAGGCAGATTTTTAAACAGCTCGGCCAGCACATAGGCGGTGGCATCACCCTCGGCAGTGAAATTGGTGGCGATGATGATTTCTTCCACCGCGCTGTTTTGCAGCCGTGCCACCAGTTTTTCTAAAGCAATATGGCTCAAATCCATGCCTTGCGCCGGATTCACCTGCCCCATCAGCACAAAATAAAGGCCGTCGTGGCAATTGGCCGTTTCCATGCTGGCCACATCGGCCGGCATATGCACAATCATCAGCCGAGTTTGTGCGCGGGTTTCATCGGCACACACATGGCACAAATCGCCTTCGCAAAAGGTGTTGCACTGCTGGCAATGGCGCACTTGCAACAAAGCCTGCTGCAAGGCGGCCAGCAATTCTTCGGCACCGTCGCGCTTGTGTTGCAGCAATTGATAAGCCATGCGCTGCGCCGACTTGGGGCCGACATTGGGCAAAACTTTCAGGGCTTGGGTGAGGCGGCTGAATGCGTCAATGGGTTTCATGGTATCTCTGGATATGCAGGCCAAAACAAATTCAGGCAGCCTTAATGGTGATTCAGGCTGCCTGAAAACAAGGCGCACGCTTTATTTGAACAAGTCGCCCATGCCGGCGGGCAAATTCATGCCTTGGGTAAACTGCCCCATGCGCTCTGCGCTGGTGGCTTCGGCTTTGCGCACAGCATCGTTCACGGCGGCGGCAATCAGGTCTTCCAGCATTTCTTTGTCGTCGGCGGCATCGGCCAACAGGCTGTCGTCGATGTGGATGCGCTTCACGCCGTAATGGCAGTTCATGGTGACGCTCACCATGCCACCGCCGGCTTCGCCGTTCACTTCCACATTGGCCAGCTCGGCCTGGGCTTGTTTCATGCGTTCCTGCATTTGTTGGGCTTGTTTCATCAAACCGCCGATTCCGGCTTTTCCAAACATGGTATGTCCTTTTTTAGGGTTGAATGTTTTTTAACGATAAGCTTATACCAATTCTAAAAAATAAGATAACAAGGCGAAACTGATTTACTTGGTGCTTCAGCGCCTTAGTAAATCGTTCTCTTTGAGCTGAGCCGCAGACAGTACAGCTAGTACGGAACAGAGTTTGTTGGTGCTTTAGCACCTTACAAAATCGTTCTCTTCGAGCTAAGGCGAGCCAACGCAGTTAAGCTATTTTTTAGAATTGGTATTAATTGGCTTCTTTCAAAATCAGGCTTTCAGGCAGCCATTGGGCGCCAAACAGGCTAATCAGGCTTTGTGCGGCACTGTCGGCTTCCAATTGCTGCTGCGCCGCTGCCCGCGCTTCTTGCTGCAAGCGCTGCAAGCGCATGGCTTGGGTTTCCAGGCCGCTGTCTTGCTGCCAGGCCTCGGTGCTAACCTCAATGCGGCGGCCATAGGCGGCAGACAATACTTCGGCCAGCCTTTGCAGCCGTGCTTTATCGGCGGTGATTTCACCTTCCGAAGCCAGTGCCAATTGCAAATGGCCGCTGGCGGCATCAAAAGCAGCCACTGCCGAATGTTGGGCAAACAACTGCACCGCGCCGAGTTTGTGCGCCAGCATGGCCACGATTTGCGGCCAGTTGGCCGCTGTGAGCTCGGGCAAAGTTGCAGGGGCTTCATCTTGCTGCTCAGTGTTGGCAATAGGCGGCGATGCCGTGCCTGAGGCGGGTGGCGATGATGCCAAGGCTGCCTGAACATCTGTTGCGGCCACGGCATGATGCTGCTTTTCTGCTGCTGTGGTGGCTGATTGGCTGGTATACGCTGCGACTTGAGGCTCGGCCAATACAGGCTGAGCCGCAGATTCAACCATAGGCGCGGCAGCATAAGCCGACCTATTGGCAGGCGGGTTTGCTTCATTCTCACCAGCGGCGGTTTCGATAACTTCCGCTTCGGCGACCATCTCTGCTTCGGTATCCAGCCACGGCGGGATGTCGGCGTTATCCGCATTGGTGTTACTGGGCACAGATTCCGCCACTGAGGCTGCCTGAAACTCAGGTGCGGCGCGATGTTGCTCTACCACCGGTTCGACTGCCGGTGCATCGGTATTGGGCGCAGCAATCGGCGCTATCGCCACCGATTCTGGCGGTGCATCTTGTAAGCTGCTGCCGCTAATTTGGCCGTTGGCGGGCTGTTTGGCGGCGGCCAGCGGCGCAAAGGCAAGCATGCGCAGCAAGGTCATCACAAAACCGGCGTATTCTTCCGGCGCTAAGGTTAAATCCTGTTTGCCACGGATGGCGCATTGGTAATAAAGCTGGATTTGTTCGCCGCTTAAGCTTGCGGCCAGTTGTTGCAGGCGGGCGCGTTCGGGGTCGTCGGCGGCCACGGCAGCGGGAATGGTTTGCAGCAAGGCCAGCCGTTGCAGCAGTAAGGCCAGCTCGCTTAAGGCATTGTCAAAGCCGATGGCGCGCCCGGCCATTTCAGCGGCTTTGTCCATCAGTACGGTGCCGTTTTGCGCCGCCAGTGCGGCCAATAAGTCGTAGAGATAGCTTTTGTCTACCGCGCCAATCATTTGGCGTACATCGGCTTCGTTTACGCTGCCGGAGCCCATGGCAATGGCTTGATCCAGCAGGCTGAGTGCATCGCGCATAGAGCCCATGGCGGCGCGGCCCAGCAATTGCAAGGCAGCGTCTTCGTAGGCGGTGTTTTCGGTGGTAAGCACATGCGCCAAGTGATCGTGCACTTGCTGTACATTCAGGTTGCGCAGCACAAATTGCAGGCAGCGGCTGAGCACGGTAATCGGCACTTTGTGCGGATCGGTGGTGGCCAGAATAAATTTAACGTGCTCGGGCGGCTCTTCCAGCGTTTTGAGCATGGCGTTGAAGGCACTTTTCGACAGCATGTGTACTTCGTCGATAATGTAAACCTTGTATCGCCCCAGCGTGGGCGCATACTGGGCGTTTTCCAGCACTTCGCGGATGTTGTCGATGCCGGTGTTGGAAGCGGCGTCGATTTCGAGCAAATCCACATAGCGCCCGGCGTCAATCTGGGTGCAGCTGTCGCACACGCCGCAAGGCTCGCCTGCTTCTGCATGCGGGCAGTTCAGACTTTTGGCCAAAATGCGCGCAATGGTGGTTTTGCCCACCCCGCGCGTGCCGGTGAGCAAATAGGCGTGGTGCAGGCGGCCTTTGCCCAAGGCATTCACCAATGCCTTGACCACATGCTCTTGGCCGACCAAATCGGCAAATTTTTTCGGGCGCCATTTGCGCGCCAATACTTGATATGCCATGGTTTTCCATTGTGTTAAATGGGTTCAGGCAGCCTAAGTAATCCATTTCAGGCTGCCTGAAACTGCGTCTATGTGCTAGCGGCTTAATTGGCTCGGCAAGTGCGCAACAATACGGTTTGGGTGCCCACCGGTGCGCCCATGGCATCCAATGCGCTGGCTTGGGTGAGCATATCGCCGTTCACCTTTTTGGCATTGGCCGGAGTGGCTTTACCGGTGGTCCAAGTAAGGCCGCTGCCGTAATAGCTGTTTTGGCGCTCGCCTTGGGCATCGTTGAGCACGCGGTAGAGGCCGGGGGTTAGTTGATCGCCGATTTTAATTTGCGCCACCACCAAGGTGTTGTCTTTTACGCCATACATGGCGCCTACTTTTTTCGGCCCTTCGGGGCTGTCGCAGGTGTAGGCCACTTCTACTGTGCTGTCGATGCTGGACACTTCGGCCAGTTGCATGCTGCTGGCGGCAGTGCTGCCGGTGTTGGCGGTGGTTGCAGGTGTTTGTTGGCTGGCACAGCCGGCCAGTGCCAATAATGCCGCGGTGGCGATTAACATTTTATTCATTGCAATTCACTCCTTAAAAAATCAAAATTTACAAGCCGCCGTTACCGCCGCGCAAGCCATTGGCGATTTCGCGCACGGCGCTCACATACATGCGGCTGTGATTATACTGCCAAACGGTGTAAAAATTATTCAGGCCCAGCCAATACTGGTATTGCCCGGGGGCGATTTCCAGCTGGTAGAGCAGTGCTTTTTCACGGTCGGCCACATGGCCGGGCACTTGCACGCCCAAACGGCGGAAATCGCCCACGGTGTGGTTAAGCTCGGTTTTGGCATCAAGCAGCGCCTGCAATTCGGGCGTGATATTGAGTTGCACCGGCACTGCCATCGGTGCGCCGGTTTGCCAGCCGTGCTGTTTCATATAATTGGCCACGGAAGCGGCCACATCGCCAACATTATTCCAGATATCGCGGTGGCCGTCGCCATCCCAATCCACCGCCCATTGGCGGTAGCTGGAAGGCATAAATTGCGGCATGCCCATGGCGCCGGCATAGCTGCCTTTAAAGGTGAACATGTCTTGCTTTTCTTCGTGCGCCAATTGCAAGAATTGATCCAGCTCTTTTTGGAAAAATTCGGCGCGGCGCGGATAGCTGAAAGCCAAGGTGGTGAGCGAATCGCCCAAGCGGAACGAGCCCATATTGCTGCCGTAGTTGGTTTCGATGCCCACAATTGCCACAATCAGCTCCGAAGGCACGCCATAGCGCTGCGACACCGCATCAATCACCGCCACATTATTGCGCCAAAAGCGGTCGCCATTTTGAATGCGGCTGCCGCTAACATTGTTTTGGCGAAACTCATACCATGGCCGCGATGTGCCGGGGCGATCCATAATGCTGATAATATTGGGCTTCTGCTCTACGTTGCCAAAAAACACCTCCAATTCGGGGCGCGAAAAGCCGCCACGCGCCACGCGCTGGCTAATAAAGCGCTGCACATCCGGGCGGGTAAGCAAGCCTTGGCCAATGTATTGGGCATCCAGATGGGTTTGATGGGTTGGCACCGGCGGCACCGTTTCGGCAGCTGTTTCAGTTTGCACCGTGGCGCTTTGGCAGGCGGCCAGCAGCATGGTGAGCGCCAGCGTGGGCAGATGTTTTTTCATGGCTTTGCTTCCTTATGATGCAGGTATGGCAACAAAAACGCAGTTTACCACAACCGCGCGGCGGCCAAAGCATTCAGGCAGCCGCAAAGGCTGCCTGAAACACATTCAAACGATATGGCTACTATACCGCATCCGCACGGCTTTTAACCACCTGGTCGATTAAGCCGTATTTCAGCGCTTCTTCGGCTGACATAAAATTGTCGCGATCGGTGTCTTTTTCCAATTGCGCCAGCTTTTTGCCGCTGTGTTTGGCCAGCAGCTCATTCAGCTTTTGCTTGAGCTTCAACAGCTCGCGGGCATGGATTTCGATATCCGAAGCCTGGCCGCCCAAGCCACCGCTGATTAAAGGCTGGTGAATCATTACCCGGCTGTTGGGCAGCGCAAAACGCTTGCCTTTGGCGCCTGCCGACAACAAAAACGCGCCCATGCTGGCGGCCTGCCCCAAACACAGGGTGGACACATCGGGCTTGATGAAATTCATGGTGTCGTAAATCGACATCCCCGCCGTTACCGAGCCGCCAGGCGAATTAATATAGAGCGAAATATCCTTATCCGGGTTTTCGCTTTCCAAAAACAGCAGCTGCGCCACCACCAAATTGGCAGTGGCATCGTTGACCGGCCCCACCAAAAACACAATGCGCTCTTTCAAGAGGCGCGAGTAGATGTCGTAAGCGCGCTCGCCACGGCCGCTTTGCTCCACCACCATCGGCACCAAGCCCAGATTATTAATTGTCGGCATCATCGCCACTCCTTGTTATATCAACCCTAGAAAATAGCCTAACTGCGTTGGCTCGCCTTGTTGTCTTAATTTTGTAGAATAGGTATTTAAATTTGAAGAAAAAGCACCCAAGCAGCGCTAAACCACTTCGGTGCTTTTATCAATATAACGGTTTCAGGCAGCCTTAGCTTTGCTGGCCCATTACTTCGTCAAACGACATGGCTTTGTCGGTAACCTTGGCTTGGCCCAATACATAGTCCACCACATTGGCTTCAATCGCCAAAGAAGTGGGGCCTTGCAGGTTTTTGGCATCGCTCATATACCAATCGATGACTTCTTGCGGGTCTTCGTAGCTTTCGGCAAATTCGCCCACGATTTCGCGCACTTGGCCTTCTTTCGGCTCCAGTTTTTGGTCGTCCACCAGCTGCGCCAAAATCAAGCCCAAAGCCACGCGGCGCTCGGCCTGTGCGGTAAACATATCGGCGGGCAAATCTAAGTTGGCCGCGTCCATGCCTTGGTTGGTGAAGTTTTGCTTCATGTCTTCGGCCAAGCGGGCGGCTTCTTCGGCCACCAAAGCTTTGGGCAGCTCAATGCTGGTGGCGGCCAACAAGGCGTTCATCACGCTTTCTTTGGTTTGGTCTTTAACGCGGCGGTTAACTTCGCGGCTCACGTTTTTCTTCACTTCTTCGCGCATTTTGGCCACATCGCCATCCACAATGCCCAAGGTTTTGGCAAATTCAGCATCCACTTCCGGCAACACCGCTTCGGCCACGTTTTTCAGGGTAATGGTGAACACGGCGGTTTTACCGGCCACATCTTTGCCATGGTAGTCTTCAGGGAAGGCCACGGTCACTTCTTTTACATCGCCCTCTTTCATGCCGCGGATACCGGCTTCAAATTCAGGCAGCATCTGGCCTTTACCCAATACAAACGGGTAGTTTTCAGACGCACCGCCTTCAAAGGCTTCGCCGTCGATTTTACCGGCAAAGTCGATAATCACACGGTCGCCGTCTTGGGCTTCGCGCTCCACACGATTAAAACGGGTGCGTTGTTGGCGCAGGATATCGATGGTTTTGTCGATTTCGGCATCGCCCACTTCGGTAGACACTTTCACCACTTCTTGTGCGCTCAAGTCGCCCACAGTCACCTCGGGGAACACTTCAAACAGCGCGGCCACTTTAAACGCTTTGTCGTCGTCTTGTGTTTCCAAGCCTTCAAAGCGGGGGAAACCGGCCACTTTCACATCGGCTTCGCTCACGGCATCGTAAAAGGCTTTTTGTACTTCTTGGTTCAGCACTTCATCGCGAATACCGGCACCATACATGGCGTCTACCATTTTCAGCGGTGCTTTGCCGGGGCGAAAGCCATCTACTTTGGCGCGTTTTTGTGCATTTTGCAGGCGCGCGGCCACATGGGCATTGATGTCTTCCCACGGCAAAGCCAAAATGATTTTACGTTCCAGATTGCTCAATTTTTCTACCGTTACGCTCATCGCAAACCCTTAGTCTTTCAATGTGTTGATTGTATAAAATAGCGAACCCGCGCCACCGCATTGCCAAGATTTGGCGGCGCACAGTAGCCGTGGGTACAAAACTAAAACCGCTAGTGTATCATAACTGAGCCGCTGTGTTTAAGCGGGTAATGCAACTAAAAATTAAAGCAGGCTGCCTGAAAACACTTCAGGCAGCCTGCTTTAATCAAAATAACCGATAACCTTAGGGTCTGTTCACATTTCAGGCAGCCTCATTGCCACACTGTAAACCGCGCCGCACAATAACACAATAATAAGCCACGCCATCACGCCGATGCCACTTTCATCAAGCGCCGTACTTCATGCCAATGGCCGTCGGGCCGTGCTTGCAATACCGCCACCATGCCGTGCGCAGTGCTTTGTTGTATTGCCGCCGCATCTTGTGTTTGGCTTTCAGGCAGCCTTTGCGGTGCCAGTAAATCCATGCGGCCAAGGGCGGCAAAACGCACGGTGCCCAAATCGGCTATAACGGCCAAGAGCTGCGGCCATTGCTTGCCCCATAAACCGTGCCAGCCGTAAGGATTAAGCGGAGCCGGCAAGGGCGTGGTGGCAGCGGGTAAAAACAACATCCCGCGCAACACCGAAACGCTGTGCAGTGGAACATCTGCCGATACACCCGCACGCTGTAAGGCTGCCTGAAACGCCGGGCTGTGCGCCAACGCCAGTTGGCTGTGCAATTTGGCGGCCTTGCCCGCCAAGGTGTCTTGCGGGTTAAGGCCGCGCCAATCGTCGGCACCACCATAGTATTTACACGCCAGTTCGATGTGGTAAAGCGTGCCGTTGAGTTCGGCGATAAAATCGGCCGCCCCGGCGGTTTGGCCGTTGGCGGCCAACACCGGCAGATTGTGTGCCAGCAGGCGTGCGTGCGGGGCGTGTGCCAGCCAAAAGGCCAGCAGTTGCTCGGCATACACGCCCAAGCGCCGGCCAAACGGGGCGTGGGTCTGCAAAAAATGCTGTAGCGGCGCCGGATTATCATCCAGCGCCAGCAAGTAGCGGAAACCATCTTCGCCTAATAAGTTGCGCACCGGCAGCTCTACACCGCTTAGCCACGGCGGCGGCGCGGTGAGCAATACGGCCAAATCGCGCACCGCCGGGGTTTGCAGCTTCCACCATAATGCGTCAAGCGCATAATTCATGCGGCATTCCTTTCAGGCAGCCTATTTGATTTGCCGCGACACGGTATTGAAAAAACCGCGCAAGATGTCGATGTCTTCGGTGGTGGGCGCGGCGCGGTCGAACAGCACGGCCATGCGTCGCATCAGCCGCGCTTCGTTGCGGCGGTTGAAAAAGCCGGTTTCATTCATCAGTGCCTGCAAATGCGCCACCATGCCCGCGGTTTGAGCGTGGGTGGCCAAATTGGGCGATTGCTGCAAATAATCCATCGGCACATCGGTGTGGCTAAACAGCTCGTAGCTCACCACTTGCACCGCCTGCGCCAGATTCAAAGAAAAATAATCCGGATTGCCGTTGATGGTCATTAAGCGGTTGCAGCATTGCACTTCGTCTATGCTCAAGCCAAAGGTTTCATTGCCAAACACCAGCGCCACCGCCTGCCCGGCCTGCGCCGCTTGCAATAATTCGGGCGCCAGCTGGCGCGGGGTGTGCATCGGCGCGGTAAGCTCACGCTTGCGGCTGGTGAGCGCACAGCTGAGCACCGTATCGGCCAAGGCCTCTGCCAAAGTGGCCACAATACGGGCGTTTTCCAACACATCGCGCGCGCCGGAAGCCAATACAAAGCTTTCTTCAGGCAGCCTGAAATCTTGCGGCTGCGCGGGGTTAAACAGCGGCGGCTCGGCCGTCATCGGCGTGGCCATCAGATTCGGCGCCACCAAAGTGAGGCGGGTAAGCCCCATGGTTTTCATGGCGCGGGCGGCGGCGCCGATATTGGCCGGGTGGCTGGTGCGCGACAACACCACATTAATATGATGAAGATACGCGGGCAAAGCGGGTTTATCGAGCATGGGTTTGACTTTAAAAAAGCGGAATACGCAGTGATTCAGGCTACCTGAAACACCAAACGCGCCATTGTATCGCAAAGAAACTAAATAATCCTACGGCGTTGGCTCGCCTGGTCGTACGTGTGTACTGTCTGCGGCTCCCCGCCTTGTATGATTTATTTATTTTCTTTGCTATAGCTCAATCGGTGCAAAACATCATTTCAGGCAGCCTTTAATCACCACAGCCGCCGCAATTAATCCGCTCTGCCCCTATGGCAAGCATTTATTTTGGCGTATAATTTGCGCCAACCTGCCGCAAGCATCCGCATTGCGGCTTTTGCTCTTTGAATTTGCCGCCTTTAACAAGCGCATCCGGGCATTGCCGCCCGCCGCCAAACACGAGTACGCACCATGACCCCCATTCTTACCACCGCCTTTAAAGCCGCCCGCAAAGCCGGTCACATGATGACCCGCGCCGCCGGCAATCTGGACGCCATCAAAGTAGACAGCAAAGCTTTTAACGACTTTGTGTCCGATGTTGACCGCGAAGCCGAAGCCATTATTCTGGACAGCCTGCTCTACAGCCACCCGGATCACCTTATCCGCAGCGAAGAAGGCGGCTACTTTACCGGCAGCAAAAGCCGCGACGGCGTGGAAATCCGCCAGCTCAGCGCCGCCGAAGTACCGGCCAAGCCCGAATACGAATGGATTATCGACCCCTTAGACGGCACCACCAATTTCTTGCACGGCCACAAACAATACGCCATTTCCATGGCCTTGCTGCACAAAGGCGTGTTGGCTGAAGCGCTGGTATTCGCCCCCGAATACAACGACCTCTACACCGCCAGCCGCGGCCAAGGTGCACTGCTCAACGACAAACGCATCCGCGTTAGCAACCGCATCGAATTGCCGCAATGCCTGATTGCCACCGGCTTTCCGGTGGTAGACCAAAGCATGATGGACACCTACTTGGCCATTCTCAAAGACTTCCTCGCCAAAACCGCCGGTGGCCGCCGTGAAGGCGCGGCATCATTGGATTTGTGCCATGTGGCCAGCGGCCGCGTAGACGGCTTTTTCGAATTCAACCTCAAGCCGTGGGACATCGCCGCCGGCGCCCTGATTGCCAAAGAAGCCGGTGCCATCATCACCGATATGCACGGCGAAGGCAGTTGGCTGGAAAGCGGCGACATCGTGGCCGCCAACCCCAAAGTGCTGGCGCAGATGCTGCAAATTATCGGCGCGCATCTGTAATTCTGTATCCGTGCTTTATCAAACCGGCCTTTGGGGTCGGTTTTTATTTGTGCCGCATCAACACCCACACCCCGATTTGCCGATTTGCCGCTTCAACCGTACAATCAACAGCCTCTCACATAATGAAATGATAGGAAGCACCATTATGCTGGCCATTATCGGCGGCAGCGGCTTAAGCACGCTGCCTGAAGTGTCGTTCACCCGCAAGCAAATCATCCGCACGCCCTACGGCCTGCCGTCGGCACCGCTGTATTTCGGTCGCATGGGCGCGCAGGAAGTGGTGTTTTTGTCGCGCCACGGTGCGCATTATGCTTTGGCACCGCATGAAATCAACTACCGCGCCAATCTGTGGGCGTTGCGCGAAGCCGGTGCTGAAGGGATTATTTCCGTTACCGCCGTGGCCAGCTTGTGCGCACACATCGCCCCCGGCTCGCTGGTGATTCCGAACGATTTAATCGACTACACCTACGGGCGCCACCACACCTTTTTTGAAGGCCAAAACCAAGAAGTGGTGCACACCGATTTTGCCTGCCCCTACAGCGAAGACTTGCGCCACAGCATCCGCACTCTGGCCGCCGCCACCCATACCCAGCTTACCCAACAAGCCGTTTACGCCTGCATTCAAGGCCCACGCCTGCCTACTTGTGCCGAAGCGCGCCGCTATGCGCAAGACGGTGCCGAAGTGCTGGGCATGACCGGCATGCCGGAAGCCATTTTGGCACGCGAGCTTAGCCTGCCCTATGCGCCCGTGTGCGGTGTGATTGGCCAAGCCGCCAATTTATCGTGCACCGACACCACGCCCGACTTCCGCCGCCAACACAGCCATGCCGCCATGGCACACATCCGCCATCTGCTCACCGGTTTGGCCGATGGCGAAACCGCATAATTCTGTGCTTGTTTTCAGGTAGCCTTTTAAAGTTGTGTCGGGTACACACGGCGCATCCTAGCGCTAAATATAGATTAATCATGACAATAGCAAGCCAAAGCCTTGTCCAGCCTGCTTTGCAGACACAGCCAACTGGTGTACTCTTGCTTGGTTTTCCGCCGCACCCCGTTTTTTTATGATACGCAAACTCAGATCCGGCAAATTTTGGCTCAAGCTGTTTTTTTACGGCGGCGTGGGCGCCTTACTGCTCACGTTAAGCGGCTATGTCGGCCTGTATTATTTATTTAGTGAACAACGCCTGCACAGCATGGCCGAACAAGCATTGGCCGGCAGCGGCCGCCAGCTGCATTTCGACCAGCGCATCGGCCGCAGTTGGTTTCCACGCCCCACCGCCACGCTTTACCATGTGCGCTTAAGCAATCCGCACAGCGATAATGTTGACCTGAGCATTGATCAAATGCAAATCGGCTTGGCCTGGAAAACCCTGTTCGGCCAAACCGCCATCGAAAAATGGGTGTGGCAAGACGCGCGGCTGCGCCTCTACCGCCATACCGACGGGCAATGGAATTTCCACGACTTACGCCAACTCGGGCAACAGCAATCCGATCAAGCGCCCGCCATCAATCGCTTGGTGCTGCGCAACGGCCAAATCGACCTCTACGACGGTGGCCACCGCCACCATATCGATCAAATCAACGCTATCATCCGCCAATTCAGCCAAGCGCAAAGCCCGTTTGAAGCCAGCGGCCAATGGCAGCGCAGCGGCTGGCCAGCCGTGCAATGGCAAGCACAAGGGCAAAGCATGCGGGCGCAGCCGTGGCAGTGGCAAAATATGCGCGTCAACTTGGCCGCCACACTGCCTTATCTGGGTGCCAGCACCAGCCAATGGCAGTTTAGCGGCGTGTGGCAGCCGCAAAGCAGCAGCCTGTTGATGCAGCAATTACAATGGCAATCGCACAGCAATACACACCAACTCACCATGAGCGGCAGCGGCAACCGCTGGCAAGTGGGCTTGAATTATCTGGATTTACCCCAGGTTTCGGTGATGATGAACGCCGGGCAAGACAACAACAACGGCAACGCCACCTTATTGCTCAACCGCGTGTTTTGGCACAACCAAAGCGGCAGCGTGGGGCATTTCCAATTTAACGGCGGCTGGCAGCAAGACAACAATCAAACCCTGATTACCAGCAGCGGCGGATTCAACTGGCTGGCCGACACCCGCTGGCAAGTAGACGATTTCAACTTCAGCAGCCATCAAGACACCGTCAACCAACTGCCCAATCCACGTTGGAACAGCGAATTGAGCGGCCGCATCAGCGGCCACGGCAGCAAACAAGCGCAAATACAGCTGGGCGGCAGCTTCGACGGCCAAAACCTGCAATTAGCGGCCGACTATGCCCGTGGCGATAACGGCCAAGCCGACACATTAAACGGCAGCATCAATCTTGGCCAGCTGTCCTTGCGCCCGTATTGGCCGCAAAAAACCCCCTTTATTGCCAACCCCAAGCTTAATCAGCAATGGCGCCAATGGCTGGCTGGCCGCCAAACCGAATGGCAAGTGGCGGTGGGGCGCATCACCACCCCTTTCGGCCAGCTGGATAATTTTGGCAGCCACATCACACTCAATGCTGAGCAATTACGCCTCGACAACATCCGCGCCCAACTCTATGAAGGCAGTAGCCAAGGCCATATGCTGTTGCGCAACGACGGGCGCAACAGCTGGCAGCTGGCGCAGCGCTTCACCCACATTCAAATCAAACCCCTGCTGCAAGACACCCTGAATTTCCACAACCTCAACGGCCAAGGCGATGCCGACTTCCAGCTCAACGGCCAAAACGCCCTCTCCGATAACTGGGCGCAAAATCTGAACGGCGAAGTGAAGCTGCAATTGCAGCAAGGCAGCTGGCGCGGTATTGACATCAACAATATTTTGCAGCGCAGCGGCAACCCCACCACCTTGGCTTTTAACGAACAAAGCCACACCCCGTTTAGCCGCTTTGAAATCACCGTGCCCATCAACCAAGGCATTGGCCGCAGCCAGCACACCTGGCTTAATGCGGCCAATTTCGACATCGACGGCAGCGGCACCCTCGATTTTGCCCAACAGCAAATGAATTACGATGTGCGCGTACACACCCGCCAAAATCGCGGCAACGATGCCCTGCTGCCGCTCAAAATCAGTGGCTCACTCACCCGCCCCAGCTTCAGCCTCGATTTTCAGCGCCTCACCGAAGGGCTGGACACCCCACAGCAAAAAGAACAAGCCTTGCGCCAAACCCTCAAACAGCAATGGCAGTGGCTCAACCAAGGCAACACCGCTTCCACACCATGAAAGCCGCTATCCACCGCTGGGCGCACTGGCCCACCAGCGCCGAATTGGTGCAATGCTGGCAACAACACCAAACACAACAGCCGCTGTATTGGCATACCCACACCGATAGGCTGCCTGAAAGCCGCTGCTTCAGCCCCGGCCATGCCGACTTCAATCAGCGTTTGCAACAAGCGCTGCGCTACTGGCAACCACCCGGACACTACTGCATTGCCAACCCCTTGCCCAACAGCACGCTGATGCTGCTGCCACCGCATGAATCCGCCCACACGCCCAGCCCGCCCTGGCTGACGGCGGCACCAATACTGCCGGTACAGCATGTGGCGATAGTGGGCGCAGGCATTGCTGGTGCCGCCACGGCTTACGCGCTGGCACAGCGCGGCGTGGCCGTTACCGTATTGGAAGCGGGCAAAGCCGCCCAAGCGGCCTCAGGCAACCGCCAAGGGCTGCTGTATGCCAAAATCGCTGCCCACCCCACCGCCCAAACCGAGCTGCTGCTGGCCGGCTATGGCTACAGCCGTCAACTACTGGATTTAACGCTGCCTGAAAGCCACGGCTGGCACGCTTGCGGCGTGCTGCACCTCAACCACAATGCCAGCGAAGAGCGCCGCAACCAACAGTTGGCACAGCAACACCCCCACAGCACACTGTATCAGGCCGTTAACGCCGCAGAAGCCAGCACATTAGCGGGCGTCCCCATCAGCCACAGCGGCCTGTGGTGGCCGCACGGCGCTTGGCTGCATCCGCCCGCCTGGGTCAACGCCCTGCTCGCCCATCCCCATATCCGCTTAGTCGAATATGCCCGCGTTGAAGATGTAGAGCGCCACCACAACCACTGGCAGCTCAGCTATCGTCAACACGGCCACGCACACATACTGGCGGCTTCGCATGTGGTGTTGTGCGGCGGCGCCGCCAGCGCCCACCTGCCCTTGCTGCACGGCTGGCCGTTCCAGCCCATCCGCGGCCAAACCAACACGGCCCGCGCCGGTGTGCTGGCGCAACAACTGCGCTGCGCACTCAGCGGCGCCAGCTACATCAGCCCGGCTTGGCAAGGGCAAATGTGCTTTGGTGCCAGCTTTGTGCCCAACGATGCCGGCCACGATTGGCGCGCCGCCGAACAACAGCACAACTGGCGCGAACTGCACCGCCTCAATCCCGCGCTGGCTGCCGATTTACACGCCGCCAATCCCAATAATCAACCAGCCAGCGGCCACGCCGCCGTGCGCTGCGACAGCTTCGACCATCTGCCGGTGGTAGGTGCCGTGGGCGATGCCGCCGCCATGCGCCAAGTTTATGCCAAGCTGGCGCACGACAAAAACCAGCGCATCAACACCCCCTGCCCGTGGTTGCCCGGCATTTACATCAACACCGCCCACGGCAGCCGCGGCCTAGCCACCGCGCCCTTGTGTGGCGAAGCCGTGGCCGCCGCCATCCTCGGCCTGCCCTCACCCTTATCACCGCGCTTGCAGCAGGCCTTACACCCCAACCGTTTGGTTATCCGCAGCCTCACCCATCATCAGCCATGGCTGCCTGAAATATAAAACCGTCATTGCCGAAGCTCAAATGCCATTACCCATCAAAGGCTGCCTGAAACCAATCCAGCACCATCGTCACACAAGCTTTGTGCTAGCATAAGCCCATTCCGTTTTGGGGGATTTTTACCATGCCCACGCCCACCGCCGCCGTTGACTTGCCCGAGCCGCTGCCCGAAGACACGCTTGCCTTGGCCGAGCAAATTGTCAGCCGCGCTTCCGGCAGCGAAGCCGCCGCCGACAACCGCATCGAAGTGCTGCTCGACAGCACCGAAAACTTCCCGGCTTGGCAAGCGGCCATCGCCTCGGCCTGCCACAGCATCGACATTGAAATGTACATCTTCGCCAACAACGCTTTTGGCCGCCAAATCCGCGATTTACTGATTGAAAAGCAACAGCAAGGCGTGCAAGTGCGGCTGGTGTACGACTGGTTTGGCAGTGTATGGGCGCATTACCGCGGCTTTTTCCGCCCTTTGCGTGCCGCCGGCGCCGTGGTGGTGGCCTACAACCGCCCAAGCCTGGTGGGCGGCATCGGCCTGATTTCGCGCAACCACCGTAAAAGCATTGTCATCGACGGCCATACTGCCTTTGTTAGCGGCTTATGTATTTCTTCGGCCTGGTGCGGCGATGCGGCCAAAGGCGTGGCACCGTGGCGCGACACCGGCGTTAAACTCACCGGACCGGTTGTGCAGCAAGTGAGCGATGCCTTTGCCGATACCCTGCAATCGCAACAAAACAACGCCAGCCACACCACCCTCAACAGCAACTGCCATTCGTACAACCCGCACCACAGCGGCACCGCCCAAGCACGTATCGTGGCCACCACGCCGGACAACGGCAATATGATGCGGCTAGACTTAAACGCCGTTACCCTAGCGCAAGAAAATCTGTGGCTTACCGATGCCTATTTTATGCCCACCCGGATGTATACCCAGGCACTGATTAACGCGGCGCTGGCCGGAGTGGACGTGCGCCTGCTGGTGCCGCGCACCTCCGACATCCGTTGGATCGGCAATGTGTCGCGCACCCAATACCGCAGCCTGCTCGAAGCGGGTGTGCGCGTGTTTGAATGGAACGGCAGCATGATTCATGCCAAAACCGCCATTGTTGACGGCCGCTGGGCGCGGGTGGGTTCCACCAATTTGAATTTATCCAGCTGGGCGATTAACCGCGAGCTGGATGTGTCGATTGAAGACAGCGCCACCGTGGCACGCCTCACCGCCGTGTTTGCCGACGACCTGCAACACGCCACCGAAGTGGTGCTCAACCAAGCGCAGCAAGCCGAGCTGAAGCAGCGGCGGCAAAAACACAAGCAAGGCTTCAAACGCGGCAGCACCAATGCACTGGCACAGCGGCTGCTGCAATTGGGCCATGTGTTCGATGGCTCGATTTACGGCACCCGCATTGTCGATAAAGACGAAGCCCAGGCTTATTTAAGCATCGGCATTGGCTTGCTGCTGTTGGCCGCGCTATTGTGGTTTCTACCGCAATTGGTGGTGTATCCGCTGCTATTATTGCTGGTGATGAGCGGCTTGGCCACCACTTGGTCGGCCATCAAACGCCTGCGCCAATACCGCCGCAATCCGCCGCCGGTAAAAGAAAACAACCCTTTGGCATAAGCAGCGGATGATGGATTTTTAAGAGCAAAAAAATTCAGGCAGCCTTTTAAAAGGCTGCCTGAAAACATGATGCCAAGCTATCCCTGCAAAGTAGCTACGGTTAGACAAAAATACATAATACCAATTCGAAAAAATAACCTACCTGCGTTGGCTCGTCTTGCCGTACTACTTGTACTGTCTGCGACTCGCCGCCTTGTTATCTTATTTTTTCGAATTGGTATAACCATATGTATGTAAAAGTAAATTATCTCATGCGTACTGATGAAATAATTATTTAACGGGATTACGCAGCCACTGATGCATATGCTTATCCAGTATCGACGGCATAATCGGTATCATGGCGTCAACAGATTGCCCGTAATACATCGTAAGGCGATCCAGCTCATCAATCACACGGTCATTAAAATGGTGTTTTATTTCATCCAATGTGTGCTTGGACCAATCCACGCCCCGGCCTTGGGATGCAAACACAAACTGATGGGCGATGTCGGATACCGGTAACTCAATTTCAGCATCTCGTACCAACACCGCAGTTGCAATGCAGGCTGCCGTTCCTGCCATTAAGCAATCAGCATGAACGTAGCAAAGCTGCGCTACATTCAAATTTTTGGTGCAACCCGAAGGAATCGAAACCCGGGAAAACCGCTCACAATAAAGGTTTCGAGCGGTAATATTGCCTTCAACACAGCCGTGAAAATAAAGCTCGTCAGCCACAATATCGCCGAATATCACCGGATAAACCACCATAGATGCATCCCAACTGCTGGCCGGTAGAAAATCAAGATTTAGCAAAATCTTCTGTCTACGGATATTGCCGCGGTACACAAAGAATTTTTTCTGCCGCAGCGCTTTGCTACGGCTGGCGGCAATTTTGAGCGGCGAGGCCTGATTAAGATCATCCGCAAATTCAGAATAATGAAGCAGCCGAGCTTTCATCAACATATCCTTTAATATACGGCCTACTCGCCAATTCAAAAAAACCATCATACCAAACCAAAAAAATTCAGGCAGCCTTTTAAAAGGCTGCCTGAAAACATCATCCAATCACATCATGCCAATCAGATGGTTTGCTTCAATTGCTCCATCACCTGCGGATTTTCCAAAGTGGAGATATCGGAGGTGATTTCTTCGCCTTTGGCCAAAGAGCGCAGCAGGCGGCGCATGATTTTGCCGGAACGGGTTTTGGGCAGGTTTTCGCCAAAGCGGATGTCGTCGGGCTGGGCGATTTTACCGATTTCGTGTGCTACCCAATTTTTCAGCTCGGCGGCGATGCGTTTGGCGTCTTCGCCTTGCGGGCGCTCGCCTTTAAGCACCACAAACGCCACCACGGCTTCGCCTTTCACTTCATGCGGTTTGCCCACCACGGCGGCTTCGGCCACCAAGGGATTGGCCACCAGTGCCGATTCGATTTCCATGGTGCCTAAACGGTGGCCGGACACATTCAATACATCGTCTACGCGGCCCATAATCCAGATATAGCCGTTTTCATCGCGGTGGGCGGAGTCGCCGGCCACATAGTATTTGCCACCGAAGTCTTCGGGGAAATAGGTGGATTTAAAGCGGGCATCGTCGCCCCAAATGGTGCGCAGCAATGATGGGAACGGGCGTTTGATCACCAAAAAGCCGCCATTGCCTTTTTCCACCGGCGCGCCGGATTCGTCGACAATATCCACCATCATGCCCGGCAGCGGCAAGGTGCAGGAGCCCGGTTTGATGGCCACGGCACCGGGCAGCGGCGCAATGGTGTTGGAGCCGGTTTCGGTTTGCCACCAAGTATCCACAATCGGGCAGCGGTTTTGCCCTACTACTTGGTAATACCACATCCACGCTTCCGGGTTGATGGGCTCGCCCACGGTGCCGAGCAGGCGCAGGCTGGATAAATCGTATTTGGTGGGCAAATCGGCACCCAGTTTAATCAGCGAGCGGATGGCGGTGGGTGCGGTGTAAAAGGTGCTTACTTTGTGTTTTTCGATGGTGCTCCAGAAGCGCGAGGCATCCGGATAGGTGGGCACGCCTTCAAACACGATTTGAGTGGCGCCAATGGCCAAAGGGCCGTAGGCAATATAGGTGTGGCCGGTAATCCAGCCCACATCGGCGGTGCACCAGAATACGTCATCCGGCTTGTAGTCGAACACCCATTTCAGCGACACGATGCCGCCCAGCAAATAGCCGCCGGTGCTGTGTTGCACGCCTTTGGGCTTGCCGGTAGAGCCGGAAGTGTAAAGAATAAACAGCGGATGCTCGGCATCCACCCATTCCGGCTCGCATTCGCTGGCTTGGTTGGCCACCAAGTCTTGCCACCAAATATCGCGGCCTTCAACCATGGGCACTTGCGCATCGGTGCGCGCCAGCACCACCACTTTTTCCACGCTGGGGCAGTCGCCACCGGCCAGCGCTTCGTCTACCGTGGCTTTCAGCGGCACTTGTTTGCCGCCGCGCACGCTTTCGTTGGCAGTGATAATCACTTTGGCTGCCGCATCTTTTACGCGGTCTTTTACCGCACCGGCAGAAAAACCGCCAAACACCACCGAATGAATGGCACCGATGCGCGCACAGGCCTGCATCGCCACCACGGCATCGGCCACCATCGGCATATACACCACCACGCGGTCGCCTTTTTGCACACCCAATGATTTCAGGCCGTTGGCACAGCGGCACACGCGCTCATACAATTCGCGGTAGGTGATGTTTTCACTGCTGCCGTCGTCTTTTTCATAAATGATCGCCACTTTATCGGCTTTGTCGGCCAGATGGCGGTCGAGGCAGTTGTAGGACACATTCAGCTGGCCATCGGCAAACCATTTGTAAAACGGGGCGTTGCTTTCGTCCAGCACTTGGGTAAACGGCTTTTTCCACGCAATATTGTCGCGCGCCAGCTCGCCCCAGAAGCCCTCGTAATCGGCATTCGCTTTGTCACACAAGGCATTGTATGCATCCATGCCGTTGACATTGGCATGGGTTTTGAATTCGTCGCTCGGTTCGAACACCCGATTTTCTTTCAACACGGATTCAATGGCAGACATAAAGTTTCTCCTTTTATTTACAGCCGGTTAAACATGGTATTGCTTGAGGCTGCCTGAAAACATTTTCAGGCAGCCTAGATTTACATCAGTGATCGGACGCACCCGACGAACCGATGCCGGTCATGGAACGCACATACTGTGCTTCAAATCCTGCCTTGTCTTTCTTGGCCTGCTCGGATTTGTCGGTTACCGAGAAGAACCACGCCGAGATAAACGCCAGCGGAATGGTAAACAGCGCCGGGTTGCCATAGGGGAAGATTGGGCTTTCATGCCCCAACACCTTCACCCACACCGTGGGGCCGAGGATAATCAGCACTGCCGCACTGAGCAAACCGGCAAAGCCGCCAATCACCGCACCGCGCGTGGTCAAACCCTTCCAGAACATCGACAGCATCAACACCGGGAAATTACCGGAAGCCGCCAAGGCAAAGGCCAAGCCCACCATAAAGGCCACGTTCTGGTTTTCAAAGGCAATGCCCAAAACAATCGCCAGCACGCCTAACACCAGCACCGTGCCACGAGACACCCGCAGCTCCTGCTGGCCGGTGGCCTTACCTTTCATAATAACAGAAGCATACAAGTCGTGGCTCACCGCCGAAGCACCGGAGAGGGTCAAACCGGCCACCACTGCCAAAATAGTGGCAAACGCAACTGCCGAAATAAAGCCCAGGAAGTAATCACCGCCCACCGCTTCGGACAAATGCACCGCCGCCATATTGGTGCCGCCAAGCATTTCCATCACCGTTTTGTCGCCTTTGACCACTTCATGGAAAAATTGCGGATTGTCTTGGGTTACCAACATAATCGCGCCAAAGCCGATAATAAAGGTGAGGATGTAGAAGTAGCCGATAAAGCCGGTGGCCACAAACACCGATTTACGCGCCTGCTTGGCATCGGGCACGGTAAAGAAGCGCATCAGAATATGCGGCAAACCGGCCGTACCGAACATCAACGCCAGCCCTAAAGAAATGGCGTCCACCGGGTTTTTCACCAAGCCGCCCGGCGCCATAATCGCGGTGCCTTTTTCATGCACTTCGGTGGCTTTTTTGAACATCAATTCCGGGCTGAAGTTGGCGTATTTCAACACCATAATTGCCATAAATGTGGCGCCGGAGAGCAACATAATCGCCTTGATGATTTGCACCCAAGTGGTGGCCAGCATACCGCCAAACAACACATAAGCCACCATCAGCACGCCCACAATAATCACCGCCCAGTGGTAATCCAAGCCAAACAACAGCTCAATCAGCTTGCCCGCGCCCACCACTTGCGCAATCAAATACAGCGCCACCACCAGCAAAGTGCCGGTGGCCGCAAACACGCGCACCGGGGTTTGTTTGAGCCGGTAGGCCGCCACATCGGAAAAGGTGAACTTGCCCAAATTGCGCAAACGCTCGGCAATCAGAAACAGCACAATCGGCCAGCCCACCAAAAAGCCGGTGGAGTAAATCAAGCCGTCAAAGCCGTTGGTGTACACCATCGCCGAAATGCCCAAAAACGACGCTGCCGACATATAATCGCCCGCAATCGCCAAGCCGTTGCGAAAGCCGGAAATACCGCCGCCCGCGGTGTAAAAGTCTTTGGTCGACTTGGTTTGCCGTGCCGCCCAATAAGTAATATAAAGCGTGCCGCCCACAAAAATAAAAAACATAATAATGGCCGGCAGATTCAAAGCCTGTTTTTCTACCGGCCCGCTGATGGCATCCGCCGCCAACGCACCGGCCGAAGCGGCCAAGGCCATCAATGCCCATAAGCATTTTTTCATTTGATTTCCCCTTGCACTTCTTTAACCACTTGTTGGGTCATTTTTTCAAACTCGCCATTGGCCTTGTGCACATAAATGCCGGTAATGGCAAACGCAAACAAAATCACAAACAAGCCCACATAAATACCCCACGTGGTGACGCTGCCCGGTGATACCGGCACACCGAAACTTTCGGGGCTGAAACCGATAAACAAAATAAACACCACATACACAAACAGCATCAGCGCAGAAAAGCTCCAGCCCAGCACTGATTTTTTGCGTGCCATCTCCTGAAACTTCGGATGCGACAGCACCCGTTGCGCAGTTTGTTGGTCCATTTTTCTCTCCTTTTTAGTCTTGGCGCCTTTGCGGCGTGTTGGCATTAAAGAGCATTGCACGGCAACTGGCTAATTTTTTTTTCTGATGTGGTGTATTTGTTCTAATGATGATGCAATGCAACAATTTATTCTAAACAACAACTTATAATATGTAATTTTCTGTAATTTCGCCAAGCGACACCATAAAATTATTTTCAGGCAGCCTAAAAGCCGCCAACAACAGACAAAATCTCACCGGCATTGCCGAAAATCAAGCCGTATACAAAAAGGCCAATCAACCCTATGCCCGCACAGTGAAACTGCGTAAAATCACCCTTACCAAAAGAATAAAATGCGCTCGCGCGATAAGGAAAATAGATGGATTTAAACCAGCTCAAAAGCTTTGTTGCCGTTGCCCATCAAGGCAACCTTACCCAAGCAGCGGAAGCCTTGCACCTCTCCCAACCCGCCGTATCGGCACAAATCAAAGCCATCGAAAAAAACCTGGACATTGTTTTGTTTGAACGCAACGCCCAAGGCATGGCACTCACCCGCAGCGGCGCCGCTTTTTTGCCGCAAGCCGAAGCCCTGCTGCAACACATGCACCAGCTGGATCAATTTGCCGCCAGCTTGGCCGAAAACTACACCGGCCAAATCGATGTGGGCCTGATTTACCCCCTGCCCGGCAGCAAAGTGGCCATGCTCACCCAATACCTGCGCCAACGATTGCCGCAGGTGCAGCTCAACTGCCACTACAAACTCAGTGGCGACATCATCAACGCCGTGCGCAAAAAAGAGCTGCACGCCGGCTTTTTCCTCGGCCCCAATCCCTACCGCAACGTGCACAGCATTTTTCTAGAAGCCATGGATTATGTGCTGATTGCGCCGCAAGCTTGGCAAGCCGATATTGAGGCAGCATTGCCCAAAAGCCTGAACCAATATCCGTGGATTGATATGTCGCCCGCTTCAGGCAGCCACAAACAACTCCAAAAGCTGTGGCGCGAGCTGCGCATCAACCCGGCCAGCCCCGTGTTGTGCGACCAACCCAAAGCCTTGCTCGACATGGTGGCATCGGGCATCGGCATGGCGCTGGTGCCGCAGCACGACGCCGCCTCTGCCATCGCCCGCGGCCTGCCCATCAGCATCATCCAACAGCACGCCCAACAAATCGAACTGAGCTTTGTATACGCCATCGAATTTGAACAAGACCCGATGGTGTTGGCGCTAAAAAACGGCGTTCATGCCATTTGGCTGCCTGAAAGCATGGCGGCATAAAAAACCAGCCCTTGAATAACAAGGGCTGGTTTTATCGCCATAAATAGGCGGAAATGGTCAGATACATTACAACAGCTTAATCTCGGCACCCTAACTGGATTGGCAACAAGGCTGCCTGAAACCAATGTTTGCCAGCATAAACCACCGTAACCAGCTAACCTTTTCCCACCGCTTCTAGCAAGGCATCGGCCGCCAGCTTGCCCAGTGCATTGCCCGCCAACGGGCTGTCTCCGGTGAGCATTTTCCGATCCCGGTGGGTGGCGCCGGAAATATCGGTATTCATTATTTCGAAACCACTGGCTTTCAAGGCTTCGCCAAAGCGCCAAGTCAAGTGTCCGGGCATATAGCCTATGTTCGGCGTTTGGGCATCCATCTCATCGGGGAAAGCGCAAATTTGATAGCCCGCAAAAGGCGAATCGCTGCCCATGGCCAGAAAAGCAGCCGGACCATGGCAGAGCGAAATAATGAATTTGTCGTTTTCCAGCGCCCAAGCCAGCACCGCTTTCATGTCCGCACTGTTTGGCAAGCCGATTAAAGCACCGTGACCGCCGGGAATAAACACCCCAATGTAGTCCGAATCTTCCCCCAGCGCCTGAGCCACTACATCGGCCAATTTCAGCGGTTGCTGAAATTGAGCCCGGTATTGGGCATACAAACCCAACACCGCCTCATCTTCAGTGGGCATAGCCCAAAATTCGAACTTCACCGGATTACCCGAAAGCGTGGCAATATCAAACGCAAAACCAGCCTTGTCCAAATGATACATCGGCAACAGGGTTTCCACCGGATGGTTGCCGGTGGAAAACAGCGTGCCGTTGTCGGTGGGCAAGTAGCGCTCATCAGCGCCCACCACCAAAATTTTCCACCGCCCGCCCGTATAGGGTGCTGGATAATCGGCACCGCTCAAATTGGATTTGGGCGCAGTAAACTGGCTAAGCGAATAAGGCGAAGGGAAAAAAGCATTGTCTTCGGCCCGATCCGGCGTGGGGCGCATGTCAGCTGATTGTACTTGTGTCATGGTGAACTCCATTGATTAATAAGGCTACCTGAAACCAGCAATGCAGGGATTGTAATGCCGTAACCGTACCACTGCATTTAAATGCTCAACCCGGCCAACTGCGCCGTATCTTGCGCAATCATCAATTCTTCATTAGTAGGAATCACCAGCGCCAGCGGTGTTTTGCCTGGCTGGCTGATAATGCCGGCGCGGCCGAAGCAAGCGGCCAGATTGGCGTCGTGATCAATACTCAGCCCCAATACCGCCAAATGCGACAGCACTTTCTCGCGCACAAAAGTGGAGTTTTCACCAATGCCGCCGGTAAACACCAAGGCATCCAAACGGCCATTGGCCACCGTCATCGCCGCCACATATTTGGCCAAGCGGTAGGCAAATACTTCCAGCGCCAATAAAGCACCTTTATGGCCATTGGCCGCCGCCTCTTCCAGCGTGCGGCAATCGTTGGAAAGATCAGACAAACCCAATAAGCCGCTTTTGTGATTCAGCATGGCGGTGATTTCGGCCATATCCAAATTGGCATTTTCCTGCAAAAACGAAAAAATACTGGGATCAATATCGCCGCTGCGGGTGCCCATGACCAAACCTTCCAGCGGCGTTAAGCCCATGCTGGTATCGCGCGATTGGCCATTCAGCACGGCGGTAATTGACGCACCATTGCCCAAATGGGCAATTACCAAGGCCAGCTCGGTTTCAGCACGCCCCAAGAAACGGGCGGTTTCCTGCGCCACAAAGCGGTAGCTGGTGCCGTGCATACCATAACGGCGCACGCCATACTGGGTATAAAGCTCGGTGGGCACCGCATAGCGGTAGGCCTGCTCAGGCATGGTTTGGTGAAATGCGGTATCAAATACCGCCACGTGCGGCAAATCGGCGAACACCGCTTGCGCTGCGCGGATGCCCAGAATATGTGCGGGATTGTGCAAAGGCGCCAGCACAATACAGGCTTCAATATCGCGCATCACTTGATCGTCAATCAAGGTGGAATGCGTAAAACGCTCGCCGCCGTGCACCACCCGATGCCCCACCGCCGCGATTTTGTGGTGCAGATGATGCACTTTCAACTCGGCCATCAAGGCTTCCACCGCCACAGTGTGGCTGTGATCACCGCCCAACGCCACCTTGTGCTTGTCGCCATCGGCTTTAAAGGTAATAAACGCGTCGGCAAAGCCCAGCTTTTCCGCCACACAGCTTAATAATACCTTGCCGCTTACCACATCCAGCACCGCGCCTTTGAGCGAGGAGCTGCCGCAATTTAAAACCAAAATCAAAGGATGATTACTCATTAAATATTTCTTTCCTTATTCATTACTTAGCCGGTGCTATACGGCGTCAAGGGTGTTTTAAGGGCGTTATTGTACGCAAAATTGCCGCTAATCGGTATTTACAACGCACAGCAATAACACAAAATCATATAATTAACGTAAAAACAAAGTGCGCGCGCCAGTAAAGCGCTGGCTGAAATAGGGTTGGCTTAGCTTGGCGGTGCGGATGGTGCCATTGCTCGAAGGGGCATGAATAAACTCACCATTGCCGATATACAGCCCCATATGCGAATACGGCTGGCCGTTGGTGTTGAAAAACACCAAGTCACCCACACGCAAATCCTGTTGACGAATGGGTGCGGACACCGCCGCAATATCACGCGCAGTACGAGGTAGAGACACTTGCAAAGCGTCTTGGTACAAAAAATGCACCAAACCGCTGCAATCAAAACCGCTATCACGGCTGCTGCCGCCATAGCGATAAGGTGTGCCCACCAAACTCATGCTGCGCAACATCAGCTCCTGCCCACCTGCCTGCTGGCTAATGTGGCTAATGCGAACCAGCTGCAAATGGCTGTTCTGGCTGCGGATTTGCGGTGCTTTTGGCTTGCCGCTACCGCAAGCCACCAAGCCCAACACCATACAGCTCCACATCAGTCCGCGCCAAAATAAACGGGTATTTCGCATCATCTTCTTTTGCCCTTGTATTTTTCGATATCAACATCGAACAGTTGTCACAATCGTGCCGGATGATGACCCCACCGGCAACACAAACCATCACCCATTCCTGCCAAACCAATATCAATATGCATAAACAATTTATACCACAGCCAATAAAGCTTGACATCAACACTGCCCTTACTACAAAATAGAGTCTGAACACTAAAATTACTTATCCACATAAATAAACTGAATTTTGCGCACTCAGCAATATTTATATCCTTATATATGTAATAAAATATATATGTAATAAAATACAAACCATAAAAACAATAGCGCCATACGGGCAAGCAAAGCGGTTTTAGTCACCGCGTCCGCAAATTTATGGCGCCACCAACAACAAACACAAATCACCTATAGCTACACCCACACACCTTTACGCCAACACAGGACAATGCCATGCACGCTTTCTCACCGCTCACCATCCGAGGCCGTTCGCTGATTCCCATCGTACAGGGTGGCATGGGTGTGGGCATCTCTGCCTCAAGCCTTTCCAGCGCCGTGGCACGTGAAAACGGCATTGGCACCATTGCCAGCGTGGACTTGCGCCATCTGCACCCGGATTTGCTGGCACAATCGAAAGAAAACCCCACCCAAGAAAAATACGACACACTCAACCGCATGGCCTTGGATCGTGAAATTCAGGCAGCCTTGGCGCAATCGGAAGGCCGCGGCATGATTGCAGTCAATGTAATGAAAGCCGTTAAAGACCATCCGGCACTGGTGCGTCAGGCTTGCGAATCGGGCGCGCACGCCATCGTGATGGGTGCGGGCTTGCCGCTGGACTTACCGGACATGACCGAAAACCACCCCGATGTGGCTTTGCTGCCGATTTTATCGGAATCGCGCGGCATCGGCATTGTATTGAAACGCTGGATGAAGAAAAACCGCTTGCCCGATGCGATTGTAATCGAGCATCCGGCACACGCTGCCGGCCATTTGGGTGCGGCTACTGTGGCCGGATTGGACGATGGCCGCTTTGAATTCAGCCGCGTATTGGAAGAAACCTTTGAGCTGTTCAAAAAGCTGGATTTGGAACGCGAAAAAATCCCGTTGATTCTGGCCGGCGGCATGGCCAACTTCCAAAAAATCAGCGTGGCGCTGAAAGATTGGGGCGCTTCTGCGGTACAAATCGGCACAGCCTTTGCCGTTACCCGTGAGGGCGATGCCCACATCAACTTCAAGAAAACCTTGGCCGGTGCCGAAGGCGAGCAAATTGTGGAGTTTATGTCGGTGGCGGGCTTGCCCGCGCGCGGCGTGAAAACCAAATTTCTCGACAGCTACCTGAAGCGCGAATCGGTGCTGCAAGCCAATGCCAAAGCCGACCCGCGCCGCTGCACCCAAGGTATTAACTGCTTGTCGGTTTGCGGCCTGCGCGACGGCTTGGAAAAAGTGGGTCAGTTTTGTATCGACCTCAAACTGGCCGCGGCGTGGCGCGGTGAAACCGACAAAGGCCTGTTTTTCCGCGGTAAAGACCCGCTGCCGTTTGGCAACGCCATCCGCAGCGTGCAGGAAACCATCCATTACCTGCTAACCGGGCAAGAAATTCAGGCACAAAAGTCCGCCTAAAGCATTTTTCTGTTTCCCCTAGTTTGGCCGCTGCAAAGCGGCCTTTTTTTGCCTGCGATATACAGAAAACCACCACAGAACATAGACAAGCCTATTTGATGGTGGTATAGAACTCCCATTCTTCCAACCGCACACGCCACCACACCATGAACACCCTGCTCCAGCAACTGCAACCCTATCCTTTTGCCCGTCTGCGCGAAGCCATGCACGGTATTGACGCCCCTGCCGATATCGCGCCAATACCGCTGCACATCGGCGAACCCAAACACCCCACCCCCAAGGTGATTACCCAAGCGCTGGCCGAACATTTGGAAAAATTAGCGCTGTATCCGGCCACCGCCGGGCTGCCTGAACTCAGGCAAGCCTGCGCCGATTGGCTTGCACGCCGCTATAACGGCGTACACGCCGATGCCGACACCGAAATATTGCCGGTATTGGGCAGCCGCGAAGCGCTGTTTGCCTTTGTGCAAGCCGTTATCGACACTTCCGACAAACACAAACCGTTGATTCTGAGCCCCAACCCGTTTTATCAGATTTACGAAGGCGCCGCCTTGCTGGCCGGTGCTGATATTGAATTTGTGAACTGCCTGCCGCCGCGCTTTATGCCCGATTGGCAAAGTATAGACGAAGCACTGTGGCCACGGGTGCAATTGGTGTTTGTGTGCTCGCCCAACAACCCTTGCGGCTCGGTGATGCAGCTGGCCGATTGGCAAACCTTATTTGAACTGCAAGACCGCTATGGCTTTGTGATTGCATCCGACGAATGTTATTCGGAAATCTATTTCGACCAACCACCCATCGGCTGCCTGCAAGCCGCCGCACAACTGGGGCGCAGCAAGCAAGGCTTGGTGATGTTTACCAGCTTATCCAAACGCTCCAACGCCCCGGGCTTGCGCTCCGGCTTTGTGGCGGGCGACGCCCAATTGCTCAGCCATTTCCTGCATTACCGCACCTACCACGGTAGCGCCATGAGCGTGCCGGTGCAATATGCCAGCATCGCCGCCTGGCAAGACGAAACCCATGTGGCCGAAAACCGCCGCCTCTACCGCGAAAAATTCGATCAGGTGGTGCCAATTTTGCGCCAATGTTTTGAAGTGAACTGGCCGGATGCCTCGTTTTATCTGTGGCTGAAAGTGCCCGATGGCGACGACTTGGCCTTTGCACAAAAATTGTGGCGCGAGGCCTCCATCCAAGTGCTGCCCGGCCGCTTCCTAGGGCGCGACAGTGCCGACGGCAATGCCGGCGAAGGCTATGTGCGCATTGCATTGGTGGCACCGCTAGCGCAATGCGTGGCCGCCGCCCACAGCATGGTTAAACTGTTTCAGGCAGCCTGAATAAATTCAGGTTCTTCCATATTTATGCCCACCACTGCGCCTGAAAACACCCAAACCGCCTTACTGCAAGCCGAAATCCAACGCCTGCGTACACTGCTGGATCAGGCCGGTATCGACTGGCGGCCACAACCATATCCACAGCCTGCCGCCGCGCAGCAAACCGGCAAAACAATGTCGGCAGAGGCCAAAATCGCCTTATTCCGCCAACTGTTTCGCGGGCGTGAAGATGTGTATCCGCTGCGCTGGCAGTCGCGCCAAGATAAAGCCGGTTACAGCCCCGCTTGCGCCAACGAATGGCAGGCGGGTGTGTGCGGCAAGCCTAAAATCAAATGTTCCACCTGCCCCAACCGCCGTTTTCTGCCCCTCACCGAGCAAACGGTTTACCGCCATCTGGCCGGTTTACACACCATCGGCATTTATCCCTTGCTCCCCGACGACACTTGCTATTTTTTGGTCATGGATGTCGATAAGGGCGATTGGCAGGCGGATGCCGCCGCCGTGGTATACAGCTGCCGCGAGTTGCAAATCCCCGTGAGCGTTGAGCAATCCCGCTCCGGCAACGGCGCCCATTTGTGGTGGTTTTTTGCCGATGCCGTACCGGCCAGCCTAGCGCGACAACTGGGTGCCGCCTTAATCAGCCACACCTGCCGCCAAACCCGCCAGCTGTCACTACAAAGCTATGACCGCTTATTTCCCAATCAAGATACCTTGCCCAAAGGCGGCTTGGGCAATCTGATTGCCCTGCCACTGCAAAAACAACCGCGTGCACAAGGTTACAGCGAATTTGTGGACGAATATTTTCGCCCGTTTGCCGATCAATGGGCTTATCTACGCAGTATCAAGCCTTTTAAAGCTGCCTGAAGTAGAAGCCGCATTGGCCCGTGCCGGTGGCGGACAATATGCGCTTGATGTGGCCTTTATCGAAGCAGAAGATTTGGCCGAACCTTGGCAAGCGCGGCAGCAAACCTTGCCGCCACCCAACACCAAACTGCCCGCACAAATCAAACTAATCTTGGCACAACAGGTTTTTATCGAAAAAAACGGCCTTCCCCAAGCGCTAAGCAATCGCCTTATCCGCTTGGCCGCCTTTGCCAACCCCGAATTCTACAAAGCCCAAGCCATGCGCCTGCCCGTATGGAACAAACCGCGCATTATTGGCTGTGCCGAAAACTACCCCCAACACATCGCCCTGCCGCGCGGCTGCTTGGATGCCGTGCTCGATTTGCTCGCCGACCACCGGATTGAGGCCCACATCGAAGACAAACGACAATCCGGCACGCCCCTACCGTGCACCTTTTCAGGCAGCCTGCGCCCGGAACAAGAAGCGGCCGTTAACGCCCTGCTACCACACCCAAACGGCATACTCTGCGCATCCACCGCGTTCGGCAAAACCATTACCGCCGCCGCCATCATTGCACAGCGGCAAACCAGCACCCTGATTCTGGTACACCGCGCCGAATTGCTGCGCCAATGGCGCCAACGCCTGCACGACTTTCTTAAACTGGGCGAAAACACCATCGGCAGCCTCGGTGCAGGCAAAGGCACACTTAACGGCAAGCTCGACATCGCCCTACTGCAAACCCTGTCGCGCCGACAAGACCTAGCCGAACTGCTGGCACCCTATGGGCAAATCATTGTCGACGAATGCCACCACATCTCCGCCGTTTCGTTTGAACAAACCCTCAAACAAGCCCCTGCCCGCCATATACTGGGCTTAACCGCCACCCCCACCCGCCGCGACGGCCACCAGCCCATCGTCTTGATGCAATGCGGAAAAATCCGCCACCACGCCCAAACCGGCGCCGGCCTGCCGCAGCAACGCCTGATTTTGCTGCGCCACACCGACACACCCGATTTACCCGGCAGCCGCATTCAAGACTTATTCCGCCACATCGTCCACCACCATCCCCGCAACCGGCAAATCATTGCCGATGTTCAAGCAGCCTATCAACAAGGCCGCAAAATCCTTTTGCTCACCGAACGTACCGACCACTTGCTGCTGCTGGCCGCAATGCTGCCTGAAACCTGCCCGCCCATCATCCTGCACGGGCGGCTGTCGAAAAAACAGCGCCTAGCCGCTTTTGCGCAACTGCAAAACCTACCGTCCGAGCACTCGCGCCTGCTTCTCGCCACCGGCCGCCTGATTGGCGAAGGCTTCGATCACCCGCCGTTGGACACCCTGTTTCTGGCCATGCCGGTATCTTGGCAAGGTACCCTACAACAATACGCCGGCCGCCTGCACCGCCCCAGCCCCGGCAAATCAGCTCTGCATATCTACGATTGGTGGTGTCCTGAAAAGTATGCTGCTGAAAAAAGCAAGATCCAGCAAGGTAAAAGTCATGGTGCAGGGAAATAAGAAACTATAGATAAGCAGGGTTTTTTCTGTTTCGCTTATGCAAATAATAGTCTTATTTTTTGCCTAAAATATAGGCAGCATACTTTTCAGGACACCACCCTACGATTATGTCGACAACAACATCCCCATGCTGCTGCGCATCGCCGACAAAAGGCGCAAAACCTGGACAGCGATCGGCTACCGGCTGCTGACAGAAATCGCCCAAGCAGGTTTAAACCTATAAGCAATCATCCATTATTGATATGAACAATATTCGATTCTCGCTCTGAGCTTATTCTGCCTGCATGCCACACATGATATTATTTGGCCGAAACCATATTTACGGAAATCAGTTGCAATGCATTACAGCCTGCAAAACATCATTCTGCACCACTCTTACTTTCGCCATAAGCGTGTCAAAATCCCCTGCTTCGGCCATACCAACAATACCGGCGACAATGGTGCCGGCAAAACCTCTGCATTACAGCTGATTCCGGTATTTTATGGCTATCCGCCCGAGTCCTTTATGTCTCGTGCCGCCGGAAAAGACAGCTTTCTCGATTATTATCTGCCGCACACCCACAGCATGATTGTATTTGAATACCAACGTCCCGGCGGCATGTGCTGTGCGATACTTTATCGCCACCCACACAGCCCGAAACTGATTTACCGCTTTGCAAGCGGCGCCGCAGATCAAACCTTATTCACCGACAACACCGCCGATCATTTCAGCCAAAACGGCACCACTGCCGACCTATTCAAACTCCTGGAAAAACAAGAAATATACGTCAGCGGGCAAATCGGCACCATCAGCGACTACGCTGCGGTATTGGGCAATACTCAGGCACGTTTGCGCCGCAGCCAAGATAAACGCCTCAGCATTTATGCCCGCGATTTTTCTTTATGCCCTGCCGGTACCCAAATGCAGCACATCGGCGAGCTCACCGGCGTATTGCTGAATACCGGGCAGCTGCTCAACCAATTGCGACGTATGCTGGCCACCACCCTGATGGCAACAATCAGCATCAACAAAAAACCCTTGCACGACAAAAACAGCCGCCTACCCGAAACCATCCGCAGCCTGCACCTACTAACCCAAGAAAAAACCAAGCTGGAACAAGGCGTCATCGAAGCCAAAGCCATGCGCAATACACTTAACGACTTGGCCGTACAACGCCATCAGGCATACCGATTATCGAGCCGAATCCAAACAGAAGAAAACCGCCTGAACGCCGAAAAAGAGCAACTGAAAGAGCAAAACCAAACACTGGAATCCCTATTCACCCAACAGCTCAGCATATTCGCAGAAGAAAAGGCCACTCAGGAAGGCTGCCTGAAAAGCACTCAAAAACAATTAAAAATGCTCAACAAACAACAAGAAAACTACCGCCGCGACAATATGGCCGGGCAAGAACGTGAGCTGGCCAACCTCTCGCAATATGAGGATGAATACCAAGCTGCTTATCGGTTTTACAACACCCTGCATGAATCCGAACGCCTGATTATCGAAAATTTCCAACGAAACTGCCGTGAAGTGGAGCAACAAGCAGGCAAACAGAAAAACGCTTTACTGCAGCAGCAAAAAAGTGAGCAGCAAAAATTCCGCCAAACACAAACCCGCCTCCAAGAGGCACTCGAAAAACTGCGACAGCAAGAACGGCAAGAAGAAGGCTGCCTGAAAGCCCAACACCAGCAAGAAGCAATGGTTTTGATTCAAGCACGGTCGGATACCAAAGCCGCCATCGGCCCTGCCGTTTTGCCCACACCGGAAGAAGCAGAAGAACTATCTGATTACAACAATCAAATCAACCAAGCCGAAACACAACAACACCATGCCGCCCGTGCAGCCGCCACTGCCGAGCAACAACACCGCCAAGCCGAGCAAAGCCACAAAACAGCCGTAGCCGTATGCGAGGAAACCGAAGGCCACATCCGCCGGCTGGATCAAGAACAACAAAAGCTAAGAGAGATTTTGTTTGGCGAAGGCAATTTATTGTCATTTCTGCGCCAAAGCGGCACCGACTGGCATCAGGATATTGCCAAGATAATCAATCCCGACCTATTACTGCACAAAAGTTTGCAGCCGCAATGGCATGCCAACCAACACAATTTTTACGGCCTGAGCATCGACACCCGCCAATTAGCATTGCCCGCAGAAGCTGCCGATGAAGCCACCCAGCAACAACGCTGGAACCGTCTGCAAGAAAAGATGGGCTTATTGCAACGCCAGCTTACCGAACAACAAAACACCGCTGCCGCCTTATTTCAGGCAGCCGCCAATGCCCAAACCGCTTGGACGCAAAAAACCATTGCGGCCAGCCGCGCGGAACAACACACCCTCTCACTCAAACAAGCCTTAAATCAAGCCAAAATCCGCCATGTTCAAACTGCCAATGAGCGTCGGCAAGCAGCTGAAGAAACCGCGCAGCAGGCCGAAACCGATTTGGAGCAACAACAGCAACAGCATCAACAAGCCCAAGCAGATCTACAACACAAATTTTTCATCAAACAACAGCAGTTCCAAGCACAAATAACGCAAACTAAAGATGAGTTTGACGCCATTTTGGTTGATTTTGATGAACGCAACGCCGCCATCGAACAACACACCGAAGCACAAATTGCCGCATTGAGTCATAGCCGTGACCGCGCCTTGGCCACAGAAGGGGTAGATCCGAAAACACTAAAGCAGGCAGAACAAAAACTGCAGGCTGTGGAAACAAAAATAGAGCGCATCAAAAAAACACGCGAAAGCGTTTACCGATACCAACAATGGCTAGCAAACGAATGGCCGCAACACAATCACCTGATTGAAGAAGCAGAAGCACAGGAGATTGCACTCGCCCACTTACAAAGCCAAATCGAAAATCTGCGCAATCAACACACGCAAGCACAGCGGCAAATAACGCAAAAACAGCAGATTTTGAATCAAAAAGCCGCACGGCACAGCCAGCAACAAGACATGCTGAAGACTTTATTACATAAACTCAACGATACCCTCAGCACTGATTTGACAGATGAAACTTCGAAAAATACCGAACAGACAGAACTGGATAAGCTGCCGTTTGATGCCTTTACAGCCACCGTACAAAACAGTTTGGTGCGGCAGCAAGAGCAAGAAAAAACCTTAAAACAAGCCGTACTGGCCGCCAACACCGCCTTGCAGCACGGCGATTTGGCACAGGCATGGCAAGACCGCATGGCCGCTTACCATCACTTTCCATTCGGCACCCTGCCGTATAATTTGGCCGCCATGGACCAAATTGCCGAAATGCTGCAATATGACATCCCGCAAACCATCAGCAGCAATATCCAAACCTTCCGCTCGGTGGCCGATGGCATACACAATTATTATCAGGATTTGCAAAACTTTAACCACCAAGTACAACGGCTGTCCAAGCGACTGTCGGCACAAATCAACGCCGAACACGGTTTCCCGGCTTTAAGCGATATTCAAATCCGACTGACTTCCGCTATTGAAGACGAAAGCCTATACAACGGTTTAAAAATCTTTGCTCACAAATGGGAAGACGAAAGCGAGCCGAACAGGCTGCCTGAAGACAAAATGCTGGAAGCTTTTACCAATGCCCTGCATATTTTGGAACACAGCAACATCAATACCGAGCAAACCGCGTCACTGATTCACTTGGAAATCAGCTGTAAAGAACAAGGCCGTCCGTTTGTACTCAGCCACCATACCAATCTGAAAAAAAGCAGCAGCGAAGGCATTTCCACCCTACTCACCGTGGTGTTGTTCGCCAGCCTTACCCGCTATCTGTGCCCGGATCCCGACACCGTTATCCACTGGCCTTTGGATGAATTAGGGCGCTTATCCAGCGGTAATATCCGCCTCTTATTTGAATTTATGGACAAACAGCACATCCGCCTGTTTTGTGCCCAACCAGAACTCAATGCCTTATTGTCGAACTTATTTGTCTGTAAAAACGACATCGACCGCAATATCGGCGTAGTACATTACCAAGCCGCCAAACGCAGCGCCAACCCTTTGCTGGAGCACCCACAATGAGCAACTATTTTAGCGATATCTGCCACCAGCTGCTTTCCGGCAACATCATCGACCAAGTACGTTTTCCACATCTTTATGATGAATTGACCAACGAAGATTTCTTAAATCAAGTCAACGACTTTTTGGCCAAATTGCAACGGCGCTGCACCGGCACCGCCAATGGCAGCGGCTATTACTGTGTTTACACCGATGCCCGCTCACCCGAAGTACAAGCCGCTGTACGCCGGCAATTCAACGAATGGGCAGAAAAAATAGAACCTTTACTGATGTGGCTGCGTTTGTGCCGCAATGTAAGCGAAAACGACCATCCCATCAGAAGCGGTGAAATCATACGGCACAGCGAATTATTGGTGCACATTGAGCAGTCCGAACGCGCCCGCAGTCAGCTTGCCGAAATCATCAAACTGCTGGAGCGCAAAAGCAGCGAAGCCAAAGAACAGCTCAACAGCCTGCTGGGGTATTTGGAAAAAGAACACTATCTTTATCCCATCAACAACAGCGGTGCGGTATACCGCGCCACCGCCAAATGGGATTTGCTGTACGAACAGCTGGCCTATATTGCCGCATGCGAAAATATCTCCTTGGCAGAGAATCCGGCTGAACAGGAAGTTTTATTATGAGCCAACACAAACATCCTGCCAGCGCCGCCGCCCGCACCCTAGCCCGATATATGGATGATATCCTTACCGCTATCCAGCGCAATAACGGCTTGATTGAAAATACCGCGGCCAATCAAACACTGATTCAAGCCTTGAATCAGCATGCCTTGGGCTACCCTGCCGCCGAATTGGATGGTTTGATTTTGCACAGCACCGTGGTGCGTTTTGTACGCCATTATGAAAGCCGTTTCCGCTTTCACCAAAGCAGCGGCAACATTGCCCTGATTTTGGACAACATCAAAGAAAAAGCTGAGCTATATCGGTTTTCCTGCAGCAGAAGCAGCGTCGACAGCCTGGTTTTTGAGCGGGAGCTGTGCGATGAAATCAGCCTGCTGGCTGAAGCCCTGCTCAATATATGCCACCATTTCTCAGCGCAGGTTTATGAAGAAATGGCCACCATTGCCGACTTGGAAATTCGCATCCGCTTCAACGAAAACCAGCTTGCCGAGCTGCAAAAACTCAACGATATACTCGGTGGCTTGAATAACGACAAAATCAATGAGCTTGGCTCACAAGACCCCGATTTGGAGCAGCTATTACGCCGCATATTGAAGCCGGCGCTGGACAAATGCCGCCGGGAAACCATTGATGCCGCCCACCGTTTGAATGCAGAGCTGCTTCGCTGGAAAAAAGACCTGCACAGCCAACAAACCAACCGCTTGCTCGAAAACCTGCTACGCCATTATCAGCACCACCCGCACTACCGCCCGGACAGCAATATCCTTCAAACAGCACCCGAATTTTTTTATACTGCTCAAGATCATTTCAGCGCCTATGCCGATTTAAGCGACCCGGACGGCCACGAAATCTATGCTGATCTGGCAGAAAAAGCCGCCGAAAAACGCTTAAAGGCAACGGAGCCTGCGCCAAACCAAACAGTAACCGAGCCGGTAACTATTCAAGCCTTTGATACCGTTATCGAAACATCTTCTGCGCTAATAGAGCGCATACAATGGTTTTTTGAAGCTTTGCAGCAAACAAACGACAGTACATCACTCAGCGGTATCGAAACATACAAACAATTGCAACCGCCGATTGATGCCGACACATGGCTGCTGATGCTGACCACCCATTACCGCAGCCACAAAGACAGCTTCTACCCCGCATTAACCTTGCATTTTCATAGTGAAACCATGCCCAACTACAATGGCAACCGCATCGTGCACGATATCGTTATCGAAAGAGCCGCATGAACAAAAATACGTTAATGCAGATTCAAAAAGCCTTGCGCGAACGGCCAACTCATGTAAAAGCCAATAAAATCTGGCAGCAACTGCACCACGAAGAAAATATCGGCACCCCCGGCAGCGGTGGCCTTATCTTGTCTGAGTCTGATCTCAGCCACTTGGAAACCATTTACGCACGGCACAGCAAACAATCAGCAGAACACCGCCTACCCAAGCACAGTGACCGCATGGATACAGCAGCCGTCTACCGCAACGAAAAATACAGCGCCCGAAACGTGTTTGCCGATATGCTGGTGTTTGCCGCACCTCATGCCACACTGCCACTGAAACAAGGGCATGTTCCCGGTGGCATTAAAGGGCTGGTGCCCACAGTAATGCTGCCTGAATTAGCCATTGCCGATATTCACAAACTGATTGTGGTTGAAAACGGCAATATGCTTACCCGCTGGCACGATTGGCATCTTCTACTGCCCGAAAACTGGCAAGATGCACTGTTGCTCTACCGTGGTCACGGCCAAAACAGCAAACAAGTGCGCCAATTAATTAACTTGCTACCTGAAAATAGCAAGCTGGCCATTTACCCTGATTTCGATCCTGCCGGCTTGGGCATTGCGGCAGATTTTGCCCAATTGCGCCATTTTTCTGTGGCTATACCTCAAAATTGGCCGCAATTACGCCGTAACCACCCTGATAACCAAGAAGCGCAATTTATCCGCCAAACCCAAAGCACTATTGATGCTGCCTTAACGAAAAAACTTCAACCATTTCCACCATTAACCCTAATGCTGGCACATTTAAAACAGCAACATCTCGCACTTATGCAGGAAAACTGCCTGCGCTTAGGCGGTTTGCAAATGGTAGAAATAAAATAACGCTGTAACACCAAACTGCTGTCTACCAAGCACAACGATACCCATACGGTCGCCCATAGCGATAAGCCGGGCACATAAACATATCGTCCATCATGTGCTCACGCAGGCGCAGCTGTTGCTCGGCTTGCAATTGCATTTGGTTGAGGTGGTTTTGCCATGCCAGCCGGTAGCAGCTTTGAAACAAAGGCTCGCTGATTTTTTGCCGGTAGTTTTGTGCCGCCGCTGCGGTGGCTTCTGCAGTAAAGAAATCGGGATCAGCGGCCTGCTGGCGCATCAATGCTGCGGTTTCGGCATCGCATTGCGCCGCCAAGGCAACCGCCAACGCTTGTTGTTGGCGGTATTGCTGTGCCTGCTGCTCGGCGCGTTGTTCCGGCGTGAGGGCGCAGGCTGCCAGCAATACTGCCAAAAAACCCATCCATAACTTGAAAATGCGTTTCATCGTCAATACCACCTTTACTCAAATAAGCCAGAATATAAAGTAAAACTACCACAAAACCGCATGAGAATGCGGCCGGATTCACAGCCATTTTGTTAAAAAATAGCCTGATACCACAAATTCAATTTGATTCAAATCAAACCACCAGCCGCATTACGCTTTTTTTACCTTTTATTGCATGGCAACAAGCGGAACGACAAGGCTAAACTTTGTTAAAGATTAAAGCGCGTAATAAGCCATAAACCGCCCTATCAGCTGAAACAATCCGCTTTGATTTTTTACGACAAATACAACAAACAAAGGAGCCGCAACATGAGCATGATGAAAGCCGCTGTTTTTCTGGAAAAAGGCCGTATTGAGCTGGTTGACAAGAAAATCCCCGATGTCGGCCCCAACGATGCGTTGGTAAAAATCACCACCACCACCATTTGCGGCACCGATGTGCATATTTTGAAGGGCGAATATCCGGTGGCGAAAAACCTCACCGTGGGGCATGAGCCGGTGGGCATTATTGAAAAACTGGGCAGCAATGTGAAAGGCTACCATGAAGGCCAGCGGGTGATTGCCGGTGCCATTTGCCCCAGCTTTACTTCCTATCCTTCGCAAGATGGGTTCCCCTCGCAAGACGGTGCCTATCTCCAAGAAGACGGCACCTGCTCCTGCCACGGCTACAAGGCCACTGCGGGCTGGCGCTTTGGTAATATGATCGACGGCACTCAGGCCGAATATGTGCTGGTGCCGGATGCGCAAGCCAATCTGGCGCCGATTCCGGATGGTTTGAGCGATGAAGAAGTGCTGATGTGTCCGGATATTATGTCCACCGGTTTTAAGGGCGCGGAAAACGCCGATATTAAAATCGGCGATATTGTGGTGGTGTTTGCGCAAGGCCCCATCGGCTTGTGCGCCACCGCCGGCGCGCGTTTGCGCGGTGCCAGCACAATTATTGCGGTAGACGGCAACGATGCCCGCTTGGCAATGGCCAAAAAACTGGGCGCCACGGTAACGCTGAATTTCAATAATGTGGATGTGGTGGACGAAGTGATGAAGCTCACCGGCGGGCGCGGTGCCGATGCCAGCATTGAATGCTTGGGCTTGCAGGCCACGTTTGAGCAGGCTTTGCGCGTGCTCAAACCCGGCGGCACTTTGTCGAGCCTAGGTGTGTATTCGCAAGACCTCACCATTCCGATGCAGTATTTTGCGGCGGGCTTGGGCGACCACACCATCCGCACAGCCTTGTGCCCCGGCGGCAAAGAGCGTATGCGCCGCCTGATGAATGTGGTGCAAAGCGGCGGCGTAGACTTGAAGCCGCTGGTTACCCACACTTATCAGCTGGATGATATTGTGGAAGCCTACGATTTGTTTGCCCATCAGCGTGACGGCGTATTGAAAGTGGCGATTAAGCCGTAAATCATTTGATTGCAGGATAAAAGGCTGCCTGAAATGGTTTCAGGCAGCCTTTATTATGGCTTCAATTGTATATTTGCCGTATTTTTAATGTTGGCCGGTACTGCCAAATCCGCCTTCGCCACGTTGGCTGGCGGCAAATTCGTCCACCACTTCAAACACCGCTTGCGCCACCGGCACCACCACCATTTGCGCGATGCGCTCCAGCGGGGCGATGGTGAAGGCTTGGTGGCTGCGGTTCCACAGCGACACTTTCAATTCGCCCTGATAATCCGAGTCAATCAGCCCCACCAAATTGCCCAGCACAATGCCGTGTTTATGCCCCAAGCCCGAGCGCGGCAGCAGCACGGCGGCATAGGCGGGATTGGCCAAGTGGATGGCGATGCCGGTGGGCACCAGATACACCTCGCCCGGTTGCAAAACGACCGGCGCGTCCAAGCAGGCACGCAAGTCCAGCCCGGCGGCACCGGCGGTGGCGTATTGCGGCAGTTGGTCGGCCATTTGGGGATTAAGGATTTTTAATTCTACGGTGGGGTTCATAAAGGTTTTCCAAATTAAATGGTTGCTTATTGCTGCTTAATTATTGAAGATACACATTCAATGTTTTAAGGCTGTCTGAAAGGCAAAACCGTTATTGCCGAGGTTGATTCGGCAATCCATTTGTGTGTTTCAGGCAGCCTAAACAAAATAATGACGCTTGATACGGGTGCGCAACTTCAGCTGCTTCATTTATACCAAATCTAAAAATAGCCTAACTCAGTTGCGTGCTACCTGTACAGCCTACGGCCAAGCCCAAAGAGCACGACTTACCGAGGTGCTGAAACGCCCAGTAAATCAGCTCCGTTTTGTGATCTTATACCAATTTTAAAAATAACCTTACAAAATAAAAGCAGTTCGACAGCAGCATCTGCGTAGGTCGGATTCTTGAATCCGACATTTGGCCATCGGCCAAAGTAATGTGAGTACTTTGCTCTGCGAACCAGTGTCGGATTCAAGAATCCGACCTACGGGCTTATTTTTAGCATTGGTTTAATCTTCAAAAGGCTGCCTGAAAACCTTTTCAGGCAGCCTTGTTTTATCTGCACAGAATGTGCCTAGGCGCAATGGATTTAGATACTCACTGCCCTCCATCTTTGGTGCGCGCCTCGATTTCATCCAAGGGCTCCCTCCCGTTGGGTTTTATCGCAATTGGTGTTGTACACCAAAATACCGGATCGGGTCACGCAATAGGTATGGTAGTCCTCCACCTCTATATTGTAGACATCGGTTAAATATGGCTGATAAGTGCGTTGCCCCTGCTCATCCACAGCCAGCAGCATTTCATCGTTGCGTACATGGAGCGCTACTGCCCGCTGAAATGTGTAATCATTGTCTTTAGATAGGGTTAAATCATAAATATGACCAATTGCTGATTGTTCCCAATCATATCTATCACTATAGCCCTGAACCCAAACAGCATTATTATCAGGTACAGCATAGAGTGGTCTGACCATTTCCACTACACGATAATTATTCTGCCAATCCAATACCACATCACCGCGTTCAAGCTGATCCACCCGCTTCCATAACGGCTGCTCGTATAGGGTATAGGTATAGGGGGTGGCGACAAACTCACTCAGTGCCTCGAATTTCTCATTCCAGTCATCATCGCGCTCGACATCTACCTCCAACTCAACCCTACCCAGCTCACCAAAGCGGCTTTGGATAAACAGATTATTGACCGCACCATACACACACACCGGGTGGTTAGGGGTGGCAGCAAACCGCGCTCCCCCAGATTCTCTTTTAAGCTTTGGATTGCCAATCTCAACAAGCCATACTGCTTTATTTTCAAACTTAAAGGTATTCACCACCCGTTTCTGCACCGCCTCACCGATGCCGTTTTCCGGGCGCGCCATCACCAGATCGCCCACTTTCAGTTCGTCAATCGGCGTCCAGCCCTCTTGTGTTTCCACCAGTGTGCCTTTGATAAAGCAGCCGATGGTCGACGACTGCATGTTTTCTGTGGCTTTGGTCTGGATAAAGCGGTGCATGGCATCGCCGGACAAGCCTTCTTGAATCGCATCGGCTTTAAAATCCGCCAGCGAGCAAGCCGGGAAGAATAAATTGAAATTGCTCTGCGCATTGCCATCGGCAACGGCAACGGCAACGGCAACGGCACGGATGGTGGCGCTAATCATGGCAGATTTCCTTTACTAATGGCCGATTTCATATTTCAGGCAGCCTGAAAATAAGGCTTTGCTGATGAAATCCATTTATTTTTAAGAGCTTATTTGCAATTTTTGTATAGGTTGAGCACAGTCTAAACCAACAAACCCGCCAAATGCGCCACAATTGCGGTGGCGGTGTCGGCTTTGCTCATGTGCGGCAGTGCGGTTTCGCCGTGTTGGTCTAAGATAGTAACTTGATTGCTGTCTTTGCCCATGGCTTGCGCTACTTGGTTAGCCACCAGCATGGGAATGTTTTTCTTGGCGCGCTTAATGCGGGCATATTCCAGCACCCGTTCGCTTTCGGCGGCAAAGCCCACGCAAAACGGCGGCTGCGGCAAGGCGGCCACGGAAGCGAGGATGTCGGGGTTTTCGGCCAGTTCAATCAGCGGCGGGCTGCCGGAAAGGTCTTTTTTCAGTTTTTGCGCGTGGCTGTTTTTCACTTTGTAGTCGGCCACCGCGGCCACGGCAATAAAAATATCTTGGCGGCCGATATGGCGGTGTACGGCGGCATACATGGCTTCGGCGCTCACGGCTTGCACGGCTTGCGCCAATCCGGCCGGAATCGGTGCCTGCACTTGCCCGTAAATCAGGGTTACTTCGGCACCGGCAGCACGGCAGGCGCGCGCCAAAGCCAAGCCCATTTGGCCGCTGGAAATATTGGTGATGCCGCGCACGGGGTCGATGGCTTCAAAGGTGGCACCGGCGGTGAGCAGCACTTTTTTGCCCGCCAGCGTTTGCGGCGTCGACACATCGGCCAGTAAGTCGGCCAACTCCACCGCTTCGAGCATACGCCCCACGCCCACTTCGCCGCAGGCTTGCTCGCCGCTGGCCGGCTCGAAGATATGTACGCCGTCTTGGCGCAATTGGGCAATATTGCGTTGATTGGCCGGGTTAAACCACATCTCCACATTCATGGCAGGGGCTACGGCCAGCGGGCATTTGCGGGCGGCGGCCAGATTGGTGAGCAAATTATCGGCCACGCCGTGGGCGATTTTGGCCAAGGTATTGGCGGTGGCCGGGGCAATCAGCATCACATCGGCGGCGCGGGTAAGGTTGATGTGTGCCATGCCGTTGCCATCGCCGCTGCCGTGGGTGTCTACCAGCACTGGATTGCCACTGAGCGCTTGAAAGGTATTGGGATGCACAAACTCGGTGGCCGCACGGCTCATGGCCACACTCACTTCATGCCCTTGCTTTTTCAGCAGCCGCACCAATTCGCACGATTTATAAGCGGCAATGCCGCCGCTGATGCCCAATAAAATATGTTTGCTCATGGTAAAGGCTGCCTGAAAAAAGTTTTACTATCAATGGTGATGTTGCTGCGCATCAATCGCCGCCTGCCAAGCCTCGTCGTCGCCGTCAAATTCTTCTACTTCGGCGTATTCGCCGCTTTCCACCAAGGCCACGATTTCGGCCAAATCGTGCGCGCCTTCCACCCAATCGCAGGGAATGTCGGGCGGGGTGTCCGGTGCCAACACGGCGGCAATGCCGTTGTGCCAAGCCAGCCAGTAGCCGTTGGCGGTTTGGTAAAACACGGCTTGCGGGTGGATGGTTTCATCGGTGTCAGCCTGCATGCGCGCGGCAATGTCGGCCTGAAAAGGCAAGGTGTTCATGGTGTACTTTCATTGAATTCGCAAACAGGCGCATGGTACACCAAGGCGGGCTTAGCGTCACGACAGGCCAATCCGGCAACAAGCCCGCCAATTTCATTTGCCCTTACCCGGCGGCTCTAATACAATTCCCAATTGGACAAGGCTGGGCATACACCAACGGATGCGCAGGCTTTTATCAAAACCCGAACAAGCCCACCATATTACTTACCATTCGGAGCACGGAGCAAAATGAGCGAACCCAGCGCAGCCAAAGCCGCCAAAATCCCGTATCTGCAAATCAAGGACATCGTGAAAACCTACGGCGACAACTACGCCGTGGATCATGTCAGCCTCAATATCGACAAGCACGAAATTTTTGCCTTGCTGGGCAGCTCCGGCAGCGGCAAATCCACCTTGCTGCGCATATTGGCGGGCATGGAAACCCCCAGCCAAGGGCAGATTATTCTGGACGGGCAAGACATCACCAAATTGCAGCCCTACGACCGCCCCATCAACATGATGTTCCAAAGCTATGCCCTGTTTCCGCACATGACGGTAGAGCAAAACATCGCCTTCGGCCTGAAGCAAGACAAGCTGAGCAAAGACGAAATTGCCGCACGGGTGGAAGAAATGCTGCGGCTGGTGCAAATGAGCCGCTACGCCAAGCGCAAGCCGCACCAGCTTTCTGGCGGCCAGCAACAGCGCGTGGCCTTGGCACGCAGCCTAGCCAAACGCCCGAAACTGCTGCTGCTGGACGAGCCTTTGGGCGCCCTAGACAAAAAACTGCGCCAACAAACCCAATTGGAGCTGGTGAACACACTGGAGCAAGTGGGCGCTACCTGTATTATGGTTACCCACGATCAGGAAGAAGCCATGACCATGGCCACCCGCATTGCCATTATGTCCGAAGGGCAATTGATGCAGGTAGGCCCGCCCAGCGATATTTACGACTATCCCAACAGCCGCTTTACCGCCGAATTCATCGGCGAAACCAACATCATCCCCGGCAAAGTAACGGTAGACAAAATTGATCATGTGGTGATTGAATGCCCTGATTTGCAAAATCCGGTGCGGCTGGGTCACGGCATTACCGGCCCGGAAGACCAGAAAATTTGGCTCTCCATACGCCCTGAAGACATCAACCTGCATCGCGAGCAGCCGCTTGAGCAAGGCGAATACAACTGGGCGCAAGGCACGGTGAAAGAAATCGCCTATCTGGGCAGCTTTGCCATTTTCCACGTACGCCTGCCCTCGGGCAAAATCATCAAAAGTCAGATATTGTCGTCTTATTGGGAGCTCAACAAAATCACTCCGCCCACTTGGGACGAAACCGTCTACATCAGCTGGCCCGACAACCAGCCCACCCCGCTGAACCGCTAAGGGCAAGGAGCGCGTTATGACCAGCTTGCTATTGAAGCGCATCAAAAATTTCCGCCCCGGCCAAGGGCTGGTGGTGGGCGTGCCCTATGTGTGGCTGCTGCTGCTGTTTTTGATTCCGTTTGCCATTGTGTTGAAAATCAGCTTTGCCGAACAAGCGCTGGCGATTCCGCCCTACACGCCGCTGTACACCGTGGATGGCGATATGGGGCGCGTGAATGTGGCGTTAAGCTACATCAATTACAGCGATATTTTCCGCGACTTTTTCGGCTCGCTGTGGCAAATGTTCAAAGGCGGGCGCGGCGACAATATTTATTTACTTACTTATTGGCTGTCGATTAAAACCGCACTCACCACCACCATCATCTGTCTGTTGCTGGGCTACCCGATTGCCTACGCCATTTCGCGCGCGCCGGAAAACATCCGCAACGGCTTGCTGCTGGCGATTATGCTGCCATTTTGGACTTCGTTTCTGCTGCGGGTGTATGCGTGGATGAGCTTGCTCGGCCACAACGGCATTCTGAACAACTACCTGCTCAAATGGGGCATTATCAATACGCCGCTGGATATGTTTTATAACAGCTTTTCTTTAAATCTGGTGATGGTATATGCCTATTTGCCGTTTATGGTGTTGCCGCTGTATACCCAATTGGTGAAGCTCGACGGCCGCCTGCTCGAAGCTTCCGCCGATTTGGGCGCCGGGCCGATTAAGTCTTTCCTCACCATCACCCTGCCTTTATCCAAAGTGGGCATTATCGCCGGCTCTATGCTGGTGTTTATCCCCGCCGTGGGCGAATTTGTAATTCCCGAGTTGGTGGGTGGGCCGGAAAACCTAATGATTGGCAAAGTATTGTGGCAGGCGTTTTTCGACCAAAACAACTGGCCGCTAGCCTCTGCCGTGGCGGTGGTGATGGTGATTTTGCTGGTGTTCCCCATTGCCCTGTTCCACCGCTACGAAACCCGCGAAATCGAAGGAGATACCGGCCATGCATAAGCAGAAATTATCGTGGTTTTTAAAACTCATGCTGGTGTTTGGCTTTGCCTTTTTGTATCTGCCGCTGGTGATTTTGGTGGTGTATTCCTTTAACGAATCGCGCTTGGTTACCATCTGGGGCGGCTTCTCCACCAAATGGTATGCCGAGCTGCTGCAAAACGGCGTGATTTTGGAAGCCGCATGGCTGTCGATCCGCATCGCCTTGGCTTCGGCCACCGCTGCGGTGGTATTGGGTACTTTGGCAGGCTACGCCTTGGCGCGCATCAAGCGCTTTAAAGGCAGCACCCTGTTTGCGGGCATGGTGTCCGCGCCAATGGTGATGCCCGATGTGATTACCGGCCTCTCCATGCTGCTGCTGATTATTCAGGTGCAAATGTTGTTGCAAAACAGCGGCTTTTTGCAGTTTCTGTATTTTGAGCGCGGCTGGTTCACCATTTGGCTGGGGCACACCACTTTGTGCATGGCCTATGTCACCGTGGTCATCCGTTCACGCCTCACCGAGCTGGATCAATCGCTAGAAGAAGCCGCCAAAGACTTGGGCGCACGGCCATTGAAAATCTTTTTCCTGATTACCCTGCCCTTAATTGCCCCGGCGATTGCCTCCGGCTTTTTGCTGGCGGTTACCTTATCGCTGGATGATTTGGTGATTACCTCCTTCTTGTCCGGCCCCGGTTCGTCTACCCTGCCGATGGTGATATTCTCCAAAATCAAGCTGGGGCTGGATCCGCAAATGAACGTATTGGCCACCCTCTTTATCGCCGTGGTGGGCACGCTGGTGATTGCCATGAACTACTTTATCATGCGCCAAACCACCCGCCGCGAACGTGAAATGGCCGAAGCCTATCGGCAAAGCCAGCAGTTGGAACAACAAGCCGCAAAATAAAATCACCATCATCGTGCACGTCTTTCAGGCAGCCTGAAATAAGCCCTTTCAGGCTGCCTGAACATTTTGGCCACCATCGCACAGCGGAGCCGCCATGCAAAAACCCGATTTCCAAGAACACATCGACTCCTACTACAGCGCCAGCCGCAACGACCATCGCACCTACCCCGCCCTAAACGGCCATTTGGATGTGGACACCTGCATTATCGGCGGCGGCTTGGCCGGCATCGGCACCGCCTTGCCGCTGGCCGAAGCCGGACACAATGTGGCATTGATTGAAGCCGCCCGCATCGGCTTTGGCGCCTCCGGGCGCAACGGCGGCCAAGTGTTGCCCGGTTGGGCGGCAGACAGCAGCACCATTGCCGCCGCCAGCAATACTGGCACCGCACAAAGCCTGTGGCAGCTCAGCGTAGACGCAGTCGATTTAATCGATACCCGCATCCGCCAACACCAGATTGACTGCGATTGGCAACGCGGCTATGCCACCGTAGCCATCAAACCGCGTCATTTACAGGAATTGCACCAAGCACGGCAAGAAGCCGAAAATATTTATGGCTACCACGGCCAGCAAGAATGGAGCCGCGAGCAATTGCAGGCGCAATTGGGCAGCACGCGCTATATCGGCGCCCTCTATGACCCTAATGCCGGCCATCTGCACCCGCTCAACTACACCTTGGGCTTAGCGCGTGCCGCCACAGCCGCCGGGGCGCAACTATTTGAACACACACCTATGTTGTCGGTAGCGCCGCACCAAGGCGGCTATCTCATCCGCACACCGCAGGGCAATATCCAAGCGCAGCGGCTGGTGTTGGCGGTAAACGTATTCCAACACGCTTTGCAACAGCCGCTGTTTCAGCCCATCACCGGCAAAATTCTGCCGGTGGGCACCTACATCATCGCCACCGAGCCTTTGGGTGAACGAGCCGACGGCATTATCCGCAACAATATGGCCGTGTGCGACACCCGCTTTGTGCTCGACTACTACCGCCTCAGCGCCGACAAACGGCTGCTGTTTGGCGGCAAAGTGAACTACTCCGGCCGCGAACCCAGCCGCCAAGCCATCGAACACAGCATGCGCCGCGATATGCTCAAAGTGTTTCCGCAATTGGCCGATATTCGCATCGACTACGCTTGGGGCGGCCATGTCGACATCAGCATGAGCCGCGCCCCACATTTCGGCCGCTTGGCCCCCAACCTGTACTTTATGCAAGGCTTTTCCGGCCACGGCGTGGCCGCCACCGGCATCGGCGGCCAAATTACCGCCGAAGCAATTTTGGGCGACGACAGCCGCTTGCGCTTATTTGAGCAACTGCGCCACCGCAACTTCCCCGGCGGCACCTATCTGCGCTTGCCCAGCCAATGGCTGGGGGTGGGCTATTACCGCTTGAAAGATTTATTGCCCTAGCAGGTCTGTTCAAACCCTATTACCGCAGTGGCTGCCTGCACCTCACTGCGGTAAAATAGCCGCTTACATTAACCCACGCCGCCGCGCCGAAATCCGTTTCAGGCAGCCGCAGGAGCTTCATGCACAGCCCCTCTTCTTTTGATTACTCAGCCGCTTTAAGCCAGTGTTTATTACAACAAAACAACAATATTGCCCGCCACACGCTCGCCAATGGCGAAACAGTATGGGTGCGCCGCGCCGATGCGCGTAATCCGGCTTGGCGCTACCGATTGCTCGGCGGCGTGGCGCGAATGCTGCGGCTGGGCGTACTCACCCCGGTGCCCAATCTAGGTGGCCCAGCCGGTATTGCCACCGAAGCGGCACGCCTGCAAACCTTGGCCGCCGCCAGCATCAACGTGCCGCCCTTATTGGCGCTACAACACGATGCCCTGATGATGGGCAGCATTGGCCAGCGCAATTTGCTTGATGAAATGCGGCATCAAATCCAATCGCCGCCGGTATTGCTGCAACGTTGGCAACTGGGGCTGGAGGCCATTGCCCAAGTACACCAACACGGCCAATATTTAAGCCAAGCCTTTGCCCGCAACCTGATGTATGCCGAGCAACAAATTGGTTTTATTGATTTTGAAGACGATCCGGGCAGCGTATTGCCTTTGCCGCTGTGCCAAGCACGCGATTGGCTGTGTTATTTGCACTCCAGCGCCCGCTTGCTGCAAGAAGCCGGCGTGTTGGATCAGGCCGTACCGATATGGCAGGCCGCCATGGCTGCCGAAACCGCATCCGTGCACCGCCCTGTTGCGCAAGCCTTGCGCCGCCTGCGGCCATTGCACCGTCTGCAAGCCCGTTTCTGGGGCAACGACACCTTAAGGCTGGCCGCCATGGCACACTTCGCCAGCCCTTATTCGCAAACCCGCTAGAGGATATCCATGAGCACCCCGCAAACCGCCATCCTGCCCGAACACATGACTGCCTGCATTGTGATTGAAGCCAATGCCGCCAGTACCGATATGGCCAAAATCAAGGCCGCCTGCCGGCAAAGCCTGCAGCGCTTGCAACAGCACCGTGCCCTGCAGCCCGAAGCCAAGCTGGGCATGTGCATCGGCTTTGGCGATGCCGTGTGGCAAAGCTTGCGCCAGCCCGGCGAAGGGTTGGATTTGAAACCGTTTGCCCCGCTGGGTAAGGGCTTGGCACCGGCCACCCAACACGATATCGCCATCCATATCCAGTCGCTCAGTCACGGTGCCAATATGTTGCTGGCGCTGGCCGTACTGGCCGCTTTTGGCGACAGCATCCGCCCCGCCGACGAAACCCACGGCTTTCGCCTGCGCGAAGAACGCGGCTACGACGGCTTTGTTGACGGCACCGAAAACCCCGAAGGCGCCGACCGCTGCCCCATCGGCATTATTGCCGAGCCAAACTTGGATGCGGGCGGCAGCTATTTGCTGCTGCAAAAATACCGCCACGATTTGCACAAATGGGCCAAAATCACCGAAGAGCAGCAAGCCAATGTGATTGGCCGCAGCAAGCACAGCAACGAAGAATTACCCAGCGAACAGCGCCTGCCCACATCGCACTTGGGGCGGGTGGATTTAAAAGAAAACGGCCAAGGGCTGAAAATCATCCGCCAAAGCCTGCCCTATGGCAACGCCAGCGGTGAGCAAGGGCTGATGTTTATTGCCTATTGCGCCCGCTTGCGCAATATCGAACAGCAATTGCTGAGCATGTTTGGCGAGCTGGACGGCAAAACCGATTTGCTGCTGAGCAAAATCAGCACCGCCATCAGCGGCAGCTATTATTTTGTGCCCAGCCAGGAAAGATTGGCGGATTTGTAAAGCCCGCTTTTTATCGCGCAGTATGGCAACTATAGTGAAATGCATAACAAAGTGCTACGGCGTTGCTGTGCCTTGCCGTACTACTTGTACTGTCTGCGGCTTCGCGCCTTGTATCACTTTATTCTTCATTCCACTATATAAAGCCATATTTAATCATCGTTTAAACGCCATTAAGGCTGCCTGAAAACATTTTCAGGCAGCCTTAATTTATTCACTGAAATTACGCACTCGCATTAAAGTACAGCCATTTACACACTATTTTGTTTAAATTACCTGAAACGAAAAATCCGTGCAGCCTTCCCCTTGGCGCAGCCGAACGGAACGTGGTTTTGGCGGAAATAAGGGCGGTCCGGAGCGCAGCGACTAGCGCCCGCCGCCAAAACCATGTGTAGTGAGGGCAGTTTGGCGTAGCCAAACCTGCAACCGGGGTCGCCTTTCTTTGCCTACTTTCTTTGGCGAAGCAAAGAAAGTAGGTGGCCGCGCGGCCAAAAAGCGCAAAGTAAAACGATAAGAAACGAATACAAAAACACATTCTATTTTTAAAATAACCCGTTTCATTTCACAGCTTGCCAGTCGATTAACAAATCAAGTTCGGCAATAACGGTTTTGCATTTCAGGCAGCCTTTGATAAGTAAACGAGTATCTTCAGTTATTTCTCAATCCAACTCAAGCCATACGTTGGCGCTGCTGCTCAAATAAACACACGGTGGCGGCCATGGCCACATTGAGCGATTCGGTATTGGCCGCCATCGGAATCTGCACCCGCACATCGGCGGCGGCCTGCATGGCAGCCGACACGCCGCTGCCTTCGTTGCCCAGCAGCCAAGCGGCTTCTGGGCGCAAGTCCAGCGCATACAGGCTGCGGCTGTCGGCGCTCAGGGCGGTGGCGTAGAGCGGCGGACGGTATTGGCCACACCAGGCGGGCAAGTCCACATCGCTGAAAATCTGCAACTGCGCATGAGCGCCCATGCCCGCGCGCAATACCTTGGGCGACCACACATCGGCACAATCGGCGCTGAGCAACACTTGTGCCACTCCGGCGGCGGCGGCACTGCGCAAAATGGTGCCCACATTGCCCGGGTCTTGCACCCGCTCCAGCACCACGCAATCGCCGCTTTCAGGCAGCCTTGGCGGCGGTGGTAAGGCAATCAGCGCCATGATGTCGTCGGCTTGAGTGAGGCTGCTGATTTTGCCCAGCGCCGCATCGGCCACCACATACACCGGTGTTTCAGGCAGCCTGTTTAATAAAGCCGTCACTTCGGCATCGGCCAGTTTGTGTTGCGGCAGATACAGTGCCTCAATCCGATAAGCCGCATCCGCAAACGCCTGCGGCAGATGCACACCTTCCAATACCGCCTGCTGCGCCGCTTGGCGCGCGCGGCGGCTTTGAATCAGCTTGGCCAATTGTTTTAAACGGGCATTGTCGCCGGAGGTAATCAGTTTCATCAGGATACTTTCAGGCAGCCAATATGGCCGCCACCGCCGCCGGTTCTTTTAAGGTGCGGATGGCATCAAACAACACCGCTGCTTCCGGGTAAGCTTTTTTCATCATGCCCAGCCATTGCTTTAAACGCGCCAACGGGTATTTATTATTGGCTTCTTTGGCGCAGCACAGCTCAAAAAACAGCCGTATCCACGGCATCAGTTCGGCCCAGCTTAACGGCGCCGGTGGGCGGCCCGCTTCATAAGCGGCAATCTGACGTGCCAAATCGGGCACCATCACCGCGCCGCGCCCCAGCATCACACTGTGGCAGCCGCTAATTTCTTTGATGTCGATATAGTCTTGCAAGCAAAACACATCGCCATTGGCGGTGAGCGGTATGCGCACATGCGCGCGCACGCGCGCCAGCCAATCCCAATGCGCGGGCGGCTCATAGCCTTCTGTTTTGGTGCGCGCATGTACGGTGAGCGATCCGGCACCACCGGCTTCGATGGCACGGGCGCAATCCAGCGCCAAGGTTTTGTCGGTATAGCCCAAACGCATTTTGGCGCTTAAGGCAATCTGTTCAGGCAGCCTTTGGCGCAAGGTGCGCACAATCGCTTCGATGCGTGCTGGCTCTTGCAACAGCACCGCGCCACCGGCATGTTTGTTTACCGTGGGCGCCGGGCAGCCGAAGTTAAGGTCGATTTTGTCTGCGCCGTGGCGCACGGCTTCCAGCGCATTCGCCGCCATATTGTCGGCATCGCTGCCCAGCAATTGCAGCGTTACCGCCACGCCTGCGCGGGTGCGGTTGCCGTGTTGCAGCTCGGGCATGTATTTCAGCCATGTGGGGCGCGAATGCACGGTGTGGGTGATGCGCACAAATTCGGTGACGCATTCGTCAAAGCCGCCGATGCGGGTGAGCAAATCGCGCATCACGTCATCCACGAGCCCTTGCATCGGCGCCAACACCAAACGGTTTTCGGGTTTATTCATCAATCACACACAATACAAGGCTGCCTGAACTTTGGTAATCGACACACACGTTTCAGGCAGCCTTTTCATTATCAATCAACAATCTAGCCCAATACCGACACACCGGACAGGCTAATAAACAAACCGGCAATCACCGCGCTCATCAGATTAGACAAAGTGCCTGCAATCACGGCTTTAAAGCCCAAGCGTGCCACGTCTTTGCGTCGGCTCGGCGCCATGATGCCCAAGCCGCCCACCAGTACCGCAATCGAGCCGAGGTTGGCAAAGCCGCACAGGGCAAAGGCAATAATGGCCTGAGTTTTGGCGCTCAGCACCACGGCACTGCCCGGCTGCATGTATTGCACAAAAGAAGCATAAGCCACAAATTCGTTGACCACCACTTTTTGCCCAATCAGCGAGCCGGCAATGGTGGCTTCGCCCCACGGCACGCCAATTACCCAAGCCAAGGGCGCAAACAGCCAGCCCAAAATGCCTTGCAAGGTAACACCGCCATAACCAAACCAATTGCCCACGCCGCCGATAATGCCATTAATCATCGCAATCAGCCCCACAAACGCCAGTAAAGAAGCGCCCACAGCAATAGCAATTTGCGCGCCGGTAATGGCACCACCGGCGGCGGCATCAATCACATTTACCGGCTGGTTGTCTTCATCTTCTTGGCTCAAATCGGGCTCCGGGCGCACGGTTTCGGTTTCCGGCACCATCATTTTGGCAAACAGCAAACCGCCCGGTGCCGCCATAAACGAAGCGGCAATCAGATAAGGCAAAGGCACGCCCATTTGCGCATAGCCGCCCAACACCGTGCCCGCCACCGAAGCCAAGCCGCCGCACATAATCGCAAACAGCTCAGAGCGGGTCATGGTTTTGATGTAGGGGCGCACCACCAGCGGCGCTTCGGTTTGGCCGACAAAAATATTCGCCGCTGCCGACATCGATTCGGCGCGCGAAGTACCCAGCAATTTTTGCAAAGCGCCGCCGATGATTTTCACCACCCACTGCATCACGCCCAAGTAATACAACACCGACACCAACGAAGCAAAAAACACAATCATCGGCAACACCCGCAGCGCAAACACAAAGCCACCACCGCCAAACAGCTCAAACATCTTGTCGGAAATCAGCCCGCCAAACAGAAAGCCCATGCCTTCCTGGCCATAGCCGATTACCTTGCCCACCACATCCGATACCGCCAGCAGCATATTGCGCCCTAAGGGCACATACAAAATAAACGCGCCCAAGCCCACTTGCAGCAAAAACGCCCCCAATACCGTGCGCAAACGGATATGGCGCTTGTGGGTAGACAAGGCAAAGGCGATGCCCAACAGCACTGCCATCCCCAATAATGCATTTAATACGGCCATGACCGCCTCCCGATTGATTGACCTTGTGGGCACACGCGATAAAAAACACCATTGCGGCCAGCGCAATGGTGTGGTGTGACTGGATTAGGGCGGATTATAACGGCTTTATGCTGCCGATGGCAGTGGCTTTTTTGCCGCCATAATAAACCGCATAACCAAGCTTAATCCAACAAGGTTTCCATTAAGTCGATCATAAATTCGGCGTCTTCTTGGGTAAGGGTTTCAAAGCCTTCAGGCAGCCCCAAGTCTTCCAACACCATTTGGCCGGCCGCATCGTTGCCCATTTCCAGAAAAGCACTGCGCAATTTTTCTTGCTGGGCACTGTGGCGCGGATGCAGCAGCAATACATGCGAAATATCGGTAATTTTGCTTTCCATCAAGGTGCGCAACTGGTTAAGCGTAAGGCTGGACAAGCCTTGATAGGCACTGGCGAGGAAAAAGCCCACCTCGGCATCGCCGTCAATCAAATGCCGTGCCACCGCTTGGAAGGCATCGGCCTCAACCCACTGCAAGTTGCCTTCATTTAAATCCACCGCTTCCAATAAGCGCAAACCAATCAGCTTTACATCGCGATTTTCGGTGTGCAGCACACGCATATCGGGCTTGATGTCTTCCAGCGTTTGTAAAGGCTGGCTGGCCGCCGTGGCAATCACCATTTCATCGGGCTTGTTCACCGGGCGCACCAAGGGCAGATAACCCATATCGCGTACCAACTGCGCCGCATCAAACGGGTTGGCATAAATGATGTCCACCGTGCCCGAAGCAATCAGCGCCTGCTCCTCTTGCGGGCTGGCCGGGGTTTGCAGGTGGATGGCGGCATTGGTTTTGCGCTGCAAGCGGGTATTGAGCAAATGCCAGCCGGCAAAATATTGCGGCGGAAAATCGGGGGCAATCAGAAACTGAATCATCAGGAGGCACTCCTTTCGGCCGCCAGCATTTGCTCATACAAAGCACCCAATTCCGCCACCTTGCTGCGCGAAGGCTTGCGCCGCACCGAAGTGTAGCCTTGGATTTCGCCGTCGCGGATATTCGGCACCACCGTGGCATACACCCAGTAAAAACCGCCGTTTTTGCGCAGGTTTTTCACATAGCCGTGCCATTTGGTGCCGGTGCTCACCGTATCCCACAAGTCTTTAAACGCGGCTTTGGGCATATCGGGATGGCGCAAAATGCTGTGCAAAGAGCCCATCAGCTCCTCGCGCTCCCAGCCGCTCATAATCACAAAGGCATCGTTGGCATGGGTAATAATGCCTTTGGTATCGGTGCTGGATACAATCAGGCGGCCATCGGGAAACTGCTTTTCTTCATCGGTGGTGTACACCGTTTGGGTGAAGCCTTCATAAAATTGCAATTCATGCTGCCGGTGCGGCAGCTCGGGTACAGGCATTTGGGGTAAACGCATGAGCATCCATCCTTTAAACAAGCAAATAGCGCGGCGAAACCGGGCGCAAGAAGCAATAATACAGCCCAATGTGGATAATCGGGCTATGATTCCACAAAAAGACGTTGAACCTCAAGCCTAAAGCCGATTAAAAACGCATTAAAATCGGCTTCTTTGATTTATATTAAATTTGGCGGCGGGCAAACTCATCACCGGATTGATACACACAAGCGCCCGCAAGCCGCTTTAGCGGCGCCGATCGCCCGGCACCGGCAAATCGGCCCAGCGCATAATATTGGCCACTTCAAACTGGTTCAGCTCATAAAACTGGCCACGTTTTAAGCGTGCGGGCAAGCCCACCGGGCCGAAGCGGATGCGTACCAAACGGCTTACTGTAAGACCTTGGCTTTCAAACAGGCGGCGCACTTCGCGGTTGCGGCCTTCTTTGATAATCACGTTATACCACTTATTGGCCCCTTCACCGCCCTGCTCCCAAATGCGCTCTACTTTGGCCACGCCGTCTTCCAACTGCACGCCATCCAGCAATAAAGCACGCTGCTCATCCCCCAATTCACCCAGCACCCGCACCGCATATTCGCGCTCTACTTCAAAGCTCGGGTGGGCAAAGCGGTTTACCAATTCGCCTGAAGTGGTGAGGATAATCAGCCCGCTGGTATTGATGTCGAGCCGCCCGATGGCCACCCAGCGGCTGCTGGCGGTTTGCGGCAAACGGTCGAAAATGCTCACTCGCCCTTGCGGGTCGTCACGGCTCACGATTTCGCCTTCTTGCTTGTAATACAGCAATACGCGCGGCAGGCGGTCCGGCCATTTCAATTTTACGGCCTGGCCTTTCACCTGCACTTGGTCGTCGGGGCTCACTTTATCTCCCAATTGCGCCACTTTGCCATTTACCTTCACCATGCCTTGGGCAATCCACTCTTCCATTTCACGGCGCGAGCCCACGCCGGAAGCGGCCAGCGCTTTTTGCAGGCGCACCGGCTCGAAGCTGTCGATGTCGATGCGCTTTTCTTTCAGGTTGCGTGCACGCTCTTGAATTTGCTGATTGGGGCCGCGCACCACCAGCTTTTTGGCACGTGCCACACGCACTTTGGGTGCAGGCGCACTACTGCTTTTAGCGCCTTCTTTAGCGGCACCGCTGCGTGGTTTGGCGGCTTTGGGTTTGGCAGCCACGCCGTCGCGTTGCTGGCGTTTGGTGATGGGTTTATTCGGTTTCATTTACAGCTCCTGACATATCGTCGGCGGGTTCTTCTGCGGCCATATCGTGGAATAAATAATGAAGTGCTACAGCGTTAGCTCGCCTGGTCGTACTACCTGTACTGCCTGCGGCTCGCTGCCTTGTATCACTTCATTCTTTATTCCACTGTATCGGCGGCAGGCACAAGCAAATCGGGCAAAACCAGTTCGCCCAATTCGGTTAAAGGGGGCAATTGTTGCAAGCTGTCCAATTGCAAATCGCTTAAAAAAGCGGCGGTAGTGGCCCACAAACTGGGGCGGCCTAAGGTGTCGCGCTGGCCGATTACCTCAATCCAGCCGCGCTCCTGCAAGGTTTGCATCACATTGCTGGACACGGCCACGCCGCGGATGGCTTCGATATCGCTGCGCGTTACCGGCTGCTGATAGGCAATAATCGCCAGCGTTTCCATTACCGCACGCGAATAGCGCGGCGTGCGCTGTTCATTTAAGCTGCCCAGCTGCACTACCGCAGCCGGGGCTACCTGAAAGCGCCAGCCTTCGTGGGTGTGCACCAAGCACAAGGCACGCTCATGCCAACGCAGCTTGATGGCCGCCAGCACATCAATCAATTTATCCGCCGACAAGGGCGGGTCAAACAATTGGCGCAAAGCGCGTTCGCTTAAAGGCTCGGCTTGGGTGAGCAATGCCGCTTCAATCACGGCATCGGCAGGCAAAACGGTTAAAGGCGTGTTCATCGGCTTAAGGGGTTGCTGCAGCAGGCAATAGCGCAAAGCCGCGTTGCTCGGCTTGGCGGCGTTGTTGCGCATCAATGGTGTACACATTGATGCTGCCGGTGCCGCCGCCGCACACGGCGGGGAACATTACATCAGGCAAATGGCTTTTTTCGGCCGCGTGCACGCGAATGCCCACCAGCTCAGCCTGCATGGCGGCCACCGAGATGCCCTCGCCTTCGCATTGGCGGGCACCATCCAGTTTGTAAATCTGAATGGTTTGGGTATTCTGAGCACTTGCACAAGCCGCAAGAAATAAACTGAGCGTTAAATAAATAAATAACTTCATATAATCAATATTTTATTTATAAATGAAAAATTAAATTATTCTTTAATCAATTCATTTAATTTAGCAACCGCGTTATAGTTATGAAAACGAGCGTATACACTCATTTTCCCATTGTCTTTTAATCCGAACAAAGCATCATGCCAATAAGCAATTAATGCACGCCGCACCCCTTCCAATCGTAAAAAATGCTGCGCTATTTCAAAGTTTCCTTCAAAAAACACCAACACAGCTCTGGGCAACGCAGTTTGGTAATGGCTATCATTTACAAAGCCATTGTGTTGCTTTAACCATTCACGTACCTCAAAAAATTCCAAAATCAATTTATCCATTAAAATCATATGAATAGAAAGATTTCCTCTTTTTTCTAAAGTACTAAATGCAACTTCATGAGAACCGATATTTAATGTGAAATACCTGCCTCCTTCTGTCGCAGGAAATAACACAAACGTCCAAGCACCTTGATACTCCAACCAATGTGTTATTCCTGAAAAAACAAATAACTCTTTTAAATAATGGCAAAAATGCTCGTCATGAAACATTCTATCCACTTTAGGCTTATAAATGATAAAAGCATCATCAACATTATTTAGAGCATCTATTGCTTCTTTAACGGATAAATAAAACAGCTCTTTTTGATTGGGTTGCCGGGTATTGAGCTTGCTTCTAAAACAATAATGCAGTTGATATTCAACTGCTCGCCAATCGGTAACTTGCCTAAAATCAGCCAATTGCCAACGCCCTAAATTTTTATAAGGCAGCGTGCTATTGATTTCTTTAATACGCTTAATAGGTGGATAATTTGTGCCGCCAATTTTAATAGAGTCACAATTTACCGAAGATAAAACATAAACATAACCCTGTTTAGATTTATCCATTATTTTTCAACCTTTGCGTGCCGCTTTTTTCGCTTCACGCTCAGCTTTTAATGCCGCTTCGTTTTGGCGGGCTTTTTTCAGCCAGATTTCCCACTGATGTGGGGTTTCCAAAGTAATGCGGCCAATTTGGCCGTCGCGAAAATCGGTGAGCGTGTTCTCGGCGGCTTTTTGGTGGTTGATTCGCCCGCCGGGCAGCAATGCACCGCGTTTTTTACCTATCCACTCCAGCCATTCGTCGTCGCGCCAATGGCTGCTGGCGTCTTTATCGGCCTGATAACGCGCTTGCAGCTGCGGCAGATAATGGCGGCGCAGATAATCGAGTAATTCCAGCGCCACCACTTCTTCATCCAGCGCATTGCGCCCCACGGCACCGCTGGCGGCTAGGTTGTAGCCGCTTTCTTCCACAATGATTTTCGGCCACAGCATCCCCGGGGTGTCGTAGAGCCAGAAATCATCGGCCAAAAACAAGCGCTGCTCGGCCTTGGTGATGCCCGGCTCATTGCCGGTTTTGGCCGATTTTTTGCCCAACATGCCGTTAATCAGCGTGGATTTGCCCACATTGGGAATGCCGCAAATCAGCACGCGCAAGGGTTTGTCAATGCCTTTGCGGTGCGGCACCAATTTGCGGCAGGCTTCAATCATTTTGGCCGCCGCGCTGCGATCGGAAGCATCCAGTGCAATGGCATTGGTGTTGGCGCGGCTCTGAAACTCGGCCAGCCAGGTTTCGGTGCGCTCGGCATCGGCCAAGTCTTGTTTATTCAGGATTTTCAGCTTGGGTTTGTCGGCCGAGAGCTTGGCCAGCAGCGGGTTTTCGCTGGAAGCAGGCAGGCGCGCATCCAGCACTTCAATCACCATATCCACGCTTTTCAGGCGCTCGGTAATGGCTTTTTTGGCCTTGTGCATGTGGCCCGGATACCATTGGATGGCCATAGTTGGTGTAACCCTTGCTAGAAATAAATAATGATTTAGTAAATTAAATTTGAACCAATACTGCGTTGGCCCGCCTTATCTTGATTCAAATTTAATCCACTATAATGCAAAACGTTTTCAGGCAGCCTTAGGCTGCCTGAAAACCGGCTTGATTGCGGCTGCCGGATTATAGCACGGCAGCAGGCTCTTAATCTTCTTGCGCCAGTTGGCTATGGCGCACCAGCAAGGCATAGCCGCTCAAACGGCGTGCCAGCGCCTCAACCACATACACCGAACGGTGCTGGCCGCCGGTGCAGCCGATGCCGATGTTTACATAGCTGCGCCCTTCGGCCACCATATTGGGCAGCCATTTGCACAGAAAGTCGCCGATATCGCCCGCCATTTCGGCTACCTGCGGCTGGGTGGCAAAAAAATCGATAATCGGCTGATCCAGGCCGGTGAATGGCCGCAACGCCGGGTCGTAAAACGGGTTGGGCAGGCTGCGCACGTCGAACATAAAGTCCAGATTATTGGGCGCACCATGCTTAAAGCCAAAAGAAGTGAGGCTCACCAACATGCGGGTTTCGTCCAATGCCAGCCAAGTGCGCACACGCTGGCGCAATTGCGGTGCGGTTAAGCGGGTGGTGTCCAAATCATAGGCGATGGAGCGGATGGGGCGCAGCCATTCGCGCTCAGCGCGGATGCTTTCCATCAGGGTGAGCTGCTGCGCCGCCAGCGGATGGGAGCGGCGGGTTTCGGAAAAGCGCCGCAGCAGTACGTCGTCGTTGGTGTCCAAAAACAGAACGTCTACGCGGTGGCCTTGGCGGCGCAAGCGCTCAATCAGCTCGGCAATGTCGTCCAAACGAAAACGTGAGCGTATGTCCACGCTCACGCCGATTTGGGTAATGCCGGCATCGGCGGCGTAGCGGCCAATCAAGTCCGGCACCATGGGCAGCGGCAGATTGTCGACACACACAAAGCCCACATCTTCAAGCAATTTCAATGCAATGGATTTTCCCGAGCCGGAAACCCCACTAATCAAAACTATCCTCATGGTTGCCCGCATCCTCTTTCAATACCGCCTGATGGCGCTCTAAAAATTCTTTGGTGCTGTCTTTGCCGCGCATCTGCAAAATATAATTGCGCACCGCCGCTTCCACCAACACCGCCAAGTTGCGCCCCACCGCCACCGGCAGGGTAACGCTGCGGATGGCCACATTGAGTATGGTTTGGGTTTCGCTCTGAATGCTTAAACGATCCAAGCTTTGCATATAATCATCGTTGGCCATCACCAGATTGATAATCAGCTTGAGCGGTTTTTTCGGCCGCACGGCGGTTTCGCCGAAAATGGCACGGATATTGAGTACGCCAAGGCCACGCACCTCCAGAAAATCGCGCAGCATTGGCGGGCAGCGGCCTTCTAGGGTTTCCGGGCCGGTGCGGTACAGCTCCACCGCATCGTCGGCCACCAAGCCATGCCCGCGTGAAATCAGCTCCAGCGCCAACTCGCTTTTGCCCAGCCCCGATTGGCCGGTAATCAACACGCCCACTTCAAATACATCCAGAAACACGCCGTGCTTCACTGTGGAAGTGGCCAGCACCCGCTGCAAATAAATGCGCAGCACGTCCATCAAAAACGGGCTTTCGGCTTTGGAAGTTAACAGCGGCACACTGTGGGTGTGGCAATAGTCGCGCAGCATATACGGCACCGGCAAATCGTTGGCCACCACCACCAGTGCCATGGTGAGCTCAAACAATTCGTCAAAGCTGGCCTTAACCTCACCCGATTCCATTTTGTTGAGGTATTCCACCTCGGCCACCCCCAATACCTGCACTTGGTTGGGGTGGATAAAATTCAAATGCCCCACCAGCGCCAGCACCGGCTTGTCGGCATCCACACTGATGCGGTTGTCGGCACCGGCGGTACCGGCGGACCACGCCAATTGCAGCTTGGTTTGATTGTCTTGATACAGGCGGCGCACGGAGATGCTGGGCATGGGCGTTGTCCCGCTTTATTCGGCGGTGAGAATGGCGTGGGCTTCTGCCGGGGTTTGCACCGCCATTAAGGCTTCGCGCACGCTTTTTACCGAAAACTTCTCCGCCAGCTCAGACAGCACTTCCAAATGGCTGCCTGAAGCATTTTCCGGCACCAGCAATACAAACACCAACGATACCGGCTTGCCGTCGGGTGCATCAAACGACACCGGTTCTTTCACACGGATAAACGCACCCACGGTTTTTTTCACCGCCGCATGGCGCCCATGCGGAATCGCCACACCTTGGCCTAAGCCGGTGGTACCCAGCTTTTCACGCGCAAACAAACACTCGAACACATCGGCACGGCCAAGCCCTGCCTCATTTTCCAGCAGCAACCCTGCCTGTTCGAAAATGCGCTTTTTGCTGCCCACATCCAAATCCAACACAATGTGCGACAACGGCAAAATATCACCAATCAGGCTCATAACCACCCTCTGAAATTGAAAAACCTAATGCAAAATGCCCATTTGATTGACATCAACAGTGTAAACACAAATGGGCATCCAACGGCAAAACAGCGCAAATTGTAACGCTGGGCGGGCTTAAGCTCAAACACTTTACCACCCAAAGCGGCGGCTTTACATTCAAACCTTGTGGTTTCAGGCAGCCCAAGCATAATGCAGCACCAAACCGGCAAACAGGGCAAAGCCAATACGGTTATTGCTTAAAAAAGCGTGGAAACACTGCCAGCGGTCGCGCTGGGCAATGATGCGGTATTGGCAGTATTGCCCATACACCACCAACAGCAGCGCCAGCCAATACGGCCAAGCAGCACCAATCAGCCAGCCCACCAAGCCCATCAGCAATGTAAACCAGGTATGGCAAAACATCACCGCCGCCACATCATGCTGGCCAAAGGTAATCGCCGAGGTTTTAATGTTGATTTTTAAATCGTCTTCTTTATCCACCATGGCATAAATGGTGTCGTAAGCCAGCGTCCAAAACACATTGGCAACAAAAATCAGCCATGCCAGTGGCGGTACTTGGTTTTGCACCGCCGCAAACGCCATGGGGATACCAAACGAAAACGCCAAGCCCAGATAAAACTGCGGCAGCGGTAAAAAACGCTTGGTAAAGGGATAAGTTATCGCCAAAAACAATGCCGGCAAACTCATCAGCCAGGTCAGCGTGTTCAGCGGCAATAGGCACAGCCCCGCCAAAAGGCACAAAATCAGCGTGAGCAACAACGCCTCGGTGCTGCTTACGCGGCCGGTGGCAAAAGGGCGCAGGCGGGTGCGCTCTACCGCGCCGTCAATTTTGCGGTCGGCAAAATCGTTGACCACACAGCCAGCGCTGCGCATCAAAAACGTGCCCATCACAAAGGCCAGCAATACGCTCAACGGCGGGCGGCCATCGGCGGCAATCCACAAAGCCCACAGCGTGGGCCACAGCAGCAACAGCGTGCCCACCGGTTTTTCCAGCCGCATTAGTTGGCCATACACCGACAAGCGGTCGCGCACATGCGCCCACACGCTGGCGGCGGTATGCAGCTCATCAATAGGTTTATTGTCCAATATGATTTTCCTATTCATCAAACCGATTGGGATGATGTTAAAAATCCGGCCAATGCCGGCAAAAACGCCTCGCCCAAATATAATTTTTCGCCCTGCCAATCAAACGCCGAGCGACGCATCCACACCGTCTCGGCAGCGCCCGGCTGCGGGTTGGCGATGGGCGCATATTCAAATGCCGTGCGCTGCAAAGGCAAGTCGTGGCCAAACAAGCGCGCACCCAAAGGCTGGGTGCCGCAATCGAGTAAATCGCGCCATTGCGGCGAAGCGGCGGCACACACACTGCGCGCCCACACCACCGGCACGTCATCCAAGCACAGCAATACTTCACGCCCATGCAAGGGCGTGGCCGCTGCCAGCTCGATAAACCCGGCTTCGTGCGGCTGCCAAGCCACCGCACCCAAATGCAATAGCCGCACCGAAAACGGCGCCGCCAGTGCCTTTAAAGCCGCCGTCAGCGATTCGGCTTGCATCAGCGCCGCCAAGGCCGGATTTTCATGCACCCATGCGCTTGGCAAATGCTTGTGCCATTGGGCAGATTCAGTCATTATATTCGCCATTATTGTGTAACCATTTCACCGGCGCCGTACATAAAGCACCCACATAAAAAATAAATATTTTCAATATATTATTACAGCAGCGCAGCAATCATGCCGTGATTTGGATTTTATCAGGCCGCCATTCTACCTTGTTCTGCACATCGGGATAAGCCCTGCATAAACCGCGGGCTTTCAGGCAGCCTATTTAAGTACTATAGTGGATTAAATTTGAATCAAGACAAGGCGGGACTGATTTACTTGGTGCTTCAGCACCCTAGTAAATCGTTCTCTTTGAGCTGAGCCGTAGACAGTACAGATAGTACGGCAAGGCGAGCCAACGCAGTATTGGTTCAAATTTAATCCACTATATTTCTGCCAAACTCAAAACGGAGCACATGATGGATTTGATTCTATGGCGCCATGCCGAAGCCGAAGACGGCCACGATGATTTAGCACGTCAACTCACTGCCAAAGGCCAACAGCAAGCACGCAGCAGTGCCGCTTGGTTGGCAGCACAATTGCCGCCGCAATACCGCGTATGGGCATCTGCCGCGGCACGCAGCCAACAAACCGCCGCCCATTTACCGCCCGATTTTGAGATTATTCCCGCCCTCAATCCCGATGCCCAGGCGCCGGCTTTGGCCGACTTATTGCGCCGGCTAGCGCCGGATGCCACGCTGGTGTGGGTGGGGCACCAGCCGTGGATCGGCCAATTGTGCGCTTGGCTGCTCAATGGCGACGGGCAACCTGCGGCTTATTGGTCGGTGAAAAAAAGCGGTTTTTGGTGGTTTGAGTTATGGTTTGATGCCGAAGGTCAAGTGCAAGCCAAGCTTAAAGCCGTGTTGACACCGGCGGTATTGAAAAGCCCAAACACTAAAAAATAAGCAGTCATGCGCGTAATGGGTTTCAGGCAGCCTTTGAACAGTATGCATCAGCTTGATTTTTTTGATATGCATACCGTTACGGCGTGCTGCCTAACCGTAGCTACCCGCAAGGTTTTTTAATATTGCAAACAACCTTAAGTACGGGTCGCCAACAATAATCCTGAGCCAATATCCAATACGGTACTACTGAAATTCTTATCCGCCTCAACTTGGGTGATAAAGTCCCGCACTTCGTTCGCATGTGATAATACATTGTCCACCACCAGCAAGCTGCCGGGCTTGGCGAGGAGACGCTGTAAATCCGGCCAATACGCAGTATATTGGCTGCGGTCAGCATCGAGCAGTACCACATCGTAATATTTCGGATATGTGCGCAAAAATTCGCCCGCATCACACACTTCCATCCGTACATCATCAGCAAACCCGGCCTCATCCACATGCTGTTTGGCCACTTTTTGACGCGCTTTATCAATTTCCAAGGTATGTAACAAGCCGCCGGTATCACGCACCGCATCGGCCAACCATAAAGTGGCATAACCATTGGAAGTGCCTATTTCCAGCACCTTGCGCGCCTGTTTCGCCCGTACCAGCAAGGCCAGTAATGTGGCACTATCGGGATGCAGGTTGCGCCAACAGGCTATGCGTTCCGTTTGCGCTGCATCATGCGCACAATTGTCGGCATAAAATTGATCCAGATAAGCTTTTAGCTTGGCTTCCATGGCTTTTCTCCAATGTTAGAAATAAAAAATTTAGACTTGGAAAGCATAATCATGCGCGCTATTTACGATACGGGTATTACCTAAGCACCCACAAACCAAACCCCGGCCATATTTACAATGGCCGGGGCTGGGTATAAAGCGCTTTAATCAAGGCTTAAATCGAGGCATCCACAAAGGCCACCAGCTGGCCTTTGGCCAAGGCGCCTACTTTGGTGGCCACGTTTTCGCCACCTTTAAACACCATCAGCGTGGGAATGCCGCGCACGCCGAATTGGGCGGGGGTTTGTTCGTTTTCGTCGATGTTGATTTTCACGATTTTCAAGCGGCCTTGGTATTCGGCGGCCACATCGTCCAAAATCGGGGCAATCATTTTGCAAGGGCCGCACCACGGTGCCCAAAAGTCGAGCAATACCGGTACATCGGCTTGCAAAACTTCTTTCTCGAAAGTGGCGTCGGTGGCGTGGACAATTAAATCACTGCTCATGTCGGTTTCCTTTTTTGTGTGGGTGGTGGTTTTGACCACGCTAAGATACGGCCATATCGGCCAAATTTCAAGCCAAACTGTGCTGTAATAGCTTTTGCGTATAAGCAGCATTGGGTGCGGCAAACACGGTTTCGCAATCGCCCGCTTCCATCACGGCGCCGTCTTTGAGCACCAGCACGCGGTGCGCCAAGGCGCGGATTACCGCCAAATCGTGGCTGATTAACACATAGCTTAAGCCGTATTGCGCCTGCAAATCGGCCAGCAAGGCCAGAATTTGCTGTTGCCATTGCACATCCAATGCGCTGGTGGGCTCGTCTAATACCAGCACTTGCGGGCGCACAATCAGGGCACGGGCAATGGCAATGCGTTGGCGCTGGCCGCCGGAAAAAGCATGTGGATGGCGTGCCAAAATGTCTTCAGGCAGCCCCACATCGCGCAAGGCGGCGCACACGCGGTTTTGCTGCTCGGCCAAGCTCAGGCCCGGCTCGTACACGCGCAAGGCTTCGGCCACGATTTCAAAAATACTCAGCCGCGGATTAAGCGCGCCAAACGGGTCTTGAAACACCATTTGCATTTGGCGGCGCAAGGCCGGCTGCCATGGCTCTCGGTTTAAATACAGGCTGCCTGAAGCGGGCAGCAAGTGCATCAGCGCTTTGGCCAGCGTGGTTTTGCCGCTGCCGCTCTCGCCGATAATGCCTACAGTTTCGCCCGCTTGCAGTTGAAAATCCAAGGGCTGTAATAATTCGAGGTGGCGGCGGCGCCAAAAGCCCTGTGCCTGCGCCACTTTCACGCCCATTTGGCGCGCTTCAAGCACGGTGGTGGCGGTTTCAGGCAGCGTTTGCACGCGCCGTTGCGGGCGCGCATTCAACAATAGGCGGGTATAGGGATGCTGCGGTGCGTTAAATACTGCGGCGGCGCTGCCTTGCTCCACCACGCGCCCTTGCTGCAATACGGTAACTTCATCGGCAAAGCGGCGCACCAAGTTTAAGTCATGGCTAATGTAGAGCATGGCCATCTGCCGCTCGCGTTGCAGGCGGTTAAGCAAATCGAGGATTTGCGCCTGTACCGCCACATCCAGCGCGGTGGTGGGTTCGTCGGCAATCAGCAGTTTCGGCTCGGCGGCAATCGCCATGGCAATCATGGCCCGCTGGCGCTGGCCGCCGGAGAGCTGAAACGGATGGGCAGCGGCTTTGGCGGCGGCGTCTTGCATCCCCATTTCAGCCAATAGCGCCACGGCTTGCTGCCAAGCGGCGGCTTTGGGCAAGCCCAGATGCAGGGTGAATACTTCGGCAATTTGCCGCCCCACCGGCATAATCGGGTTGAGCGCCGTCATCGGCTCTTGAAACACCATGCCGATTTCGCGCCCGCGCAGGCGCTGTAATTGGCGTGCCGATGCGCCCAATAATTCTTGGTCGTTAAATTGCAGGCTGCCTGAAAGGCACACATCGGGGTTGAGCTGCATTACGCCTTGCGCCAACACGGTTTTGCCGCTACCGCTCTCGCCGATTAAGGCGTGTTTTTCACCAGCACGGATGCGCAAGTCCACCTCACACAGCACTTGCCGGCGGCCGAAAAAGGCATTCAGGCCGCGGATAGCCAATACATCAGCCATTATCTGCCTCCTGCCGCGCATCCAGCGCCTGGCGCAGCCCTTCGCCGATAAAAATCAACAGCAGCAGCATGGTGGTGAGCACGGCAAAGGCGGATAAACCAATCCACCACGCGTCCAGATTGTCTTTGCCTTGCGCCAGCAATTCGCCCAAGCTGGCTTGGCTGGCGGGCACGCCCAAGCCCAGAAAGTCCAAGCTGGTGAGCGCCAACACCGCGCCGGAAATGCGGAACGGCAAAAACGCCAACACCGGCGTGAGGCTGTTGGGCAGAATATGCCGCCACATAATCGCGCGGTTGGGCACGCCCATGCTTTTGGCCGCCAGCACATAGTCCATTTGCCGGTTTTTGAGGAATTCGGCACGCACATAGTCCGACAAGCCCATCCAGCCAAACAGCGACAGCAGCAATAGCAACAACAATAAGCTGGGGTTGAAAAACGACGACAAAATAATCAGCAAATACAATTCCGGCAGCCCGCCCCAAATTTCCAGAAAACGCTGCGTAACCAGGTCTACCCGCCCGCCGAAATAGCCTTGCACCGCGCCCACCACAATGCCGATGGCGGTGGCCACTGCAGTGAGCGCCAGCGCAAACAGCAGCGAATCGCGAAAACCGTATACCAGCCGCGCCAAAATATCGCGGCCGCGGTCGTCGGTGCCGAGCCAGTGCTGGGCATTGGGGGCGGCCGGAAACGGCGCGGTGTCGAAGTCGTTGAGGGTATTGGGGCCGTAGGGATTGGGCGGCATCAGCATGCGGTTGCCGTTTTCGCTGAGCAATTGGCGCAGATAGGGGTCGAGATAATCGGCGGGGGTAGCAAAGTCGCCGCCAAAATCGGTTTCATAATAGGTATTGAACAGCGGAAAATAAGACTGCCCCTGATAGTGCAGCCACAGCGGTTTGTCGTTGCTCCACAGCGGCGCCAGCAGCGACAGGGCAAACAGCAGCAGCAACACGCGCGCACTCCACAGCGCCCGTTTATGCTGCCTGAAACGCGCTCGCGCGCGTTGCCACAAGCTGTCGGTGGCGCGGCTCATCGCTCTTGCCCATCAAAGTGAATGCGCGGGTCTATCCACATATAGGATAAATCCGACAGCAATTTGGCCAACAACCCCAGCAAGGTAAACACATACAGCGTGCCCATCACCACCGGATAATCGCGCTTAATCACCGCTTGGTAAGACAACAGCCCCAAGCCGTCGAGCGAAAACAGGGTTTCAATCAGCAGGCTGCCGGTGAAAAAAGCGCCGATAAACGCCGCCGGAAAACCGGTAATCAGCGGAATCAGCGCATTGCGAAACACGTGTTTCAACAAAATCTGCCGTTCAGGCAGCCCTTTGGCGCGGGCGGTATACACATATTGGCGGCGGATTTCTTCCAAAAACACGTTTTTGGTGAGCACCGTCATCACCGCCAGATTGCCCGCCACCATGGCGGTAATCGGCAAGGCCATGTGCCAGAGGTAGTCGGTGATTTTCTGCCCCAGGCTCAAATCGGCCCAATTGTCGCTGGTGAGGCCGCCCAGCGGAAACACCGCCCAGAAGCTGCCGCCGCCAAACAACACCAGCAATACCAATCCCAACACAAACGGCGGAATGGCATAGCCCACCAAAATCAGCAGGCTGCTGGCGGCATCGAAGCGCGAGCCGTCGTACACCGCTTTGGCAATGCCCAAGGGAATGCAAATCAGATAAGTGAGCAGAAACGTCCACCAGCCCAGGCTTATCGACACCGGCAATTTATCAATAATCAATTGCCCCACACTTTGGTGGTGGAAAAAGCTGTCGCCCAAGTCAAAACGGGCAAAACGCCACAGCATATCGCCAAAGCGCTGCAAGGGCGGCTTGTCGAAGCCGTAGAGCTTGTTGAGCTCGGCAATCTCGTCCGCACCTAAATGGCCGCCCTTTTGCCAGCCCACACTGCCGCCACCGCTGCTCTCCGCCCCGGCCTGATTATTGCTTAGCTGCGCTACCATCTGCTCCACCGGCCCGCCGGGCACAAATTGGATTACCGCAAAGGTAATGGCCAAAATCCCCAGCAAAGTGGGGATCAGCAGCAGCAGACGTTTGAGGATGTAGCGCAGCATAGGGCGGGCTTTATGAGCAAGGCGGGTGGCGCATCTTACTGTGTTTGCGCCATCGGCGGCAAGCCAAGATGGCGTGGGATAAATTAACGGCAAATAGGCACACCAAGGTGTTAAGGCTGCCTGAAATAAAACCCGGTTGTTGCCGAGCTGGATTCAGCCATAGCGGGTTTAATGCTTTCAGGCAGCCTTATTCATTACTTAAAATGCATAATCAAGCTGATTAAGGCTTCTTTAAACAAAAATCCGGTCACACCCAAGCCCAACACCAAAAACAAAATCGCGGTGCCAAACTTGCCCGCCTGCGATTTTTTGCCCAAATCCCAAACAATAAAGCCCAGAAAAATAATCAGAATGCTCAGGCAGATTTTCATTGCCCAGCTGGCAAATTGTGCTTCATCCATGGTTGTTCCTTTACAAATTCTGTTGGCTTTGCCGTAAAGTGAGCGGCTGCGCGCTATACCAGCCAAAACCGCATTTTAACAGCAACAGCAGCGATAATACCGTCAGCGGCGCATGCCAAGAGTGGGTAAGGTCAAACAATATCCCCGCCCCCAAAGGCCCGGCGGCGGCCACCAGATAGCCCACCGATTGCGCCATGGCCGACAAACGCGCCGCTTCAATGGCATTATCGGTGCGCAGATTAAAAAACATCAGGCTGAGCGAAAACACCCCTGCCGCGCCCACGCCCACCAGCGCCACGCACAACCACATCCAGCCGCCGGGCAGCCACCAAATCCCCAACACACCGATAAAATTGAACAGCGCCATCGTCAGCGCCAAGGGCTGCTGGTTGGCCATTTTTTCGGCCAACATGGTTACCGCAAACACCGCCGGCAGCCCCACCCATTGCAAGATCGAGCCATACCAGCCCGCATCGGTGGGCGTAATACCCTTGCCGATTAAAATGGCAGGCAGCCAGCTGGCCAAGGTGTAATACATCAGCGATTGTAGCCCCATAAACAGGCTGATGCTCCATGCCAAACGGCTGCGCCACACCCGCACCGGCACGGGTGCCGCCGTGGCCGAGTGCGGTATGCGCAAGGTTTGGCGGCCACGGTAAAAGCGCACCGCCAGCCACACCGCCAATGTGGGCAAAGCCACCCAAGCCCACACCCCCAGCGCCAGCGGCCAGCCTTGCCGCTGCGCCAACGGCACCGCCACGCCCGAAGCCAGCCCCGCGCTTAAGGACATCACTGCCGAAAACAGCCCGGTCATCAGCCCCACCCGCAGCGGGAAATTCAACTTCACCACGCCGGGCAGCAGCACATTGCCCATCGCAATGGCCATCGACAACAACACCGTGCCCAACAGCAGCCCGGCAGCGCTGAGCCACAGCGAACGCAAGCCCAGCCCCACCAGCAGCAGCAACAAGGCGCCAATCAAGACTTCGTCCACGCCAAACCGGCGTGCCAAAGGCGGTGCCAAGGGCGAAAACAGCGCAAAACACAGCACCGGCAGGCTGGTAACCAAGCCCATCAGTGAAGCCGAAATGCCCAAGTCTTGCTGCACAAAATACACCACCGGCCCCAACGCAATAATCGGCGCACGCAAATTGGCCGCCATCAGCACCACCGCCAACACCAGCAACACCGCCAGTGGGGTGCTTATTTTGGGCTGTGTGTGCATGTGTTTGTGTCCTTAAAATATTGAATGGCTTTATTTTATTCGACTAAAAGGCTGCCTGAAACCTTTCAGGCAGCCTTTGGTTAATAATGCCTATTGCATCAAACCGCTTTACAGCAAAGCCAATGCGGCAGCCAAGTCGGCACGTATATCGTCGAGGTGTTCCAGCCCCACCGACACACGAATCAAGCCCGGGGTAATGCCGGCGGCCAATTTGTCTTCGGCACTCATGCGCCCGTGGGTGGTGGTCCACGGGTGGGTGATGGTGGATTTTACATCGCCGAAATTGGCGGTTTTCGACAACACCTGCACCGCATCAATCACCTGCCAAGCAGCGTCTTGTCCGCCCGCCACTTCCAACGCCAGCACGGTACCGCCGCTGCTTTGCTGTTGCGCAATCAAGGCCGCTTGCGGGTGCTCGGGCAGCCCGGCGTAAAACACGCGCAACACTTGCGGCTGGGTTTGCAACCATTGCGCCAAGGCCAGTGCGTTGGCGCTTTGGGCGGCCATGCGCACAAACAGGGTTTCGCAGCCGCCCAGCAATACCCAAGCATTAAACGGCGCCAAGCTCAAGCCAGCGGAATTCACATACAGCGCAATCTGGTTGACTAAGTCGGCCTTGCCGCACACCACGCCGCCCAATACCCTTCCTTGGCCGTCGATGCCTTTGGTGGCGGATTGAATCGACAAATCCGCGCCCAATTTCAATGGCTGCTGCACGGCGGCAGAGCAAAAGCAGTTGTCTACCGCCAGCAAAGCGCCGTGACGGTGCGCCAATTCGGCCAGCGCCGCCACATCGGCCACTTCGCCTAAAGGATTCGACGGTGTTTCCAAAAACAGCATTTTGGTGTTCGGGCGGATGGCGGCGGCCCATTCGGCGGTGTCGGTTTGCGACACAAAACTGATGTCGATGCCGAAGCGGCTGATGTGGCCGCTAATCAGCCCGGCCGTGGTGCCAAACAGGCTGCGGCTGGTAATCAAATGGTCGCCCGCGCTTAAGAAGGTGAGCAAGGCTGCCTGAATCGCTGCCATGCCGGTGGCGGTGGCAATACCGGCTTCGCCGCCTTCCAGCTGAGCCACCCGCGCCTGAAATGCGGCCACGGTGGGGTTGGCTGTGCGCGAATAGGTATAGCCGGCCTTGGTTTTGGCAAACAACGCCGCACCATCGGCCGCACTGTCGAACATAAAGCTGCTGGTTAAAAACAGGGCGTTATTGTGTTCGCGGTATTCGGTTTGCGACTTAGCGCCACGGATGGCCAAGGTTTCGGGCTTCAGTTGTGTGGGTTTCATCAATCAAAAAACCGGATAAATTAGGTGGGGCTGCCCAGCGGCAACAGGGTTGCTATTGTGCGCTTTTTTGTGCACAACAGCAAATCGGATTCCCTGTGTTTCAGGCTCTCTGTGCTATAGTTCCGCCGAATAATAAAACCCATTCGGCCACACACCATGAATCTCACCGTCTTATTGCAACACAAAATCAGCAACCCCGATTACATCGGCCTAATTGAGCGCACCAACGCCGGCTTCAGCCAGCCGGAGCAAGCGTTGCTGGCGGAAATTCTGCAACAGTTTGAGTTTGATGTAGTGCAGGCGCAGGCATTGGCGCAGGCGGTATTGCAGCAAAGCCGCTTCGATCCCAATGCGCTGCATCAAGATGACGACGACGAAGACTTCACCGGCGTGTGCCCGCATTGCATCAACCCGCCCATGCCGCCCTTGCGGGATTATCAAATGTGGCGGCTGCAACGGGCAAACTAGCCGCCCTGTTTTCAGGCAGCCTTAATTAAATGCCGAAAACCAATAATATAGTGGATTAAATTTGAATCAAGACAAGACGGCGAGCCGCAGACAGTACAGATAGTACGGCAAGGCGAGCCAACGCGGTATTGGTTCAAATTTAATTCATTATAACGGCAGCCAACACACAATCTTAAGGAGAAACCATGAGTGCATTGTGCAGCGTAATGGTGCTGTCCAAAGACGGCATCAGCCAACTCAAAGACCAAATGCAAGTGGCCGCACCGATGATGCTGGTGTTCGACAACTTCCGCTTCGACGAATGGGAAAACGGCATGCACGATGCCCGCACCCAAGCGGTGTTGCTCGATGCGGCCAAGCTCACCCAAAAACAGCTGAAAACCATGCAAGAAGCCGTGAACAGCGGCCAATGGCGTGCCGAAGTGCCGCTGTATTTATGGGACGAAGGCGGCAGCAAGCAGGTGTTCTGCCCTAGCGCACGCCTACTCGATACCCCGCGCCGCGATGCCGCCGCCGTGGTGGCCGCCATCGCCGCCGATTTGCAGCAAAAAGCACTCACCCCGTTTTATTCCGCCCTCAAAAACTATGTCGACAAAAAGCCCGACTCTTGGCACACCCCCGGCCACTCCAATGGCGACTCTTTGCGCCAAAGCGCCTGGGGCAGCGATTTCTATCATTTTGTCGGCCAGAGCATGTGGCAGGCCGATTTGTCGGTGTCGGTGCAAAGCCTTGATTCGCTGCTGCACCCCGAAGGCGTGATTGCCGAAGCGCAAGATTTGGCCGCCCAAGCCTTTGGGGCACGCCACACCTACTTTGCCACCAACGGCTCTTCCACCGCCAATAAAGTCATTCTGCAAAGCTTGCTCACCCCCGGCGACACTTTGCTGCTGGATCGCAATTGCCACAAATCGGTGCACCACGGCGTAATTTTGTCGGGTGCGCGACCGGTATATCTGGACAGCAGTATCAACAAAGCACTGGGGCTGTTTGGCCTCGTGCCGCAAAAAACCGTGTTGCAGGCCATCGAGGCCAACCCACACGCACGCGCACTGATTCTCACCAGCAGCACCTACGACGGCATGTGCTACGACCTCAAGCCGATTATTCAGGCAGCCCATGACCACGGCATCAAGGTGATAATCGACGAAGCTTGGTACGGCTTTGCCCGCTTTCATCCCGCCTTTCGTCCCACCGCGCTGGAGCTGGGCGCCGACTACGTTACCCAAAGCACCCACAAAACCATGTCCGCCTTTTCTCAAGCCAGCATGGTGCATGTAAACAACCCCGGCCACGACAGCCACCTGCTGCGCGAAACCTTCAATATGCACGCCTCCACCAGCCCGCAATACAGCATCATCGCCAGCCTGGATGTAGCACGCCAGCAAATGGTGATGGAAGGCTACGGTCTCTTGAGCGGTGCCTTGGAATTGGCCGCCCTGCTGCGCAAACACATCAACGCCCTGCACCACTTTAAAGTATTGCAGCTAGACGAGCTGATGCCCGCCGAAATTCGCCGCGACAATGTGCGCCTGGATCCCACCAAAATCACCATCGACACCCGCGCCAGCGGCTTCTCCGGTAACCAGATTCAGCATATTCTGTATGAGCGCTTCAATATCCAAGTGGAGAAATCCACTTTCGCCACCGTGAGCACCTTGGTTACCATCGGCACCACCGCCGAAAAAGCCATGCGCTTAATCCACGCCCTCACCACCTTGGATCAGGAAAAACCGAAACGCAAAACCCGCCTGCTCGCCCCCAGCCTCACTGTACCGCATTTCTCCGCCCTCGCCTGCCTGCCGCGCGACGCCTTTTATTGCCAAGGCGAACGCCTGCCCCTAACCCGCAACGGCAAATTCAACCCCGCACTGGCCGGGCGCGTATGCTGCGACCAAATCGTGCCCTACCCGCCCGGCATCCCCGTGCTGGTGCCCGGCCAAATCATCAGCACTGAAATCGGCGAATTTTTGGCCAAAATGTACAGTGGCCACGACGACAAAGAAATCCACGGCCTCACCCACAGCCCAGAAGGCGACGGCATCCGCGTTTTACGCCCCGAAGAGCTGGCCGACTTACAAACCCATGCTACCTGAAACGGTATAGACCACCAGCACGCCGAAAGACAAAACATATTTGTATTTCTTGATATATATTAAAGCCCGTTTATCCCAAATGGCATACACATATAATTGAGCCGAAGTTAAAATAACAGGGTTTTCATAAGCTTTATGGCACGGCTATTTACCCGCAAATATTGGGCTATAATTTATTTAAATAAACCCATGTTTTAATTTCATTTCTTAAAGTTTATACAAACACTAAAGAGGTAGTAGCTATGCGTTTTTTGGAGTGGACTTCTGATCTGGCTACCGGCATTGAAACCATTGATGATCAACACAAGCAAATCGTTGAATACATTAATGCCTTGCATTAAGCGCAGCAACAACAAGACAAAAGCAATACCGGCGTTATTATCGGGCAGCTGGTGGATTACACAGTGCAACACTTTGCCGGTGAAGAAGCGATGCTGGAAGGTGCTGGCTATCCGCTGATTGAACAGCACAAAGCCATACACCGCCGTTTTGTAGATAAAGTGAGCCAAATGCAAGCCCGACACGAAATGGGGGTGGACACTACGGACGAATTGCTGAAAATGCTGGAAGTTTGGCTGTTCAGCCATATCCTGCATCACGACCACGGCTATGTTAAAGTGGTAAAAGCTTCATTAGCGCAACACTAACGGCAACATATTATTGATTAAATCCGTTTGTATCCATAATTTGTATCCATAAACGACCGCATCACCGGCCATTATTCAATCAAACCAATAAAAATCCCAACCACAAATACAAAAAAACCCAAACCGAAACAGTTTGGGTTTAGCATCTGGCGGAGAGGAAGGGATTCGAACCCTCGATACGCTATAAACGTATACACGCTTTCCAGGCGTGCGACTTCAACCACTCATCCACCTCTCCGTGAAGTGGAACAACGAAAGACGCGCATTATAGCGGCTATTTCGATGGCAAGCAATGGCTGTATGTATTCGCACATTGCCGTTATTGCCTGTGTCTTCCCACGGATTTATCAATCCCTTCTAATGCTAAAGAACTAAGCCATGTCCACCGTTCAGGCAGCCTGTGCCACCTACTTTGCGCGGCGGCTTTGCGCTGTTTGGGGCATATGGTTGCCCCGTGCTTTGCTTTAAGCTGCTAGGCATTGAAAAAGGGTTTTGCCCGTTCACAAACCATGCAGCCGCAGCGGTTTGCCGAACGGGCGCCAGAACGGGCGCCGGTTGTTGTGTTAACAAGCCGGGCAGTCACCACCAGTGAGGGACACCATGAGCCATTTCCTAGACAGACTAAAATTTTTCCAACAAAAACATGAGGCTTTTGCCAATGGTCACGGTGTACTCACCGAAGAAGACCGCCAATGGGAAAACGCCTACCGCAGCCGTTGGCAACACGACCGCGTGGTGCGCTCCACTCACGGCGTGAACTGCACCGGCTCTTGCAGCTGGAAAGTGTACGTCAAAAACGGCCTGATTACGTGGGAAACCCAGCAGACCGACTACCCGCGCACCCGCCCCGATTTGCCCAACCACGAGCCGCGCGGCTGCCCGCGTGGCGCTTCTTATAGCTGGTATGTGTATTCCGCCCAGCGTGTGAAATACCCAATGATGCGCGGCGTGCTGGCCAAAATGTGGCGCGAAGCGCGCAAAACCATGTCGCCCACCGAGGCTTGGGCCTATATCGTGGAAGACGAAGCCCGTGCCAAATCCTACAAAACCCAGCGCGGCTTGGGCGGCTTTGTGCGCGCCAACTGGGATGAAGCCAACGAAATCATCGCCGCGGCCAATGCCTACACAGTGAAAAACTACGGCCCCGACCGCGTCATCGGCTTCTCGCCGATTCCGGCGATGTCGATGGTGAGCTATGCTTCCGGTGCCCGCTATCTGGGCTTGATTGGCGGCGTGCCGCTGTCGTTTTACGACTGGTATTGCGACTTGCCGCCCGCCAGCCCGCAAATCTGGGGCGAGCAAACCGACGTGGCCGAAAGTGCCGACTGGTACAACAGCAATTATCTGATGGTGTGGGGCTCCAACGTGCCGATGACGCGCACGCCCGACGCTCACTTCTACACCGAAGTGCGCTACAAAGGCACCAAAACCGTGGCCGTATCGAGCGACTTTGGCGAAATGGCCAAATTCGGCGATATTTGGCTCGCACCCAAGCAAGGCACCGATGCCGCGCTGGCGATGGCCATGGGCCATGTGATTATGAAGGAATTCCACCTCGATAATCCTTCGCCTTATTTCACCGACTACATCCGCCGCTACACCGACATGCCCATGCTGGTGCGCCTGCATGAAGACGGCGCAGGCTTTGAGCCGAAATACTTCCTGCGCGCTTCCGACATCAAAGACGGCTTGGGCGAAACCGACAACACCGAATGGAAAACCTTGGTATGGAACAGCCTTTCAGGCAGCCTTGCCGTGCCCAACGGCTCGGTAGGCTTCCGCTGGGACGGCAGCCAAAAATGGAATCTGGAAACCCGCGCCCAAGGCGAAGCCACCGAATCGCTGTTGAGCCTGAAAGATTCACACGATGAAGTGGTGCAAGTGGCCTTCTCTTACTTTGCCGCCGAAAAAGACGAATTGGTTTACCGGAAAGTGCCGGCCAAACGCATCACCCTGGCCGACGGCAGCACCACCCTTGTGGCCACCGTGTTCGACTTGATGGCCGCCAACTACGGCATCGAGCGCGGCTTCAATGATGAAAACTGCGCCAGCTCTTACGACGACGACAAACCCTACACCCCCGCCTGGCAGCAAGCCCACACCGGCGTAAACCCGGCGCAAGTGATTCAAGTGGCACGCGAATTCGCCCAAAACGCACACGACACCGAAGGCCGCAGCATGGTGATTGTGGGCGCTGGGCTGAATCACTGGTATCACATGGACATGGCCTACCGCGGCATCATCAATATGCTGATGTTGTGCGGCAGCATCGGCAAATCCGGCGGCGGCTGGTGCCACTATGTGGGCCAGGAAAAACTGCGCCCGCAAAGCGGCTGGGCGCCGCTCACCTTCGCGCTCGACTGGCACCGCCCGCCGCGCCAAATGAACGGCACTTCATTCTTTTATGCCCACACCAGCCAATGGCGGCATGAAAAAGTGGCGGCAGAAGAAATTCTCGCCCCCAATGCCCACGGCGAAATGGCGCAATTGAGCATGATCGACTACAACGCCAAAGCCGAGCGCATGGGCTGGCTGCCCAGTGCACCGCAATTGAGCGCCAACCCGCTCGATGTGGTGGATCAAGCCGAAGCCGCGGGCATGAGCCCGGCCGATTATGTGGTAAACGGCCTTAAATCCGGCAGCCTCGATATGGCGTGTAATGACCCGGACAACCCGCAAAACTTCCCGCGTAACCTGTTTGTGTGGCGCTCTAATCTGCTCGGCTCTTCCGCCAAAGGCCACGAATATTTCCTCAAATACCTGCTCGGCACCCAAAACGCCGTGTTCAGCGAAGAAGAAGACTGCATCACGCCGTCTGAAATCAAAGTGCGCCCGGCAGCCGAAGGCAAGCTCGATTTGCTCACCGTGCTCGATTTCCGCATGTCTACCACCTGCCTTTATGGCGATGTGGTGCTGCCCACCGCCACTTGGTATGAAAAAGACGACTTAAACACGTCCGACATGCACCCGTTTATCCACCCGCTCACCGCGGCGGTAGACCCCTTATGGGAAAGCAAAACCGACTGGGAAATCTACAAAGGTATTGCCAAGAAATTCAGCGAAATTGCCGCTGATTACATCGGCGTGCGCAAAGACATCGTGCTCACCCCGCTGATGCACGACAGCCCGCAGGAAATGGGCCAGCCTTTCGACCCGAAAGACTGGAAACACGGCGAATGCGACCCGATTCCGGGCAAAACCATGCCCGCCATGAGCGTGGTAGAGCGCGATTACGGACTGATTTACGAAAAATTCACCAGCATCGGCCCCTTGCTGGAAAAAATCAACAACAACGGCAAAGGCTTGGCATGGCAAACCGGCCATGAAGTGGAATTGCTGCGCAAACTCAACGGCGTGCGTGCCGACGGTGCCGGCAAAGGCCAGCCCAAGCTCGACACCGCCATTGATGCGGCCGAGATGATTCTTACCCTCGCCCCCGAAACCAACGGCCACGTTGCCGTGAAAGCATGGGAAGCGCTGAGCAAAGCCACCGGCCGCGAACACAAGCATTTGGCTGAAGCTTCCGAGCATACCCAAATCCGCTTCCGCGATGTGGTGGCGCAGCCGCGCAAAATTATCTCCTCGCCCATTTGGTCGGGCATCGAGAGCGAAGAAGTGAGCTACAACGCCGGCTACACCAATGTACACGAACTTATCCCGTGGCGTACCCTCACCGGCCGCCAGCAGTTCTACCAAGATCACCTGTGGATGCGCTCGTTTGGCGAGAGCCTGTGCGTGTACCGCCCGGCGGTGAACTTCAAAACCACCGAAAAAATGCTTGGCAAACACCACAACGGCAACCCGGAAATCACGCTCAATTTCCTCACCCCGCACCAAAAATGGGGCATCCACAGCACCTATAGCGACAACTTGCGCATGCTCACGCTGTTCCGCGGCGGCCCCAATGTGTGGATTAGCGAAATCGACGCCAAAAAAGCCGGCATTGTGGATAACGACTGGGTGGAAGTGTTCAACGCCAACGGCACCATTGCCGCGCGCGCCGTGGTGAGCCAGCGGATTCCGGAAACCATGATTTTGATGTACCACGCACAAGAAAAAATCGTCAATGTGCCCGGTGCGGAAACCTCCGGCAAACGCGGCGGCATCCACAACTCGGTAACGCGCGCCATTCTGAAGCCCACTCACATGATCGGCGGCTACGCCCAATTGGCCTACGGCTTCAACTACTACGGCACCGTCGGCTCCAACCGCGACGAATACGTGGTGGTGCGCAAAATGAACCGTGTCGACTGGATGGACGAACCGGCACGTTAAACCGCCCTGAGCGCCCCATAATAAAAATCGTTCAGGCAGCCTTATATCAAGCAAAACAGGCTGCCTGAAACAAGCAAAAGGAATCAACCATGAAAATCAGAGCACAAGTCGGCATGGTGCTGAATCTGGACAAGTGCATCGGTTGCCACACTTGTTCGGTCACTTGCAAAAACGTGTGGACCAGCCGCGACGGCGTGGAATACGCCTGGTTCAACAACGTGGAAACCAAGCCGGGCATCGGCTTTCCGAAAAACTGGGAAGACCAGGAAAAATGGCAAGGCGGCTGGGTGCGCAAACCCGACGGCAAGCTTGTGCCCAAGCAAGGCGGCAAGCTGAAAATTCTGGCCAATATTTTTGCCAACCCCAATATGCCGCAGATTGACGACTACTACGAGCCGTTTACCTTCGACTACGAGCATCTGCAAAACGCGCCCAAAATGAACACCCCGCCCACCGCGCGCCCCGTTTCCGTGCTCACCGGCAAGAAAATGGACAAAATCGAATGGGGGCCGAACTGGGAAGACGATTTGGCCGGCGAATTTGAAAAACGCGCCAAAGACGTGCTGTTTGAAGGCATTCAAAAAGACATGCACGCCGCGTTTGAGCAAACCTTTATGATGTATTTGCCGCGCCTGTGCGAGCATTGCTTAAACCCCACCTGCGTGGCTTCCTGCCCTTCAGGCAGCATCTATAAGCGCGAAGACGACGGCATTGTGTTGATTGACCAAGACAAATGCCGCGGCTGGCGCATGTGCGTGTCCGGCTGCCCCTACAAAAAAATCTACTACAACTGGACTTCGGGCAAAGCCGAAAAATGCACCTTCTGCTACCCGCGCATCGAAGGCGGCCAGCCCACCGTGTGCTCGGAAACCTGCGTTGGCCGCATCCGTTACTTGGGCGTGCTGCTTTATGATGCCGACAAAATCGAGCAGGCCGCTTCAGTAGAAAACCCGCAAGATTTGTATGAAGAGCAACTGGGGCTGTTTCTCAACCCGCACGACCCCGAAGTGCAACGCGAAGCGCTCAAGCAAGGCATCAGCCAGCAATGGCTCGACGCCGCGCAAAAATCGCCGGTATACAAAATGGCGATGGAATGGAAAGTGGCCTTCCCGCTGCACCCCGAATACCGCACCCTGCCGATGGTGTGGTATATCCCGCCCTTGTCGCCGATTCAATCGGCCATCGAAAACGGCTTGGTGGGCGAAAACGGTATTATCCCCAGCGTAGACGAAATGCGCATTCCCCTGCGCTACTTGGCCAACCTGCTCACCGCCGGCAAAGTAGAGCCGATTAAAGCCGCACTTGAGCGCATGATTGCCATGCGCCGCTTCAAACGCGGACAAGTGGTGCACGGCGAAACCTTAGAAGCCACGCTCGATGGCACCGGCCTCACCCCGGCCATGGTGGAAGACATGTACCAAATCATGGCCATTGCCAACTACGAAGACCGCTTTGTCATCCCCACTTCGCACAAAGAATTGGTGGAAAACAGCTTTGACGACAAATCCAGCTGCGGCTTCACCTTTGGCAACGGCTGCTCCGGCGGCAGCAGCGAAGAGAGCCTGTTTGGCAAACGCAAAGGCACACCGATTGTGTTCCACGACCGCCGCCGCGATATCGAAGAAAACCGCGACAAAGGAGCACGCTGATGGCCGCCAATCCCGCCTACCAATGGCTCTCCGCGCTGTTGTGCTATCCGCAAGCCGACCTGATTGCGGCGCTGCCTGAATTTCAGGCAGCCTTAGATGAATGGCCGGCATTATCGGCACAGCGCAGCGAATTGCAAGCCTTGCTCGATTATCTGCACAGCCACGATTTGATTGAGTTGCAAGAAAACTACGTGGCCACCTTCGACCGCAACCGCAGCCACGCACTCTATCTGTTTGAGCATGTGCATGGCGAAGACCGCGATCGCGGCAGCGCCATGGTGGATTTGCTGCAAGAATACCAGCGCCACGGCTTTACCTTGGGCAACGACGAATTGCCCGACTACCTGCCCGCCTTACTGGAATTTTTGGCACATATCGACACCGCACACGCGCAAAAACTGCTGGGCGATGCCGTGCATGTAATCGAACACATCCGCGTGAAGCTGGCCAAAAACCACAGCCCCTACGCCGCCGTGCTCGCCGCCGCCGTGGCACTCAGCCCGGTAACACCGCAGCCCTTAATCGAGCCGCCGGTGCGCGACATGGACGAAGCCATGGAAACGTTCGGCCCCGATGTATCCGGTATCGAGCCTTTATTAAAACCCGCCATCGACACCATCCAGTTCTACCCCAAGTCTGACTTTCAGGCAGCCTGTAAAGGAGCAAGCGCATGAATACGCTCAATCAATTTTTCTTCGGCATTTTCCCCTATATTGCCTTGAGTATTTTCTTTTTCGGCAGCTTGTTTCGCTTTGACCGCGAGCAGTATTCGTGGAAAAGCGACTCCAGCCAACTGCTCTACCGCGGCCAGCTGCGCTTGGGCAATATCTTGTTTCACGTCGGCATTTTGATGGTGTTTTTCGGCCATCTGTTCGGCCTGCTCACCCCGGTGTGGTTTTGGGACGCCATCGGCATCAGCCACAGCGCCAAGCAAATGATTGCCATCGTGCTGGGCGGCGTATTCGGCCTGATGGCCATGGCCGGCTTGCTGATTCTGCTTAACCGCCGTTTGAAATCCGACCGCTTGGCTGCCAACGCCACTTGGCGCGACAAACTGGTGCTGATTTGGCTGATTGTCACCTTAGCCTTGGGCTTGCTCACCATTTTTGTAAGCCTTGGCCACCGCGACGGCCACGAAATGGTGAAACTGATGACTTGGGCGCAACACATTGTCACCTTCCGTGGCGATGCCGCCAGCTACATTGCCGATGTGTCGCCGCTGTTTAAACTGCATATGCTGATGGGCATGGGCTTGTTTGTGATTTTCCCCTTCACCCGCTTGGTGCATGTGTGGAGCGGCTTTGCCAGCGTGGGCTACTTAGGCCGAGCTTGGCAGCTGGTACGCCGCCGTTAAATATATAGCCACAAAAAAAACCGGTGCCATTGCGCCGGTTTTTTTGTGCTTGCAGCCAAATCAGCATAGCCACAGCTTAAGGCTGCCTGAAACACAATAATTTTGATAAATCAGAAAATACAGGCCTTTTGTGTTCAGGCAGCCTGAGATGGACATATATCCACGTTCTGCTTATAAGCTCGACCTTATAAACTCGTTACCGGCAAGCATAATTCGCATTCAAAATAGCCGGTTTCCTCGTCAAAAGCAGCACCTTGCGGGTAATACTCGAAACAGGGGCGCGCATCAAGTTGCAAGCCACTGGATGGCAGCCAATCACGCAGTAGCGAAGCCCAAGCCTCACCGATGTGCGCGGCCGTGCCTTTGAAACGGAGCACCGCATACTTGCCGCCGGGAATGGTTTGCTTCAGTGCGCCGCCCGTCAGCACGAAATCCGGCGGCACTTCGGCACCAGCGTCATAGCGACATTGTGCTGCATCCGTAACGTCTGGGTTATCGTGGGCGATGCCGTAGCGGGCGTGATCCGCACCCAGTTTATTCATCGCAGCCCATGGCACATAGCTTTCCTGCCAAAAACGCGCAACGGATGCACCGTAAGAGCCAAGGTGGCGCAAATAGGCCACGGTTGCGGGTTTTCGGTCAACCAGTATGACTTGCATAATCATCTCCTGATGGATGTTTGAGGAGATGCTATGTTCTGCTAATGGCGTTGGTAATGCCTGACTTTGCTTGCTATTGATCTGACCAAAATTGCTTTTTGCATGGCGCTGTGATGTTTGCTGCTCGCGCCATGCGCTAGGTGAACATCCAAAACGAATTCGGAATGCGCGTGAAAACGCCTCTGCAGAGCCAAATCCCACGGATAAGGCGATGTGCAGGATTTTAACTCTGGGCTGGGCTAACAGCTTTATGGCCGCCACCTCAATCCGCCGCCGACGCAGATAATCGCCCAGTGTTTCGCCCATCCATGCCGCAAAAAGCCGATGAAAGTGAAATGAGGAAAAGTGTGCCACTTCGGCCAAGGTGGCCAGATCCAGTGGCTTATCCAAATGTTGATCGATATACGCAAGCACCCGATGCATTCGGCTTTCGTATTCTGCGCGGCTATCGCAAGGATTCATCACAGGCGTTGTCAGATTTAAAAATGATTTTTTTATAGAAAAATGGGCTATCAGGATTTTGACGGATATTCATCAAACCTGCGCATTTTAAAACTCAAAATCCATCTGCTCCGGCAGCCACAGCTCGCCCGTATCCGCTTGGCGCTGCTGCCAGGCCAATTGTTGCAAGCGTTTGCGCCGTTGCAGGCATAAATACAAAACATGCTGTTTTTGCGTGTCGCTAAACTGCAACCAATACAGGCGCTCGTCGCGGCTGCGCAAACAGCCTTTGCAATAGCCTTTACTGTTGGCCTCGCACACGCCCCGGCATGGGCTGGGGATGTTAAAAAATTCCAGTTGTTCCATGGCTGGCACTTTCTGATAACCCCGCCATTGTACGCAAAGCGCCATCAAAGCCAAACATCCCGATGCCATTTTTTGTCACAAAATGGATTTATAGGCTGCCTGAAACATATAAATCACAGAAATGCAAAAAAACAATGCTATAATTTGCGGTTATCTATTTTTATCAAGCACCCAGCACACCTTATGAGCAAACAAATCCGCAACATCGCCATCATCGCCCACGTCGACCACGGCAAAACCACTTTGGTGGACCAATTATTGCGCCAGTCCGGCACTTTCCGCAGCAATCAACACGTTGACGAGCGCGTGATGGACAGCGGCGACATCGAAAAAGAACGCGGCATCACCATTTTGGCCAAAAACACCGCCATCGACTACGAAGGCTACCACATCAACATCGTCGACACACCGGGGCACGCCGACTTCGGCGGCGAGGTAGAGCGCGTGTTGGGCATGGTGGATTGCGTGGTGCTGCTGGTGGATGCACAAGAAGGCCCGATGCCGCAAACCCGCTTTGTCACCAAAAAAGCCTTGGCGCTGGGCTTGCGCCCGATTGTGGTGATCAACAAAATCGACAAACCGAGCGCGCGCCCAAGCTGGGTAATCGACCAAACATTTGAATTGTTCGACAAACTGGGCGCCACCGACGAACAGCTCGACTTCCCCATTGTCTACGCTTCCGGCCTCTCCGGCTTTGCCAAACTGGAAGAGAGCGACGACAACACCGATATGCGCCCGCTGTTCGACACCATCCTCAAACACACCCCGCCGCCTTCAGGCAGCGTTGATGCGCCGTTGCAGCTGCAAATTTCGCAGCTCGATTACGACAGCTACACCGGCCGCCTGGGCATTGGCCGTATTCTGAATGGCCGCATCAAGCCCGGCCAAGTGGTGGCGGTGATGAACCACGAAAAACAAGTGGCACAAGGCCGCATCAACCAGCTCTTGGGCTTTAAAGGCCTTGAGCGCGTGCCGCAAGACGAAGCCGAAGCCGGCGAAATCGTGATTATTTCCGGTATCGACGACATCGGCATTGGCGTGACCATTTGCGAAAAAGACAACCCGGTGGGCGTGCCCATGCTCAGCGTAGACGAGCCCACCCTCACTATGGACTTTATGGTAAACACCAGCCCCTTGGCCGGCACCGAAGGCAAATTCGTTACCAGCCGCCAAATCCGCGAACGCCTGCAAAAAGAACTGCTCACCAATGTGGCCTTGCGCGTGGAAGACACCGCCGACGCCGATGTGTTCCGCGTGTCCGGCCGTGGCGAATTGCACCTCACTATCTTGTTGGAAAACATGCGCCGCGAAGGCTACGAGCTGGCCGTGGCCAAACCGCGCGTGGTGTACCGCGACATCAACGGCGAAAAATGCGAGCCGTATGAAAACCTCACTGTGGATGTGCCCGACGACAACCAAGGCGCGGTGATGGAAGAGCTGGGCCGCCGCCGTGGCGAGCTCACCAATATGGAAAGCGACGGCAATGGCCGCACCCGCTTGGAATACCATATGCCCGCTCGCGGCCTGATTGGTTTTCAGGGCGAATTTATGACCATGACCCGCGGCACCGGCTTGATGAGCCACGTATTTGACGACTACGCCCCGGTAAAACCCGATATGCCCGGCCGCCACAACGGCGTCTTGGTGTCGCAAGAACAAGGCGAAGCCGTGGCCTATGCCTTGTGGAACTTGGAAGACCGTGGCCGCATGTTTGTGTCGCCCGGCGACAAAATCTACGAAGGCATGATTATCGGCATCCACAGCCGCGACAACGACTTGGTAGTGAATCCGCTGAAAGGCAAAAAGCTCACCAACGTGCGCGCCAGCGGCACCGACGAAGCCGTGCGCCTCACCACGCCCATCAAGCTCACGCTGGAAAGCGCCGTAGAGTTTATCGACGACGACGAATTGGTGGAAATTACTCCCAAATCCATCCGTCTGCGCAAACGCTATCTGCAAGAGCAAGAACGCCGCCGCCACTTTAAAAAGCTGGATTAAGCACATTGTATGCAGGATAAAAGGCTGCCTGAAAGTTTCAGGCAGCCTTTTACAATTGAGATTCCTGCAAAATTCAGTACGTAGGGTGTGTGGCACAATCACGAAACCGGATGTAAGAATCCGAACAATATTGACTACCCATCTGGAAACAAGGGGTTCAGTTTTACCAAAGCCAACGCTGCCTAAAAACCAAATCCGCTTGTAAAACACCTCATCAGCCCTATATTAGCCAGCGTCCCTTAATCCGAGTATGCTCGACCATGAACACCCGTATTAGCCTGATTATGCTTACCACTTTTGCCCTAGCCGCCTGCGGCGACAACAGCCAGCAAAAAATGGCGCAGCAAATCGAAGCCCAACAGCAGCAAATTGCCCAACAGCAAGCCCAGTTGCAGGCCATGCAGCAGCAAATACAACAAGACGACACCGTTTACCAGCTGGCACCACAAGCCGTGGCCGACACCATTCCCGCCGAATTTCAGCAGGGCAATAACGGCGAGCCGGTTACCGGCACCGATGGCCAACAATATATGTATGATGCCAACACCGGCAGCTGGCTGTTGTATAGCTTAGTGGGTGCCGCCGCCGGTGCCTTTATCGGCAACAGCCTGGCCAACAAATTCCAGCGCGCTCCGGCAGGCAATGCCGCCGCCCAGCGCGTGCGCACCCAGTATCACCAAGCCCAGCCGCACCGTGGCAACCCCGTGCAAACACCCAACACCTTGCGCGAGCAGCCCAAAAGCCAAGCCAATAATCCGAATTACCGCCAGATACAAAAAGCCCCCGCCAACCAGCGTGCGCCGGTACGCCGCAACGGCTTTCGCCGCCGCTGATATTTAGCCACTTTAGCCACTAAGGACACCACACCATGACCGCCATACTGGTTACCCTCGCCCTAATTTTTCTGATTGTCGGTTTACTGGGCACCATTCTGCCCGCCATTCCCGGCCTGCCGCTGATGTTTGCCGGTGCCTGGCTGTTGGCCTACACCGGCGACTACCAAATAATCGGCACCCCGGCGCTGATTGCACTGGGCATACTGGCGCTGATTGGTTCGGCCATGGATTACGTGGCCGGGCTATTGGGTGCCAAATTCACCGGCGCCAGCAAACAGGCTTTATGGGGCGCGTTTGTGGGCGGCATTGTTGGCCTGTTTTTTGCCCTGCCCGGCCTGATTTTGGGGCCTTTGGTGGGCGCGGCACTGGGTGAATTCTGGGCGCGCCGCAGTTTGCTGTCGGCAGGCAAAGTGGGCATTGGCACCTTTATCGGCTTTATTATCGGCGTGGTGGCCAAAGTGGGCTGCGCCTTAGCCATTTTGCTCACCATTGCGGCGCTGTTTATTTTTAGCCTGTTTTAAAATCAATACCCAAAGCAAAACCGCTGCCTTATAGCATGGCAGCGGTTTTGTTTTTCAGGCAGCCTGAAGCTTTTGTAAAGCTCTTTTATCGTGATAAGCAATTAGAAATTTTTTAAAGGCTAAACGGTGGCTCAACCTCTTACCCTTGGCCGGATACCCACCATACCACCGCAGCGGCCACCAGCACCGCCAAAACCAACATCGGCAGCGAAGCAAAGCGCAGGGGTTTGGTTTCGCCTTCCAGATATTTGTAGCCACTGAGCATAGGATGAATCAGGTTGATTTTCTTAATCAATTTATAAGACAGCACCGCCAAAATATGCAGCGCAATCAGCCCCAGCAAAAACCAGAAAAAATTCACATGGATGGTGCGCATCAGGCTGCCGGTATCATCGCTCACCCAGCCGTTCAAATAGCCGGAGTGAGTAAAGGTGTTTTCATCAGCCGCAAACAAGCCGGTAAGCAATTGCAGGCCGATTGCCGCCAGCAACCCCACCACCATCAAGGCACCCATCGGATTGTGGCCCGGCTGCTCATTTTCACTCATCTGACCGGCCAGATAGCGCTTGATTTGCGCCGGACCTTGCACAAACTGGCTGAAGCGAGCCGTATCGCTGCCCCATAAACCCCAGCAAATACGAAACACCCATAAGCCTAAAATAAACAAACCCACGCGCAAATGCCAAGTTAGCCAATTGCCGCCGGTGTCGGCGCTAAACCACATAAACGGAATCGCCAGCACCAAGCTCCAGTGAAATAAACGCGTGGGTGCATCCCATACCTTGATTTTTTGCTTCATGACTTGCCTTTCTTTGATTCTTGGCTGATTCAATGCACCAGCCGCCGTTGGCACAATAATTATTATAAAATCGGCCTAAGTTCATTCATTAGGCCGATACCCAGATGCCACCCTATTATAACCCAACCCCCGAGCAACTAAACCACTGGCAACGCCATGCCCGCAGCGCATTTCCAGCATTGTGCCGGCCGCGTGCCGCCAACAGCCACAAAGGCAGCCACGGCACCTTAGCGCTGGTGGGCGGCTGTGTGGGCATGAGCGGCGCTTTGGTGCTGGCAGGCAGCGCAGCGCTGAAAAGCGGCTGCGGCAAAGTGTGGCTGGGCTTTATGCAAACCGCCCTGCCGCTGCCGGTGCTGCCGCAACAGCCGGAAATCATGCTCGCCACCGCCACCGATTTGGCGCAACGCACCGACATCACCGCCTGCGCAGTGGGCTGCGGCATGGGCACCGGCGCCGCAGCCGCCGCTTGGCTGGCGGCGCTGTTGGCGCAAGCCGATAAACCGCCGCTGCTGCTGGATGCCGATGCCCTTAATCTGCTCGCCGTTAACCCCGTATGGCAGCATCATTTGCAACAGCGTCATGGCGATACCCTGCTTACCCCGCACCCGGCGGAAGCGGCACGGCTGCTGCAATGCAGCACCCAAGCGATTGAAGCCAACCGCCCGGCCGCCGCCCAACAACTGGCCGCCCGTTTCCGCGCCTGGGTGGTGCTGAAAGGCCGCCACACCCTGATTACTTCGCCCAGCGGCCAAATCAGCCAAAACCACAGCGGCAACCCCGGCTTGGCCACCGCCGGCAGCGGCGATGTGCTTACCGGCATCATCGGCAGCCTGCTGGTGCAAGGCATTCCCACCGCACAAGCCGCCATCGGCGGCGTATGGCTGCACGGCACCGCTGCGGATTTGTTGGTGGCCGGCGGCTGCGGCCCGATTGGCTTAACCGCCGGCGAACTGGCCGATGCCGCACGCTGGTTGCGCAATCGGCTGGTGGTGGATACTTAAGATTTAATCTACTATGGTTTGCAATATCTGATTTTTTAAACGGCACAAACGGCATTTAATTTTATGTCACTTCATTAAAAAAGATACTTCAATTTCCTTGATAAATAGGCCAATCTCTTTAACAACCTCGGTTACCAAGGCATTGCCCATAAAAAACAGGCGCATTTTATCGGAAACGTTTACAAGCAAGCCGTCTTGGTTTTTCTTAATAGCTGTCCAATCATCGGGAAAATCTTGCAAACGTTCTGCTTCAATAGGAGTTAATAGACGGTAGCGGTTATTAACCTTTAGCAGGTGTGTGGATCGATTTACCGTTCCTTCTGAAGTCAGTATCGTGCGCCCCGGTAGGTTCAAATCATCATAAGGCGACATACCGCCCTCTGTGTAGAGATAAGTATGCCCCTCTGAGGATATGCGTTCAATTTTCTTTGCCCCCCGCAAATAACGGAATTTTTCCAGCTTTTCCTCATCCGTCAGAAAGTATTTTTCGGAAATATCTTTTTCATCTTGAATAATGTCGCCCAGTGTGATTGCTTTTCCAGCATAATCGGGCTCGGTATCAACTGAATAATATTTGCCGTGCCGCATCACGCCTGTGTTCCATACCGTCCCTGTAAAGTTATCAGATACGTCAACAATATCATCATCAAGCGGATAGCAGACTTGCCTTCCCCTGTGTGTGAACGGTTTTACGGGGAATTGCGTTGCAAATAAACCTGTGCGGTAGAGATAGTCATCGTATCGGTGTGCTTCAAAAATAGCGTTGTTGTTTTCAAATTGTCGATCCACTTTTATAGCAAAATCCGTATCGTTACGGTATACAAAAAAGAATACGCGGCGGCGGCGTTGGCTTCTACCATATTCCGCAGCATTAATCACGCGCCACTCCACGCTGTAGCCCAATCGGTTAAATGCAGAAAGCATAATAGCAAAATCCCGCCCCCGTTGTTTGGACGGGGCTTTAAGCAAACGATCGACATTTTCAAGAATCAAATACTTGGGATGAATGATGCGGGTAGCTCGGATAATTTCCCAAAAAAGTACTCCTTTTTTGCCTTCTATACCTTGTTCGTTTTTCTTGCTGCGGGCTACAGAGTAATCTTGACAGGGGAAACCACCAACAATCATATCGGCATCCATCGCCGAGAATTGCTGGTCGGTAATATCCGAAATATTGATATTGAGGTTTTGGCTTGTAGGAAAACGATAGTTATACACTTCAAAAGCATCTTGGGACTTACGCGATGGTTCCCACTGATTTGCCCATTTTGTTTGAAATAAATGATTATCGGCCTTTTCCAGCCCAATGCGGAAACCGCCAACACCTGCAAACAGCTCGAGAATTTTCATGAATTTTCCTGTATAGCTCACGGCTTTTATTATATCCTTTTCTTCAATAGCCGATCAAGCTCGGAATCAGAACAGTCACTCATAGGAAAAAATAAATGGCAGGGCATCACTTTACGAAAAGCGAAATCGATAATATTTTGTTCGCCACTATCGGACAAACCTTAGGTCAAGTTGATAAAAATCATATTTTCGATAAAACACTTCATCAGCCTAAAATCACAGGCATTGCGGGAGATGTAATTGAGCAATCGGTATTCGGTTATCCTGCAGACAACAAATCCGAAGCGGATTTATCCGTTGACGGTCAAGCGGTTGAATTAAAAACAACAGGTTTAAAACGGGTTAGCTCAAGAGATAAATCAGGGCATAAACTGGAGGCCAAAGAACCGATGAGCATCACTGCTGTATCTCCTGGTTCAATCATCCGCGAGCATGATTTTTATGAATCTCAGTTATGGCATAAACTCGAAAATTTATTGATTATCTACTATCTTTATGACTCCGCCACAACAGTAACATCTGCCGAATATGCCCATTTCCCAATTCAAGGCTATCATTTTCATCAATTTAGTGCAGATGACCAGAAGATTATTGAAAACGATTGGAATATTATTAGAAATTTTATTGTGTTTGTCGCTGCCAACGGTTTGGATAAAGAAGTCGAATTTCCTAAGCTGTCCAAGTTACGAAGCCGTATGGCCTTTCTTGATACCGCCCCTAAATATCCTCATCCGCCCCGTTTCCGGCTAACTAGATCGGTTGTTACCTCAATAGCCAGAAAACATTTGGGTGAAACATTCGAGCCTTTATTACCACAGCTTCATTTTTCAACTTTTATGGAGCTGGATACTATTTTGTCGGAGCTTACGCAACAATATCACGGCAAAAGTATTGCAAGCATCGCGCAGGAGATGGGTGTTGATTTACCGCGAACCACATCGGGGAAAGTTGCCAAGCATGCTTCTTCTATATTGATAGCCAGAATGTTCAGCCAATCGGCAGCCGCTTTGGAAGATATAGAATTATTCAATAAATTCGGTATCTGTTATAAAACCATTACCCTAAACCCGCAAGGGTACAGAACAGAAGATACTAAATTTTTAAAAGTTGATTTTCAGGAATGGACGGATAAAAGCATTGGGTTTGAAGATTCATTTATCTATTCGTTCTTTGCAGAGCAAAAATTCTTATTCGCCATTTTTAAAGAACAAACTAAAAACCATAGCTATGAAAATAATATTTTTATCGGTTTTAAACGGATAATGTTTGATGATGATTTTTTGAATGATGAAGTGAAGAAAACTTGGGAACGCGTCCGAGTGTTGGTTAATGAGAATCTACTGACAAACGACAAACTCTACAATAAAGACGGATATCCGAGAATAAATAAAACAGGTATTCAACAAGAAGCGCTCAATCTTCCAAAATCGGGACATTACGCATTATTTTTAAGAGGATCGGGCAGCGATTCAACCAAGAAACCCGAACAAGTAAACGGAATACAAATGTATTACCAGTATTTTTGGCTACAAGGCCGCTATTTGGTCAATATGTTGGCAAAGTTTGATTTTTTATAGCAAGTATATAGTGCGTCCTGAGCACTATTTCACCGCAATGCCGAGCATACCCTACTTTCGGACAATAATATCTTCCTCAGAAATATCTTTCTCAGATAACGATAAAAAGATGAATATGACCAAGCGGCTACGCGCTGGACGTAGCCGTATTTTCGCGAGTTGATATGAATGTGGTCGGTATGGGGTTTAAATCGTTTTGAATGCAAATTTCGCGTTTCTAATTCGGTATAAGAATAATCGCGCCCTCAATGCGCCTCTTCCCAATTATCTCCCACACCCACTTCCGCCAATAGCGGCACATCCATCTCTCCCACCGCCGCCATGATTTCAGGCAGCCTGTGTTTTACGGTGTCTAATTCGGTTTGCGGCACTTCTAGCACCAGTTCGTCGTGCACTTGCATAATCAATTTACTCTCCAAATTATCTGAAGCCAGCCAGTGTTGCACATCAATCATGGCGCGTTTAATCAAGTCGGAGGCGGTGCCTTGCATGGGGGCGTTGATGGCGGCGCGTTCGGCACCGGCGCGTTCGTTGCCGTTGCTGCTGTGGATGCCGGGCAGGTATAGGCGGCGGCCGAATAGGGTTTCCACATAGCCTTGGGCTTGCGCTTGCTCTTTGGTGCGCTGCATATAGTCGGCCACGCCGGGATAGCGGGCGAAGTAGCGGTCGATAAAGTTTTTGGCAGCGAGGTTGTCGATACCCAGTGATTTGGCCAGGCCGTATTGGCCCATGCCGTAAATCAGGCCGAAGTTGATGGTTTTGGCATAGCGGCGCTGCTCGCTGCTCACGGCTTCGGGGGCGATGCCGAATACTTCGGCGGCGGTGCGGCGGTGGATGTCTTCGCCGTGGTTAAAGGCGTTGATTAAGGTTTGGTCGCCGCTGAGGTGCGCCATAATGCGCAATTCGATTTGCGAGTAGTCGGCCGACACCATCAGGCTACCTGAAGGGGCGATAAAGGCGCGGCGCACGCGGCGGCCTTGTTCGGTACGGATGGGGATGTTTTGCAGGTTGGGGTTGTTGCTGGCCAGCCGCCCGGTGATGGCCACGGCTTGGGCATAGGTGGTGTGCACGCGGCCACTGGCGGGGTTGATGAGCTGCGGCAGTTTGTCGGTATAGGTAGATTTGAGTTTGGCTAGGCTGCGGTTTTGCAAAATCAGCTGCGGCAGCGGGTAGTCTAGCGCCAGCTTTTCCAGCACGGCTTCGTTGGTGGAAATGCCGCCGGAGGCGGTTTTTTTAAGGCCGTTGGTGGGGATGCCCATTTTGTCGAACAGGATTTCCTGCAATTGTTTGGGCGAATTGAGGTTAAACGGCTGCCCGGCCAATTCATAAGCCTGCTGCTCTAGGGTGATTAGTTCGCTGCCCAGCTCGTGGCTTTGCTGCGCCAGCTCGTGCTTGTCAATCAACACGCCGGTGCGCTCCATTTGAAACAGCACTTGCGCCACCGGCAGCTCCATGTCGGTGTACATGGCCAATTGGGCGACGTCCATTTGGGCGCGCAAATGCGCTTCGATGCGCAGGGCGAAGTCGGCGTCTTGGCAGGCGTAGGTGGTAGCGTCGGCCAGTGCCACATCGGCAAACGAAATCTGCTTGGCGCCTTTGCCGCACAGGTCTTCGTATTTGATGGTATTCAAGCCCAAATGGCGTTCGGCCAATTCATCCAAGCCATGCCCCAAATGGCTTTCCACAATATAAGAAGCCAGCATGGCATCGCCGGCAATGCCGCCCAAGGTGAGCTGGTAATTGGCCAGAATATGTTGGTCGTATTTGAGGTTTTGGCCGATTTTGGCCGGGGTTTCAGCGGCTAGGAATGGTTTCAGGCAGCCTAATACGGTGTTAAGCGGTAATTGTTCGGCCACGGCGGTGAGGCTGTGCCCCAGCGGAATATACACGGCTTCGCCGGGTGCGAAGGCGATGCTGATGCCCACCAGTTGGGCATTCATGGCGTCTAGGCTGGTGGTTTCGGTGTCAAAGCCGATGGTGTCGGCGGCGGCCAAGCGGGCGCACAGGGTGTCTAGCTCGGCTTGGGTGGTGATGGCTTGATAGCTTAACTCGGCGGGTGCAGCGGCCGGTGCCTTGCTTTCAGGCTGCCTGAAGGCTTCGGCGGGCGGTTTGTTGTCCGCAGCAGCGGCAAATAAATCACCGCTCTGCCCTTGCTGTGCCGCTTCCGCCAGCCGGGTTTGCGCTTCTTTTAGCCAAGTGCGGAAGCCCAATTGCTGGAAATGGTGGCTCAAGGCCGCCCAGTCGGGGCTTTGGCGACGCAGATTCTCCAGCCCTTGCGGCAGCTCGGCCTGTAAATCGACATCGGTTTTCAGGGTAATCAGTTGGTAAGACAGCGGCAAATGGCTTAAGGCTGCCTGAAGGTTTTCGCCCACTTTGCCTTTGATGTCGGCGGCGTGGGCCATAATGTTGTCTAAAGTTTGATATTCGGCCAGCCATTTTACGGCGGTTTTGGGGCCGCATTTGTCCACGCCGGGCACGTTGTCCACCTTATCGCCAATCAGCGCCAAATAGTCGATGATTTGCTCGGGGCGCACGCCGAATTTGCCCACCACGCCATCAATATCCAGCGTTTCGTTGGACATGGTGTTCACTAAGGTGATGTGTTCGTTGACCAATTGCGCCATGTCTTTGTCGCCGGTGGAGATCACCACTTGCAAGCCTTGTGCTTCGGCCTCGCGCGCCAGCGTGCCGATGACATCATCGGCTTCCACGCCCGGCACCGCCAGCACCGGCCAACCCATCAGCGCCACCAATTCGGGCAACGCTGCCGCCTGCGGGCGCAAATCATCGGGCATGGGCGGGCGGTTGGCCTTGTAGGCCGGGTACAGCGCATGGCGGAAATTATCGCCCTTGGCATCAAATATGCAGCAGGCGTAGTCGTGCGCCACATCCATGCGCAGGCGGCGCAACATATTGAGCACGCCGTACAGCGCGCCGGTGGGCATGCCGCTGGGGCTGGAAAGCTGCGCCATGGCGTGATAGGCTCGGTATAAATATGAAGAGCCGTCTACCAGCAATAAGGTTTTCTGCATGGTGGTTTCCTGCGGCTGCCGGTGTTTTCAGGCAGCCTTTAATGTGAAAATAATGTGGGCGCAGCCTATGGCTGCACCTGAATAAAGAAAGGTTGGCCGATGTCTTTATCCACCAAACTCCCCGAGCCGATGCTCACCGACGAAGCTTTGCTGAATGTGCGTGCGCGCGAGTCATACCATTTGCTTAAAATCATGTCCGAATTTGTGGAAGCGGGCGAAGATTTGCGCGCCATCCAGCCGGCGGTAAGCATTTACGGCAGCGCACGCACGCCGGTGGATCACCCGATGTATGCGCTATGCGAGCAGCTTTCGCGCCAGCTTTCTGATGCCGGATTTTCGGTGATTTCCGGTGGCGGCCCCGGCATTATGGAAGCGGCCAACAAAGGCGCATTTTACGGCAAAAGCCCGGCGGTAGGGCTGAACATTGTGCTACCGCACGAGCAAAACCCCAATCCGTATCAGGATTTGTCGGTAAAGTTCAACCACTTTTTCCCGCGCAAGGTGATGTTTGTAAAACACGCCATTGCCTATGTAGTGCTGCCCGGCGGCTTTGGCACGCTGGACGAATTGTTTGAAAGCCTTACTTTGGTGCAAACCGGCAAAACACCGAACCGGCCGATTATTCTGGTGGGGCAAAGCTTTTGGGCTGGCTTACTCGATTGGCTGCACGAGCAATTACTGGGCAACGGCTATATCGGCGCGGCAGACATGGATTTAATCCAAATCATCGACGAGCCGGAAGCCATTGTGCGCTGCGTGTTTGAGCACTACGAGCGCTGCGGCACCGGCTTATGCGTACCGGGCAATGGCGACAATAGCTGGATTTTGAGCTTGTAGTGATTTGCGGCATTTTATCCGGCATTAAAACATTTTCAGGCAGCCTTGGAATGAATACCAAGGCTGCCTGAAAGTATTTCAACCCTAAATTTAATCTTGCTTTAATGCCGTCGGATGTTGTCGGCGCAAAGTTTCCAGTTCATCCAGTAATTGCAGAATCAGCGCCGTGGCGGCGGCACTGGCATCAAAATCACGGTGGATGCGCCCGGCGCGGCGGATGCGTGCCAAATGCAGGCTGCTGTAACGCGCTTGTGCCGGGCTGCCGTTGATGCTGATCACTTCTTCTTCAATCAGCTGCACCACCCAGTCGGCACCGCCGCCGCAGGCGCGCACCAGCTCGTCAAAACTCAGGTCAATGTCGGTATAAGTTTGTGTCATTTTGTTTGTCCTTATGCTTGAGTGCCCGGGTTAAAGCCGGCATAGTGCGCCGAGAGCGCCTGCCAGGCAGCCTTGTCGGCGTCGGTGTGGCAGCCGGGCAAAACCATGCTCAATACGAGGTATAAATCACCCGCCTCTTTAGCCGGAATACCGCGGCCTTTAAGGCGGATTTTCTGGCCGGCACGGCTATTAGCAGGCAGGTTTACCGCCAACATGCCGTTGGGTGTGGCCACATTGATTTTTTCGCCCAAAGCTGCCTGCCACGGGGCTACCTGAACGGTTTGGTAAACGTCTTTGCGGTTTTCCACATGCAGGTGTTCATCGGCATGAAAGCGGATTTTCAAATACAAATCCCCTGCCTCACCGCCGTTAAAACCGGGCAAGCCTTGTTTGGCCAGGCGGATTTGCTGGCCTTCGCTAATGCCTTTGGGAATTTTCACATTCAGGGTTTTGCGGGTGTAACTCATGCGCCCTTGTTCGTCTAGCGTGGGCATGTCTAGGCTTAAGCTGCGTTCGGCACCGTGATAGGCCGCGCTGATGTCGATGCTCAGCTCGGCATGTTGATCTTCGCCTGCCATCGGCCCGCTGGCCGGGCGCTCGTAAGCGCCGCGCGCACTGCTGCCAAAAGCAGAGAAAATATCGTCAAAGCGGAAGTCGCCGCTGCCAAACGGCCCTTGCTGGCCGAAATGCTCATGGCGAAACGGCTGGCCGTTATCATAGCCGCCATAATCATAGCCTTGCGGCCCATGACCTTGCTGTTGCGCATGGGCGTAAGGATTGTCGAGCATGGCGTTGTATTCGGCGCGCTTTTCTTCGTCTTTTAGCGTGTTGTAGGCCAGATTAAGCTGGCTGGTTTTTTCATCGGCATCCGGGTCGGTGCTTACATCGGGGTGATATTGGCGCACCAGCTTGCGGTAGGCTTTTTTAATGTCGGCGGCACTGGCGCTTCTGTCTACCCCCAGCACCTCGTAATAATTGGGTTGCGTCATGGATATTCCTTATCTTGTGGCTCATCAATTGGCAGTAGCCATGATGAGATTTGCGGTTTTAAATTTTACACTTCCAGATGGTAGCCATACGGCAAAATTTAAAGGGCTGGGCTGCCTGAAAAACAATAAAAAACCTATCGCCCTTCTAAACATCTGTTTTTGCCGTTCAGGCAGCCTTTCTTAATACAACTTTACATTAAATTTTGATTAACCAAATAAACTCAGCCGTACTCGGTTTATGTTTGTTTTTATTCCAAAATAAGCCATATATTTTCTTTTTTGTTGCATTTTGTTGTTAGTAGAAAATAAAACGCGCCGCCATGTGCGGAAAATCACCGTGTATTTGCTCAAAAAAACATTGCCCTTTGCTGGCTAGACTGGTACGATTTACACATAAATACAGTATGTTGCAGTGCAATATAACGCCTTACTTATTCGGCACTGCCGGAATTTACCGCTATCAGCCTGAATTATTTTGCATTTTTTGTTTTGATGACACCGTATTTTGTTGTAAAACGAAAATATACCGCTGTTGGCTCAACCGTGTTTGATTCAATTTACCGTAGAAAAGGATGATCACCATGTCGAGTGAATTCAATGATATCGACCCCATTGAAACCCAGGAATGGTTGGATGCGCTCAGTTCTGTCCTCGAAAATGAGGGCTCGGAACGGGCGCATTATTTATTGGAACACATGGTGCGCTACACCCGCCGCCGCGGCGTGCATTTGCCGTTTGATGCCACCACTGCCTATTTGAACACCATTCCGGTGGGCAAAGAGCAAAAATCACCCGGCAATCACGAGCTGGAGCACCGCATCCGTTCGATTATCCGCTGGAATGCCGCCGCCATGGTACTGCGTGCCGGCAAAAAAGATCTGGAGCTCGGCGGCCATATCGCCTCGTTCCAATCTGCCGCCACCCTTTACGATGTGGGCTTCAACCACTTCTGGCGTGCCAAAAACGGTGATGAAGAAGGCGATTTGGTGTTTGTACAAGGCCACAGCGCGCCCGGCATTTACGCCCGTGCCTTTATGGAAGGCCGCCTCAGCGACGACCAATTGGACCACTTCCGTCAAGAAGTCGACGGCAAAGGCCTGCCTTCTTATCCGCATCCGTGGCTGATGCCCGATTTCTGGCAATTCCCCACCGTATCCATGGGCTTAGGCCCGTTGATGGCGATTTATCAAGCCCGTTTCCTTAAATATCTGGAATCCCGCGGCTTGGCCAAAACCAAAAACCGTAAAGTGTGGGTGTTCTGCGGCGACGGCGAAATGGACGAACCAGAAAGCTTGGGCGCCATCTCCTTGGCTTCGCGCGAAGGCTTGGACAACCTGATTTTTGTGATTAACTGCAATCTGCAACGCTTAGATGGTCCGGTGCGCGGCAACGGCAAAATCATCCAAGAGCTGGAAGGCGACTTCCGCGGCTCCGGCTGGAATGTATTGAAAGTGATTTGGGGCAGCCGCTGGGATGCGCTCTTGGCGCAAGACACCGACAATCTGCTTAAAAAACGCATGGAAGAATGCGTTGACGGCGACTACCAAACCTTCAAATCCAAAGACGGCGCCTATGTACGCGAGCATTTCTTCGGCAAATACCCCGAGCTGAAAGCCATGGTGGCCAATATGTCCGACGAAGAAGTGTGGGCATTGAACCGCGGCGGCCATGATCCGCATAAAGTGTATGCCGCCTACCACGAAGCCACCACCAATGCCAATGGCCGCCCCACCGTGATTTTGGCCAAAACCATTAAAGGCTACGGCATGGGTGCCGCCGGTGAAGGCCAGAATATCGCCCACCAAGCCAAAAAAATGGACATCGAGTCGCTGAAGAAATTCCGCGACCGCTTCGGTATCCCGGTTTCCGACGCCGAAATGGAAACCAACCTGCCCTATTTCCGCCCCGCCGACGACAGTCCGGAAATGAAATACCTGCAAGAGCGCCGCGCCGCATTGGGCGGCTACCTGCCCCAGCGCCAGCCCAACACCGAGCCCTTGCCGATACCGGCACTGGACGTTTTCGATGCCCAGCTCAAAGACAGCGGCGACCGCGCTTTCTCCACCACCATGGCGTTTGTGCGCATTTTGGGCACCTTGCTCAAAGACAAGCAAATCGGCAAACGCATCGTGCCGATTGTGCCCGATGAAAGCCGCACCTTCGGCATGGAAGGCATGTTCCGCCAATACGGCATCTGGAACCCGAAAGGTCAAACCTACACCCCGCAAGACCACGACCAATTGATGTTCTACAAAGAATCCAAAGACGGCCAAATGCTGCAAGAAGGCATTAACGAGCCGGGTGCCATGAGCTCTTGGATTGCCGCGGCCACCAGCTACGCCAACAGCAAATACGCGATGATTCCGTTTTACATCTACTATTCCATGTTCGGCTTCCAGCGCATCGGCGACTTGGCTTGGGCGGCGGGCGATATGCGCGCACGCGGCTTTATGCTCGGCGGCACCGCCGGACGCACCACACTCAACGGCGAAGGCCTGCAACACGAAGACGGCCACAGCCAAATTCAGGCCGATTTGATTCCTAACTGCATCTCCTACGATCCCACCTATGCCTACGAATTGGCGGTGATTGTGCAAGACGGCCTGCGCCGCATGTATGTGGATCAAGAAGACGTGTTCTACTACATCACCGTAATGAACGAAAACTACACCCACCCGGCCATGCCCGAGCGTGAAGGTGTGGCAGAAGAAATTCTCAAAGGCATGTATCTGCTCAAAGAAGGCGCAGGCGGCAAGCACAAAGTGCAGCTGATGGGCTCCGGTGTGATTTTGAACGAAGTGATTGCCGCAGCCGCACTGCTCAAGCAAGACTTCGATGTGGATGCCGATATTTGGAGCGTTACTTCCTTCAACCTGTTGCACCGCAACGTAATGGAAGTAGAACGCTACAACCGCCTGCATCCCACCACCACCCAGCAAACCGCCTTTGCCACCGCGCAAATGCAAGGCCGCCAAGGCCCCGTGGTGGCTGCCACCGACTACATTCGCAGCTTTGCCGAGCGCATCCGCAACGCCATCCCCGCACCTTACATTGTGCTGGGCACCGATGGCTTCGGCCGCAGCGATTCCCGCGAAAACCTGCGCGACTTCTTTGAAGTAGACCGCTACCACGTGGCCGTGGCCGCATTAAACGGCTTGGCCGAAATGGGCGAAATCAGCAAAGAAGTGGTGCAGCAGGCCATCGACAAATACGCCATCAAAGCCGATGTAGAGCCGAGCTGGAAACGCTAAGGCCGTTCAGGCAGCCTGACCAAACCACAGGCTGCCTGAAAGTATTTAAAGACGCGAACACCATGCAGGCTGCCTAAAACAACCTGCCAAAAAGGACAGAGCGATGAGTCAGATCGTAGAAATCAAAGTACCGGACATCGGCGGTCATACCGATGTGGATGTGATTGATGTGGCGGTAAAAGCGGGCGACACCGTGGCCGTAGACGACACCTTAATCACCTTAGAAACCGACAAAGCCACCATGGACGTACCGGCAGACACCGCCGGGGTGGTGAAAGAAGTTAAAGTAAGCGTGGGCAGCAAAGTATCCGAAGGCAGCGTAATTGTGCTGGTGGAAAGTGCTGCTGCGGCCGCCACAGCGGCACCCGCCGCTGAAGCCGCAGAGCCTGCGCCCGCCACCGCCGCCGAGCCCGCACCCGCAAGCGGCAGCAGCAGCGTACAGATTGCCGTGCCCGATATCGGCGGCCACGACAATGTGGATGTGATTGCGGTGGAAATCAAAGTGGGCGATACCGTAGCGGTAGACGACACCTTGATTACACTGGAAACCGACAAAGCCACCATGGACGTGCCCGCCACCGCCGCCGGCACCGTTACCGCCGTACACATCAAAGTGGGCGACAAAGTATCCGAAGGCAGCCTGATGGTAGATGTGGCCGCTAGTGGTGCTGCTGCTACCGCGCCCGCCGTACCGGCTGCCGCCAGCAATACCCCCGCTCCAGCCCCGGCGGCACCTGCTGCCGCACCGGCGCCCGCTGCGACCAGTAGCGCTACACCGCATGCGCCTTTCGGCGCCACCCCGATTAACGAACAAAGCTTTGCCAAAGCCCATGCCGGTCCGTCTACCCGCAAGCTGGCGCGTGAGCTGGGCGTGGATTTGGGCCAAGTATCCGGCTCCGGCCGCAAAGGCCGCATCACCGGTGAAGACGTTAAAGCCTTTGTGAAGAGCGTGATGCAAAAAGGCGCCAGCGCCGGTGCCGCCGCAGCTTCTTTGGGCGGCGGGCTGGACTTGCTGCCATGGCCAAAAGTGGATTTTGCCAAATTCGGTGAAATCGAAATTAAAGAGCGCACCCGCATCCAGAAAATTTCCGGCCAAAACCTGGCGCGCAACTGGGTGATGATTCCGCATGTAACGCATCAGCTTGATGCCGACATGACCGATTTGGAAGAATTCCGCAAACAACTCAACAAAGAATGGGAGCGCGAAGGCGTTAAAATGTCGCCCTTGGCCTTTATCATCAAGGCCAGCGTGAAAGCTTTGCAGCAATTCCCCGAATTCAATTCCTCGCTGGATGGCGACAATTTGGTGTTGAAAAAATACTTCCACATCGGCTTTGCCGCCGACACTCCCAACGGCTTGGTGGTGCCGGTGATTAAAGACGTGGACAAAAAAGGCCTCAAACAAATCAGCATCGAATTGGGCGAATTGAGCAAAAAAGCCCGCGAAGGCAAACTCAAACCGCAAGAAATGCAAGGCGCCTGCTTCACCATTTCCAGCTTGGGCGGCATTGGCGGCACCGGCTTCACCCCGATTGTGAATGCGCCGGAAGTGGCCATTCTGGGCGTGTGTAAATCGCAAATCAAACCGGTGTGGAACGGCAAAGAATTTGCCCCGCGCCTGATGTGCCCGCTGAGCCTATCGTTCGACCACCGCGTGATCGACGGCGCCGCCGGTATGCGCTTTGCCGTTTACCTAGCCGACTTACTGGCCGATTTACGCCGTATGGTGGTGTAAAGCTGTGCGAGGCTGCCTGAAAGTAATAAACAATCTTTCAGGCAGCCTCAAATCCTATTGAGAGGTGACAGAATGAGCTTAATCGAATTAAAAGTACCCGATATCGGCGGCCATGAAAATGTGGACATCATTGCCGTAGATATCAAAGTTGGCGACAGCGTGGCCGTAGAAGACACGCTGATTACACTGGAAACCGACAAGGCCACCATGGATGTGCCCGCCGAAGTGGCCGGGGTGATTAAAGAAGTGCGGGTAAAAGTGGGCGATAAAATTTCCGAAGGCGGCGTGATTGCGGTGGTAGAAGCCGCAACGGCCGCTGCCGAAGCGCCCAAAGCCGAAGCAGCTGCGCCAGCACCCACCACACCGGCACCGCAAGCGGCAGTTGCACCGCAAGCCGCCAATTTCTCCGGCAATGCCGATGCCGAATACGATGTGGTGGTGTTGGGTGGCGGCCCCGGCGGCTATTCTGCTGCCTTTGCCGCCGCCGATCAAGGCCTGAAAGCCGCCATTGTGGAGCGCTACGCCACCTTGGGCGGCGTGTGTCTGAATGTGGGCTGTATCCCTTCTAAAGCCCTGCTGCACAATGCCGCCGTGGTAGACGAAGTGAAACACCTAGCCGCCAACGGCATTAAATACCCCGAACCAGAAATCGACATCGACCTTTTGCGCGGCTACAAAGACAAAGTGATTGCCAAAATGACCGGCGGCTTGGCCGGCATGGCCAAAGCCCGCAAAGTGGACATTATCCGCGGCAACGGCCAATTTGTGGGTGCCAACCACCTGCAAGTGGCGCTCACTCAAGGCAACGGCAGCGAAGAAAGCGGCGAGCAAAAAACCATTGCCTTTAAAAACGCCATCATCGCCGCCGGCAGCCGCGTGTTGCATTTGCCGTTTATCCCGCAAGACCCGCGCATTGTCGACTCCACCGGCGCACTGGAGCTGAAATTTGTGCCCGAGAAAATGCTGATTATCGGCGGCGGCATTATCGGCCTAGAAATGGGCACCGTATACAGCACCTTAGGCGCGCGCCTAGATGTGGTGGAAATGATGGACGGCCTGATGCAAGGCGCCGACCGCGATATGGTGAAAATCTGGCAAAAGATGAACGAGCACCGTTTCGACAACATCATGCTCAACACCAAAACCGTGGCCGTAGAAGCGCGTGACGACGGCATTTACGTCACCTTCGAGGGCAGCAAAGCGCCGGCCGAGCCCGTGCGCTACGATATGGTGCTGGTGGCCGCCGGGCGTGCACCCAACGGCAAGCTGATTGGCGCCGAAAACGCCGGTGTGGCGGTGAGCGAACGCGGCTTTATCGAAGTTGACAAACAAATGCGCACCAATGTGCCGCACATCTATGCCATCGGCGATATTGTCGGCCAGCCGATGCTGGCGCACAAAGCCGTGCACGAAGGCCATGTGGCCGCCGAAAACTGCGCCGGACACAAAGCCTATTTCGACGCACGGGTGATTCCGGGCGTGGCCTATACCGACCCTGAAGTGGCGTGGGTGGGCGTAACCGAAGAGCAGGCCAAGCGCGATGGCATCAACATCACCAAATCGGTGTTCCCTTGGGCTGCTTCCGGCCGCGCCGTGGCCAATGGCCGCAGCGAAGGCGCTACCAAGTTGATTTTTGATGCCGCTTCCGGCCAAATCATCGGCGGCGCCATTGTGGGCACCAATGCGGGCGATATGATAGGCGAAATCTGCCTGGCCATCGAAATGGGCTGCGATGCCGAAGACATCGGCCGCACCATCCACCCGCACCCCACTCTGGGCGAAAGCATCGGCATGGCCGCCGAAGTGGCCATGGGCGTGTGCACCGACTTGCCGCCGCAACGGAAAAAATAAACCGCTGCACCGCAATTAAAGGCTGCCTGAAACTGGTTTTAATCGGTTTCAGGCAGCCTTTTTATCTATAATACAAAAACCTAAATCAGCGACATGGTTAAAAATATTTAACCCAGCCACTTTACCCTTGTGCTAAAACCACAGCAACCCCATATACTCGGCTATGCGAGCCACTGCTGCCCTTAATATGGAGATTTCCATGAACAAAACCGATGAATTCCAGCGCAAATTCCAACAACGCCGCTTAAACGAAGGCCGTTTTTTGCATAAACTCAAAACCTATGCCTTCCGCTTGGGGCAGCCGGCCATCAAGCAATTGTATGCGCTTTACTTTCTGTTTAAAGCACCCACCACGCCCAAACGCAGCAAGATGATTATTGTGGGTGCGCTGGTTTATTTTCTCAGCCCCATTGACGCCATTCCCGACCTGCTCGGCCCCTTAGGCTTTAGCGACGACTTAGCCGTGATTGCGCTGGTTTACGCCCAGTTTAAAGCGTTTATGACCGACGACATTATTGCCCGGGCACAAGCGGCGGCTGAGCGTTTGCTGCACTAATATCAATTCGAAAAAAATAACCTAACTGCGTTGGCTCGCCTTAGCGCAAAGCGAACGACTTTGTACGGTGCTAAAGCGCCAACAAACTCTGTTCCGTACTGGGTGTACTGTCTTCGGCTCAGCTCAAAGAGAACGATTTACTAGAGTGCTGAAGCACTAAGTAAATCAGTTCCGCCTTGTTATCTTATTTTTTCGAATTGATATAATACCGGCGGCACTATTGGCATTGCTTTTCAAAGCCAACAAAATATTTCAGGCAGCCTCCATAGTAAAACCACACCTTGATTGAATAAATCAAGGTGTGGTTTTATTTGAATCATCTCAAAGCCGATTTATGGCTCATCTCCACCCAAAATCATCGAGCCCACGCCTTGGTTGGTGAAAATTTCCAGTAACAAAGCGTGTGGCACGCGCCCGTCAATAATGTGGGTGGCTTTCACGCCGTTGATGGCCGCATCCACCGCCGAGCTGATTTTGGGCAACATGCCGCCGTGCAAAGTGCCGTCGGCAATCAACTCGTCGATGCGCGCGGGCGTTAAATTGGTGAGCAAGTTGCCTTCTTTATCCAGCACGCCGCTAATGTTGGTCATCATAATCAGCTTTTCGGCACGCAATTCCTCGGCCAGTTTGCCCGCCACCACATCGGCGTTGATATTAAACGCCTCACCCTGGCGGCCTACGCCAATCGGCGCCACCACCGGAATATAGCCGTGCTCTACCATCCCGCGAATCAGGCCGGTGTCGATGCTTTCCACTTGCCCTACTTGGCCGATGTCCACGCCGTTGCGTTCGGGCGTGTTGATAAACATTTTCTTGGCCTTGATAAAATGGCTGTCGCGCCCGGTAATGCCCACTGCGCGGCCGCCGTGTTGGTTGAGCAAAGAAGTAATTTCCTTGTTAACGTGGCCGCCGAGCACCATTTCCACAATGTCCATGGTTTCGCTGTCGGTAACGCGCATGCCCTGCACAAACACGCCCTCTTTGCCCACTTTATTGAGCAAATCGTTAATTTGCGGGCCGCCGCCGTGCACCACCACCGGGTGGATGCCCACCAACTTAAGCAGCACCACGTCTTTGGCAAAGCCTTCTTTCAGCGCCGGATCGGTCATGGCGTTGCCGCCGTATTTGATCACAATGGTGCTGCCGGAAAACTGCCGGATATAGGGCAGCGCTTCGGCCAAAATGGCGGCTTTTTGGCCGGCCTCGATTTTATCCATCATTTACTCCTCACAACCATACTGAGAACAATACGGTTTTATTTTTCAGGCAGCCTGAAATCCTGCAGCCTATATTCTGATTTTCGATTGTTGCACAAACAACACATTCAGGCTGCCTGAACAACCAATGCCACCACGAAAAAAGCGGCTGTGCATTCACAGCCGCTTTCTATCACATTTGATTGTTTATTTAAACATGTTTTTGAGCAATGCACCGCCGATGCTGGCCAAATCCACGCCATGAGCCTCGCCAGCATCGCCGTTGGGCGTCATCTGGTCGATGATTTTAGGCAGGTATTGCGCCAACAAATCACTGGCATCGCTGCCGTTGATGCCCACTTTGGCCGCCACTTGGTTGAGCAAATCGCCGCCCAGTGCAGACTCCACTTGCTGGCCGGAAACGGCTTCGTTGCCGCCGGTGGAAATCCACGATTGCAAGGCACCGGCCAAGCCGTTTTGCTGCAATGTATTCATCAAATTGCCCACACCGCCGGATTTCTCAATCAGCTGCAACACCAGCTGAACGGCTGTGTTTTGCTGCTGGTTGCCGCCGCCCAGGGCTGCGCCCAATAACGAATCCAACAATCCCATGATGTTTTTTCCTTTTACTTTTTGTTTCCATAACAAAATAAATCAAACCTGCCATCATCGGTTTCCGATGGCACGGCGGTGAGCTTAAGCCATATTGCGTGTTACGGCAAGGCAGATATTGGCGGCAGGCGGCCATTAAACCGGCCTACGGCACCGGTTTCAAAAAACGTGTGCAAAATTGCCTGTGCCGCCACTTGGTCGAGCACGGCTTTTTGTTTGCGGCCAAACACCTGCGCTTCGGCCAATAGGCTGGCGGCCAGCACCGAGCTTAGGCGCTCGTCCACCCAATACACCGGCAAGCCGAAGCGCCCGTGCAGGCGGTGGCCGAAGCGGCGGCATAAGGCGGTGGTTTCGTGTTCGCTGCCGTCCACATGCACCGGCAAACCCACCGCCAGCTGGCGCGGCTGCCATTCGGCAATCAGGCGGCCGATTTGCTCGAAACGCGCTTCATTGCTGCTGGCGCTGATGGTGAGCAAGGGGTGAGCGGTGCCCACTTCGGCATCGCCTTCGGCCACCCCGATGCGGGCGAGGCCAAAGTCAAACGCCAGTGTGGTGCCGGTGGGTGCCGGTAAATGAGCGGCCTCAGGCATGGCCGGCGGCTCCGCTTAATTGTGCCAAGTCCACGTTTAACAGCTTGATGGCGGCCTGATAACGCTGATCATAAGGCAGGTCGAACAAAATCTGCGTGTTGGCCGGGGCGGTGAGCCAAGCGTTGTCGGCCAGCTCTTGCTCCAATTGCCCGGCACGCCAGCTCGAATAGCCGATGGTGACCACCGCTTTATCCACTTCGCCGTCTTTGGCCAGCCCGGCAATAATGTCGCGCGAGGTGGTCATGGCGATGTAATCGGTAACCAACAGGCTGCTTTCCCACGAGCCCACCGGCGTGTGCACCAAAAAGCCACGATCCACCTGCACCGGGCCGCCCATCATCACCCATTCATTGCAAAAGCGCTCGGGGGTGGCGGTTTTGGCGGCATCAAACAGCAAATCCATGGTCACCGGCGAAGGCTTGTTAATCACAATGCCCATGGCGCCGTCTTCGCCGTGCTCGCACACATACACCACGCTGCCGGCAAAAAAAGGGTCGTCCATGCCGGGCATGGCAATCAAAAACTGGTTGGTCAATGAAAATGGGGTGGCAATAGGCGTCATAAGGGTGGGCTTTATGGCTGAAATGGTTGGGGTGATGTCTGCACCGTATATAAGGGCGGCAATTGAGTTTCTCAAGCAAACCCTCTTATAATAAGCGGTTTCAGGCAGCCTTGCGTTGTTCACCGGGCTGCCTCAGTTTAAACGCGAAAGGCTTACCGTGTCATTGACCAAACCGATTGTGCTGCTGATTCTGGACGGCTTCGGCCACCGCACCGAAGGCGCAGACAATGCGCCGCTGCTGGCGGCCACCCCTAATCTGGATCGCTTGAAGCAAGATTACGCCTACGGCACCATCGACGCCTCCGAGCGCATGGTGGGCTTGCCCACAGGCCAGTTTGGCAATTCCGAAGTAGGCCATTTGAATATTGGCGCCGGACGCGTGGTGCCGCAAGACATCACCCGCATCGACATGGCCATGGAAGACGGCAGCCTCGCCGCCAACCCCGCTCTCACCGCCGCCTGGCAAGTGCCCAATAAAACCGTGCATTTGCTGGGGCTGTTTTCCGATGGCGGCGTGCACAGCCACATCGAGCACTTTTTTGCCGTGTTGGATGCCGCCGTGGCCGCGGGCATGGCCAAAATCGTGGTGCATCCGTTTTTGGACGGCCGCGATACCCCGCCGCAAAGTGCCACACCTTATTTGCAACGCCTAGAAGACTATATGGCCGCGCATCCGCAAGTGATTACCGGCAGCGTGGTCGGCCGTTTTTACGCCATGGACCGCGACAACCGCTGGGAGCGGGTGCAGGCAGCCTATCAGGCTTTGCTGGGCACAGCACCGTTTCAGGCAGCCTCGCCGCTGGCCGCGCTTCAGGCAGCCTATGCGCGCGGCGAAAACGACGAATTCGTACAAGCCACCCTGATTAACCCCGCTGGTGCAATTCAAAGCGGCGATGCAGTGCTGTTTCTGAATTTCCGTGCCGACCGCGCCCGCGAGCTGACCCAAGCGCTTACCTGGCCTGAATTCAACGGCTTTGCGCGCCCGCAAGCGCCGCACCTAGGTTATTTTGCCAGCATCACCCGCTACGGCACCGCTTATACCAATCCGGTATTGTTTGCCGCACAAAGCATCCACAATGGCTTGGGCGAATTTTTATCTGCCCAAGGCTTCAGCCAATTGCGCATTGCCGAAACCGAAAAATACCCGCACGTTACCTATTTTTTCAGCGGCGGGCGCGAAGAGCCTTATCCCGGCGAAGAGCGCATTCTGGTGCCTTCGCCCAAAGTGGCCACCTACGATATGCAGCCGGAAATGAGCGCTGCCGAAGTGGCGGCGCAGATTGTGAGCAGCATTGAGCAGCGCCGCCACGACATGATTATCTGCAATTTCGCCAACGGCGATATGGTGGGCCACACCGGTGATTTAAACGCCGCCATCAAAGCGGTGGAAACGCTCGACACCTGCGTGGGGCAAATTGTTCAGGCAGCCTTAAGCGCCGGTGGCGAAGTGCTGATTACCGCCGACCACGGCAATTGCGAACAAATGTTCGACCACGGCAACGGCCAACTGCACACCCAACACACCACCAACCCGGTGCCGTTTCTGTATGTCGGCCGAGCAGCCAAGATTAAAAGCGGCGGCGCACTCAAAGACATCGCCCCTTCTTTACTGGCCATGCTGGGTGTAAACCCACCGCCGGAAATGAGCGGCCAAAACCTGATTGAATTGAGCCGCTAAACCATGAAAATACTGCCCGCAGCCGTTATCAGCGCTTGGCTATTGGCCGTCAGCGCCCCTTTGCTGGCCGAGCCCAAGCCCGGCGATTTAAAAGACGTGCAAAAAGCCATTTCGGCGGCACAACAGCAAATCCGCCAAACCGGCAACGAACAAAAAGCGGTAGACGGCAAATTGGCGCAAACCCGCAGCCAATTGGATGCCGCCCAAGCCGAGCTCACCCGCTTGAATAAACAGCACAGCCAAGCGCAACAGCAATTGCAGCAGCTGCAAACCCGGCTGGAGCAGCTCAAAACCGACATCGGCGGCGCACAAGCACAAGTGGCACGCCTGCTCAACGCCCACTACCGCAACCGCCAACCAAATGCGGTGATGCTGTTTTTACAGCAAACCGAAGCCGCCGACAAAGGCCGCCACTTGCAATACATGCGCTACCTAAACCGCGCCAATGAGCAAGTGATTGCCAAACTGCACAGCCAACAGCAAGCGCTGGCCAAACAGCAAAGCCAGGTAGACCAACAATTCCGACAGCTGGCGCAATTACAGCAGCAGCAACAACGCCTGTTGGGCAGCCTGGGTAAAAAACAGCAACAGCAGCAACAGCAAAGCCAAGCCTTGGCCAGCCAGCTCAACCAGCAAAGCCAAACCTTGGCCGAGCTCAGAGACGATGAAAAGCGCCTCAATCGCTTAATCCAGCAGCTGGCGGTGCAAGCCGCCGCCAAACGCAAAGCCGAAGCCGAAGCACGGCGGCTGGCAGCACAAAAGCGCGCCCAAGCACTGGCCGCCGCTCAACAAGCTCAAGCCACCACTCCGCCTGCCGCTACGGCCAACAAGAGCACCCCGCCCACCTCCACCCTCACCGCCGAAGATTTGGCCTTACAGCCACCGCCCGACAGCGGCCAAGATGTGCACCAGCCGGCCGGATTCTCGCGTTTGCAAGGGCAAATGCGCCGCCCGGTGAGCGGCAACATCGCCGGCCAGTTCGGCCAAAGCCGCCCCGAAGGCGGCACCTGGAAAGGGCTGTTTATCAGCACCCCGCCGGCCACCGTGCACAGTATTGCCGCCGGTGACGTGGCCTATGCCGCCGCCTTGCAAGGCTACGGCAACACCGTGATTGTGGATCATGGCGATGGCTATTTAAGCATCTATACCGGCCTTTCCGGCATCGACGTGCGCGCAGGCAGCCGCGTGAGCGCCCGCCAAAGCTTGGGGCGCAGCGGCCGTATTCCCAGCGGCGACAACGGCCTGTATTTCGAAATCCGCTACCGCAACCAAGCCATGAACCCTTTATCGTGGTTAAGCTAAAACAAAAAAAGCCCCTGCATTAGCAAATATTTACTTGTGAATACTTGCCCCCTTTACAGAAATTTCATAAGCTGTGCCGGTTTTGCGGCTGCCTGAAGATAATTCAGGCAGCCTGCACATTAACGGCACGGACACACAAAGAAAGAACACTTGGTTATGGCCAAACCCACATTAAAAAAAATCGCCCTGTACAGCTTAGGTGCCTTTAGCGGTGCCCTGCTCACCTTGAGCATCCAAAGCTATGCCAACGAGCAAAAAGAAGTGCTGCCGGTGCAATCCATCCGCACCATGGCCGAAGTGTATGGCCAAATCAAAGCCAATTATGTTGAGGATAAAAGCGACGACGAAATTCTGGAAGGTGCCATGAAAGGCATGGTATCCAACCTAGATCCCCATTCAGAATACATGACCCTAAAAGACTATGGTGACTTGAAAGAAAACACCACCGGCGAATTCGGCGGTTTGGGCATGGAAATCGGCAGTGAAGACGGCTTTGTTAAAGTGGTGGCGCCAATTGAAGACACCCCGGCCGAACGCGCCGGTGTCAAAAGCGGCGACATCATCGTGAAAATCAACGAAGAATCCACCCGCGGCATGACCACCACCGAAGCGGTGAAAAAAATGCGCGGCAAGCCCGGCACCAAAATCACCCTCACCTTGTCGCGCAAAGACGAAACCCAGCCGATTGTGGTACACCTCACCCGCGCCATCATCAAAGTAAAAAGCGTGCGCCACCACTTGCTGGAGCCGGGCTACGGCTATGTGCGCATCACCCAATTCCAAGAGCGCACCGTTCCCAGCCTAGTGGAGTCGATTCAAGCGCTAACCAAAGAAAACCAAGGCTCGCTGAAAGGCTTGGTGCTCGATTTGCGTGACGACCCGGGCGGCTTACTCAACGGCGCCGTGGGCGTGTCGGCAGTATTTTTGGAGCACGGGGCCAAAGTGGTAAGCACCAAAGGGCGCGACAAACAAGCGGGCATGAACTTAAGCGCCGTGCCGCAAGACTATATGATGTCCAACAGCAGCAGCGACCCCCTAATCGGCCTGCCTGCGGAAATCAAAAACATCCCCATTACCGTGCTCACCAATTCTGGCTCGGCTTCGGCATCTGAAATTGTGGCCGGTGCCTTGCAAGACCACAAACGGGCGGTGATTGTGGGCACGCAAAGCTTTGGCAAAGGCTCGGTGCAAACCGTGCTGCCCTTGTCGAACGGCGGCGCCGTCAAACTCACCACCGCCTTATACTACACCCCCAACGACCGCTCGATTCAGGCACAAGGCATCACCCCGGATGTGGAAGTGCAAGACAAAAGCCGCAAATTTGAAAGCCGCGAAGCCGATTTGGGCGGCCACCTGAGCAACCCCTTGGGCGGCACCGAAGTGAAAGGCAATTTGTGGCAAGACGACACCCCGGCCAAAGACAATGCCGCTTCTGAAGCAGCCAGCGCTCCTGCCAGTAAAGAACAGGGTGCCAAAGCCGAAACCGAAGACAAAGATGACATCCTCAGCCGCCGCATCCCCAATCCGGCCAAAGATGCCCAATTGCGCAAAGCGCTGGATCTGATTAAAGACCCGGCCCAATGGCAAAAATCACTGGGCTTGGCGGCTAAAAAACCGGCACCGAAAAAAGCCAAAGCAGAATAAAGCCTTCTGAGTTAAGTGAAAAGCAAACGCCTGCATCTGCAGGCGTTTGCTTTTGGTTTACTGAGCACCTATCTACGCAGGTGTGACATATTTTTTAAGGCTGCCTGAACGATAAAATAAAACCGGATTCGACAATCCATTGATATTTCAGGCAGCCCTATAAGGGCGGGCTTAATGCCCGCCCCTACAAAACACATTGCCCTGCTTGGCTGAATTTAAGCTTCTTCTTCGCTGCGCTCGCTGCGGATTACCAACAGCGGCAAGCGGGTTTCGCGCATCACGGTTTCGGCAAAGCTGCCCATCAGCAAATGCATCAGGCCGCTGCGGCCATGGGTGCCCAGCACCAACAAATCGGCGCCCTGCTGCTCGGCGTAGTCCACCAACATTTGCGCCATTTCGCGTGCGCCCTTATTTGCCATCAGCAAATGGCGTTGTATTTTGCCTTCGCCCAGCACCGCTTGTGCACGGTGTTCGGCGGCATCCAACACGGTATTGCCTTCGGCCAGTGCCGCGGCCTCATAGCTTTCGTGTTGTAAAAATTCCGGCGCCAGCGCCATGTATTCGGCCGGATTGGCCACATTCACCAAGGTTAGCTGTGCATTTTCCACTTTGGCCAAACCCACGGCATGTGCCAAGGCGTTTTCGGAAGTATGGCTGCCGTCTACGGCCACAACCAGATGTTTGTACATTTAAGTGCTCTCCGTGTGGTGATGAAGTATTACGTTTGCCGCCGTTTTGGCGGACACATACAGTATAATACCGCGCCGGCTGCCTGTCGGCACTTGTTTATTGAATTTTGACCCAACGCAGATGACCGATTCCACTTCCATTTCCGCCAGCCGCCGCTTCGGCGGTATTGCCCGCCTCTACGGCGAGGCCGCTTTGCAACGCTTTGCTGCCGCCCATGTATGTGTGGTGGGCGTGGGCGGCGTGGGTTCGTGGGCAGTGGAAGCTTTGGCACGCAGCGGCATTGGCGCACTCACCTTGATTGATTTGGACAATGTGGCCGAATCGAATGTCAACCGCCAGCTGCATGCGCTCACCGATGCGTTCGGCATGCCCAAAGTAGACGCACTGGCCGCGCGCATCGCCCAAATCAACCCGCATTGCCGTGTGCATACGGTGGAAGATTTTGTTGACGAAAGCAATTTGCCCACGCTGTTTGCCCAGCGTTTCGACTTTGTGATTGATGCCATTGACCAAGTACGGGTAAAAGCGGCGATGGCGGCGCATTTTGTGGCGCAAGGGCAGGCTTTTGTGGTGTCTGGCGGTGCGGGCGGGCAAAAAGACGCCGGGCTGATTCAGGCAGCCGATTTAAGCCGTGTTACCCACGACCCCTTGTTGGCCAATCTGCGCTACACCTTGCGCCGCCGCCACGGCTTTAGCCGCGACACCCACGCCAAAATGCGCGTGCCGTGCGTGTATTCCACCGAAAACATCACCCCGCCGCCAAACAACAACGCCTGCGCCGCCGATGCCGCGCCGCAAGGCTTATCGTGTGCGGGCTATGGTGCGGCGATGGTGGTTACCGCCAGCTTTGGCTTGCGCTGTGCCCAAATCGGCTTGGAAGCCTTATGCACGCCGCCAACCTAGCCGCCACGCCGGCATCCGCCACGCCTACCGTGGCTTGGCTGTTTGGCCAGCCGGTGCTGGATGTGCCCGCCGATTTGTTTATTCCGCCCGATGCGCTGCAAGTGGTGTTGCAAAGCTTTGAAGGGCCGCTGGATTTGCTGCTGTATTTAATCCGCAAGCAAAACATTGATGTGCTCGACATCCCCATGCGCAAAATCACCGAGCAATATTTGGCCTATATTGCGCAAATGGACATGCGCGAGCTGGATCTCACCGCCGAATACCTGCTGATGGCGGCGGTGTTAATCGAAATCAAATCGCGCTTGCTGCTACCGCAACCACCGGCGGCCAACGAAGAAGAGGCCGACCCGCGCGCCGAGCTGGTGCGCCGCTTGCTGGCGTATGAACAAATGAAACTGGCTGCATTGGCGCTGGACGCACTGCCGCGTGCCGGACGCGATTTTGCCTGGGCATGGCTGCCGCTGGAAGTCAGCGCCACCGCAACGCCGCCGCAAGTGCAAGTGGCCGATTTAAGCCAGGCTTGGCTGGCCATTTTGGCGCGCGCCAGCCACCACCGCCACCACCAAGTGGTGCAGGAAACCTTGTCGGTACGCGCTCAAATGAGCAGCATCTTGCGCCGTCTGCAACAGCACCACAGTTGCCACTTTAGCGATTTATTTGGCCCAAGCGACAGTGCAGCGCTGGTGGTGGTGAACTTTATCGCCTTATTGGAGCTGGCCAAAGAAGGGCTGGTGCGCATTGTACAGACACAAAGCCAAGCCCCAATCGAAATTTACGCTGCCACCGCAGAAGCGCCGGCCTAAGCAACTTTCAGGCAGCCTTAAGTTAACAAAGGAAGCACCCATGCCACACAACCCCCTCGTTTTCAACGCCCTATTCCAACACTACAGCATTCTGCCGCATTGCCGGGCGCTGGGCTTTCGTCGTGAAGCCGTGGGTAGCGACCACTTGCCGGTGATGAGCGCTCCTTGGCGCGAAGATTTGGTGGGCAATACCGACAGTCGCACCGTGCACGGCGGCGTGATTACCACCTTGGTAGACGTGGTCTCCGCCAGCGCCGTGGCCGCACGCTTGCCCGACTTTGAAGTGCTGGCCACATTAGACATGCGCATCGACTATATGCACCCGGCCACCCCGGGCGACCGTGTGTATGCCAAGGCCGAATGCTACCGCTTAGCCGGGCAAGTGGCGTTTGTGCGCGCCCATTGCTACCAACACAACGAAGCCGACCCGATTGCACTGGGCACCGCCGCCTTTATGCGCACCCCCTTGCCCGCCGCCGACAAAGCCGCCCTCCAACACTATTTGCAACAAGAGTGGCAACAGGAGCAAAGCCGATGAACACCACTTTCCATCCCAACACCGAATTAAGCGCCTGGGCACACCAACACATGCCCTATGCCGAATTTATCGGCCTGCAAATGGGGCACGATGCCGACGGCGCCTTGCTGTTTGCCCTGCCCTTTATCCGGCAAAACATCGGCAATGTCTTTTTGCCCGCCTTGCACGGCGGCTTAATCGGCGGCTTTCTTGAAAGCGCGGCCGCCTTATTTTTACGCCACAGCGCCGGATTGGCCCAAATGCCCAAAATGGTGGATTTTTCACTGGATTACCTGCGCAGCGGCAAAGCAGAAACCTGCTACGCCCGCTGCATCCTCACCCGCCAAGGCAGCCGCATTGCCAATGTGGCGATTGAAGGCTGGCAGGCCGACAGCAGCAAACCGATTGCCGTGGCGCGGGCGCATTTCCAAATGCCGCAGGCTACCTGAAACGGTTTTCAGGCAGCCTTAATCAGCCCTTGATGCCGCCATAGCCAAACGGCATGCAAACATGTACGATAGGGCAAAATTTGCACCCGCCAAACTGTTTGGTATTATTCCAGCAAAACAATATCCCTCAGCAAAACCGGCCGCGCCGGTTTTAATGGGTGGTATGCACACCAAAGGCCGCCCATGTCTGCACCCAGCCACCGCCCCGCCATCGTGCAATCCCTGCTCGACACCGATTTATACAAATTCACCATGCTGCAAGTGGTGCTGCACCAGTTTCCGCAAGCGCACGGTGTGTATGAATTCCGCTGCCGCAACAACGACCAAACCGTCTACCCACTGGCCGACATCAAAGACGAGCTGGAGCTGGAGCTGGATCGGCTGTGTGAGATTAAATTCCGCGATGACGAGCTAGCCTATCTGCGCAGCCTGCGCTTTATCAAAAGCGACTTTGTCGACTATCTGGAGTTGTTCCAGCTTAAACGCCGCTTTATCCACGTGAGCATTGATGCGCAAAACCGCCTCAATATCCGCGTGGAAGGCCCCATCATTCAGGCAATGTTTTTTGAGATTTTTGTGTTGTCGATTGTGAACGAGCTGTATTTCCGCCGCATCGAAACGCCCGACACCTTGGCCGAAGGCCAGCGCCGCCTCGAAGCTAAAGCCGCATTGCTGCACCGCTACGCCGCCGAGCAAAAACCCAACGAGCCGCCATTTTTGGTGTCCGATTTCGGCACCCGCCGCCGCTACACCTTTGCCTGGCAAGAGCATGTGGTGCGCACCTTGCATGAAGCTGCGCCGGAAATCGTGCGCGGCACCAGCAATGTGTATCTGGCCAAAAAACTCAACATCACCCCCATCGGCACCATGGCGCACGAATTTCTGCAAGCCTTCCAAGCGCTGGATGTGCGCCTGCGCGACTTCCAAAAAGCCGCACTGGAAACCTGGGTACACGAATACCGTGGCGACTTAGGCATTGCGCTTACCGATGTGGTGGGCATGGACGCCTTTTTGCGCGACTTCGACCTCTACTTTGCCAAACTGTTCGACGGCCTGCGCCACGACAGCGGCGACCCCTACATCTGGGGCGACAAAGCCTACGCCCACTACCAAAAGCTCAAAATCGACTCGCGCACCAAAATGCTCACCTTCAGCGACGGCCTCGATATCGAACGCTCTTGGGCCTTGCACCAGTATTTTAAAAGCCGTTTCAAAACCAGCTTCGGCATCGGCACCAACCTCACCAACGATTTAGGCCACACCACGCTCAACATCGTGCTTAAGCTGGTGGAGTGCAACGGCCAATCGGTGGCCAAAATTTCCGACACCCCGGGCAAAACCATGTCCGACAACAGCACTTTCTTGGCCTATTTGCGCCAAGTATTTGAAATTCCGGAAGTGATTGAATAAGCGCTGGCTCATCTTTCAGGCAGCCTATATCCGCTTTGGGCAATATATAAGGCTGCCTGAAAACGGCAATGGCATAGGATGTGCCTTAGCGCATCGGGTTTTACAATAACGGCTATTTTCAGGCAGCCTTAAATCATCAACCCCAAACACCTTAAACCATGAACGATAAATCCACCGAAGGCATGCGCCTAGACAAATGGCTGTGGGCGGCCCGTTTTTTCAAAACCCGCGCCCTGGCGCAAAAACACATTGAGCTTGGGCGCGTGCAAGTCAACGGCGCCAAAGTGAAAAACAGCAAAACCATTGTGCCGGGCGATGAAATCCAGCTCACCCTCAATTCGCTGCCGTATAAAATCACCGTGCTGCAACTGAACCACATGCGCCGCCCCGCAGTCGAAGCCCAGCAGCTCTACCGCGAAGACGCCGCCGTGGCTGCCGCACGGGCGCAGCAAAAAGAAACCGACAAAGCCAGCCGCATCAGCGCTGCCTACCCCGATGGCCGCCCCACCAAACGCGACCGGCGGGATTTGGATAAAGTCAAACGCAGCTGGGAATAACCGCAACACCAAACTAAGGCTAAGAGCCTGTTTACAATCTTTTGTTGTGCTGCTTTCAGCGCAGAAACAGGCGCATGCTGCGTTAAAAATGCACGCCAAATCCTGCTTTGGCTGTGCTTTTTACCTTACCTGCACCCGTTTCTGTACTAAAATCGGCTACAAAAAAGATCGTAAACAAACTCTAAAGGAAAACATCATGCGTTGGGAAAACCGCAGACAAAGCAGCAATGTTGAAGACCGCCGCGGCATGAGCGTGGGCAAAAAAAGCACCGGCATTATCGGCATTATCGTGTTGCTGGTGGGCATGTACTACGGCGTGGATTTATCCGGCGTAGTGGGCACGCCGCAAATTGGTGGTGGCGGCGCACAGCCATCCACACTGGAAGCCAGCCAAGAAGCCCAGCTCAACCAAATTTCACGCGTGGTGCTGGCCGAAACCGAAGACAGCTGGGGCCAATATTTTGCCCGTCACAACCAGCGCTATGTGGCGCCTACCCTCGTGCTCTACACCGGCGCCACTCAAAGCAGCTGCGGCACCGGCCAAGCCGCCATGGGGCCGTTTTACTGCCCCAACGACCAAAAAGTGTATTTGGACTTGTCGTTTTATGAAGACATGAAAACCAAACTGGGCGCACAAGGGGGTGATGCCGCATTTGCCTATGTGATTGCCCACGAAGTTGGCCACCATGTGCAAAACCTGCTCGGCATCCTGCCCAAAGTGCACCAAGCACAACAACGCAGCAACCAAGCCCGCGCCAACCAGCTTTCTGTGCGCCTAGAGTTGCAGGCCGACTGCTTTGCCGGCGTGTGGGCCAGCCACGCCCAGCAAAACCAATTGTTTGAAGCCGGTGATATTGAGCGCGCCATGAACGCCGCCGAAGCCGTGGGCGACGACCGCATCCAGCAGCGCAGCCAAGGCTATGTGGTGCCCGATAGCTTCACCCACGGCAGCGCACAAGACCGTCAAACCTGGTTCCGCCGCGGCCTGCAGAGTGGCGATCCGGCGCAGTGCGATACGTTTAGCTAATTAAAATCAAATATTTGCATTTAAATCAAAAGGCTGCCTGAAAATATTTTCAGGCAGCCTTTATTCAAGCCGCAAACGTAAAACCGGATTACTCCACGTTTTGCACTTGCTCGCGCATTTGTTCAATCAACACTTTCAACCCTACCGACGCCTGGGTGCTTTCGGCGGCAATCGCTTTGCTGCCCAAGGTGTTGGCTTCGCGGTTGAGCTCTTGCATTAAAAAATCCAGCCGTTTGCCCACGCTGCCTTTGTGTTCGCTTACCAAGCGGCGCACTTCGGCAATATGGGTTTGCAGGCGGCTCAGCTCTTCATCCACATCGGCTTTTTGCATAAAAATCACAAATTCTTGTTTGATGCGATCATCATCAATGTGCGCCATCGCATCGCGCAAACGCTGTTCGGCTTTGTCGATGTGTTGTTGCAGCAAATGCGGAAACAGCTGCATCAGGGCATGTACGATGTCGTTGATGTCGTCCAGCCGCGCCAGCAAATGCTGTTGCAGCTTTTCGCCTTCGCGCGCACGCGATTGGTTAAAGTCGGCCATGGCACGATTCAGCAAGGCCAGCACGCCTTCGGCCAGTGCTTCCTCATCTTCCGGCTCGGCCACCAGCACACCGGGAAAACGCAATAAATCGGCCACGCCCAATTTGGCCAAATCTTTGTGTTGTTTGCGCAAATCGCTGTTCAACTGCGCCAATTGCGCCACCAGCGCCCGGTTCACTTGCAAGCCTTCCGTAGCCGCTGTGCCGGTGGTTTGCCATTGCACGCGGCATTCCAGCTTGCCGCGATGCACTTTGGCGGCAATGATTTCACGCATACGCCCTTCCAGATGGCGCAAGTCGTCGGGCATTTTGAACTGTATATCCAAATAGCGGTGGTTTACCGCGCGCAATTCCACGCTGATTTGGCGGCCGCCATAGGCGCCGCCGGCATTGGCATAGCCTGTCATGCTGTGCATCATGGCTGTATCCTTTTTTAAATGATATGAATAATTAAGCGGTACCCGCTTTACTCAAGGCGGTACCGGCAGGCGCATCTTACGCCAAACCACGCCGCGCTGCCACGCCTAGGCATGCCCTGTTATAATAGCGGTTTGTCGACTTGCCGGAGCCGTTTGATGGATACTGCTACTTATGTGCGCCAAGGCCGTGCCGCCGATGCTTTGCGCCCGCTGCGCCTAACCCCGCATTTTTTACCCGCCGCCGACGGCTCCTGCCTGATTGAAATCGGCAATACCAAAGTGATTTGCACCGCCAGCATCGACGACAAGCTGCCGCCGTGGCTGCGCGGCCAAGATCAAGGCTGGATTACCGCCGAATACGGCATGCTGCCCGCTTCCACCGCCAGCCGTATGCGCCGCGAAGCCGCCGCCGGCAAGCAATCCGGGCGCACGCAAGAAATCCAGCGCCTGATTGGCCGCGCTTTGCGGGCGGCGGTGGATTTACATCTGCTGGGCGAGCGCCAAGTTGTAATCGACTGCGATGTGTTGCAAGCCGACGGCGGCACCCGCACCGCCAGCATCACCGGCGCTTATGTGGCTTTATGCCTGGCGCTGCGCAAGCTCACCGATGCGGGCATGCTGGTACAAAATCCGCTGCGCGAAGCCGTGGCCGCAATATCCGTGGGCGTGGTGGCCGGTGTGCCCTTGTTGGACTTGGACTATCCGGAAGATGCTAACTGCGATTCCGACATCAACCTGGTGATGGCTGCCAGCGGCAATATTATCGAAATCCAAGGCACCGCCGAAGGCGCCACCTTCAGCCCCGACACCTTAAACCAATTGATTGCGTTGGCACAAAAAGGCATTGGCGAGCTGATTTTGGCACAACAACAGGCTTTGCAAGCGCCCAATAAGCATAAGCACCCGCTTGGCGCGACAAAATACCCATAAAATGGCAAAACGGCCTGAAAAGTGTTTTCAGGCCGCCCGGCATCTTGTTTTTGCAGTGCAAAAATGCTAAAAATAGCCGCTTTGGCGGCTGCAACAGGGTGTATTGCCATACAGGCAGAAATAATTGGGCTTAAAACCGAATTAAGGCTGCCTGAAATATTTTGCCACATACCCAATACTTGGCCAGATAGCGCCAAGCCAGCCAATACCTTCCCCAACCCTTTCAAACAAGGCAAACAGAAAGCAGCATTATGGCGTTAATCGTACAAAAATACGGCGGCACTTCGGTGGGCAGCCCGGAGCGCATCAAAAACGTGGCCCGCCGCGTGGCCAAAGCGCGCGCGCAAGGGCATGACGTGGTAGTGGTGGTGTCGGCCATGAGCGGCGAAACTAACCGCTTGGTGGCGCTGGCGCACGAAATGCAGGAATTCCCCGATCCGCGCGAGCTGGATGTGATTTTGGCCACTGGCGAGCAAGTCACCATCGGCTTGTTGAGCATGGCCTTGAAAGACATCGGCCTGCCCGCCAAAAGCTACACCGGCTGGCAAGTGGCCCTCACCACCGATTCCGCCCACACCAAGGCGCGCATCGACCATATCAACGACGCCAAAATGCGTGACGACCTGGCACAAGGCCGCGTGGTGGTGGTGGCCGGTTTCCAAGGTGTAGACCGCCAAGGCGACATCACCACCTTGGGGCGCGGCGGTTCCGACACCTCCGCCGTGGCACTGGCCGCCGCTTTACAGGCCGACGAATGCCAGATTTACACCGATGTAGACGGCGTATACACCACTGACCCGCGCGTGGTGCCCGAAGCCCGCCGCCTCGACACCATCACCTTTGAAGAAATGCTGGAGCTCGCGAGCCTGGGCAGCAAAGTGCTGCAAATCCGCTCGGTGGAATTTGCGGGCAAATACAAAGTGCGCCTGCGCGTTTTAAGCAGCCTTACCGACGGCGGCGACGGCACCCTGATTACTTTTGAAGAGGACAATAATATGGAACAAGCGGCCGTATCGGGCATTGCTTTCGACAAAAACCAAGCGCGCATCAATGTGCGCGGCGTGCCGGACAAACCGGGCATTGCCTACCAAATTCTGGGCGCCGTGGCCAATGCCAATATCGAAGTGGACATGATTATCCAAAATGTGGGCGCGGAAGGCACCACCGATTTCTCCTTCACCGTGCCGCGCGGCGACTACCAGCACACCCTCAAGCTGCTGCAAGAAGTGCAGAAAAACATCGGCGCGGCCAGTGTAGACGGCGACGACACCGTGTGCAAAGTGTCGATTGTGGGCTTGGGTATGCGCTCGCATGTGGGCGTGGCCTCCACCATGTTCCGCACCTTGGCCGAAGAAGGCATCAATATCCAGATGATTTCCACTTCCGAAATCAAAGTATCGGTGCTGATTGATGAAAAATACCTAGAGCTGGCCACCCGTATTTTGCATAAAGCTTTTGAGCTGGATAAGGCTTAATCCGGTTTTCAGGCAGCCTGAAATCAGGCTGTTTTGCATCCCATAAAATATTTTCCGCCCCCAAGCGGCTGCGTATTTCACGCAGCCGCTTTTGTAGTAGCCACTGAGCGCTGCGGCATCCTGCCATAGCGGCGTTTGTTTTTCCACCTTATCTGAGAATCCGGCACATGAGCCACACCCTTGATACCGCCGCCGCGCACGACGAACCCTTGCGCAACAATCCTCATAAAGTGGCGCTTGCCTCCATGGTAGGCACTGCTATTGAGTTTTACGACTACTACATCTACGCGGCTGCGGCCGTGCTGGTGTTCAATACCCAGTTTTTCAGCAAAGAACACCCCAGTGCCGCCATTCTGCTGTCTTTGTCCACGCTGGCGCTGGCATTTTTTGCCCGTCCTATCGGTTCGGCATTGTTCGGCCACTTTGGCGACAAAATCGGCCGCAAAAAAACCTTAGTGGCTTCTTTGCTCACCATGGGCTTGTCTACCGTACTGATCGGCCTGTTGCCCACCTACGAGCAAATCGGCATCTGGGCGCCACTGATGTTGTGTGTGTTGCGCATCGGCCAAGGGCTGGGTTTAGGCGGCGAATGGGGCGGGGCGGCACTGGTGGCCACCGAAAACGCACCACCGGGCAAACGTGCTTGGTATGGCACGTTTCCGCAACTGGGCGCCCCCATCGGGCTGTTTATGGCCAACGGCGTGTTTTTTGCCATCAGCGCCGCTGTGGGGCCGGAAGCATTGGTGGCGTGGGCGTGGCGCATCCCGTTTTTGTTGTCGATTGTGCTGATTGCGGTGGGGCTGTATATGCGCTTAACCCTGCATGAAAGCCATGTATTCAAGGCCGCCGAGAGTGAAGGCAAAAAGGTGGGCGCCCCTGTGAGCACAGTGCTGTGCAAACATTACAAGCCGATTGTGCAAGGCACTTTCATTATGGCCGCCACTTATGTGCTGTTTTACATCATGACGGCCTTTGTGCAGATTTACTCCAAGAGCAAGCCGGAATTGTCTGCCGCGGGCTATCCCATGGGCTTGGGTATACCGGCAAACACCTTCACCGGCTTTTTGCTGATTGGCGCGGTGGTGTTCGGCGCATTTGTGAGTGTGTCGGGCATTGGGGCCGATAAAATCGGCCGCCGCCGCTGGCTGATTGGCGTGACCAGTGCCATTTTGCTTTTCGGCTTGGCCATGCCGCTGTTTTTGCAACACGGCAGCCCCGCCAGCGTGCTGGGGTTTCTGGTGGTGGGCATGATGCTGATGGGGCTGAATTTCGGCCCTATGGCCGCCTTGCTGCCGGAGTTGTTCCCCACCGAAGTGCGCTACTCCGGCGCATCACTGGCGTATAATTTTGCCGCCATTGTTGGCGCCTCCGTTGCTACCTTGGTGGCGATTGAAATCAATAAGTCTTTCGGTATTTTTGGCGTGGGTGTGTATCTGGCGCTGAATGCAGGCTTGTCGCTGTTGGCGCTGTTCTCCATTCACGAAACCAAGGACATCAGCCTGATGGATGTTCACTAAATCCCCTTTGCGCACACAACAAAACGCCCACCCGGCAAGCCGGGCGGGCGTTTTTTGATTGATTTGCTTTACATAAACCAGCCGTCCGGCGTTACCGGCTTATTGTCGAGCAATTTCACAATCCCCAACACCACGCGGAAGATATACCACACCCCCACCGCCAGCAAAACCAAATAGCCAATCAACACCAGCATCAATATGGCACCGATAACCATACCGGTTAGCGACACCCAAAAGGTTTTAATCAAAAACTGCATGTGGTCGTAATACACCGTGCCTTGCATTTCATCGCGTTTGATGTAGGCCAGAATCACCCCCACAATCGGCGTGAGGCCGATAAAAATACCCAGCACATACATGGCGTAGGTAATGTACATATAGTTTTTTTGCGAATCGGTGGGCAATTGATAGCCATTGGGCTCAAGCACCACCGGTGGCGTTGAAACGGGTTCTGTCATCTTGCTGCTCCTGTAAGTCAATAAAGTTATGCCATCAGCAATGCGCCTTACCGGCGCTTTCTTTCTGCGTTACAATCGCCACTTTATCGCGTTGCGGGTGCTTATGCAAATCCATCGGCTCAAAGGCTATATTCAGGAAATTTATCTGGTTGAGTATGCGCACGGCCTCTTGCTGCTCGATGGCATGAGCCGTTGCGACATCGACATGCTGCGCCGCTTTATCACCGGCACTCTGGGGCGGCCGTTTACCGATTTGAAATTGGTGGTGGTCACCCATATGCACCCGGATCATGCCGGAGCAGCACAGGCTTTGCGCAACATCAGCGGCTGCCGCATTGCCAGCGCCGATAAAAAGCGCCAGTGGTACGGCGGCCTGCACGGCGCGGGTAAATTGATGGTGGACATGTATCTGGCGCACTGGATGGCCGCCAAAATGAAAAAACCACGCCGCAATATTTGGTATTGGCCGTATTTGCGCCCCGATTACCGCCTGCGCCACGGCGATGCCCTGCCCGGCTTTGGCGATTGGTGTGTGCTGGAAACCCCCGGCCATACCGACCGCGACTTAAGCCTATACCACCCCGAAAGCCGCACCGCCTACACCGCCGACTTGATTCTCAAGCTCAAACGCGGGCTGGCGGTGCCGTTTCCGGTATTTTTACCGCAAGCCTACCGCGCCTCGCTACAACAAATGGCCGACTTACAGCCGCACACCTTGCTGCTGGCACACGGCGGCGAAATCCAGCCCGAAGCCGCCGATTTCGACACCATGCTGGCCTTGGCGCCGCCCCAGCCGCTCACCCTATTGGCCACCCTACGCCGCCGCATCCACAATCACCTCAACGCCTTTTCGCCCCGATAATCATGCTCAGCTACCGCCACGCCTTTCACGCCGGCAACCATGCCGACATCCTCAAACATCATGTGCTGTTTGAGGTGCTTCGCTATTTCAACCGCAAAAACAAACCCTATTGGTATATCGACACCCATGCCGGTGCCGGTTTGTACGACCTCAGCGGCGAGCAGGCGCAAAAAGTGGGCGAATACCGCCACGGCATTGCCCGTTTGCAAGCCGCCACCGAGCTGCCGGAGGCTTTATTGGCGTTCAGGCAGCATCTGGCGCAACTCGTGCCCGATGCACAGCAACACTATGCCGGCTCGCCGTGGCTGGCACAGTCTTTATTGCGCGACAGCGACCGCCTGCGTCTCTACGAATTGCATCCTGCCGACAGCGCCTTATTGCAGCAAAATATGCAGCAAGCACGCCAGCCGCGCCACAGCCAGATTTTTCGCGACGACGGCTTTAAAGGCCTGCTGGCCATGCTGCCGCCGCCCACCCGCCGCGCCGTGGTGCTCACCGACCCAGCCTACGAGCAAAAGCAAGACTACCGCCAAGTGGCCGACACCCTCAAAGCCGCGCTGAATAAATTTGCCCAAGGCTGCTATTTGGTGTGGTATCCCTGTTTAAGCCGCCCCGAAAGCCAAATGCTGCCTGAAAGCCTGCGGCGGCTCGCGCCCGATAACCACTTGCAGGCCGAGCTGCACGTACACCGCCCGCGCAGCGACGGGTTCGGCATGCACGGCAGCGGCATGTTTGTCATCAACCCGCCCTACACCCTGGCCGACACCTTGGCGCAAACCCTGCCCGCATTAACCGCCTGTTTGCAGCAAGACGACGGCGCCCACTTTGTATTGCAACACCACAGTGCTTAATCGCTTATGACCCGCATCAACCTGGTTCCGCCCGCCGAGCTGTGCGACCAACACCTACTGGCCGAACACCGCGAGCTCACCCGCATTCCCAACGCCGTGGCCAAAGGCAAATTTCATTTACAAGGCCAGCCTGCCGACTACAAACTCGGCAGCGGCCATGTGCGTTTCTTCTTCGACAAACTGGCGTTTTTATTGCAACGCTACGATGCCTTACACGCCGAATGCCGCGCCCGTGGTTTTAAAGTGCAATACATCTGGCCGGCCGACACCTTACCGGCCGACCCCGCCCTGTGGCGCGATTACCAGCCCAGCGCCGCCGCACTGGCGATCAATCGCGCCCGCATTGCCGAACGCATGCCCGCCAAAGCGCGTTTTACCCCGCCGCAAACGCCGCAAAGCCCCACCTGAAACCCCGCACCTTTGCTATAATTTTGCCCGTTCATCCACTGGAGCCCTGCCATGTCCGCCACCTTGCCCGACTTTCTGCACCAACACCTGGCCGAACACCATCTGCCGCCGGCCTTGGGCAGCGTGATTAGCAGCATTTGCCAAGCCTGCGTCAGCATCAGCGCCCAAGTGCGCGTAGGGGCGCTAAGCGGTATTTTGGGCAGTGCCGGCAGCGGCAACATCCAAGGCGAAGAGCAGAAAAAGCTGGATGTGATTGCCAACAACACCTTGGTGGGCATATTGCAACAAAACCCCGCCGTGGCTGGCCTAGCCAGCGAAGAAGAAGACAGCTTTGTGGCGGCCAACGCCGATGGCGGCTATCTGGTGCTGTTCGACCCGCTCGACGGCTCCTCCAATATCGACGTGAATATTTCCATCGGCACCATTTTTTCGGTGCTGGCCAAACCTTCAGGCAGCCTCAATACCGCCAGCTTCTTGCAGCCCGGGCGCGCACAAGTGGCTTCCGGCTATGTGCTCTACGGCCCGCAAACCCTGCTGGTGCTCACCCTCGGCCACGGCATTACCGTGTTTACGCTGAATAATGAACACCAATTTGTGCTCACCCAAAGCAACCCCATTATCCCGCCTGCCACCCAAGAATTTGCCATCAATATGTCCAACCAGCGCCATTGGCAAGCCCCGGTGCAAGACTACATCAGCGAGCTCTTGGCCGGTGATACCGGCGTGCGCGGCAAAAACTACAATATGCGCTGGGTGGCCAGCATGGTGGCCGAAGTACACCGCATCCTGATGCGCGGCGGCGTGTTTCTGTATCCGCAAGACGCCCGCGAGCCGGGCAAACCGGGCAAACTGCGGCTGATGTACGAGGCCAACCCCTTAAGCCTGCTGGTAGAGCAAGCCGGCGGCGCCGCCACCAATGCCCACACCCGCATGCTCGACATCCAGCCCGAAGGCCTGCACCAACGCGTGGCCGTGGTATTGGGCAGCAAAAACGAAGTGGATTACATCAGCGCCAAACATCAGGCTTGAAATTAGCCGCAACACACCTAATCTAAGAGTCTACTCCAAAACCAAGCCAGGCTGCCTGAAAGCCCCAACACCAAGCTTTCAGGCAGCCTCAAACATAAAAACACACCATGACCAAACCCCTACACACTCTCTTGCTCGCCGCCGTCCTTGGCAGCAGCATGCTCGCCGCCCACGCCGAACCGCGCGCCCTTATCGACACCAATATGGGCAAAATCACAGTGGCGCTCAACCAGCAACAAGCCCCGCAAAGCGTGGCCAATTTTATCGACTACGCCAATAAAGGCTTTTACAACGGCACCGTATTTCACCGCGTGATCAACGGCTTTATGATTCAAGGCGGCGGCTTCAGCGCCGATATGAAACAAAAAGACACCGGCAAAGCCATCACCAACGAAGCCGACAACGGCCTTAAAAACCAAAAATACACCCTGGCTATGGCGCGCAGCGCCCAGCCGCATTCAGCCACCAGCCAGTTTTTTATCAACGTGGCCGATAACGCCTTTTTAAACCACCAAAACAAAACCAACCAAGGCTGGGGCTACGCCGTATTCGGCAAAGTGATCGACGGCACCGCCGTGGTCGACAACATCGCCAAAGTGCCCACCACCCGCCGCGGCTATCATGAAAACGTACCGCAAAAACCAGTGGTGATTAACAAAATCACCATTCTAAACTAAGCGCCATATCGTTTCAGGTAGCCTCAAGTATCGATTCAAGGCTGCCTGAAACCCCATTCACCCCTCTCTTAGGAAACCGCAAACATGATCAAATTGCACACCAACTTCGGCATTATCGGCATCGAGCTGGACCACGAAAAAGCCCCCAAAACCGCCGCCAACTTCGAGCAATACGTGCGCGACGGCTTTTACGACGGCACCATCTTCCACCGCGTTATCGACGGCTTTATGATTCAAGGCGGCGGCTTCGATGCCGATATGAAACAAAAAGACACCCGCGACACCATTGAAAATGAAGCCAACAACGGCCTTAAAAACAATCAATACACCGTGGCCATGGCACGCACCATGCAGCCGCATTCGGCCAGCGCCCAGTTCTTTATCAACGTGAAAGACAACGACTTCCTCAACCACACCAAACCGGATCTGCACGGCTGGGGCTATGCCGTATTCGGCAAAGTGGTGGAAGGCACCGACGTGGTGGATGAAATCAAAAAAGTCAAAACCGGCAACAAAGCCGGCCACCAAGACGTGCCGGTGGACACCGTAGTCATCAACAAAGCCGAAGTGGTTTAAGCGTAAACTAAGCTGGCGATTGATTAAAGGCTGCCTGAAACCGATTCAGGCAGCCTTTGGCATTTTGGATATCAATACTTGATTTTTAGTACATGGTACGAATAAAATAAGCCTCAATAAAGAAAGTCTGCCATGCATATTCAATTTATTGAAACCACCTTATTCAGTCGTGACCGTGAAAAATGGCTGCCTGAAAACGAATTTCAGGCCATGGAAGCGCACTTGCTGGATAACCCGGAAGCGGGCGACTTAATCATCGGCACCGGCGGTTGCCGCAAACTGCGATGGAAGCGGCAAGGCATGGGTAAATCCGGCGGTATCCGTGTGATTTATTACCATATCGGCCAGAACGGCAAAATTTATTTACTGCTGGCCTACCCCAAAAACAAACAAGAAAACTTAAGCGATGCGCAAAAAGCCGCATTGCGTGCCATCATCAATCAATTGGAGTAAACACCATGGACGATAAATTATTTGCCGATTTGCTCGCATCCGCACAAGAGATGGTGCAAATTGAAAAAGGTGTGCAACAACCGGCAGCCATACGCACTTACGAGCGCCCCGACACCAAGGCCATCCGCCGCAATCTGAATATGAAGCAAGACGAATTCGCCCAAGCCATCGGCGTCAGCACTTCTTTGGTGCAATCATGGGAACAACACCGGCGCTATCCCGACGGCGCCCCGTTAAAGCTTTTGCGTCTACTGGAAAAAGAGCCTGAATTTATCCGGCAGTTACAGGCCGTATAAGCCACCCAACCAAGGCTTTCAAGAAATAATTTTGCGGAATGCCTGAAACTAAAATACTTTCAAATTCAATATTTTAAATGCACTTAATCAACACCCTTCTATTTGCTGTTAAAATACCCGGCTTGAAACCGGCACCGCCAACACCATTACAGAGCCATTATGAGCATCATCAACAATAAAAAAGCCTTTCACGATTACTATATTGAAGAGCAAATTCAGGCCGGGCTGGTGCTGGAAGGCTGGGAAGTGAAGGCCATCCGCGCCGGGCGCGTACAATTAAAAGAAGCCTATATCCACTGGAAACGCGGCGCTTTTTATCTGGTGGGCTGCCACATCACCGCGCTGGCCACCGCTTCCACCCATGTTAAGCCCGACCCGGTGCGCCAACGCAAACTGCTGTTAAAGCAATCGGAAATCAACAAGTTAATCGGCAAAGTGGAACGCAGCGGCTACACCTTGGTGCCGCTCAACCTGCACTACCACCACGGCATGGTTAAAATGGACATGGGTTTGGCCAAAGGCAAAAAACAGCATGACAAACGCCAAAGCAGCAAAGAAAAAGACTGGCAGCGCGAAAAGCAGCGCATCATCAAGCAAACCCGTTAATCGGCCTGATACGCTACACCAAGGCTGCCTGAAACCTATTTTTCCACCATCTGGTTCGCAAATATCATGAAAACGCCCATTCTCGCCATCGGCGCCTGCGCCCTACTGCTAAGCGCCTGCGGCGCCACCAGCAGTAAAAGCGTCGAAACCCAAAAACAAACCGCCCTGTGGCATGTTTGCATCATCGAAAACGCCAATGCCGGTTTACCTCAGTGGTCGCACAATCTTGCCGCCAGCCTGAAAAAGCACAGTATCAGCAGCACCATTATCCGCAACCCACAAACACCGGAGTTGCAAAGCGAATCATGCCGCTTCACCTTGCGCTACAACGTGATTACCCCCAACGGCCTGCCCAATACCCTGCGCCGCGCCAGCATCCGCATAGTTGAAAGCACCGAGCAAGGCCGTACAACCGTGGGGACATTAAACTTTAAATTACGCGGCCAACACCGCCAATACATCCAAAACCCCAACTTGCAAGCACAAACCGATGCTTTGGTTGATGAATTGTTGGCGAGCCGTAACAAGCAAAAAGAAAATCGCCCATGAAAAACCCTTCACTCACCCTGCCCTTGGTGCTGATTGTGGCCGGCGCCATTTGGTTTTTAAAAACCACCGACATCCTGCCCGCCACCGCCGTGCTGATGGCCGTTGGCTTGGGTGTGGCCGGGGCGGTGGTATTGCTGATTGACGGCATCAACAAACAATCGGTGATTGCCGGCCCCATGCTGATGTACATCGGTGCCGCCATTTATGTGCGCAGCGAATACCTGCTCGGCTACTCGCCGCTGATTGCCTTGGGCATGATGCTCTTGGGCGGCTTAATGCTGCTTTCGCGCAGCGATTTGGTGCCGCACAAACGCAGCAAAATACAGCCGCCTGCGGCTAAATAAACCCAAACCTTTCAGGCAGCCTTCAGATAACACCAAGGCTGCCTGAAAGGGTTAAAATACACCCTTTCCCCGAACTCTCTACTGCCCGGCCTTTCACACCATGACCCAAGACAAAATTCTGATTCTCGACTTCGGCTCACAAGTCACCCAGCTCATCGCCCGCCGCGTGCGCGAAGCGCATGTATACAGCGAGCTGCACCCCTACGATATGCCCATCGCCGACATCAAAGCCTTTGCCCCCAAAGGCATTATTCTTTCCGGCGGCCCCAATTCGGTTTACGATTCCGATTATCAAGCCGATCCGGCCATCTTGGACTTGGGCGTGCCGATATTGGGCATTTGCTACGGCATGCAATGGATGGCACACACCTTGGGCGGCACCGTTTCCCCCGGCGACCAGCGCGAATTCGGCTACGCCCGTGTAGAAACCGAAGACAGCACCCTCACCCAAGAGATTTACGACGACGCACCCAACCAACTCGATGTGTGGATGAGCCACGGCGACAAAGTCACCGGGCTGCCTGAAGGCTTTCGCCGCGTCGGCCACACCCCTTCCTGCCCCATCGCCATTATGGAACATGCCGACAAACACTTATACGGCGTGCAATTCCACCCCGAAGTGACCCACACCAAGCAAGGCAGCGCCTTAATTCACCGCTTTGTGCTCGACATCGCCGCCGCCAAGCCAAGCTGGACCATGCCCAACTACATCGACGAAGCCGTGGCCAAAATCCGCCAGCAAGTGGGCAGCGACGAAGTGATTTTGGGTTTGTCTGGCGGCGTGGATTCTTCCGTGGCCGCCGCCTTGATTCACCGCGCCATCGGCAACCAGCTCACCTGCGTGTTTGTTGACCACGGCCTGTTGCGCTACAAAGAAGCCGAAATGGTGATGGACATGTTTGCCCGCAACCTGGGCGTGAACGTGATTCATGTGGATGCTTCGGGCGAATTTATGCGCAAACTGGCCGGCGTTACCGACCCCGAACAAAAGCGCAAAATCATCGGCGCCGAATTTGTGGAAGTATTCCAGCAAGAAGCCGGCAAGCGCCAAAACGCCCGCTGGCTGGCGCAGGGCACCATCTACCCCGATGTAATCGAATCGGCCGGTGCCAAAACCAACAAAGCCCACGCCATCAAAAGCCACCACAACGTAGGCGGCCTGCCCGAAACCCTCAACCTCAGCCTGCTTGAGCCCTTGCGTGATTTGTTTAAAGACGAAGTACGCCAGCTGGGTGTGGCGCTGGGTCTGCCGCGCGAAATGGTATACCGCCACCCCTTCCCCGGCCCCGGCCTTGGCGTGCGCATTCTGGGCGAAGTCAAACGCGAATACGCCGACTTACTGCGTCGTGCCGACCACATCTTTATCGAAGAGCTGCGCAACACCGTGGATGCCGAAGGCGTATCGTGGTACGACAACACCAGCCAAGCCTTTGCCGTATTCCTGCCGGTAAAATCGGTGGGCGTAATGGGCGACGGGCGCACCTACGAATACGTGGTTGCCCTGCGCGCCGTGGTTACCAGCGACTTTATGACCGCCCACTGGGCCGAGTTGCCCTACAGCCTGCTCGGCCGCGTTTCCAACCGCATCATCAACGAAGTGCGCGGCATCAACCGCGTGGTTTATGATGTGTCCGGCAAGCCGCCAGCCACCATAGAATGGGAATGAAAGCATAGCGTGCGCATGAATTCATATTAGCCCAAAATACACACCAAAGCCCCGATTCTACGGGGCTTTATTGTTTCTATTGGTTCGTATTGGTTCGCATCAATCAAGAAATTTTGACGGTATTCATTGCGGTATTTTGTATAATGCAGAAATAAAAATACCGTCCACCATTTGAAAGCCGCCAAATGCTCAATGACCGCATACTAAAAACCGCCAAACCGAAAGAAAAACCATACAAGCTGCAAGACCGCGATGGTATGTATGCTTATGTTGCCACGTCCGGCACTATCTCATACCATTTAAAATAAATAATCTATAATAAAGCCCATTCACAAGCCACCAGCGAACAGAGCTTGTCTTTTTCTGCAACCAACGCATTCCACGCAGCACAGCCAGCCTCTACAATCTGCCCATAGCCCTTATAGCAACGGTTGGATAAAGAGGTTTGCTTCAGCTGCCGCCATATCCGTTCTATAGGGTTTAATTCCGGTGAATACGGCGGCAGTTTCAATATCGATATGTTTTTCAGTTCGCTGACATCCTGATGCCAACCCGCACCGTCCATCACCACCACAGCATGCCGGCCTTCGGGGTTTCTTTCGATATTTGCCGTAAATGCAGCAGCATCGCCTCTTTGTTCACACTAGGCATCACCAAAGCCGCTGTTGTTCCGGTTCTCAAGCACACTGCACCAAAGATATAGGCGTATTCAAACTGCTGTTGGCGGATAATGCGTGGTCTTTTTCCCTTTTCGTGCCATACACGAGTATTGAATTCTTGGGCGGCAATGGTATGGATGTCTTCGGCGGTGAGCCTGCCGCCTTCGCGTTTTTCTTGTTCTTCGATGATGCGTTGTTTGAAGGCTTGATGGTCTTGCGGCTTTAGTTTGCTGTTGCGGCCGGGTCGCTGTTTGTCGTAAATGGCCTGTTCAATACCGAATTCCCAATATTTGCGCCGTAATATGTGTATGGTTAGCGGATGGAGTCCAAACCGTGGGGCGATTTCTTCGGGTGTTTGACCTTGTTGCAGTTGGTGCAATATAAACAACCGTGTCCGTGCCCGTGGGTGGGATTCTGTTTTGGCGAGTTTGAGAAAATCATGCTCGGTGAGCTGGTGGTTTTTTGGGGTCAGTTTAGGCATAGGATGATTATAGCTTATTTATTTTTATTGGTATAATTGGCTCAACAGCGTTAAGAAAAGAATTAATCAATGTTAGATAAAGCATGATTAAAAGAATTATTTTTGTCGTTATTATATTATTTTTCTATCTTAAAACCGGTTTTGTGCTGGCTGAATTTGATGAGCATGGAACGAAGCGTTATCCATTTATTAAACAAAAACTATCTTTCCAATATTTTTTTGTTAATCCTATCGGCGAAAGAGATGTAGAAGATATGAATGAAAGAGAGTTAACGCAGTATCAAGATTTTTGTCGCAATATGTTTTCTGAAAAAGCAAGAAGCAATGAAAATCATATCTGCCATTTTCAATACAAAATAAATAATACCAATTCGAAAAAACAACCTAACTGTGTTGGCTCGCCTAGCCGTACTAGGTGTACTGTCTGCGGCTCGCCGCCTTGTTATCTTATTTTTTCGAATTGGTATAATAAAATCATCAGATTAAAATTTTTATATTAATTTAAGGCAAAAACAGAAAAAAACAGAATCAGAATTTAGCTGGTTTTTTTACTTGCGCGCACACCAATAAACCACCCGATAATCCAGCGGCAAACGCCCTTGCTCGTCTCCATATTGTGCATAGGCTTCGGCAAATAGGCGCCATTTTTGTTTGCCGGTGAGGCCTTGCGAGCGAGCGGCCACATGGTTGGCGCCCACTTGGCGCAATGATTGCAACAGGGTTTTTAGGTCGGGGAAATACAGGGTTTCGGTGTGGGCTTCGCTGTGCAGGCTTTGCCACGGCAAGGCGGCCACGGCGGTTTGCAAATCGGCTTGCGCCACAAAATGGTGGCTGTGCGGCTGATGGTCGGCCGCCGCCCAAGCCGCACGCAAAGGCTGCATACTGCCATCAGCAAGGCTGCTCACCAGTGCGGTGCCGCCGGGTTTGAGCACACGGAAGATTTCACGCCAAGCCTGCGCTTGATTGGCGCACCATTGCAAAGCCAGATTGCTAAAGCAGATGTCCACACTGGCATCGGCCAAAGGCAGGGCTTGGGCATCGGCACCAATCCAAGCATGACCGCGGCCCAGATGGCGGCTGTGCTGCAACATGCCGCTGGCCACGTCCAGCGCCAACACTTGTGCGCCTTGTTGTTGCCAATGCGTGGCGGCCACACCGCTGCCACTGCCGATATCGGCCACAATTTGGCCGTGAGCGGCGCAGGCGTTAAAAGCATACAGATGCGCACGGGTGAGCCGCTGGATGGTGGCGGCTTGGTCGTAGCCGGCGGCGGCTTGGCTGAAGCGACGGGCAATATCGGCTTGGGCTGCAAACATAGTTAAGCAATGTGCTCAAGCGCTGCCAGCAAGGCGCTGATGTGTTCGCTTTGGTGCATGGCACTTAAGGTGATGCGCAAACGCCCTTGGCCGATGGGCACTGTGGGCGGGCGGATGGCGCCTACCCACAAGCCTTGCGCCTGCAAAGCGGCGGCGGCAGCCAAAACCGCATCGTTATCGCCGCACAACAAAGGCTGAATCGGCGTATGCGACGGCAGCAAACCAAGGCTGCCTGAAACAAAACGCTGGCGGAAATCGTGGATATTGGCCTGCAATTGCGCCCGTGCCGCATCGGCTTTGGCCACTTGATGCAGGGCTTCGTGCAAGGCCAATGCTTGCGCGGGCGGCATGGCGGTGCTGTAAATCAGATGGCGGGCAAATTGCAGCAGATATTCGGCGGTGCTGTGGCGACACAACACCGCCGCACCGGCCACGCCCACCGCTTTGCCAAAGGTAACCACCAAAATATCGGCCTGTATGCCCGCTGCGGCGGCACTGCCCCGGCCTTCGGGGCCGCACACGCCGATGCCGTGGGCGTCGTCCACCAGCAGCCAAGCGCCGTGCTCATCGCATAAGCGGCGCAGTTCAAGCAAATCAGGCTGGTCGCCATCCATGCTGAACACGCCTTCGGTGGCCACCAAGGTGTTGCGCGCGCCGTGTTGCGCCAAATGGCGTGCCAACACATCGTGGCGGCAGTGGCCGTAGCGGCGCACCAGCGCATCCGATTGTGCGGCGGCTTCTTGCAAGGAGGCATGGCACAGTTTGTCCATCAGCAGCACGCTGTCTTTGCGTGCCAACGCTTGCACCAATGCCTGATTGGCGGCATAGCCGCTGTTGAACAGCAAGGCGCGTTCGTAGCCCAGCCATTGAGCCAAATGGGCTTCCAGCGCTTCGTGCACTTCTGTATAGCCCACCACATGGCCGGAAGCGCCGCTGCCAGCGCCATAGCGCGACAAACCATGCTGCCACGCCTGAATCACCGCTTCGTGGCGGCTTAAGCCCAGATAGTCGTTGCCGGCAAAATTAAGCTGGTTTTGGCCGTTGATCAGCAGATACGGCAGCCTGTCGGCGGCGGCGTGCACGGTGCGCATACGCCAGCCCTGCCGCGCATGTTGCTGTTGCAAAGCTTGCTCAATGGTGTGTTGCCACGACATGATTTCGCTCCTGATTCAAAACCACCTACGCTAATTTAAGGCTGCCTGAAAAAAATAATGCCCTGAACCCAAGGGTTCAAGGCATTGTGTTTGGCTCCCCGACCTGGGCTCGAACCAGGGACCTGCGGATTAACAGTCCGTCGCTCTACCGACTGAGCTATCAGGGAATTGGTGCCGGCACCAAGAGTCGAACTCGGGACCTTCTGATTACAAGTCAGCTGCTCTACCAACTGAGCTATACCGGCGAAGACGCGTATTATGCGCAAATCGCCGTATCTTGGCAAGTACCGCATGGGCTGATTTTAGGCATACGCTATTAAGATTTTGTTTTGCATCAAACAAAAACCGCAAGCCCGCTGCCCATTGCTTTTCAGGCAGCCTTGCTATCTATTGCCACATGACTTTCCGCCCCCGTCTCCGCTATAATGCGTGGGTTTATCTTGCGGGAATGCCATTATGTTACAACAATTAAAATTGGCCGTTTCGGGCGCGCAAATTCTGTTTGTCGCCTTCGGCGCCATGGTTCTGGTGCCCTTGCTCACCGGCCTCAATCCGGCGCTGGCGCTATTGGGCGCAGGCATCGGCACGCTTTTGTTTCAAATCACCACCCGGCGCAAAGTGCCGATTTTTTTGGGCTCTTCGTTTGCCTTTATCGCACCGATTATCTATTCCATCAGCGAATGGGGGCTGCCCTCCACCATGTTCGGCCTGTTTGCGGCCGGTTTTATGTATTTTGTGTTTGCACTGCTGATTCGCTGGCGCGGCCTTGAAGCGGTGCACCGTTTGCTGCCGCCGGTGGTCATCGGCCCGGTGATTATGGTGATTGGTTTGTCGGTGGCGGTGGTGGCCAGCGGTATGGCCATGGGCCAGGCTGGCGGCAAGCAGGTGATGGAATACAGCCATTCGCTGCTGCTCTCCGGCTTTACCTTTGCCGTTACCGTGATGGTGGCGGTGTTTGGCAGCAAAATGATGAAGCTGGTGCCGATTTTGGTGGGTGTAGCCGCCGGTTATATTGCCGCCCTGCTGCTGGGCATGGTGGACACAACGCCGATTATTAACGCGCCCTGGTTTGCCATTCCCCATTTCGAAACCCCGGAAGTGAACTGGCATGCGGCGCTGTTTATGCTGCCGGTGGCGATTGCGCCGGCGATTGAACACATCGGCGGCATTATGGCCATCGGCACCGTTACCGGTAAAGACTACGCCAAAGACCCCGGCTTGGACAAAACTTTGGCCGGCGACGGCTTGGGTGTGTGTGTGGCCGGTTTGATTGGCGGCCCGCCGGTAACCACCTACGGCGAAGTCACCGGCGCGGTGATGATTACCAAAAACAGCAATCCGGTAATCATGACTTGGGCGGCGGTGTTTGCCATCTGCATGGCGTTTTTCGGCAAATTCAATGCTTTTTTGGCCTCCATTCCCATGCCGGTGATGGGCGGAATCATGATTTTGCTGTTCGGCACCATTGCTTCCTTGGGTTTGAAAACCCTGATTGACGCTAAAGTGGACCTGATGCACCCCAAAAATCTGGTGATTGCCAGCTCGGTGCTCACCGTAGGCGTGGGCGGCATGGTGGTAAAATTCGGCAGCATGGCCTTTGCCGGCGTGGGCTTGTGCGCCTTGCTGGCGATTTTCCTGAATATGGTGTTGCCCAGCGAAAAAGCACGCGTTTAACCGCCAAACATCACGCACATCAACTAGGCTGCCTGAAAGCAACTTGTGCTTTCAGGCAGCCTTTTTTCCACTTTACGCTCATACAACAATACATTAGCATCACGCATATCAGCATAACGGGAGCATGTGCCATGAGCATCAAACACTGGCCCGAAGGCGAGCGCCCACGCGAAAAACTGCTGGCGCACGGTGCCACAGCCCTAAGCGATGCCGAGCTGCTGGCGATTTTGCTGCGCACCGGCATTCAGGGCATGAGTGCGGTGGATTTGGCGCGCTATTTATTGCAACAGTTCGGCAGCTTAGCGCAATTGATGAGCGCCGACGCCGCCACTTTGTGCCGCCATAAAGGCATGGGCATGGCCAGCTACACCCAGTTTGCGGTGGTGCGCGAAATCGGCCGCCGCGTGCTGGCCGCAGATATGGCCGCCGCACCGCTGTTTGACCAACCGCAAGCCGTGGCCGATTATTTGCGCCTGCAATTGGGGCAGGAAAAAGTAGAAGTGTGCTTAGCCTTGCTGCTCAATCAGCAAAACCGGCTGCTGCATACGGTGGAATTATCCCGCGGCACCGTGGCCGAAAACACGGTTTATGTGCGCGAAGTGGTTACCTTGGCCTTGCAACACCACGCCACCGCGCTGATATTGGCACACAACCACCCCGGCGGCCTAGCCACCCCTTCCGCCGAAGACATCGCACTTACCCGGCGCCTACAGCAAGCACTGGCACTGGTGGATGTGCACCTATTGGATCATTTTATCGTTACCAGCCAACACGCCGCATCAATGGCCGAATTAGGGTATATTTAAAAACGACTTCAGCCGCGCCGTTTATATTTTCAGGCAGCCTCAACACCACATCGAATATCCTCGCAAAACCCCAATTTCAGCCATCGCCAAACCGCAAGCGCAATTGATTGCCGCTTTTGCTTGGAAAAAACGCCATTGCCGATTAAAATAGGCGGTTAGCAAACGCAGATTAACGCTTTTAACCCAATGGAGTATGAATAATGATTGACTTCGCTTTTGCCGCCGACGGCGCCGCCCCCAGCGCGCTGATGCAGTTTGCACCGCTGGTGCTGATTTTGCTGGTGTTTTATTTTCTGATTATGCGTCCGCAGCAAAAGAAATTCAAAGCGCACCAACAAATGCTGTCCGAATTGAAAAAAGGCGACAAAATCATCACCAGCTCCGGCATTGCCGGGCGCATCACCAAAGTGGGCGAGCAATTTTTCAGTGTTGAAATCGCCCCCAATGTGGAAGTGGAAATCGAGCGCAACGCCATCACCAGCAAGGCCGCCGCGTAAGCCGTCCGCTCCTTTGCGCCGCAATCTTTTAAGATTGCGGCATTTGTGTTTATTCAGCTTCACGGAAAGCCAAACAGGTTATGAACCGTTATCCCTTGTGGAAATATTTGCTGATTGCCGTCACCCTTGTGTTGGGCCTGCTCTACACCGTGCCCAACTTCTACGGTGAAATCCCGGCGGTGCAGGTTTCCACCAACCGCCAAGCCATCAGCATTGATGAGAATACCGAAAACACCGTTAAACAAGCATTGGCCGCCGCCAACATTCAAGACAACGGCATGTTTATTGCCGATGGCAGCCTAAAAGTGCGTTTTGCCGATACCGAAACCCAGCTTAAAGGGCGCGATGCCATTGAAGCCAGCTTGGGCGACGGCTATATTATTGCGCTCAATTTGCTGGCCAACACCCCCGAATGGATGGCCAAAATCAAAGCTAAGCCGATGTTTTTGGGGCTAGACTTGCGCGGTGGTGTGCACTTCACCATGCAGGTAGACATGGCCGCCGCCGTAGAAAAAACGCTCGACCGCTACGCCGGCGACATTCGCCGCCAATTGCGCCAAGCCAAAATCCGCAGCGGTAACATCAGCAAAAGCGGCCAAACCCTGATTGTGCCGTTTCAGGATGCCGCCGATGCCCAGAAAGCCTATCCCGAATTAAGCCGCTATCTGCCCGATGCTACCCTCACCACTTCCGACAACCGCATCACCGTGAGCCTTACCGATGCAGCTTGGACAAAGGTGCGTGAAGATGCGGTGAAGCAAAACATCACCACCTTGCACAACCGCGTCAACGAATTGGGCGTGGCTGAGCCGGTGATTCAGCAAGCCGGGCCGGACCGCATTGTGGTGCAGCTACCCGGTGTGCAAGACACCGCCAAGGCCAAAGACATTATCGGCCGCACCGCCACCTTAGAAGTGCGCATGGTGTCCGACGACCCCACGCAATTGGAAGCCGCCATGATGGGCAATGTGCCGCCCGGCTTTGAGCTGGTGGCTTCTGCCGGCCATGGCCGCCCGGAATTGCTCAACCGCCAAGTAGAGCTCACCGGCGACAACATCAACGATGCCCAACCCAGCTTTAACGAGCGCGGCCAACCCGGCGTAAGCGTGAACTTCGACAGCACCGGCGCCGCCATTTTTGCCGACCTTACCCGCAACAATGTGGGCAAACGCATGGCCATGGTATTGATTGACCAAGGCAAAGCCGAAGTGGTGACTGCACCGGTGATTAACGAGCCCATTTTGGGCGGGCGCACCATTATTTCAGGCAGCATGAATATTGCCGAAGCCAACGATATTTCGCTGCTGCTGCGTGCCGGCTCTTTGGCCGCGCCGATGAACATCATCGAAGAGCGCACCATCGGCCCTTCTTTGGGTAAAGAAAACATCGAAAAAGGCTTTAAATCCACTTTGTGGGGTTTTGTGGCGGTGGCGCTGTTTATGATGTTGTACTACCGCATGTTCGGCGTGTTTTCGGTATTGGCTTTGTCGAGCAATCTGTTGTTTTTGGTGGCGATTTTATCGGCACTGCAAGCCACGCTCACCCTGCCCGGCATTGCCGCCATTGCGCTCACCTTGGGCATGGCCATCGACTCCAACGTACTGATTAACGAGCGCATCCGCGAAGAGCTGCGCAATGGCAACACCCCGCAAATGGCGATTAACGCCGGCTATCAACACGCGTGGAACACCATTGTCGACTCCAACATCACCTCATTGATTGCCGGTATTGCGCTGCTGATTTTCGGCTCCGGCCCTGTGCGCGGCTTTGCCGTGGTGCATTGTTTGGGCATCCTCACCTCCATGTTCTCATCGGTGGTGGTGTCGCGCGCCTTTGCCAATTTGTGGTATGGCCGCCGCCGCAAGCTCAAACACCTCTCTATCGGCTCGGTGTGGAAGCCCGACACCCAACCGTCTTTACCGGCCGCCAAGGAGTAAGCCAGCATGGAATTTTTCAAAATCAAACGCGATATTCCGTTTATGAGCTATGGCAAGCTCACCACCCTGATTTCATTGCTTACCTTTATATTGGCGGTGTTTTTCTTGGTGGTGCGCGGGCTGAATTTTTCGGTGGAATTCACCGGCGGCACCGTGATGGAAGTGGAATACAGCCAAGGTGCCGATGTTAACCAAATCCGCAGCCAGCTCAACACCCTCAAGATGGGCGAAGTGCAGGTGCAGGCTTTGGGCACCAACCGGCACATCATGATCCGCCTGCCCAATAAAGAAGGCGTTACCACGGCGCAATTGTCGAATCAAGTGATGGACATGCTCAAGCAAAGCCATCCCGATGTGAGCCTGCGCCAAGTGGAATTTATCGGCCCGCAGGTGGGCGAAGAGCTGGTCACCAACGGCCTGTTGGCTTTGGCCATGGTGATTGCCGGCATCATCGTTTATCTGTCTATCCGCTTTGAGTGGCGCTTTGCCGTGTCGGCCATTATTGCCAATATGCACGACGTGGTGATTATTTTGGGCTGCTTCGCCTTTTTCCAGTGGGAATTTTCGCTCACCGTATTGGCGGGGATTTTGGCGGTGCTGGGCTACTCGGTGAATGAATCGGTGGTGGTGTTCGACCGCATCCGCGAAAACTTCCGCAAGCCGCAAATGCGCAATAAATCGGTGCCGCACATTATCGACAACGCCATCACCGCCACCATGAGCCGCACCATCATCACCCACGGCTCCACCGAGGCGATGGTGTTGGCCATGCTGATTTTCGGCGGCGCCGCACTTCACGGCTTTGCCCTGGCGCTCACCATCGGCATCGTGTTCGGCATTTATTCATCGGTATTGGTGGCCAGCCCGCTGCTGCTGATGTTTGGCTTAAGCCGCGAAAACATTGCCAAACCGCCCAAACGCAAAGAAGAAGCGGTGGTGTAAACACATTGTTTTGGCCTTAAAAGCCGCAAAAGGCTGCCTGAAAACAAAGCTTCTGCGAAGCTCGAGTTTCAGGCAGCCTTTTTATTTGCTTGCAGCACCCGCCGATTTTGCCCACAATAAACCACTTTTATTTATTTGCCCCAAAGCGCCGCCATGATTATCGTAATGCAAAAACAAGCCAGCGCCGCCCACATTGATGCCGTGGTGGCCTTTATTCACAGCCGTGGCCTCACCGAGCATATTTCGCGCGGCGAAGAGCGTACCATCATCGGCGCCGTGGGTGACGAACGCGTGTTTGAGCCGCGCGAAATCGAAGCACTGGCCGGAGTGGAAAAAGCCATGCGCGTGCTGCACGATTGGCGCATCATCAGCCGCGAAACCCAAAACAGCAACAGCATTATCTATGTGCGCGGCGTGGCATTTGGTGCTGATCAACAAACCATTCCGGTTTACGATGGTGGCGCCATTCCCGATGCCAATGCCTTATTTGCCGACCCTTTTTTCCAGCCCGGCACACCCTACACATCCCGTGCACACACCCACGAAAACGATCGCATTCGCCACATGAAAACGCTGCTCGCACAAGCTCATGCCGCAGCCAAACCCGTATTACTGCGCATCCGTGATGTACGCCAAATCGAGCCCGCGCTGGCAGCCGAAGCCGATGTGTTGTATTTGGGTGGCGAGCTGATGACCAACCGCCTGCTACAAGATGAAGTGGGACGGCTCAACGTACCTGTGGTTTTATGTAAAGACAAGCACCACTTGGTTGACGATTGGCTGATTGCCGCCGAACACATCGCCCTCAAAGGCAACCACCACATCATGTTGGGCGAAGCAGGTACCCTCAACCTGGATCACCACGCACCCTACCGGCTCGACACCGATGCCATCGCCAAAGCACGGCAATTATCGCACTTGCCCGTATTGGCCAATATCGTGCGTTTACCGCATACCTATATGAGCACGGCCACCCTCTACCGGCTGGCATTGGCAGCAGGCGCCAACGGCATCATTGTGCCCGATGGTTTTCAGGCAGCCTAAACATCCCATTCTTAACAATAACCACCGAAACCCATAGCCATGGCCCAATCTTTACACATTAAAATCATTCATAAGCTGCAACCTGATCACATTATCAGCATCCACCGCAACGGCGAAACGGTACAGGCACAGCCTGGGCTGCAATATGTTTTGGACAGCGATGGCCAAGCACCCGTATACATCCGCACCACCCGTCATCAGCAAGATTTGCTGATTGAAGCAAACGGCGAGCCCACGTTCACCATACGCGATTATTTCAGCCACACCGCCGACAATGAAAGCGCACTCTACGGCATCAACAGCAGCGGCCAGCTACAGCCTTATAGTGGCCAAGATGGCTTGATGCCGATACTGGCCAACCAAATCCCCACCGAACAATATTTACTGGCCGAAACACTCGCCGCCACACCCGCCAACCCCAACTCAAGCCATACAGGCTGGATTATCGGCGGCACCCTGCTCGCGGCCGCAGGCACCGCAGCACTGGCGGGTGGTGGCAGCAATTCCGGTGGCAACAACAATTCCGGCGGCAACGACAACTCCGGTGGCAACGACAACTCCGGTGGCAACAACAACTCCGGTGGCAACGACAACTCCGGTGGCAACGACAACTCCGGTGGCAACGACAACTCCGGTGGCAACGACAACTCCGGTGGCAACGACAACTCCGGTGGCAACGACAACTCCGGTGGCAACGACAACTCCGGTGGCAACGACAACTCCGGTGGCAACGACAACTCCGGTGGCAACGACAACTCCGGTGGCAACGACAACTCCGGTGGCAACGACAACTCCGGTGGCAACGACAACTCCGGTGGCAACGACAACTCCGGTGGCAACGACAATTCCGGCGAACACCAGCACAGCCTGAATATACGCAATCATGGCGCCGCCAATGAAGGGGAAAGTCTTAGCTACACCATCACACTAGACAGCGCCGCCCGCGCCGGGCAAGTGTTGAAATTAGCGGTAGTGGCGCAAAACAGTACGCCCTCCGCACTTGACCTCTCAACCGGCGCCGATCCTTTTATTCAAGGCGAATACCTCGCCAACGGCACCGTATTCACCCGCAGCGTAGCCGATATGCCATTGGCCAATAACAGTGCCGAAATTGCCGCCTATGCCCGCACCATGCCCGGCCAACACAATAAGCTATACCAATCGACCTCCATCAACACCGAAGACTTCAATATTCCGATATACATAGTCGATTCATCCAATCCGCAACAACACTACACCACCATCACTTCTACCGATGCACGCATCACCACATTTTCCGATTTGGTGGGCAACACGCTGGGGAAAATTCCGTTTCCCGAATACGCGCGCCCCGACGACATCGGCGATCACGCCATGGCGGTATACGACAAAGCCACGGGCATGATGCGTGAGTATTTCTATGTTATCCAAACCGGCGATAATAGCTGGAGTACCAATGCCGCCGGTTATTTTCAGGCAGCCCCGGGTATCGACAATCTGGATACGCTAAATTTCTGGATGCAGCACAGCCGTGGCGGCTCGGCGGTGGTACAAATGCTCAACCCCTTAAGCCAAGTGGGCATTTCCGAAGCCTTAGCCGGCCAAATCAACCACGCACTTTCCGTCACACTGCCGGATGCCCGCGCTGGCGTGATTTCATTTCCCGCCAAAGGCAGCGATGGGCGCGACACCAACCCCAATGCACCGGCTCAAGGGCAGTGGTTCCGCATTGATCCTGCCATTGATTTGGATAGCCTCGGCCTAAATCCGTTTACCCTGCTGCTGGCCAAAACCATCCAGCAATACGGCGGTTATGGCGCCGACCGCAATGCCTTCAATTTCGCCTTCAATGCAGAAGCACCCAATAACTACCTGGCACAAGGCAAAGAAAACCCCTGGCGCGCCGGCGGCGAAATCGCCCAAAAATACGGCACGCTCAACATCAACGATTTCCCTTGGCATCTAACCCAATGGGCACCCACCGGCTGGAACGACACCGGCACCGATGCCGGCGTGTATACCAACACCGACATCCGTGTCGACATCAACGGCAGCCTACATACCTTGCCAGCTCAAGGCGGGGAAATCGTGCTGGCTGACGGCGTGCGTGAAATCAACGTGAGCATCCCCACGCTTACCCACAACCAATTGCAACAAACCGACCACGTCACCTTAAATGCCAGCTGGGCAGACTCAAGCAATGTGCTGGCCAGCGGCAGCAACCGTGCCGATGTGGTGCAAACCACCCTGCCCATTGCCAGCCCGATTCAGGGCAGCCCCGGTGATGACGTACTAATCAGCCCCAATATCAACCCCGCCCATGCCGAAACAGTAGCCAAACTCAGCGGCAAAGCTTTGCTGGATTATGTGGTGGCGCACGGTGAAGACATGCTGGCCAATGTGCCCAGCAGCCTATCGCGCACCCTTAACGGCGGCGATGGCAACGACACCTTAGTGGGCGGTTACGGCATCGACTTTATGTATGGGGGCAACGGTAAAGACCAGTTTGTGATGATTATGGATGGCCAAAACAGCTTTCCTTATCAGCAAAACGACAAAATTCGTGATTTCAACCCCGCCGAAGACACCATTGTGCTCACCCGTACGCCAGGCTGGAACTTGCTGTTCAACCAAGTGGTGTTCGATGAAAACGTACAGCGCCTGCAATACAAAGTGTGGCAAGGCAGCGAAAGCTATATTAATGCGATTGAAATCCGCAGTTACAACGGCCAGCCGCTTAGCCAAGAAGAGGTATTGGCGGCCACCCATATTTTGTAATACCTCAGTCACCCGCCCTTCACGCCTGGCCGCATTTCCCCGCTATTGACAATGCTTTGGCTAAGCTGCTGGCGGGTGATCACTCAAGCCACGCGCCAAGCCATAAATGGGCTGCAAATGCATGGCCTGCCATCGCCAATGCAATAAAATATAAAACCCATTTTATTGCCACCAGCAAGCAATAAAAATTTTCACCCGCCCTAGCTTATGGCCATTTTAAAGCCCAATTTAGGTCAAATTGTCATAAAAGCGGCGTCAGCCTTAATGTTGTTTGTGTTAAAACAGGTTATCAAACCCCTTGCGCAATATGTTGCATTGCGATATTGTCTTGGCTCCTTTATCCCTGATAACTCTGGGCAGCTATTCCAACTACTTGGCGTAGCGTCGTCTGTCACCCCAGTATCCGCTTGCGCGTACCTTAAACCGCTGTAACGGATGCCAGCATACCCTGCACTGGTGAAGGCGGCCGCACGTCAGTTGGGCTACCTGACACAACTGAGGTTCACAATGCAACTTTCCGGCGCACAGATTCTGGTGCAGAGTCTTAAAGCCGAAAACGTAGAATATGTTTTCGGCTATCCCGGTGGCGCAGTACTCGAGATTTACGACGCCATCTTCCAGCTTAATAAATTCCAACACATTCTGGTACGCCACGAGCAAGCCGCCGTTCATGCGGCCGACGCCTATGCGCGCACCAGCGGCAAAGTGGGTGTGGCCTTGGTCACTTCCGGCCCCGGCGCCACCAATGCCATCACCGGCATTGCCACCGCCTACACCGATTCGGTGCCGATTGTGGTGATTTCCGGCCAGGTGGGCACGCCCGCCATCGGCAGCGATGCCTTCCAAGAAATCGACATGATTGGCATTTCCCGCCCGTGTGTGAAACACAACTTCTTGGTGACCAACATCAATGAATTGGCCGAAACGGTGAAAAAAGCGTTTCAAATTGCCGCTTCCGGCCGCCCCGGCCCGGTGGTGATTGATGTGGCCAAAGACGTTACCCAAGCGATGGCCAAATTCAGCTATCCGCAAGAAGACATCTTAATCCGCTCTTACCAGCCGGTTACCCACGGCCACACCGGCCAAATCAAAAAAGCCGTGCAAATGCTGGCCGCGGCCAAGCGCCCGCTGATTTATTTTGGCGGCGGCGTGGTATTGGGCAATGCCAGCGAAGAGCTGATTGAGCTGGTGCAGCTCACCGGCGCCCCGTGCACCGGCACGCTGATGGGCTTGGGTGCTTATCCTTCGTCCAACCGCCAATTTTTGGGCATGTTGGGCATGCACGGCACCTACGAAGCCAACTTGGCGATGCACAACGCCGATGTGGTGCTGGCGGTGGGCGCGCGCTTCGACGACCGCGTGGTGTCCGTGCCGGCCAAATTCACCGAAAAAGCCAAAAAAATCATCCATATCGACATCGACCCTTCCAGCATTTCCAAGCGTGTGAAAGCCGATGTGCCGATTGTGGGCGATGTGAAAAACGTGTTGCGCGACATGGCCGCCATTTGGAAAAAGCAAAGCCTGTCATTTAACGAAGCCCAGCTGGAAAAATGGTGGCACACCCTAGAAACTTGGCGCAGCCGCGATTGCTTAAGGCTGCCTGAAAGCGACAGCGGCATTATTCTGCCGCAAATGGTGGTAAAAACCCTGGCCGAAGTCACTCAAAACGACGCCATCATCACCTCCGACGTGGGCCAACACCAAATGTTTGCCGCCCAATATTATCCGTTTGAGCGCCCGCGCCAATGGCTCAACTCCGGCGGCTTGGGCACCATGGGCGTGGGCCTGCCCTATGCCATGGGCGCCTACTTGGCCGATCCGAGCAAAGACGTGTGCTGCATCACCGGCGAAGGCTCGATTCAGATGAACATCCAAGAGCTGTCCACCTGCTTCCAATACAAGCTGCCGATTAAAGTGATTTGCCTCAACAACGGCTACTTGGGCATGGTGCGCCAATGGCAAGAGCTCTACTACAGCAACCGCGAATCGGAAACCTATTTCGACTCCCTGCCCGACTTTGTCAAACTGGCCGAAGCCTACGGCCACGTGGGTATGCGCATTGAAAAAGCCGGCGATGTAGAAGGCGCTTTGCGCGAAGCCTTGGCACTGAAAGACCGCTTTGTGTTTATGGACTTTATCACCGACCAAAAACAAAACGTGTACCCGATGGTGGGCAACGGCAAAGGGCTGGATGAAATGGTGCTGCCGCCGCACATGCGCGAAAGCAAAGCCGACAGCGACGTGAACGACGTTACCGACCGCGACTACGACACCCGGAGCGTGCCATGAGACATATCTTATCCATCCTGATGGAAAACGAATCCGGTGCCATGAGCCGCATCGTTGGCCTGTTTTCCGCCCGCGACTACAACATCGACTCCCTCTCCGTGGCCGCCACAGAAGACCCCACCCTCTCGCGCATGACCATCGTCACCCGTGGCGATGCCGATGTGCTCGAGCAAATCACCAAACAGTTGAACAAACTGATTGAGGTGATTAAAGTGATTGATTTGAACGACAGCCGTTTTGTCGAGCGCGAGCTAATGCTGGTCAAAGTGCGCGCCGTGGGCAAAGACCGCGACGAAGTGCTGCGCCTGGCCGAAATCTACCGTGGTCGCGTGATTGACGTTACCGACAAAAGCTACACCGTAGAAGTCACCGGCACCAGCAGCAAGCTCGACTCCTTCCTCGAAACCGTGGGCAAAACCCTGATTCTGGAAACCGTGCGCACCGGCGCCGCCGGCATCGGCCGTGGCGAACGCATGTTGCGGATTTAATCAAACCCCAAGGCTGCCTGAAAACGCTATAACCATATTCAGGCAGCCTATTCACAGCAAAACCAAACCATTGTTAATAAAAACAATGGCCTCTTAAATAAAGGAAACCACCATGCAAGTGTATTACGATAAAGACGCCGACCTCTCCCTGATTAAAGGCAAAACCGTGGCCATTATCGGCTACGGCTCTCAAGGCCACGCCCACGCCGCCAACCTGAAAGAATCCGGCGTTAACGTGATTGTGGGCTTGCGCCAAAACGGTGCCTCATGGAAAAAAGCCGTGGCCGCCGGCCACGACGTGCGCGAAGTGGCCGAAGCCGCCAAAGCCGCCGATGTGGTCATGATTTTGCTGCCCGACGAAAACCAGCCCGACGTCTACAAAAACGACATCGAAGCCAACCTCAAACAAGGCGCCGTATTGGCCTTTGCCCACGGCTTTAACGTGCACTACAACCAAATCGTACCCCGCGCCGACCTCGATGTAGTGATGGTTGCCCCCAAAGGCCCCGGCCACACCGTGCGCAGCGAATACAAAAAAGGCGGCGGCGTGCCCACCCTAATTGCCGTATACCAAGACCAATCCGGCAAAGCGCGCGACATCGCCCTGTCTTATGCCGCAGCCAACGGCGGCACCAAAGGCGGCGTGATTGAAACCAACTTCCGCGAAGAAACCGAAACCGACCTCTTCGGCGAACAAGCCGTATTGTGCGGCGGCGCGGTGGAATTGGTGAAATGCGGCTTTGAAACCCTGGTAGAAGCCGGCTATGCCCCCGAAATGGCCTACTTCGAGTGCCTGCATGAATTGAAACTGATTGTAGACCTCATGTACGAAGGCGGCATTGCCAACATGAACTACTCCATCTCAAATAATGCCGAATACGGCGAATACGTTACCGGCCCCGAAGTGGTTACCAGCGCCACCAAAGACGCCATGCGTAATGCCTTAAAGCGCATCCAAACCGGCGAATACGCCAAAATGTTTATCCTCGAAGGCCGCACCAACTACCCGGCCATGACCGCCCGCCGCCGCATCAACGCCGAACACCCGATTGAAGTGGTAGGCAAACAACTGCGCGACATGATGCCGTGGATTGCCCAAAACAAACTGGTGGATCAAGATAAGAACTGATTGATTGATTAACATTGTTTGAAAAAGGCTGCCTGAAAGTGAATTATTAAATTAATCTTTCAGGCAGCCTTTTTAGATGGCAGGATAATGACCATTACTTTCAGGAGACTCCATGAGCTGGCTCAAAAAACTGTTTGGCAAGCATAACGCCATACAATCAGAACACCCCTCAGAAGAACCACTCACGTTTCCATTTGAATTGATTAAAGTGTCTGGTGAAGATGCTCTATCAACACTTCTTCAGCTTAGGAACAGCCAAGAGCGTACACCGGTAGTATTGGGCGACAAAGAAGATCTTATTCGAATACGCGAGTGCATCGAATACGATGATGAAGACCCAAGCAAAATCATATCAAAAGGGCTTTCAATCAATATTCAAGAATGGCTAGATACCCAAATTGAAGAGGATCCGAATTATTACCATTTTGAATTTAGCGGGGTAGATATTGAAGAGCCACCGCCAACGGCACCGCTAACGCTTGCATCGGAAATTTTGACGGGTGAGCCCAAAAGCGAGGTTTTTATTGCTCTGATCCCCACCAAAAATGCTTGGGAAGTACCTGCATACTTAAAAATTGGCGGCTGGAACTCATGTCCCAGTACGGAAGCGCACGTTGCATTTTTCAAATACTGGTATGACCGGTACGGTGCAGTGGTCACGGGAATAGGCCCTGATACAATTGAGTTTTCCGTAGAAAATCCCCCGGAAACACCCGAACTTGCAATGCTGCTAGCGAGAGAACAATATGTATATTGTGCGGATATCGTTTATCAAGGGGTACAAAGCGTTGAAAATCTTTCTCTTGTTTTATTAAGAGGATGCAATTGGTACTTTTGGTGGGATTGAAGGCCTGCAATTCATCCAAACCCGCCTTACTTCGTGGCATCGATTTTTGTGGCGGCTGACACCGCAATGCAATGCCACTACCCACAGCAAGCGTAGGTTGGGTTAGCGCAAGCGTAACCCAACAAACAGCAGCCATTGCCAAACCTACGAAAACCCGCAAGCGTTGGGTTACGGCCTTAGCGGCCTAACCCAGCCTACCCACTTTTAATAGGCACCTGAGTAAGATGTCTATGTAAATGTTAAACACGACAACTGAGATGAATCATTTTGAAAGCCAAAAATGCAAAAAGCTAAAATATTGGTCTACACATCATCTGCAACCGAAATCCCGCTCAGAGAAGGGGGCACGCACCAAGTCGGTATTTTTTTAGGAGAGCTTGTTGAGCCGCTGGAGCCGTTAATTGAGGCCGGGCATTCGGTTACTTTTTTCAGCCCGAATGGAAAAGGCTGTGTTATCGACAAAGCATCTTACAAACTGAGTAATTGGGGCCTCTCAAAGAGCAAGATGGAGCACGCCAAACATTACTTTGAAACCAAGCTTCAAGAATTGGGAATCGGCACGCCCGGCAAGATATCTGATTTGCTAAACGACAAAGCCGAACTCTGCACCTATGACACCGTGTTCATTCCGGGGGGCCATGCGCCCATGACGGATATACTGCATAGCAACTGGCTTCAAAGCAATGCATACAATCCCGAGACAGGAGAACTGCTGCTGCATTTTCATAACAGCAACAAAACGACGGCAGCAATTTGCCATGGTTCTGCTGCATTAGCGGCTGCACCGGAAGTAAACGGTAAATGGATTTACTCCGGTTATGACATGACATGCGTGAGCATGGCTGCGGAAAGGCTTACGGAAGATATCCCATTTTGCAATATTGGGGGACACATGCCGGATTATCCGGTGCATATCCTAGAAAAACTTGGCGCAAAGGTTCACACGAAAATGCTCGGACTGAGCAACGTTGTTGAGTGCAACGAATTAATCACAGGACAAGATCCTTACAGCGCCAAGGAACTCGGTGAAAAATTGTTGGCAAAGATTGAACATCAGCTGAAGCACCAGCAAGCGTAGGCTGGCTTAGCGTAACCCAACAAACAGCAGCCGTTGCCGAACCTACGAAACCCCGCAAGCATTGGGTTACGGCCTGATTCAACCAACTTCACTCAGGCGTTCGAGCTTATGAAAACAATCTTTGCATTATCGCTCCTCATCGCAACATCAAACACGGCCATGGCCGCCGAAGTTTGCCCGGTTACCGAGCAGGAGCTGGCCGGGGCTTGGCACCGCAGCAGCCATACCGGCGCATTCGAAGAATTTTTACTCGATACGGAAAACGGCACGCGCACCTTCAACTCATGGCTCCACCAAGTGCCCGAGCTTTCCGCCGCCTCGTGGAAGGTAGAAAACTGCCAATTGGTGGTGACCTCACAATTAGGAGAGTATCCGCAGGTGCGTTTAAAAATACTTAGCCTTCGGAAAGGCAAGCTGCGCCTTTATGATGAATTGCATCGGGAAAAATCCATTTATACCCGTATGCCGAATAAGCCCTAAGCATTCGTTCAAGCCAAGCCTGCTTCACCACCACCATTTTTAAGGTAAATGTTTACTTTAAAAGGCTACCTGAAAGCGCAGCTTCTGCGAAACCAATACCAATCCTACAAAATAACCTAACTGCGTTGGCTCGCCTTGCCGTACTACTTGTACTGTCTTCGGCTCGCCGCCTTGTTATCTTATTTTGTAGAATTGGTATAAAATCTTCAGGCAGCCTTTATTCCAAATAATCGCCCATAATCCATCACCAAACCACACCCCCATCTACCCAAATAAGCCTTGCCGCCGCGCAAACACTTGCCGATAATATCGCTCACCCATCCACACAGAAAGCCGCCGTGATGAAAATTGCCGCCAGCAGTGGTACCGAGTTTGCTTTTTTGGCCGATTACAAAGTGATGGCCATCGACTTAACCGATTTCACCAATGTGTGCGCAGTGGTGGTTACATGTGCCGATTTGCCCGAAGTGTGGGCGGAGCTGGAGCGGTTGGGTTTTGATATTCCGATTTTTGCGGCGGTGCAATACGGTGAAACCGTGGCGCCGCAATGGCTGCCTGAACTGTATGGCGTCATCGAATTGGCGCAGGAGCAAAAATACTACAACGGCCAGCTGATTAACGCCGCCGCTGCCGACTACATCAACACACTGGACCCGCCTTTTTTTCAAGCGCTGAAAGAATACACCGACTACGGCAACGCCGCTTTCGATTGCCCCGGCCATCAAGGCGGGCAGTTTTTCCGCAAGCATCCGTCGGGGCGGCGCTTTTATCTGTATTTTGGCGAAAACCTGTTTCGTGCCGACTCGTGCAATGCCGATGTGCGCTTGGGCGACTTATTGATTCACGAAGGCCCGGCTTATCAAGCGCAGGCGCATGCGGCCAAGGTGTTTAATGCCGACAAAACCTATTTTGTGCTCGGCGGCACCAGCGCGGCGAATAAAATCGCCATCGGTGCCTTGGTGGCTGAGGGCGATTTGGTGCTGTTTGACCGCAACAACCACAAATCGGTGCACCAAGGCGCACTCACTTTGGCCGGCGGCATCCCTGTGTATATGGAAACCGCCCGCAATGCCTACGGCTTTATCGGCGGCATTGCCGAGCATTGTTTTGATGAAGCCGATATCCGCGCCCAAATTGCGCGTGTGGCACCGCAGCGGGCGCAAGACGCACGCCCGTTTCGGCTGGCGGTCATCCAATTGGGCACCTACGACGGCACGCTTTACAATGCCCGCCAAGTGGTCGACCGCATCGGCCATTTGTGCGACTACATTCTGTTTGATTCCGCTTGGGTGGGCTACGAGCAATTTATCCCGATGATGCGCAACTGCTCGCCGCTGCTGCTGGAGCTCACCGAAAACGACCCCGGTATTTTAGTAACCCAATCGGTGCACAAGCAGCAAGCCGGCTTTTCGCAAACCTCGCAAATCCACAAAAAAGACAACCACATCAATCAGCAAGCACGTTATTGCAACCACAAGCGCTTTAACAACGCCTTTATGATGCATGTGTCTACCAGCCCGTTTTACCCGCTGTTTGCCTCGCTCGATGTCAACGCCAAAATGCACGAAGGCAAGGCCGGGCGGCGCATGTGGCGCGAGTGCGTGCTCGGCGGCATCGAAGCGCGCAAAATGCTGCTGCAAACCTGTAAGCTGATCCGCCCGTTTGTGCCGCCCGAAATCGACGGCCTGCCCTGGCAGCACCACGACAGCGAAGATATGGCCGACGACATCCGCTTTTTCCAGTTTGCCACCAGCGGCCAGATTGAGGCGCAATGGCACGATTTTAACGGCTACGGTACCAACCAATATATGATTGACCCGTGCAAACTGCTGCTCACCACGCCCGGCATCAATCTGGAGACCGGCGGCTACGATGAATTCGGCATCCCCGCCGCCATCTTGGCGCACTACCTGCGCGAGCGCTCGGTGATTCCGGAAAAAGCCGACCTGAATTCGATTCTGTTTTTGCTCACCCCGGCCGAAAACATGGCCAAATTCCAGCATCTGGTGGCCACCATTGCCCGCTTTGAAGAGCACATCGAAGCCGATACCCCCGTGGGCGAAATGCTGCCGCTGTTGGCACGGGCGCAGCCACAATACCAAAAAATGCCCATCCGCCAGCTGTGCCTGAAAATGCACCGCTTCTACGCCCGCCACCGCCTCAACCAATTGCAGCAACAAATGTTCCGCCGCGCCGACCTGCCGCCCGCGAGCATCAGCGCTCAAGAAGCGCATCATGCCTTTGTGCGCAATCAGGTGGAATTGGTGGCGCTCAAAGACATCGCCGGGCGCACCGCCGCCGAAGGCGCCTTACCCTACCCGCCGGGCGTGCTGTGCATAGTGCCGGGCGAAGTATGGGGCGGCGCGGTATTACAGTATTTTCTGGCGCTGGAAGAAGGCATTAACGAACTGCCCGGCTTCGAGCCGGAAATCCAAGGTGTGTATCTGGAGCGCGACGAAGCCAGCGGGCGCAAACAGGCGTTTGCTTATGTATTGAAGCAGAATTAATGGTTAAATTTTTTTAAAATCAAAATATTGGAATTGAAGTATAGAATATGCCTCGGCATATTGGCTTTAATGTTTGTGAGGCTGGATGTACCAAGGCGCATCCTATAAATTCACTTTAACTGCCGTCAATTGAAAGCTGTTTGTTTTAAATTTAAGGCTGCCTGAAAGCGAAGCTTCTGCGAAGCTAAAACATTTTCAGGCAGCCTTTTTATTGCGCATTTTCAATATTACAACGCACTGTCGCCACGCTCTCCGGTGCGGATGCGCACCGCTTCTTCGCACGGCAGCACAAAAATTTTACCGTCGCCGATTTTGCCCGAATGCGCCGTCTGCACAATCACTTCCACCGCGCGGTCGACCATATCGTCGGCCAACACCAGCTCCAGCTTCACTTTGGGCAAAAAATCCACCGCATATTCGGCGCCGCGGTAGATTTCGGTGTGGCCTTTTTGGCGGCCAAAGCCTTTGACTTCGGTTACCGTCATGCCGCTGATGCCCGCATCGGCCAAGGCCTCGCGCACATCGTCAAGCTTAAACGGTTTGATAATGGCTTCGATTTTTTTCATGCCTTGTTCCTTTAAAATAGGTTTCCATTCAAGCGCTAAAACTATCACAAGCCTTGCCAAAACTCAATCACCACCCTGCTGCACCTCAGCAGCTCAGGCTGCCTGAAACTGCAAAATCCGCAGCTGCCAAGCCGCTTTTCACGTATAATCCGCGCATTATTTTGTCTTGTCTTGCGAGCCTTTGAATCATGTCTTTTGTATTGTCTTTGTGCGGCAGTGCCGCTCTGCCCGACTTCCGTATCGAAAAGCTGTTGCACAAAGCCCGCGCCTTGGGCATGGGTGAATTTACCCTGCGTAGTGAATACTGGTATTTTGCCGCCTCGGCACAGCCCTTGGATGCCGACACCACCGCCAAACTGGCGGCACTGCTGGATGCCGAAGTGGTGGCCGAGCCGGTGGCCGACACTCATGCCGACAGCCATTTCTTTCTGATTACGCCGCGCATCGGCACCATTTCGCCGTGGGCATCGAAAGCCACCGACATCGCCCACAATTGCGGCTTGGCCCAAATCGAGCGCATCGAGCGCGGCATGGCGGTGTATGTTTGCGGCAGCATGAGTGAAGCGCAACGGCAACAATGGGCGGCGCTATTGCACGACCGCATGACCGAAAGCGTGCTGGGCGATTTTCAGGCAGCCACGCAATTATTCACCCATCCGCAAGCGCAAACCTTTGCCGGTGTTGACATCTTAAGCGGCGGCAAACCCGCGCTGGTGGCAGCCAACAGCGACATGGGCTTGGCCTTATCCGACGACGAAATCGACTACCTGCTCGACAACTACCGTGCCTTGGGGCGCAACCCCAGCGATGTTGAGCTGATGATGTTTGCCCAAGCCAACTCCGAACACTGCCGCCACAAAATCTTCAATGCCGACTTTGTACTCAATGGCGCGCCACAGCCCAAATCGCTGTTCGGCATGATTCGCGACACCCACCAAGCACACCCGCACGGCACCGTGGTGGCGTATAAAGACAACGCCTCGATTATCGAAGGCGCACGCATCGAGCGCTTCTATCCGCACGCGGCCGCCGCGCAAGGCTACCGCTTCAGCGAAGAAGACACCCACATCATTATGAAGGTGGAAACCCACAACCACCCCACCGCCATTGCCCCCTTTGCCGGTGCTGCCACCGGCGCAGGCGGTGAAATCCGCGACGAAGGCGCCACCGGCATCGGCGCGCGCCCCAAAGCCGGGCTTACCGGTTTTTCCGTGTCCAACCTTAATATTCCGGATGCTGTCCAGCCGTGGGAACACTACAGCGCCACCCAAGCGCAATACAGCAAACCGGCGCGCATCAGCAGCGCCTTGGACATCATGATCGAAGGCCCGATTGGCGGTGCCGCGTTTAACAACGAATTCGGCCGCCCCAACCTACTTGGCTATTTCCGCACCTTTGAAGAAAAATTTCACGGCCAAATGCAGGGCTACCACAAGCCGATTATGATTGCCGGCGGTTTGGGCAATATTCAGGCAGCCCAAGTACACAAAAAAGTGATTCAACCCGGCCATTTGCTGATTCAGCTCGGCGGCCCCGGCTTGTTAATCGGCTTGGGCGGCGGCGCCGCTTCGAGCATGGCCACCGGTGCCAACCATGCCGAGCTGGATTTTGACTCCGTACAACGCGGCAACCCCGAAATCGAGCGCCGTGCGCAAGAAGTCATCGATCGCTGCTGGCAGCTGGGCGAGAACAACCCGATTGTGTCGATTCATGATGTCGGCGCCGGCGGCCTCTCCAATGCCTTTCCCGAATTGGTCAACGATGCCGGGCGCGGCGCGGTATTCCAACTGCGCGACGTGCCGCTGGAAGAACACGGCTTAAGCCCGATGCAGATTTGGTGCAATGAAGCGCAAGAGCGCTATGTGCTGGCCATCGCCCCGGAAAGCTTGGATGTGTTCCGCCGCCTGTGCGAGCGCGAACGCTGCCCGTTTGCCGTGGTGGGCACCGCCACCGACGACGGCCATTTGCAAGTGCAAGACGCGCTCTACCACAACACCCCGGTGGATTTGCCGCTGAATGTGCTGCTGGGCAAGCCGCCCAAAACCGTTCGCCACGACCACACCGTAACGCTGCCTGAAACCGCATTCGACAGCAGCAAAATGGATGTGCGCGACAGCCTCTACCGCGTATTGCGCCTGCCCACCGTGGCAGCCAAAAACTTCCTCATCACCATTGGCGACCGCAGCGTGGGCGGCTTAAGCCATCGCGACCAAATGGTGGGCCGTTTCCAAACCCCGGTGGCCGATGCCGCCGTTACCCTGATGGGCTTTAATACCCACCAAGGCGAAGCCATGAGCATGGGCGAAAAAGCCCCGCTGGCGCTGTTTTCCGGCCCTGCTTCCGGGCGTATGGCCATTGGCGAAGCCATCACCAACATCGCTTGCGCCCACATCGGCAGCTTGGCCCACATCAAATTATCGGCCAACTGGATGGCCGCCTGCGGCCTGCCCGGCGAAGACGACAAACTCTACCGCACCGTAGAAGCTGTATCGCAAACCTGCCAAGCCTTGCAATTAAGCATTCCGGTGGGCAAAGATTCTTTGTCGATGAAAACCGTGTGGCAAGACGGCAACGAAGCCAAAAGCATGGTCTCGCCCTTGTCGGCCATCATCACCGCCTTTGCCGCCGTGAGCGATGTGCGCAAAACCGTAACCCCGGAGCTGAAAAACGTGGCCGACAGCGTGCTGGTGGCCGTGGATTTGGGCTTCGGCCAAGGCCGCATGGGCGGCAGTGCGTTGGGGCAAGTGTGGAAGCAAATGGCCGGATCCGCCCCCGATTTGGATCAAGCCGCGCACCTGCAAGGCTTTTTCAATGCCGTGCAAACCTTAGTGAAAGAAGGCCAACTGCTGGCCTACCACGACCGTAGCGATGGCGGCCTCATCACCACCTTGGCCGAAATGCTGTTTGCCAGCCATTTGGGCGCCCATATCAACATTGCCGATTTGATTGAACAAACCAACCGCCGCTGCGGCAGCACCAAGCTGCACGATGCCGCTATGCGTACCCTGTTTACCGAAGAGCTGGGCGCGGTGCTGCAAGTGCGCCACGAGCATCTGGATGCCATGCAGGCAGCCTTTGCCGCCAACGGCTTAGCCGAAGCCGTACACCTCCTCGGCCACATCAACGGCAGCGACCGCTTGATGGTACACAACGGCAACACCGTGCTGCTGAACGAAAGCCGCCTCGAATTGCAAAAAGCTTGGCGCGAAACCAGCCACCAAATCCAGCGCCTGCGCGACAACCCCGCCTGCGCCGACAGTGAATTTGCCCTGCTGAGCGACGACAGCCGCAGCAGCTTGTTTGCCGATTTGCGCTTTGATATTAGCGAAGACATCGCCGCGCCGTTTATCGGCGGCCACAAGCCCAAAATCGCCGTGCTGCGTGAGCAAGGCGTGAACGGCCAAGTGGAAATGGCCGCCGCCTTTACCCGCGCCGGTTTCGATGCCTACGACGTCCACATGAGCGATTTAATGGCCGGGCGCACCCATTTGGCCGACTTCCAAATGCTGGCGGCCTGTGGCGGCTTCAGCTACGGCGATGTGCTCGGTGCCGGTGAAGGCTGGGCCAAAAGCATCTTGTTCCATCCGCGCCTGCGCGAATTGTTTGCCGACTTTTTTGCCCGCCCCGACACCTTAAGCCTGGGCGTGTGCAACGGCTGCCAAATGATGAGCCATCTGGCCGACATCATCCCCGGCGCTGCGGGCTGGCCCCAATTCAAGCGCAACCGCTCCGAGCAATTCGAAGCACGCCTCAGCATGGTGCACATCCCCGCCTCGCCTTCATTGATTTTGGCCGATATGGCCGGCAGCAGCCTGCCGGTGGTGGTAAGCCACGGCGAAGGCCGTGCCGACTTTGCCCACCTGCCTTCAGGCAGCCTAGCCAATATCTCTGCCATCGCCCTACAATATGTCGACGGCCAAAACCACATCACCGAAACCTACCCGCTCAACCCCAACGGCTCGCCGCAAGGCATTGCCGGTGTGGCCAGCGCCGACGGCCGCGCCACCATTATGATGCCGCACCCCGAGCGCATTTACCGCAGCGCCCAAATGAGCTGGGCACCCGAAGCATGGCAACACAGCGAACTGTCCGGCTGGTACCGCCTGTTTGCCGGCGCCCGCAAGGCTTTGGGGTAAGCCGTTACGATTAAGTATGGTAGGTAAGTTTAGGCCGCAAGCCGTAACCCTACAAACAGCAGCACAAAGGCCATATATAAAAAGGCTGCCTGAAACATTAAATTGCTTCAGGCAGCCTCAACCAAACCCAAAGGAGTCACACCATGCCCTTGCTCGACAGCTTCACCGTAGATCACACCCGTATGCACGCCCCGGCCGTGCGGGTGGCCAAAACCATGCACACCCCCAAAGGCGACACCATCACCGTGTACGACTTGCGCTTTTGCGTGCCCAATGAAGAAATTTTGTCGGAAAAAGGCATCCACACCCTAGAGCATCTGTTTGCCGGCTTTATGCGCGACCACCTCAACGGCGCCGATGTGGAAATCATCGACATCTCCCCCATGGGCTGCCGCACCGGCTTTTACATGAGCTTAATCGGCACCCCCGATGAAGCACGCGTGGCACAAGCTTGGGAAGCCGCTATGCAAGACGTGCTGGGCGTACAAAATCAAAACCAAATCCCAGAGCTAAACCAATACCAATGCGGCACCTACCAGATGCACTCCTTGGCCGAAGCGCAGCAAATCGCCGCAAACGTGTTGCAGCGCAAAGTAAGCGTGAATAAAAACCACGATTTAACTTTGGATTTGGCGTTAATCCAACACTAAATTGAGTCATGCCGAAGGCTGCCTGAAAATGCTTCAGGCAGCCTTCGGCACATCCAAGCCGCATGGCAACAGGCTTTGCGGTTTTCCATAGCAGCAGGCAAAGCAGTGTTGCTGTGTCATTGAAATTTTTTCCATTATTCATGGTCAAAACCGAAAGCCGAATGTAAGCATTCACTTAGCAGTGTTTAACGTGTTTGGTTGCTGCCCATGCAAAAAATGGGGCTGTATACAAGCCTTTTTTTAAAACGCAAAATCCATTATATTGTGCTCTTCAACGGCCTGCACCCCTACATCTTGTGGTGTCGGCCTCATTTCTTGTCTAACTTCACCACACCGAGACCCGCTGCCCATGAACGCCACCGCCCATTTGAAAGTGACCAAACGCGATGGGCGTTTGGAAGAGATTAACCTGGATAAAATCCACCGTGTTATCACCTGGGCCGCAGCAGGGCTGGATAATGTATCGGTGTCGCAAGTGGAGCTGAAATCGCACATTCAGTTTTACAACGGCATCCGCACCGACGACATTCACGAAACCATCATTAAGGCGGCGGCGGATTTGATTTCCACCGACACCCCCGACTACCAATATCTGGCCGCACGCTTGGCCATTTTCCATCTGCGCAAAATCGCCTTCGGCCAATTCGAGCCGCCGCCGCTGTTTGAACATGTAGAGCGCCTCACCGCCATGGGCAAATACGATGCCCATATTTTGCAAGACTACAGCCGCGCCGAATTCGATACGCTCAATCAATACTTAGACCACAGCCGCGATATGCACTTCTCCTACGGTGCGGTAAAGCAGCTTGAAGGCAAGTATTTGGTGCAAAACCGCGTTAGCAAGGAAATCTACGAAAGCCCACAGTTCCTGTATATGCTGGTGGCCATGTGCCTGTTTGCCAACTACCCGGCCGCCACCCGCTTGGATTATGTGAAAAAATTCTACGATGCGGTAAGCCTGTTTAAAATTTCCCTGCCCACACCGATTATGTCCGGCGTGCGCACCCCCACGCGCCAATTTTCCTCTTGCGTGCTGATTGAATGCGGCGACAGCCTCGATTCCATCAACGCCACCACCAGCGCCATCGTCAAATACGTATCGCAACGCGCCGGTATCGGCATCAACGCCGGGCGCATCCGCGCCTTGGGCAGCGAAATCCGCGGCGGCGAAGCCCAGCACACCGGCTGCATCCCGTTTTTCAAAATGTTTCAGGCAGCGGTTAAATCCTGCTCGCAAGGCGGGGTGCGCGGCGGTGCCGCCACCTTGTTCTACCCGATGTGGCATCTGGAAGTGGAAAGCCTGCTGGTATTGAAAAACAACCGCGGCGTGGAAGAAAACCGCGTGCGCCACCTCGACTACGGCGTGCAAATCAACCGCCTGCTCTACACCCGCCTGATTAAAGGCGGCCACATCACCCTGTTTTCGCCTTCCGATGTGCCCGGCCTTTACGACGCCTTTTTTGCCGACCAAGACGAATTCGAGCGCCTCTACCTGCAATACGAAAACGACCCTGCCATCCGCAAACGCAGCCTGCCCGCGGCGGAATTGTTTTCATTGATGATGCAAGAGCGCGCCGGCACAGGCCGTGTGTACATCCAGAATGTAGACCACTGCAACACCCACAGCCCGTTTAACCCGGCAGTGGCACCGGTGCGCCAGTCCAATCTGTGCTTGGAAATCGCCCTGCCCACCAAGCCGCTCAACGACATCAACGACGAAAACGGCGAAATCGCCCTGTGTACCCTGTCGGCGTTTAACCTGGGTGCCCTGGAAAGCTTAGATGAACTGGAAAGCCTGGCCGACTTGGCCGTGCGCGCACTGGATGCCCTGCTGGATTATCAAGACTACCCCATCAAAGCCGCGCAAATCGCCACCGAAAACCGCCGCACCCTTGGCATCGGCGTGATTAATTACGCCTATTATCTGGCCAAAAACGGCGTGAAATATTCCGACGGCTCCGCGCTGGGCTTAACCCACCGCACCTTTGAAGCCATCCAGTATTACCTACTCAAAGCTTCGGTGCAGCTGGCACAAGAATTCGGCGCCTGCCCCGCTTTTGGCGAAACCACCTATGCCCAAGGCCTTTTGCCGATTGACACCTATAAAAAAGATTTAGACGGCATTTGCGCCGAGCCGCTGCATCTGGATTGGGAAGCCCTGCGTGCCGACATCGTACAACACGGCCTGCGCAACTCCACCCTCACCGCGCTGATGCCTTCCGAAACCAGCTCACAAATCGCCAACGCCACCAACGGCATCGAGCCACCGCGCGGCTTGGTGAGCGTCAAAGCCTCCAAAGACGGCATTTTGAAACAAGTAGTGCCTGAATTCGAGCGCCTGAAAAACCAATACGAACTGCTGTGGCAAATGCCCGGCAACGACGGCTATTTGCAGCTGGTGGGCGTAATGCAGAAATTTGTCGACCAAGCCATCTCCGCCAACACCAACTACGACCCGCAGCGCTTTGAAGGCGGCCGCGTGCCGATGAAGCAGCTGCTAAAAGACCTGCTCACCGCCTACAAATTCGGCCTCAAAACCCTGTACTACCAAAACACCCGCGACGGCGCCGACGATACCCAAACCGACTTGCAAGACGACGGCTGCGCCAGCGGCGCCTGCAAGATTTAACCGCCTATCTTAATAAGGCTGCCTGAAAGGGTTTAAAAGCAGTTTTAACACCCTTTCAAGCAGCCTTTAGGCACAGTGACAAGATACAGCATAGGATATGTCTTGGCGCATCCGTTTTAGGGTTGGTTGAGATACTTCAGGCAGCCTCCAATATGATGTCGCACCTGCACAGGTAAGTGCTCAGTCTGAAGCAAGGCTTCAGTTGTGCGGCACACCGTATATAACACCTTTAAATTACCCAAAATACCCAATGACCAACACCGCAACCCCCGCCCAATTGCCCGCCTTCCGCATTATCGGCCTGCATATCCGCACACAGCCCGCAACAGCCGCTGCCGATATCGGTGCATTATGGCCGCGCTGGTTTGGCAGCGATACTGCCGCCATTTCTGCACTGGACGATGCCCTGTATTGCGCCTACCACCAATACGACAGCGATTACCGTGGTGCTTACAGCGTTACCTTGGGCAAAAAAGTGGCCGCCGATGCACCGGTGCCTGCAGGCTTTGCCGAGCTGCTGATTCCGGCACAGGATTACGCCTGCTATCCGGCACCGGGTGAAATGCCGCAAGCCATTGTGCAGGTATGGCAACACATCTGGCAAAACGACGCCAACTTACCGCGCCGCTATCAAGTGGATTTCGATGTCTATCCGGCAGCGGCAACGCCTGCCGTATATATCGGCTTACGCACTTAACCCCCATAGCCAGCCCAGGCTGCCTGAAAGAACCCCATGTCCTGCGAACACCTCACCATGTCGTACAGCACCTTTCCCAAAACCCAAAACAACGCCCTTACCGAGCCGATGTTTTTCGGCCAGCCGGTGAATGTGGCGCGCTACGACCAGCAAAAATACGAAATTTTTGAAAAGCTGATTGAAAAGCAACTGTCGTTTTTCTGGCGCCCGGAAGAAGTGGACGTTTCGCGCGACCGCATCGACTACCAAAACCTGCCCGATCACGAAAAACACATCTTTATCAGCAACCTCAAATACCAAACCCTGCTTGATTCCATTCAGGGGCGCAGCCCCAATGTGGGCTTGTTGCCCTTAGTATCGCTTCCCGAGCTGGAAACCTGGATTGAAACTTGGGCGTTTTCCGAAACCATCCACTCGCGCAGCTACACCCACATCATCCGCAACATCGTCAACGACCCCGGCACCGTGTTTGACGACATCGTGCAAAACGAATACATCCAAGCCCGCGCCGAAGACATCGCCTGCTATTACGACGATTTAATCGAATACACCCAGTATTACAACCTCCTAGGCGAAGGCCGCCATAATGTAAATGGCCACACCGTTACCGTATCGCTGCACGAATTGAAGAAAAAGCTGTATCTGTGCCTAATGTGCGTCAACGTATTGGAAGCCATCCGTTTTTACGTATCGTTTGCCTGCTCGTTTGCCTTTGCCGAGCGTGAGCTGATGGAAGGCAACGCCAAAATCATCAAAATGATCGCCCGCGACGAAGCCTTACACCTCACCGGCACCCAACATATGCTCAACCTGATGCGCAGCGGCGTAGACGACCCGGAAATGGCCGAGGTGGCCGCCGAATGCGAAACCCTGTGTTTCGACTTATTCAAAAAAGCCGCCGAGCAAGAAAAAGAATGGGCCGAATACCTGTTTAAAGACGGCTCCATGATTGGTCTCAACAAAGACATCCTCAGCCAATATGTAGAATACATCACCAACCTGCGCATGGCCGCCGTGGGGCTGCAACCGGCCTTCGAAAAAGCCAAACAAAACCCCATCCCGTGGATTAACGCTTGGCTCTCCAGCGACAATGTTCAGGTAGCCCCGCAAGAAGTAGAAGTAAGCTCCTATCTGGTGGGGCAAATCAATGCCGAGTTAAACGAAGACGATTTAACCGATTTTGAATTGTAATGCCGTGCTAACCGGGCTGCCTGAACACCAACCCGGCCAAACCAAAGCCCGCCACGCCGCCGCCACAGGCGGCGTGCTTATCCGAATACCATGAGTCTAGTCACCACCCACAGCACCAGCTTTGAATTACAGCCGGGCGAAACCCTGCTCGAAGCACTGGAGCGCACCGGCCACGAAGTGGCCTATCAATGCCGCAGCGGCTATTGCGGTGCCTGCCGCACCCGGCTGTATTCCGGCGGCGTATCCTATCCGCAGCCCCCGCTGGCCTTTGTCGGCGCCGACGAAGTGCTGCCCTGCTGCTGCCGTGTCGACACCGATATCCACCTAGACACCCATCTGCGCACCGATTCCATCTCAAACCTGCCGGAACCGGATTTGTTTGATTAAAACGCATCTTTAATCTATGCCTACCTGATGGATTGATTTTTTCAGGTAGCCTAAAAGGCTGCCTGAAAGCCCCGCCTGCCTTTACACCATCGCCGGCTGCGTGTATGTTTGCGCCTTATTGCCCACAGAAAGCCAGCCATGTTACTCGGTGTGAATATCGACCATATTGCCACCGTGCGCAATGCACGCGGCACGGTGTATCCCAGCCCCTTGGAAGCGGCGCTCTTGGCCGAAACCCACGGTGCCGATCTGATTACCCTGCATCTGCGTGAAGACCGCCGCCATATCCGCGACCACGACGTGTTCGCCATCCGCGCCACCATCAAAACGCGCATGAATTTGGAAATGGCGCTCACCGATGAAATGCTGGCCAATGCGCTGGAAGTGATGCCCCAAGATGTATGCTTGGTGCCGGAAAAACGCACCGAAGTCACCACTGAAGGCGGGCTGGATGTGTTGGCGCAGCAGCAGCGCGTGGCCGATTTCACCCATACGCTGACTCAGGCGGGCATCCGCGTGTCGCTGTTTATTGATGCCGATGAAGCGCAAATCCAGGCCGCCCGCGATGTGGGCGCGCCGGTAATTGAGCTGCACACTGGCGCTTATGCCGACGCCGCCACCACCGCCGAACAAGCGCAGCAATTGGCACGCATTGAAGACGGCGCCCATTTCGGCAGCGAAATGGGGCTGGTGGTCAACGCCGGACACGGCCTCACCATTCACAATGTCACCCCGATTGCGCAAATTCTGGCCATCCGCGAGCTGAACATCGGCCATGCGCTGATTGCACAAGCGCTGTTTATGGGGCTGCCTGAAGCCATCCGCCAAATGAAGCAGGTTATTTACCGGGCCCGCAGCTTACCTTATTGATTATTGAAGCAACTTATTTTTTGATAACAGGCTGCCTGAAACCCTGCCGTCGCACCTGCGCAGGCAGGTGCCCAGTCTGAAGCAAGGCTTCAGCTTTGCGGCATACCTTATAGCTGCTTTTAATAAAACATAAACTGATTTCAACAGACACTGGACACCTGCCTGCGCAGGTGCGACCTATTTATTCAAGGCTGCCTGAAAACAGACAAGCCAACACACCTTACCTTGGAACCCAACACCATGATTTACGGCATTGGCACCGATATTGTTACCGTGAGCCGCATCGGCAAAATGTGCAAAACCTATGGCGCCAATGCGGTGGCCGACAAAATCCTCTCCCGCATCGAATATCTGGAATGGCCTTCGGCCAGCAATCCGGTGCTGTTTTTGGCCAAGCGCTTTGCCGCCAAAGAAGCCTTTTCCAAAGCAGTGCATACCGGCCTGCGCTCACCGGTTACCCTGCGCAACATCGGCATCGGCCACGATGAGCTGGGGCGGCCGGAATTTATCTTGGAAACGCCTTTACAGCAATGGCTGCAACAAAAAGGCATCGGCAAAGTGCATTTAAGCCTGAGCGACGAAGGCGATCAAATCCTGGCCTTTGCCATCGCGGCCAAATCATGAACACCCAGCGCCCAAGCGTGCATGTGGTGGCTGGCGTGCTGTACCAATCCACAGGCGCGTTTTTGCTTAGCTCGCGCCCGGCGGGTAAGCCTTATGCCGGTTATTGGGAATTTGCTGGCGGCAAGGTGGAAGCCGGCGAAAGCGCACTGGCGGCGCTGCAACGCGAATTACACGAAGAGCTGGGCATCCACATTGAGCACGCCACGCCGTGGCTGACCAAAATCCACGACTACGAACACGCCCGCGTGCGCCTGTGCTTCTACCGCATTGCCGCCAGCGATTGGCATGGCAATCTGCAAGCACGCGAAGGCCAAAGCTGGTGCTGGCAGCAACCGGGCGATTTCAGCGTGGCGCCGATGCTGCCCGCCAACGGGCCTATCTTAGCCGCACTGGCGATTCCCGATTTTCTTTCAGGCAGCCTGCAAACCGGCTTTCGCGGCCGCTTGCCAAACCAAGCGGAATACCGGGTTGTGCCGCGTGATTTGGCCGAGCCTAGCCATACGCATGTACTGTTTACCGCCGACCAAATGACACACGCGCCCCGTTTCGGCAGCAACATCAGCGTGTGGGTCTGCGTCAATCAGCCGCAGCAATGGGTGCAGGTGCAAGACGCAGCTGCGGTATTATGGCAGGTGCTCGGCCACGCCGATGCGCAAGCGCTGTTGGCAGTATTGCAACAAGGCGTTTCCCTGCCGCTGCTGCCTTTTGCCGCTGCCGACATACTGGCCGCCTATGGCAAGCAATGGCTGGCCGCCGGCGCACATGGCTTGGTGGAAGACTTGGCCACGGCCAGCGCTTAATCGCGGCTTTAAAAGCCATTTGAAATGGCTGATGTTGAATCAATACGTAGGTCGGATTCTTGAATCCGACACTGGTTCGCAGAGCAAAGTACTCACATTACTTTGGCCGATGGCCAAATGTCGGATTCAAGAATCCGACCTTGTATCTCTCAAGCGGTGAGTAAAACGCGTATTATTCCCGCCCCGTATGGCAGCAAACTGTATCCGACCCAAGTGCCCGACACTGAAATGTAGATAACACTGCCATACACCTCATCCTACAATCTGAATGGTATCCAAGTGCGCGGTAGCGCCCGCAAGACACTGCATAAATAAGGATAGATTATGATGAACTTCCAAGTATTGGGCATCGACATCAGCAAAAACAAATTAGATTGTGCTCTTATCCGCGAGATTGGCAGCAGTAAAATCAAAACCAAAGCATTGCCAAACCACCTCCAAGGCTTTAACCAACTGACAGAATGGCTGTATAAAAACATCGGTGAAGACTTAAGCCTACTCAAAATTTTCATGGAAGCCACCGGCGTTTACCATGAAGCATTGGCAGAGTATCTGCATAACAAAGGCATCGCCGTTTATCTGCTTAATCCTGCCGACAGTGCCCATTATGCCAAATACGACAGCTTGCACAAAACCGATAAGGCTGATAGCCAGTCACTGGCCAGAGCCGGTATTGACCGCCTCATGCACCACAAAGTACGCCAATGGCAGCCTGCTGCACCCCACATCAAGCGGCTCAACGCACTACTAGCCCGTCTAGATGCGCTGCAAAGCGATCTGCAGCGTGAAGACAACCGCATGGAGAAAGCCGGATTCAGCGCTGTTCCCGAAGCGGTCAGCCAGTCCATCAGCACCATGCAGACCAATTTGAAGCAGCAGATCAGCACCATCACACAGGAAATCGAACAACATATTGACCGGCATCCTGATTTGAAAAAGACCGTGCTTTACTGCGCAGCATACCCGGTGTAGGTGAAGTGGTTTCATTGCGCATGGTTGCGCTCTATCATAGCAAACATTTTACCTCCGCCTCGCAAATGGCTGCCTATTTGGGATTGGTGCCGAAAAAACGGGAATCCGGCAAACACAAAGGCAAAGCCATGCTTTCCAAGCGGGGCAGTTCGGTCATACGAGCTAAGTTGTATATGGCTGCGGTGGTTGCAAAAACGTGGAATCCGGATATTAACGCGCATTACCGCAGACTGAAAGCCAGAAACAAAACGGAAATGCAGACCATCGGCGCAGCGATGCGCCGCTTGGTACAGATTTGCTTTGGTGTGTTGAAGCACCAATGCGAATATCAGGCCAAAATAACCATTGCGGCTTGATGCGAGAGATGGTATGCAGACCATCGGCGCAGCGATGCGCCGCTTGGTACAGATTTGCTTTGGTGTGTTGAAGCACCAATGCGAATATCAGGCCAAAATAACCATTGCGGCTTGATGCGAGAGATGGTATCTACCATTACTTAATCAAAGGCTGCCTGAACACCCCTTAATCTTTCAGGCAGCCTCAATATCCTGCACACCCTATGCAAAAACTTACCCGCCAACAAAAAATCCTCCTCGCCATATTGCTGCTGGGCTTTGCCGCCGCCAAAGTGGCCGCGCTGTGGTGGTGGCAGCAACAGCATCCGGCACACGCCGCTGCCGTTCACACCACTACCGCTGCCTGCAATGTGCGCCAAGGCTGCGTATTAAGCCAGGGCAGCCATGTGCAGTTTAGCCCGCAAAGCAGCGCCAAATCGCCGTTTGATATCATCATTAGCAATGCGCCCGCCGATGTGGCGCAGGTGTCGGTGAGCTTCTCCATGCGCGGCATGGACATGGGTTTCAACCGCTACGCTCTGCAAAAACAAAGCGATGGAAGCTGGGTAGCCCGCCAAATCCGCCTGCCTTTATGCATCGATAACCGCAACGACTACCTTGCCGACATCACCATCGGCACCGAACACCACCGCTTGCCCTTCGGCATTCCCTGATTGCACCGCCTGCGCGAAGCCCCTACAATAAGCCCCATTCAACCCAAAATAAAAGGAAGCACACCATGATCGGCAAAAAATTCTTCGACGAATTGTCGGCCAAGCTGGGCGACACCATCGACAACAGCCCGGTAAAAGACGTGGAAAAAAACGTAAAAGCCATGCTCGGCTCCGCTTTTAACCGCATGGATTTGGTTACCCGCGAAGAATTCGACATCCAGCAACAAGTATTGCTGAAAACCCGCGAAAAACTGGCCGAGCTGGAAGCGCGCTTGGCCGAGCTGGAAGGCGGCAGCGGCCTGCAACAAGTCGAAACCCAAACCCAGCAAAGCGAACAGGGCTAAACATGAGCTTGGCGGTGGTGTACAGCCGCGCACTGGCGGGCATGGCCGCCCCGCTGGTGGAAGTGGAAGCGCACTTGGCCAACGGCCTGCCTGCGTTCAATATTGTCGGCCTGCCCGACACCGAAGTGAAAGAAAGCCGCGACCGCGTGCGCGCGGCGATTATTCAATCCGGCTTTGAATTTCCGGCCAAGAAAATCACCGTTAATCTGGCGCCGGCCGATTTACCCAAAGAGTCCGGCCGTTTCGACTTGCCCATTGCGGTGGGCATTCTGGCCGCTTCCGGCCAAATCCAACACCAACACTTAGCGCAATACGAGCTGGCGGGCGAGCTGGCCTTGTCCGGCCAAATCCGCCCCATTCGCGGTGCGGTGGCGATGGCTTGGGAAGGTGCGCAAGCGCAGCGGGCGTTTATTTTACCGCCGGAAAACGCCCTTCAGGCAGCCTTGCTGCACACCGCCACCGTTTACGGTGCCGACACCTTAGCCGCCGTGGCCGCCCATTTCAACGGCATCCACAGCCTAGAGCGCACCCATGCCGATGCCGCCGCTTTCAGGCAGCCTGAAACAGCGCCCTTGCCCGACTTGGCCGATGTTAAAGGCCAGCACACCGCCCGTTTGGCACTGGAATTGGCGGCTGCGGGCGGGCACAGCTTGCTGATGTTGGGGCCGCCCGGCACCGGTAAATCCATGCTGGCACAGCGCTTGCCCGGCATTTTGCCGCCGTTGAGCGAAGCGGAAATGATCAGCGTATGGGCTTTGCGCTCTTTACTGCCGCCGCACCAGCAGCGTTTTTCTTGCCAACGCCCGTTCCGCTCGCCCCACCACAGCGCCTCTGCCGTGGCTTTGGTGGGTGGCGGCTCCGATCCGCGCCCGGGCGAAATTTCCTTGGCGCACCACGGCGTGCTGTTTTTAGACGAATTGCCCGAATTCGAGCGCAAAGTATTGGAAGTGCTGCGTGAGCCTTTGGAAAGCGGCGAAATTCATATTTCCCGCGCCGCCCGCCAAGCCAGCTATCCGGCGCAATTCCAACTGGTGGCCGCCATGAACCCCTGCCCCTGCGGCTATTTGGGGCATCCGGCCAAGCCATGCCGCTGCACACCGGAAGCCATTGCCCGCTACCGCAGCAAAATTTCCGGCCCATTGCTCGACCGCATCGATCTCACCATTGAAGTACCCGCTTTAAGCGCGGGCGAGCTCACAGCGGCCGAACCGGGCGAAGCCAGCGCCGTGGTGCTGCAACGCGTTATCGCGGCGCGCGCCCGCCAGCTGGCTCGGCAAGGCAAAATCAATGCCGAGCTAAACAGCGCTGATCTGGACAACATCGCCGCCATCGCTCCCGAAGCCAAAGCGGCGCTGGCGCAAATGCTGGAAAAATTATCCTTATCCGCCCGCAGCTACCACCGTATTTTGCGGGTGGCACGCACGCTGGCCGATTTGGCGGAAGATGTCGAAGTATCGCGCCAGCATGTATTGCGCGCCATCGGCTTCCGCCGCGCACTGTAAACCGCCATACGCCCCGTTTGCCAAAAGCAAAACAAGAGCAAAAGCAGGTAAACCCACCCTTCTGGCGCACACAAACAAACGGATTTTGTTAAAATGATGCCCGATTGATTGCATACCACCCTACATGAAAAATACCCGCACCCAGGCCGGCAAAGGTTTGTCCGGCTTTATGATTGGTTTACTGCTGGCCACTGCCGTGATTGCCGGTGTTTTGTTTTTCCTTAATAAAAACAAAACGCCGTTTAAGCAGCCCGAAATCCAAACCCAAACCCCGCCGCCGGAAATCCTCACCCCAGGCGGCCAATCGGCCAGCACACCGCCCACGGCGCCCGCCAGCGATGTATTGGGCAGCTTTATTGCTTCGCAAGCGGCTGCGTCCAGTGAAACCGCCTCCACACCCACTGCACCGCCGGAAACCGGCAAGCCTTCGCGTAACCTGCCCTCACCCAAACAGGCCAAGCCTGCGCCTGAAAAAACGGCCAAACCCAGCCCGGAGCAAATCCTCAACAGCGGCAGCGTAGAAAAAGCCCGTGCCGCCGCCAAGCAAGAAGCGGCGCAAAATCAAACCGACACAGCCGGCAAGCCCACGGTATTCCTACAACTGGGTTCGTTTAAAGACAGCGCCGCCGCCGATGCCCAACGCGCCAAGCTGGCCATGCTGGGCGTAAACGCCAACGTGGTTAAAGGCAGCGCCAACGGCCAAACCGTTTACCGCGTGCAAACCGGCACCCTGTCGCGCGCGCAAGCCGAAAAAATGGCCGCACATCTGCACCAAAACCAGATTGACAGCCTGATGCGCACCGCGCCTTAAAAAGTATTTACCCCTATTACCTTATTGTTCAAAACCCTATTCGTACGAAAGTAGATTATGATGAAAAAATCCATGCTCGCTTTGGCCTCGGCTACAGTGTTTGCCAGCAGCCTGGCACAAGCCGCCATTCAGGAAGGCACCGATTACACCGTATTGAGCAAGTCCATCCCTCAATTACAGCAAAACAAAGTAGAAGTGCTGGAATTTTTCTCCTACTCTTGCGTACATTGCTATCACTTAGACCCGATTTTGCTTAAACACAGCAAATCATTTGCCGCCGACACCTATTTGCGCACAGAGCACGTGGTATGGGATCCGAGCATGCTCGGCTTGGCACGCATTGCTGCCGCCGTTAATGCTTCCGGCACCAAATACCAAGCCAATCCGGCCATTTTTAATGGCATGTTCGAGCAAAAAGCCAATCTGGGCGACCCCGAAACCTTTAAATCCTGGGCAGCCAAGCAAACCAGCTTCGACAGCGCCAAGGTATTGGCGGCTTTTAACAGCGTCAACAACCCCATTGATGCCAAACGCATGCAGGATCTCACTGCACAAAATGGTATTGATGCCACCCCCATGTTGATTGTGGGCGGCAAATACCGCGTTAAAATGCGCGATTTCAACCAAGGCATGCAAGTGGTGGACGAATTGATTGCCAAAGTACGCCAAGAGCGCGGCATGCAAGCTGCGGCGCCGCGCGTGGCACCGAAAAGCATCGGTGCGGCCATCGCCAAGTCGGCCAACCGTTAAACCGGGATAATAAAGCAAAAAAGTGCGCCACCCGCGCACTTTTTGTTTGTTTGTGTCCATTGGCTTCAGATAGCCTTAAGCCAAGATGGGCATTATCCAACCCATTTATTCGATTGCATTTTATTATGGACATCCTGCTGTTTGCCAAAGCCCTGATTTTGGGGATTATTGAAGGCCTTACTGAGTTTCTGCCCATTTCCAGCACTGGGCATTTGATTGTGTTTGGCGATTTGCTCAATTTCCACAGCAATGGCAAAGTTTTTGAAATTGCCATTCAACTGGGTGCGGTGTTGGCCGTGGTGTTTGAATACCGCCGCCGCTTTGCCCATGTTGTTACCCACATCGGCCGCGAGCCCGAAACCAACCGCTTTGTGCTCAATTTGGCCATCGCCTTTATTCCTGCAGCGGTGGTGGGTTTATTGTTCAGCAAGCAAATAAAAGCCTTTTTATTCAACCCCATCAGCGTGGCCACGGCCTTGATGGTGGGCGGCCTGCTAATTTTGTGGATTGAAAAACGCCAAAGCACACGCACACCCAAAGTGATGCGCGTGGAAGACATGCGTCCCAAAGACGCCTTAGTGGTGGGCTTGGCGCAAATTCTGGCCTTAATTCCGGGCACGTCGCGCTCAGGCAGCACCATTATGGGCGGTATGTTGTGGGGGCTGGAGCGCAAAGCCGCCACCGAATTTTCGTTTTTTCTGGCGGTGCCGGTGATGATTGCAGCTACTTTTTACGATGTAATCAAACACTATAAAGATTTTTCCCTGCAAGACGCCATGCTGATTGTGGTGGGTTTTGTGGCGGCGTTTGTGGCCGGTTTAGTGGCGGTAAAAGCCTTGCTCAAATTTATCGCCACCAAAAACTACGTGCCTTTTGCCTGGTACCGTATTGTGTTTGGCGGCGTGATTTTGCTTACTTGGCTTACCGGCTGGGTGGATTGGAGCAGCATGTAATACCAATGCTAAAAATAACCTAACTGCGTTGGATCACCTTGCCGTACGCGTGTACTGTCTGCGGCTCTCCGCCTTGTTATCTTATTTTTAGCATTAGTATTATCTTGTTTCAGCGCGGGTATGTAATGCCAAAGCGGCCGATTTATGCTAAAGTGTCGCTTTAATAAACCAAGGTGGGTTCATTTGCATTTGAAGTAAAAACGCGCGTGCCGCACGGCATGGCCGCACTTTTATTTGAAATGGCAATGCCCGCCTTTGTTGTGTCTGAAACAAAAGCGAGAACCTTATGCAGTCCTGGCAGCTGCCTGAACACATTGCCGACATCCTGCCCTCCACCGCACGCCAGCTGGAAAGTGCCAAGGAGCAGTTGTTGGCACTTTTCCGCGTGCACGGCTACGAGCTGGTAAGCCCGCCCTTGCTGGAATACAGCGATTCCCTGCTCACCCGTATCGACGAAGGCTTGTCGCTCAAAACCATCCGTGTGGTGGATCAAATCAGTGGCCGCCAATTGGGTTTGCGCGCCGACATCACCCCGCAAGTGGCGCGCATTGATGCGCATTTGCTGTCGGCCAATAATGGGGTAAACCGCCTGTGCTATGCCGGCACGGTGTTGCACGCCCGCCCCGACGGCTTTTTAAGCACGCGCGAGCCTTTGCAGATTGGTGCCGAGCTATACGGCTATGCCGGTATTGAAGCCGATATAGAACTAATTGATTTGATGCTCAAAAGCCTGCGCTTGGTGAATGTTACCGAGCCGCAGCTGGCGCTGGGTCACATCGGTATTTTCCGCGCCCTGGCCGAAGCGGCACAGTTGAGCGAAGCCGATGCGCACATTTTGCTTGGCATGATGCAAAACAAAGACGCTGAAGCCGTGCGCCACCACGGCCAAAGCCTGCAACTAGCGACACAATGGGTCAACGCTTTGGCACTGCTGCCCACACTGTACGGCAACCAAGAAGTGATTGAGCGCGCCCGCAGCGCTTTGCCGCCTTTGCCTGCGATTCAGGCAGCCTTAAACGAGCTGCAAACCGTGTGCGCGGCTTTTGCCAATCGGCCGGTGCATATTGATTTGTCCGAGCTGCGGGTCGACTCCTACCACAGCGGCTTATTGTTTGCCGCCTACGGTGCCGACTGGCCGGATGCACTGGCGCGCGGTGGCCGCTACAACGATTTGGGCAAGCATTTCGGCCGCGCCCGCCCGGCCACCGGCTTTAGCTTCGACTTGCGCGATTTAATCGGCCATTTGCCACAATCGGCTGGCTGGCACGGTATTAAAGTGGCGCTGGGTGATGCCGGAGCCGCCGCTGCCGAAATCGAACGCTTGCGTGCGGCGGGCGAGTGCGTGATGGTGGATTACACCCCGCACACGCGCGATCCGCACAGCTGCAACCGCCAATTGGTATGGCAAAACCAGCAATGGTGCGTCATCCCGTTGGCCGACTGAATTTCCTAAACAAGTTTATTTATTGATGATTTAACGATTTAAAACAGGTACACAATCATGGCAAAAAACGTAGTGGTTATCGGCACCCAATGGGGCGATGAAGGCAAAGGCAAAATTGTAGACTGGCTTACCGACCAAGCCGCCGGTGTGGTGCGCTTTCAAGGCGGCCACAATGCTGGGCATACTTTGGTGGTGGGCGGCAAAAAAACCGTATTGCACCTGATTCCGTCCGGCATTTTGCGCGAAGGCGTGCAATGCTTTATCGGCTCCGGCGTGGTACTCAGCCCCGAAGCCTTGCTGAAAGAAATCGACGAATTGGAAAGCGCGGGCATCAAAGTGGCGCGCCGCCTTAAAATCGCCCCCACTTGCCCGTTGATTCTGCCCTACCACGTGGCGCTAGACCAAGCACGCGAAGCCGCACGCGGCGCCGGTAAAATCGGCACCACCGGCCGCGGCATCGGCCCCGCCTACGAAGACAAAGTGGCCCGCCGTGCCGTGCGTGTGATTGATTTGTTTGATGAAGCGCAGTTGAAAACCAAATTGCAGGAAAACATTGCGCTATACAATGTGCAGCTGGAACATTTGTTTCAGGCAGCCCCGGTGAATTTCGACACCGTATGGGCGCAAATCCAAGGCTTGGCCGCCCGCATCCGCCCGATGGTGGCCGATGTGTCGCGCGAGCTCACCGAGATGAATGCGCGTGGCGACAAAATCCTGTTCGAAGGCGCCCAAGGCACCTTGCTCGACATCGACCACGGTACCTATCCTTTTGTGACTTCCTCCAACTGCGTGGCCGGTGCTGCTGCACCCGGTGCCGGTGTGGCGCCGCAAATGCTCGGCTATGTGCTGGGCATCGTAAAAGCCTACACCACCCGCGTGGGCGCAGGCCCATTCCCCACCGAATTGTTTGATGAAGTGGGTGCCGGCTTGGGTGAGCGCGGGCAAGAATTCGGTGCCACCACCGGCCGCGCCCGCCGCTGCGGCTGGTTTGACGCCGCCGCGCTGAAACGCGCCATTCAGATTAACGGCGTTTCCGGCATGTGCATCACCAAGCTGGATGTGATGGACGGCCTGGAAAACATCAATATCTGTACCGGCTATGAATTGAACGGCGAAACCATCGACATCCTGCCCTTCGGCGCCGATGCCGTGGCCGCCTGCACTCCAATCTACGAAACCATGCCCGGCTGGCAAGACAGCACCTTCGGCGTCAAATCCTACGACGCCCTGCCGCAAAACGCCAAAAACTACCTCCAGCGCGTGGCCGAAATCTGCGGCGCCCCCATCGCCATGATTTCCACCGGCCCGGATCGGGAAGAAACCATTGTATTGCAACACCCTTATGCTTGATTTTCTGGTGCAAACCGCTCATAAAAACAGCCCCTTTTCGGGGCTGTTTTTATAATTTTGTTGCATGCTTATTGCTAAAGGCTACCTGAAGCCGTTTTCAGGCAGCCTTAATCAAACAAATCTCTTTATTTTTGCAGTAAAACCCACGTACAGGCAAAAATAAAGCCCGGCAAAACCGGGCAATATTAGGGCAAAGCGGCCGCCAAGATTAGCGGCGTCAAACCTATGTGGCGATTAGGCCATGGCTTTCACTTTGGCAGACAGGCGGCTCTTGTGGCGGGCGGCCTTGTTTTTGTGGAACACGCCTTTGTCGGCAATGCGATCCATCACTTTGGTGGATTGTTGGAATGTCGCTTGAGCAGCGGCTTTGTCACCGGCTTCTACAGACTTCAATACTTTTTTAACGGCAGTGCGAAAAGCAGTACGCAAGCTGGCGTTGTGAGCACGGTTTTTCAGTGCTTGACGAGCGCGTTTGCGTGCTTGTGCGCTATTGGCCATGGGGTGTCTCCTAATAAACAGAACAAATTTCGTAAACGGAGAATTTTAAAAGCTTTAATCACAAAAAGCAAGCCTTGTTTGTATGGCGGTTCATTGCGGCAGCACAAACACCACAGCCGCCGTCATTAAGTGCTGTGTGCCACCACCATATTGTTCATACTCATGGCACAAATCAAGCGCTCTTGTTCATCCACCACCGTCATTTCACTGTAATGCATGGTACGCCCGCGCCGCTTAATCACGGCGGTGCAGCGCACCACTCCTGCGTGTAGCGGGCGCAAGTGATTGGCCTGGATATTCACCCCCACAGCGTAATGGCTTTGCGTGTCGATTACATAATTAGACAAGGTGGAAGCCACACTCTCGCCCAGCGCCACGCTGGCGCCGCCGTGTAAAATGCCGTGCGGCTGGTGTACCACCGGCCCCACCGGCATGGTGGCGGTGAGAAAATCGGCGCCCACGTCCACAAATTCAATCGATAAGGTTTCCAGCAAGGTATTTTTGCCCCACGTATTCAAACGCGCCAATACAGCGCTTTTTTCAGCAGCATCCATGGGTAAAGCCTTTCTATACGAGGTTGATTTTTTCGGTTGCAAAGCGGTTTTTTAGGCGGCTTACCGCCTCATCGACAGCGGCTAAATATTGGCTGTATTCCTGAAAAGCAATCCAGAAGCCCACTTCAAAATGGCAACCGGCGGCACTGAGGTCTTTCCAATAAAAATCCGCACCGCTGCCGGGCAGGCGCCCGGGAATTTGGTTGATTTCCGCCAACGCCAGCTGTTGTACTTGCGCCAAATCATCACTCAGCGCCGCACCGCAGGCAATCACCACCCGCCGCTTGCCCAAGGTAGAGTAATTTTTGAAATTATTGCTGTAAATCAGCTGATTGGGCACATACACGGTTTGCCCGTCGGGGGTATCGATGGCGGTAGTGAGCATGCTGATTTCCCGCACTTGGCCAAAAGCCGTGTTCACTTCCACCCATTGCCCCGCATCAAACGGCCGTTGCAGCCGCACCAACATGCCCGCAAACGCATTGGAGGCGATGTCTTGCAATGCAAAACCGGCCACAATGCCCACAATGCCGGCACCGGCCAGCATATGGGTGAGAAACTGGGTTAACTTCAGGGCATCCAGTGCCAAAAATGCGCCGGAAACCAGAAAAAACACATACACCGCCCAGCCCAGCAAACGCCCCACATGCACTTGGCCACCACTGATGCGGTGGTCAAAACGCACGCACAGCCAGCGGCTGGCCAAGGCCAATAGCCAAAACAACAACAAAATCAGCACTGCCGACACCACATTGGGCACCCAATGCCACAACTGGGTTTGCCATTGTTGCAATAGCTGTGTGGTTTGCTGCCGGATGTCCATCTGTGTGTTCCTTTAATGTCATACCAATGCTAAAAATAAGATAACGAGGCAAGCCAACGTAGTCCGGTTCTTTTTTAGGGTTTGATATCGGCAATAACCGTAAAACCCACCGCGCCCGTGATACCGCGCCCGATTGTACAAGACACATCCAACCCATGCCAAATCCAAAAAATTCAGGCAGCCTTATGGATAAAGGCTGCCTGAAAGCGGCAAAGGCCGGTGATATTAAAAACGGCTTACAGCGTCAAACCGCCGGTTACTTCAATGGCTGCGCCGTTGATGTAGCTGGCTTCATCACTGGCCAAGAAGGCGTATACATTGGCGATTTCAGCCGGGTCGGCCAAGCGTTTCATCGGCACTTTGTCGGCCATGGCGGCCAGTACTTTTTCCGGCATGTCTTTCAAAATCGGGGTGGCCACAAAGCCCGGGCACACGGCGTTCACGCGAATGCCTTTTTTGCCCAGCTCGCGCGACCAGGTTTTCACAAAGCCGATCACGCCGAATTTGGTGGCGGCATAGTTGGTTTGGCCGAAGTTGCCATACACACCCACCACCGAGCTGGCGTTCAAAATCACGCCCGAGCCTTGTGCCACCATGGTGTCCACCAGCGCACGCGCCATGTTGTAAGTGCCTTTGAGGTTGATGTCGATTACTTTGTCAAACTGCTCTTCGGTCATTTTTACCAGCTGTGCATCCATCACGATGCCGGCGTTGTTTACCAACACATCAATATGGCCTTGCTGAGCCAGCAAATCGTCACGCATAGCGTTGATTTGCTCTTTATTGGTGACATCCACCACATAGCCCACGGCTTTGCCGCCTTTGGCGGTGAGTGCGGCCACAGCGGCATCCACACCGGCTTTATTCACATCACACACCGCCACCACAGCACCTTCGGCGGCAAATTTTTCGGCGGTGGCCAAGCCGATACCGCTGGCAGCACCGGTAATTACGGCAACTTTGTTTGCTAAACGCATAATTCAACAACTCCTTCAGGTTAAAACAGAGACGGCCATGCCGTCCAACAATTCACTGCTTGAAAAAAATCACATACAACAAGGCCAGCAACACGCCGCCGATAATCAAATAGCTGGCGATAATCCAGCGCCACGCCACCGGCTTACGCACCTTGGCCGTACTGTTGCCCCGGCGCACATAAAAAAACGGGCTGAGCAATACCGAAATGGCCGACACCAACACCACCACGCTGTAATACAGCTTTTCAGTTGGGCTCACGGCCGGCCTCGCCCTCGTTCGGCAATACAATCACGCTTGCGGGTGCGGGCGGTGGCGGTACGGCATTGCCCTCCGGCGCCTGCAAATAATAGCTGCTGGCCAAGTAGGCATTACCACCCTCGCGCAGCAGCACCAAAGTGATGGCCGCCAGCGGCAAGGCCAGCAACATACCCACAAAACCGAGCAACTGGCCAAAGGCCAATAAGGCAAAAATCACCCAAAACGGCGACAAACCAATGCGATCACCCACAATTTTCGGGGTGATAAAAAAACTTTCCAAAAACTGACCGATGCCAAACACCGCCCACACCAGCAACAGCCCGGTCCACGAATCAAACTGCAATACCGCTGCCACCGTGGCCAACAACAGGCCGATAAAAGCGCCCAGATAGGGAATAAACACCAGCAAACCGGCCACCATACCGATGGCAAAGCCCGAATCCAGCCCCACCAGCATCAGCCCCAAGCCATACAGCAGACCCATCACCAACATCACCGTAATCTGGCCGCGCAAAAATTCACCCAATACCTTGTCCATCTCGGTGGCAATACGGTTATAGGTAGGCAAAATGCGACGTGGCATCAGTACCTTAATGCCGTGTGTCCAGCGCACCCAATCAAGCAGAAAGTAATACAGCAAAAACGGCAGCAGCAATAAATTGCTGAACATCACCAAAATGGAACTGCTTTGGCGCATCAAGGTGGGCATGGCTTTGGACAGCGCGTCTTTCAGGCTGCCCATATGCTCTTGCATCCATAAAGCGGCGCTGTCGGCATTCAATGCGATATTCAGGCGCAGCGTGTGGTTAACCCACGGCAAGGCGCGGGTTTGCAGCCAATGCATAAACTGGGGCAATTTGGCCGACAAATTCTCAAACTGATTGATCAGCATCGGCACGATAATCAGCAGCAGCAAGGCCAGTAAGGCCAATGCAAACAACATCACCAGCATGGCGGCAATCGGCCGCGAAACACCGCGATGGCGCAGTTTCTCCACCAAAGGGTTGAGAATATAGGCCAGGATACCCGCCACCACAAATGGGGTCAGCACACCTTGCAAGGCCGACACCAGCCACACCACCAAGGCTGCCACCACCAAGCCGATAAGCCAAGGCGCCCACGAGCGCTTGTCTGCTTGCCGCATAAATTCCCCTATCTGAATCAAATCAATTTTGAGTGTATACAGCAAAATCACTTATTGCGCACTGCAACATTTTAGCGCAGGCGCACTAAAACGGAAACGTTTTTCCACCGCTGCGCGCTCACCTAGCAAAACAAGAATACAAGTATTTGTTTTTTAAAATTATTTAAATTGCCTATACCACACAGCTGGCGCATAAAAAAGCCCGCCGACACAGGCGGGCTTCATCAAACATGCCGCTTAGCCATGGCGGTATTCCAGCACTTTTTGCTGATAATCGCGCAAAATCGCCGCCGATTGGTCAAATTGCGCCTGTTCCTGCGCATCCAGCGGCTTATCAATCACCCGCACCACGCCGTTACGGTTGAGCACCGCCGGCACGCCAATATAAACATCGTGATGACCGTAAGCGCCGTGCAATAAAGTGGACACGGTGAGCACAATATTCTGGTTATGCAGCAGCGCCTGTGAAATTTTGGCCAGCCCCATGGCAATGCCGTAACACGTAGCGCCTTTGGCATCAATAATGGAATACGCTGCATCGCGTACATTATGGTAGATTTCGTCCATACGCCCGGATTTGCTCGGGTTTTGCGCCAATAAATCTTTCAGCGGCATACCGGCAATCGACGCGGTACTCCAAGCTGCAATCACACTGTCGCCATGTTCGCCAATCATTTGTGCGTCGATACTCACCGGCGCCACACCGAATTCCTGCCCCAAGTAATAACACAGGCGCGCGGTGTCCAAAATGGTGCCGGAGCCAATCACGCGGCTGGCGGGCAAGCCGGAAAAACGCCAAGTGGCATACGCCAGCACATCCACCGGGTTGGTGGCCACCAGAAAAATACCGTCGAAGCCGGAAGCCATCACTTCGCCCACCACGGTGTGAAATACCTTCAGATTGCGATCAATCAAATCCAGGCGCGTTTCACCCGGTTTTTGCGCCACCCCGGCACAAATACACACAATATCCGCATCGGCACAATCGACATAAGTACCAAAAGCAATCTGCGTGGGCGTGGCTGCATACAACACACCGTGCGCCAAATCCAGCACATCGGCTTTGGCTTTTTTCTTGTTCAAATCAATCAGCACCAACTCATCACACTGCCCTTGACTGAGCATGGCAAAGGCATAGCTGATGCCTACGGCGCCCGTACCCACCACCACCACTTTATTACCGGTTTTGCGCACCATTGTTCACTCCTTTTTGTGCTGTGTTTGCATGATTTCAGAAGCAAAGGCTGTCTGAAACCGAATATCATCTTGTTAAGAAATAAGGTATTTTATGCATAATAGAACAATAAAAAATCCAAAACAAGCTAATTTATGAATAAATTAATCAAAATAGCACTTATTATTTTCTAATATGAAAAAATAACAACACTAATATTTATTATGACAAAATGGGATTGCCATACTCAAGCCATTTAAAAAAAGGTAGAATTGCGCGATTTGACCGCTGCGGTCGCTATTTTTACTGCTTATACCAATTACTGCTTATACCAATCAGGATAACGCCATGAGCCCTTCTTTAAGCTACCGCGATGCCGGTGTGGACATCGACGCCGGCGACCAACTGGTCGAAAACATCAAACCGTTTGCCAAACGCACCATGCGCCCCGAAGTATTGGGCGACTTGGGCGGCTTTGGCGCATTGGTGGAAATCAGCAAAAAATACCAAAACCCGGTATTGGTGTCCGGCACCGACGGCGTGGGCACCAAATTAAAACTGGCTTTCGACTGGGATCAACACGACACCGTGGGCATCGACTTGGTGGCCATGAGCGTGAACGACATTCTGGTGCAAGGCGCCGAGCCTTTGTTTTTCTTAGACTATTTCGCTTGCGGCAAACTGGATGTGGCGCGCGCCACCGATGTGATTAAAGGCATTGCCGCCGGCTGCGAAGCATCGGGCTGCGCGCTGATTGGCGGCGAAACCGCCGAAATGCCGGGCATGTATCCGCAAGGCGAATACGACTTGGCCGGTTTTGCCGTGGGCGTGGTGGAAAAAGAGCGCGTGATTAACGGACGCAGCATTGTGTCCGGCGATGTGGTGTTGGGCTTGGCTTCCAACGGCGCCCATTCCAACGGCTATTCACTGGTGCGCAAAATCATCGAACGCGACCAGCCCGCGCTGGACGCCCCGTTTGACGGCAATAAAACCCTGCGCCAAGCCATCATCGCCCCCACCCGCCTGTATGTAAAACCGATTTTGGCCGCCTTGCAACAATTCACCATCAAAGGCATGGCGCACATCACCGGCGGCGGCATCACCGAAAACGTACCACGCGTACTGCCCGCCAACACCGTGGCGCAAATCGATGCCCAAGCCTGGCCGCTGCCCAAGCTGTTTCAATGGCTACAACAAGCCGGCAATGTAGAAACACAGGAAATGTACCGCACCTTTAACTGCGGCATCGGCATGGTGGTGATTGTGGCCAAGGAAGACGCCGACGCAGTGCAAGCCTTTTTGGCCGAACAAGGCGAAACCGTTTACCGCTTGGGCCACATCCGCAGCCGCACCGGCAACGAGCATCAAACCCAAGTGGCCTGATTGCTTGCAAACGATGCCAAAAAAAGGCTGCCTGAAAGTGCCTTTTGGCTTCACAGAAGCTTCGCTTTCAGGTAGCTTTTCATGGCTCACCAAACAAGATATTGATATTTTGGCCTTAACCGCCAAGTGTCGGATTCAAGAATCCGATCTACCATTCAGACCACCCCATCAGCACGCCATTGGCAGATTTGTTCCTCACTATAGCCCAAGCTGCGCAAAATCTCATCGCTGTGCGCACCCAACGCAGCCGGGGCGCTGTGGTATTGCACCGGCGTGGCCGATAATTTAATCGGGTTGCCCAATACTTTTACCGGGCTGCCGCCAGCGGCAAAGTCCACCACCATGCCGCGCTGTTGCACTTGCGGCATGGCCAAGGCTTCGGCGATGTTGTTGATCGGCCCGCACGGCACTTGTGCCGCTTCAAACAGTGCAATCCATTCATCGCGCGTTTTGTGGGCAAACACTGCCTGCATCAGCGGCACCAATTCGTCGCGGTGCGCCACCCGCTGCGGGTTGGTAGCAAAGCGCGGCTCGGTATGCCATTCCTGCTCCATCACACGGCCAATGGCGGCAAATTGTTTGTCGTTGCCGCAAGCCAAAATCAGATGCTGGCCGTGTGCTGCTTCAAATACCTGATACGGCACAATATTCGGGTGCGCATTGCCCAAGCGCGGCGGCACGCTGCCGGAAGCGAGGCAATTCATGCCCACATTGGCGCTCATGGCCACGGCACTGTCGAGCAGCGACACATCCACCTGCTGCCCAAGCCCGGTTTGGGCGCGTGCAATCAAGGCTGCCTGAATGCCGATGGTAAGCTGCAAGCCGGCAAACAAATCCACCACCGCCACGCCCACTTTGTGCGGCAGGCCGTCGGCAGGGCCGGTGATGCTCATTAAGCCGCTCAAGCCTTGGATAATATAGTCGTAGCCGGGTTTGGCCGCATCGGGGCCGGTTTGGCCGAAGCCGGTGAGCGAGGCGTAAATCAGGCCGGGATTGCTTTGCTTAAGGCTGTCGTAATCCAGCCCGTATTTTTTCAGCCCGCCCACTTTGAAGTTTTCCACCACAATATCCGCTGCTGCCGCCAATTGGCGCAATAAAGCCTGCCCTTCTGGCTTGGCCATGTCGACGGTGAGCGATTTTTTATTGCGGTTTACGGTGGCAAAATAGGCGGCGGTGCCGTCGGCAAAGCTTGGCGGCGACCATTGGCGGGTTTCATCGCCCTCGCCCGGACGCTCGATTTTAATCACCTCGGCACCCAAGTCGGCCAAAATCTGCGTACAGCCGGGCGCGGCCAATACGCGCGACAAATCCAAAACCTTAATGCCGTTTAATGCTTGGGGCGTCATGAGGGGATTCCTTATGGATTAAAATTGATGCAAAGCGTCTATATAAAGCGTCTATATAAAGGCAAATAGGCTGCCTGAAACCTTTAAATAAAGTTTCAGGCAGCCTTAAAACCGCTTAACCAAAAGCAGCAATACCGGTTTGCGCACGACCCAAAATCAGCGCGTGCACATCGTGGGTACCTTCGTAGGTGTTCACGGCTTCCAAGTTCATCACATGGCGGATAACATGGAATTCGTCGGCAATGCCGTTGCCGCCGTGCATATCGCGTGCCACGCGGGCGATGTCCAGCGCTTTGCCGCAGTTGTTGCGCTTAATCAGCGAAATCATTTCCGGTGCTGCTGCGCCTTCGTCCATCAAACGCCCTACACGCAAGGCTGCCTGCAGCCCTAAGGCGATTTCGGTTTGCATATTGGCCAGTTTCAACTGCACCAATTGCGTGGCCGCCAGCGGACGGTTGAACTGTTTGCGATCCAAAGTGTATTGGCGCGCAGCGTGCCAGCAAAACTCCGCCGCACCCATCGCACCCCAAGCAATGCCGTAACGGGCTTTATTCAGGCAGCCAAACGGGCCTTTCAAACCGCGGATATCCGGAAAGGCGTTTTCTTCCGGCACAAACACTTCATCCATCACGATTTCGCCGGTAATCGACGCGCGCAGCGAGAATTTGCCTTCGATTTTGGGCGCGCTCAGGCCTTTCATGCCTTTATCCAAGATAAAGCCGCGGATTTCGCCAGCATCGTCTTTCGCCCACACCACAAATACATCGGCAATCGGGCTGTTGGTAATCCACATTTTGGTGCCGGAAACCGAATAGCCGCCCGGTACAGCTTTGGCGCGGGTTTGCATGCCTGCCGGGTCAGAGCCCGCATTCGGCTCGGTAAGGCCGAAGCAGCCCACCCATTCGCCGGTGGCCAGCTTGGGCAGGTATTTGTCTTTTTGCGCGTCGGTGCCGTAAGCCCAAATCGGGTGCATCACCAAGCTCGATTGCACGCTCATGGCCGAACGGTAGCCGGAATCCACCCGCTCCACCGCCCGCGCAATCACGCCGTAGGCCACATGCGACATACCGGCACAGCCGTAGCCGTCGATGGTGGCGCCCAGCAAGCCCAATTCACCCATTTCGCGCATGATGTTGCGGTCGAACAACTCCTCGCGGTTGGCCTGAATAATGCCCGGCATCAAAGCATCTTGGCAAAACGCCTCGGCGGTTTCGGCCACCATGCGCTCTTCTTCGGTGAGCTGTTGTTGCAGCAGCAAAGGGTCGTCCCAGTTAAACGGGGCGCGGCTGTGGTTTTTGGCCATGGGGTGTCTCCTCAAAAATAGAAATCGGTTTTGGTTTTAAGCCGGGCATCGGCAAATAAAATTCCGCAATGCGAAATTATGTTTTACAATACGAAACAATGTACCTAAATTGAGCGGAGAAGTAAAGTGTTAAAAACCATTTTGCAGCAAATCGACAAGGCCGAGCACGACAATGACCGTCAATTTATCACCGCCTTGGCGCGCGGCTTAAGCTTGTTGAGTACTTTTGAAAACAGCGGCATCACCCTCACCCACCAAGCCATTTGCGAACGCACCGGCCTGCCCAAGGCCACCGTATCGCGCTTAATCTATACTTTATTGAAAACCGAATTTCTGGCCGCCGACCGCGATGGCGGCTACCGCCTAGGCATGGCCAGCATTCAGCTCAGCGCCACCGCATGGGCGCAATACGATTTGACCCGCACCGCTCAGCCGTTGATGGCGGCCTTTGCGGCGGAAAACCAGGTTTCGGTAAGCCTGGCCAAAGAAGAAATGGGCGAAATGCTGTATCTGGCCAGCTTTCGTAGCCCAGCGCGACTGGCAGTGCAGCTGATGGTGGGCTCAAAAGTACCGATTGCACAAACCGCCATCGGCCGCGCCTTTTTTGCCGTGTCCGATGCGCTGCAACGCGAAGCCATCGGCCGCAATATGCAAACCGTGATGCCGGCGCAATTTGAACAACAGTGGCAGCTACTGTTGCAGCAAAGCGAATTTTTCCGCCAACACGGCTATAGTTTGTCTAACGGCGATTTTTCGCCCGACATCCTCGCCATTGCCGTGGGCGTTTACAACCGCGCCGAAGCGCGCTATACCCACTCATTGAATGCCAGCGTACCGGCCAGCCGCTGGCATGTGAACGACTTTGTACGCGACATCGCCCCCAAACTGCAACGGCTGGCGGCCAGAATCAGCGAACGTTAAGACCATTCGGCTAAAAGCGTTAAGTTTTGATGACAAGGCATCAAAATCATTGCCCATGTTGTTGTTTTGCAACATGGGCATCAACGCATTAAAACAGCATTTTATTCAACACAAATTCGTTAATTTCAATTAAATTTAATTAAAATCAAATTCTTAAAAACCATGATTTACAATGCATTGGCTAATTCGCGCAGCAATCACTTTACAACGCTTTTTTTTATTCTAAAAAAAGCATTTAGCTGAATATTCTTTTCATGTTGCATTGCAATACAAAATCCACTGGTGCATAATCGCAGCCGAATTGTTTATTTGACACGGTATACACCATGCCTTAAGTAAACAAACTCGTCATTAACCATAATTAAGTTTGATTGATAAGGTATTACACCATGAAAAAATCCCTGTTGGCTGCTGCCCTGATGTCTTTGTTGTTGGCTGCTTGCGGCCAAGCCGAACAAGCCACTCCGGCTGCCTCTGCTGCTTCTGAAGTAACTGCCGCCGCTTCTGAAGTAACTGCCGCCGCTTCTGAAGTAACTGCCGCCGCTTCTGAAGTGACCACCGCTGCTGCCTCTGAAATGAATGCTGCCGCTTCTGAAGTAAGCGCCGCTGCTGCTTCTGCCGCTTCCGAAGTTAAATAATACGGCCAAGCCGGTAATTAAACTGTGTGTTTAATTCAAACCGGCTCAGCAATAAAACCCGTTGATTAAGCCTGCCTTGGTATAGGCGCTTAATTGAAGAGGTAAAAATACGGGGTTCTGTTAACACAGAACCCCGTATTTTCTTTAGGTGATGTGCTTATTCAAACACACACATCAACCATCTTTGCCCGCTCTATCATGGTGTTGTACCGTAAAACCGGCCTGCCGGTAAGCGCGAAAACGATTACGGGCGGCGGCCAGCTCATCCAAATCATCGCTGATGATTTCCAACACCCGCACCGGCGGCTGCGGCGCATCGCACCAGTAAACATCGGCCAGATTCAACACCACCGTATCCGCGGCCAGCGGCGGCAAAGCCGCACCGCACGCCAGTGTAACACCGGCGCTGATGGGCGGCTGCATTGCTTCTTCAGGCAGCCACACGGTATGCGGCACAAAGCTGGCGGCTTCAAACGACCACAGCAAAGCATCAAAGCTTTGCCGCGCCGATTCATCTTCCAGCCACACCAGCACACGGCTGCCTGAAGCCCAGGCTTTTTGCACCAGGCGGCAGGCAAACGGCGTTACCGCCGCCACATGGGTGTAGAACGTTACCGTGGCCATTGATGGCTCAGCCCTGCTGTGCTTGGCTGCGCAAATAGTTCAACAATAAGGGCACCGGGCGGCCGGTGGCGCCTTTGTCTTTGCCTGATTTCCACGCGGTGCCGGCAATGTCCAAATGCGCCCACGGATAGGCTTCGGTAAAGTACGACAAAAATACCGCTGCGGTAATGGTACCCGCCGGACGGCCACCGATGTTTTGCAAATCGGCAAAATTGGATTTGAGCTGCTCTTTGTATTCGTCGAACAGCGGCAATTGCCATGCTTTGTCGTTCACTGCCCGCGAAGAAGCCAACAAGCTGTCTACCAAGGCTTGATTATTGCCTAGCACGCCGCTGGCGGTGTGTCCCAAGGCAATAATGCAGGCACCGGTGAGGGTGGCCACATCGATTACCGCGCGCGGCTTGAACTGTTCGGCATAGGTGAGTGCGTCGCACAAAATCAAGCGGCCTTCGGCATCGGTGTTGAGCACTTCGATGGTAAGGCCTTTCATAGAAGTAACCACATCGCCCGGCTTGCTGGCATTGCCCGCCGGCATGTTTTCACAGGTGGGCACCACCGCCACTAAGTTAATGGGCAGCTTTAATTTGGCCGCCGCGCAGAATGTGCCGATCACGCTGGCCGCGCCGCACATATCGTATTTCATTTCATCCATGGCTTCGCCCGGCTTGAGCGAAATGCCGCCGGTGTCGAAAGTGATGCCCTTGCCCACCAACACCACCGGCGCGGCATCGGCATCAGCGGCGCCGTTGTAGCGCAATTCAATCAAATAAGCGCCTTCGCTGCTGGCCTTGGCCACCGACCAAAACGAACCCATGCCCAATTTTTGAATGGCATCGGCATCCATGATTTTGGCTTGGCCGCCCACGGCTTCGGCTTCGCGGCGGGCGGTGTCGGCCAGGTATTTGGGCGTGCACACATTGCCCGGCGCATTGCCCAGATTCTTACAAATATCCATGCCGTATACGGTGGCTTCGGCCACATTTAAGGCTGCCTGAAGCGCATGTTCGCCACTGTAAAACACCGCTTCAGCCAAGGCTGCCGGTTTGGCTTCTTTTTTCAAACCGTCAAAACGGTATACCGCTTGCGCCAACGCAATGGTGAGCACTTCCACCACCGTGGCGGCGGCAGCGGCATCCAAGGCCGATACATCCACCGCCAGTTGCGGCTGTTTGGCCGCCCATGCTGCCGCTTCGGCCACCGCTTTTTGCACCGCGGCGTAATCGGTGTGTTGCAAACGCAATACCGCCAGTGCCTGCAAGCTGCCGTTGTGCCATACTTGGCTGCCCACAAAACGCTGCTCGTCGGTGGCGGTTTGCGCACACAGCGCCGCCACCACCTCATCCGCACCGTTTTGCCCGCACGGGCAAGCATCGGTGCACACAAACAAGGCCGCCGCCGCAGTATTGGGCTGCAATTTTCCGGCTTTTATGCTAAATTTCATTCTTTCATCTCCTGATGTCATGGCGGCCAGATTGCTGGTATCGGCCACCCTTGCAAACCCTGCCATTGTAACGCAAGTGGCTGCCTGAAACATACGGCCACTGCGGTCTTAGCCACTATCATTAGCCAACTTATGATTTATCAACGCCAATTTATCAAAGAGCTCTCGTTTACTGCGGTGGGCGTCTTTGTGATTTTGCTGGCCATTTTGGTGTCTACCCAGGCCATCAACTTGCTCGGGCGCGCCGCTGCAGGCAATGTGGCCATCGACGCAGTGGCCGCACTGGTGGGTTTTTGGACCATCGGGTTTACGCCGCTGCTGCTGATTCTCACCGCCTACATCAGCACGCTCACCGTACTTACCCGCTACTGGCGCGACAGTGAAATGTCGGTATGGCTCTCGTGCGGCCTGGCTTTAAAAAGATGGACGCAGCCGATACTGCGTTTTGCGGTGCCGTTTGCGCTGCTGGTGGCGGCGATTTCACTGTGGCTGCTGCCGTGGGCGGAATTGCGCAGCCGCGAATTTGCCGAAATCCTCAAACAAAAGCAAGAATTGTCGTTGATTGAGCCGGGCGTGTTCCGCGAAGTGGGTGGCCAGCTGCCACGGGTGTATTTTATCGAATCGTTCGACAGCGACAGCGGCGACGCGCGCAATCTGTTTATCCGCGAAAAAGAAAGCAATGGCCGCGACAGCGTAATTTTGGCCACCAGCGGCCAATTCAAACAAGAAGACGGCAAACGCATACTGGCACTGCAAAACGGCCACCGCTACAGCGGCACCCCCGGCCAGGCCGACTATGAACGCGCCGCGTTCAAAAGCTTAAGCCTGATTGTAAGCACCGGCACCAAAATTGTCGACGCTTCGGCCAACCGCCGCACCATTCCCACCATGCAACTATTGCACAGCGGCGATCCGCAGCACCAAGCCGAATTGATGTGGCGCTTATCGCTGCCGCTGAGCGTGCTGGTCATCAGCCTACTGGCACTGCCTTTATCCTATTACAACCCGCGCAGCGGCCACACTTATAATATCCTGATTGCCGTGGGGCTGTTTCTGGTCTACCAAAACGGCCTTACCTTTTTGCGTGATGCCGTGGCCGGCGGCAAGCTGCCGATGCTGATGGGGCTATTGCCGATGCACGTGCTGATGTTGGCGCTGTTTTGGCTGTTGTTGCGCCTGCGCAGCCAGCCGGCGCAAGCGTTTTGGCCGGGCATCAAAGCGGCATTGGGAGGCAAGCCATCATGAGCCTGCTCAACCGCTATGTGGTGCGCCAGCTCACCACCGCCACCTTATATGCACTGGTGGCGCTGTTGGCGCTGTATTTCTTTTTCGATGTGATGGGGCAAATCGGCGATGTCGGCCAAGGCAGCTATAACAATGCCAAAATGCTGTGGTATGTTACCCTGCAAATCCCGGCGCACGCCTATGAGCTGATGCCGCTGGCGGTACTGATTGGCGGCTTGGTGGCCTTAAGCCAATTAGCCGCCCACAGCGAGCTTACGGTGATTAAAACCAGCGGCGTTCGCCTGCGCCGCATCATCGGCATGGTGTTGCAGTTTGCAGCGGTGTTTGCCGTGGCCACCTTGCTGCTGGGCGAATGGATTGTGCCGGCCGTAGGCCAGCGCGCCGAGCAATTCAAGCTCAACGCCACCCAAGACAAAATCAGCGCCGGCACCCGCTCCGGCATCTGGATTAAGCAAAACAACGACATCATCAATGTGGCCGAAATGCTGCCCGACAGCAGCCTGCGCGACATCACCATCTACCGCCACAACGACAATTTCGAACTCACCGAAACCGTGCACGCAGCCGCCGCCACACCACTGCATGCCGAAAGCGGCAACGATGCTACTTGGCACTTACAACAAGTGCGCCGCACCGAATTGCAAAGCAACCGCGCCGTGGCCGCCCACGCCGACACCCTCGAATGGCCTGCCGCCGTGAGCCGCCAGCTGCTGAATGTATTGCTGGTGGAGCCGGAGCAAATGTCGATTGCCGCCTTGGGCACCTATGTACAACACTTGCAAGACAACCACCAGCAAACCACTCGCTACGAGCTGGCTTGGTGGCGCAAAATCAGCTATCCGCTGGCCGCACTGGTGATGGCCTTGGTGGCGCTGGCCTTCACCCCCCAGCAAACCCGCCACGGCAATATGGGGCTGAAGCTGTTTTTCGGCGTGTGCTTGGGGCTGGCCTTTCACTTTGCTGGGCGGCTGTTTGGCTTTTCCAGCCAGCTTTACGGCATCCCGCCGTTTCTGGCCGCCATCCTGCCCACCCTCTTGTTTGCCTGTTTGGCGGTGTGGCTGATTCGCAAACAGGAACGACGCTAAGGCTACCTGAAAAGGCGATTTAAAAAATCCCACCGGCGCTGCGGTGGGATTTTTTTAGGCCAGTGCAAACTCAAACCCCAATCTGCACACAAGTCATGTCCAGCGAGCCGCCCACAAATTCGGTATTGAAAATCAACGCGTCTTCATCGTCTTGTTGCAAGGCCAACACATACAGCAAAGGCAGAAAATGCTCTGGGGTGGGGATGGCACGGCGCACGTCGTCGCCCAAAGCGGCATAATCGGCCAAGGTAGCCAAATCACGGCGGCGGATTAAATCCAGCAGCAGCGTTTGCGCACGGCGCGCCCAATCGAAACCGAAATCGGCCTCGTGCATATGCTGCCAATCCAATAAGCGCAGGTTGTGCACCAAATTGCCGCTGCCCAAAATCAGCACGCCTTCGTCACGCAAAGGCTGCAAGCCGCGCGCCAGATCAATGTGTTGCTTCGGGCTCAGGTTGCGGTTGAGGCTGAGCTGCACCACCGGCACATCGGCTTGCGGGTACATGTGTTTCAATACCGCCCAAGCACCATGGTCCAAACCGCGCTGCCCATCTTGGCGCAAACCGCTGTGATCCAATACCTGCGCTAACTGCGCCGCCAGCGCCGGGCTGCCTGCCACCGGGTATTGCACCTGATACAGCGCCGGCGGAAAACCGTAAAAATCATAAATCAGCCCCGGCTCGGCAGCGGCGGTGTCGGCACTGTCTTCGCTTTCCCAATGGGCGGAAATGCACACAATGGCGCGTGGCCGCGGTATTTTTTGCGCCGCTTGATGCCAGCGCGGAGTAAAAGGGTTGGACTCAAGCGCCAGCATGGGTGAGCCGTGGCCGATAAACAAGGCGGGCATACGGGTGGAAGACGGTGTGTTCATGATGGGTTCCTCTCTATGCGTTTCAGGCAGCCTTGAAAGGCTGCCTGAAAGCGGACATTTCTTTTTAAAACAATTTACTATTGCTTTAGCAAGCCACAATCTCATCAATGCGGGCGTTGGCTTGTGCCATGGCAGTATCGGCAGCGTAGGCCAAACCTTCGGCGTGGATCAATTCCACCTTGTTCAGGCCCAAAAAGCCCAATACCTGTTTTACCCAGCCGCTCATTTGGTCGTGCTCCGTGCCGGCATAAGCGCCGCCGCTGGTGATAAAGGCATACACCGGCACATCGGGCAGCAGGCCTTCGGGACCGTTTTCGGTATAGCGGAAGGTAACACCGGCGCGGCCGATATAGTCGATATAGCTTTTAAAAGTGGCCGGAGCGCTGAAATTGTAGCGCGGCAGACCGATGGCGATGTAGTCGGCGGCTTTCAATTCAGCAACCAATTCATCCGACAAAGCAATGGCGGCGCGGCGCTCTTCGGTGTCGTTCACCCCGGCGCGGATGGCGCCCACGGTGCGGCTGTTGAGCATGGGAATTTGCTCGGCATTCAAATCGCGCTCCACCACGCGGGTGTGCGGCCATTTGGCCACGGTTTTGGCGATGAATTCATCCAGCAAGCGGTTGGAAAAGCTGTTGTCGCCGTTTAAAGAAGTACGCAATACCAATAAGGTGCTCATAAGATAATCCTTTGAAAAAAAAATCAGTTTAGGCTGCCTGAAAGTGCGCTATCAGGCTTTCAGGCTTCAAATCAATGTTTAAATCAATTGTTGCTTAAGCGGTTGTCCAGCGCCCAAGCACCGCCACCGGCCACAAACAGATACAAAAACACAAAGCAAAACAACACTGCCGATTCGCCGCCGTTGAGCAGCGGCATCAACACGCTGCCTTGTGAAGCATGCGCCATGAAATAGGCCACCGCCATTTGGCCGGACAACACAAATGCCACCGGACGGGTAAACAAACCCAACACCAGCAACAAACCACCCACCAGCTCCAGCACCCCGGCCAAGCCGTATAAAGAGAACAATTGCAAGCCGTCAAACATGGCCACATGCGGCATACTCAATAATTTGGCGCTGCCGTGCAACAAAAAGGTGTAGCCCGCCACGATGCGCAATAGCGCCAATGCTTGCGGTTGGTAGGCGGCCAGTCGGTTTAAAGATGCGTTCATATCCAAAAATCCTTGTGTGTGTATTGAAAAACCATGTGCGCAGTATATTGATTTCACCAACAGAAAACGATACCATTTTTATTGACGCATTATTTCCTAAAAAGAAAATATCATGGACACTTTGCAAAGCATCACCGTGTTCCGCCAAGTGGTGGAACACAGCAGTTTCACCCGCGCTGCCGATGTATTGGGCATTTCCATCGCCATGGCCAGCAAGCATGTGCGCCATCTGGAAAACCACCTGCAAGCCAAGCTGCTCAACCGCAGCAGCCGCAAGCTCAGCCTCACCGAAGCGGGCGAGCAATACTACCGCCAATGCGTGCTGGCGCTGGACACCTTGGCCGATGCCGGCGAAGCCGCCCGCCAAGGCACGGTCACCGCGCAAGGGCTGTTGAAAATCACTCTGCCCGCTTGGTGCGCCACGCCCTACTTTGCCCGCGCCCTGGCCGCCTACCGCCAAGCCCATCCGCAAGTGCGCCTAAGCCTGCACCTAGACGGCCAACACACCGACTTGATTGCCCACGGCATGGATTTGGCCTTGCGCGTAACCCGCCGCCCCGAGCCGAATCTGATTGTGAAACCGCTCACCCAAATCGGCTTTGATTGGGTGGCCAGCCCCGCCTATATCGCCCGCCACGGCGATCCCCGGCCGGAAAACTGGCCGCAGCACCACGGCCTGCTGCCCAATTATGTGGACATGGACACCACCTTGCCGCTGGTGGCCGACAGCAACAATACTTTAATGCTCTACCAGCTGGCTTTGGCGGGCATGGGGCTGGCCTATTTGCCCGCATGGCTCACCCACAACGACATCCAACAAGGTCGCCTGCACCGCATCAACCACGACATGAGGCAAAACCTCACCCTCTACGCCGCCTATATGGATCGTGAATTTTTAAGCGCCAAAGTGCGCAGCTTTATTGATTTTTTGGCAGCGTATTTGCCGCAGCATCCGCTGGATGCTGAGGAGTAATGGTTTTACATTTCAGGTAGCCTTGACAAGCGGATGTGTAATTTCAATTAAGCCTAGGGTAGGTTGACACCACCCGATATCAACCTCAGGCTGCCTGAAAAGCCCGGCATAAATCCTGTGTCAACTCCGTGGCCGATACCGCACGGCAGCCGCTGGGGTTTTGCCCGCACCACCAAGGCGTAAAGCCGCTGTCGCCCTGTTTTTCCGCCTTGGCGCGAATGGCGTTGACTGCCGCAGCCGCATATGGAAACGGTGCCGCATCGGCATGCATATAGCCACCATCGCGCATCAGGGTATTCACCAAGCCGCGTGCCGGTTTGCCGGAAAACAGATTGGTGATGGCCGTTTGCGCTTGTTGCGGTGCTTGCATGGCCGCGTTAATCGCCGCGCGGTGCAGCGGGCTGATGCGGCTCTCGTCGCACAATAAATAGGCGGTGCCGATTTGCACCGCGGTGGCACCCAATTGCAAAGCGGCACGGATGCCACGCACATCGGCAATGCCGCCGGCAGCAATCACCGGCAGCGGCACCGCATCCACAATTTGCGGCAGCAAGGCCAAAGTGCCGGTTTGGCTGGCCACATCGTCGGCCAAAAATAAGGCGCGATGGCCGCCCGCCTCACTGCCTTGCGCAATCACCGCATCCACCCCGCGCTCAGCCAACCACTGCGCTTCGGCCACGCTGGTGGCGCTGGCAATAATGCATGTGCCGATGTCTTTCAGCGCCTGTACCTGCGCGGCGGCAGGCAAGCCGAAATGAAAGCTCACCACTGCCGGGCGGTATTGCTGCACGATTGCCAACTGTGCATCGCCAAACGGCTGTCGCAACCCGCCCGCATCCATTGCCGCCGCATCCACGCCGAAGCGGTCAAAATACGGCTGCAAAAAATCGTGCCAGCGCCGCATTTGTTGCGGGGTGGGTTCAAGCATTTGGTGGGCAAAGAAATTCACATTAAACGGCGCATCAGTAGCGGCCTGAATCGCCGCCAATTCAGCGGCCAACTGCGGCGGCGACAATAAAGCCGCCGCCAAAGAGCCCAAGCCGCCGGCACGGCACACGGCAATCGCCATCTGGCTGTCTTGCGCCCCGGCCATGGGGGCTTGAATTAAAGGATATGCGGAAGGCAATGCGGATAAAGACATGGGGCGGGCTCCGGATGAGTCGTTTTTTTAAGGTGTAATCAGCGCAGTGCATGGCACCGGCTAGCGGACATGGTGCCACGTTTAATAAATATGGCCACAAAATCCATGCGTAGGTCGGCTTTTTGAATCCGACATTTTGCCGCAAAGGCCAAAAAAGCATGAGTAATGGGTTGGGTTAGGCCGCCAAGGCCGTAACCCAACGTCTGTTTTTCAACATATTGATTTATAAAACTATTTGAATTGTGTTGGGTTACGCCTATGGCTAACCCAACCTACGCCTAATCAATTTGTATCACTTTATCCTTGATTTTACTATTCTGGATAAAAGCCACATCATACCCAATCAAAAAGGCTGCCTGAACACATTTCAGGCAGCCTTTTTTAAAGCCATCAAGCAAGCGCGGCATCAGCCCATTTGTTGCAGGCGGGCAATGCGGTTGTCGAGGCTGGGATGGGTGCTGAGCAAGGAATCTTTGCTGGCTTCGCTGGCAATACCCATGGCGGCCATTTCGCGCGGCAGTTGGCTCTCCCCGCCTTTGAGGCGTTGCAGAGCGGCAATCATTTTGGGTGCACCCACCAGCTTGGCGGCACCGGCATCGGCACGGTATTCGCGCTGGCGGCTAAACCACATTACGATAAAGCTGGCCAAAAAGCCGAACACGATTTGCAGCACCATGCTCACCATAAAATAAATCCCGTGCGACACTTCGCCGTCGCTATTGCGTGCCACCATGCCCGACACGATGCGCGCCAAAAACACCACAAAAGTATTCACCACGCCTTGAATCAGGGTGAGTGTAACCATATCGCCATTGCCCACGTGCGCCATTTCGTGCGCCAGCACTGCTTCCACTTCATCGCGGTTCATATTGCGCAGCAAGCCGGTGCTCACCGCCACCAAAGAGTTGTTGCGGCTGGGGCCGGTGGCAAAAGCGTTGGGCTCGGGCGAATCGTAGACCGCCACTTCCGGCATTTTCAGATTCCATTGGCGTGCTTGGTTTTGCACGGTGTTGAGCAGCCAGGCTTCGGTTTCGTTGCGCGGCTGTTCAATCACATGCGCCCCCACCGAGCGCTTGGCCACCCATTTGGAGGTGAGCAGGGAAATAATCGAGCCGGTAAAACCCACCACGGCAGAAAATACCAACAGCCCCACGGTGTCGTTGGGGTTGGCGCTGACACCCAAAATACTCAGAATAATGCTAATCACCACCAGCACGGCAATATTGGTGGCGATAAATAAAAAGATGCGTTTCACGTCGTGTCCTTCGGTGTGGTTCTTGTTGTGTGTATGGTTTCAGGCAGCCTCTCATACCAATAAAAATAACCAAGGCTGCCTGAACAAAATACGGCGTATTGTCGCAAATTCAAGGGGTACGGCACAGCAACAAAGCTGCAAATTTATGCAAATTCAACTCATAAGCCTGCGTATTGCTGCCAATTGTTGCGCGTTAGCCGCGAATTTCGCCCTGCCCCAACACCACCCATTTCTGGCTGGTCAGCCCATGCAAACCCACCGGGCCGCGCACATGGATTTTGTCGGTGGAAATGCCGATTTCGGCGCCCAGGCCGTATTCAAAGCCGTCGGCAAAACGGGTGGAGGCGTTCACCATCACGCTGGCCGAATCCACTTGGCGCAAAAACTGCTGCGTGCGAGCATAGTTTTGGGTGACGATGCTGTCGGTATGGTGGCTGCCGTGGCGGTTGATGTGGGCAATGGCTTCGTTGATGTCGGCCACGATTTTGATGGCTAAAATCGGCGCCAGGTATTCGGTGTCCCAGTCTTCGGCGCTGGCAGGCAGCACTGTGTCGCCCAAAATGGCTTGCACTTGCCCACAGCCGCGCAATTCCACCCCTTTTTCGGCATAGGCCGCTTGCAGGCGCGGCAGCAGCTCGGCGGCGCGATCCGCGTGCACCAGCAAGGTTTCCATGGTGTTACAAGTGCCGTAGCGCGAGGTTTTGGCGTTCAGGGCAATGGCCAGTGCCATCTGGGCATCGGCATCTTGATCCAGATACACATGGCAAATGCCGTCTAAGTGTTTAATCACCGGCACGCGCGCCTCGGCACTGATGCGCGCCACCAAGCTTTTGCCGCCGCGCGGGATAATCACGTCGATGTATTCGGGCAGTTGCAGCATGGCGCCCACCCCGGCGCGATCGGTGTGTTCGATTAAATGCACGGCGTGTTCAGGCAGGCCGGCGGTGCGCAATGCGGCATCAATCACGCTGGCAATGGCACGGTTGCTGCGGATGGCTTCGCTACCGCCGCGCAACAAGCAGGCGTTGCCCGACTTTAAGCACAACGCCGCCGCGTCAATGGTTACATTGGGGCGCGATTCATAAATAATGCCCACCACACCCAGCGGCACGCGCATTTTGCCCACTTGAATGCCGGAAGGCTGGGTGCGGAATTCGTCCATTTCGCCCACCGGATCAGGCAACGCCACAATCTGGCGCAAACCTTCGGCCATGGCGGCAATGGTTTTTTCGGTGATTTGCAGGCGGTCGAGCAAGGCGCTATCGAGGCCTTTGCTGCGTGCGGCGGCCATGTCTTCGGCATTGGCGGCCAGCAAGGCAGCCTGGTTTTGCAGCAAACCATCGGCCATATACAACAAGGCTTGGTTTTTGGCGGCGCTGCTGGCCGCAGCCAGCGCAAAATAAGCCGCCTTGGCATTTTGGGCGGCGGTGCGGATATAGGTATTGATGTCGTCCAACGGAAAACTCCTTGTGCTGTGTTATTCTTGTGCTTGTATTTGTTTTACTCGGGCGCTTGAGCTGCCGGTGCTTTTATAGTGGATTAAATTTGAATCAAGACAAGGCGGCAAGCCGCAGACAGTACAGATAGTACGGCAAGGCGAGCCAACGCAGTATTGGTTCAAATTTAATTCACTATAATGCAGTAATGCTATCTTAAAACAACACGCCCGTCTTGCCAAACCACAGGAAAACCGATGGATTTATTCAATACCGCCAGCGCCTCGTTTGACGAGCCGGTGAGCATGCTGCTGGCCTGCCACGATAAAGTAAAGCGTTTTTGCCGCCAGCTTAACGCCCTGCCCGCCCATGTGGCGGCGCACGGCATGGATGCGGCCGCGCAACAGGCGGTGGTGCAAATCCGCCGCTATTTCAACCAAGCCGCGCCCTTGCACCACCTAGACGAAGAAGCCGATTTTTTCCCGCTGTTGCGGCAATATTGCCCCGAAGCGGCGGCTGATTTGGATTTTTTGCAGGCACAACACGATGTACTGCACCAAACGTGGGCTAAGCTCGACGCCCATTTGCAGGCGCTGGCTTCAGGCAGCCTCAACATCGTGGATGCCGATTTGATTGCCCGCTATACCGGTCTTTACGCCCAACACACGGCGATTGAAGAGCCGTGGTTTGCGCGCGGGCAAGCCGCGATTGACGCCGAAAAAATGGCCGCCATCGGCAAAAACATGGCGGCACGGCGCAAAGTGTGATGGGATGGGCAGGCAGGATTCAAACATCCGGCCTGCACCCTGCTTGCCAATGGGTTACCGAATCCGATTCGGCAATAACGATATTTTATTTCAGGCAGTTATGCGTAGGTCGGATTCTTAAATCCGACCTATACCTGACACCTGATTCCTGACACCTGATTTCCGACACCTGACACCCGATTCAGGCTGCCTGAATCAGCCGCGCCACCAAGGGCGGCACGCCGTCTTTGGCGCGCTCGGCAATCACTTCTACACCCTTTAAGCCGCTGGGCGGATTGGGGTCGACCAGATAGCATTCGGCCTGCCACGGCGCGTATTGCAGCAATCCGGCCGCCGGATACACTTTCATCGAAGTGCCCACCACCAATACTTTGTCGGCTTGCGATACCCAATCGGCAGCGGTTTCAATCAGCGGCACCGGCTCGCCAAACCAAACAATGTGCGGGCGCAGGCGGTGGCCGTGTGCGTCCACATCAGCCAAGGTTTGGTCGCCCGTCCAGTCAATAATGTCATGCTCATCCGCCGTGCTGCGCAATTTGGTGAGCTCGCCATGCAAATGCAGCACTTCGCGGCTGCCGGCACGCTCGTGCAGATTGTCGACATTTTGGGTGATGATGCGCACATGGTGGTAATCGGCCAGCCGCGCCAGTGCCAAATGGGCGGCATTGGGCGCCACCGTTTGCAGCTGGCGGCGGCGGGCATTGTAAAAATCCAACACCATTTGCGGATTGCGCGCAAACGCCTGCGGGGTGGCCACTTCTTCCACTTTATGCCCTTCCCACAGGCCGTTGCTGTCGCGAAAAGTTTGCAAGCCGCTGTCGGCGCTGATGCCGGCGCCGGTGAGCACCACAATATTGTGTTTGGGCATATCAATAACCTTTTTCAAACGGGTGATGCGCCAAGGCGCATCCTATGCGCAATTTTTAAAAATAATTGATTTGTCAATATTTTAAATAATCCATCAACAAGCAAAGCGCTGCTTTGCACTGGGCACCCGCCTACGCGGGTGCGACGTGGAGAGGTATTGACTGAAACCTGAAACCTGATTCCCGACACCTGAAACCTGATTCCCGACACCTGATACCTGATACCGACTCAGGCTACCTGAAAATCCGCCACGGCTGCGCGCAAGCGTGCCATGCCTGCGTCTAAATCTTCATCGTTCAATAATAAGCTCGGCGCCAAGCGCAACACATTCGGCCCGGCCACCAGCACCATCAATCCGTGTTGCAGCGCGGCGGCCACCAATTCGCCCGCACGGCCTTGGTAGGGCTCGGCCAGCACGGCGCCAATCAACAAGCCTTGGCCGCGCACCTGTGCAAACACACCGCTGCGCTCGCCCAGCTGGCGCAAGGCTGCCTGAAGCTTTTGCCCTTGCGCCGCCACCTGTGCCAGCGTGTGCGGCTGGTTGATGATATCGAAAGCGGCGCAGGCCACAGCACAGGCCAGCGGGTTGCCGCCAAAGGTGCTGCCATGGCTGCCCACGCTCAGGCTGGCGGCCACGCGCTCGCTGGCGAGCATGGCACCGATGGGAAAGCCGCCGCCCAAGGCTTTGGCGCTGGTGAGGATATCGGGCTCTACGCCGTAATGTTCATACGCAAACAGCTTGCCGGTGCGGCCAATGCCGGTTTGCACTTCATCCAACACCAGCAAGGCGTTGTGCTCATCGCACAGCGCACGGGCGGCTTGCAAGAATTCGGCACTGGCGGGCAATACGCCGCTTTCGCCTTGAATCGGCTCCACCACCACCGCGCAGGTCTGCGGGCCGATGGCGGCACGCAAGGCGGCCACGTCGTTAAACGGAATATGGGTGATGCCGGCGGGCAGTGGCGCGAAGTCGGCACTGTATTTGGGCTGGCCGCCCACCGACACGGTAAACAGGGTGCGCCCGTGAAAGGCATTGGTGCAGGCGATGATTTCGTGTTTGTGTGCGCCGGCGTGGTCGCGGGCGTATTTGCGCGCCAGCTTAAACGCCGCTTCATTGGCTTCAGCACCGGAGTTGCAAAAAAACACCTTGTCGGCAAAGCTGTGTTCGGTGAGCCGCTGTGCCAAGGCTTGTGCGGCTTCGGTGGTGTAGAGGTTGGACACATGCCACAATTTGTGCGCCTGCGCGGTAAGCGCGGCCACCAGCGCCGGATGGCAATGCCCCAATGCGTTCACGGCAATGCCGCCGGCCAAATCGATGTATTCCCGACCCTCGGTGCTCCACACACGGCTGCCCAGCGCGTGGTCGGGCACCATATCGGCAAAGGCGAAATTGGGGGTGAGGCGGTTTTGCATGGTGTGGCTTTCGTTGGTGAGTGGCAGGAATAATGGTTTTGGTATGGGTTTATGGTTTGGTGCGGGTGGTGTATTTTACGGCGTGCCATCTTTAATAAAGGCTGCCTGAAACTTGTACGCTAACGCACCCGTCGCACCTGCGCAGGCAGGTGCCCAGTGCAAAGCAGCGCTTTGCTTGTTGCCGATACTTTGGAAAATATTGATAAATTAAATCAATTCACTGAAAGATTTAATTTCATCACACCGTTTAACAAACGAACTGAAGCGGTGCTTCAGACTGGGCTCCTGCCTGCGCAGGAGCGACGAAACCGAAGTTTCTGCGAAGCTAAAATGCAGTTTTTGCAAAGCTAAAATAAGGCTTTTGCGCAGCCAAAAGCCTTTCAGGTAGCCTGTGGATTAAATGCGGTAGCTGATGGTGGTCATCACTTTAGACGACAAGGCCATCAGTTGTTTTACCGGCAGCGGCAAGGCGGCGGCGCCGAAATCGTGCGCCATGTGCGCGTGTTGTAATTCGTCGCTTTTCATTTGCGCCACAATGGCACGGCTTTTGGCGTCTTGGGCGGGCAAGGCCTGCAAATGGCTGTCCAAATGGGCGCTCACTTGGTGCTCGGTTTCTTCCAAAAAGCCCAAATTCCATTTATCGCCCAGCAAACCGGCGCCCACGCCCACCGCAAACGAAGAGGCGTACCACAAAGGGTTGAGCACGCTGGTGCGCCCGCCCAATTCACGCACGCGTTGCGCCGTCCAAGCCAAGTGTTCCACTTCTTCTTGTGCTGCGTGCGCCAGCGCCTGCTTATTGCTGTGGTCGCGCGCGGTCAGCGCCTGCCCTTGGTACAGCGCCTGGGCGCACACTTCGCCCACATGGTTCACCCGCATCAACCCCAGCGCATGCTGTTTTTCCGCCGCGCTCAATTCGGCTTCGTCTAGCCCCGCATCCGGATGCGGACGCTGCGAATGCGCTTGGGCAAACAGGGTGCGCAAGGCGGTGTCGAAATGGGTGATGAATTTATCGGCCAACATGATTAGGGTTCCTTGAAGCCGGTTTGGCAATACGCGATTATAGCAATTCTGTTCTGGTTTGCGGCAGTGCAATACGGCCGGCAGCGAGGCTACCTGAAATATTCAGGCAGCCTTGCCAAATAGAGTGGAATGCGTATCCCATCTCAATCCAACTTGCTGCCCCGCAGCCGCAAAGCATTGCCCAACACCGAAATAGAGCTTAAGGCCATGGCCGCGCCGGCAATCACCGGGCTGAGCAGGCCGATGGCGGCCAGCGGAATGCCGAGCACATTGTAGAAAAAGGCGAAAAACAGGTTTTGCTTGATGTTGCGCAGGGTGGCGCGCGCGAGGCTTAGCGCATCGGCCACTTGGTCTACCGAATGGCGCATCAGCGTCACGGCGGCGGTGTGGGTGGCGGCGTCGGCACCGCCGTGCATGGCAAAGCCCACATCGGCAGCGGCCAGTGCCGGGGCATCGTTGACACCGTCGCCCACCATCGCCACCACTCGGCCTTGTGCCATCAGCGCTTGCACCGCCTGCGCTTTGTCGCGCGGGCTCATGCCGGCTTGATAATCCACAATGCCCAGCTGCTGCGCCACATGCGCCACTACGCCAAGATGGTCGCCGCTCATGATGTGCACGGCAATGCCTTGTTGTTGCAAGCGGTGCACCGCCGCGGCGGAATCGTCTTTCAGCGCATCGGCCACGGCAAACGCACCCACAGCCTCGCCGTTGGCGGCCACCGCCACCACGCTGGCGCTGTGCCATTGCGGGTCGGCCAGCAGGCTTTCAGGCAGCGTGATGCCGCAAAACGACGGCCGCCCCACTTTCACTTCGCCCACTCCGGCCACGGTGGCGGCCATGCCCTGTCCTACTTCATTGCGGCTGTGTTCGGCTGCTTCCACCGCAATGCCGCGCGCAAGCGCTGCTTGCACCACCGCTTGCGCCAAGGGATGGTTGGCCTGCGCTTCCACCGCCGCGGCCATGCGCCATAATTCGGCGGCATCAAAACGCGTTTGCGGCGGCTGCCACAGTGCCACCACTTCGGGCTGGCCGCGGGTGAGGGTGCCGGTTTTGTCCAGCACCACGGTATTCACGCGGCTGGTTTGCTCCAGCGCGGCGGCGTCTTTAAACCACACGCCATAACGCGCGGCTTTGCCCATGCCCACCATCACCGCCGCCGGCGTGGCCAGCCCCAAGGCGCACGGGCAGGCAATCACCAGCACCGCCACTGCATGGGTGATGGCGCTGTCTAGGCTGCCTGAAAGCCAAAATGTGGCGATAAACGTGAGCACGGCAATGGCCACCACCACCGGCACAAACACCGCCGCCACCTTGTCGGCCACGCGGGCAATCGGCGCTTTGCTGCCTTGCGCTTCGGCCAATGCCTGCATCATGTCGCCCAATAGGGTTTGCTGCCCCAAAGCGCGGGCGCGGTAGGCCACGCTGCCATCGGTGTTTAAAGCACCGGCCAGCACGGTATCGCCCGCTTGTTTGAGCAAGGGCTTGGATTCGCCGGTTAAATGGCTTTCGTCAAACCAAGCTTGGCCGCTGTCAATCACACCATCAGCCGCGATGCGCTCGCCGTGTCGCGCTTGCAATAAGTCGCCCACCGCTACGCTGTCCAGCGCCACCGTTTGCCACTGGCCGTTGATGTGTTTTTGCACGCGGCGCGGGGTGAGTTGCAGCAACAGCCCCAAGCTGTTGAGGCTTTGCTTTTTGGTGCGCATTTCCAAAAATTTGCCCAACGACACAAAGGCAATCACCATCACCCCGGCTTCAAAATAAAGGTGGTTGAGCGCTTCATGGCTGTTGCCGTGGCGCACCAACATCCAGCTCGAATACGCCCAAATCGCCAGCGTGCCCAAGCTCACCAGCACATCCATATTGGCCAAACCGCCCTTGATAGACGCCCATGCGCCGCGGTAAAACGGCCACGCCAAGCCCAGCTGCACCACACTGGCGAGCACAAATTGCCACAACGGCGGCAACATCCACTGATGCTGCCCCAACATCATCCCCACCATGCCCAGCGCAAACGGCAAGCTAATCAGCAGCAACAGCCACAAACGCCACGGCGCATGCACGGCTTCGGGCGCCGCCACGGCGGCGTTGTCGGCCAGCGGCACCGCCTTGAAACCGGCTTTATCAATCCACGCGGCAATGGTGGCGGCATCGGTTTGGGCGGGATCGAAACGCACTTGCGCTTCTTCTCCGGCAAAATTCACCCCGGCTTCCAGCACCGCGGCTTTTTTGTGCAGCACTTTTTCAATGCGGCTGGCACAGGCTTGGCAAGTCATGCCGTCGATATGGAAGCGGATTTTTTGTTCCATGATGGGCGTCCTTAATGCAATGGGTATTACTGGTTTTCAGGCAGCCCTTGTATACCCAGGCTGCCTGAAAGCCGTTTTAAAGCGATGCCTCGAATCCGACATCTTCCACCGCTTCAATCAGCGCGGCGGTGTTGGTTTGTGTCGCATCAAACGCCACTTCGGCGCGGTGTGCGGCCAAATCCACCTGCACTTGCTCTACTCCGGCCACCGACTTCAGCGCCCGGCTCACGCCATTGGCACAGCCTTGGCAAGTCATGCCACCGATAGTTAATGTGATGTTTTGCATGATTGGCTCCTTGATTTTCTGAGTCTGGATAAGTAACTGAAGATACGCATTCGTATAAAACACAGCCATTTACACACTATTTTATTTAAGCTGCCTGAAACGAAAAATCTGTGCAGCCTTCCCCTTGGCGCAGCCGAACGAAACGTGGTTTTGGCGGAAATAAGGGCGGTCCGAAGCGCAGCGACTAGCGCCCGCCGCCAAAACCATGTGTAGTGAGGGCAGTTTGGCGTAGCCAAACCTGCAACCGGGGTCGCCTTTCTTTTGCTTACTTTGCTCGCCGTAGGTGCGCTTCGCGTGAGCGAAGCAAAGAAAAGTAAGTGGCCGCGCGGCCATGAAGCGCAAAGTAAAACGATAAGAAACGAATACAAAAACACATTCTATTTTTAAATAACCCGTTTCATTTCACAGCTTGCCAGTCGATTGACAAATCAAGTTCGGCAATGACGGTTTTGCATTTCAGGCAGCCTTTGATAAGTAAACGCGTAACTTCAATAAGTAAGTTGTCACAGCATAAACCTTTACCTTATGTTAAAGTCAAGCCCTAATCAAATTTGCACACAGAGTAATCCCCATGAACATCAGCCAAGCCGCCCACATCACCGGCTTAAGCAGCAAAACCATCCGCGATTACGAACAAGCCGGGCTGATTGCCGCACCTGAGCGCGGTGCCAACGGCTATCGCCAATACACCGCCGAACACATCGACACCCTGCATTTCATCAAACACGCACGCGAAGTAGACTTTTCGCTGGCGCAAATCGCCGAGCTTTTGGCCTTGCGCAACAACCCTAGCCGTGCCAGCGCCGATGTTAAAGCCTTGGTGGGCGAACACATCCACACCTTGCAGCAAAAAATCGCCCGCCTGCGCGCCATGGAAACCACCTTGGCCGCCTGGCACGCACGCTGTCATGGCAACAACAGCCCGGATTGCGCCATTATCGAGCAGCTTAACGAACACACAGCCAAAAGCGGCCAACTGGGTTAAAATAGCGCCTTTGTTTTATCATTAAATATAGTGAATTAAATTTGAACCAATACTGCGTTGTCTCGCCTTGCCGTACTAGGTGTACTGTCTGCGGCTCGCCGCCTTGTCTTGATTCAAATTTAATCCACTATAAATATAGGCTGCCTGAACCTTCATTCAGGCAGCCTGTTGGATTTTCATGCGCCTAACCCACATCAAACTTTCCGGTTTCAAATCTTTTGTCGACCCCACCACCATCAGCGTGCCCGGCCAACTGGTGGCCGTAATCGGCCCCAACGGCTGCGGCAAAAGCAATGTCATCGACGCCGTGCGCTGGGTACTGGGCGAAGCCTCGGCCAAGCAATTGCGCGGCGAAAGCATGCAAGACGTGATTTTCAACGGTGCCGCCACCCGCCGCCCTGCTGCCCGCGCCGCCGTGGAGCTGGTGTTCGACAACCACGACGGCACCTTACAAGGCGCATGGGGACAATACGCCGAAGTGGCGATTAAGCGCCAGCTCACCCGCCAAGGCGAATCCAGCTACTACATCAACAACCAGCCCGTGCGCCGCCGCGACATCACCGACCTTTTCCTCGGCACCGGCGTGGGCGCGCGCGGCTATGCCGTGATTGAGCAGGGCATGATTTCGCGCATCATCGAAGCGCGCCCGGAAGAATTGCGCGCCTATATCGAAGAAGCCGCGGGCGTATCCAAATACAAAGAGCGCCGCCGCGAAACCGAAACCCGCCTCAAAGACACCCGCGAACACCTGCAACGGCTGGCCGACCTGCAAAGCGAGCTCGACCGCCAAGTGGAAAAACTGCAACGCCAAGCCAAAACCGCCGAACGCTACCGCAGCCTTAAAGACGAGCTGGCCGCACAGCAAGACTTGCTCGACTATGTACAATGGCAGCAAGCCTTGGCCGCCGCCGACAGCGCCACCGCCGCCCATCAGCAACACAAAAGCCAACAAGACCACCTTGCCGCCCAAGCGCAAGAATTGGCCGAAACCGCCCACACCCTGCAGCAAACCGAGCAGGCACAGCAACAAAACGCACACGAACACAACAACCAACGCGCCTTGTTGCGCGAGCAATGGGCGCGGCTGGAAGAGCAAATCCGCCACCGCCAGCTCACCCAACAGCGCTTCGAGCGCGACAAAGCCCAAGCGCAAAGCCAGCTGCAACGCCTGCACCAGCAGCAACAGCAACTGGCCGAAGAAGCCGAAGCCCTCAACATCCAGCTGGAAGAACAACAGCTCGCCTTAGAAGAATGGGCCATGCAAGTGGCCGAACAAGAAGCCTTGCTGCCCGAGCTGGAGCAACGCGCCCACCACACCGCACTGGTGCAGCAAAACCAGCAAGATCAACACAACCGCCTGCAACGCGAATTGGCGCTCAAGCAGCAACAGCAACGCCACGCCGAACACAGCCTGCAACAGCTTGCCCAGCGCCAACAGCGGCTACAACACGAGCTGGCCGCCCTCAACCTGCCCGCCGACACCGAGCTGGACACCGCCCGCCACACGGCCGAGCACAGCCAAACCGAAGTAGCCACGCTTGAGCACGCGCTGGCCGAATGCGAAGCGCAGTGGGCACACTGGCAACAACAACGCCAACACACCGAAGCCGAGCAGCAGCAACAGCAACACCAGCTGGTGGCCATCCAAGCGCAACACCAAGCCTTGCAAGCCCTGTTGCCCAGTGCCGAGAGCGGCCAAGATTTTTGGCAACACACCGGCCATGCCGAAGCCCCGGCGCTGTGGCAACACATCCACGTGGCCGAAGCCTGGCGCCACGCCGTGGCCGTGGCCTTAGGCCAGCGCCTGCAAGCCCGCCATATCGACCACTTCACCCCGCCCCAGCCCCTGCCCGCCGGTGCCGCCGCCTGGCTGCATCCGCACCGCCATGCCGAAGAAATCGGCGCCGCCGACAGCCTGTGCCAACACATCCGCAGCCAAGCCCCGTTTCAGGCAGCCTTGCAGCAATGGCTGGGCCACATCCGCTGCGCCAGCAATCTAGAACACGCCTTAGCACAGCAAAGCCAATTGGCCGCCCACCAAGCGTGGATTACCCCCGAAGGCCACTGGGTCGACCGCGCCGGGGTGGTGCTCTACCATGCCGACAGCCAAGACAACCTATTGCAACGCCGCGCGCGCATCAGCGAATTGGCCGCCGCCGCGGCCGAATTGGAAGCGCCGCTGGCCGCCAATGCCGCCGCACTGGCACGCTGTGTTAACGCCTGCGACAACGCCAGCGCCCAGCGCCACCAGCTCCAAACCCAGCTCAAGCAACAGCAACAACAGCTTCAGGCAGCCTTAAGCCACGCCGCCGAATTGATGGCACGCACCAACCAAGGCCAATTGCGGCGCGAACACATCCGCCAAGAGCTGGCGCAAATTGAACAAGAGCTGGCCGTACACCAACACAGCCAAGCCCAAAACGCCGGCGACAACGACACCTTGTCCGAAGCCTTGGCCACGCTGGATGCGCAACAACACGATTTGCATGAAAACAACCAACAACAACAGCAAGCCCTCAAACAAGCCCAATTGGCGGCATTGGAAGCCCGCCGCCAACACGGTCTGGCCGAAATGGCCGCCCACCGCCTGCAACAGCAGCGCCAACACATCGCCCAGCAACAGCAAGCCGCCGAGCAGCAAAGCGAAGAATGGCAAGAGCGCCAAAGCGAGCTGGCCTTGGCGTGGGAAAACGACAGCCACAGCGACGAACAACAAACCGCACTGGAAACGCTCAACAGCCAAATCGAAGCGGCCAACGAGCATTATCTGGCCGCCCAAAACCAGCTCAACCACACCCAGCGCCAACAGCAAACCCTATACCAACAGCAGCAAACCGTAAGCCACCAACTGCCCGCCGCCCAAGAAGCCGTGCAACAAGCCTTGCTGCAACAACAAGAAGCCCTGCTCAACGCCAAGCGCTTTCACGACAACCTGCACGCACGCCAAGCCGACACCGAAGCACTGGCCCACACCGCCGCACACACCCAAGCCGACACCCAAACCCTCAGCCAACACATCGGCGAGCTGGCGCAACGCCTCAACGGCTTGGGCTCGGTAAACCTGGCTGCGCTCGACGAACTAAACGAAGCCGATGAACGCAGCCGCTACTATGCCGAACAAAGCGCCGACGTTGAAGCCGCCATGGCCTTGCTGCAAGAAGCCATCGCCCAAATCGACGAAGAAACCAAAAGCCGCTTCAAAACCACCTTTGATGCCGTTAATGCCAAAGTGCAAACCTTCTTCCCCACCCTGTTTGGCGGCGGCGAAGCCAGCCTGACTATGGTGGGCGACGACTTACTCAGCGCCGGGGTATCGATTATGGCGCGCCCGCCGGGCAAGAAAAACAGCACCATCCACCTCTTAAGCGGCGGCGAAAAAGCCCTCACCGCCATGAGCTTGGTGTTTGCCCTCTTCAGCCTCAACCCCGCCCCCTTCTGCCTGCTCGACGAAGTAGACGCCCCGCTAGACGACGCCAACACCGGCCGCTTTTGCAACCTGGTCAAAGAAATGGCACTGCAAACCCAATTTCTCTACATCTCCCACAACCGCCTCACCATGGAAATGGCCGAGCAATTGGTGGGCGTTACCATGCAGGAAAAAGGCGTGTCGCGCATTGTAGCGGTAGACATCCAGCAGGCACTGAGCATGGCGCACAGTGCCTAAAGGCGCTAGGTATATTTTAAAAAATCAAAAGATGTGTTAAATTTTGTAATGTTGATTTCATATTAACTGAAATAACGTATCTGTGTATCAAGGCTGCCTGAAATATAAAACCATCATTGCCGAACTTAATTCGGCAAACCATTGCTGCACAGATTAGGCGTTTCAGGCAGCCTTATATAAATAAGTGCATCACTGCAGACATTAAAAAATTCGGTGGTGTCCTGAAAAGTATGCTGCCTATATTTTAGGCAAAAAATAAGACTATTATTTACATAAGCGAAACAGAAAAATCCCTGTTTATCTATAGTTTCTTATTTCCCTGCACCATGACTCTTACCTTGCTGGATCTTGCTTTTTTTCAGCAGCATACTTTTCAGGACACCACCAAAAATTCAAGCTTATTTTTGATTAAGGGAACACCCAAAATGCAAGACTTCCGCCACCAATACACACCGCCCGTAATCAGCGAAGACAATGTGATTGCCGAATACGATGGCAATGATGATGAGTACCTAGGCCAGCCGCAAGCCGTATGTGCTACGCCGTTTACCGCGATTTGTTTTTTGCCGAAGCCTAACAATACATCAGCCACAACAAAAGGCTGCCTGAAAATGCTTTCGCTTTGCCAAAGCGGTGCTTTCAGGCAGCCTTTTATTGTGGCGGCAAACAGAATCGTAGGGTGCGCCATGCGCACCCTACCTGCTTTCACACTGCTGCTAGGGTACTACTTGTGCCAGCAAGGGCGGCATGGGGCAGCGCAGGTTGGCGGCAATGGCGCGCATCAGCTCGCGTTCGGCCACATCAATGCGGCCATCGGCCTGAATGGCGTTGAGCACCATTTGTAACAGCTGTGCTTTATCGGCGATTGGCAAGCCGTCCAGCCGGGTAAGTGCGCTTTGCAAAGCAGCCAAGCGGCGCGGCGGTGCGGATGGCGGCAGTGCCGATTCGGCGGCGGCTTGGGCATAGGCTTGCTCGGCAAGTTGGCCATCGCCATTGAGCGACACCGCCCAAGCCAATACTTGCGCCGCATCGGCAGCACCTTCTGCCCAAGTGAGCGCCGCCGTATGGCGGTGCGCACGCAAATGGGCTTGCAGCACCGTCCACACGCACCATTCGTGCAAAGACAAGGTCTGGTCGGCCAGCATCAGTTGTTTCAACAAAGATTGCAGCGCTTGCCACTCGCTTTCAGGCAGCCTGGCCAAGGCGGGCAAGGCCAAGTCCACCAAAGGCAAAGCGTGCGCCGCTTGCAAGCCTTGCCGCCGCGCCTGCAAAGCGGCCACGCGCAAAGACAGGCCGTATTGGTGTTTGGCAATCGCCGTTTGCTGGCGCTCGGCCACGGCGGCATCGGCCGATAGCAATAAGGCACACAACAAGGCCTGTGCCTGCTCGGCATCTTGGCTGGCGGTATACCACGCCGCAGGCAGGCTTTGGCGCAGCCAAGCGGCATAGGCCATGTGTTCGGGATGGATGCGCATCACCTCATCAAGCACGCGCTGCTCTGCCGTTTGCAGCGGCGGCGGCATTTCGCCCAGCGGTTGCAACCAGGGCGACTGCAAGGGCTGGCCATCGCCGCCATTGTCACTGCTGCCAAAGCCCAGCCAGCCGCGATAGCCTTCCGCGCCCGTGCCCGTTTCTGCACGCGCCAATTCAGTAGCCAGCTGCCGCGCCGCTTGGGCATCCAGCCGCGCAATGCGTTTGAGTGTGGGCGGATGGGTGGCACTCAAGCGGGTGAGCCAATCGTCTTCGTTTACCGCATCAAACATAAAGTGGGCATATTCGTTGGCCTGCCAAGCATACCAATGCTGCTTTTGGCGGCTGCCGATTTTGTGCAAAGCACCCACCAAGCCGTCTTTTTGGCGCGTGAACTGCACCGCCGAAGCGTCGGCCAAGTATTCGCGCTGGCGGCTCACCGCAGCCTGTATCCATCCGGCCAGCAGGGTGCCCACGCCGCCCAACACCATTAAGCCCAAACCCAATAGCACACCAAACCAGCCAAATACAAACCAGCCTTGTGCCGCATCGTCTTCTTCACGCACTTTGTGGCTACGCCGCGGCCCCAGCACCAGCCAATGCCCCACCAAGCCAATCATCATCAAGCCGTGCAACAAGCCGGTGAGGTGCATATTCAGGCGCATATCGCCATTGAGAATATGGCTGAATTCATGCGCCACCACCGCTTGCAATTCATCGCGGTTAAGCGCTTGCAGCGCACCTTGGGTAATGCCGATTACCGCATCGCGCCGATGCAGCCCGGCGGCAAAGGCGTTGATGCCGTATTCAGGCAGCACATACACCCGTGGCAGCGGCAAGCCGGCGGCCAAGGCCATTTCTTCCACCACATTGAGCAAACGGCGCTGCGCCGCATCGGCATTGGCGGCCAACAGGCGCTGGCCGCCCAATTCTTCGGCCACCACCGTGCCGCCACGGCTGAGTTTGTGCAGCTTATACACCGTACCGCCCAACACCAACACCACCACGGCAAAGGCCGACCAGCCGAAAAACGCCGCCGAGCGCCGCCACAGCCAAGCCTGCTCCGGCGGCACACGCCACCATGGCAGGCTTAAGGCCAACAACAAAGTGGTGAGCACCACCATCACCACCACCGCGGCCAGATACAGCCACACCAAGCGGCGGCTCCAACGGCGCGCTTGTGCCTGATGCTCAAAAAAGCGCATACGCCGCCCGCCTTAAAACGACACTTTGGGGCTGTTTTGGATGGTTTCGCTGTCGGCAAACTGCAGCAGCGCCGCATCTTGCTTGTGGCCGAAAAAACCGGCCAGCACCACATAGGGGAACGATTGGCGCGTGGTGTTGTAGCCCATCACCGCATCGTTGTAGGCTTGGCGGGCAAACGACACGCGGTTTTCGGTGCTGGCGATTTCTTCGCTCAGCTGTTTGATGTTTTCATTGGCCTGCAATTCCGGATAAGCTTCCAATTGCACATTCAGCCCTTTCAGCGCTTGCAAGAGCTGATTTTCACTGCCCACCAGCGCCGCCAGCGCGGCCGGATTTTGCGGTGCGGCATGCGCCGCCTGCAATGCCGCCACCGCCGCATTGCGCGCCTGCGTTACCGCCACCAAGGTTTGGTTTTCATGGCTCAAGTAGGCCTTGGCCGCTTCCACCAGATTGGGAATCAAATCATGGCGGCGTTTGAGCTGCACTTCGATTTGCGCAAACGCATTTTGGTATTGGTTTTTAGCTGCCACCAATTTGTTGTACACCAGCACCGGCACGCCCACCAACAGCGCCAAAATCAGTAATGCCATCAACCAGCCCATTGTCTGCTCCTTTTTAATCAAAATACTGCGATAAATTGAAATGATGCACTTTATTTGTTTCAGGCAGCCTATTGATAACGCTGCCCATTATATTCCAACCAGCCATCGATATGGCGCCCGGCCGGATCGTGATGAGTCCAATGGATTACCCCGCCTTGCGGGTTGTATTCGTATACGCCGTAAAACGCCACTTCATCGCCCTTTTTCAAACCCGGCAAGCGTGGGGCGAGGTCGATATTGTGCGCCACCAGCACAGTATGCTGCGGGCTCAGCTTTAAAATAAAGCGTTGGTGGCGCGAGCCTTGGTTGTCGTCGGGCAGGGTTTTCTGCACCCGTCCTTGGCCGTGTAGCTGTACATTGCTTTGCTGACGGGCAAAGGCGGCGGCCACCGCATCATTGCCGGCAGCCACGGTGGCGGTATTGGTGGGTGCCTGCGGCGTGGCGGTGCTGGTAGACGCCTGCGGTGAGGCCGGCGCCGGTTCGCGCAGCCAGCCTGCCACCGCCACCAGTGCCAGCAGCCCAATCAACAGGCTGCGATAAGGTATTTTGCGCATATTCTGCTCATATTGCTTAACCGCAACATCATAACAAAATACGGCAAGTGCGGGCGATATGTCTGCGCTTGCCGTTGAATAAAAAGCCCGTTTTCAGGCTGCCTGAAACTTATACCAATTCTAAAAAATAAGATAACAAGGCGGCGAGCCGCAGACAGTACACCTAGTACGGCAAGGCGAGCCAACGCAGTTAGGTTGTTTTGTAGAATTGGTGTTATTTTTTCTTCGCGTGTTTGAGCGAGTCAATCGCCACCGCCAAGATAATAATCGAGCCTTTGATAATATATTGCCAATACGGGCTCACGCCGATATAGCTTAAGCCGTAGTTAATCAGCGTGAAAATAATCACCCCGATCACCACGCCAAACACGGTGCCCACGCCGCCGCTAAACGACACGCCGCCAATCACACAGGCCGCAATCGCATCCAGCTCGTACATAAAGCCGAGGTTGTTGGTGGCCGAGCCGATGCGCCCGGCTTCCAAAAAGCCGCCAAACGCATAAAACACGCCCGACAAAGTATAAATGCCCAGCAGATTCAGCGTTACATTCACGCCGGAAACGCGGGCGGCTTCGGGGTTGCCGCCAATGGCAAACAGGTTTTTACCAAAGCGGGTTTTATTCCAAATCACCCACACCAGCCCAATGGCAATCAGCGCGTAAATGGTGATGTACGACAGCCGAAAACCGCCAATGCTGAAAAAGCCTTGGGTAAAGCCGGAATAAGCGCTGTCGAAGCCCGCAATCGGTGCCGCGCCCACATAGTCGAAATAGAGCGAATTCATGCCGTAAAACACCAACATGGTGCCCAAGGTGGCGATAAACGGGGTGACATTCATATAAGTCACGATAATGCCGTTAATCAGCCCCAATATCGCGCCGATGGCACACACCAGCAAAATCACCAGCGGAATCGGCACCACATCCATGTGCGGGAATACTTTATTCACATTGTCCATCGACTGCAACAAAGTGGCCGACACCACCGCCGCCAAGCCCACCTGCCGCCCCACCGACAAATCCGTGCCTTGGGTCACAATCAGCCCGGCCACACCCAAGGCAATGATGATGCGCACCGATGATTGGGTGAGGATATTGCTTAAGTTGTTGAGGCTTAAGAATGAAGTGTCTTTCGACACAATCACCACCAACAGCAGCAGCAATACAAAATAGAGGGCTTTTTCTTTGAAAAAATGCGTGGCCTTGTTTAAGGTAGTGGCATTATTCATGGCGTTTCCTTCGGGTCATTCTGTTTTAGATTATGCTTCAGGCAGCCAGATGTTTTAGGCCGCCTGAAAACTTATAAATACTTGGCTGACAATTGCAAAATTTCTTCTTGGCTGGTTTTGGCGGTGTCTACAATCCCGGCCACACGCCCGGCACTCATCACCACGATGCGGTCGGTAATCCCCATCAATTCCGGCATTTCCGACGAGATAATAATCACGCCCTTATTGCGCTTGGCCAATTCCACAATCAGCTGGTAAATCTCGAATTTGGCGCCCACATCAATGCCGCGCGTGGGCTCGTCGAGCATGAGGATTTCCGGGCCGGTGAGCAGCCAGCGGCCGATAATCACTTTTTGCTGGTTGCCGCCGGAAAGCGAGCCGATGCGGGTTTTTTGCGAGGGCGTTTTCACGCGCATGGAGTCGATAACCCATTGCGTGTCTTTGTGCATGTCTTTGCTGGAAAGCAAGCCCAGCTTGACATAGCGGCGCATATTCGACACCAGCGAGTTAAACGAAATATCCAGCCCGGCAAAAATACCGGTGCTGCGCCGCTCTTCGGTTACCAGCGCAAAGCCGTTGCGGATGGCATCGAGCGGGGTTTTGTTGCGCACCGCTTTGCCGTGCACTTTTACGCTGCCGCTTTTTTGTTCGCGGATGCCGAACAGGGTTTCCACAATATCGGTGCGCTTGGCACCCACCAAGCCGCCGATGCCCAAAATCTCGCCTTGGCGCAGCTCGAAATGCACATCTTGAATGGAGGGCTGGTTTTTGGCAGTGAGTCCCGCCACTTCCAAAATCACTTCGCCCGGATGATTGTCTTTGGCGGGGAAGCGCTGGGTAAGGCTGCGCCCCACCATTTTGGCCACCAACTCGTCCATGCTGGTTTGCGCCACCGGCACGGTGTCGATCCATTTGCCGTCGCGCAGCACGGTGACTTCATCGCAAATTTTGAAAATCTCGTCCATTTTGTGCGAGATATACACAATGCCGCAGCCGCGTGCCTTGAGTTTGGCAATAATGTTAAACAAATGCGCCACTTCTTTTTCCGACAAGGAAGAAGTGGGTTCGTCCATAATCACGATTTTGGCGTCGTAGGAAAACGCTTTGGCGATTTCCAGCATTTGCATTTCCGACACCGTGAGCCGCGCTACTTTTTGCTTGGGGTCGATGTCGATATCCAGCTCATCGAAGATGGCGCGGGTGTCGGCATACATTTTTTTGTGGTCGATAAACGGGCCTTTTTTGGGGTAGCGTCCCAGCCACAGATTGTCCATCACCGAGCTTTGGCGCACCAGATTCAGCTCTTGGTGCACCATGGAAATGCCCGCCTCCAGTGCTTCTTTGGCGGTTTTGAAATTCACTTCTTGATCCAGAAAACGGATGCTGCCTGAATCTTTGGCATAAATGCCAAACAGGCATTTGAGCAAAGTGGATTTGCCCGCGCCGTTTTCGCCCATCAGCGCATGCACCGAATGGGCACGCACCTGCAAATTTACGCCATCGAGCGCTTTGACGCCCGGAAAGGCTTTGTGCACATCGTGCATGGTCAGCAACACCGGTGCCGCTGCGGCTGGCTTGGCTTCAGACTGTGCCATGATGCAATTCCTGTTGTGCCGTTATCAAAAATCGGCAATCCATAAAACAGCTTGTATAAAGGCTACCTGAAATCTTCAGGCAGCCTTTATACACTATCGTTGGCAATACTTATTTCAAAAACTGATCCAAATTGCCTTTGTCCACACCCACATACGGAATGCGCACGTTTTTGCCGTCCAGCTTCACCACCGAATTGTGTGACGGGTCTTTGCCTGCGGCCAAATCCACCGACAGCGCATATACTGCCTTGGCTTGGTTGACGCCGTCATTCAACACGGTGCCGGCCAGTTGGTCGGATTTAATCAGCTGTAAAGCTTCGGGCAGTGCGTCCACGCCAAAGGTGGGCAATACCGCGCCTTGGGCTTTCATGGCTTCAATTGCGCCCATGGCCATGGCGTCGTTGTTGGCAATCACCACTTCGATGTTTTTACCGGTGGGGCCGGAGAGCCACGCCTGCATAATGTCTTTGGCCTTGGCCGCATCCCACATGCCGGTGTCCAGCTGCAACTGCTTGCTCTTCACGCCATCGGCAGTGAGTTTTTCAATCACAAATTTGGTGCGCGCTTCGGCATCGGGATGGCCCGGCTCGCCTTTGAGCAACACATAATCCACCACGCCGTCTTTATTCAAGTCCCACGCGGCGTTGTCTTTCCATTTTTTGGCAATCAATTCGCCCTGGATTTCGCCCGACTGCTTCGGATCCGCACCCACATAATAGGCTTTGTCGTAAGCGGCCAGCGCGGCTTCACCCGGGTCTTTATTAAAGAACACCACCGGAATGCCCGCTGCTTTGGCTTTGTTGATTACTGTGGGTGCGGCGGCCGGGTCTACCAAGTTAATCGCCAGCGCTTTAACGCCTTTGGCAATCATCACATCTACTTGGTCGTTTTGTACCGACTGGTTGTTTTGCGAGTCATTCATCAACAATTCGGCGGTTTTGTGGCTGGCCGCTTCGCCTTCCAAGGCTTTGCGCATCAGCGACATAAAATTGTCGTCGTATTTATAGATGGCCACGCCGATTTTTTCTACTGCAGCCGGTGCTGCGGTGGCAGAAGCAGAGCCGGAAGCCGGTGCTGCCGCTTTATCGCCACCCGAACACGCCGCCAAGCCCAAAACCACGCTTAATGCCGCTGCCGCTACACTTTTCTTAAACATCCTCAATCTCCTTGGTATATGGGATACACTTTACAATCCGCTTGGGCTTTTGGGAATCTCAAAGTATAGACATCCATTGCAAGCTGCCTTAACGGAATTTTGCGTAGTGTGAAGTTTTTTTGACCATTTGTAAACTGGCTTTTGTGTAAATTTATTACAAGCGACTTCAGCGCTAAAAAGCTTATTAACACAGGAATGTTTACCGGCTTGAATTGCTGCAGCGCAATAAAAAACGGCTGTGCCTGCCCGCCATCATACTTATATCTGCTTATATCTGCTTAAAACAAGCTCGCTATAGCGGCATTGGCAATACCGCGTACCGTAACACCTAACTCTCAAAACTCTGCTAAACTGTTATAAAATTACTTCTTTTTAGCCATGCCCCGCCGCCCGTGCTGCGGTAAAATCCACTGCCGCCCACTGCTCTTTGCAGCGCCACAGCGGTTTACACCCCACTACATTTTGCAGGCCGCCATGATTGCTTTTGATCCCACCGAACACCCGCACCGACGCTACAACCCATTGGCAGACCAATGGATTTTGGTTTCACCCCACCGCGCCAAGCGCCCGTGGCAAGGCCAGCAGGAAGCCGCCGACAACACCCAGATCCTCGCCCACGATGCCCATTGCTATTTGTGCGCCGGCAATACCCGCATCAACGGCGAAATCAATCCGCACTACGAGGGGCCGTTTGTGTTTACCAACGACTTCTCCGCTCTGCTGCCAAACACCCCCGCCAGCACCGCACCGAGCCATCCCTTGTTTCAACAGCAAGCCGTGCGCGGCGTGAGCCGGGTAATCTGTTTCTCGCCCGACCACAGCAAAACCCTGCCCGAGCTGAGCTTGGCCCAAATCGAAGCCTTAATACAGGTATGGCAGCAGCAAAGCGCCGAATTGGGGCAGCAATACCGCTGGGTGCAGATTTTTGAAAACAAAGGTGCGGTAATGGGCTGCTCCAATCCGCATCCGCACGGCCAAATCTGGGCAAGCAACTTTCTGCCCGACCTGCCCGCACGCGCCGATGCCATGCAGCAGCAATACTGGCAACAGCACGGCAGCAATCTGTTGTTGGATTATGTGCAGCAAGAATTGGCACAGCGCGAGCGCATCGTGGTGGAAACCGAGCATTGGCTGGCCGTGGTGCCGTATTGGGCGGCGTGGCCGTTTGAAACCCTGCTGCTACCCAAAGCAGCGGTAGAGCGCATCACCGAGCTTAGCCCCGCGCAAAGCACCGACTTAGCACGGGCCTTGCAACAGCTCACCATCCGCTACGACAATCTGTTTCACACCCGCTTCCCCTACTCTATGGGCTGGCACGGCGCGCCGTTTGATGGCAATCATCAGCCGCACTGGCAGCTGCACGCCCATTTTTATCCACCGCTGCTGCGCTCGGCCAGCGTACGCAAATTTATGGTGGGCTATGAAATGCTGGCCGAAGCCCAGCGCGACCTCACCCCGGAGCAAGCCGCCGCCCAACTGGCCGCCTGTGCCGATATTCATTACCGCCGGCAATCTGAATCAGGCATCAATTCGGATTATTGAATTCAACATCAGCTTAAAAAAACAGATGCTTCTATTAACGCTGCCTGAAATCTTTTCAGGCAGCCTTTAAACCTCTAAATACCAATCCAAATACCATGACCCACACCCTAGCCCACATCTTTACCCAACAATTCGGCCACGCCCCCACCCTCACCGTGCGTGCGCCCGGCCGCGTCAACCTGATTGGCGAGCACACCGACTACAACGACGGCTTTGTGCTGCCTTGCGCCATCGACTTTGCCGCCCACATCGCCATTGCCGCCAACGGCAGCCAAACCGTGCGCGTGTATGCCGCCGATTATGCCGCACACGATGAATTTGCCTTGAGCGGCGAAATGAGCGCCAGCCCGCAGCAATGGGCGCAATACGTGCGCGGCGTGGTGTGGGCATTGGCCGAGCAAGGCTTCAAGCTCCCTGAAGGGGTCAACATCGCCATCAGCGGCAACGTGCCACAAGGCGCAGGCTTAAGCTCCTCGGCGGCGCTGGAAGTGGGCGTGGCCAAAGCCTTGCAGGCGCTGTTTGATTGGCCGCTCAACGAAACCGAGCTGGCGCTGATTGCCCAGCGCGCCGAAAACGCCTTTGTTGGCTGCCAATGCGGCATTATGGACCAGCTCGCCAGCGCCCGCGGCGTGGCCGGGCACGCCCTCTTGATCGACTGCCGCAGCCTCGAAACCACCCCCATTCCCATGCCCGCCGATTTGGCGGTGCTGATAGTGCATTCCAACGTGCAGCGCGGGCTGGTGGGCAGCGAATACAACACCCGCCGCGCCCAATGTCAAACCGCCGCCGCCTATTTTCACGCCGCCGCGCTGCGCGATGTAGACATGGCGCAATGGCAGGCACAACACTCCGGCTTGGATGCCGTGGCCGCTCGCCGCGCCCGATATATTATTCAAGAAAACCAACGCACCCTCGATGCCGCCACCGCCCTGCGCCAAGGCGACACCGCCGCCCTATCGCGCCTAATGGCCGCAAGCCACGCCGGCATGAAAACCGAATTTGAAATCACCCATCCGGCCGTAGATTGCCTGGTGGAGCTGATGGCGGAAATCATCGGCGAGCAAGGCGGCGTACGCATGACCGGCGGCGGCTTCGGCGGCTGCGTGGTGGCACTGCTACCGCACACACTCGTGCCCGCCGTAACCGCCCACATCAACGCCCACTACCACGCCCGCACCGGCCTACACGAAACCGTGTTTGTGTGCACCCCGCAAGCGGGCGTAGCCGCCAGCTTGGTGGCTTAACGCACCCTTCAACGCTATGAATAATAAGGCTGCCTGAAAATATGTTTTCAGGCAGCCTTTTATTGGAAAACATCTTGAATACATTGGCGGGAATGGATGCTAAAACCTAAATTTCTTTAAATGCCTGAGCCACTCTTTCCACCTCACACCGCTTCAGGCAGCCTTTTGCTTACTTGGCAACTTTCTGATTATTGGCCGCATTGCCCGAATAAGCAAACAGCGGCGCTTTCAAAGCAAACGCAAATGTTTCCGCATCCACAATGCCGACCACATGGCGGCTATCGTAAAGTTGCAGTAGAAACCCGGCCATTTCCTTATCGCTCACCTCGCCATCACCCGAAACGTCAAACTCACCCTCGGCGCGTGCACTTTGGTGCTTTTCATCACCGCGTGCAGCCAGTGGCGCTGGGTGTTGCCGCGCATCACGATAAGCTGGCCGTGTTGCAGCAGCATTTCGCGTTTTTCCTGCGTGCGTTTGTGTTTGAAGGCGAATTTGCGGGTGGCGCCTAAGCTCACGGAGGCGATGGCGCTGCCCGGTGCCAGCTCTTTTTCGTCGTCGCTGTGCCACGCCATGCCTTGGCTGCCGTCTGAATAAAGGTTGAGCAGGCAGGAATTGAATTGCGTGGGGCTAACGGCGGCGAGCTGGGTTTCTACGGCGTGTTTGATGTCGAGCAGCAGCGGATGCCATAAAAGTGCGGTGCGGCGGATGCCGGAATAGGTGTAGGAAAACGCGCGTTCGCCATACCACGCCACTTGGCGCGCGGTGGTGCGGTGTTGGCCGAACACCACCGCTTCATCGTGCCGCCAGGCGATTTGCGCCAGCAAGGTGCGCAGATAAACATCTGCTTGTGCAGCTGGGAACACGATACCGTAATCATTTACCGTGCCGTCGTAGGGCAGCAGATTATCGCTTGGCTGCGGCGCGAAGCCGAATAAATCCGCCATCATTCCGCCGCCTGTGTCGGTGCCAATTCTTTGGCCAACAAAGCCATTTTGCGGCCGCGCTGCCAGCGGTAGCCGCCGATGATGCCACTTTCGCGAATCACACGGTGGCAGGGAATCAGCACCGCCACCGGATTGCTGCCCACCGCGCTGCCCACGGCTCGGGCGGCGTTGGTTTGGCCGATGGCTTCGGCGATGCTGCCATAGCTTTTCAGGCAGCCTGAAGGAATCTGCAGCAGCGCCTGCCACACTTTAAGTTGAAACGGCGTGCCTTTTAAATGCAGCGGCACCGTGTCGGGCGTGCCCCCGCCAAACACCGCCAAGGCGCGCGCGTGCAAAGGGTGGGCTTGCGGCACCCGCTCGGCAGCGGGATATTCCGCCGCCAAATCGGCCAAAGCCTGCGCGCGCTCATCGGCAAACGCCATAAAACACACGCCTTTTGCCGTGGCCGCCACCAACACTTCGCCAAACGGCGTGGGCGCAAACGCATAATCGATGCGCAGGCCGGCGCCGCCGCTTTTGTATTCGCCCGGCGTCATCCCCTCGATGTGCACAAACAAATCATGCAGGCGCCCACCGCCCGAAAGCCCCGCCTGCCACGCCGCTTCCTGCACGCTGCCTTGCTGCTGCAACACCTGTTTGGCATGTTTGATGCTGATGTGCTGCAACATTTTTTTCGGGCTCACCCCCGCCCACGCCTGAAACTGACGCTGCAAATGCGCCGCACTCACATGCACTTGCGCCGCCACCGCCGCCAACGAAGGCTGCTCGTGCGCATGGTCGTAAAGGTATTCAATGGCCGCCGCCATACGGGCAAATTGGATTTGTTCGCTGTTCATCGTGTGGCTCCTACTTTTTATTTAAGGCCATGCTAAAACAAATTCAAAATGGAAACGACCCGATTCTTGCGGTTTTGATTAACAAGGCCGTCTGAAAATTATATCCATGCAGTAGAAGAAAAATAGTAAAAAATCGTTGCATCCGAAATGTTATTCAATTATGATTTTTTCCGTATTAAACCTACAGATTAACGGATAAACCCATGACCAAACTTTGCCGTTTAGGCGAAATTACCGATATTCACACCGGTTTCACTTTTCGCGGCAAGGTCGAGGAAGCGCCTGACGGCAATGCCCATATTGTGCAAATCAAAGATGCGCGCAGCCATTGGGAACACCGGCTCGGCAGCCATATCGACATCCACAGCCTGCCGAAAATCCATTGGCAGGGTAAATCTTATGCCCGTTCAGGCAGTGTGTTATTGCCGTCTCGAGGGGAATATCTGCGGGCGAGCTGTTTGCAGGCGGACGACGGCAATGCCAGCCCTGTCGTGGCCAGCAGCCAGTTTTTTGTGATTAACCCAAAAAGTGCGGTATTGCCCGAATACCTTTGCTGGTTACTCAATCAGCCGGCGATTCAAAACCGCTTACAGCACGACAGCCGCGGCAGCAATATTCCTATGCTGGGTATCGGGCAGATTAACGAATTACGGCTGCCGATAGCGCCTGTAAACACCCAAACACACATTGTGGCACTGGTGCATTTAGCGGAACAAGAACAACAAACCGCCGCACAACTACAGCAAAACCGCCAAACCCTTTTCCAAGGCATCTATCAGCATTTAATCAAGGAAAGCCAATCATGACCAGTCAAACCCAAGCCAACAACATCAACCAAGATAGCATCAACGACACTGTGTGGGCGGCCTGCGACACCTTTCGCGGCACGATTAGCGCGGACACTTATAAAGATTTCATCTTGACCATGCTGTTTTTGAAATACATCTCCGATGTGTGGCAAGACCACTATGAAAATTATCAAAAGCAATACGGCAACGAACCCGAATTGATTGCCGAAATGATGAAAAACGAGCGTTTTGTATTGCCGCAAAGCGCCAATTTTTACACCCTGTACAACCACCGACACGAGCCGGGCAACGGCGAGCGCATCGATCAGGCACTGCACGCCATCGAAGAAGCCAACGGCAGCAAACTCAAAGACGGCAGCAACAGCGTGTTCCAGGATATTTCGTTCAACACCGACAAACTTGGTGAAGAAAAGCAAAAAAATATTGTGCTCAGAATGCTGCTGGAAGACTTCGCCAAACCCGAACTTAACCTCAAGCCCAGCCGCATCGGCGGGTTGGACGTGATTGGCAATGCCTATGAATATCTGATTAAAAAATTTGCCGCCGGCGGCGGACAAAAAGCGGGCGAATTCTATACCCCGCCCGAAGTTTCCGAGCTGCTTGCCGTGTTGCTTGATCCGCAGGCAGGCGACAGCATTTGCGACCCCGCTTGCGGTTCGGGCAGCCTGTTGATGAAGTGCGGTCAAAAAGTCGTACAAAACCACAGCAGCAAAAGTTACGCTCTTTACGGGCAAGAAGCCATCGGCTCAACCTGGTCGCTCGCTAAAATGAATATGTTTTTGCACGGCGAAGACAACCATAAAATCGAATGGGGCGACACCATACGCAATCCCAAATTGCTCGATAGCCACGGCAATTTATTGCATTTCGATATCGTGACCGCCAACCCGCCGTTTTCACTCGACAAATGGGGGCACGACGAAGCCGAACACGATCCCCACCACCGTTTCCGCCGAGGCATACCGCCTAAAACCAAAGGGGATTACGCCTTTATCCTGCACATGATAGAAACCCTCAAAGCCAACAGCGGCCGAATGGGCGTGGTGGTGCCGCACGGCGTGCTGTTTCGTGGTGCGGGCGAGGGAAAAATCCGCCAAAAGCTGATAGAGGAAAACCTGCTCGATGCCGTGATCGGGCTACCTGAAAAACTGTTTTACGGCACCGGCATTCCTGCCGCCATTCTGATCTTTAAAAAGCAAAAAGCCGATAAAAGCGTGCTGTTTATCGATGCTTCACGGGATTACCAACCCGGCAAAAACCAAAATATGCTCACCCAAACGCAGATTGCCAACATCGCCACTGCCTATCAAAACCGCCAAAGCGCAGACAAATATGCCCACCTTGCCACGCTTGAAGAAATTGCGGCCAACGGCTACAACCTCAACATTCCCCGTTATGTCGATACCTTTGAAGCCGAAGCCGAAATCGACTTAACTGCCGTGCGCGCCGAGCGGGCGCAGCTTCAAGCCCGCTTGAGCGAACTGGAAAATGAAATGGCCGGCTACCTGAAGGAATTGGGCTATGAATAAGCCAATCATCATCTACAACACCGAAGATGGCAGAGCGGCAATTTCCCTGCATTTGCAGAATGAGACGGTATGGTTATCGCTAGACCAAATGGAAAAGAAAGTTACAACGGAATATCAAAAATTCCAAGCCAAAACCTTGAGCAAACCGCCGAAAAAGCAAAATAAAACGGGATAGAAACATGAACAACATCAAACCCAACGAAATCCAATTCCTGATTTATGACGAGGGGCAAGCCGAAGTATTGGCGCAAGACGAAACCCTGTGGGCAACACAAAAAAGCATTGCCGAATTGTTTTGTGTCAGCGTGCCGACGATTAATGAACACTTGAAAAATATCTTTGAAAGCGGCGAATTAGCACAAAATTCAACTATTCGGAAATTCCGAATAGTTCGCCAAGAAGGCAGCAGACAAGTCACACGAGAGCTAGAACATTACAACCTCGATGCCATCATCTCCGTCGGCTACCGTGTCAATTCGCAAAAAGCCACCAAATTCCGCATTTGGGCGACAGGCATATTAAAAGACTATATCCAAAAAGGCTTTGTGATTGATGTCGAGCGCATGAAACGGGGCGAAAACGCGTTTGGTGCAGACTATTTCCGTGAATTACTCGAAACAGTCCGCTCCATTCGAGCCAGCGAACGGCGTGTATGGCAGCAAATTACCGATATTTTTGCCGAAATTTCCTACGATTACGACAAAAACGCCGGCATTACCCAAGAATTTTATGCTGGGGTGCAAAACAAATTCCACTACGCCATCACAGGGCAAACCGCCGCTGAAATTATTTATACCCATGCCGACCAGTCCAAAGAACACATGGGGCTGACCACATGGAAAAACGCGCCCGATGGGCGGATATTGCAATCCGATGTGGTGGTGGCGAAAAACTACCTATCTGAAGCAGAAATCAAAAAACTTGAACGCAGCGTATCCGCCTATTTTGATTATGTGGAGCGTTTATTAGAAGACGGGCATTTATTGGGCATGGCAGATTTTGCCAAAAGCATTGATGAATTTTTGACCTTTAACCGCTACGACATTCTGCCGCACAAAGGCAAAATCAGCCAAAAACAAGCCACACAAAGAGCGGTTGGCGAATATCAGGCATTCAACAAACAGCAAAAAATTACCTCGGATTTTGATAAAGCCGTAAAACGCATTCAGGGGGATAAAAAATGAAGCAATTGCCGAATGGGTGGGGAAATACCGTACTTAGCCAAATTATGGATTTTAAAAATGGTTTAAATTTTACAAAATCTAATAATGGTGAAGCAATTAAAATTGTAGGCGTAGGGGATTTCAAGGATTTAACTGAATTAAAATCAACTGAAAATCTAGATATAGTTTATGTTGATAATACTATTAAAAATGAAGAACTATTAAAAAATGGTGATTTATTACTTGTTCGCTCGAATGGAAATAAAGAACTTATAGGGCGCTGCTTATTTTTTCCAATTGTAGAAGAACGATTATCTTTTTCTGGATTTACCATCCGAGGACGAGTGGTTAATAAAGGTGCAGATGCGCAATTTATTTCTAATTTTATGCAATCTAAAATTCTAAAGCAGCAAATTCAAAAAAATAGTGGTGGTACAAATATTTCCAATCTTAGCCAAGAAATTTTAAATAGCATTAATATAATGTTACCCCCACTCCCCGAACAAACCAAAATCGCCCAAATCCTCGGCACTTGGGACAAGGCCATTCGCACCACCGAACAGCTTATTGCCAACAGCGAACAACAAAAACAAGCCTTGATGCAGCAGTTGTTGACAGGTAAAAAGCGGTTGTTAAATGATGATGGTGAGCGGTTTTGTGGGGAGTGGGATGAAGCACATTTGAATAATTTATTGAGCGAGGTAAGATTAAGAAATCAAAATGAGAATATCCAAAGGGTTTTAAGCGTTACCAACCATAGTGGCTTTGTTTTACCTGAGGAACAATTTTCAAAAAGGGTTGCCAGCGAAAATGTGTCCAATTACAAAGTCGTAAAGCAAGGGCAGTTTGCCTACAACCCATCACGATTGAATGTGGGTTCATTTGCACGATTGGATAAATTTTCAGACGGCATATTAAGCCCTATGTACGTTGTATTTTCTGTTCAATCAAATTTATTGGATAGTGATTTTTTCCTGCACTGGATGCAATCTCACGAAGTAAACCAGCGGATTAAAAACAGTACGCAAGGCTCAGTAAGAGAATCAGTTGGATTTGATGCTTTCTGTTCTTTTCCGTTTAGACTTCCAATAATGGAAGAACAACAAAAAATCGCCGCCGTATTAACCGCCGCCGATAATGAAACTGAAACCCTCAAACAAACCCTATGCCGTCTGAAAACCGAAAAACAAGCCCTGATGCAGCAGCTTTTGACGGGGAAGTTGCGTGTACAGGTAAAGGCTGCCTGAAGCAGGAGGAAAAACAATGAAATTCGAAGTGTATTGCGATGAAAACTACCCCGATTTGTTTAATTCCGCCAAGCCCCATGCCGATTTTATGATGATAGGCAGTTTGTGGCTGCCTGAATCACTTAGGAGCGACATCAAGCAACGAATTTTGGAATTGCGTCAAAAGCATAATATTTGGGGCGAAATCAAGTGGCGCAAGGTGGATAAGCGTGCATTGCCCTTTTATATGGCTTTGCTTGATTTGTTTATGGGCTATAAAGACAGTGTTCGGTTTCGCTGTATTGCCGTGAGTCGCCATCAGTTTAAAAGCGATTGGCACAACGGCGATAATGAGCTGGGATTTTATAAGTTTTATTATCAGTTGCTGCATCATTGGATTTTAGATTTTAATGAATACCGTATTTTTTGTGATGTAAAGCAAAACAGGGATTTGAAACGTTTGGATGTCCTCAAGCAATGTTTGGCTAACAGCAATATTTCGGCAAATATCCGGCAAATTCAGTCTTTGCCGTCTTCTGAAGTGGTGTTGATTCAGCTTTGTGATTTGCTTTTGGGTATGGCTTCTGCCCGAATGAACCGCACTTTGCGCCCCCAAAGTGCCAAAGAGGAATTGGTATTGTCATTAGAGGGGTGGCTGAATAAGGAAATCGGCATGACACATCGTGATGAGAAGAAATTCAATGTGTTTCGGATTAATCTGCAAGGAGGCTGGTGATGCAGGATTTGCCTTCTTTACTGAGTTTGTCTTGTTGGCAGGATTACCGCACTTACTATGAAAACAACTATTGCCGCGCTGAAATCACCACGACTGACGGCATTCGGGTGTATTTTTCAGCGGGCAAATTCAATCATGCTTTTTATGAAAGCACTAACGACAAAAGCAAAAATGAGTTTAGTCGGCTTCGCGCCGAGCGTATGCCTTGGATAGCCCACACGCTGGCGCACCCAGAAGCAAGCCTTTATCAAGGCTGGATAAGTGCAAGCAAAACACACAATCCCGCCCGTAGGGTGAGTGTGGTTTATGCGGATTTTGTGGTGGTGATTGATATAAGTGCCAATCAGCAAAACAAGCTGAAAGCCAATTTTGTGACTTGTTATGTCGCCGATAACAGTATTGGCAGAATAAGAAAATCCCCAGTTTGGAGCAGGACTGAATGCTGTGCCCAACTGGGGATTGTGGAATGAGCTGCCGCTGATTCGCTACGCTGGTTCTGCGGCAAAAACCTCGGTAAGTTCATTACCGATGGGTAATGAATCCGTGTTTATGGTAGCGCATAGTAGCGGTTGATTGCAATATTTTTGTTGGATTAAATGTTTAATAGTTGTTTTATTTTGATTATTCGAAACAGGTAGGAATACGTTATGCACCACCCCACCCCAAAATTCCAAGAAGAATACAGTGCCAAAATCCCTGCCCTGCTGTTGCTTGCTAACCTCGGCTGGCGCTATCTGCCGCCATCTGAAGCCTTGGCGTTACGGGACGGGGATAAAAGTGCGGTGGTGTTGGGGGACGTTTTGCGTGAGCAGTTGGCGAAGCGGCGTTTTGTGTTTGAGGGCGAGTCTTATCCTTTATCCGAACGGGCGATGGATGATTTGGTGGGGCAAATCGGCACGCCGCAATTGGGCGAGGGGCTGCTGCTTGCCAATGAGCGGATTTACAACCATTTGCTCTACGGTATTTCGGTAACGGAATTTGTGGGCGGTAAAAAGGCGAACCCTACCATTGCTTTGATTGATTGGGAAAATCCCGACAACAACAGTTTTGCGTTTACCGAAGAGTTTAGCGTGGCGTGCAGCAACAATGTGGATTGCAGACGGCCTGATATAGTGTGTTTTGTCAATGGGATTCCGTTGGCGGTGATCGAGGCCAAACGCCCGAACGGCAGCAAGGGGGCGACGGTGGAAGAAGGGATTTCGCAGTGTTTGCGCAATCAAAGGCCGTCTGAAATACCGCACTTGTTTGCCTACAGCCAATTATTGTTGTCGGTAAACGGAATAGACGCTCGTTACGGCACGTGCGGCACGGCAGCGAAGTTTTGGGCGGCGTGGCGGGAAGAGGTGTTTGGTGAGCCAGAAATGGCGGCAATTAAAAATCAGCAGCCGTCTGAAACCACTCTTGCGGCAATCTTTACCGACCGCCAAGGTGCGTTTGCGTGGTATCGGCAATGGTCGGCGCAAACGCTGGCATTAAACGGGCAAGACCGCCTGATGATTGGCTTGCTCACCAAAACCCGTCTGCTGGAGATGGTGCGGTTTTTTATGCTGTTTGACAAAAAAGCGGACAAGATTGCGGCACGTTATCAGCAGGTGTTTGCGATTAAACGGTTGCTGGCACATCTCACCCGGGCCAAGCCGGACGGCAGTCGTGAAAGTGGTGTGATTTGGCACACCACCGGCTCGGGTAAGTCGTTTACGATGGTGTTTTTAAGCAAGGCATTGATTTTGCACGATGCGTTAAAGCGTTGCCGTTTGCTGGTGGTAACAGACCGTGTGGATTTGGAAAACCAGCTTTCGGCCACCTTTATGAGCGGCGGTGAACTGGTGGGCAAGCGGGATAAGACGCAGGCGATGGCAACCTCGGGCAAACGGCTGGCGGAACAAATCGGGAGGGGTAATGAGCGGATTATGTTTACGCTGGTGCAGAAGTTCAATAGTGCCATCAGGCTGCCTGAATGTTTTAACGACAGTGCTGATTTGATTGTGCTGGTGGATGAAGGGCATCGCAGCCAGGGCGGTGAAAACCATATTTATATGAAGCAGGTGCTGCCCAATGCCGCGTTTGTGGCGTTTACCGGCACGCCATTGTTAAAAGACGACAAAACCGCGCATAAATTTGGCTCGATTATTCACGCCTACACCATGCAAAGAGCGGTGGAAGATGCCACCGTGACCCCGCTTTTATATGAAGAACGCATTCCTGATTTGGATGTAAACGAGCGGGCGATAGACAGCTGGTTTGAACGGATTACCGAAAGTTTGACCGAAAAACAGCAAAGCGATTTGAAACGCCGCTTTGCCCAAAAACAGGGCGTATATGGTGCAGACGACCGCATTCATCTGATTGCGCTGGATATTGCCCACCATTTCAGCAAACATATTGCCGCCCCGCTCAAAGGGCAATTGGCGTGCGACAGCAAGGCTTCGGCTATCCGCTACAAGCGCTATCTTGATGAAGCGGGATTATTTGAATCGGCGGTGGTAATCAGCGCGCCCGATAGCCGTGAAGGCAACAGCGGTGTGGACGAATCGCAAAGCGATGAAGTGGTGCAATGGTGGGTAAATAATGTCGGCAAACAAGACGAGCAAAATTACAGCAAAAACCTGATCGCCCGTTTTGCCGATGAAAACGATCCGCTTAAATTACTGATTGTGGTGGATAAATTATTAACGGGCTTTGATGAGCCGAAAAATGCGGTGCTGTATATCGACAAACCGTTAAAGCAGCACAATTTAATCCAAGCCATCGCACGGGTAAACCGCCTGCATCCGGCTAAAAAATTCGGGCTGCTGATGGATTACCGGGGCATTTTAAAGGAGCTGGACACCACCATTGCCCAATATCAGGATCTGGCCGCCCGCACTCAGGGCGGCTACGATATTGCTGACATCGACGGGCTGTATCACCCGATGAGCCATGAATACAAAAAGCTGCCTGCTTTATACGATGCCTTGTGGGCGATTTTTACGGGCGTGGACAATAAACACGATATTGAGCAGCTGCGGCAGGTTCTGGTGCCGAAAATGCAGGATCAGCATGGCGAATGGGTGGATGCCCGTCTGAAAACACGGGAAGATTTTTACGAAGCCTTAACCGCTTTTTCAGGCTGCCTGAAAGTGGCACTGCAATCGGCCTCGTTTTTTGCCGACAGCGCCTTTAGCGAAGCCGATCGCCGTCATTATAAGGAAACACGGCAACAATTCGGCTATTTGCGCCAACTGGCACGGCAAGATGCGGGTGAAACCGTGGATTTCGGTGAATATGCCGAGCCGATTAAAAAGCTGCTGGACAAACACGTGGTGGGCGTGGCGGTGAAAGAACCGCAAGGCGTGTATGAAGTCGGCAGAATGGGGCAAGCCGAGCATCCCGAAAAATGGAGCAAAGAGAAAACCCGCAACGAAACCGATATCATCAAAACCCGCATCACCCGCAGCATCGAGCAATATTTGCGAGATGACCCCTATGCCCAAGAAGCCTTTTCACGACTGCTCAAAGAAGTGATTGCTCAGGCCGAACAACTGTTTGATTATGAGCTGAAACAATATTGGCTGTTTCAGGAATTCGAGCAGCAAGTCAAAGCACGCCGTCTGAACGATATTCCCGATGTTTTCGGCGGTAATTTCCACGCCCAAGCCTATTACGGCGTATTCAAACAAACGCTGCCTGAATGCTTTGCAGGCAGCGTAGAAACCGAAAAATGGGTGAAGCTGGCGTTTGAAATCGATAGCGATGTGCAGCAATCCGTTACCGAGCATTCCATCAATCTGCACAATCTCGAAACCGATATCCGCAAAAAACTGCTGCCCAAACTGTTTGCCGTCTGCAAGGTTGAAAGCGGCGGTATGGAGCAGGCGAAAAAAATGGTGGAAAGCGTGGTGCAGATTGTGCGGGTGGGTGTGAGATGATGGAAAAAGCCCTGCCGTCTGAAGCCCTGTATTTCTACTACGGTAATGAAAAAATCTCGTTCACACTCAATGCAGGCTCAAGTCTCACCGACAAAATCCGCATCACCGTCAAACCGTGTGGCAGCGTGGCCGTATCTGCCCCTTTGCAGGCAGGTAATGATGCCGTGCTGTCGGCAATCAAAAAGCGCGCCCGCTGGATATATCGCCAACAGCAATCTTTTCTGGCGCAAAACTCAGCCATTGCTCCGCGCCTTTATATCAGCGGTGAAAGCCATTTTTATCTGGGCAAACGCTATCTACTTAAAGTGGTGGAAACGGCGGATGAGCGGCAAGGTGTGAAGCTGTTGCGCGGGCGGTTGCAGGTGTCGGTGCGGCAGAAAGACAGTGAAAAAGTGCAGGCACTATTAAATGAATGGTACAAAACCCGCGCCAAAGAAGTGTTTGCCATGCGGCTGGAAACATTGTTGGTGCAAACCTTTTGGATAAACCAAGCGCCGCCCATCCGCCTGCAAACCATGCAAACCCAATGGGGTAATTGCTCGCCCCAAGGCAGGTTGACCTTGAACCCGAATTTAATCAAAGCCCCGCGCGAATGTATTGATTATGTGATTTTGCACGAGCTGTGCCACTTGGCGGAGCACAACCACAGCCCCCGCTTTTACCGCCTGATGGCGCAGGTATTGCCCGGATGGCAATCCGTCAAACACCGGCTGGACAATATGGCGGCGCAAATTTTAGCATCGCATTAACGCCGGCATGCCGGCCGAGAAGAAAAGCGGCAAGGCGGCTGTTGCGGAAAACGGGATGGGTGAATACAAAATTCAGCACCGCCAATGAATGTTTAGAGGATAGCGTTTCGGTAAACACGGTTTTCATTTCTTCATATAGCGCATAGATATTTTGGGCGATGGTCAGGTTGTGTACCGCTTGCCATTGCACCGCTTGTAAAAAGAAGATACACCAATTGTTCCAATCGCCCGTTTGTGAAACTGCCCGCATTAAATCGAGATAACGTTCTTTATGTTCTTCAAAGTAGTCGCTGATGTAAAAATGTGGTGCGCTGATGTTTTGCTTTGCCAGAGCATCAGGGTAATCAGCATTCTGCCGATGCGTCCGTTGCCGTCTTGAAAGGGGTTCAGTGCCTCGAATTCCAAATGGGAAACGGCGGTTTTGGTTAAAATGGGGGCGGTATCTTTATTGATGTAATCAAACAGTTTATCCAGCCCTTTTCCCCGTTTTTCCGGGCGGATGGGCGCAAACAAAATGGCTTTTTTACCTTTGTCACGCATCCGTGAGCAACAAACAAGTTTATCAATCAAAAATCTATAAAAATGATTAACAAAAAATCTTGTCAATCACCCATGAGCCACAACAATGCTTGTTAATCAATTTAATGCGTTTTTGATTAACAAGGCTACCTGAAACCGCACTTTGCTTTAAACAAATGCTTTCAGACGGCCTCAGCCTTCACCCCTGTATTTTCTCCAACAAAAACTCAATCAACACCCGAATCCGTTTGGCTTTTTGGCTGTTTTGCAGATAGCACAAATAAACGGGCGGGTAGCTTTTCCAATATTTTTCCAACACCGGCACCAGATGGTTGGGCTTTTCCAGCTGCCGGTAAATCGGTTCGAAAATCCGTGCCAAGCCCAAGCCTTGTTGCGCGGCATCGGTCATCGCATCAATATCGTTGCTCATCAGCTGGTAGGGCATTTCAATCACCCAATCCTGCCCTTTGTCGCTCAAAATCAGCGGCAGAATGCGGTTGGTGGTGATAAAGCGGTAGCCGATCAGCTTGTGGTTTTTCAAATCGGGCGGGGTTTTCGGCGTGCCGAATTCCGCCAGATAGGCCGGCGAAGCAAACAGCCCTTCTTTAAACGAGGGCATCAATTGGCGGGTGACCATATTGTCTTCCACCTTGTCGCCAAAGCGGATGGCCAGGTCAAAGCCTTGTTTGAGCAAATCAATGGTGCCGTCGTAAATCGAAATTTCCAGTTGGATATGCGGATAGCGGCGGCAAAATTCGGCATAGTGCGGCTGGACAATCAGGCGGTAGGCAAAGCGCGACAGGCTGATGCGCACCAAACCAAACGGCGTTTCGCCCAAATCCTGCACGCTTTCCACCCCGAGCGTTAGCGCCTGCATCGCCGCTTGGGTGTTTTTCACCAGCCGTTGCCCCGCCTCGGTGAGCTCCATTTTGCGGGTGGTGCGGTTGAACAAAATAAGCCCGATATGGGCCTCCAGCTGCTTGAGCGCCTTGCTCACCGAAGGCGGCTCGACCTGCAATTTGCGCGCGGCGGCGGCAATGCTGCCTTCTGCGGCAATGGCGTGAAACACGGTGAGATAACCGTAGATAGAGCTGTGCATGGCAACCTCCATTATTAACTTTTGGCTAATACTGAATGAGAAATAACGGCCTTTATTCTAACAAAATTTAAACGTAATATCGTGCTCAAGCCACCAATAAATCAGGAGAAATCATGAAAATAACCCATGCGGCGGCATGCCTGAGCGCACTTGCAATCGCCACTGCCGCACAGGCGGCGCCGTTGGTGCGGATTTTTGAATTAAGCGTCCATCCCGCTGAGCAAGCGGCGTTTGCAAACGTGGGCATAGACAATTTAAGCACCTCGATACGCAATGAGCCGGGCACGCTGGCAATGTATGCGGCGCAACGCACAGACAGGCCGTCTGAACATATCGTGGTGGAAATTTATCGAGATGAAGCGGCCTATCGAATCCACGCCGATTCGCCGCAGTTCAAACGCTTTGCCGAAGTGGCGAAAAATGCGCTTGCCGGGCGCAAAATGTGGGAAACCGAGCCGCAATTTTTGATGGAAAAACCGACCGCACTTTATGCCATCAACAATCAGCGCTTAAAAATCAATCTGGCGGAAATCACCGTCAAGCCCGAGCACAATGCGGCGTTTCGCAAGATTGTGATGGATGAAATGCGGCAATCCATGGCGCAAGAACGCGGTGTGTTGGCGATGTATGCCGTTACGCTGAAAAATGCGCCGAACGAATGGCGCTTTTTCGAGATTTATGCCGATGAAAACGTCTACCTTGCCCACCGCCAAACCCCGCACTTTCAAGGCTGCCTGAAAGCCACCGCCGAGATGGTGCGCGCTAGAAAAGTGATTGAGCTGCAAGGCGGCACGCTGGTGAACCAAGGCGGTTTGCGGTTTGATGATTAGATTTCAGGAAAGAATGAATTCGCTGATTACTAGCTTATTTTGTAGAGTTGATATTAAGAGAATAATATGAAAAACGTATTGATTATTTCGGGCCATCCCGATCTGGCGCAATCTGTTGCCAACCAAACCATTTTAAACGTGCTGGCCGAGCAGCTGCCGCAAGCCGAAATCCGCAAACTGGATGCGCTGTATCCCGACTATCAAATCGATGTGGCGGCCGAGCAGGCGGCGATTTTGCAAGCGGATATTATTGTGTGGCAGTTTCCGTTTTACTGGTATGCCATGCCGGCGTTGATGAAAAAATATCTGGACGATGTGTTTCTGCACGGCTTTGCCCACGGCTCGACCGCCAAAATCGCCGGCAAAAAGCTGCTGCTTTCTTTCACCACCGGCGCGCCCAAAATGCTGTATGCCAAAGATGCGCTGATGCAGCACGATGTGGAAGACTATCTGGCGGCTTTTGAAAGCACCGCCGCTTTGTGCGGATTGGCGCTGCTGCCGCCCATGTATTTGAACGGCGTGAGCTATGTCGGGCGCGACGAAGCCGCTGTTCTCCGCCAGCAGGCAGAAGCAAAAGCCTATGCCCAGCGTTTGGTGTCGGTAATTCAATCGCAGTAAGGAAAGAGCATGTATCTGATTAATATCGAACTTCACCCGAGTGCCGCCCCACAAGCCGAGCAAGACGAGATATTGAACCAACATCGTACTTGGTTTGCCAAGCATTTTGAGCAAGGGCAATTTTTAATTTTGGGGCCGTTTTTGGACAAAGCGCGTGCAGGCGTGATTATCGCCCAAGCCGAAAGCCGTGCCGAATTGGACGCCATTTTGGCAACCGATGTGTATTACCCTGATTTGGCACATTATGAAATCCGTGAATTTAAAGCGGCTATGGTGGCAAACCACATTCAACAATTTCAAAGCAAATAGGAGCAGATGATGAACAACTTACCTAAAATTGCGCTGGGCACTTGGTCTTGGGGCGCGGGCTTTGCCGGCGGCGACCAAGTATTCGGCAACCATTTAAGCAATGAGCAAATGCAGCAGGTTTTTGATGCCGCCATCGAACACGGCTTAACCCTGTGGGACACCGCCGCCGTATACGGCATGGGCAGCTCGGAAACCGCACTTGGCGCACAAATCCGCCGCTATCCGCGCGAAAGCCTGCAAATTTCGACCAAGTTCACACCGAATATCGCCAACACCGAATCCGCCACGCCGGTGGCCGATATGTTTAACGAGAGCTGCGCACGCCTCGGCACCGATTATGTCGATTTTTACTGGGTGCACAACCCGACCGATGTGAATGCCTGGACCCGCCAATTCGTGCCTTTGCTCAAAAGCGGCAAAATCAAGCGTTTCGGCGTATCCAACCACAATTTGGAACAAATCAAATTGGTGAACGCCACGCTGGCCAAAGAAGGCTGCCAAATTTCCGCCGTGCAAAACCACTTCAGCCTGCTTTACCGCTCTTCCGAACAAGCCGGCATTCTGGACTACTGCAAGGCAAACGGCATCACTTTTTTTGCCTATATGGTGCTGGAACAAGGCGCATTATCCGGCCGCTATAACACACAAAACCCTTTGCCCGCAGGCAGCGGACGCGGCGAAACCTACAACAAAGTGCTGCCGCAACTGGAAGCGCTCACCAACACAATGGCTGAAATCGGCAAACCATACCATGCTTCCGCCGCGCAAATCGCCATTGCCTACGCGCTGGCCAAAGGCACTTTGCCGCTGATCGGCGCCACCAAACCGCATCATGTGTTGGACGCGGCCAAAGCCGCTGAAATTGGATTGAGCGCAGCAGAAGTGGCGCAACTGGAAGCTTTGGCAACCGCCACCGGCATCGACACCAAAGGCGCTTGGGAACAGCCGATGGCATAACGGCAAAGGCCGCTTCCGCTCTTAGGGGCGGAATTGCCGTCTGTATATAGTGTCTTCAGTCCGCCGCCTTGTATCACTTTTTTATTTATACCAATTCTACAAAATAACCTAACTGCGTTGGCTCGCCTTGCCGTACTAGGTGTACTGCCTGCGGCTCGCCGCCTTGTTATCTTATTTTGTAGAATTGGTATTATTTCACTATAAATCTTTTGATTGGCTGAAGTCGGAAGATGATGTGAAAACAGGCCGTCTGAACGCAAAGTGCGGTTTCAGACGGTTGTTTGACTCAAGCAGACTGCCAGAAAAGCCTGAATCAGGCTGGAAGGGTGGCGGTGGGCAGGATAAATCGCGCTGACGAGATAGCCGGGTTGAACAAAATCCGGCAGCACTTCCACTAAGCCGAAATCGCGAATCAAGCGGTCGGCTATATAATCAGGCAATTGGAAAATCATCTGCCCTTTTTGCGCGGCGTGGGCAAGGGCGTAGCTGTCGTTTGAGCTGAAATGATACGGTATCGACACGCTTTGTCCGTCGAAGTGCCATTGCATGTTTTTTTGTCCGTTGCGCGCCCAGCCAGCACACGGAAATTTCAGCAAATCGGCAGGCGTGGCGGGTATGCCCCGCTCGGCCAGTAGTGCGGGCGCCGTCACCAGTTTGGCGTGCATCTGCATCAGCGGGCGGGCGATTACGCTGTCGGTGTGCAAATCGCCAATCCGAAACGCCACATCAATGCCGTCTTCCACCAAATCCAATACCCGATCGGTGACTTGGCAATGCACTTCCACCTGCGGATATTGTTGCTGAAATTTGTCAACCCTATCCCAAACCGGCTCCAATCCGGGCGACGTGGAAAGTCGCAATTTCCCGCTTAACGGCTGCTGTTTGTCTGCCAACAGCCGCTGTGCCTGCGCCAATTGATCGAGACTCAGATGCACCTCTTCATATAGACGCTGGCCCAGCATGGTCGGCTTCACCCCGCTTTTAAAGCGGTCGAATAACTGCATGTTCAAATCTTGTTCCAACGCAGCAATCCGACGGCTGACCGTTGCCACCGGCACGCCCGAGCGCTCGCCCGCCGCTGAAAAACTGCCCGCCTGCACCACTGTTGTAAACAAGCGCAAATTGTTTAAGTCCATTTTAAATTCTCATTTATGGAAAGATAACTCTTATTTTAACGGCTTTTATTTTGTTTTTCGAGAAATTATACTGGTTGCACTTTAAAATTTTAGCGAGGCAACACCATGAAAACCAACCGCATCACCGAAAACCGCATCACCAAAATCTTAGGCATCCGATATCCCATCGTACAAGGCCCGATGAGCTGGCTGACCGACGCACGTTTTGTGGCCGCAGTGAGCAACGCCGGCGGCCTCGGCATCCTCGGTCCGCACGCCGGGCTGATGAAATCCGCCAAAACCCGGCATGACATCATCGAGGCCATGCGCAACGAAATCCGTAAAACCAAGGCGCTAACCGACAAGCCTTTCAGCATGCCGGTAATCGTGTCTCACGATTTTAGCCTGATCGGTGATATGGTCGATTTGATTATCGAAGAAGCGCTGCCAATTGCCTTTATCAACGGCATTGATGGCTTTGACTATGCGCCGATGATGGCGAAATTCAAAGCCGCCGGTGTCAAAATCCTATTCCGTTCGGCTACCCCTACCGTGGGAAATGCCCGCCATGCCGAGCAACTCGGCGTCGACGTTTTGGTTGCTACCGGCTTTGACGAAGGCGGCACCGTGCCCGAACGCGTTATCGGCACCTTCTCCATCGTGCCGCAAATCGTTGATGCAGTGGATATCCCGGTGATGGCTGCCGGCGGCATCGCCGATGTGCGCGGTGTGCGGGCGAGTTTTGCCCTTGGCGCAGAAGGCGTGTTTGCCGGCAGCGTATTCCTGCCGACCATTGAAAACCGCACGGCTGAAAACGTCAAACAGATGATTGTAAACAGCAGCGCGCAAGATTTACTGCTATACCGCACCCAGCCCGCCTATTACCGCTCGCTGCCGACCGCACTGGCGCACAAACTGGTGGAAATGGACGCCCAAGGCGCCAGCCGCGACGAACTGCTCGCAGCCTCCAAAGGCGGCTACGGCATGCGCGTTGCCATGCTCGAAGGCCGGGTGGACGAGGGCTATATCTCGGTCGGCAACGGCATCAGCTATATTCATGAAATCCGCAGCGTTAAAGATGTGGTGGAAGATTTGATGCAGGATTTTGTGGTTATCGAAAAAAACGCATACCATGATGCAGCGGCAAATGCTGCCTGAGTGTATTGAATAAGAAAGTCTGCCGGCACAAGCGGCATAAGTGTATGTTTGGAATATCAATGCCGGCCGGCAATCATTCCATGTATTGCAGTGCCCCAGCTGCCTTTAAGCGGTTTTTTATTGGGCTGAGGCTGCCTGAAACCGCTCTTTATCCCAACAACAACCGCTCTTTCAAAATATCCCCCGGCAAATCAAACACCAGCCTTACCTAATACCAATTCGAAAAAATAAGATAACAAGGCGGCGAGCCGCAGACAGTACACCTAGTACGGCTAGGCGAGCCAACACAGTTAGGTTGTTTTTTCGAATTGGTATAAGGCAGGCGATGGTTTGCCTTTCAGCACGGTAAGCAGTTTGTTTGCATACTGTTGCTCATCAATTTCGCCTGGTATTGGGGCTGGCCACGATTCAGTTTTAAATATAAATCGGATGCCCCGGGCATTCTAATCTGCCTCGCCAAGCTCCACCCGCTGCGAAATATCCCGCAGATTGGAATAAGTTTCCACCAAGCGCGGGATGTCGTGCTTTGAATCAAACATGCCGGCTGTAAGGCTCGGATGTAAAGCATTTGCGCCATTGCGTCGGGCTGATTTGGTGTTTGTTTTTAAACTGCTGGCGAAACAGGGTGCTGGAGGCAAAACCGCATTTTTCGGCGATTTCTTCAATGCTTGAATCGGTGCTTTCTAATAAGTCCCGCCCTTTTTGCAGTCTGATTTCAATCAGCCATCGGGCAAACGATAGGCCGGTGGCATGGCGGAAATGGCGGGTGAAGGTGCTGCGGCTCATGGAAAGTTGCTTGGCCAAATCGTCGATATGGTGCGGCCGGGTGAGGTTTTCGCGCAGGTAATCCAGCAGTTGGTTCATATTCTCATGCGCGGTTTTGCGCGGGAGGGGTTGCTCGATAAATTGTGCCTGCCCGCCCTCTCGGTGCGGGGCGCTCACAAATAATCTTGCCAGTTTGTTGGCGGTTTTGATGCCGTAGATGTTACGCACGATTGCCAAACAGCAGTCCATCGCCGCTGCCGTGCCGGCGGAGGTGATGATGTTGCCGTCTTCAACATAAAGCAAATTGATGTCGAGGGCGATATGCGGGAACTTCGCCCGAAAATCGGCTTCGCCCGCCCAATGCGTTGCCGCCCGTTTGCCGTTTAATAACCCCGCATAAGCCAGCGCGTAAGTGCCGAAACATAAGCCGACAATGGTTTTGCCGTTTTGGTCGGCTTGATTGAGTGCGTTAATCAGGCTTTGCGTGGGCGGCTCATTTAAATCTGTCCAGCCCGGCATGATGATAATGTCGGCGTGTTCCAGTAGTTCCAGCCCGCCGTCGGCTTTAATCTGCGCAAGGGGATTGGGGGTTTTCTGCCATTGAACCATGCGCAAATCAAATAATTTCCGCCCGTCAAGGTCGGTTGAAAACACCATGTACGGCACGGCAATATGAAACAGGCTGAAATCGGGATACAGCAATAATGCCACCACGGGCGGGGCGGATGGGTGTTTGGGCATGGTTTGTCCTTGGCAAACATTTTGACCCGATTTTTGCGTTTTATGGTGTAAAAGTCAATTTTTTTGCGGCTTAAAACCCTGCATAATGCCCACTTCAACAATCATTTGGAGAAGATTATGCGATTTAAAACATTGGCTTTAGGCTTGTTGTCGACATTGTTCGGCTTAACGGCTTCCCTCAGTGCACATGCCGAGGTGAAATATGAACACATCCGAAATGCAACGGCGAAAATCCATTATGGCGCCACCACTTTTCTGGTTGACCCGTATCTTGCCGATAAAGGCGCTTATCCCGGCTTTGAGGGCACTGTCAACAGCGAACAGCGCAATCCCTTAATCAATATGGGCAAGCCGATTGGCGAGGTGATTCAAGGTATTGATGCGGTGATTGTCACCCACACCCACCCCGACCATTGGGACGAGGCGGCGCAGAAAGCCTTGCCGAAAAACATTCCCATTTTTGCGCAAAATGCGGGCGATGCCGCCATCATCCGCAGCCAAGGCTTTAAAGATGTGCGTGTACTTGGCAAGCGCACCGAATTTAAAGGTGTATGGCTCAGCAAAACCGGCGGGCAGCACGGCACCGACCAAATGTACAGCATACCTGCATTGGCAGAACTAGCAGGGGACGCCATGGGCGTGGTGCTGGAAAATCCGCAAGAAAAAACCCTGTATATCGTGGGCGATACGGTTTGGAATGAACAGGTTGATTATGCCTTGAACCGTTATAAACCGCAGATTGTGGTGATGAATACGGGCGATGCCAAATTAACGGGTTTTAAAGAGGGCATTATCATGGGCTTGAATGATGTCGCCACCATGAGCAAAGCCGCGCCTGCCGCCGACATCATCACCGTGCATATGGATGCGGTCAACCATACAACGGTAAGCACAAAACAGATGCGCGATTTTGTCAAACAGCAAAAATTAAAACGGGTTTTTGTGCCGCATACGGCGCAAGTGCTGACATTTGAATAAGCTGAGATGCAAATCGTCCGAACCGCACTTTAAAATGAACGTGCGAAGTGAACGTGCGGTTCGGATTGCATGATTTATATAGCAAAGAAAATAAATCATACAGGGCGGCGGGGCAAAGGCAGTACACAGGCGGTTGTGAACAATATCTGAAATAGGCTGCCTGAAAACATAGATGTGTTTAACATTCAACGCATCAAAGCCACTTTCAAAATAAAGGCCGTCTGAAACCTTAAAACTTTCAGACGGCCTTTACTCACATCCGGCCATCACATCGCGCAGCCAGCGCTGCACCGGGTCGCGGTGGTGGCGTTCGTGCCAGGCCATCACTTTATTGTAGCCTTCAATTGCCAGCGGCGGCGCCAGCACGGCAAGTTTGTCGTCGGCTTGCAGCAGATGGTCGGGCACCACGGCCGCCCAATCGCTTTGGCGCAAAATATCCGGCACCAGCAAAAAATTGTTTACCGACATCACCACATTGCGGCGGCGGCCGAGTGCGCTTAGGGCGGCGTCGGTGGCGCCGGCAAATGCGCCGCCGAAATACGATACCAACACATAATCAAGCGCACAAAATGCGTCTAAATCCCATGTTTGCTGCAACACCGGATGATCTTGGCGCACCACGCAGACATAGCGTTCGTGGTGCAGATGGCGGCTGTGCAGATGCTCGGGCACGGCTTTGTCGCTCATCACCGCCATATCCAGCCCGCCTTGTTCCAGCAAGGCGGCCACATCGCGCCCCTGTATCGAGAAAAACGAGGTTTTGATGCGCGGGGCAAGCCGGCGCAGGCGCAGGGCAAACGGAATACCGAGGCTGCGGGTGCCGTTGTCGGTGGCGCCGATGTTGACGGTTAGGCATCTTGTTATTCAAACCCGAAAACGGCACAATGCAATCTAGGGTCTGTTCACATTTCATCGCATGGTCCTATTTTGGCTTAAAAGCCCGCTTTCTGCGTTGGAAATGCGCGCAAGGTGTTCAACCTTGCTGTGCTTTTCGCCTTGAACGCAGACTTTTCTGCTCAAAATCTGCTGCACGGCTAAAATGTGAACAGACCCTAGTGGCACACTAAAATCAAGACAAGGCGGCTAGATTAGTTTTCGTGTGTTACGATAAAAGATCATGGGCAGGCATCAAGCGCTTGTCGCATAAATTTCTGACCGGTAACGGTTTGTTTGATGAAATACTGTGGAGCAACATCATGAAAACAAAAGCTGTTTTTTTATCCGTGTTGGCCTTGTCCGGTTTTATGTTTGCCGGTTCGGCACATGCAGCCGGTGAGTGTGACCGCTATCGCACCTCCTACGACCAAACCTATTGTCTGGCCAAATTATTTTTGGAATCAGACAATGAATTAAACAGTGTTTACAAAGATTTGAATAAACTGATTAAAGCACCCGTCAAACAACAGCTGGTGGCAACCCAGCGTGATTGGATTCGCTACCGCGACGCCACCTGCGAGCCAAGCGCCGGTACCATCAACGTTGATTGCAATTATCGGGTAAACCGTGAACGCACCGAATATTTGCGCGATCGCCTGCGTGAATGCAAAGTCGGCACCTGTCGCGGCGCATTAATCGGAGCGGCCAGTTGGAAATAACGGCAACCCAAAAAATGAAGCTGCCAAAAAGGCGGGATAATGCCCTTAGCTTATTTGTTAGACTGGGTATAAGCAGCATCAAGCAATATTGCCATCGTTTTTTGTGGCTAATGCTGTTTTCCTTGCCGGTTTGGGCAGCGGGTGATGGCATGCAGCCGGTCAATACGGCAAGAGGCACCCATTTGATTGTTTTGGATGCAGGGCATACGCCTCAGCAAGGCGGTGCCTTGGGCGCGCGCGGGATTTATGAAGTGGCCTATAACGACCACTTCACCGCACAATTGGCACAGGCATTGCAAACAAAAGGATATAAGGTGGCGCTGACGCGCAAGCCCGAAGAATCGATTGGCCTGAATGAGCGGGCGGCGTTTGCCAACCGGGCAAATGCCGATTTGTTTTTGTCGATTCACCATGATTCCGCGCAATTGCATTATCTGCACAAAACCACCGTCAACGGAAAAACAGCTTATCAAACCATCAAGCCGATTCGCGGTTATTCCTTGTTTGTGTCACAGAAAAATCTACAGTTTAGGAAGTCCCTGCTTTTTGCCGAGCAAATCGGTTCCCAATTGTCTTTCACATCAAACCGCAAACCCACTTTGCACCACGCCGAAAAAATTGCGGGAGAAAACCGCGAATTACTCGATGCAAAGCTGGGCATTTACCGTTTTGACGATTTGGTGGTATTGGCAAAAACCAAAATCCCCGCCGTTTTGCTGGAAGTGGGCGTGATTGTGGATGCGGATGACGAAGCTTATGTTAATAATCCCCAACATCAAAAAACCATGATTAACGCAATAAGCAATGCGGTGGATCTTTATTTTTTAAATTCGGGCGTTTGATTACTGGATTAACGGCATGGGTTTGATACCGCATCAAACCAAAACAACCCTTTCAACCGAAAGGGCTGCATAGATTATTCAGACAAGCAAAACCCACTAACACGCCAAGGCTGCCTGAAAACCTTACCGGCTAAAGCAGCAGAGCATACCTGCTTTGCTGCAGCTACTTTGATACATAACGAACACGGCTTCGGTGCCATTGAACCATGCCGAAATTCTATGATTTTAGACAACAAGAGTAGCAAAATCCGGTAGATATACCCATAGATATAGTGGAATAAATAAAAAAAGTACTGCAACCTTAGCGCAAAGCGAACGATCTTGTACGGCGCTAAAGCGCCAATAAAGCTCTGTTCCGCACGTGTGTACTGACTGCGGCTTGCTGCCTTGTATCACCTTGATTCTTTATTACACTGTATATTCAAATGTATATTCAAACCTTATTGCGAGGATATCCATTTTTTGTATCGATTAATCAAATATTTGTCTCGAATTTGTCCGCTCACCAGCGTCCAGATTGGATTAAGCGCCACACCGGCCGGTTTGCCTTTGCCCAGCCGTTGCAAATGGCGTTGCACAATGATTAATTGAGCCAGCCCGCGCAAGGTTTTGTCTTTAAAGCTCAGTGTAATCGCTTTGCCGTCTATTGCTTGGCCGTTTTTCCATTCATTGGGTAGATTCGGGTTCAATGCCAAGGCTGTGGCAATACCGGCCACCGCAATGCCTTCTTCCAACACGGCTTCGGCAACAGCCAATCGGCGGATGCCGCCGGTGGTCATTAAAGGCATTTTGGCTACTTTGGCGATTTTGGCCGCAAATTCCAGAAAATAAGCTTCACGCGCCAGGGTGCGGTTGTCTTTGGCTTCGCCGCTGAACAATGTCGGTGATTCGTAGCTGCCGCCTGAAAGTTCGACCAAATCCACCGCCGTGCCGTTTAACATTTCCACCACCGCCAGCGCATCGCTTTCATCAAAACCGCCGCGCTGGAAATCCGCCGAATTGATTTTCACCGCCACGGTAAAGCCGGGCGACACAACAGCACGAATCGCCGCCACAATTGCCAATAAAAAGCGGGCGCGGTTTTCGATGCTGCCGCCCCATTGGTCGCTGCGCTGATTGGATAGGGGCGATAAAAACTGACTGATTAAATAGCCGTGCGCCGCGTGAATCTGCACACCGCTAAAACCGGCTTGTTCGGCGGCTTGCGCGGTTTCGGCGAAACGGGTGATGGTGTTTGCGATTTCTTGCTCGCTCATGGCGCGCGGTTTGACAAACAACTTGGAATGTTTGCCCAGCTCCAAACCGATGGCAGAGGGCGCAAAGGTGTTTTTACCCAAACCCGCCATGGCTTGCCGGCCGGGATGATTAATCTGCATCCACACCTGCGCCCCTTTTGATTTCGCGGCATTTGCCCAAGCCTGAAAGGGGGCAATCGGGCTGTTTTTGGTCAGCACCACATCGCCTGCCGTGCTGACGCCGTTATCGTCTACCATCACGTTGCCGGTGACAATCAAACCCGCGCCGCCGTCGGCAAAACGTTGGTAAAGACGCACAAAATGTTCGTCGGGCAATTGGCCTTGTGCGGCCATGTTTTCGGCCATTGCCGATTTGCCGATGCGATTGGGCAAAGTGCTGCCGTTGGGCAGGGTGAGCGGAGTAAAAAGAGCAGAAGCCATGATGGGTGTCCTTGTCAGTATCAATTTGATAGCTGCCATGATAAAATCGCTATTGATAAAAGTCAATACTATTTTGATACTAACTTGAAAATATTGAGCGAGACAGATGATGGTGAACGAAAATTTAAACCTCTGCCCGATTTTCCGCAGCGTGCCGTTTCTCGGCGATGCGTGGAATTTGTTGATTTTGCGCGAAGCATTCAGCGGCGTTACCCGCTTTGACGGCTTCCGCAAAAATCTCGGCATTGCGCCGACCATGCTCACCAAACGCTTAAACCAGCTTACCGAAGAAGGCTTGCTGCAAAAGCACCGTTACAGCGAACACCCGCCACGTGATGAATATCTGCTCACACCGGCGGGACGTGATACGCTGCCTTTGCTGCTGATGTTGCGCGAATGGGGTAAAAAACACCGCTGCGGGCAAGCCGGCGACCGCCTGCTTGATGCGCAAACCGGGCAGGAAATCCGGCCGCTGCTGATTGATGCGGTGAGCGGTGCGCCGATTGGCGAACGGGAAATTGTGCGGGAAGTTTTGTAATGCCAACTCAAAAAATATAGTGGAATCAATAAAACGTTACACGTGGTTTTGCCAATTCAAGAGAAATTTCTTACCCCGAACGCACATAAAGTAAATTGCGACTTGCTTATACCAATTCTAAAAAATACAATACAATAAAACCCAAGCCCAAACTCCCCCAACACCACCATGCCCAAACTAACACCCCGCAAACACCAGCTGACTGATCATGATTTTTTGAAACTGTCCAAAACAGAGTCAAATCCGAGAGCGCGAATCAAATTGCTGATGCTGCATCAACTGAGCTTGAGTCACAGCTTAGACAGCATTGCACAAACCTTCGGCTATCATCAACAAAGCATCAGCGTCATCAGAAAGCACTATTGGCTGTATGGGCTGGACAGCATCTACGACAAACCCGGCAGAGGCCGCAAAAGCCTGTTGGCCGAAAAAGACATCGAAGCCTTTAAGCAAGCCATTGTAGAACAACAACAGCAAAGGGGCGGCGGCAGGCTGACTGCTGTTGATATTGCCCGTATTGCCAAGGAAGACTTTAATACCGACTACACACCGAAAGGCATTTACGGCTTATTGTCCCGCATCGGCATCAGCTGGGTATCTGCCCGCAGCCGGCATCCCAAAGCGAATCAGCAGGCAATGGATGATTTTAAAAAACTTCGTAAACCATGTTCGGACAGTGCTGCCTGAACACATTGAGTTGTCTGACGTAGACATCTGGTTTCAAGATGAAACCCGTATCGGCCAGCAAGGATCCATCACCCGGGTTTGGCACTATTGCGGCCAAAGGCCGAGGGTCGTACGCCAACAGCAATTTGAGTCTGCCTACTTATTTGGGGCATTCTGCCCCTCAAGCGGCAACAGTGTGGGTTTGGTATTGCCGTATGTAAATAAGCAAGCCATGCAGCTACATATGCAGCATATCAGCAAGGAAGTACCGGAGGGTCGTCATGCAGTGGTGGTTATGGATGGCGCTTTATGGCATCAAGCCGATTTAAACCTACATAACGTGACGATGCTGAAATTGCCGCCGTATTCACCGGAGTTGAATCCGTCTGAACAGATATGGCAGTATTTAAAGCAGCATGATTTATCGAACCGATGCTTTGATGGTTATGATGCGATTGTAGATGCTGCTTGTGCGGCTTGGAATCGGTTGCGTGTACAGCTTGAATTGATTCGGTCGATTACCTCTAGGGCTTGGTCTATTGTATGTTAATTTAGAGAATTGGTATTAGGTTTTAGAGCAATGTTCTTTCTTTTGCAACTACGTTCGGCTTTTAGTTGAGAGCGGGGTATTATTAAATTTAAATTAAAACAAGGCATCAAGCCGCAGACAGTACACAAGTACGGAACAGACTTTTGTTGGTGCTGTAGCACCGTACAAAATCGTTCGCTTTGCGCTAAGGCGAGGTAACGCAGTATTGGTTTAAATTTAATTCACGATACATGACAGCAAAAGCCGCCTGCGGTAACATGCCGTATCTTTTTTCAAGCATTTCGGACAATCCGGCATGATGACTTCGCAAGACATGCTCGCCACCGTGGATTTGGGCTCCAATAGCTTTCGCCTGCAAATCTGCCACCACCAAAACGGCCAGCTCAAAGTGGTGGACTCCATCAAAGAAATGGTGCGCTTTGCCGCCGGGTTAGACGAACACAAGCGGCTCGACGAAGCCTCACAACAACGCGCCCTCGATTGCTTGGCGCGTTTTGGCGAGCGCCTGCGCGGGCTAGCGCCGCAGCAGGTACGGGCAGTGGCCACCAACACCTTCCGCGTGGCCAAAAATATTGGCGCCTTTATGCCCCGAGCCGAAGCGGCGCTGGGCTTTCCAATTGATATTATTGCCGGGCGCGAAGAAGCGCGGTTGATTTACACCGGCGTGGTGCACACTCTGCCGCCCAATGGCGAGCGCATGCTGGTGGTCGACATCGGCGGCGGCTCCACCGAGTTTGTGATTGGCCGCGACTTGCAGCCCAGCATCACCGAAAGCCTCAATCTGGGCTGCGTTACCTACAGCATGCGCTTTTTTCCCAAAGGCAAAATCGACGCCAAAACCTTTCAGGCAGCCGTGAACCAAGCCCGTGCCGAAATCCAGCGCATCGGCAGCAATTTAAAACACACCGGCTGGGACTTTGCCGTGGGCACTTCCGGCTCCGCCCGCTCCATCCGCGATGTGATTGAAGCCGCCAACGGCAATGGCGATGACGGCATCACCTTGGCGCATATGCAGGCGATTGCCCATAAAATCATTGCCGCCGGCAGCACCAAAAAAGCCAAGCTCAACGGCCTAAAGCCCGACCGGCTGGAGGTATTTTCCGGCAGCTTGGCGGTGATGATCGGCGTCTTTACCGAGCTGGGTATCCGCACCATGCAGGTTACCGATGCCGCCCTGCGCGACGGCGTGTTTTACGACATGATTGGCCGCCGCCTCGACGACGACATGCGCAACCAAACCGTGGCCGAATTCCAAAACCGCTACCAAGTCGACAAAACCCAAGCCGCGCAAGTGGCGCAGCTGGCGGATATGTGTTTGATGGATTTGGCACGCCAATATCCCGATGCCGAAGTGGCGGTGTGGCGCCAATATGTGCGCTGGGCGGCCATGCTGCACGAAATCGGCCTTTCCATCGCCCACACCGGCTACCACAAACACGCCGCCTATATTTTGGATCAAGCCGATATGCCGGGCTTTTCGCGCAAAGAGCAACATATCTTGTCTACCTTGGTGCTCGGCCACCGTGGCGACTTACGCAAAATGAGCGATTTTGTCAACGAGCCCATGCTGTGGCTGGCCATCCTCGCCTTGCGCCTGGCCGCCCTGTTTTACCGCGCCCGCCAGCCGCTGGCACTACCGCCCTTAAGCAGCCTGCAATATTTGGCACGCCAAAAACAATTTGTGCTCACCCTTGAGCAAAGCTGGCTCGACGACAACCCGCTCACCGCCAGCGCCTTGGCGCAAGAGTCGGCACTGTGGCAGAAAATCGGCCAGCGCCTGCAACTGCGCCAACCTTAAAGCCTTGCCGTTTATGAACCCACACCCCAGCCTCAGCCTGCCCGAGCGCGTACCGCGCAGCAGCACCCAAGATGTGCCCGAGCGCGCCCTGCATGTATTGCATTACACCCCGGCGCGAGTGGAAAGCCACGACTACACCGGCACCGACATCCATTATCAAAACCTGCACTATCCTGATGCCGATGAGCTGGCGTGGCTGCATTTTGTCGGCATCACCGACGAAGCCACTCTGCGCGCCTTCCTCACCCCCTACGGCATTCACGAGCTGGTGCTGGAAGACATCCTCAACCGCCGCCAACGCCCCAAAATCGAAGACTACGGCGACTATGTGTTTATCGCCGCGCGGGTATTCGAATACAAAAACAACAAACTGAATGCCGACCAAGTTTATCTGCTCATCGGCAAACAATTTGTGATGACTTTCCAACAACGGCCGTTGGGTTTATTCAGCACCATCCGCGACTATCTGGAAAAAAACCGTTTCGATATCCGCGCCCGCGGCATTGATTTTTTGGCCTACACGTTTTTAGACCGGCTGGTGGACGACTATTTCCTCGTGCTCGACCACTACAACACCCGCGTGGAAAGCCTGGATAAACAACTGTTTGCCGCCGACAACGATGAATTATTGGTGTCGATACACAAACTCAAGCGCGACGCCATGCGCCTGCGCCGCGCCCTCTTGCCCCAGCGCGAAGTGCTGCACCAATTGGTGCGCGGTGATTTTGCACTGTTCGGCCAAGACGCCCACGTTTATCTACGCGATGTTTACGACCACAGCCAGCAATTGATTGAATCGCTCGACGGCGCCCGCGATATGGTGGTGAGCATGATGGACGTGCATTTATCGTATCAATCCAACCGGCTTAACCAGCAAATGCGCGTGCTCACTGTAATCACCATCCTGTTTATGCCGCTCACCGTGATTACCGGCATCTACGGCATGAATTTCGACCACATGCCCGAATTGCATTGGCGTTACGGCTATTTTATGGTGCTGGGGCTGATGGCCACCATCATCATCAGCCTGTTAACGTATTTCCACCGCCGCCGCTGGCTGTAATCCACACGGCCGATTCAACCCAAGGACACCCGATGACCCAAGCCCAGCACGACCACACCCAGCACCAGCTCAGCATGTCGGTATTGATGACGCCCGATATGGCCAACTTCCACGGCAATGTACACGGCGGCGATTTGCTCAAATTGCTCGACCAAGTGGCCTATGCCTGCGCCAGCCGCTATTCCGGCGAATATGTGGTCACGCTGTCGGTGGATAAAGTCACTTTTAAAGAGCCGATTCACGTGGGCGAATTGGTGACCTTTCTGGCTTCGGTCAACCATGTGGGGCGCACCTCAATGGAAATCGGCATTCGCGTGGAAGCGCAAAACATCCAGCGGCGCAGCACCCGCCACACCAACAGCTGCTACTTCACCATGGTGGCGGTAGACCAACACGGCAAGCCCGTGGCGGTGCCGCCCTTAGCGCTGAACAGCGACGAGCAACGCTGCCGCTTTGCCGCCGCCGAACAACGCAAAGCCATGCGCCTGCAAGCCAGTGCCTTGCCGTCGTGCGACAGCTGCGCCTAAATTCAAGGCTGCCTGAAAAACACAAATATTGCTTTCAGGCAGCCTTTACCCTTATTAAATCAACATCGGAGCCATTATGTTTACCGGTATTGTTTACGGCCTGGGCGAAATCAGCGCCGTAACGGATTTTCCCCACTTCCGCCAGCTGCGCGTGCGCCTGCCCGCCGGCGCCGACCAACAGCTGGCCATCGGTGCTTCCATCGCCAACAACGGCTGCTGCCTCACCGTTACCGCCATTCACAGCAACGAAGTCAGCTTCGATTTGATGGCCGAAACACTGGCCACCACCAATTTGGGCAATCTACACAGCGGCGATAAAGTGAACATCGAGCGCGCCGCGCGCTTTGGCGATGAAATCGGCGGCCATGTGATGAGCGGCCACATCATCGCCACCACCGCCATCAGCCGCATCGATGCCAGCGACCACAACCGCACCGTGTGGTTTAGGCTGCCTGAAACACTCAAGCCCTATATTTTGGCCAAAGGCTTTGTGGGGCTCGACGGTTGCAGCCTCACCATCGGCCAAGTGAGCGACAGCGAATTCAACGTGCACCTGATTCCCGAAACCCTCAACCGCACCCTATTCGGCCAGCGCCAAGTGGGCGACATCATCAACATCGAAATCGACCCGCAAACCCAAGCCGTGGTCGACACGGTAACGCGCGTATTGGCGCAGCAAGGCAGTGCTTGATGTCGCTGCATTACCGCCACCTGCTGGGCCGCCACACCCCCGCCCGTGCCAACCGCTTCACCGCCGCACTGGGCGGCTTAGCCTTAAAAATACTGGGCTGGCGCATCATCGGCACCCTGCCCGACACGCCCAAGCTGCTGGTGGTGGGCGCACCGCACACCAGCAATTACGACGGCGTGGTGGCACTGCCTGCCGTGTTGGCACTGGATTTAAAAGTCAGCCTGATGGCCAAACACAGCCTGTTTCGCGGCCCTTTGGGCCCTGTTATGCGCTGGTTCGGCCTGATTCCGGTGGAGCGCCACGCCGCCGGTGGTGCGGTGGAAGCCGCCATTGATCAATTTGCCCAACATCCGCAATTGTGGCTGGGCGTGGCGCCGGAAGGCACCCGCAGCGGCGTGGCGCAATGGAAAACCGGCTTTCACCGCATCGCCTTAGCGGCTCAAGTGCCGATTTTGCCGGTGGCGTGGGACTACGCCGAAAAAGCCATTGTGTTGGGCGAGCCGTTTATGCCCGGCACCGATTTGGAAGCCGACTTGGCACGGCTATATGCTTTTTACCGCAATAAACAACCCCGGCGGCCGGAACGCCTGTCGGCTCCGCTGCGGCAAAACAACACAGCCGAGGCTAGCGACATTACCAAACAGTAAATTTTCACTGGCGCAAATCGATTTACTTTTTGATAAACCCGGCCTACAATCAGCGCATTCCTTTTATGATTGCGCACCCATGAACACCGCCGATTTGCGCCGCCACAACCTGCGCTGCTGGATAGAGCGACACCATCATGGCCAGCAAAGCCATTTTGCCGCCGCCATCGCCCTCAATCAGGGCGAATTGTCCGGCCTGCTCAACAGCAAATCTTTCGGTGAAAAAAAAGCCCGCAAAATCGAAGCCGCCGCCGGTATGCCCGCAGGCTGGCTCGATACCGACCACCACAGCCTTGCCCATCCCTCTCCTTCCATTTCAGCAAAGCACACCACCATGACTGCGATTGCCCCCATTCCCGAAATCCTAGCCGACATCAAAGCCGGCAAAATGGTGATTCTCACCGATGCCGAAGACCGTGAAAACGAAGGCGACTTGCTGATGGCGGCTCAGTTCGTTACCCCCGAAGCCATCAACTTTATGATTAAGCACGCCCGCGGCTTGGTGTGCCTGCCCATGAACGACGATATGGTCGACCGCCTCGGCCTGCCGATGATGACGCAGAAAAACGGCGCCCAATACGGCACCAATTTCACCGTTTCCATTGAAGCGGCGCACGGCATTTCCACCGGTATTTCCGCTGCCGACCGCGCCCACACCATCCAAACCGCAGTATCGCCCGCCGCGCGCGCCGAAGACATCGTACAGCCCGGGCATATTTTTCCGCTGCGGGCGCAAAAAGGTGGTGTGCTGGTGCGCGCCGGCCACACCGAAGCCGGCGTGGATTTGGCGCAAATGAACGGCTTGGTGCCCGCAGCGGTGATTTGCGAAATCATCAACGACGACGGCACCATGGCGCGCATGCCCGAGCTGATGGCTTTTGCCGAGCAACACCATCTCAAAATCGGCACCATTGCCGACTTAATCGAATACCGCAGCCGCACCGAAAGCCTGCTCGAAGAAATGGGCGACAGCGCCATTCATACGCCGTGGGGCGATTTCAGGCAGCATGTGTATGTCGACAAACTCTCCGGCGAAACCCATTTGGCGCTGGTAAAAGGCACGCCCAAGCCCGACACCGAGGTATTGGTGCGCGTGCACGAGCCCTTTAGCGTGATGGATTTTCTAACGCCGGATCAGCAGCACACTTGGTCGCTGCCGCAGGCTTTGCAGCACATTCAGGCCGCCGAAGCCGGAGTGGTTATTTTGCTGCACCGCACCGAAAACGGCGCCACCTTGCTCGACCGCAGCCTACCCAAAGGCGCCCACCAAGCCCGCCGCTGGGACAGCAAAACCTACGGCATCGGCGCGCAAATCCTTGCCGGGCTGAATGTTAAAAAAATGCGCGTAATGGGCAAGCCTTCGTCCTTTACCGGCCTTACCGGCTTTGGCTTAGAAGTGACCGGCTTTGAAGAACCAGCGGCCTGATAACGCAAAAACCCAACTAAAAAGGCTGCCTGAAACCATTTCAGGCAGCCTTTTCGCATCACAAATCATGCCAATAATGCTAACCCAAGGTTGGCATGGAAAAAGAAGCCCCTTCACGCACCTCTGCTGTTGGCCAGCGCTGAGTAATGGTTTTGCGGCGGGTGTAAAAGCGTGCGCCATCGGGCCCGTAAGCACCTAAGTCGCCAAACAAAGATTGCTTCCAACCGCCAAAGCTGTGATACGCCACCGGCACCGGCAAAGGAATATTGATGCCCACCATGCCCACTTGGATATGGTCGCTAAAATAGCGCGCCGCTTCGCCATCGCGGGTGTAAATACAAGTGCCATTGCCGTAGATGTGCCGGTTAATCAGCGCCATCGCCTCTTGCATGGTGTCCACCCGCACAATTTGCAATACCGGGCCAAAAATTTCTTCTTGGTAGCTTAGCATGTCTGGGGTTACATGGTCGATTAACGTTGCGCCCACAAAAAAGCCGGTTTCATAACCCGCCGGTTGCACGCCGCGGCCATCCACCACCAGGGTGGCGCCTTGCTCGGCGGCGCTGGCGATATAGCCCTCCACCTTTTCCTTATGCGCCGCGGTAATCACCGGGCCAAAATCGTTGCCGCCATCGCTATAAGCGCCCACTTTCAGCCCAGTCATGGCCGTGCTGATTTGCGCCACCAGCCTATCGGCCAGCGCATCGCCCACCGCCACCACCACCGAAAGCGCCATACAGCGCTCGCCAGAAGAGCCGAAAGCCGCGCCCAGCAAGGAGTTCACCACATTATCCAAATCGGCATCGGGCATCACAATGGCGTGGTTTTTGGCACCGCCCAAAGCCTGGCAACGCTTGCCGTGGGCAGTGGCGGTGGCATAAATATAACGGGCTACCGGGGTGGAGCCCACAAAACTCACCGCTTGAATCTGCTCGTGAGCAAGCAACACATCCACCGCTTCTTTGTCGCCGTTAACCACATTAAACACGCCATCGGGCAAGCCCGCCTGTTGCAATAATTGCGCCAAATACAGGCTGGCGCTGGGGTTGCGCTCGGAAGGCTTTAACACAAAGCAGTTGCCGCAAACCAGCGCCATCGGAAACATCCACAAGGGCACCATTGCCGGAAAATTAAACGGCGTAATCCCCGCCACCACACCCAAAGGCTGGAATTCACTCCACGAATCCACGCCGGGGCCCACGTTTTTGCTAAATTCGCCCTTAAGAAACTCCGGCGCCGCACAAGCATATTCCACATTTTCAATGCCGCGTTGCAGCTCTCCTGCGGCATCGTGCACGATTTTGCCGTGCTCTTCGCCAATCAGCGCACAAATTTGGTCGCGATTGGCCTCCAGCAATTCTTTGAATTTAAACATAATGCGCACGCGCTTGAGCACCGGCGCATTGCGCCAATCGGCAAACGCAGCCTGCGCGGCGGCAATGGCTTCTTCCACCGTGGCCTTGCTGGCCAAGGCCACCTGCTTGCTCACTTGGCCGGTAGAAGGGTTGTAGACAGCTTGGCTGCGTGCCGTATCCAGCACCAGTTGGCCGTTGATAAAATGGCCGATGATTGGGGTCATAAAGATTCTCCTCAAAATAACAAAAACTTATTCCGTATATTCCACCGCCACTTTGGCCAATACGTCATCATAAATCGCCAATGCCCGCGCCACTTCTTCGGCGCTAACATTGCACGGCGGCACCACATGAATGCGGTTGTCGGCAATAAACGGCAACAGCCCGCGTGCCATGCAGGCAGCCTTAATCGTATTCATGGCCGCTGCCGGCAATTTGGCGCGGCTGGCGCGGTTGGCCACCAATTCCAGCGCCCAAAACACCCCCATCCCGCGCACTTCGCCGATAAGGGCATGTTTATCGGCCAAGGCACGCAAACCGGCGCCCAGCAATTCGCCCATCTGGGCGGCATGTTCCACCATTCCTTCTTCCTTCATGGCATCAATGGTGGCCACAATGGAAGCCATCGCCAGTGGATGGCCAGAATACGTCAGGCCGCCAGGAAACATTTTGTCGTTAAAATAATCGCTCAAGGCGGTGGAAATAATCACCCCGCCCGCAGGCACATAGCCGGAATTCACACCTTTGGCAAAGGTAATCAAATCGGGCACCACATCATAATGTTCCAGCGCAAACCATTTGCCAGTACGGCCAAAGCCAGACATCACTTCATCCATAATCATGATGATGCCAAACTCATCGCACAAGGCACGCACGCCCTGCATATAACCCGGCGGCGGCACCATAATACCGGCGGTGCCCGGCACGCTTTCCAGCAAAATGGCGGCAATGCCATCGGGTCCTTCCGACTCAATCACCCGGCGCAAATGGTGTAAGGCACGCGCACATTCTTGCGCCTCATCCGCCGCCCAGAATTCAGAGCGGTATAAATAAGGGCTAAAAAAATGCACATGGCCGCGCGCATATTCGTTGGGTACGCGGCGGGCATCGCCGGTGGCCACAATGGCCGCACCGGTATTGCCATGATAAGAGCGGTAGGATGACAACACCTTGTCGCGGCCGGTATAGAGGCGCGCCATGCGGATGGCGTTTTCATTGGCATCCGCCCCCGCATTGGTAAAAAACACCTTGCTAAAACCCGCCGGCGCCAGCGCCACAATCCGCTGGGCGGCCTGATTGCGCATATGGTTGGCGGTGGAGGGCGCAATGGTGGTGAGCTCATCGGCTTGCGCCTTAATCGCCGCCACCACTTTGGGATGTTGATGGCCGATATTGGTGTTCACCAGCTGGCTGCTGAAATCCAGATATTCTTTGCCATCGTAATCCCACAACACACAGCCCTGCCCGGATTGAATCACCAAGGGATTCAACGCCCCTTGTACCGACCACGAATGAAACACAAATTCCCGATCTTGTTGGTGTACCAAGGCATTATTGGTTTTTTGATCATGGGTAAGCGCCATTTTACGCACTCCTAAATTAAATAGATTAAGCAGATAGAATTTGAGACCGGCCAAGCGCATCAGGTAGCGCCATCGCCCGTATGCGGATGGCCAGCCAAACCGGCCAACACATCACACGGAAACAAAGCGATTATGCATGGAATCGCTATTGTGTGTCTGCATGTTTTCAGGCAGCCTTTTTATGGATAATGAGGCTGCCTGAATATGCCGATTTAAGGCCATGACGGTGCTTTTTGAGGATTTTGTTTTTATCCTGTATTATCGGCATCTTTGCCCGCCCTTTGGCCCTGTATCATCAGACCGTAAAAGCCTTCGCGCCCGCATCCATCTGCCTTTCAGAAAGCCCTTTATGAGCACCCCGTTGATTTCACCAAAACTTGCCGCCCCCGGCTTGGTGCTGGGCTGTGTGGTGTTTGGCTTGGGCAGTGTGATTGTGAAATTTGTGCCGGTGGGCGGCTATGCCATCGCGTTTTGGCGGCTGGCGCTGGCGGCGGTGGTGTTTTGGCTGCTGATGCGTTTTTTCGGCCAGCGCCTGCCCAAAAGCAGCCGCGCCCGCCGTTTTGCCTTGTTGTCGGGCGTGTTTTTGGCGTTTGATTTGGCTTTTTGGCACGAAAGCATCCACGCGGTGGGGCCGGGCATTTCCACTTTGCTCAACAGCCTGCAAATTTTCTTTTTGGCCGCCATTGCCTGGTTTTTCTTTGGCGAGCGCCAAACCCGTTTGCAACTGGTGAGCCTGGTGATTGCCATTGGCGGCGTGCTGCTGATTGCCAGCCCGGAATTGCGCCACAATTTGGATGCCGGCTACGGCATTTTGATGGGCTTAGTGTCCGGCGCCATGCTGGCCGCTTCCATGGCCTGCATCCGCCAAACCCACACCGCCGAGCCCACGGCGCTGTTTCCGCTGATGCTGTTGGTGAGCTTGGGCGGCGCGGCGGTGCTGATTTTGCCCTCGCTGCTGCTCAACGCCGATGCGCTTTACCCCACCACTTGGCGCGACATCGGCCTGATTTTGATTTACGCGGTGGTGATGCAGTGTTTTGCTTGGGGGCTGATTGCCTATGCCATTCCCTTGCTGTCGCTCACGCTCACCGGGCTGTTGCTGCTCTCCGAGCCGGTGGCGGCCTTGCTGATTGATTATTTTTGGCTGCACAAACCGATTAACGGCTGGCAATGGGCGGGCGCGGCGCTCACTTTGTTGGCGATTTATCTGGGCTCACTCAAGCCGCGCAAAACGCCCAAGGCTGCCTGAAAACCGCCAAGCATTCTAAAGTTGCTCTAAATCAGGTAAAATCCAGCGCCTATCCTCTTCTAAAATACCCACGCATGAACAATCCCTTTGCCCAAGCCCTATCTGCCGCCATCGGCCGCTGCATCGCCACCAAAGCGGTGAGCGAAGACGGCGCTGCGGTGGGCTTTATGTACCGCGAAGCGCCGCTGTTTGAAGAAGACAGCGGCTGGCGCTTTTTCAGCGGCGACGAGACCGACGACTACACCGACAACGCCGCCAATTTCACCGTCTACAGCGTGGCCGACATCAGCAGCCACACCCCCGACATCGCCCCTTTGCTCGGCCAGCCGCCGGGCAGCGCTTGGGAGCGCAATGACGATGGCGACTGGATTGCCGTAGCCGATTGGCAGCCACGCGACTAACTTCAACTAAAGGCCATCCATGAAACAAATTCTTCCCAACCACCACGGCAAAGGCTTGCGCATCGGCATTGTGCAGGCACGGTTTTCCAACGGCATCGGCAGCGCCCTGCTCAAAGCCTGCGTGGCACGCCTGCACGAGCTGGGCGTGAAAGACAAGCACATCACCGTGGCCACCGTGCCCGGCGCACTGGAAGTGCCGCTGGTATTGCAAAACATGGCCGCCAGCGATGAATACGATGCCTTGGTGGCGCTGGGGGTGATTATCCGCGGCGAAACCTACCATTTCGAGCTGGTGGCCAATGAATCCGGCGCCGGTGTGTCGCGCGTGAGCCTGGATTTCAACATCCCCATTGCCAATGCCATCCTTACCACCGAAAACGAAGCCCAAGCCATTGCCCGTATGCACATCAAAGGCGCGGAAGCGGCGGTGGTGGCGGTAGAGCTGGCCAATTTGCTGCGTTAACCTTTTTTGAAAGCAATACCATGTCCATGATTACCCCCCGCCGCCGCGCCCGCCAATTTGTGGTGCAGGCACTCTATCAAGCACTGCTCAACCCCGATGCCTCCACCGCCGAAATCGCCAAAAACATGCGCGAAAACGATTTGTTTGCCAAAGCGGATGAGGCTTTATTCACCGGCGTATTTTTCGGCGCCCATGCCAACCAGCGCACTTATATGCAGGAAATCCGCCCGCTGCTGGACCGCAGCGAAGACGAGCTCAACCCGGTGGAGCGCTCGGTGTTGCTGATGGCCTACCACGAGCTGGCCACCATGCCGGAAACCCCTTATCCGGTAATCATCAACGAAGCGATTGAAATCACCAAAACCTACGGCGGCACCGACGGCTATAAATTTGTGAACGGCATTCTCGACAAATTGGCCACCCAATTGCGCCCCAACGACCCGCCACGCGGCTAAATTTTCTTCAGGCAGCCTTATGAACACATCACCCCATGATTTCCGCGAGGCCTATCAGGCCAACGCCATCGAAACCACCTTGCCGCCGGGCAACGACAACGAAATGGAAGTGGAGCTGGCCAGCCCGTGGGCGCGCATGGGCGCTTATCTGATTAACTCGCTGCTCAGCGTGGTGGTGGTGTTGCCGTTTATCATTGCGGCATGGCCTCAGTTGATGGCCGAATTAAGCGGCCAAAGCATAAACGCCGACAACATCAATCCCGGCGGTATATTCATCAGCTTGGCCATCAGCATGCTATTGGGCTTGATTCTGCTGGTGTGGCAAATCGTGTGGATGGTGCAACGCGGCCAATCTATCGGCAAACGCCTGCTCGGCATCAAAGTAATCGGCCTAAATGGCGAAAACCCCGGCTTTGTCGGCACCGTGCTGCTGCGCGAAGTGGTGTATTACCTGATTGTGCTGGTGATTACCTTTATCCTCGGCGCCATATTGGGCGCGGTGATGGCCGTGGGCGGCGCGCTTGATGCCATCGAGCAATACAGCTATGTTTTCGACTTATTGGGCTATATTCCCACCATTATTTGCACCATCATGCTGTTTCGCAGCCAAGCCCTGCGCCGCACCTTGCAAGACTATCTGGCCAAAACACTGGTGGTTAAAGCCTGATATGCCCTACACAAGGCTGCCTGAAACCATTGTTTTTCTTTCAGGCAGCCTTGTAAAATGATTGAAATTATGTGCTTTTATCAAAGTGCGGCTATTTATAATTATTTTGTTTAAGCTAGCTGAAACGAAAAATCCGTGCAGCTTTCCCCTTGGCGCAGCCGAACGGAACATGGTTTTGGCGGGAACAAGGGCGGTCCGGAGCGCAGCGACTAGCGCCCGCCGCCAAAAGCATGTGTAGTGAGGGAAGTTTGGCGTAGCCAAATCTGCAACCGGGGTCGCCTTTCTTTGCCTACTTTCTTTGGCGAAGCAAAGAAAGTAGGTGGCCGCGCGGCCATGAAGCGCAAAGTAAAACGATACAGAAATGAATATTAAAATACAGCCAGTTTTTATTTTAAAATAATCCGCTTTATTTCCAGCTTACCTAATGCAAAGTATCAGGCTGCCTGAACGGATTATTTTTCTTTCAGGCAGCCTTATAAAAATCCACAGCATAAAAAACTACCGCCACCCAAAGGAATTCTCATGCCGCAATACCGCTCCAAAACCTCCACCCACGGCCGCAATATGGCGGGTGCGCGTGCCTTGTGGCGTGCCACCGGCATGACCGACGGCGATTTTGGCAAGCCCATTATCGCCATTGCCAACTCCTTCACCCAATTCGTGCCCGGCCATGTGCATTTGCACAATATGGGGCAATTGGTGGCGCGTGAAATCGAAGCAGCGGGCGGCATTGCCAAAGAATTCAACACCATCGCCGTAGACGACGGCATCGCCATGGGCCACGGCGGCATGCTCTACAGCCTGCCCAGCCGCGATTTGATTGCCGACAGCGTGGAATACATGGTCAACGCCCACTGCGCCGATGCATTGGTGTGCATTTCCAATTGCGACAAAATCACCCCCGGCATGTTGATGGCCGCGCTGCGCCTGAACATCCCCACCGTATTCGTGTCCGGTGGGCCGATGGAAGCGGGCAAGGTTATCGGTGTGGCCAACATCACCGACGAGCGCAAACTGGACTTGGTAGACGCCATGGTGGATGCGGCTAACGACCAAATTTCCGATGAAGCCGTGGCCGCCGTAGAGCGCAGCGCCTGCCCCACTTGCGGCTCCTGCTCCGGCATGTTTACCGCCAATTCCATGAACTGCCTCACCGAAGCCTTGGGCTTGTCGCTGCCCGGCAACGGCTCGTTGCTCGCCACCCATGCCGGGCGCAAAGAATTGTTTCTCGAAGCAGGCCGCTTGATTGTGGACATCACCAAGCGCCACTACGAGCAAGACGACGCCAGCGTATTGCCGCGCAGCATCGCCAGCAAAGCCGCGTTTGAAAACGCCATGAGCCTCGACGTGGCCATGGGCGGCTCCACCAACACCGTATTGCACCTGCTGGCCGCCGCCCACGAAGCCGAAGTCGACTTTAAAATGGCCGACATCGACCGCATCAGCCGCCAAGTGCCGTGCCTGTGCAAAGTGGCACCCGCCACCCAAAAATACCACATGGAAGACGTACACCGCGCCGGCGGCGTAATGGGCATTCTGGCCGAGCTCGACCGCGCCGGCTGCCTGAACACCAATGTGCCTACCATTCATGCAGGCAGCCTGAAAGACGCCTTGGCACAATGGGACATCACCAACCCGGCCAACAGCGCCGCCCACCAGCGTTTTCTGGCCGCACCCGGCGGCGTGCGCACCACCGAAGCCTTTTCGCAAAACCGCCAATGGCCAAGCCTGGATACCGATCGCGAGCAAGGCTGCATCCGCAACCGCGCCCATGCCTACTCGCAAGACGGCGGCCTCGCAGTGTTGTTTGGCAATATCGCCGAGCGCGGCTGCGTGGTGAAAACCGCCGGTGTCGACGACAGCATTCTTCAATTCAGCGGCCGCGCCCGCGTATTTGAAAGCCAAGACGACGCCGTGGCCGCCATTTTGAACGAGCAAATCGTGGCCGGTGATATCGTGGTCATCCGCTACGAAGGCCCCAAAGGCGGCCCCGGTATGCAGGAAATGCTCTATCCCACCAGCTACCTGAAATCCAAAGGCTTGGGCAAAGCCTGCGCCTTGCTCACCGACGGGCGCTTTTCCGGCGGCACCTCCGGCTTGAGCATCGGCCATGTGTCACCCGAAGCCGCCGAAGGCGGCGCCATCGGCTTGGTGGTGGAAGGCGACATGATTGAAATCGACATCCCCGCGCGCCGCATCCATCTGGCCGTGAGCGATGCCGTATTGGAAGGCCGCCGCGAAGCCATGGAAGCACGCGGCAACAAAGCGTGGCAAGCAAGCGATCGCCAACGCCCGGTTTCCGCTGCTCTGCGCGCCTACGCCGCCATGACCACCAGCGCCGACACCGGCGCCGTGCGCGATGTATCGCAAGTTGAACGCCGCTAACTATTGTACTAAAAGCAATGCCGCCATTTCTTAATAAAATGGCGGCATTTTTTAATCTTGATGCAAAGATAGGTACGGTTAACGCGGCGTAACCATATAGTAAAATAAAAGAAAAACTGATAAAAAAGCAGTAAATTTCAAACTGTTCGTGCGTAGCCGCAGACAATACAGGCAGTACGGAACAGGATTTGTTAGCGCTTTTAGCGCCTTACAAAATCGTTCTCTTCGAGCTAAGGCACAGCAACGCCGTAGCACTTTGTTATGCATTCACTATAGCTACCACCCAATTCATGATGTTCGTGCCGCTATCCGGCGGCCAGCGCCAACATCTCACGCGCATGTTCGCGGGTGGTGGTGGTGATGGTTTCGCCGCCGAGCATACGGGCGATTTCATCCACCCGCGCTGCATCGGCCAGCACACTGATGCGGCTCACCGTGCTGTTTTCGGTGCTGTTTTTTTGCACTTGCCAATGCTGCTCGCCGCAGGCCGCCACTTGCGGCAAATGGGTGATGGCCAGCACTTGCCGCTCTTGCCCCAAGGCACGCAGCGCCTTGCCCACCACTTCGGCCACGGCGCCGCCGATGCCGCTGTCCACTTCGTCAAAAATCAGCATCGGCACCGCTGTGTATTGGCTGGTTACCATTTGCAGCGCCAAGCTGATGCGCGCCAGCTCGCCGCCAGACGCCACTTTGCTCATCGCACGCAAGGGCGAGCCTTTGTTGGCCGCCACCTGATATTGCACTTGCTCGGTGCCGTGTACCGATGGCGCCGCCGGGCTGAGCTGGATATGGAACTGCGCACCGCGCATGGCCAATTCCTGCATATGGGTGGCGGTTTCGGCGGCCAGCCGTTGGGCGGCGCTGCTGCGTTTGGCCGACAAGGCCGCCGCGGCGGTGTGGTAGGCAGCTTCGGCTTTGGCGGTATTGGCCGCCAGCGCATCCAAATCGGCCGCCGCAGCCAATTCGGCCAATGCTTGCTCGATTTCTTGCTGCTTGGCGAGTAGCTCAGCCGGTTCAATGCGGTATTTGCGGGCGGTGCTCATCAAGGTTTGCAGGCGCTCTTCTTGTTGCGCCAACAGGTTTTCGTCCATTTCCACATGTGCCACAGCGGTGCGCATATTGGCGCTCACTTCGCTTAATTCGGCTTCGATGGAGTCAAGCAAGGCCAAGCTGTCGGCAAATTGCGGTGCTACCTTGAGCAAGGGTTGCAGCCATTGCTGGCAGCGGTAAATCTGGCTTTGCAGGCCGTCGTCGCCATCCACCATTTCGCCCACCGCTTCGGCTGCCTGCATCAATTCGGCAGCGTGTGCCAATAGGTCGTGGCTGTGGCTGATTTCTTCCCATTCGCCGGTGTGTAAGCCTAAGGCCGACAATTCGTCAAACTGCCATTGCAAGCGCTCGCGCTCCAGCGCCAAGGTGTCGGCCTGATTGCGGGCGGCTTCCCATTGCTGTTGTGCCTGCTGCCAAGCCTGCCAGCTTTGGCGCACCGCGGCCACTTCAGGCGCGGCGGCGGCAAAAGCGTCCAGCAGCTCACGTTGCGCCGCTTCGCTGCCCAGCCGCTGGTGTTCGTTTTGGCCGTGGATGTCGATAAGCTGCTCGCCAATCTGCTTGAGTTGGCTTAAGGTGGCCGCTTGGTTGTTGATAAAACTGCGGCTTTTGCCTTTAACATCAATCACACGGCGGATGCTCAGCTCGGTGTCGTCGGCCGCCAGCAGCCCTTGTGCCTGCAAATCAGCACGCAATTCGGGCAAGTCGGCCACGTCAAATAGAGCCGAAAGCTGGGCTTCGGCAGCGCCATGGCGGATTTGGCCGTAATCGGCCTTATTGCCCAGCAGCAAGCCCAAAGCATCGAGGGTGATGGATTTACCGGCACCGGTTTCGCCGGTGAGCACGGTAAAGCCGTGCTGGAAGTTCAAATTAAGGGTATCGACCAGCACAAAATCGCGTAAAGATAAAGCCAGCAGCATATTGTTCCTTGATTGAGATACACATTTATCGACTGCCTGAAAAGGCTGCCTGAACAGTTTATTGAGACAGGCTACCTGAAGCGGCCACCGTTAAATGCAGTTGCGGAAATGCCGTGCCAAGCTGCGCCATTTGCACCGCCGACAATGGTGTTTCCAGCGTGAGCATACAGGCGTAATGGTCTTTCCCCACCCGCCACAAATGATAATCACGCACTTGCGCCCACAAACCTTCATCGCGCAGATAATCGGCCAGCGCGGCGGCCATGGTGCCGTCCATTTCCGCATCCAGCAGTATTTTGCCGCTGCTGGCCAATAAACCCACCGCCCAACGCCCCACCAGCAAACCGCCGACGATGCCCATCAAGGCGTCGAGCCAATTCCAGCCGAAATACTTGCCCGCCAGCAAGGCCACAATTGCCGCCACCGATGTGAGCGCATCGGCCAGCACATGCAGATAGGCCGAGCGCATATTGAGATCGTGGCCGTGTTGATGGCCGTGGGTATGGGCATGGCCATGCGAATGATCATGCCCATCATCATGATGATGGTGATGGCCGTTGCCACTGCCTTGCAGCAGCCATACGCTGGCCACATTCACCAGCAAGCCCACCACCGCCACCAGTAAGGCGCTGTTAAAGGCAATGGTTTGCGGCTGCAACAGCCGCCATACCGACTCATAAGCCATGCCCAGCGCCACCAGCAGCAATAATAAGGCGCTCACAAATCCGGCCAGAATTTCGATTTTCCAAGTGCCGAAGGCAAAGCGCTTATCGGCGGCAAAACGGCGTGCCGCCCAATAGGCAAACAGGGTTAGCCCCATCGCCAGCGCGTGCGAGCTCATGTGCCAGCCGTCGGCCAACAGCGCAATCGAGTTAAACAGGCTGCCGGCGGTGATTTCCACCGCCATGGTGGCCACGGTAAGCACAAACACCCACCACACGGCGCGCTGGCCGTGACGGTTGCCGTGGTCGAAACGGCGCTGGGCGCTGCACGGATAAGCCGCAGCGGCGCTAGGCAAAGCAGGGGTATTATTTGTAGGAGAATGGTTCATGGCTAGATGTGTGGCGGTTTAAACCAGCTGCTCGCCCCAATGCAGTTTTTGGCGCAGGGTTTTGTAATATTGGTAATCGGTGGGGTGCAATACGCGCAAGGTGTTGCGGTAGCGGCGGATTTGGATGCGGTCCATGCTGTGGATGTCCACATATGACTGGCCGTCGAAATGCGCACGCGCATCGCCGCCTTTGGTCACCAAAATATCGATTTCACTGGTGTCGCTCACCGCAATCGGGCGGTTGGTCATCGATTGCGGGCAAATCGGCACCAGGCTGAAAGCACGCAGGGTAGACTGTAAAATCGGCCCGCCCGCGGCCAAGGCGTAAGCAGTGGAGCCGGTGGGTGTGGACACAATCAGCCCGTCCGAGCGCTGGGTATACACGAATTCGCCGTTGATAAACACTTCAAATTCAATCATCTGCCCCATGCCGCCCCGGCTGAGCACCACATCGTTTAGCGCCAGCGCACGTTTAATTTCCGCGCCGTCACGCTGCACCACGGTTTCCAGCAAAATGCGCTCTTCCGGCAGGTATTTGCCGGTGAGCATACCGGCAAAATCGGCCACCATGCTTTCGCGCGGCACTTGGGTTAAAAAGCCCAAATGCCCTTGATGCACGCCAATCATCGGCACCCGATACGGTGCCAACTTGCGCGCCACTGACAGCAAAGTGCCGTCGCCGCCCAACACCACCACCAAATCGCATTGCCGCCCCATCTCGTCTTTGCTGATGACATGGCATTGTTGCAGGCTGTGTTCGTCGACCAGATTTTCGGCCACCGCATCGGCATCCAAATAAATCTGAATATCTTGCGCATACAAAAAGTCAACCAGCTCGTGCAAGGTCTGGCGGATGTGCGGGGTATTCGGGCGCGTTACCACGCCGATATGATGAAATTGGCTGTTCATGGCTGGCTTTGCAAAAGACGCAAGGAGCGGCAAACCGTGCCGCTGTTTTTCGCCGCCATTATAGCCCAATACCCGCAGCGGCAATGTATAGTGAATTAAATTTGAACCAATTCTGCGTTGGCTCGCCTTAGCGCAAAGCGAACGAGTTTGTAAGGCGTAGGCGCGCCAACAAACTCTGTTCCGTACATGTGTACTGTCTGCGGCGCAACTCAAAGAGAACGATTTACTAAGGTGCTAAAGCACCAAGTAAATCAGTTCCGCCTTGTATGATTTACTGAAGTTACGTATTTATATAAATAAAGCACAACCATTTATAGGTTATTTTGTTTAGGCTGCCTGAAACGTACAATCCGTGCAGCCTTCCCCTGGCGCAGCCGAGTCGGAGCGGATTTTAGCGGGAGAAGGGTGCGCTATGTTTGAGCGCAGCGAGTTCGCACCCGCCGCTAAAATTCGTGGAGATGAGGGTAGTTTGCGCAGCAAACCTGCAACCGGGGTCGCCTTTCTTTGCCTACTTTCTTTGGCGAAGCAAAGAAAGTAGGTGGCCGCGCGGCCAGAAAGCGCAAAGTAAAACGATAAGAAACGAATGTAAAAATGCAGCCTGTTTTTAAATAATCCGCTTCGTTTTACTTAGTTTTCCAATGGATTGCCGAATCAAGTTCGGCAATGACGGGTTACATTTCAAGTAGCCTGAGATAGGCAGGGACGTAACTTCAGTGATTTATTTTCTCTGCTATATCGTGCGCTATAATGCCCGCACAATCCACACCCGGTTTGTTTTCAGGCAGCCTTGCGGCTAAAATAGCGCACCTGTTCACCACTGCCGCCGCCCATATGCCCGCCACCACCATTCCCAAAGCCCTTGCTCTGCTCGGCCCCACTGCCTCGGGCAAAACCGGCTTGGCTTTGGCGCTGGCGCAACACTTGCCGGTGGAAATCATCAGCCTGGATTCGGCGCTGGTATACCGAGAGATGGACATCGGCACCGCCAAGCCCAGCGCGACGGAACGCGCGGCGGTGCCGCATCATTTAATCGACATTATCTCGCCGCTGCAAAGCTACAGCGCGGCGCAATTTGTGGCCGACTGCACCCGCTTGGCGGCCGAAATCAACGCACGCCAACGCCTGCCGCTGATTGTGGGTGGCACCATGATGTATTACCACGCCCTCACCCACGGCTTAAACACGCTGCCTGAAGCCGACGCCGCCATCCGCACCGAGTTGCAAGCACAAAAACAGCAGCACGGCCTGGCTTATTTATATGCGCAGTTACAACGCATCGACCCCGTCACCGCCGCACGGCTTAAACCGGCCGACAGCCAACGCATTGAGCGGGCGCTGGAAGTGTGGCAGCTCACCGGCCAGCCCTTAAGCCAGCATTTTGCCGAACAGCAAACCTTTAGCCCGCCGCTGGCCTTGCACAGCATCGCCCTGATGCCGACCGAACGCGCTTGGTTACATCAACAAATCGCCGGCCGCTTCGAGCACATGTTGGCACACGGCTTTATCGACGAAGTGCGCGCCTTACAGCAACACTACCCCGCGCTACACGCCGATATGCCCAGCATGCGCTGCGTGGGCTACCGCCAAGTGTGGGATTATCTGGCCGGCAGCGGCACCACCCACACCCTGGCCGAGCGTGGCATTGCCGCCACCCGCCAACTGGCCAAGCGGCAACTCACCTGGCTGCGCAAACTCAATGCCGACACCGTGCTGGATTGCAGCAAGCACCCAGATATGCTGCCTGAAACCTTGGCGGTTTGCCGCCAACACTTCGGCATTTAATGCCCGCGAGACCTCATGAACAACACCGCTACACCTATTCCCGCTCCGCTCAAACGCCGCCTGGCGGCACTGCTCTACGAAAGCCTGCTGCTGGGCGCCGTTACCGCCGTGGCCGGGCTGGCCGCCGGTGTGGTGGCCACCGCCTTACACAACTTCCCCTTATTGGCACGCATGGCCGTGAGCCTGCTGGTGCTGGGCGCTTGGTGGTGGTATTGCAAAAGCAACTGGCGCAAAAAAGGCCAAACCCTGCCGATGAAAGTGTGGCGCATCCAACTGCGCAACCAACACGGCCAAGTACCGCCACTGCCGCAGCTGCGCCTGCGCTTTATGTGGGCATGCCTGTTTCTGGTGCTGATTCCGGCACTGGCCTATCTGGCCTTGCGCAGCGCCCACATCGCCCCGCAAACCGCCGCAGCAGCAGCCTTGTTTTGGTGGATACTGCCCTGGGGCTTCGCCTTACTCAACCCGCAACGGCAGTTTTTATACGATTATCTGGCCGGCACCATACTGGCCGACCAGCCGAAACAAAACAGCCAATAAAGCCGCAAATACCACAACAAGGCTGCCTGAAAGCGTTTCAGGCAGAGAATCTATATTATACAAGATTATACAAGGCTTGCAGCTATAAATCCGTTCCGCAAACGTGTCAAATAACTGCTATTTTTTCTCTTTTAAATCAATAGCCGTAAAATTTTTGCGGAACGTATTTTGTCCATTCTGAACAAGCTTTTCGCCAACCTTCTGTGATTTTTGATTAATCCGGCATCTGCTTCATCATACCAAAAGGCCGCCATTCAGACAGTCTTTATCCTTACGCCTCTTCATCCATCCGTGCCATTGCCTGTACATACACCGCATTTTTATCGCGCTTGCCTACCGCCACCACCGTTACCGTAATCAAACCGTCGTCCACCGTATAAACCAGCCGAAACCCCGCTTGGCGTAATTTGATTTTGTAGGCATTGTGCATACCGCGCAGCGCCGACGCAGGTACATGCGGGTGTGTCAGCCGCTCGGCCAGCTTGTGCTTAAACTGCGTTTTGATACTGCCATCTAGCTTCGCCCATTCCCGCAAGGCCGATGGCAGAAAAGCTAATTTATAAGTCATCCAACGCCACCATCACCGCCGTTTCGCCCATGCGCTCCTGCACCAGCTTAGCGTCCTCCAAGTCTTCCAGATAAGCCAGCAAAGCCTGATAGCGCTGCGCCGAAATCAAATAAGCCTCAGGCTTATTGTGGTTCAACACCGCCACCGCACCATCCGCCTGCGCCACAATGGCCGCAAAATTGCGCTTTAATTCCGTTACACTTACCGCATAATCCGCCAATACCGCTTCCATAATCGCCACCTCCTAAAAAAGATGCTTTATTTTATATCTAATAAATCATCTTTATCAATCTTTATTTACTCCTCATCCCGCATATACAGCCTGTCTTGCAGGGTTTTGCGGGCGCGGCGGTAGCGTTCGGTTTCTTTCTGCCGCGCCGCTGCCGATAAAGACTGGTCGCGCATCATGCGCCGGTGTCCGCTGTCCAGATTGCTCAGCTCACGCCGCACATTGGCATCGTGCCGCTGCTTCTGCTCGCGCATTTCAAAGCTGCGCACCTTCACCCCGGTAGCGCCCACCAGCGCCTGCTGCAAGCCCTGATAATCGCCATAGCGGTTGCGCCCGGTGATGTCCATCGCATCCAGCGCACCAGCCATCGGCGTGTCATCCACATGGTTGCGCAGGCCATTCAGAATACGGGTAACATGATAGCCCGCAGGCACATGGTCGGCGATGGTGTATTTTACCCGCTCCCATGTCTTGCGTTCGTCGCTGTAATAGCTCGGCACAAACTCCCGTCCGGTAAACAAATCCTTATTCCATATCCATGCCGCCGCATTGCTCAGCACAGGGCCGCTCGGCATCGCCCATTGCGGCATCATTACCCCACCGTTTTGGTTTTTAAAATCAAACATATCCCCCATCGGTAAAAAGCGCACCAAATCCAGAAACTGCGGATTGCCATTTTTATCGTTCCACAGGCGGATGGTTTTTAAGCCGAAAGACGAAAATCCCTTCATATAGTCCGGCATAATGCGCCGTTCTTCGTCTTCGTCGGTCTCCCCGCCCAGCATCGCATACAGCTACCCCAAAGGCGGGCAAAACGTAGAAGGCCCTTCTATCCGCTTGGCTGAAGTGCTGGCGCAAAATTGGGGAAATCTTGATTTTGGTATTCGTGAGCTGTCACAAAGCAACGGTGAAAGCGTGGTTAAAGCCTATGCGTGGGACTTAGAAACCAATGTGCGCCAAGCCAAAGTGTTTCAAGTGCCGCATAAACGATTTAGCAAAGCAGGCAGCAAACACTTAACCGACCCCCGCGAAATCTACGAATTGGTGGCTAACCAAGGCAGCCGCCGCCTGCGCGCCTGTATTTTGGGCGTCATCCCCGGCGATGTAGTTGAAAAAGCAGTAGAGCAATGCAGCGCCACCCTGCAAAGCCATATTGATTTATCGCCGGAAAGCATTAAAAAAATGGCCGATGTATTTACCGGTTTCGGCGTCAGCACCGAAATGATTCAAGACCGCTACCAATGCCGCATTGAATCCATCCGCCCTGCTCAATTTTTAGAACTACGCAAAATCTATACCAGTATCAAAGACGGCATGAGCAAAGCGGCAGACTGGTTCGCCGTAGCTTCCGAACCTAAACCCCGTAGTAATCTGAATGACATTGTGGCCGAACCAATCGCCGCCAACCCTGAATCACCCACCACGCCCCCGGCAGCAGACGCCTACCGCGTCGACCCCGAAACTGGTGAAGTGCTCGACAGCGCAACAATATTGGAGCCAACAGCATGAGCGTTAACAAAGCAATCCTCATCGGCCGCCTAGGCCGCGACCCGGAAGTACGCTATATGCCCATTGGAACTACACCGCCCGCATAAGCCCCGCCACCGGTATCACCCGCAACAGCGAAGCACCTCGTGATGTGTATATCGAAGACTACCTGTTCGATATTTTCTACAACCTTGCCGACCAAGACACCAAAGACGCCATGGATATTGCCTACCTCACCAGCCAACGCCCCGCCGACACCCTAAAAATCACCGTCCACCACATCCGTGACGGCGAGTTGGCCATCACCCAAAATAAAACCGGCGCGAAATTAAGATTTGCCATTCTAGGGTCTGTTCACAATTACTTGTCATAAAGGTAACCACATCACAATGCACCCCAATAAAACCGTACTGTGGAAGTTGCGTTTGAGCTTATCGTAACGGCTGGCAATCGCTCGGAAATGTTTCAAACGGCAAAAGGCATTCTCTACCAAATGCCTGATTTTATATAAATACCAGTCCATGTCTTTATTTTTCTCTTCCCTATTGCTTTTATAGGGAATATTGGCTTTCGCACCGCTTTGCTCTATTTGCTCCCTGAGCCGGTCTGAATCGTAACCTTTGTCCGCATTAACCAACTCAGTTTCGGCAAGGTTGATGTTGTCAAGCAGCTCCGGTGCAACGGTGACATCATGGATATTGCCCGCAGTAACGATAACCTCAATCGGATTGCCTGCAGCATCTACAGCCAGATGAATCTTGCTGGTTCTGCCGCCTCGGCTCATACCGATTGCGTGATCCTCTTGCGCACTGAGCGCTGAGGCTGCGGCGCAGTGTTGGTGAGCACGGATATAACTGCCGTCTATGGCTACCCACTCCAAGTCACTCTCTTGGCTGGGCTGTTTCAAGATTGCAGTAAAAATGCCTTTTTCTGACCAACGGTTATAAGCGGTATAAACAGTATGATACTTGCCGAAATACTCGGGCAAATCCCGCCACGGTATGCCGGTTCTTATTCTGTAAAGTATGCCTTCAAGAATTCTGCGCAAATTGGGTTTGCTATAAATACCCAAATCACGCAGAATAGGTAACAGCTTCGTCCAATGTTCATCTTTGAGTAGTGTACGGGGCATCGCAGGTGTATTGGGGGGGGTGAGAACTTCCTTTTATGCCTGCGTTTCTTTTTTATTCAAGGGTATGACAAGTAATTGTGAACAGACCCTAGGCAAGTTAAAAGAAATCATCGACCGCCGCCTGATGAACGCCAAAAGCTACCTGATTTGCAACCATCGCGGCGGCGCACTCACCGTTGACGCCATGGGCAAACGCTTCGCTAAAATCCGCGCACAAGCGATTGCCAAATTTCCCGAATTGAAAGACGAGCTATCTGCCTGCCAATTCCGCGACCTGCGCGCCAAATCTGGCACCGACGCATACCTGCAATCAGACAGCGTAGAGACCGCCCAAAAACACCTTGGCCATGCCAATCCAAGCATGACCAAGCGCTACATTCGCCGCGACAAAGCACTCACCCCGTTAGAGAATTGCGGAACACCTGCTAAAATTGCGGAAAAATCAGACGAATGAAAGCAGCTCAAAGCCTTATATAGTAAGGCTTTGAGCTATACTAATAAATATAGGCTGCCTGAAAGCGTTTCAGGCAGCCTTGTTATTTATCATTTAAAAGCAACTGCGCGAAAAAGCAACTGCGCGCATGCATCTTTCGCATTACATAAAGTTCAACACCGGCCAGCCCTTTTCCTGTGCCGCTGCCAGCAAAACCGCATCGGGGTTTACCGCCACCGGCTCGTTTACCAAATTGAGCAGCGGCAAGTCGTTGCGTGAGTCGCTGTAGAAATACACTTTGTCAAAATCGGCCAAGGTTTGGCCGCGTTCGGCCAGCCATTGGTTTAAGCGGGTGATTTTGCCTTCTTTAAAGCTGGGCGTGCCCACATAGCCGCCGGTGTAATTGCCCGCCGCATCGGTTTCTAAAGACACGCCAATGATGTGATTGATGCCGAACGCCTGGGCAATCGGGGTGATGATGAATTCATTGGTAGCGGAAATCAGCAGCAATTCGTCGCCGGCATCGCGGTGGCTTTGCACCAGCATTTTGGCCATATTGCCCATGTGCGGGGCGATAAAGTCGCACATAAATTCGGCGTGCATTTCATCCAATTCGGCGCGCGAAAAGCGGCTTAAAGGCTCAAGCTGAAAAGCCAAAAATTCGTCGATGTTCAGGCAGCCGTTGAGATAATCTTGATAAAATTTATCGTTTTTGGTGCGCACAAACGCTTCGTCCACCACGCCTTTTTGCATCAGGTATTTCGGCCATTCGTTGTCGGAATCGCAGTTGATTAGGGTGTGGTCGAGGTCGAAAATAGCCAGATTCATAAGGTTTCCTGTTGTTTTAAAAGGCCGCGCAACAGCGGCAGGGTGATGCGGCGCCCCATGGCCAGAGCATAATCGTCTAATGTGTCGAGCATGTGAATCAGGCGGTCCAAATCACGGCTCCAGTGGTTGAGCAGATAGCGAAACACCTCTTCGTCTACCGGCAGCTGCCGTGCCTGCGCCATGCTCATTAAGGCATCGGCTTTTTCTTCGTCGCTCAATGGCTGGATTTGGTATACCACGCACAAGCCCATGCGTGTGCGCAAATCTTCGCGCAACACCAGCTGCGCGGGCGGCACGGTGGCGCTGAGCAGCAAGCTGCCATGGCCGCTGTGGCTGAAATGGTTAAACAGGGCAAACAATTTAATTTGCTCTTCGGCGCTGAGGTGCTCGATTTGATCCACCGCCACACAGTCGAATTGGCGTGCCCAATCGCCCAAGCCATTGCTTTTGGCGTCCACATAAGCGGCCTGCAAACCGGCTTGGCCGGCCTGCGCCACCCACGCACGCAGCAAATGGCTTTTGCCGCTGCCCTCTTGCCCCCACACAAACACAAACGGCTGCTGATGCTGCTGATTTTGCAGCACATCCAGCAATTCGCCGTTCGATTGCCCCAAAAATTTATCAAACCCGGGGTAGCTGTGGTCGGCAAAATCAAAAATCAGTTGGTTCATGGCGCTCCCGCATACGGCCGCAACGGCACCGCGCAATTGTACGCTGTCTTATTGCGGCACAGCAAGGCGCGGCGGCGGGCGATATTTGGTGCCGGCCGATACGCCGCCGCGCATCCGTGTTACACTGTGCGCCATTGCTTTTTCACGCAACTATAGTAAATTAAATTTGAACCAACTACTGCGTTACCTCGCCTTGTCGTACCATCTGTACTGTCTTCGGCTCGTCGCCTTGTCTTGATTCAAATTTAATCCACTATAATATCCCTCTGCTTTTCCGAAAGGTAAACCCATGAATATTGACAAAAACAGCGTGGTCACCCTGCACTACGAAATGTACGATGCCAACGACCAGCTCATCGACAAAACCGAAGAGCCGATTGCCTACCTGCATGGCGGCTACGATGGTATTTTCCCGCTGGTGGAAGAAGCCCTGCACGGCAAAGCCGTGGGCGATGAAGTAGACGTTACCCTGGCACCGGACGACGCCTTTGGCGAACAAGAGCCGGAATTGATCCGCATCGAGCCGGTAGACATCTTCCCGGTAGAAGTGGAAGTGGGCATGATGTTTGAAGCCGACGATCCGGAAACCGGCGATGTGATGGTGTACCGCGTTACCGATGTGGCCGACGGCAAAGCCGTGGTGGATGGCAACCATCCGCTGGCGGGCATGAAAATCCGCTTCAAAGCCAAAGTGGCCGAAATCCGCGCCGCCTTGGCCGAAGAAATCGACCACGGCCATGTGCATGGTGCGCACGGCCATCATCATTGATTGCCCGCTGAAGCACCCCAGTTTGACCCATAGCCCGCAAATGCGGGCTGTTTTTTTCAGGTAGCCTTAAAGCCGTTTGCTGTAGCAAAGAAAATAAATTTAGTTTCTTTGCTATACAATGGCTGCTCCTTGCCCATTCGCTTTCACACCGCCATGAATACCCTGCCCGCCGCCCCGCTTCCCACGCCTTCCCGCTGGCTGCCGCTGTTGCTGGCGATTGCCATTTTCATGCAAATGTTGGATGCCACCATTCTGAATACCGCCTTGCCGAAAATGGCCGCGGATTTGGGCGAATCGCCGCTGAATATGCAGTCGGCGATTATTGCTTATGCGCTTACCTTGGCGATTATGATGCCGCTATCGGGCTTTCTGGCCGACCGCTACGGCACCCGCAAGCTGTTTTTGGGTGCCATGGTGGTATTTATGGTGGGATCGGTGCTGTGTGCCGCCGCTTCCAGCTTAAATATGCTGGTGGTGGCGCGGGTGATTCAGGGCATGGGCGGCGCCATGCTCACGCCGGTGGCGCGGCTCACCATGATGCGCGCTTACGACAAATCGCAATTGCTCAATGTCATCAATTACGCGGTGATGCCCGCACTCATCGGCCCGGTGCTGGGGCCGGTGGTGGGCGGCTATCTGGTGGACTACGCCAGCTGGCATTGGATTTTTCTGCTCAATGTGCCGATTGGTTTACTGGGCTTGGTGTTTGCACTGCGCATCATGCCCGACTTTAACGCCCCCGGCGGCCATTTCGATGCCATCGGCTTTGCCTTGTTTGGCGCTGCGGCCTTTGGCTTAAGTTTCGCCTTTGAGCTGATTACCCATCCCGGAGCGCAGCTGTTCAGCATTTTGATGGCACTGTGCGGCATTGCTGCGCTGGCCTTGTATTGGCGCCATGCGTTGCACAGCCGCGAGCCATTGTATGGGCTGGATTTGCTGTCGGTGCGCACCTTCCGCATCGGCTTGGTGGGCAATTTATTCAGCCGCTTGGGCATGAGCGCACTGCCGTTTTTGCTGCCCTTGCTGCTGCAAGTGGCTTTCGGCTACCCGGCCAGTGTGGCCGGGTGGATGCTGGCACCGCTGGCGCTGGCGGCCATTGCGGCCAAACCGGCCATCAAACCCTTAATGAGCCGCTTTGGCTACCGGCGCATTTTGGTGGCCAACACCCGCTTAATCGGCATATTGATTATGTGTTTGGCACTGCCCAGCGCCGATACGCCGCTGTGGCTGCTGCTGCCCTTATTGTTTGCCTTGGGCGCGGCCAACTCCTTACAGTTTTCCGGCATGAACACCCTCACCATTGCCGATTTGCGCAGCCGCCAAGCCAGCAGCGGCAGCAGCCTGATGGGGGTAAACCAGCAGCTGGCCATCAGCTTTGGCATCGCCATCGGCGCTTTGCTGCTGCAAAGCTTTAGCCATCTGAACCAAGGCCACAGCCTGCACAACGCCTTTCGCTACACCTTTGTGCTGGTGGGCTTGATGACTTTTGCCTCCAGCTGGGTATTCGCCCGCCTACACCCGCACGATGGCGATAATCTGGTGCACAAAGTGGCAGACGATCACCCTGCATAACATTACCGCAACCGCAGCACCGGCGCAGAAACGGCAACACAAAGGTTTCAGGCAGCCTTTAAAAACCGTTAGAAAACGGCCCTTATCACCCCGCCATAGCAAACACATTCCCATCCTTGTTGCAGCGCGGTATGATTGAGCCATTGCCCTTTGTCTTGAGCACTTATTGCCATGAATCCCGAAGCCCTGCTTGCCGCCGCCCTGCCGTATTCCCATTATCTGAGCCGCCACTGGCACAACGGCAATCTGAACACCGCCATTCTGTATCCGTGGTTGCAGCGGCCATTGGAAAATGCCGATTTTGCGGCTTTTGCCGATTGGGAAGCGTTTCAGGCAGCCGCAGATGAAGCCGAATTGGCGCGTCAACTGCGCCTGCTGCGCCGCCATGTCATGGCGCACATCATCATCCGCGACTTGGCGCGCGCCAGTGATTTAGCCGAAGTCACCCGCACCATCACCCTATTGGCCGATTTTGCCGTGAATACCGCGCTGGATTTTGCCCATGCGCATTATGTCGGCCTCTACGGCCAGCCGATGGGCCGCCACAGCGGCACAGCCCAGCATCTAAGCGTGGTGGCGATGGGCAAGGCTGGCGGGTATGAGCTGAATGTGTCGTCAGATATTGATTTGATTTTTGTCTACCCCGAAGCGGGCGACACCGATGGCCGCCGCGAGCGCAGCAATCAAGAGTTTTTCACCAAAGTGGGGCAAAAACTGATTGCGCTCTTAAACGACATCACCGGCGACGGCCAAGTGTTTCGCGTTGACATGCGCCTGCGCCCCGATGGCGACGCCGGCGCCTTGGTGCTAAGCGAAACCGCGCTGGAGCAATACCTGATTACCCAAGGGCGCGAATGGGAGCGCTACGCCTGGATTAAAGGCCGCGTGCTCACCCCGTTTGCCAACGACATCAGCGCCTTGGTGCGCCCGTTTGTGTTCCGCAAATACCTCGACTTCAACGCCTACGAAGCCATGCGCAGCCTGCACAAGCAAATCCGCCAAGAAGTGAGCCGCAAAGGCATGGCCGACAATGTGAAACTCGGTGCAGGCGGCATCCGCGAAGTGGAGTTTATTGCGCAGATTTTCCAACTGATTCGCGGCGGCCAAGTGCGCAGCCTGCAATGCAAAGGCACCCAAGAAGCCCTGCGTGAGCTGACACAACTGGGCATTTTGGAAGCCGACACCGTGGCCGTGCTGCTGGCCGCCTACCGCTTTTTGCGCGATGTGGAGCACCGCCTGCAATACTGGGACGACCAACAAACCCAAACCCTGCCCACCGGTGCCGAACAGCAAGAAAAATTGGCCGCCAGCATGGGCTTTGCCGACTACGCCGCCTTTAGCCAAGCCCTAAGCCAATACCGTCAAAGTGTAAACCGCATTTTCAACGACATCCTCACCGAGCCGGGCGACAAACAAAACCAACAACACGCGCTCGACGAGGTGTGGCAGAACACCGACACCACCGAAACCAGCGATCTGCTGCAACAACACGGCTTTCAGGCAGCCCAAATCCTGCCGCGCCTGCACAACATCCGCCACAGCAGCAAATACCGCCAGCTCTCCAGCCACGCCCAGCAACGCTTCGACACCCTGGTGCCGCAGCTGGCGATTGCCGCCACCGTGCAGCCCAACCCCGATGCCACCTTCACCCGACTGCTGGATTTTCTTGAAGCCATCAGCCGCCGCAGCGCCTATTTGGCCTTTTTGCACGAACACCCCGAAGCACTGGCGCAACTGGCCGCACTGATGAGCCAAAGCAGCTGGGTGGCCGCCTATCTGCAACACCATCCCATCTTGCTCGACGAATTACTCAGCGACGAACTGAGCGCCATCGACACCCATTGGCAAACCCGCGCCGACGAATTGGCTCGCCGCCTACACGACTGTGGCGATGATGTGGAAGCCAAAATGGACGTATTGCGCCGCTTCCAGCACGCGCAAACCTTCCGCCTAGCCGTGCAAGACTTAGCCGGGCTGTGGACCATCGAAGCACTGTCCGACCAATTATCGGCACTGGCCGACTTGCTGCTACAGCAAGCGCTGGATCATGTGTGGCAAAGCCTGAACAAAAAACACCGCGACACACCGCAATTTGCCATCATCGGCTACGGCAAACTGGGCGGCAAGGAATTGGGCTACGCCTCCGATTTAGACCTGGTGTATGTGTATGACGACGACCACCCCGATGCCGCCGACACCTACGCGCGGCTGGCACGGCGGCTCACTTCGTGGCTCACCGCCCCCACCGGCGCGGGCGTGCTGTATGAAGTCGACTTGCGCCTGCGCCCCAATGGCGATGCCGGCTTTGCCGCCAGCCACATCAACGCCTTTGCCCGCTACCAGCGCGAAAACGCCTGGACGTGGGAGCACCAAGCACTCACCCGCGCCCGCGGCGTGGCGGGCGATGCCGCCTTGATTGCCCAATTCGACGCCATCCGCCAAGAAATCCTCACCCGCCCCCGCCCCTTAGCGGCGCTGAAAGCCGACATCATCGCCATGCGCGAAAAAATGTTTGCCACCCACCCGCCGCTAGACAGCAATGTTAAATACGCCCGCGGCGGCGTGGTGGATGTGGAATTTATCGTGCAATACCTGATTCTGGCGCACGCCCACCAATACCCGCAGCTACTGCAAAACCACGGCAATATCGCCTTGCTGAGCATGGCCGCCGATGCCGCGCTAATCAGCGAAACCCTAGCCGAATCCAGCCGCACCGCCTACCGCCACTACCGCAAGCAGCAACACAACACCAAACTGCGCGACGCCGTACACGCCGAAGCCGATAGCGAATTGCTGGCCCACTACCATATTGTTAAAGCCTTATGGCTGGCCGTATTTGATGCTGAAGCCACCGGCGGTGCCTAAAGTGAATTGGCGAAGCGGCAAGGCTGCCTGAAAACAGAATCCCGGTGCCGCCAAAGCCTTTCAGGCAGCCTTGGCAAGTAGACGCGTACTTAGTTGTTTAGTCCCTGAATTTTATGGAGTATCATTACCCCAATTATAAAGAGACCGACTTATGGCAAGCATATTGCATGGTAACGCCAAGACTACGCCTAGAATCAGAAAAGAAATACAAGAGTCTGAAGAGAGCATCGCAGCGTTAGCTAAAAAATACAATATTAATTTCAAAACCGTTCTCTACTGGAAACACGCAGATTCGGTCGAAGATAAAAAGTCCGGCCCCAAAACCCGCCCCAGCGTGTTGACCGAATCGGAGCAGCAGGCAATCTGTACCGTCCGGCGACATCTGCGGCTGTCATTGGACGAGCTGTATATCATCTTCAAGCCCAATATTCCAAAGCTGAGCCGCTCCAATCTGCACCGGTGCTTGCAACATCACGGATTGTCGCGCTTACCCAAGAATGAATCCGATGGCCAAAAAGGTAAAAAACATTCAAACAATATCCGGTTGGCTTTGTCCATATCGACATCACCGAGGTGCGTTGTGAAACCGGCAAGCTGTACCTGTTTGTCGCCATCGACCGCAAAACCAAATATGTTTATGCAGAACTTCATCCGCGTATGACGCAGAAAACCGCCGTTTCTTTTCTGCGCAACCTACAACAAGATTGTGTGTTTAAAATCACCCATATCCTAACGGACAACGGTGCGCAGTTTACCTACAACTTGCTGAGCCAAGCACAACGGCCTGATAAGGAGCATCCGTTTGACGAGCTTTGCCGGCATTTGGGCATTGAGCACCGTACCACGAAATTCCGTCATCCATGGACGAACGGGCAGGTGGAGATTACCAACAAGATGCTGAAAGAGGTAACGGTCAAACGCTTCCACTATGAGCATCCTGACGAACTTAAACGGCACTTGATGGTATTTTTGCTGTATTACAACCATCAACGCCCCTTACGGTCGTTGAAGTACAAAACGCCTTGGCAGGCTTTGGAAGATTGCTATAATCTAGAGCCTGAATTGTTTCGTGAAAATCCATTCCAGAAGATTATGGGTCTTAACACTTAGTTAACTGAAGATACGCACTTACTTATTGATAAATGTGGCCTGAAACGTAAAACCGTCATTGCCGAACTTGATTCGGCAATCCATTGGTAAATTTAAAGTGAGACAATTTTTTAAAAAAACATGTTTTTTATACATTTTCGTAATTGTTTTACTTTGCGCTTTCTGGCCGCGCGGCCACTTACTTTCTTTGCTTCGCTCACGCGAAGCGCGCCTACGGCGAGAAAGTAAGCAAAGAAAGGCGACCCCGGTTTGCAGGTTTGGCTACGCCAAACTTCCCTCACTGCACGTGGTTTTGGCGGCGCTCGCGTGTCGCTGCACTCCGGACCGCCCTTATTCCCGCCAAAACCACGTTCCGTTCGGCTGCGCCAAGGGGAAGGCTGCACGGATTTTCCGTTTCAGGCAGCCTGAACAAAATAGCTGGTAAATCGCTGCACTTGCATTAGGGTCTGTTCACAATTACTTGTCATACCCTTGAATAAAAAAGAAACGCAGGCATAAAAGGAAGTTCTCACACCCCCCAATACACCTGCGATGCCCCGTACACTACTCAAAGATGAACATTGGACGAAGCTGTTACCTATTCTGCGTGATTTGGGTATTTATAGCAAACCCAATTTGCGCAGAATTCTTGAAGGCATACTTTACAGAATAAGAACCGGCATACCGTGGCGGGATTTGCCCGAGTATTTCGGCAAGTATCATACTGTTTATACCGCTTATAACCGTTGGTCAGAAAAAGGTATTTTTACTGCAATCTTGAAACAGCTCAGCCAAGAGAGTGACTTGGAGTGGGTAGCCATAGACGGCAGTTATATCCGTGCCCACCAACACTGCGCCTCAGCGCTCAGTACGCAAGAGGAACACGCAATCGGTATGAGCCGAGGCGGCAGAACCAGCAAGATTCATCTGGCTGTAGATGCTGCAGGCAATCCGGTTGAGGTTATCGTTACTGCGGGCAATATCCATGATGTCACCGTTGCACCGGAGCTGCTTGACAACATCAACCTTGCCGAAACTGAGTTGGTTAATGCGGACAAAGGTTACGATTCAGACCGGCTCAGGGAGCAAATAGAGCAAAGCGGTGCGAAAGCCAATATTCCCTATAAAAGCAATAGGGAAGAGAAAAATAAAGACATGGACTGGTATTTATATAAAATCAGGCATTTGGTAGAGAATGCCTTTTGCCGTTTGAAACATTTCCGAGCGATTGCCAGCCGTTACGATAAGCTGAAACGCAACTTCCACAGTACGGTTTTATTGGGGTGCATTGTGATGTGGTTACCTTTATGACAAGTAATTGTGAACAGACCCTAGAGTGCGTAATTTCAGTTAATAAATGCAACAAGCCCTAATGAAGCAGACAAAATGATAAGCGATATGATTTTAGAAAAGCCCAGAATGGAATTTATCCATGGCCTTTTAAACCAATATTAAACTTGCTGCATAATGAATAAAGGCTGCCTGAAACCGTTTCAGGCAGCCTTTTCAGCTGTTTGGCCACAACCAATCACAGCGCTTTCAAAATCGCCTCCACCGTGGCTTTGGCGTCGCCAAAGCACATTTGGCTATTTTCATTGAAAAACAGCGGATTGGGCACGCCGGCGTAGCCTGCATTCATTGAGCGCTTGAACACAATCACGTTTTGCGCTTCCCATACATGCAGCACCGGCATACCGGCAATCGGGCTGTTCGGATCAGTGGCGGCGGCCGGATTTACCGTGTCGTTGGCGCCAATCACCAGCACCACATCGGTATCGGCAAAGTCGTCATTGATTTCGTCCATTTCCAGCACGATGTCGTAAGGCACTTTGGCTTCGGCCAGCAGCACATTCATATGGCCGGGCAGGCGCCCTGCCACCGGATGGATGCCGAAACGCACGTTTACGCCTTGCTGGCGCAGGATGTCGGTGATTTCCGCCACCGCATTTTGCGCGTGCGCCACCGCCATACCATAGCCCGGCGTAATAATCACCGAAGAGGCGTTTTTGAGCATATCGGCCACATCGGCGGGCATGATTTCACGGTATTCGCCGCTTTCTTCTTCCGTGCTGGCGCTGCTGCTGCCATCGCTGCCAAAGCCGCCGGCAATCACCGAAATAAACGAGCGGTTCATGGCGCGGCACATAATATAGGACAAAATGGCACCGGAAGAGCCCACCAGCGCGCCGGTCACAATCAGCAAATCATTGCCCAGCATAAAGCCTGCCGCTGCCGCTGCCCAGCCGGAATAGGAGTTGAGCATCGACACCACCACCGGCATATCGGCGCCGCCAATGGCGGCCACCAAATGCCAGCCAAAGGCCAGCGCGATTAAGGTCATCAACAGCAAGGCAAAAGTGGCACCATCGGCAACCACAAACCAAAACAGCAGCAGCAGCGACACCACCAGCGCGGCCAGATTCAGCTTGTGCTTGTGCGGCAAAGCCAAGGGCTTGCTGGAAATTTTGCCGTTGAGTTTACCAAAGGCCACAATCGAGCCGGTAAAGGTAACCGCACCGATAAACACGCCCAGAAACACCTCCACCAAGTGGATGGTGTGCATATCGGCCGCCACATCGCCCGGCTCAAACAGGCTGTTGTAGCCCACCAGCACTGCGGCCAAGCCCACAAAGCTGTGCAGCAAAGCAATCAGCTCGGGCATTTGCGTCATCTCTACCTTGCGCGCCTTGTAAATGCCGATGGCGGCACCGGCTGCCATGGCAATCACAATCCAGCCAAAGCCGGATGCCGCATCGCTGAAAATGGTGGCCACCAGCGCAATGGCCATGCCCGCCATGCCGAAATAAACGCCGTTTTTGGCGCTTTCCTGCTTCGACAATCCGGCCAAGCTCAAAATAAACAATATCGCAGCCACGATGTATGCCGCCGTAACCATTCCTTGTGACATAAACGCCTCCCTTAACCTTTACGGAACATATTGAGCATGCGACGGGTAACGAAAAAACCGCCGAAAATATTGATGCTGGCAATCAGCACCGCCACAAACGCCAACAGCGTTACCCAGCCGTTGCCTTGGCCGATTTGCAGCAAAGCGCCCACCACAATAATGCCGGAAATGGCGTTGGTCACCGACATCAGCGGCGTGTGCAAGGAATGGGTAACATTCCATACCACGTAATAGCCCACCACACAGGCCAACACAAACACGATTAAATGGTTTAAAAACGCCGTGGGCGCATTGGCACCCAGCCATAAAAACAACAGCGCCGCCACGCCGGCCGGCAGCAGTTTTTTCCACAGAGGCAGCGGCTCAGCCGTTTTTTGCACCAGCGGCGCCGGTTTAGGCTTGGCTGCCGCTGCCGATACCTGAATCGGCGGCGGCGGATACATGGCATCACCTTGGTGCGCCACGGTCATATTGCGCACCACCGCATCATCAAAATCCAATGCCAGCACGCCGTCTTTGCCCGGCGTCATCAGCTTGGTGAGGTTCACCAAATTGGTGGCATACAACTGCGACGACTGCCCCGGCAAGCGGTTGACCAAATCGGTATAGCCAATCACCTTCACGCCGTTGTCGGTAATAAATTCGGCACCCGGCACTGTGTATTCGCAATTGCCGCCGGTGGCGGCGGCCAAATCCACAATTACCGAGCCCGGTTTCATGCTGTCCACCATCGCCTTGGTAATCAGTTTGGGCGCAGGCTTGCCCGGAATGGCGGCGGTGGTGATGATGATGTCCACTTGGCGCGCTTCATCGGCAAACAGCTTCATTTCGGCGGCAATAAACGCCTCGCTCATCACTTGAGCATAGCCGTCGCCACTGCCGCCTGCTTCGGTGGGAAAATCCAGCTTTAAAAACTGGCCGCCCATCGATTCGATTTGCTCGGCCACTTCTAGGCGGGTATCAAACGCCTTCACAATCGCGCCCAACTGCACCGCCGCACCAATGGCCGACAACCCGGCCACACCGGCGCCAATCACCAGTACTTCGGCCGGCGGCACCTTGCCCGCAGCGGTAATCTGGCCGGTGAAGAAACGGCCAAAAGCACTGGCTGCTTCCACCACCGCGCGGTAGCCGCTGATATTGGCCATCGACGACAAGGCATCCATCGCCTGCGCACGCGACATGCGCGGCACCATATCCATCGCCAGCACGGTAATCTGGCGCTCACGCAGCTTTTCAAGCAATTCCGGATTTTGCGCCGGCCACACAAAGCTAATCAACACCGTGCCTGCGGCAATGGCATTGATTTCCGCTTCAGTGGGCGCATTCACCTTATACACCGCTTCGCAAGCCCATACCGTGGCTGCATCCGCCACCGTAGCACCGGCGGCGGTATAGGCGCTGTCGTCCAAGCTCGCCGCCTTACCCGCCCCACTCTCTACCACCACCTCATGCCCCAGCTTCAGCAATTGCACCACCGTTCTGGGGGTGGCGGCCACCCGGGTTTCGCCGGGCAACGACTCTTTGGGAATACCAATCCTCATCTCTTTAATCCTTTCCGGGTTGCAATGCCAACAGCACGGCATGTATTTAAAATTGGAAACACCGATTCTAAACAAAATCAAACACAACACAATATTATTTTTCGATGAAACAACCTAATACGCTATTTTAATGCGCAAAATCAGCGCTACCGCGCCGCCAACCATCCTGTTTGCACTGCAACAAAAAGCAATATGGCGCCCAAGCCGAAAAAAGCGCAGCTTTATAAACATAAACCGCCATAAGAAAAGCCGCCGTAGCAAGACTATGGCGGCAGAATGGGCTGGCATTGTCAATTTTTGCGCTATGTGTTTCTAAAAACCGCCTATTTAGTCGGGAAACACAAACTCATCTATATCTAGCGAATTGCCAAGTTTCTAAGCCACCGGTACGGCGGGAAACGATATTGCGATTGAGCGGGTAACCCAATATCATTTCTAAGCCGCCTATTCGGCGGGAAACATTGGCCACTGTTGCCGATGATACCGCCGGGGTTTCTAAGCCGCCTATTCGGCGGGAAACTTAGCCGGAGCGGATTCGGCCATGGAAGCTGTTTTCTAAGCCGCCTATTCGGCGGGAAACTGAAGGCCAAGCAACGAACGGCGAAGGTTGAATTTCTAAGCCGCCTATTCGGCGGGAAACTTGCCAGACTTTTAAAGAGCGGCGCACGTTGTTTTCTAAGCCGCCTATTCGGCGGGAAACGCCGCGCCTTCGGTGTGCCGCCGCAATTGATTTTTCTAAGCCGCCTATTCGGCGGGAAACCGGCCGGCCGGTTTTTCGGTCGTTGACGTTTGTTTCTAAGCCGCCTATTCGGCGGGAAACATGGGTAAGGCTAAGTTGCTCGGGCTGGTGGTTTTCTAAGCCGCCTATTCGGCGGGAAACAAAGCAGAGCTGGTCATTAACAACCACGCTAATTTCTAAGCCGCCTATTCGGCGGGAAACCACTGAATATTGCCCGTGATTACTCATCTGATGTTTCTAAGCCGCCTATTCGGCGGGAAACTTTGGGGTAACGCTTTAATGCTTTCTTTTGTTTTTCTAAGCCGCCTATTCGGCGGGAAACGTGGACGTCATTGCACTACCGGAGGGCAGTGTTTTCTAAGCCGCCTATTCGGCGGGAAACCGTGAATTTATCGCCGGCACCCAGAGCGCGTTTTTCTAAGCCGCCTATTCGGCGGGAAACTTTTACCGGTGATACTGCCCGGTGGTTTAGTTTTCTAAGCCGCCTATTCGGCGGGAAACTACGTGTGTGCCTTGGATCTCACCTGTTGATTTTTCTAAGCCGCCTATTCGGCGGGAAACGGCCAAAATCAGTGCAACCAGTAGACCCGCAATTTCTAAGCCGCCTATTCGGCGGGAAACATAATTGCCGATATGCAGTGTATTACCCTGATTTTCTAAGCCGCCTATTCGGCGGGAAACGCGAACAAATGGCGGCACTGGCCAGCATCCAATTTCTAAGCCGCCTATTCGGCGGGAAACCTGGCCGCTGCCGGCTTGGTGGTGGTGCCGGATTTCTAAGCCGCCTATTCGGCGGGAAACACGGCGAAACCTCACCGCGCGTCTCTACCGCCTTTCTAAGCCGCCTATTCGGCGGGAAACACGGCATCGCTAAACCAACTCAGTGTCAAATTTTTCTAAGCCGCCTATTCGGCGGGAAACAATGAAATAATATCCCATATTGTCAATAATATTTTCTAAGCCGCCTATTCGGCGGGAAACAAATCAAATAGTGTATGCGTTGTAAAATCTTATTTCTAAGCCGCCTATTCGGCGGGAAACGGTGTCTTAACCGAAAAAGGAAATTACGAAATTTTCTAAGCCGCCTATTCGGCGGGAAACTAAGAAAACCCTGCGACATTGAAGCAGGCAAATTTCTAAGCCGCCTATTCGGCGGGAAACGCTACAGAAACATTGTTGATAGCTACGTTAGCTTTCTAAGCCGCCTATTCGGCGGGAAACTTTTCAGGCAGCCCTTGCGAGCCGCCCGGTATTTTCTAAGCCGCCTATTCGGCGGGAAACAATCAATCTGAGGCCATTCTGGGCTGGTTTATTTTCTAAGCCGCCTATTCGGCGGGAAACAACCAAAACCAATAAAACCATTTTGGATAATATTTCTAAGCCGCCTATTCGGCGGGAAACGTCCCTTTAATTTATCCCCGTTTCAGCCATCATTTCTAAGCCGCCTATTCGGCGGGAAACCTTCATGGTGTCGATTTCATCGCACAGCGCATTTTCTAAGCCGCCTATTCGGCGGGAAACATATTGCCTTTCATTTTATCGGCGTTCCGTTTTTTTCTAAGCCGCCTATTCGGCGGGAAACTTCGCTGGCTTTATCGGCAGCGGCGTTTACCATTTCTAAGCCGCCTATTCGGCGGGAAACTAAACACCAAAAGCGTTTGGGAAATCACTCTTTTTCTAAGCCGCCTATTCGGCGGGAAACATCCGGCATCGCCGTGCCCATCTCTTGCGTCTGTTTCTAAGCCGCCTATTCGGCGGGAAACATGCCATGCGCGGCGTTGTTTACGAGCCGGAATTTCTAAGCCGCCTATTCGGCGGGAAACAAGTAGAATGTACAGCAGACCTAAAAATTGTTTTTCTAAGCCGCCTATTCGGCGGGAAACTTCATGGATATAATTGATGCCTGTTTTTTTGCTTTCTAAGCCGCCTATTCGGCGGGAAACCCGGAGAGGGCGACAATGCGCCAATCGGTGGTTTTCTAAGCCGCCTATTCGGCGGGAAACATGCGCCCGGTAACATCTAAAAATTCATTTGTTTTCTAAGCCGCCTATTCGGCGGGAAACTGGTTTTTCAGGCTGTTGATTTGGCCGTTAAGTTTCTAAGCCGCCTATTCGGCGGGAAACTACAAATATGGTACATCATGCTGCCGTTTTAATTTCTAAGCCGCCTATTCGGCGGGAAACAAAATCCGATTGAATCGGGCGGTGCGGCAGGATTTCTAAGCCGCCTATTCGGCGGGAAACTTGCTGGGAGCCGACAATAGCCGCAATTCCTATTTTCTAAGCCGCCTATTCGGCGGGAAACTCTGATTGGATGTAACCGCCAAGCTCGCCAGCTTTCTAAGCCGCCTATTCGGCGGGAAACGGCGTGCTGTATCAAGACTGGGACATCAGCAATTTCTAAGCCGCCTATTCGGCGGGAAACGAATGCATCTACTCTGCTTAGCTGGCGTGGGTTTTCTAAGCCGCCTATTCGGCGGGAAACTGTACTGGCTTGATGCAGTCAATAAGCGTGTATTTCTAAGCCGCCTATTCGGCGGGAAACAAACGGCGGGGCGATGATTACCATGCCCTTTTTTTCTAAGCCGCCTATTCGGCGGGAAACTTATTCATGTTTAACCTCGTTAATGAGCTGCTTTTCTAAGCCGCCTATTCGGCGGGAAACATCGCCTTTCCATTTCACCCCGCGCGGGTGCATTTCTAAGCCGCCTATTCGGCGGGAAACGGTTAATAGAAAAAGCATTAAACGCGCCGTCATTTCTAAGCCGCCTATTCGGCGGGAAACGCCCAGCTTTTGCTGCTGCGATTTTGCCCGCTTTTCTAAGCCGCCTATTCGGCGGGAAACGTTTTCGGCGGTGGCTTGGCTGGCATAAAGGTTTTCTAAGCCGCCTATTCGGCGGGAAACTCTGGCATCTCAGCGCTAATGCGCTGCTCAATTTTCTAAGCCGCCTATTCGGCGGGAAACGTTGATGCCAGTGCGGATGTTCGCCAAAAAATTTTCTAAGCCGCCTATTCGGCGGGAAACATGCTGGCGGAGCTGGAGGATGCCGGCTTTTTTTTCTAAGCCGCCTATTCGGCGGGAAACGATTCGGTAAGCCGTTATGCGTTGGCGCGCTGTTTCTAAGCCGCCTATTCGGCGGGAAACTTACCCTACAAATAGATTATTGAATTCGCCTATTTCTAAGCCGCCTATTCGGCGGGAAACTCCTCTACTAACTTTTATCATACATGGTTATTTTTCTAAGCCGCCTATTCGGCGGGAAACCTGCTCATGGCGGCGGCCATTTCAGCCACGGTTTTCTAAGCCGCCTATTCGGCGGGAAACATGGCGACACCAAGCAGTTGTTGATGCCTATTTTTCTAAGCCGCCTATTCGGCGGGAAACTTGAATGCCATATAAACCAACGCTAGTCGGTATTTCTAAGCCGCCTATTCGGCGGGAAACAGTCGCTGCCACATTAAAAACCCGTATTACATTTTCTAAGCCGCCTATTCGGCGGGAAACTGCTTGCGTTAATTGAAAAGCGGAAAGCAGTGTTTCTAAGCCGCCTATTCGGCGGGAAACTTACCCTGCAAATAGCTTATTGAATTTGTCTATTTCTAAGCCGCCTATTCGGCGGGAAACATGGGGATATGGCGCAAGTTCCTCTCATTACATTTCTAAGCCGCCTATTCGGCGGGAAACTTGGCCGCACAAGCGCCGCTTCAGCGCTTGCATTTCTAAGCCGCCTATTCGGCGGGAAACTTCAGCAGTATTCAAGCCCTCGAAGCGCAAATTTTCTAAGCCGCCTATTCGGCGGGAAACGATGTATTACGGCAGTTGCAAGCGATGCAGGCTTTCTAAGCCGCCTATTCGGCGGGAAACTGCGCCGTGTGGGCGGTAAGCGGCAGGGTGTATTTCTAAGCCGCCTATTCGGCGGGAAACGCCGTCTTTTCACATTACGCCGCCATTATATTTTTCTAAGCCGCCTATTCGGCGGGAAACGGCTCGGGCACAGCTTGGAATTTATAGTAAGTTTTCTAAGCCGCCTATTCGGCGGGAAACTGTTTATGCAAAATAAAGGGAATCATGTTAGTTTTCTAAGCCGCCTATTCGGCGGGAAACGCCAAGTATTGATGCGGTCGATGGGTGATGATTTTCTAAGCCGCCTATTCGGCGGGAAACCATCTGATACTTGCGTTTCCAGTAGCTTTACCTTTCTAAGCCGCCTATTCGGCGGGAAACGGTAGTATGACCTACAAAGACCCTACATTTGATTTCTAAGCCGCCTATTCGGCGGGAAACTGTATTAGTTGCAAAGACCCTACACGCCAAAATTTCTAAGCCGCCTATTCGGCGGGAAACCCCGACTTAGCCCGCAGTTTGGCGGCGCAGGCTTTCTAAGCCGCCTATTCGGCGGGAAACTTGGGTTTCGGTCGCTGGGAAAGCTTCATCAATTTCTAAGCCGCCTATTCGGCGGGAAACGTAGGATAAAAAATATCCCGAATTTGCGGATATTTCTAAGCCGCCTATTCGGCGGGAAACGAAGATGGCATCGGTCGTGTGCTTGACTTGATTTTCTAAGCCGCCTATTCGGCGGGAAACTGAGCATCCATTTTATCCTTTCGGGATTAAATTTTCTAAGCCGCCTATTCGGCGGGAAACAACTTGATTTGTTGCAACTTCGATAATATGGATTTCTAAGCCGCCTATTCGGCGGGAAACAGACCACTGCGGATAAGGCATATCCGGGTCAATTTCTAAGCCGCCTATTCGGCGGGAAACTGTGGTTAATGAAGATGTCAAGAAAGAAAAGGTTTCTAAGCCGCCTATTCGGCGGGAAACTAATCGGTATGTTCAACCAGTTTTTTTGCCGTTTTCTAAGCCGCCTATTCGGCGGGAAACGTCCCTTTAATTTATCCCCGTTTCAGCCATCATTTCTAAGCCGCCTATTCGGCGGGAAACCTTAAGGCTAGCTATCCGCCGCAGTTGATTGATTTCTAAGCCGCCTATTCGGCGGGAAACTTGGCCAGCACGGCGGAAGTAGCCGAATGCATTTTCTAAGCCGCCTATTCGGCGGGAAACAGATGGCTGGTGGCTTTGATGGTGGCGATAAATTTCTAAGCCGCCTATTCGGCGGGAAACCGTAACAAGGACACCAAGCCTGTACTGAAGAATTTCTAAGCCGCCTATTCGGCGGGAAACTTTGTTTCGCCCGGGGTCGTTGTGCCGGGGGTTTTCTAAGCCGCCTATTCGGCGGGAAACATTGCTCAAGCTCCTACTCGCTCGGTTCTTGATTTCTAAGCCGCCTATTCGGCGGGAAACAGACCGCTGCCCCATTCTCGAATATTGAGTTTTTTCTAAGCCGCCTATTCGGCGGGAAACCACCCTTTACATAACCAATGTGCTGTTTGGTTTTTCTAAGCCGCCTATTCGGCGGGAAACTGTCCTTGGTAGTCCCCACCATCACCGCAGAATTTCTAAGCCGCCTATTCGGCGGGAAACCAGTCCAAAACGCTCTTGGCTGCTGGTGGGGTTTTCTAAGCCGCCTATTCGGCGGGAAACCTACGGGGTCGCTGGCCGCTGTGGCGGCCTGTTTTCTAAGCCGCCTATTCGGCGGGAAACGTTGGTTGATATTCATGATGCTTTCCTTTTATTTTCTAAGCCGCCTATTCGGCGGGAAACTGAAGTAGCGCGTTCTTTTTTTCAGCATAGTATTTCTAAGCCGCCTATTCGGCGGGAAACCTTTGTGCCGTTGCCGTTCCAAAGCATCATACTTTCTAAGCCGCCTATTCGGCGGGAAACTTCGGGCTCATCAATTCCCAAATGGTATGGTTTTTCTAAGCCGCCTATTCGGCGGGAAACGTTTTTGCGTAGTCGGCGGCCAATTTGGCGGTTTTCTAAGCCGCCTATTCGGCGGGAAACCGTTTAATCCGTCTGCGCCGCATCCGCCGATATTTCTAAGCCGCCTATTCGGCGGGAAACGTGTCGTCCACAATCACCCGCTTGCCCATAAATTTCTAAGCCGCCTATTCGGCGGGAAACGACGGACTTATCCAGTTTGTAAGGGCGTACAATTTCTAAGCCGCCTATTCGGCGGGAAACCTCAAATTGTCCACTTCATCGCCCAGCTTGTATTTCTAAGCCGCCTATTCGGCGGGAAACGATGCACAGGACGTTGGTGTTGCCGCTGTGTTTTTCTAAGCCGCCTATTCGGCGGGAAACGTACAGCGGCTCGGTATCGTTGCGCAGCACACTTTCTAAGCCGCCTATTCGGCGGGAAACGCACGCAAACGGGCATTGCTATTGCGGAAAATTTTCTAAGCCGCCTATTCGGCGGGAAACGTGGCTTCGCAACAGGCATGAAGGGGTTCGGTTTTCTAAGCCGCCTATTCGGCGGGAAACTTTTGCCGCCGTCTTTTTTTGCCCGCTGCGATTTTCTAAGCCGCCTATTCGGCGGGAAACTTTCAGAGCTTATGCGCCGTAAAGACCTTAAATTTCTAAGCCGCCTATTCGGCGGGAAACGCAGAGTGCGCCGCTACCGCCAAGGCGACAATTTTCTAAGCCGCCTATTCGGCGGGAAACTAAATCCAAGCGGTGCGTTTGGTTTTAATCTTTTTCTAAGCCGCCTATTCGGCGGGAAACAAAATGGCGGAGTTATCACCTCATCAAATGTATTTCTAAGCCGCCTATTCGGCGGGAAACGGGAATGGGACGATAGGAAGAGCGGAACAGTATTTCTAAGCCGCCTATTCGGCGGGAAACTAAATGACTTATCCGCTCGTCTATCCCATATTTTTCTAAGCCGCCTATTCGGCGGGAAACTTTTGAATTGCCGCGCGATTTCGTCGCTCTATTTTCTAAGCCGCCTATTCGGCGGGAAACGTGTAAGTTACCTGTTAGTTCATTGCTATCTTTTTCTAAGCCGCCTATTCGGCGGGAAACAACTACCTCACCGGCAGCATACCGTTTAAAACTTTCTAAGCCGCCTATTCGGCGGGAAACCAAATGTAGGAATTAAAGGTGTTGATAATCATTTTCTAAGCCGCCTATTCGGCGGGAAACTGCAATTCCCGGGCAGGGGTTTTCGTGCGGTTTTTCTAAGCCGCCTATTCGGCGGGAAACTGCAATTCCCGGGCAGGGGTTTTCGTGCGGTTTTTCTAAGCCGCCTATTCGGCGGGAAACAAGGGTTAAAGTCAAGGCGTTGCTGGTGTTCATTTCTAAGCCGCCTATTCGGCGGGAAACGACACCCAAACATACGAACGCGCCATTGTGATTTTCTAAGCCGCCTATTCGGCGGGAAACACTCAAACACTGGATGCCTCCGCGCCCCTTACTTTTCTAAGCCGCCTATTCGGCGGGAAACAAGCCGTATGCCAAATGCTGCGGGCGGATGACTTTCTAAGCCGCCTATTCGGCGGGAAACAGGGGCTTTGATTCGGGTTTTTCGGCGAGTGTTTTCTAAGCCGCCTATTCGGCGGGAAACGACAATGTGCTGATTCAGCGGCTGGTGGGCGACTTTCTAAGCCGCCTATTCGGCGGGAAACACTGTAGATGTTGACTTGATGCCCCAGAAAAATTTCTAAGCCGCCTATTCGGCGGGAAACTTGCAGCACATCAATGCGGTGGTGCGGATACATTTCTAAGCCGCCTATTCGGCGGGAAACTTCTTTTGAACGTAAAACTATGGGTAATGGCATTTCTAAGCCGCCTATTCGGCGGGAAACCTTTTTGTCTATGCTGGTGCCGCTTTGAAATTTTTCTAAGCCGCCTATTCGGCGGGAAACAACTCTACATTCTGTTCATTTGATGGAATAACTTTCTAAGCCGCCTATTCGGCGGGAAACATAAGGATAAGTTTGTTAAATTCTGACCATGATTTCTAAGCCGCCTATTCGGCGGGAAACAGTTTCTTTATCCTGACGCCCAAGGCGATATTTTTCTAAGCCGCCTATTCGGCGGGAAACTTCCTGCCGATGCCCTACAGATATTTTATATCTTTCTAAGCCGCCTATTCGGCGGGAAACGCTGGTGGGGCATCGCTGCGGGTCTTGTTAGTTTTCTAAGCCGCCTATTCGGCGGGAAACAGCGGAACTATACGGGTTGGCGTACCTGTACAATTTCTAAGCCGCCTATTCGGCGGGAAACGCGCGGTCGGGATTGGCGTCCTGATTTTACAATTTCTAAGCCGCCTATTCGGCGGGAAACATTCGTCGGTTTGTTGATGCGATGCCGGCGGTTTTCTAAGCCGCCTATTCGGCGGGAAACACAGAACCCTAACCGCAATCCCGACCAAACCATTTCTAAGCCGCCTATTCGGCGGGAAACTGCCACTAACGGCACTTGCCCCCAGCCTATAATTTCTAAGCCGCCTATTCGGCGGGAAACGCTGGTGGGGCATCGCTGCGGGTCTTGTTAGTTTTCTAAGCCGCCTATTCGGCGGGAAACTAGCGCAGTGTATGGCAGATTTGCTTCCTGCTCAAGTGCTTAAACACCAAATGCGCAAAAACCCCTTTTTTATTGATCATATTTAACTATTTGTTTTAAAAAATAATTTTTATTAAGATTAAAAAAGGGTTCGGGTTGATGCTGTTTGAAGGTTTGGTTTGATGGCCTAAAAACCACCAACATCATTAAACAAAGGCTGCCTGAAAGCCAAACTTCTGTGAAGCTTAAGCGTTCAGGCAGCCTTATGCTGCTGTTTGAGTTGTTTGATTAGTAAGAATCGCTGCCGGTTTTGCGCTGGATAAATTCGATTTTATAGCCGTCGGGGTCTTCAACAAAGGCAATCACGGTGGTGCCGTGTTTCATCGGCCCGGCTTCGCGGGTCACTTTGCCGCCTTTTTCGCGCACGGCAGTGCAAGCGGCGGCAGCATCGTCTACTTCAATGGCGATATGGCCGTAGCCGTTGCCCAAGTCGTAGCTGCCGGTGTCCCAGTTGTGGGTAAGCTCCAGCACGGTGGTGTCGGCTTCGCTGCCGTAGCCTACAAATGCCAAGGTAAAGCGGCCTTCGGGGTAATCTTTTTGGCGCAGTAATTTCATGCCCAAAACCTGTTGGTAAAACGCCAGTGAGCGATCCAAATCGCCCACGCGCAGCATGGTGTGTAGCAATCTCATGGTGTTGTCCTTTCTGTGGTCGGGTGGGTTGGGCTATGGCGGGTGCGTATCAAGGCCGACAAATCATAGCCTTGCGCTTGCGCTTGCTGCAAATAGGCTTGGTATACCGCGTCATCCATTTGTGGTGTGCGCGACAGCAGCCACAGATAGCGGCGGCTGGGCTCGCCCACCATGGCGGTTTGGTAATTGCTGTCGAGCGCCATAATCCAATAAGGCGCTTTGCCAAACGGCAGCCAGCGCAAGCCTTTGGGCAGGAAGGTGACACGCAAGCGGCTGTTGCTGCTGTCTTCGGCGCGCGCCAAGCCTTCAGTCTGATCCCAGCTGCCATCGGCTTGGCGGCAACGGTTGGTAACGGCAATGCTGCCGTTGTCGTTAACACGGTAATTTGCGCTCACATCGGCAACACATTGTGCTTGAAAACGCATGGGCAGGCGGGCGATTTCATACCACTGGCCGCTATAACGAGCCACATCCACTTGCGCCACGGTGCTTAAAGGGGTTTCGGCATAGGCAGGTAGATGGGCGAACGCTGCCAGCGCCAATACGGTGATGGTATTTTTAATCATGAGGCTTTCCTTTAGGATTATGCCAACACAAACAGGGCTTGACCGTGCTGGCGCAGCCATGTTTTGGCGGCTTGGGTGTGCGGAGTGTGGCGATTGACTAAGGCCCAGAACGCGGGGCTGTGGTTGGCATGGCTAAGGTGGCACAGCTCGTGTACGCACACATAATCCACCACCCACTCAGGGGCGCCAATCAGGCGCCAGTTTAGGCGGATGCCGGTGTGCGTGCGGCACACACCCCAAAAAGTGCGCGCCTTACTTAGGGCAATGGCCGCAGGCCGGTATTGCAGACGCTCGGCATGCTGTTGCAGCTGCGGCAGCAATACAGCTTGCGCTTGTGTATACAGATATTGGCGCAAATGCTGCTTGGCGGTTACCATATCGGCGGCGATGCTTTCAGGCAGCCTGAAGCCCTGTTGCGCTTGCCACAATGGCATGGCATCTTTATCGGCCACAATACGGCAAGGGTAAGATTCACCGCGATACCACAGGCTTTCAGGCAGCTTTGTGGCGCTTTGTGCACTACTTTGGTGCTGCAATTTCAGCAGCACCGCTTCATTGTTTTGCAGCCATTGCTGCCATTGTTTGGCGCTGATATAGGGCGGCACATTGATGCTGAGCACGCCATCCACACCGCTGCGCACGATGATATTTTTGCGGGCGCTGCGGCGCAAGGTGTAGTTGATGCGGGTGCCGCAGCGGGTTTGGTATTGCGCTTGCATTCAGCTGCGACTGATAACGGGAGTGGGTACTTGCGGCGGTTGCAAGGCAAACGGCCCCGCGCCTTGGATTTCGACCTGTTGCGCTTCAATCCAGTCTTCACACAAGCGGGTTAAGGCTTCGGCGCTGGGCGCGGCATCATAGGCAATCGGGGTGCCGATTACCACGGTAACGGTGCCCGGGTATTTTAAAAACGAATTGCGCGGCCAAAATTCGCCGCTGTTCAGCGCCACCGGCACCAAATCCATTTGCAGCAATTGCGCCATGCGCGCAGCACCGGCCTTGTAGCGGCCGCGATAGCCGGGCTTGATGCGGGTGCCTTCGGGGAAAATGGTAATCCACAGCCCTTCGGCCTTGCGCTTGCTGCCTTGCTCAACGATTTGCTGCGAGGCGCGTTGGGGGTTGCCGCGGTCGATGCCGATGGTGCGGGTGAGTTTCAGCCCCCAGCCGAAAAACGGAATTTTAAACAGCTCGCGTTTGGCCACAAATACCTGCAAGGGGAAAATTTTTTGCGTGGCCAGCGTTTCCCAGCCCGACTGGTGTTTGCAGCAAATTACCGAGGGCTTGGCCGGGATGTTTTCGCGGCCAATCACGCGGTATTTCAAGCCCACCACATGCTCCAGCAACCACAGCAATGTGAGCGCCCAAGCGGTGGTGGTTTTGTTCACCCCCATCGGCACCAGCATCGACAGCATCACCACCACAAAAAACGGCGGTGTAATCACCACCACCAACAGCCAATACGCCAAATTGCGCAACCACAACATGGGCTATGCTCCTTCTTCTTGCTGCACAAGGTATTGCGCAAACGCCAGCAAATCATCAAATACTTGGGTGTTTTCCGGCAATTCTTCGGTGCTCAGCGTTTGCTTGCCTTTGCCGGTGAGCACCAGCACCGGATGGCCGCCCGCGGCTTCGATGGCTTGCAAATCGCGCAAGCTGTCGCCCACCAGCCAAGTGTGTGCGGCGTCTCGGTTTAAGCGGTCGAAAATATCGGCAATCATGCCGGCCTTGGGTTTGCGGCAATCGCAATCGGCCGTGGCTTTGTGCGGGCAAAACCAGATGCCGTCGATGCGCCCGCCGGCTTTTTGCACGTGCTGGTGCATTTTGCCGTGGATGTCGTTTACGTCTTGCATGCTCAAGAGGCCGCGCCCCAAGCCGGATTGGTTGGCGGCCACCACCACGGTGTAGCCCGCTTGGGTGAGCAGCGCCACCGCATCCATGCTGCCCGCAATCGGCTGCCAGGCATCGGCGCTTTTCACCACCCCGCCCTCGTCCACCGGATTCAATACGCCGTCGCGATCCAGAATAATCAGCTTGTTGCCCGCCGTTGTTGTGCCCATACTTTCCCGCTTTCTTAAGCTGTGCCGCTCAAGCTGCCACGCCATTGCGCCAGCGCCGCATCAAACACCAAATCCAGCAAAGCTTGGTTGTCGGCGTTGTCGGCCACGTGGTAGAAGCTGGCCAAGGCGGGCGTGTTCAATGTGTTGACGTAGTCGTCCATAAAGCGGCCATAGCCTTCGTCTTCATCATCATAATAAAACAAGGTGAAGCGCAAGCCTTCCGGATTGAAATCGGTGTCTTCCAGCCCGCCAGCCATGTGCTGCATCACAAATTGCGCGCCGCTCATCTTGCCGGCTTTCAAATCCGCAACGGCTTCGGCGGCAGCCTCATCCCATTGCGGATTATACAGGCCGCGTTTCACCGCCCATGCCCAGTAAAAGCCCATATGGGTGGCTGCATGGTATACGCCCAAATCTTCCGGGTAGTCTTCTTCGGTGTGAAACACCACGTTGTCTAAGGTCATGCTTGGCACTCCGGAAAATAACATCGATTATTCGTTTAATAAGGCAATATCGGCCACGGCATTCATCTGCCGCGACAAAGCCCGCAACAAGGCCAAACGGTTGCGTTTGATGTCTTCATCATCCGCCATCACCATCACTTTATCGAAAAACGCATCTACTGTGGGTTTTACCGCCGCCAACACGCTTAAGGCTGCCTGAAAGTCTTTGTGCGCCAATGCTTGGTTGATTTGCGGCACCAAGCCTTGTGTGGCTTGGTATAAATCCTGCTCTTCCAGCTGTTGCAGCAAATTGGGGTTGATGTCGCCCAAGGGCAGTTCATTTTTCTTAAGGATATTGTGCACGCGCTTATTGGCCGCAGCCAGCGCCGCCGCTTCAGGCAGCCGCTTGAATGCGGCCACTGCCGCCAGCTTGGCGTTGATGTCACCCAAGTTTTGCGGCTGTTTGGCCAATACGGCGGCCACTTCGTCGTGGGCAAAGTCATTTTGCAGCAATACCGCCAAACGTGCCTGCATAAATTCGGCCACTTCGTCTACGGTATCGGCCGCCAGCTTGCCTTGGGGAAAGGTGTTGTAGGCTGCCTGAAGTAAGGGCGCCACGTCTAGGCCGTATTGCATCAACATGCGCAAGATGCCCAGTGCCGAGCGGCGCAAGGCGTAGGGGTCTTTGTCGCCGGAGGGAATCAGGCCGATGCCCCAAATGCCCACCAGCGTTTCCAGCTTGTCGGCCAATGCCACGGCGGCGGCGGTTTTGCTTTCGGGCAGCGCATCACCGGCAAAGCGCGGGCGGTAATGTTGTTCGATGGCTTCGGCCACAGCGGCGGTTTCGCCATCGTGCAGCGCATAATAGCGCCCCATCACGCCTTGTAATTCGGGGAATTCGCCCACCATTTCGGTGAGCAAATCGGCCTTGGCCAGCGCGGCGGCACGCAAGGTTTGCTGCGCATCGGCATCCAGCGCTTGGGCAATCACCACACTTAAATCACATAAGCGCGCCACCCGCTCGGCCTGGCTGCCCAGTTTATTGTGGTAGACCACGTTTTCCAGCTTGGGCAAGCGGCTCTCTAAGCTGGCTTTTTGGTCTTGCTTGTAGAAAAACTCGGCATCGCTTAAGCGTGCACGCAATACGCGCTCATTGCCGTGGATAATATAGCTGGGGTCGTCGGTTTGCAGGTTGGACACCAGCAAAAAGCGGTTCATCAGCTTGCCTTGGGCATCGAGCAGCGGAAAATATTTTTGGTTTTGCTGCATGGTGAGAATCAGGCATTCTTGCGGCACTTGCAAAAAGTGCGCCTCAAAACCGGCTTCCAGCACCGCCGGCCACTCTACCAATGCGGTTACTTCATCCAGCAGCGCCGCATCGGTGGCCACGCTGGCATTCAACGCCGCAGCCGCACGCGCCAAATCGCGCTCAATCAAGGCACGGCGGGCGGCAAAGCTGGCCATCACTTTGCCTTGTTCGGCCATTTGGCGCGGGTAGTCGTTGGCATCGGCAAAAACAATCTCACCTTGGCTTAGGAAACGGTGGCCCAGCGTCCAGTTTTGGCTTTGCAAACCCAACACGCTGCCTGAAACGGTATCGCCGCCGTGCAGCATCACCAAACCGTGCACCGGGCGCACAAAGGTGTGGCTGCTGCTGCCCCAGCGCATCACTTTGGGAATGGGCAGTTTTTTCACTGCTTGCGCCAAAATATCGCTGAGCAAGGCCGCCAGCGGCTGGCCGGGCTGGATAAATTGATGGGCATACACGTCTTGCTTGCCGTCGTGCACCGTGGTTAAGTCGGCCACACTCACGCCGCACGAGCGGGCAAAGCCTTCCAAAGCCTTGGTGGGCGCGCCGTCTTTCATGCCTGCGGCCACTGCCGGGCCTTTTTTGAGCACCTGCTGATCCGACTGTACCGCTTTCACGTTTTGCACCTGCACGGCCAAGCGGCGCGGCGCGGCATAAGCATGGTATTGCGGCTCGCCGTCAATCAGCTGCGCCTTGGCCAGCCCGGCCACCACGCCCTCAGCCAAGCTTTCGCCCAAGGTGTTTAAGGCTTTGGGCGGCAGTTCTTCGGTGCGCAGTTCGATAAGAAGGGTTTGGGTTGTCATGGTTGCTTTCGGTGTATTCATATCATTAAATGATTGCTTAAATCGGCTCAATTATTCTTTTCAGGCAGCCTGATGCAGCATATGCATTATCAGGCGAATCAGGGTTTCTTTTTGTTTGGGGTCAGACTCGGCCACCAATAAGGTGAGCGCCGCCAGCCCGGTATCGTTAATCACCGCTTGGCCTGCCGGATTCAGCAGCCTGCCGTTGCGGTGCAGAAAATCAACAAATAAAAATGCGCCGCTGCGTTTGTTGCCATCGGCAAAGGGGTGGTTTTTCACCACAAAATACAATAAGTGTGCGGCCTTGCTTTCTATGCTGGGATAAGCTTCTGCGCCGAATACGCTTTGCGCCAAATTGCCCAACAGCGCGGCCAGGCCGTCGCCGCGCTCGCGGGCAAATAAATCGGTGGCTTCGCCGCGCGCCATCAGTTGCCGCTTCAAAGCCGCCAACGCCGTGCGCGCCTGTGCTGCGGTGGGCAGCAAGCCGCCGTTTTCGCCTTTGGGTTCGTGTAACAAACCTTCATCGTATTGTTGCAACCACAAAAAAGTTTGCGTATAGCGGCTAACAATATCCACCAAGCCGCGGCCGCTGGCTAAAGTTAATTCCGGCGAAGCCGCTGTTTTGCGGATAAGCGCCAAGGCTTGCTCCAGCTCGGCGGCGTTTTGCTGCAAACGGGCGTGGTTGAGTACATAGCCTTGCAGCAGGTAGTCTTTTAAGCGTTGTGTTGCCCAGATGCGGAACTGGGTAGCATGTTTTGATTTAACCCGATAGCCCACTGAAATCACTGCATCCAAATTGTAATGTTTCAAGCGGCGCTTAACTTGACGCTTGCCTTCTGATTGAACTACCGAGAAATCCTCGGTAGTTGCTGCTTCATCCAGCTCATTTTCAATAAAGATGTTTTTTAGATGCAGGCTGATATTATCGCTGCCGGTGTCGAACAATACCGCCATTTGCGCCTGGGTCAACCACACGGTTTCCTGTCCAAAGCGCACGGCTACCTGCGTTTGCCCATCGGCGGTTTGGTAAATTTCAATCGGCTGGCTCATCGTCAATTCCACAATCTTTTCAGGCAGCCTGATGCATTTATAGTGAATTAAATTTGAACCAATACTGCGTTGGCTCGCCTTGCCGTACTACCTGTACTGTCTGCGGCTCGCCGCCTTGTCTTGATTCAAATTTAATCCACTATATTTCATCGCCATCAACAAAAGGCTGCCTGAAAACAGCTACGCCTGATTTTTAATCAGCGGAAACCCCAATTGCTCGCGGCTTTCCACGTATTTCTGCGCCACCAAGCGACTCAGCGCACGCACGCGGCCGATATAAGTAGCGCGCTCGGTCACGGAAATGGCACCGCGTGCATCCAAGAGGTTGAAGGTGTGCCCGGCTTTCAACACCAATTCATAGGCAGGCAAGGTGAGCGCGGCTTGTTCGGCTTCCAACAGGCGGCGGGCTTCGGCCTCGAAATGGTTAAATTGTTCCAACAGCCAGGCGGCATTGCTGTATTCAAAATTATAAGTGGATTGCTCCACTTCGTTTTGATGGTACACATCGCCATAGGTAACGGTTTGGCCGTCGGGCGTTTGCGCCCACACCAAGTCGTAAATATTCTCCACGCCTTGCAGATACATGGCCAAGCGCTCGATGCCGTAGGTGATTTCGCCCAGCACCGGGCTGCAATCCAAGCCGCCCACTTGTTGGAAATAAGTAAACTGGGTGACTTCCATGCCGTTGAGCCATACTTCCCAGCCCAAGCCCCAAGCGCCCAGCGTGGGATTTTCCCAGTCGTCTTCCACAAAACGGATGTCGTGGCGAGTGGGATCAATGCCCAGCGCCTGCAAAGAATCCAAATACAGCTCTTGGATATTGTCCGGCGCCGGCTTTAAGGCTACCTGAAACTGATAATAGTGCTGCAAGCGGTTGGGATTGTCGCCATAGCGGCCGTCTTTGGGGCGGCGGCTGGGCTGCACATAGGCGGCAAACCACGGCTCCGGCCCCAGTGCGCGCAAGCAGGTGGCCGGATGGCTGGTGCCCGCGCCCACTTCCAGATCAAACGGCTGCAACACCACACAGCCTTGTGCGGCCCAAAAGGTTTGTAATTTAAAAATGATTTCTTGAAAAGTCAGCATGGCAAGCGCATTCGCAATGGGGCAAATGCGCTATTCTACTGTGCCATGCCTAGGTTGAACAGCCGCCATAGCGCCAAAACAGCAGCATAACCGCCAATTTGATGCCAACAATACCCATGCATTGGGTATAATGGCGGGCGAATTTCAGTTCATTTATTCACAACACCAACAGCAAAACAGGGAGCAACACACGATGTACAAAGACGATGAAGACAACAGCCAACGCCTGGGCTTGATGGTTACCGGCATCATCACCGCCGCCGTGGTGGCTGCCGTGGTGGGCTTTGCCGTATGGGGCAACAGCGGCGATAGCAGCAACAGCAACACGGCCAGCGTGGCCGCCAGCGAAACCGTGGCCGTTGATGGCGACCGCGTGGTGGTGGAAAACGGCGTGGTTAAATTCTACTTTGCCACCGGCTCCAGCAACTTGGCTGCCGGTGCCAACGAAGCGCTGGCCGATGTAGTAAGCGGCGTGGCGCAAGGCAAAAAAGCCGTGGTATCGGGCTTTCACGACAGCACCGGCAATGCCCAAGTAAACGAAGAAGTATCTAAACAACGTGCATTGGCCGTGCGTGACGCCCTCACCGCCTTGGGCGTGGCGGCAGACAAAATCGAGCTGCGCAAGCCCGAAGTTACCGAAGGCAGCGGCAACAATGCCGAAGCCCGCCGTGTGGAAGTGGTGTTGGAATAAACCACCACACCCGCTGCACACCCAACCCCGCCACGGCGGGGTTTATCGTTTCAGGCAGCCTTGATAAGTTGATGCGCAACTTCAAAGTTAAATCCGATTAAAGCCATTGCTCTGTTGCCATGTTTATGAAACCATATGCAGCTTCTTTTGCTGCAAAGGCACATCATGTATCCGGGCGAACGCTTTAACGCCTATTCCCACCTATTCGGCACCGTGCTGGCCATTATCGGCACCGTGTTATTGCTGCTTCAATCTGCCCGCATCGGCAGTGCTGCTTTGATTGTGAGCGCGGCCATTTACGGTGCCAGCCTGATTTTGCTCTACGGCGGCTCCACCCTTTATCACAGCATCTGCAGCCCGCGCACCAAAGCAGTGTTGCAAAAATTCGACCACTGCGCCATTTATATCTTAATTGCCGGCAGCTATACCCCGTTTGCACTCAACACCCTGCCCGGCGCTTGGGGCTGGACTTTATTCGGCCTTTCGTGGGGGCTGGCGCTGTTTGGCATTGTGCAAGAGCTCACATTAGGGCGCAAAACCCGCTTATTGTCGCTGATTTTGTATGTTTTGATGGGCTGGCTGGTGTTGATTGCCATTTACCCCTTGGTACAAAGCTTGCCCCTGCCCGGCCTGCTGTGGCTGGTGGCCGGCGGTTTGGCCTACAGCATCGGCATTTACTGGTTTGTGAATGACGAAAAAATCGCCCACGGCCACGGTATTTGGCATATTTTTGTGCTGGCGGGCAGCATACTGCAATTTATTTGTGTGTATTTTTATGTACGTTAATCAAAGCAGCCATAGCAACCTAAGCCAACAAGTTTCTTGACGCTGCCCCTGATTTTGGTGTTTAATTACACTCTTATTGAAATACGCCGATTTGACACAGCTTGCGGGCGTTAAAACAGCTAAAGCGTGGGGAAGTTAATCCACTGCGGCGTCAGCGCCAACCCACTCTTTTATGCAAAAAGCCCATTTGTGTCTGCAAATGGGCTTTTTGTTTTATCTTGATTTGGGTTGATTATGATTGTTTTGGAGCAGGTTTCCAAACGCTACCGCCACCGCGACCAAGGTTGGTTTACGGCAGTGGAACCGTTGAGTTTACACATTAAAGCAGGTGAGATTTTCGGGCTGATGGGCTATTCTGGTGCCGGTAAATCCACCTTATTGCGCCTGATTAACCTATTGGAGCGCCCCGACAGCGGCAGCGTAAGCGTAGACGGGCAAACCCTCACCGCCTTAAGCGCACCCAGCTTGCGCCAGGCACGCCAACACATCGGCATGGTGTTTCAGCAATTCAATCTGCTGGCCAACCGCACCGTGGCGGCCAATGTGGCCTTTCCCTTGGAAGTGGCCGGCTGGCAGCGCAGCGATATCGAGCGGCGCGTGGCCGAATGTTTGGACATCGTGGGCTTAACCGACCGCGCCAACCACTACCCGGCGCAATTGTCCGGCGGGCAAAAACAACGCGTGGGCATTGCGCGGGCGCTGGCCGCCAGCCCCAAAGTGATTCTGGCCGATGAGCCCACCAGCGCACTCGATCCGGCCACCACCCGCAGCGTGCTCGAATGCCTGCTCGACATCAACCGCCGCTTTAATGTCACCATTGTAATTGTTACCCACGAAATGAGCGTCATCCGCCGCCTGTGCGATCGCGCCGCGCTGCTACACCAAGGCAAGCTGCTGGAAGTGATCGACGTGAAAGACAACCAAATTCACGCCCAATCGGCCATCGGCCAAGAGCTGGTGCAGGAGGATTAATATGGCAGAGACCACATTCACCCAAGCAGTGGCCAATATCGTGGCCATGAAAAGCGAAATTTTGCTGTCTTTGTGGCAAACCTTAATTATGGTGGGTTTATCCACCCTGTTTGCCACCTTGTTCGGCACCATATTGGGCATTTGTCTGTACGTGAGCGCCAATCCGCAATTGATGCCCAACCGCTTGGTCAACGCCATTGCCGAGAACACGGTTAATATCTTGCGCGCATTTCCGTTTGTGATTTTGATGATTGCGCTGATTCCGCTCACCCGCTTTATTGTGGGCACCACCATCGGCCCCGTGGCCGCCTCGCTGATTCTCACCGTGTCCGGCACCTTTTATTTTGCCCGCTTGGTGGAGCAAAACCTGCGCGAAGTGCCGCGCGGCATTATCGAAGCCGCCACCGCCATGGGCGCCAAACCCGGCACCATCATTATTAAAGTGCTGTTAAACGAAGCCCGCGCGGGCATGGTATCCAGCATCACCGTATTGGCCATCGGCCTTTTGTCTTACAGCGCCGCCGCAGGCATGATTGGCGGTGGCGGCTTGGGCGACTTGGCCATCCGCTACGGCTATTACCGCTACCAAACCGAAGTGATCGTGTTTATCGTGGCCATTTTGGTGCTGATGGTGGTTACCATCCAAAGCTTGGGTAACGCCCTGGCCCGCAAGCTCGATAAGCGCTAATTATTTCAGGCAGCCTTAAATTTAAACAGTCAAACACTTACACAACCCCTTATCAGGAGATAGCACATGCAACAAGCAACATGGCTCAAAACCGTTTCCGCCGGCCTATTAACATTGGCACTGGCTGCCTGCGGCGGCCAACAACAAGCGGCACCGGCCGCCTCTGAAGCCGCCGCTTCCGGCGCCGCCACTGCACCGGCCAAAACCGAAATCGTGTTCGGCACCACCGTGGGCGACTTTGGCGATATGGTGAAAGACCAAATCAAACCGGCGTTGGAGAAAAAAGGCTATAAAGTAAAACTGATTGAATTCACCGACTACGTGCGCCCCAACCTGGCACTGGCCGAAGGTGAAATCGACATCAACATCTTCCAACACAAGCCCTATTTAGACAACTTCAAAGCCGAGCACAAGCTGGACATCACCGAAGTATTCCAAGTACCCACCGCACCTTTGGGTATCTACCCGGGCAAACTGAAATCACTGGGTGAAGTCAAAGACGGCAGCAGCATGTCCGCCCCCAACGACCCTTCCAACTTCGCCCGCGCCTTGGTGATGCTGAACGAGCTGGGCTGGATTAAGTTGAAAGACAACATCAACCCGCTTACTGCCTCTAAAGCCGATATTGCCGAAAACACCAAAAACATCAAAATCGTTGAACTGGAAGCCGCCCAGCTGCCGCGTTCACGCGCCGATGTCGACTTTGCCGTGGTAAATGGCAACTACGCCATGTCTTCCGGCATGAAGCTCACTGAAACCCTGTTTCAAGAGCCCAGCTTCGCCTATGTAAACTGGTCTGCCGTGCGCAATGCGGACAAAGACAGCCAATGGGTTAAAGACGTGGCCGATGCCTACAATTCCGACGAATTCAAAGCCTACGCCCATACCCGCTTTGCCGGCTACAAATACCCCGCCGCTTGGGGTGAACAACCGGCTGCCGCCAGCGCCTCTGCCGCATCGGCACAGTAATACCCTTATGGTCGGGCGGTTCATCAGCATTGTGTGAACACGCCTGCCAATATAAAAACGGCTTTCAGGCTGCCTGAAAGCCGTTTTGGTATTTTTTTAACATGCTTGATAAAAAGCGCTTAGCACCACTGTGCGGTAAAATATCGGGCATCCCTGCTCGACCTACATCTTCACCGGAAATCCCCATGCATTCCGAACACCCCGATGACACCCAGCACCTCAACCACAAACTTAATTTGGAAACCGCGCGCATCCACTGGCACGAACTGCAAACCCATTTCGCCCGCGGCATGGTGATTTGGGTGGCCGCCGAATTGGATTTGGTGAACATCGCCCACTTAATCGCTACCGACAACAGCGCCGCCATCGCCCTATTGATGCACGAAGGTAAACTCGCCCCCGTGAGCACCGCCCAAGCGCAGCAATTCTGGCAACACAACACCGCCCTATGGGCGGTGGTGGTGGCACCGTGGGTATTGGTGCAATCGATTGAAATCGCGCATTAAAATTGAATAATGGCCAAAATAAAGGCTGCCTAAAACGCAGTTTCTGCTCAGAAACTTCGTTTTAGCTCACCTCAGTAAGACGCTCGTACCCAAAGAATATAGGCCAAGAAATTTGAAAATGTCGCAAGGAAAAAACTAACAACGGTTTAAGATTAACCCAATCTTCTTATGTTGACAAGTATTTACAAAATGATTCCGAAATTCATACGGTAAGAAACATTCACAAATACTTCTTCAAATACTTGGCCTGCAAGAATGTCATCACCGCCGCTGCTACCGCCGGTACAGTGAGCCACAAGGGCGAAACCGCCACCGGCAGGCACAAATAAACCAATAGGCTGCTCCATACAATGCCGCTGCGCCAGTATTTGGCGCGGTGGTAGAGGCCGGCACTTTCCCTGCCGGCGTTTTCTTGGCGGATGCGGCGTTGTACCAAGCCATCAATCAAGCCCAATAGGGTCAGAAATAAGGCAAACAGGGCGAACAAGATCGCATTGCCCAGCCGCACGGCAATGATTTTAAGGGTGTCGTCAAAGCGTTGCAGGTAGCCGATATGGGTTTTCAGCGTTTGGCCGATGCCGTAGCCGAAATCACCGGGCAGATTGCTGTTCAAGGCGCGGTTGATTTGGCTCCATTCAAAAAATACCGTACTGAATGCACTGTAGGCATACCGGGCTGCCTGAATGTTGATGCCGGGCTTGTCTCCCGCTGTTTGGCTGTTGAACTCAGCCCACAGGCTTTGCTGCCCCAGCTGCTGTGTCATAGTGGTTTCCTGTTGCAGCAGCGAGGGTTGGTGAAACCAGGTCTGCAGAATCATAGAGCTGCCGAATACAATCAGAATCACGAAGGCCAATACCCTGAGCCAGCGTAAGGGTGCGGTGAGGAAACGCAGTATCAGCGATTCGGTAATAAAGTCCGTCGGTGATTTAGCCATAATGCGACCCTTCAACGAAGACGTCTTCTGCCGCTTCTTTCAGGCGGCTTAAGCGTACAATCTCCCGCATCCGTTCGGCCATTATACCAATAAAAATAAATAAGCTATAATCACCCTATGCCTAAACTGACCCCAAAAAACCACCAGCTCACCGAGCATGATTTTCTCAAACTCGCCAAAACAGAATCCCACCCACGGGCACGGACACGGTTGTTTATATTGCACCAACTGCAACAAGGTCAAACACCCGAAGAAATCGCCCCACGGTTTGGACTCCATCCGCTAACCATACACATATTACGGCGCAAATATTGGGAATTCGGTATTGAACAGGCCATTTACGACAAACAGCGACCCGGCCGCAACAGCAAACTAAAGCCGCAAGACCATCAAGCCTTCAAACAACGCATCATCGAAGAACAAGAAAAACGCGAAGGCGGCAGGCTCACCGCCGAAGACATCCATACCATTGCCGCCCAAGAATTCAATGCCCACTACAAACACAGCAGCTGCCTATATCCTTTGTTGCACCGTATCGGCATGAGTTGGATCACCGCCCGCAGCCGCCATCCGCAGGCAGACCCACAAGCGCAAGACGCTTTTAAAAAACTTTACCGACCGGGTAAAAGCGGTATTACCTGAACACATCAAACCCGAACACGTCGACATTTGGTTTCAAGACGAAAGCCGCATCGGACAACAAGGCAGCCTCACCCGTGTATGGCACGAAAAGGGAAAAAGACCACGCATTATCCGCCAACAGCAGTTTGAATACGCCTATATCTTTGGTGCAGTGTGCTTGAGAACCGGAACAACAGCGGCTTTGGTGATGCCTAGTGTGAACAAAGAGGCGATGCTGCTGCATTTACGGCAAATATCGAAAGAAACCCCCGAAGGCCGGCATGCTGTGGTGGTGATGGACGGTGCGGGTTGGCATCAGGATGTCAGCGAACTGAAAAACATATCCATATTGAAACTGCCGCCGTATTCACCGGAATTAAACCCTATAGAACGGATATGGCGGCAGCTGAAGCAAACCTCTTTATCCAACCGTTGCTATAAGGGCTATGGGCAGATTGTAGAGGCCGGCTGTGCTGCGTGGAATGCGTTGGTTGCAGAAAAAGACAAGCTCTGTTCGCTGGTGGCTTGTGAATGGGCTTTATTATAGATTATTTATTTTAAATGGTATTACATTGAGGTTGGCCGGGATGTCGGCATCGGTATCCGGCAGGGGTAAGGGCAAGCGCAATTTGTACAGGTTGCCGCCATCGAGCAAGGCGAAGGCCTGCCCTTTGGGCAATGCCATCAAATCGGAGGGCGCCAACATGGGCACGGTTTCGCTGCTCAGGCGGTCTTCATTGTGGCTGGTGAAGTCTTCGTAACCTTCGGGGTGTTAAGACCCATAATCTTCTGGAATGGATTTTCACGAAACAATTCAGGCTCTAGATTATAGCAATCTTCCAAAGCCTGCCAAGGCGTTTTGTACTTCAACGACCGTAAGGGGCGTTGATGGTTGTAATACAGCAAAAATACCATCAAGTGCCGTTTAAGTTCGTCAGGATGCTCATAGTGGAAGCGTTTGACCGTTACCTCTTTCAGCATCTTGTTGGTAATCTCCACCTGCCCGTTCGTCCATGGATGACGGAATTTCGTGGTACGGTGCTCAATGCCCAAATGCCGGCAAAGCTCGTCAAACGGATGCTCCTTATCAGGCCGTTGTGCTTGGCTCAGCAAGTTGTAGGTAAACTGCGCACCGTTGTCCGTTAGGATATGGGTGATTTTAAACACACAATCTTGTTGTAGGTTGCGCAGAAAAGAAACGGCGGTTTTCTGCGTCATACGCGGATGAAGTTCTGCATAAACATATTTGGTTTTGCGGTCGATGGCGACAAACAGGTACAGCTTGCCGGTTTCACAACGCACCTCGGTGATGTCGATATGGACAAAGCCAACCGGATATTGTTTGAATGTTTTTTACCTTTTTGGCCATCGGATTCATTCTTGGGTAAGCGCGACAATCCGTGATGTTGCAAGCACCGGTGCAGATTGGAGCGGCTCAGCTTTGGAATATTGGGCTTGAAGATGATATACAGCTCGTCCAATGACAGCCGCAGATGTCGCCGGACGGTACAGATTGCCTGCTGCTCCGATTCGGTCAACACGCTGGGGCGGGTTTTGGGGCCGGACTTTTTATCTTCGACCGAATCTGCGTGTTTCCAGTAGAGAACGGTTTTGAAATTAATATTGTATTTTTAGCTAACGCTGCGATGCTCTCTTCAGACTCTTGTATTTCTTTTCTGATTCTAGGCGTAGTCTTGGCGTTACCATGCAATATGCTTGCCATAAGTCGGTCTCTTTTAATTGGGGTAATGATACTCCATAAAATTCAGGGACTAAACAGTTAATGACCCTGTGGTGTCGATTAAAAGCTTACCCTTAACGGCCTTGTGCCCATATCAACCCTCGCGGGAATTTCCCGCAAGAGGGATTCCCGCTTTTTATACGGAGAATCCCATGTTCAATACTTCATCTGCCACCATTCCGGCTGTATCTACTTCATCCCCATCTGTTTTATCTGTAACCAGCCCGCCGTCACCGGCCGCAACCACGCCGCCTGACGACATCCCTTTAACCCAGTTTCTGCAAGACTTCGGCGACAGCCTGTTTACTGCTGTCACCGAGCAGAATCGTCCGGTTTATGCCGGTCAAACCTATCCGGCTCACGAAGCGGTAATGGACGGCTTAGCCCGTCCTTTGTTTGCCGCCCAACGCGAAGTGGTGCGGGCGGTCAATCAGTTGCTGTTGGTGGAGGACAAACCGGCCGCCATCGTCAATGCCGAAATGGGCACCGGTAAAACCATGATGGCCATTGCTGCCGCTGCCGTGGCACATCAGGCCGGAGTGGTGCGCACCTTGGTGCTCAGCCCGCCGCACTTGGTGTACAAATGGCGCCGGGAAATCCTTAAAACCGTACCGGATGCACGGGTATGGGTTTTAAATGGTACCGACACCTTGGCCAAGCTGCTGCACATCCGTGCCATGCAGCAAAAGCCGACCGTGCCGGAGTTCTTTATTCTCGGCCGGGTACGCATGCGCATGGGTTTTCATTGGCGCCCGGCGTATGGGCAGCGCTATCGGTCGTATCGGTCATATCGGTATTTGGATGATGACGATAAAATCTGCTGCTTGCGCGAACCGGTTTTTTGCTGCCCGAAGTGTGGGCAGGAAATCACCGATGCGGAAGGCAAGCCCTATATCAATGAATCATTTCTGCAAGAAGCGCTGGCCAAAGAGCGCCGCTACTGCCGACACAAAACACGCCAAGGCCTCAGCGCACGCACGTGTGACGAACCTCTGTGGACTTTGTGTCGTCGCATCCGCCATGATGAGCCGCTCAGTGTCTACGAACGGGTCATTAAGGCCATTTCCGGCTTGCCCGGACTGGGACCAAAAACGGCGGCACGGCTGGTGCAGCAGTTTGGTGAAACCATGTTGGCCGAGCTGCTGGAAAACAACATCCAAGCGTTTTCCAATCTGATGGATGAACACGGGGAGTTTGTGTTCAGTGACCAGCAAGCCACCCGTCTGGATCGGGCTTTGAGTAAAACCGAGTTTTCACTTGGCCAAGGCGGTTATCAGCCGACCGAATTCATCAAACGCTATCTACCCCGGCATTATTTCGGGCTGATGGTGGTGGATGAAGGGCATGAGTACAAAAACTACGGTACGGCTCAAGGTCAGGCGATGGGCGTATTGGCACGCAGTACACGCAAGGTGCTTTGCCTCACCGGCACCTTGATGGGCGGCTATGCCGAAGACCTGTTTTACCTGCTCTGGCGGCTGTTGCCGCAAGCCATGCTGGAAGACGGCTTCGGCTACAACAAGTCGGGCACCTTGGGGGCAGCGTCGATGGCTTTTATGCGCCAACACGGGGTATTGAAAGACATTGTGCGCAGCCATGGCAGCGAATGCGACAAGGGTTCTTTCAGCAGTGCACGCGCCAAACGCAATCAGGTACGTACCGCGAAGGCCCCGGGGTTTTCACCGCTGGGCATTATGCGTTATGTGTTGCCGATAACCGTGTTTTTGAAGTTGCGGGATTTGGGTGAAGGCGTATTGCCGCCGTACACGGAAATCTTCCGGCCGGTGAGCATGAGCCAAACACAGCAGGATGTGTACCGGCGAATGAGCGCCGAACTGCAAGACCATCTGCGCATGGCCATGAGCAAAGGTGACAATACCCTCACCGGTGTGGTCACCAGTACGCTGTTGGCTTGGCCGGACTGCTGCCATCAGCCCGAACGGGTATTCTGGCGCAGCAAAGGCCGCTTGTTGTTTGAAACCGGCCCGCTATTCGCTGAAGATGAGCTGTCACCCAAAGAGGAGGACATGCTGGCGGTGGTTCGACAAAGCCTGGCCAAAGGCCGGCGCTGCCTAATCTATTCAACCTACACCGACACCCGCGATACCACCACACGGCTGCAGCGCATCCTCACCGATGCCGGCATCAGAGCCGCAGTGATGCGTGCAACGGTGAAAGCCGATGAACGGGAAGACTGGGTGGCGGCACGGCTGGATGATGGCTGTCAGGTGATTGTCTGCAACCCCGAGCTGGTCAAAACCGGCCTCGATCTGTTGGCTTTTCCCACCATTTACTTTATGCAGACCGGCTACAACGTGTACACGTTGATGCAGGCGGCACGACGTTCATGGCGGATTGGCCAGCAAGAAGCGGTCGAGGTGTATTTTGCCGGCTATATGGATACGGCACAGCAAATCTGTCTGGAGCTGATGGGTCAAAAAATGGCCGTCACCCAGTCCACTTCCGGGGATATGCCCGACAGTGGTTTGGATATTCTGAACCAAGCCGAAGATTCGGTGGAAGTTCAGTTGGCCAAACGGTTGCTGGATTTAGCGTAACGTAACCCTAGGATGGCACCGGCCATCTGTTTCAGCCCACTTCGGTGGGTTTTTTCAGGCAGCCTGAAATTAAGCCAAGCCAGGCTGCCTGAAAAAACCTATCGCACCATCATCACTTCATCACGCATCACTCCATTAGTTTTTACCGCCGGCAGTCGCTTACTGCCATCCGCTTGATGCAGCTGTTTCCGGCATCACCCGCACTGTTGCGGCCACAGCCTGATGTTTCATCCAGTCCACTTTTATTTTACCAACACACCCACAAGGGAACCCGCGTCCTTGGTGGCGCAGGTTTCCCGTTTTCTATTTTTAACCGGAGGCCTGCCATGTCCAACCATTTGATGCACCCGCGCGTAGCGCACAATCATGCCGACAACGGCTATTTCCCCACCGATGCGGCCACTTTGAACGGCATTAATGCCCGGCTCGACATCGGCGGCAACCAACTGCGCTTATTTGATCCTTGTTGCGGCGGCGGTAATGCACTGGCCGCTGTGGCCATGCACCTAACCGAGTGCGGCAGCCAATGCCACACCTTCGGCGTCGAGCTGGACCGGGCGCGGGCGCATGCCGCCGGCGGCTTGATCGACAACGTGGTACGGGCCGATATTGAAAGCTGCATCCTGCAGCCCAAAACCGTCGGCCTATTGTTTCTCAACCCGCCTTACGGCTTCGGCAACCGTGACCAGTTGTCGGGCAGCCGCAACAAACGCCTGGAAGAAACCTTCTTTGAGCGCACAATACCGGTATTGCAGGACAACGGTATTTTGGTGTTGATTGTGCCGATACAATCGCTGACCGATGCCTTTACCCGCGACATCGCTTCCCGTTTTACTCAGGTGCGGATGTTTAAAGCCGGCGTCGACACCTACAAACAGGTGGTGATTCTGGCGGTCAAACCCCGGGTGCGTGCCGGCATCAGCAAGGCACAGATCAAACAGCAGCAGCAATGCCTGCTGGATGTGGATGCCGCCGTGCCGATTAGCGATGCCGAAGTGGATTTTTGGTATGAAGTACCGCCGCTGCCGGCGAAGGTTTTTCGGCCCATCAACCATGCGGTCGATGCCGAAGGCCTGCAATCGGAGCTGGCGGATACGCAGAAGCAAACTTTGTGGCCGAATTTCGGTCATTGGTTTGGTGAAGGCCTGTTACCTGAAAAACGCCGGCCGTTGTGTGCACTGGGTCAGTGGCATGCTGCGTTGGCACTGGCCGCCGGCCAGGTCAGCGGTATTGTGACCGACGGCCGTGGCCGCCGCTTATTGATTAAAGGCAGTACCCATAAAACCAAAGTCACCACCGTGGAAGAGCAATCCGACCATGACGGCAATGCCGTGGTGGTCACCACCGCACTGGACCGCTTTGTACCCAGCATCCGCGCCATTGATTTGACGCCGGGCAGTGCGGGTTTTGGGGATGTGTTAACCATCAAGTAGTCTTTTAGGGCATAAGGCGGTCGGGGTTGTTGACCGACCAGCCGACCGCCTAAATCTAAACATGCAGTGCTTATTCAGGCAGCCTTTCAGGCTGCCTGAATGGATCTGTTTTTAGCTTAGGGCCTGTTCACAATTACTTGTCATAAAGGTAACCACATCACAATGCACCCCAATAAAACCGTACTGTGGAAGTTACGTTTCAGCTTATCGTAACGGCTGGCAATCGCTCGGAAATGTTTCAAACGGCAAAAGGCATTCTCTACCAAATGCCTGATTTTATATAAATACCAGTCCATGTTTTTATTTTTCTCTTCCCTATTTTTTTATAGGGAATATTGGCTTTCGCACCGCTTTGCTCTATTTGCTCCCTGAGCCGGTCTGAATCGTAACCTTTGTCCGCATTAACCAACTCAGTTTCGGTAAGGTTGATGTTGTCAAGCAGCTCCGGTGCAACGGTGACATCATGGATATTGCCCGCAGTACTGAGCGCTGAAGCGCAGTGTTGGTGGGCACGGATATAACTGCCGTCTATGGCTACCCACTCCAAGTCACTCTCTTGGCTGAGCTGTTTCAAGATTGCAGTAAAAATGCCTTTTTCTGACCAACGGTTATAAGCGGTATAAACAGTATGATACTTGCCGAAATACTCGGGCAAATCCCGCCACGGTATGCCGGTTCTTATTCTGTAAAGTATGCCTTCAAGAATTCTGCGCAAATTGGGTTTGCTATAAATACCCAAATCACGCAGAATAGGTAACAGCTTCGTCCAATGTTCATCTTTGAGTAGTGTACGGGGCATCGCAGGTGTATTGGGGGAGGGTGAGAACTTCCTTTTATGCCTGCGTTTCTTTTTTATTCAAGGGTATGACAAGTAATTGTGAACAGACCCTAGTCTGGCGCACAGATTAATCCGGATCGGGCTGTGTCCAATCCTGTACCGCCAAGCCGGTGATTTTATGAAAAGCTTGATCATTGCTGATTAATGTGGCACCGATGCTGTGTGCGTGTGCCGCAATCAACATATCCAAGGGTGCCAAGCTTTTGCCCATCCCTTCGATACCGGCTTTCAACAAGCCATAATCTTGGGCAGCCTGTTCATCAAACGGCAATACCGCCACCCGCAGCAAAAATTCAGCCACCGCCCGATGCAGCGTATGTGCATCCGGCTTCTTGGCCAAGCCGTAGCTGATTTCCGCGTGGGTAATGGCGGATATGCACAAGGAGGCCATCGGCACGGACTGCAATCGATCCATAACCGCCGCTTGTTGCTTCAAAACATGGCTCACCATATTCGTGTCAAGCATATAGTGCGGCATTATTCCGGCCAATCTTCAAATACATCACGATTATGCGCGGTCAAATCCCGTTCTATGGTTTCACCGTCTAACTGGTTGGCGGCCACAATAAAGCCCTGCCAATCGCTTGGTCGCTTAGACAGAATGACATCACCGTTTTTATCGCGGCGGATATAGACACTGTCACCATCAAAACGGAACGCTGCTGGCAGCCGGACTGCCTGGCTGCGGCCATTATTGAATAATTTGGCAATTTGCATAATTTTACCCTCCTATACCGCTGCCGATAGAAACAAAAATATAACAGGTCAAATGGTATATATCAAGATAGATTACAAATGCCGTCATTAAATGCCGCCATTATTTGCAGCGGCTAAGCAATACATAAGGCAACAGTGCCTGTGCCAAGTCGTAACACAGCCGACAGTCTGCCACTGTCTTGATGACTGCCGTTAATCAGCATCAGCTGCATTCGTGCAGCCACGGCCTTCTTTTTCAACCCTTTGGGGCACCACCCCGAAGGGGCATGGTGCCTCTTTTTTGGAGATACATCATGCCTTTCAACACCTACATCGTTTGGTTCAACGATGCTTTTGATACGGTAGAAAACGCAGCAGAAGCGCTCAATGGCGCAGTTCTGCCGCCGGTGAATACCGATGACCCTGAAGCGATTATCAGTGCCGTCGGCCACCATCTGGAAAGTATCGGCTATTGCCGTGCACTTATCCTAGGTGTGCAGCCGGTGGTCGACTATATCTTTGGTGAAAACCGGCTCGAAGCCATGCCGTGCCGCAACAGCAACAGCTACACCGCTGCAGTGGTGATTCCGGCTGTTGATGGCTCAATGGTTAGCCAAACCGGTACCTTGAACACAGATGATTTGTTATTGCTGTTGTTAGCGGCATCGCCGGCTTATGCCGATATTGCCTGGTTACTGAAAGATGTCGCGTACGGCAGCAGCAATTATACGGTTCATTTGTCTGAAAGGCTCAGTATGGAAGATGCACGCTGGCTATACAGCCGCCATCAGCAAACGATTGTCGATTGGATGCAAAAAAATCAGCTGTCATTGAGTCATTTTGACGCCGATACAGCTACTGTTTTGACCCAGACCGACAAAGTTTGCCTGGCTGTGGTATATCGCTGGGCCTGCCATACCGTCCGGGCTTATCTACACCACTTGGCGCAATAACTCAGCAGTAAAGCACTTGCCATCTGAAATGTGCGCCGTTAGCTCAACGGTGATGGCTCTTTATCAACCCGGGCACAAGCCCTTTTTTACACCCTGCGGGTAACCATGCCCGCAGGCATGGTTTGCCTGCTTTTTTAAGGAATATGACCATGCCTAACTGGTGTCTTAACCACGTACTGATTGAAGGCGATGCCGAATTGATTGCCGATTTGGCCGCCAGAATGATCAGCGACAATCCCGACCAACCCTTTGACTTCAACGGCATCCATCCGATGCCGGAGGAATTACTGGTAGCTGCCGGTTCCGGATCAATGATCATGTTGGAGTGGAACCGGCTTAAGCCGGAAACCCTGTTGTCCGAAGCCGCCGGCACGCTCTGCCAGTGGCACATTGATTTACTGCAACAACACCTGTCACCCTTGACCGACTGGCCAAGCTTAACCGTTGCCCATGCCAGCACCTTGTTGGCTGACGATATTGATTTACAGCGTCGCTGCCGTACTGATTTGGCACTTGGTGTCCAGCTTCAGCGCAATATCGAGCGTTATGGTCATCCTAGTTGGTACGACTGGCGTGTTGAAAACTGGGGTACCAAGTGGAATGCCTGTGAGTCGACGTTTACAGTCGGTCCAAACAGCATTAAGGTATCATTTGACACTGCCTGGGCACCACCGGAAGGGGTGTATGCCGCCATCTGTGCAGCATATCCCGACCTACAACTGACGGCCCTTTACATTGAAGATGGCATGTCTTTTGCCGGCAGTTTCTACAATGCTAATGGCCACTTGGATGATGAACCTTGTAGTGACTGTTGCATTGCTGATTTCGGCGCCGAACATTTCGGTTTTGATTTGAGCGATGACGAGGACGATGATGAAGATTAGCATCCGAAACCCGTAACCGCAGTCCCCAAAATCCCCGCTTGCCGTGTGCATGCGGGGATTTTTTTGTTTTAACCGCAGAGTTTGGTTAAAGAAGCTGCTTCAGGAAGATTGAGAAAGCGGGAAAACCCTGGATGTATGAACCACCCGTACAATCAGAATTTCATTTACGGCTTCATCTATCGTAAACAATGCACGGTAGGGCAGCTTGTAAATAATACGGTCATAAAACCCTGCAACGATCAGGCTTGCTTGGGTAATTTTAGGGTTATATACCAGTTTCTGAATATCGGCAGTAATTCGTTGTATGATGTTGTCAGCCAAAGGCAAACCGCCTTGGCCAGCATAGTAGGCGGCAATCTCTGCCAAATCATCGGAGGCCTGCTCGGAATAAATGATTCGAAACATATTACTTGCTGCCGATTTTGGCTCTGACTTTCTGCATCACAAGCTGATGGATTTCGCCGGCCTGAATGCCGGTGTCAGGGTTGGCCCGGTGCTTGGCCAAAGCATCCTGCGTACTGGCGGACACCCACTCATCATAGCCGGCTTCTTTTTCCATCAATAAGTCAGCCAGGTAAGTGCCCTCCAAATCCTCAATGGATACAAAAACACCGGCAGGACGGTTGTTGCGTGTAATCAGAACCGGCTCGCGCTGTACCAAGTCCAAAACCGCACCAAAATGGGTTTTGGCATCTTTAGCGGTAAAAATCTGCATGACAGCCCTTACTCAATTAAAATGGTTAATGTGGTTATAGTGATTACTTTGATTCGGTTTGTCAAATGTTGGTGAATCAAAAAAACAGCGCCCCATATAACCTACGGGGCGCTGTTTTATTTCAGGTAGTCACCCCTGAAGAATCCATTCTTCCCGACTCTCTCCCACCCACCCCATAAGCCAAAAATACAACCACGCCAGTAATTTGCGCAGGTTGTAGGCAGCGGCAGCCAGAATCGGGTTCAAACGGTTGCCTGCTTCCCCTTTCAGGTGGTTTCTGCCCATACGGTTATCCGCCTTTAAGTGGCCTATTATCGGTTCTATTGCTGCTCTGCGTTTCATCCATCTTTTCATACTGCGGCTCGCTGTTTTCGGAATCTTACCGACCAGATGGATGATAGGCTTGCCCGATCCGTTTTGTTGATGTCCCCGGTATCCTTGGTCACAGTAGACATGTTGCGGGCTATGCCCACACACTTGCTGCATGTGTGCCAATGCATCAGCCAGTGTATGCCCGTCGTAAGGGTTGGCTAATCCTTGGGCACTCAATACCCAGTTGTTCTTCGAGCTGCTGACGAGGGAAACTTTATTACCGAATTCGTATTTTTTGTGTGCTTTGCCTTTGCCGATGCAATGCACTGCGGTTTCATGCCAACTGTAGATTTTGTTGGTGTCGCCGGTTTGTTGTCGGTAAATCAGTCGGGCGCGATCCAATAGGCTTTGTAGGGCTTGATCGGTTTGGCTGCCTTTGCGTTCCAGTTCGCGAATGATGCGGCCAAGGTAGTTTTTTAAAGTTTTGCAGGCTTTGTTGGCACGTTTGTATTGGCGGGCATGACGATAGCGGTTGTTGAGGATGAAGGCTTTCTTGCCGCTGCGCGCATAGCTTTGGCGTAAGGGAATATTGTGCTCTTGAGCGGCTTTGACCAATACTTGCCGGGCTTTGTGGTAGAGCTTGGCGTCTGTGGGAAAGGTGATGTTCTTTTCTTGTACGGTGGTGTCGACGTTGATGTGGTGAAATTCGCTGGGTTGGATGGCACCGCTTTCTTGGGCTGTGCGCAGTGTTTCAATCAGTAGGGCTTCGGCTTTATCTCCTACCCGCCGGCGCCATTTGACCAGTGAGGTGGGGTGTAGGGAAGTTGGTGCTGTAGGAATGAGTAGCCGCAAAAATATTGCCAGTAGGGGTTTTCCAGCCAGCGTACCAATACGCTTTCATCGCTTTCGTCAAAGGCGTGTTTGAGGTAATGCAGTCCGGCCAAAAGGCGGGTGGGTAGCGGCGGGTGGCCGGGGCCGGTGGTGTAGACGGTGTCGATTTGGGTGGCGATTCTGTCCCAGTTAATCTGATGCGCCAGTTTAACCAATGGGTGGCTCATGTTGATGATTTGGGACAGCTGTAATTGGAATAGGTCAGGGTGGTTGTCCGTGTGTTTGGGCTTCATAACTGCAAGGTTTTTGGGGTAGATTGGGGGTTTCTTGCAGTTGATTATAGTGGATTTTGAGCGTTTGTTTAATTAAATCATGAGGGTGGGGATTCTTCAGGGAGGACTATTTAGCATAAAAAACTGTATCATTTTGAGCGAAACCGCAAAAATATGCCCATTGCGGGCTAACGCTATTGCCAAAATATTTACACAAACCCCGGCATAAAAAAATCCGCCTCACGCTTTTAAACGGCTTGAGGCGGATGTTCAAACACATACCATTGCAACATTGCGGGTTGGCTTACATCAATATAGTGAAATAAATAAAAAGTGCTACAATGTTAGCCCGCCTTTGCGCAAAGCAAACGATGGTATACGGCGTTAAAACGCCAATAAAATCTGTCCCATACGTGTTGTCTACGGCTTGCTGCCTTATATCACTTGATTCTTTATTTCACTATATTTTCAGGCAGCCTGTTTATTGCGGCGGCCAAAATACACAAAACCGGCCAAGCCCAGCAAAATCATCGGCAGGCTCAGCCACTGCCCCATCGACATGCTCAAGGCCAACAAGCCGAGATAATCATCGGGCTGACGGGCAAATTCGGCAATAAAACGGAACACGCCGTAGCCCAGCAAGAATAAGGCCGCCACCTGCCCTTGTGGGCGCGGCTTTTGTGAAAACAGCCACACAATCACAAACAGTGCCACACCTTCCAGCGCAAACTGGTACAGCTGCGAGGGGTGGCGCGGCAGCATTTGCCATTGCTCCCATATGGCCAGCCAACGCGAAGGATCTTGCCCCACAATCGCCATGTCTTCGGCGCGTGCGTGCTGGAAACCCATCGCCCAAAATGCGTTGGGATCGGTGACCCGCCCCCACAATTCGCCGTTGATAAAATTGCCCAAGCGCCCAGAAGCCAGCCCCAGCGGCACCAGCGGCGCCACAAAATCGGCTACCTGCAAAAAAGAAATTTTGTGTTTGCGTGCAAACAGCGCCATCGCCGCCAACACGCCAATAAAGCCGCCGTGAAACGCCATGCCGCCTTGCCACACTTTCAAAATTTCCAGCGGGTGGCTTAAATAAAAGCCGGGCTGGTAAAACAGCACATAGCCCAAGCGCCCGCCGATAATCACCCCCAACACGCCCCAAGTTAGGAAGTCGTCGAGCATTTCATTGGTAAACACCGTATTGCCGCGCTTGATACGCCGCCGCCCCAGCCACATAAACAGCACAAAGCCAACGATATAGCTTAGGGCATACCAGCGGATGGCCAAGGGGCCGATGCTCAAGGCAATCGGATCGAAATTGGGGTGTATCATCATAATGCAGGAATTCCTGTGGCAAGGGCGATGTTTTCAGGCAGCCTGGGATGGATTTACTTTTCTCAAACTGCCTTTCAGGCAGCTTGAGATGGATTGATTTTTTCAGGCAGCCTTTCAGCAGCCTGAATGGCAACGCAAAACAGCGGGCATTATAGCCCATGCCCGCAGCGCATCCATAGGCACGCAAGCATAAAGTTTGGTCAACACCCCCTTGCATGGTGCCGCGCCTTCGGCCACAATCGGCCTCTATTGCGAATTTTTCTCTCAAGGAAGCACACATGACTGCCCTACTGCCCCACATCGACCCAGACGGCCTGCTCGAATACTCGGTGGTATACACCGACCGTGCACTCAATCATATGTCGGCGCGTTTTCAAACCGCCATGCGCGATATTTCCGGCCTGCTAAAACAGGTATACCACGCCGACGCGGTGGCCATTGTGCCCGGCAGCGGCACGTTTGCCATGGAAGCCGTGGCACGCCAGCTGGCGCAAGACCAAAGCTGCTTGGTGGTGCGCAACGGCTTTTTCAGCTTTCGCTGGTCGCAAATTTTGGAAATGGGCAACATCAGCCGTCAAGTCACGGTGATGAATGCCCAAGCGGCCGCAGGCAGCCAGCAGCCGTTTGCGCCCGCACCGATTGAGGCCGTGTGCGCCGCCATTGCCGAACAACGCCCGGCGGTGGTGTTTGCCCCGCATGTGGAAACCGCTTCCGGCATGATGCTGCCCGACAGCTATATCCGCCGCTTGGCCGACGCCGTGCATGCCGTGGGTGGCCTGCTGGTGATTGACTGCATTGCTTCGGGCACGGTGTGGCTAAACATGCAAGCACTGGGCATCGACGTATTGATTAGTGCGCCGCAAAAAGGCTGGAGCGGCTCGCCCTGCTGCGGCATGGTGATGCTGAGCGAAGCGGCCGTGGCGCGGGTAAACGACACCCAATCCAGCAGCTTTGCCTGTGATTTGAAAAAATGGCTGCACATCATGCAAGCCTATGAAAACGGTGGCCATGCTTATCATGCCACCATGCCCACCGATGCTTTGCTGGTGCTGCGCGATGTGATGCAAGAGGCTGAACGCATCGGCTTTGAGGCGCTGAAAACCGCCCAGCTGCAATTAGGCCAAGATGTGCGTGATTTGTTGGCCGAATACGGCTATGCCAGCGTGGCCGCCGCCGATTTTGCCGCCCCGGGTGTGGTGGTGTGCTACACCGACGATGCCGATATCCACAGCGGCAAAGCCTTTGCCCGCCACGGCGTGCAAATCGCTGCGGGGGTGCCCTTGCAAGTGGGCGAGCCGGCCGGTTTCCAAACTTTCCGCATCGGCTTATTTGGCCTAGATAAACTGCAAAACCCCGCCCGCACCGTGGCATCACTGCGCCAAGCACTGGATGAAATCCGGGCTTAAGGCACAGAATTAACACACTGTTAAAACATCAACACCAGCGGGGTTTTAGCTGCGCAGAAACTGCGTTTTAGCTGCGCAGAAACTGCGTTTTAGCTTCGCAGAAACTACGTTTTAGCTTCGCAGAAACTGCGTTTTAGCTTCGCAGAAACTGCGTTTTAGCTTCGCAGAAACTGCGTTTTAGCTTCGCAGAAACTGCGTTTTAGCTTCGCAGAAACTGCGTTTTAGCTTCGCAGAAACTGCGTTTTCAGGCAGCCTTATTTAAATATTCATGCCAAAAATAATTTGCACATGGCCGAAATCCCATCCATTTGGCCGCCACCGTTTTACCTTTCAGGCAGCCTTATCCGTTTGCCAACATCACGTGATTTTATGAGCCAAGCACAATACAACGAATCCAGCGTTACCGTTCTTAAAGGTTTAGAGCCGGTAAAAGAGCGGCCGGGCATGTACACCCGCACCGACAGCCCCACCCACATCATCCAAGAAGTCATCGACAACGCCGCCGACGAAGCTTTGGGCGGCTTTGCCGACCATATCGACGTTACCATCCACACAGACGGCTCCGTGAGCGTGGCCGACAATGGCCGCGGCATTCCCGTGGGCTTGCACCCGCTGGAGCAAGTGCCGGTGGTGGAACTGGTGTTTACCCAATTGCACGCGGGCGGCAAATTCAACAAAAAAAGCGGCAACGGCGCCTATGCCTTTTCCGGCGGTTTGCACGGCGTGGGTGTGTCGGTTACCAACGCGTTGTCTACCCGTTTGGAAGTTACCGTTAAGCGTGAAGGCAAAATCCACCGCATCGTGTTTGCCGGCGGCGATGTATTGGAGCCGCTGGCCGAAATCGGCAAATGCGCCCAAAAAGACAGCGGCACCGAAGTGCGCGTGTGGCCGGATGGGCGCTATTTTGAAAGCCCGCACCACCAATTGCCCGAGCTTGAGCGCCTGCTGCGCGCCAAAGCCGTGCTGCTGCCGGGCGTGCGCGTGCATTTAAGCCGCCCGGCCAAAGGCGAAGAAGCGCCGCAAACCCAAAGCTGGCACTACCCGCATGGCCTGAAAAGCTATTTGCTCAACCTGTTGGAAAACGCCCAAGAAGCCGTGCCTGTGTTTGCCGCCGAAAGCCATATCGGTGCCGACAGCGACAGCGATTTCAGCCCCGGCGAAGGCGTGTCGTTTGCGCTCACCTGGCTGGAAGAAGGCAGCGTGGCCTCCGAAAGCTATGTCAACCTGATTCCTACACCTTTGGGCGGCACCCACGAAGCCGGTTTGAAACAGGCCGTATTCAATGCTGTGAGCAACTTTATCAACCACCATAATTTATTGCCGCGCGGCGTTAAAGTGCAGTCCGACGACGTCTTCAACCGCGTGGCCTTTGTGCTCAGCACCCGTGTGCTCGACCCGCAATTCCAAGGCCAAACCAAAGACAAGCTCACCAACCGCGATGCGCTCAAGCTGGTGGCCGCCGTATCCGGCGACCCCATTGAATTGTGGCTCAACCAAAACGTAGACGCAGGCAAAAAAATTGCCGACCTGGCCATCAAACAGGCACAAGCGCGGATGCGCTCGGTGAAAAAAATCGAGAAGAAAAAAGGCTCCGGCGTGGCCGTGCTGCCCGGTAAACTCACCGACTGCGAAAGCGAAGACTTGCGCGAAAACGAATTGTTTTTGGTGGAAGGCGATTCCGCCGGCGGCTCGGCCAAGCTTGCGCGCGACAAAGCCACCCAAGCCATCCTGCCCTTGCGCGGCAAAGTGCTCAACAGCTTTGAAACCCACCGCGACCAGCTCTTTGGCAACAACGAAATCCACGACATCGCCGTGGCCATCGGCGTCGACCCCCATGGCAGCGGCGACACTGTGGATTTATCCGGCCTGCGCTACGGCAAAATCGCCATTCTGTCGGACGCCGACGTTGACGGCGCCCACATCCAAGTATTGCTGCTCACCCTGTTTTTCAAACACTTCCCCCAGCTGATTGCCCGCGGCCATATTTACGTGGCCCAGCCGCCGCTGTTTCGCGTAGACGTAAACGCCCAAGGCAAAAGCAAACCCGCGCGCAAACTCTACGCCCTAGACCAGCAAGAGCTCGACGGCATCCTCGAGCGCCTGCAAACCGAAGGCGTGCGCGACAGCGCCTACGCCATCAGCCGCTTTAAAGGCCTGGGCGAAATGAACCCCGACCAGCTCAAAGACACCACCATGCACCCCGACACCCGCCGCCTGCTGCAAGTGCGCATCCCCGCCGGCGGCGGTGAAAACACCGAACACATCTTTGTCAAACTGATGGGCAAAGGCGAAGCCGCCAGCCGCCGCGCCTGGATGGAAGCCGAAGGCGATAAGGTGGAGGCGGATATTTAAGCATTGCCTACCATTAGTTTGAACCCTTATTTGCTGAAAGAACCTTATGTACACCCCCAAAATCGCCGTTATCGGCAGCATCAATATGGACTTGGTTACCACTGCCCCGCGTTTTCCGGCGGTGGGTGAAACGCTGTTGGGCAGCGGCTTTGCGCAGTTTATGGGCGGCAAAGGTGCCAATCAGGCGGTGGCGGCGGCGCGGCTGGGGGCTGAAGTGGCTTTGGTGGGTGCGGTGGGCGATGATGCCTTTGGCCGCGAGCTGCTGGCCGGTTTGCAGGAGCAAGGCGTGGATACCGCAGCAGTGAAAACGCTGGCTAACACGCCCACCGGCATGGCCAACATCACCGTGGCCGAGGCCGACAACCATATTATCGTGGTGTCCGGCGCCAATTTCGGCCTCACCGTGGCGGATATTGAAGCGCAAGAAGCGCTGATTGCCGCGGCCGATGTGGTGTTGAGCCAATTGGAAATCCCGCTGCCCTGTGTTGAAGCCGCCGCAGCCTTGGCGCAAAAACACGGCAAGCCATTTATTCTCAACCCCGCCCCGGCACAAAGGCTGCCTGAAAGCCTACTGGCCGCCAGCAGCCTGCTCACCCCCAATGCCCACGAGCTGGCCATCAGCCTAGGGCTGCCTGAACACACTGCTGCCCATGACCTATTTGCCGCCGCCAATCACCGCGTGGTGATGACTTGCGGTGCCGATGGTGCGCTCTATTACGACCCACAAGCAGGCTTGTGCCAACAGCCGGGCTTTGCGGTGCAAGCGGTGGACAGCACCGGCGCAGGCGACACGTTCAACGCCGCGCTGGCGGTGTATTGGCCGCTGGGTTTACCACAAGCCGTGCGCCACGCCTGCGCCGCCGCCGCGCTGTCGGTTACCCGTATGGGCGCTCAAGGCGGCATGCCCAGTGCCGCTGCATTGGCCGCGTTTCTGGCCAGCCAGCCTTAGCCATCGCTTTGCGGTACAATGCCGCTCTGATTTTGCTTTTCAGGCAGCTTTAAAAGGCTGCCTGAAACCTTACTGCATCCCTCATTACTGCATCCCTCATTTACTGCCCTAAACCATGAATATATTGTCTGTAGACCAAGCCAGCTTTGCCGTGGGCCATGTTGCCCTGCTCGACCGCGCCAACTTCCAACTCGATGCCGGAGAAAAAATCGGCTTAATCGGGCGCAATGGTGCCGGCAAATCATCGTTTCTGAAAATTCTGGCGGGCGAACACAAGCTCGACGACGGCCACATCACCCAGCAAAACGGCCTCAAAATCGTGTATGTCCCGCAAGAATCGTTTTTCGACGACAACGCCAGCGTATTCGACACAGTGGCCGAAGGCTTGGGCGAAGTGCGCCAGCTGCTGCAAGATTATCACCGCCTAAGCCAACAGCTTTCAGGCAGCCACAACGAAGCCGCACTCAAACAGCTCAACCACCTGCAAACCGAGCTGGAAAACCGCAATGGCTGGCAGTTTGACGCCTTAATTCAGCAAACCATCGGCGAATTGGGGCTGCCTGAAAACGCCCTGATTGGCAACCTTTCCGGCGGCCAAAAAAAGCGCGTGGCACTGGCGCAGGCCTGGGTGCAAAAGCCCGATGTGCTGCTGCTAGACGAGCCCACCAACCACTTAGACATCGACGCCATTATCTGGCTGGAAAACCTGCTACAAAACTTTTCAGGCAGCCTATTGGTGATTACCCACGACCGCCGCTTTCTCGACAACATCGCCACCCGCATTGTTGAGCTCGATCGCGGCATCATGCGCAGCTATCCCGGCTCGTTTTCGCAATACAGCGTTAAAAAAGCGCAAGAGCTGGCAGTGGAAGCCGAACACAACCGCCTGTTCGACAAATTCCACGCCCAAGAAGAAGCGTGGATACGCAAAGGCATCGAAGCGCGGCGTACCCGCAACGAAGGCCGCGTGCGCCGCTTGGAAGAATTGCGCCAACAGCGCGCAGCACGGCGCAATGTGCAAGGCCAAGTGTCGTTTAAGCTTGCCGGTGGCGAAAAAAGCGGCAAAATCATTGCCGAGCTGGAACACGCCGACTTTGCCTATGCCGACAAAACCATTATGCGCAACTTCTCCGCCGTGATTCAGCGCGGCGACAAAATCGGCCTGATTGGCGCCAACGGCATCGGCAAAACCACCTTTCTCAAACTGATTCTGGGCGAATTGGCGCCCACCGGCGGCAAAATCCGCTTGGGCAGCAAGCAGGAAGTGGCTTATTTCGACCAATTCCGCAGCGCACTGAATGAAAACGACACCGTGTTCTACACCCTAGGCCAAGGCAACGACTATGTGGATGTGGGCGGGCGCAAAAAGCATGTTATCGGCTATTTAGAAGATTTTTTATTCTCCCCCGCGCGGGCGCAAAGCCCGGTAAGCTCCTTATCCGGCGGCGAGCGCAACCGCCTGCTGCTGGCCAAACTGTTTACCCGCCCGGCCAATATTTTGGTGCTCGACGAGCCCACCAACGATTTGGACATCGACACCCAAGAATTGCTGGAAGAATTGCTGCGCGACTACACCGGCACCGTGTTTTTGGTCAGCCACGACCGTATGTTTTTGGACAATGTAATTACCCAAAGCATTGTATTTGAAGGAGAAGGCTGCCTGAAAGAATACATCGGCGGCTATCAGGATTATCAAGACGCCAAAACACGCGAACAACAGCTTCAGGCAGCCCAAACCCGCAAAGCCGCCAGCGGTAGCGAAGCCGACAAAGCCCGCCCCAAAGCCAACCGCACCGTAAAGCTTTCTTATAAAGAGCAACGCGAACTGGACGCCCTGCCCGATGAAATCGCCGCGCTGGAAGCCGAACAAAGCGAGCTCAACACCCGCCTAAGCGACCCGGATTTATTTAAAAACGACTACCAAAGCGCCACCGCTTGGCAAGCACGCATCGGCGAAATTGAAGACAGCTTGCTGGAAAAACTAGAACGCTGGGAAATGCTGGAAGCCAAAAGCAAAGGCTTGGCTGAATAAAACACCTACGGTCATTATTTGATGAAAATAGTTAAATTTTACTTCAGGCTTTTAGGGTCTGTTCACAATTACTTGTCATACCCTTGAATAAAAAAGAAACGCAGGCATAAAAGGACGTTCTCACACCCCCCAATACACCTGCGATGCCCCGTACACTACTCAAAGATGAACATTGGACGAAGCTGTTACCTATTCTGCGTGATTTGGGTATTTATAGCAAACCCAATTTGCGCAGAATTCTTGAAGGCATACTTTACAGAATAAGAACCGGCATACCGTGGCGGGATTTGCCCGAGTATTTCGGCAAATATCATACTGTTTATACCGCTTATAACCGTTGGTCAGAAAAAGGCATTTTTACTGCAATCTTGAAACAGCTCAGCCAAGAGAGTGACTTGGAGTGGGTAGCCATAGACGGCAGTTATATCCGTGCCCACCAACACTGCGCCTCAGCGCTCAGTGCACAACAGGATCACGCAATCGGTATGAGCCGAGGCGGCAGAACCAGCAAGATTCATCTGGCTGTAGATGCCGCAGGCAATCCGGTTGAGGTTATCGTTACTGCGGGCAATATCCATGATGTCACCGTTGCACCGGAGCTGCTTGATAATATCAACCTTACCGAAACTGAGTTGGTTAATGCGGACAAAGGTTACGATTCAGACCGGCTCAGGGAGCAAATAGAGCAAAGCGGTGCGAAAGCCAATATTCCCTATAAAAGAAATAGGGAAGAGAAAAATAAAGACATGGACTGGTATTTATATAAAATCAGGCATTTGGTAGAGAATGCCTTTTGCCGTTTGAAACATTTCCGAGCGATTGCCAGCCGTTACGATAAGCTGAAACGCAACTTTCACAGTACGGTTTTATTAGGGTGCATTGTGATGTGGTTACCTTTATGACAAGTAATTGTGAACAGACCCTAGGATTCCTACTTGTTAAGACCCATAATCTTCTGGAATGGATTTTCACGAAACAATTCAGGCTCTAGATTATAGCAATCTTCCAAAGCCTGCCAAGGCGTTTTGTACTTCAACGACCGTAAGGGGCGTTGATGGTTGTAATACAGCAAAAATACCATCAAGTGCCGTTTAAGTTCGTCAGGATGCTCATAGTGGAAGCGTTTGACCGTTACCTCTTTCAGCATCTTGTTGGTAATCTCCACCTGCCCGTTCGTCCATGGATGACGGAATTTCGTGGTACGGTGCTCAATGCCCAAATGCCGGCAAAGCTCGTCAAACGGATGCTCCTTATCAGGCCGTTGTGCTTGGCTCAGCAAGTTGTAGGTAAACTGCGCACCGTTGTCCGTTAGGATATGGGTGATTTTAAACACACAATCTTGTTGTAGGTTGCGCAGAAAAGAAACGGCGGTTTTCTGCGTCATACGCGGATGAAGTTCTGCATAAACATATTTGGTTTTGCGGTCGATGGCGACAAACAGGTACAGCTTGCCGGTTTCACAACGCACCTCGGTGATGTCGATATGGACAAAGCCAACCGGATATTGTTTGAATGTTTTTTACCTTTTGGCCATCGGATTCATTCTTGGGTAAGCGCGACAATCCGTGATGTTGCAAGCACCGGTGCAGATTGGAGCGGCTCAGCTTTGGAATATTGGGCTTGAAGATGATATACAGCTCGTCCAATGACAGCCGCAGATGTCGCCGGACGGTACAGATTGCCTGCTGCTCCGATTCGGTCAACACGCTGGGGCGGGTTTTGGGGCCGGACTTTTTATCTTCGACCGAATCTGCGTGTTTCCAGTAGAGAACGGTTTTGAAATTAATATTGTATTTTTAGCTAACGCTGCGATGCTCTCTTCAGACTCTTGTATTTCTTTTCTGATTCTAGGCGTAGTCTTGGCGTTACCATGCAATATGCTTGCCATAAGTCGGTCTCTTTTAATTGGGGTAATGATACTCCATAAAATTCAGGGACTAAACAGCGGGAACAACGATCGCAATTTCTCATGTGTGAAAGAATTTCCTTTACAATTAGTTGGAGAAAAGGACAAAACAAAGATAACGAATATTGCTGGTAAACAATAAATGCTTTTAATTTAAAGAGCAATATATGTGCATTTCATTTTATCTTCGTACAGACCAACTGAAACTGTACTTCAGACCGAACGCTTGCCTAGGCAACCTGAATTCTACACGGCACTCAATTTAATCTTAATACCCTGTTTTACATGGATTACCTACCTACTCAAAAATCATCTAAAACGCTGAATCGCCTACACCCTCTTGTTTTTTAGAATTTCGACTCTATATAATACCGATAGCTGCATCCGCCTAAGAGCCCCAATCAAAGCAAGTAAAACAATGGCCGGATGCAACTTATGCTTCATTAAATTGTCACACCTCTGATTTAAACTGTGTTGGCTGATAAAGGACAATAAACGCACCGACACACTGAGTAATACCAAATTCTAAAAATTAAGATAACAAGGCGGCGAGCCGCAGACAGTACACCTAGTACGGAACAGAGTTTGTTGGTGCTTTAGCGCCTTACAAAATCGTTCTCTTCGAGCTAAGGCGAGCCAACGCAGTTAGGTTATTTTTAGAATTGGTATAAGAAGAGTAGAAAGGAAATCTGATATGCAACACCGTCGCCGACAACATATTTTTCAGGCCGCCAAACGTGCTGCCTTTAATCACCCCATCAAAACCAGCACCACAAGCCGAGAAAAAAATACCGCCACCCAGGCCGCTTCCGGCCGCTAAATTTTTGTTAACCAAAACAGCCACCGCATCGGTGGCTGTTTTCTATTGCTCAATCTATCCATGTCTCCATATGCTGTTTAAACATGCAAACGAACAGCCGCCAAAGCTTGTAAGCGGCGGCTTAAGCGTTGCAGGCGGGGCGACTGCATTTGCCAGCCATGCCAATACAGCGGCACATCCACCCAACAGCCCGGCGCCATATCCTGCAAAATGCCTTCGGCCAAGGCCGCATCGCCCTGTCCGTCCGGTATCAAACACCAGCCCATGCCGCATAAGACTGCCTGAAAATAAGCATGGCTGGCGGGCACATAATGAGTGGGGCAACGCGCAGCGTCAAAGCCGAAATAACGCTGCAAAAACGTGGCGTACAAAGTGTCTTTGCGGTTAAAGCCCAATAAGGGTGCTTGGGCGAGCGCCTTCACGCTGATGCCGTTGGCAAAATAGCGCTGCACAAAAGCGGGCGTGGCCAACATGCGGTAACGCTGCGCCCCCAAAGGCAGCACCATGCCGCCATGCAAGGCTTGCGCGTGGCTGCTGATGGCGGCCAACACGCGCCCTTCGGCCAGCCAGCGCAAGGTGTGTTCTTGATCATCGCCGCTGATGTCGAACAACACTGCTTCTTCCGCCGCCAATTGTGCCAACACCGGCATCAGCCAGGTATCCAAGGCATCGTAATGGGCGGCCAGATGCACCACCGGCAGCGGCGCATCGTCGGCAAACGCTTGTGCCATTTCTTGTGCCAACAGCTCGGCATGGCGCAGATACGGCAGCAATTTCAGGCCGTCTTTGGTGGCCACGCACGGGCGCTCGCGCGTTACCAGCACGCAGCCGATGCCTGCCTCCAAGGCGCGGATGCGCTGCGACACCGCCGAAGGCGACAAATGCAGCGCCTGCGCCGCCCGCTCAAAACTGCCCCATTGCAATACCGCCAACAAGGCGGCGCTTTGTTTGCTGTCAATCATCATCGCTTGATGCCTGTATTTTTAGAGCCTGTTCATGGTCTTTTGTGGCCGCATCTTCGCACATGCTTCACAATATTAGCCAACACAAATTTTCAGGCAGCCTGAAAATTTGTGTGTTTGTTTGCCTGCATCGATTGGCTGCGGCATGATGGCGGCCAATCACCACAACAACTCAAGCAATCCATATGATGACCCACGCTTTCTTTGCCGGTTTTATTATGCTCGGCGGCCTGATTATCGCCATCGGCGCCCAAAACACATTTGTGCTGAAACAAGGCCTATTGCGCCAGCATGTGCTGCTGGTGGCGCTCACCTGTTGGCTGTGCGATGTGGTGTTGATGGCTGCCGGTATTTGGGGTTTGGCCGCCTCCACGCAGAAACTGCCTTGGCTCACGCCGCTGCTCAGCTTGGTGGGCGGGCTGTTTTTGCTGGCTTACGGCCTGTTTGCGCTGCAACGCGCTTGGCGCGGCGGCAGCCATATCTCGCTAAGCGCGCAGGGTAATCAGCCTGCCACACCGTGGCTGAAAACGCTGTTGTTCACGCTGGCCATCACTTTGCTTAATCCGCATGTGTATCTGGACACCGTGCTGCTGGTGGGCAGCGTGGCCGCGCCTTTGGCCGCCGATGCCAAGCTGCCGTTTTGGCTGGGTGCGGCCACCATGTCGGGGCTATGGTTTTTCGGTCTTGGCTTCGGCGCCCGATTGCTGCTGCCTTTGTTTCGGCGGGCACGCACTTGGCAGCTGTTGGATGCGGCGATTGCCTTGATGATGTTTTACTTGGCTTGGGGTTTGTTGCGCCCGTTAATATTGGCTTGGTTTGGGTAATAATACCAATTCGAAAAAATAACCTAACTGCGTTGGCTCGCCTTAGCTCGAAGAGAACGATTTTGTAAGGCGCTAAAGCACCAACAAACTCTGTTCCGTACTAGCTGTACTGTCTGCGGCTCAGCTCAAAGAGAACGATTTACTAAGGCGCTGAAGCACCAAGTAAATCAGTTCCGCCTTGCTATCTTATTTTGTAGAATTGGTATAATTAAGGCTGCCTGAAATACAGTTTCTGCGAAACCAAACTGTTCAGGCAGCCTTAGTCTGATACCCAATCTCAACATAAACCGCATTCAGATTTATTGAAATAGGGCAAGTTCAGGCAGCCTTATCACAAAGTATAAGGCTGCCTGAAACCCATCACATCACATCTAACGTTTCAATCCCCAACAAGCCCAGCCCCTGCTGCAACACGGTGCCGGTGAATTTGGCCAGCTGCAAGCGGGTGTTGCGGGTGTTGCCTTCGGCCTTCAGTATCGGGCAGGCTTCGTAGAAACGGCTGAACAAGGTGGCCACTTGGTATAGATAAGCCGCTAGGTAATGCGGATTGGCGCTGTCGGCCACGCTGTTGAGCACGTCTTCGAATTTCAGCAATTCCAGCGCCAGCTGCTGCTCCAGTGTTTCGGTGAGCACCGGGGTGGCGTGTTCATCCCATTGGCCGGCTTTTTTAAACACGCTTTGCACGCGGGTGTAGGCGTATTGCAGATAGGGGGCGGTATTGCCTTCGAAGCTGAGCATATTGTCCCAGTCGAACACATAATCGCTGGTGCGGTTTTTGCTCAAATCGGCGTATTTCACCGCGCCGATACCCACCACACGGCCGATGTGGGCGGCTTGCTCGGCCGACAAATCCGGGTTTTTGCTTTGCACCAAAGCGGTGGCGCGTTCGGTGGCTTCATTAAGCAAATCCACCAGTTTCACGGTTTCGCCGCTGCGGGTTTTAAACGGTTTGTTGTCTTTGCCCATCATGGTGCCAAACGGCACATGCTCGGCGCTCACATTTTCAGGCAGCCAAGCGGCTTTTTTGGCCACGGCAAACAATTGGGCAAAATGCAGGCTTTGGCGCGCGTCCACTACATACAGGATGCGGTCGGTTTTTAAGCTGTCTACCCGATAGCGAATGCAAGCCAAATCGGTGCTGGAATACAAAAAGCCGCCGCCCTGTTTTTGAATGATAAACGCGGCCGGGTCGCCATCGTGGTTTTTAAATTCGTCCAGAAACACCACTTTGGTGCCATTGTCGTCTACGGCAATGCCTTTGGCGGCCAGAGCATCCACGGTGTCTTGCAGCATGGTGTTGTAGGCCGATTCGCCCATCACATCGCTTTGTTGCAGCAGCAAGCCCAGTTGGTCGTAAATCGCTTGGGCATGTTGCAAGGAGGTGTGCACAAATTGCCGCCACAGCGCCAACACGGTTTCATCGCCGCTTTGCAGTTTCACCACATAATCGCGGGCGGTGTCGGCAAAGGCCGGGTCTTCGTCGAAGCGCACTTTGGCATTGCGGTAAAATTGCTCCAAATCGGCCAGCTCAAATGCGGCATTTTCTTGCTGCTGCGCCACCATATACGCCACCAACATGCCAAATTGCGTGCCCCAGTCGCCCACATGGTTTTGCGCAATCACGGTGTGCCCCAAATGGCGGATCACGCGCTTGAGGCTGTCGCCGATGATGCTGGAGCGCAAGTGTCCCACATGCATTTCTTTGGCCAAATTGGGCGAAGAATAATCAATCACCACCGTTTGCGGTTTTGCAGCTTGGCTCACATGGCCGTTGGGCGAGGCCAAGGCTGCCTGAAGCTGCTCGGCCAGAAAATCGGGCTGCAAACGCAAGTTGATAAAGCCGGGGCCGGCCACTTCGGCACGGGCAATCACCGCATTATCGGCCAAGGCGTCGGCCACTTTTTGTGCCAGCTCGCGCGGGTTTTGGCCGCTTTTTTTGGCCGCGGCCATTACGCCGTTGATTTGAAAATCACCCAAGTCGGCATTTTTAGCGGGTTGCAATACCAAAGGGTGCTGGCCGATGCCGGCTTGATCAAAGGCTGCCTGAACCTGGGCAGCAACAGTTTTATGTAAATTCATGTTTGTCTTTTTTTGCACAACGCCACGGCGTTGAAAGTTGAATATTTCAGATGTTCTGCTATTTTAAAAGAAAAGCGCCCGCTTGGCACCCTTCATTCAAGCGCAACTGGCGTTAAATCAAATCTAGGCAAAAAAGAAATGCCACATTGCCCTTTACGTAGCGCGGGCAATAATCATCAATATGCGGATAGCGCCTGCATTTCAGGCAGCCTATTGCAAAGAAAATAAATCAATCATCGCTGAGCCGCCGACAGTACAAGGGGTGTGGAACAAAATTTGTTGACACTTTATTATTTAGTGCCGTACAAAGTCGTTCGCTTTGCGCTAAGGCAAGCCAACGCGATAGGATTCTTTAGTTTCTTTGCGATACAATGCAAAATTCCCAGCACGCCCAATGCAATAAGCCAAAGGCTGCCTTAAACTATTCAGGCAGCCTTGCTTGTCAACAAAAGACGCTTAAGGGTTCATCACCCGCGCAATCAGCGCTTTTTCCTTGCCCTGCATCTGCGGAATTTTCACTTCGATGCCGTTGCCCGGCGCCACATCCACCGCTTCGCCTTTGCGCGTCATCGCGGCCAGTTGCACGGTTTGGTTGCCGCTGGGGTGGATGATTTCCAGCGTGTCGCCCACGCTGAATTTGTTTTTCACTTCAATGGTGGCCCAGCCTTCGGCATCGATTTCGGTCACTTGGCCGACAAATTGGCTTTGCTTGGCCAACGAATGGCCGGCCAGATAGTTTTGGTATTCCTGCGTTTGGTGGCGCTCCAAAAAGCCGGGGGTGTAGCCGCGGTTGGCCAGGCCTTCCAATTCGGCCAGCAAGCCTAAGTCAAACGGCTTGCCCGCCACCGCATCATCAATCGCTTTACGGTAAGCCTGCGCCACACGTGCCACGTAATACACCGATTTGGTGCGCCCTTCCACTTTAAGGCTGTCGACGCCGATTTCGGCCAGCTTGGCCACTTGCTCAATGGCGCGCAAGTCTTTGGAATTCATAATATAAGTGCCGTGTTCGTCTTCCATAATCGGCATCATTTCGCCGGGGCGGTTGGATTCCTCTATCAGAAACACTTTATCGGCCGCCGGGTGGCGCACTTGGCCGTTGATGCCTTCAAATGCGGCGTTGGCTTCTTCTTGGGCGCGGTTGAAATCGAAGCCTTGCAATAGCTTGGCGTCGCCCATTTCATCGGTAGCCGCGTCGTGTACTTTGTAGTCCCAGCGGCAGGCGTTGGTGCAGGTGCCTTGGTTGGGGTCGCGGTGGTTGAAATAGCCCGACAGCAGGCAGCGGCCGGAATAGGCGATGCACAAAGCGCCGTGCACAAACACTTCCAGCTCGATATCGGGACATTGTTGGCGGATTTCAGCAATTTCTTCGATGCTCAATTCGCGCGACAAAATAATGCGCTCCACGCCGATTTTCTGCCAGAATTTCACGCCCCAATAATTGGTGGTGTTGGCCTGCACCGATAAATGAATCGGCACTTCCGGCCAGCGTTCGCGCACATGCATAATCAGGCCGGGGTCGGCCATAATCAGCGCATCGGGCCGCATGGCAATCAAAGGCTCCATGTCGGCCATAAAGGTTTTCAGCTTGCTGTTGTGCGGCAAGGTGTTTACCGTGAGAAAGAATTTTTTGCCGCGCGCGTGCGCTTCGCTGATGCCGGTTTCCAGCACCGACAGTTTGGCAAATTCGTTGTTGCGCGCGCGCAGCGAATAGCGCGGGCTGCCGGCATACACGGCATCGGCGCCGTAATCAAATGCAGCGCGCATGCGCTCAAGGCCACCGGCGGGCAATAATAATTCGGGTGATTTCATGGGTGTGTTCTCTTGTTTTTCGTGGGCTGTTTTTCAGGCAGCCTTAGAGCCTGTTCACGGTTTTTTGTAGCCGGTTTTAGGGTCTGTTTACATTTCAGCCGTGCACCAGATTTTGAGCAGGAAAATCTGCGTTGCGCCCATTTTCAACGCAGTATAAGCTGGTTTATGTGCTCAAAACGGCACCATAAAAGATGGTGGGCAGGCTTTTAATATACAGCAACAAACTAAAGATGCCCTGAAAATTCAGGGCAATCATGAATGCAATAAAACGGCTATTTTAGCTTAAATTCACACCCAATTGGACGATATCAATCAATTTGGCGATATCAATATCGGCTACATCATAATGGCCTGCGCATTGCGCACATAAGGATTTTTTTTGTCCCAAGCATAGCCCGCCAAAATGGCACTGAGCATGCGTTTTTCTTCCGGGCTTTGCCGCTGGCCGTAAATCAAGTCTTGAAAGCGCCCTTCATACCAACCTTCGGCATAGGTATGCAAAGTATTCACGCCCAGATTCAGCGCATCGGCAAAATCGGTCTGCCAATCCACTGTTTCACCTTGCAACTGGCGGGTGAGCACATCGGCCGCCAGCTTGGCCGAATGCATGGCAATGGTGGTGCCGGATGAAAATGCCGGATCCAGAAAACCGGCGGCATTGCCCAGCAAGGCAAAGTGCTGGCCGTGGCTGTATTTAACATTAGCAGCAAAGCCGGATAAATACAAAAACGGAAAACCGTTATCCCAAACCGCATTGGCGAGCAAATCGGCCAGCATGGGCACATCACGCACAAATTTCTTCAGAATATCGGCCGAAGCGCTGATGCCGGTAAAACGCTCCGGCCGCCCCACCACGCCCACCGATATCCGCCCGTTGCTAAACGGCGTGAGCCACAGCCACACATCGGCGTATTGCGGGTGGGTGATAATCATGTTTTTGTTGCGGTCGAAGCTAGAATCAGTGATGTGATCGTCGATGTGGGTCAAATGCACCTGCCGCACCGGCAAATGCGTGGGCATTTCCCAACCGCGCAAGCGTGGAATAGCACGAAAATGGCCGCTGGCGTCGAACACAAAACCGGCATTGATTTGATAATATTCGCCATTTTCGCACACCACCCGCAAGCTGGCGTGTGCATCGTCGTTGCCAAACGCCACCACACTTTCGCCAAAACGCACCGTAGCACCCGCATCAATCACTTGGTCAATCAACATTTTGTCGAAACGGTCACGCTGCACATTCAAAGCGGTACCGGGCCCTGGATGAAATTTGTCGGTAAAATCATAGGCAACACTGCCATCACCACGGCTGAACACGATGCCGTCTTTATGCTGAAATCCGGCTGCCTGTACCGGTGCCAGCAATCCGGCTTCGGCCAGAATTTCCATGCAGTGCGGCAATAGGCTTTCACCCACCACAAAACGCGGAAAATGCTGTTTTTCCAGCACACATACCTTGAAACCCCGTTGGTTTAACAGCGCCGCAGCCACCGCACCGGCCGGGCCGGCACCGATAATGGCCACATCGAAATAATCAGTCATGCCCTGCCTTTTTTTAATGAATATGATTCATGTCATGACTGCTATTTACATTGCCATCAAGACAAACTCGCATTAACATACAAAATATTTAATCGCAAATTATCCGTCTGGCATTGCTGTATTGTCAATTACGCCATCCTACCTATAGTCATAATTTATAACCTATAATAGCCCGCCTCAATAAACGTTATCTTTCGCCATGCCGCCCGCCAACCATCGCATCAACCACCAACACGCCCTGCTGCTCACCGCCACGCCGTGGCGTGAAAGCAGCTTGCTGCTGGAATTGTTCAGCCGCGATTATGGCCGCGTGGTGCTGGTGGCGCGCAGTGCGCGCAAGCGTCAAAGTGAATTGCGCGGGGTGTTGGTGCCGTTTGTGCCTTTGTCGGCCTCGTGGTATGGCCAGCAAGAGCTGAAAATACTGCACCGTGCCGAATGGCTGGGCGGCTGGCCGCAACCGCAAGGCCGCGCCCTGTTTAGCGCTTTGTATGTCAACGAGCTGGTGCTGCGGCTCACCGCCCGCGAAGACCCGCATCCGCAACTCTACGATGCGCTGGCCGCGGTATTGCGCCAGATTGTGACTCACCCCGACAGCCACACCGAGCTGCGCCGTTTTGAATGGACTTTGCTGCGCGAGCTGGGCTTGGCACCCGACATCACCGCAGACATTGATGGCCACGCCATTGCCGCCAACGAACGCTATTGGCTGCGCCCGGAACACCCGCCCTTGCCGCTGGCACAGGCGCAGACACTGCCCCAAGCCGACGGCATTGCCGTGCACGGCCATACCTTACACGCCTTAAACGGCCAGCCTTGGCCGCACGCTGGCGCTGCCGCCGAAGCTTTACGTTTAAACCGGCTGCTGTTGGATTTCAGGCTGCCTGAAGGCATCCACGCCCGCCGGGTATTGCAGCAGCTGCAGCAAATGCTGCCCACTGCTTTGTAAACAAAAAAAACCGCACAAAACATCATTTTGTGCGGGTTTGGTTTTCAGGTAGCCCAAGCTGGATTAATACACCCCAAGCCGCCTTTTAAACAGCCTGAGACCTTTGCAAAAGCCCCCGAAATCCTCTACATTTCTCCTTAAAGAAACGCAGAGGATTTCCCCATGAGCAGCTTCTTCCAGCAAACCGCCCAAGAGCGCATCGCCAAACACATCGACCGTTTCCCACTGCTCAAACTCGACCTAGTCCTCGACTGGTAACCTATCCAACAACACCTGGCCGCACAAAAAGCCCGCTACGTTCGCGACAACGCCGGTCGCCCAGCCTACCCACTGCTGTGCATGTTCAAAGCCGTATTGCTCGGTCAATGGCACAGCCTTTCCGATCCCGAACTTGAACACAGCATCCTCACCCGTTTGGACTTCCACCTCTTCTGCCGTTTCGATGACCTCAACGTACCCGATTACAGCACCCTTAACCGTTACCGTAACTGGCTGGTCAAAGACAGCACCCTGGCCCAACTGCTCGACATCATCAATCGCCAGCTCACCGACAAAGGTTTAAAGATAGAGAAAGCCCAAGCAGCCGTTATCGACGCCACCATCATCCACACCGCCGGTGGCAAACAACGCCAAGCCATCGAAGTAGACGACAATGGCCACATCACCGCCCAAAGCACCCCTAGCAAAGACAGCGATGCGCGTTGGATCAAAAAAGACGGTAAATACCACCTCTGCTACAAACAACACACCCGCACCGACCTGGAAGGCTATATCGAACAACTGCACATCACCCCGGCCAACGAACATGAATGCCGACACCTCAACGTATTACTGGCCGGATTAGAAGAAGGCGTCACCGTTTACGCCGATAAAGGCTACAGTAGCGCAGATAACCGGCAACACCTGCAACAACACCGGCTCCAAGACGGCATTATGGACAAAGCCCACCAAGGCCAACCGTTAACGGCAGCACAAAAAAAGCGCAATACCCGGTTATCGAAAACCCGCTATGTGGTGGAACTGAACCGCCCCGACTTTATAGGAGCAGGTTTATCTTGAGTCAAGCTGCCTTACTGGCTGCCTCGGTCACTGTGGTGGATAACCCCTTTCGGGCACCGGGCATACAAAGCCTGCGCCAATGCATCCATCACCATGTCGGTATCCATCCGTTTTGACACTTTCCAGCCGACAATACGCCGGGCAAAAACATCAATCACAAAGGCGGTGTATACAAAGCCCTGATGGGTGGTTACGTAGGTGAAATCCGCCACCCACAGCTGATTGGGACTCTCGGCGCTGAGCCGGCGTTTCACCCAATCACCTGCCCGTTGCAGTTGGGGGTCGCAAACCGTGGTGCGTTTGCCTTTGCCCCGCCACACACCCTGCATTTGATGCTTGCGCATCAGGTGCTCCACCGTACAGCGGGCAACGCGGTGACCATCCCGTAACAAAGCCCTCCAGACTTTACGTGCACCATAGATTTGGCGGCTCTGTTGCCAGATGTTGCGGATAAGGATAAGCAAATGTTCATCTTTCAGGCAGCGTCGGCTGCGCTGTTGCGGATGTTGGGATTGCTGTTGATGGCGATAGTAGCTTGACGGGGCAATCGGCCGATAACGGCCAAGCCGTTAACGATGTCCGGCGCATCAAGCAACTGGAAAAGAGAATAAAGAATTACAGCGCGCCAATGAAATTCTACGCCTGGCTGTCGCTTTTTCGCCCGGACGGAACTCGACCGCAAACCCAAGTAATGGTCAACTTTATCAATCGCCACAGAACCGCTTACGAGGTCGAGTCAATCTGCCGCATCCGGCCATATCGGCTTCATGCCGTTTAATCCAGCTGCGCAGGGTTTCGGGTGAACAGCCTATTTTGGTGGCGATGGCGACTATGGTCATCCATTGGGTTGGATATTCGCTGCGTTGCTCTTGTACCAGTCGAATGGCGCGTTGCTTTACTTCGGGTGCGTATTTGCTTTTCATGATGAGATTCTCTCAGAAAGTTGTGTCTCCTGGAATCTCGGGGCGGTTCAGTTTGGTTGCTTGAGTGAGTTGGGGTTTTGCAAAGGTCTCAGCCTAGCCCACACAAGGGCTGGGCTGCCTTTATTTAATCAAAGACAACGCCTCCTCTGAGTTTGCGCCACATCCCTGCACGTATACGCCACAAATCCCACCATCAAAACAATTAATCATTATTTATCAGCATCTTTTTAAATAATAATAAAAACCATTTGTATTTTCATCTAAACAGGAATATAAAGCCAAGTAAATCTTTTTAATGTCGGTTTAAACCATGTTTATCGCTTTTTTAATTATGTTGCGCGAAGGCATCGAAGCCGCGCTGATTGTGGGCATTGTGGCCGGCTTTTTAAAGCAGTCCGGCCACGGCCATTTGATGCCCAAAGTGTGGCTGGGGGTGGCACTGGCGGTGCTGCTGTGTTTGGCGGTGGGCTACGGCATTCATCAAGAAACCGGCGAAATCCCGCAAAAGCAGCAAGAGCTGGTGGTGGGCATTATCGGCTTGGTGGCCGTGGCCATGATTACCTATATGATTTTGTGGATGAAAAAAGCCGCCCGTTCGATGAAGCAGCATTTGCAGCAATCGGTGCAGGCCGCGCTAAACCGGGGCGGCGGCCAAGGCTGGGCGCTAGTGGGAATGGCGTTTCTGGCGGTGGCGCGCGAAGGCTTGGAGAGCGTGTTTTTCCTGATTGCGGTGTTTGAGCAAAGCCCTTCTTGGCATATGCCGGTGGGCGCGCTGCTGGGCTTGGCCGCAGCGGCGGTGATCGGCACGCTGATTTATCAGGGCGGCATACGGCTGAATTTGGCCAAGTTTTTCCGCTGGACGGGCGTGTTTTTAATTGTGGTGGCCGCCGGTTTGCTGGCCGGCTCGCTGCGCGCGCTGCACGAAGCAGGCGTGTGGAACCATTTGCAGGGCATTGCCTTTCATTCGGCGCATATCCTGCATGAAGACAGCCCGCTGGGCGTGCTTTTGGGCGGCTTTTTCGGCTACACCGACCACCCCACTTGGGGCGAAATCGCCGTGTGGCTGCTGTATTTGGTGCCGGTATTGTATTGGTTTTTGCGCGGCACCCAACCTATGCCTGCCAAGGCTGCCTGAACATTATTTTTAACCACCTTTGAGATTCAAAATGAAAACATTCCGTATCACCGCCTTATCCGCCTTGCTTGCCTTGGGCCTTAGCGCCTGCCAGCCGCCCGAAGCCGACAAACCGGCCGCCGCATCCGCCGCGGCCAATGCCGACGGCAGCGTAAACATCACTGTAAACGACGCTGCCTGCGAGCCGATGGCGCTCACCGTACCCAGCGGGCAAACCGTGTTCAATATCCAAAACAACAGCGGGCGCAAGCTCGAATGGGAGATTTTAAAAGGCGTGATGGTGGTGGACGAACGTGAAAACATCGCCCCCGGCCTGGCCGACAAAATGACGGTAACGCTGTTGCCCGGCGAATATGAAATGACTTGCGGCCTACTCACCAACCCGCGCGGCAAGCTCACCGTCACCGACAGCGGCTTTAAAGCCACCGCATCGCAAGCCGATATGGCCAAGCTGGAACAGCCCTTGGCCGAATACAAAGCTTATGTGCAGGCCGAAGCCAAGGAATTGGTGGCCAAAACCACCGAATTCACCGCCGCCGTGAAAGCGGGCAATATCGCCAAAGCCAAATCGCTGTTTGCCGCCACCCGCTATCACTATGAGCGCATCGAGCCGATTGCCGAATTGTTTAACGAGCTGGATCCGGCCATCGACGCGCGTGAGGACGACTTCAAACAAGGCCCGAAAGACCCGGCCTTTACCGGCTTTCACCGCCTCGAATACGCGCTGTGGGTGGAAAACAGCACCGCCGGCGTGAACGAGGTTGCCGACAAACTGCTGGCCGATGTGAAAACCCTGCAACAAGAAATCGACTTACTGTCGTTCCCACCCAATAAAGTGGTGGGCGGCGCGGCGGTGCTGGTGGAAGAAGTGGCCGGCAGCAAAATCAGCGGCGAAGAAGACCGCTACAGCCACACCGATTTGAGCGACTTCCAAGCCAATATCGAAGGCGCACAAAAAATTGTGGATTTGTTCCGCCCGCTGATTGCCGAAAAAAATCAGGCGCTGCTGGACAAAACCGATGCCAATTTCAAAACCGTCAACAATATTCTGGCCAAATACCAAACCGCCAACGGTTTTGAAACCTACGACAAACTCACCGAAGCCGACCGCAAAGCGCTGCAAGCGCCGATTAACGCGCTGGCCGAAGATTTGGCACAGCTGCGCGGCACGCTGGGTTTGAATTAAAAGCGATAACAAAAGGCTACCTGAAAAGCTTTCAGGTAGCCTATTAAACCCGTCGCCCAGATTTAAAAATCCGACTCGTATAAATCGCAGCTATTTATAAACCATTTTGTTTAGGATATCTGAAACGCATAATCTGTGCAGCCTTCCCCTTGGCGCAGCCGAACGGAACGTGGTTTTGGCGGAAACAAGGGCGGTCCGGAGCGCAGCGACTAGCGGCCGCCGCCAAAAGCATGTGCAGTGAGGGAAGTTTGGCGCAGCCAAACCTGCAACCGGGGTCGCCTTTCTTTGCTTACTTTATTCGCCGTAGGTGCGCTTCGCGTGAACGAAGCAAAGAAAGTAAGTGGCCGCGCGGCCATGAAGCGCAAAGTAAAACGATAAGAAAACGTACAAAACAGTATATGGATTTTTAAAATAATCCGCTTCATTTCGCTTTAGTTTTTGCCAATGGATTACCGAATTTCATTCAGAAATAAGGGTTTAATGCTTTCAGGCAGCTTTATTAATCAGGTGCGTAACTTCAATTGTTAATCCAACCCCAACCCAAAATCCAACCATGACCCAATCCAACACCCCCGCCCAACCCGCCAAACGCGCGCTGCTCAAAGGCGCGCTGGCCGCCGGTGCCGCCGGCCTTGCCGCCGCCGCAGGCGGCTTTGCTTATGGCGAGAAAAAAGGCCGCGCCGATGAAAAAACCGACGCCGCCCAACACAGCCGCGAAAGTTACCCCTGCTACGGCACCCACCAGCAAGGCATCACCACCCCGCATCAGCCGTTTGCCATCATGGCCGCGTTTGACGTGTCCGCACAAACCCCCTCGCAGCTGCAAAACCTGCTGCGCACCCTCACCGCCCGCATCGAATTTCTCACCCGTGGCGGCGAACTGCAAGACGGCGACGCCAAGTTGCCGCCCGCCGGCAGCGGCCTTTTGGGCAAAACTTTCCGCCCCGACGGCCTCACCATCACCGTATCCGTGGGCGCCAGCCTGTTTGATGCGCGTTTCGGGCTGGCCGATAAAAAGCCCAAGCACCTGATTGAAATGGCGCGTTTTCCCAACGACAAACTGGCCGCCGAATGGTGCGATGGCGATTTCAGCATCCAAATCTGCGCCCTTTCCCCCGAAACCTGCCAAAACGCCCTGCGCGACTTGGTGAAAAACACCGCCCAATACGCCATTATCCGCTGGAGCATCGACGGCTTTTTGCCCAAAACCGAACCCGGCGCCGCCGCGCGCAACCTGTTTGGCTTTCGCGACGGCAGCGGCAACCCCGATGTGGGCAACCCCCAAACCGCCAACGAAGTATTGTGGACCGGCATCGCCGCCAACAGCCTCGATGAACCCGCATGGGCGAAAAACGGCAGCTATCAAGCCGTGCGCCTGATTCGCCATTTTGTGGAATTTTGGGACCGCACGCCCTTGCAAGAGCAAGAAACCATTTTCGGGCGCGAAAAATACAGCGGCGCCCCGCTGGGCATGAAAAACGAACACGACAGCCCCGACTACGCCGCCGACCCGCAAGGCAAAACCATTCCGCACGACAGCCATATGCGCCTGGCCAACCCGCGCAGCCGCGAATTTATGCAGAAACACCAATTGTTCAGACGGCCTTTCGACTATTCGCGCGGTCTGGCCAAATCCGGCCAATTGGATGTGGGGCTTGTGTTTATCTGCTACCAAGCCAATCTGGCCGACGGCTTTATCTTTGTGCAAAACCTGCTCAACGGCGAGCCGCTGGAAGAATACATCAGCCCCTTCGGCGGCGGCTATTTCTTCACCCTGCCGGGTGTGCAGGCGGGCGAATATTTCGGGCAAAGCCTGTTGCAAAGTTAACAGCCGCAATGGTTAGCGCTTTGGTGCGTTGTCGGCACGCATATAAAACTGCATCATGCGTTCAGGCTGCCTGAAACCCATTTGCTTTTGTTATACCCAAAAAAACCAATGCCGCCCTGAATAAGGCGGCATTGGTTTAAATGGGTGGCGGGTTTATGACGGGGGCGACTGGGTTTGTGTGCGGGTGCGCAGTAAGGCACGGTAGTTGTTTAAACGGCGGCGGTGTTGCATGATAACTTCCTTAGGTACTGCTTTTGTACAGCAAATTTATTGTTTTAATTGTTAATACAGTGCGGTGTTGATTTCACCCAGTGATATTGAAGCAAGAACAATGTGATGCGTTATAAAGCGGGGATGATGGCGCGAAGCCGGAATGGTTTGTCTGTATTGGAATAAAACGGTATGTGATAAACACCAAAGCCGATTTATAAATACATGCCAAGCATCATAACCGCTTTATCCACATAAAACCACTTTATTCTCGATACTTTACCCATACCTTACAAAATTGCGCCAATCAATAAGCTTGCAATATTATTTATACCAATTCTAAAAAATAAGATAACAAGGCGGCGAGCCACAGACAGTACACCTAGTACGGCAAGGCGAGCCAACGCAGTTAGGTTATTTTTTAGAATTGGTATTATCTTATCTCCGCCAAATACGCCGCCAAAGGCTTGGGCAAGCCGTAAGCCGCCAAATCGGCTTTCGCCACCCACTCACCATCGCGCTCGATAATGGCGCTGTTTTCAGGCAGCCTGAAATCGCAAACCAAGGGCGTGATTTGCAGCAGGCGGTGGGTTAAGCGGTGGCTGATGGTGTGGCCTTCGCTCATATCGGCCAAATTCAGCCCGGCTTTGGCCAGCCACTGCTCGGCTTGCGCCAAGCTGGGCACACACGGCACACACCACAGGCCGCCCCAAATGCCCTTTTGCGGGCGTTTGTGCAGCCACAGCGCGCCATCGGCCCGGCGCAACACCAGCCAATACAGCGGCAGCACCGCCACCGCCACGGCGGCTTTTTTGCGCGGCAGCTCGGCCACGCGGTTTTGCACCCGCGCTTGGCATACATCCGCCATCGGGCAAGCATTACACAACGGCTTGCTGCGCTTGCACACCGTGGCGCCCAAATCCATCAAGCCTTGCGTATAGGCGGCCATATCGGCAGCAGCAGGCGGCAACAGGCTTTCGGCCAATGCCCACAGCGTGTCGTTAAACGCCTTGCTGTTGGCATCGCCGTCTTGTGCAAACACCCGGCACAGCACCCGTTTTACATTGCCGTCCAAAATACTTTCGCGCTGCCCAAAGGCAAAAGCGGCAATCGCCGCTGCGGTGCTGCGCCCCACCCCGCTCAAGCGCTCCAATTGCGGCCGCGTGCATGGAAATTCGCCGTTAAAATCTGCCACCACCTGCTGCGCCGCTTTGTGCAAGTTGCGGGCACGGCTGTAATAGCCCAAGCCTTGCCACAGGCTCAACACCGCGTCTTGCGGCGCCGCCGCCAAAGCCTGCACATTGGGGAAAGCCGCCATAAAACGCGGATAATAGTCCAGCACCGTGGCCACTTGGGTTTGCTGCAACATGATTTCCGACAGCCACACGCCATAAGGATCCGCCACCTGCCACGGCAAATGATGGCGGCCATGCTGTTGCTGCCAGGCAATCAGGCGCGGGGCGAATTGTTGGACGGTTGTTTTTGGCGGCATTTTAGCAACGGTGTTTCAGGTATAATCGGCATTATTTTCAAGGCTGCCTGAAATTGATTTTCTGGCATTCCCAGCGTTTTCAGGCAGCCGCCCATTGTACACAAAGAGCCCCATGTCCGATTATTCTTTATTTGTTTCCTGCCCGCGCGGTTTGGAGCCGGTGCTGGCCGTTGAGCTGGCGGCGCAACACGCGACCGACATCACCCCCGGCGATGGCGGCATCGCCTGCTGTGGCAGCTTGGAAACGGTTTACCGCATCAATCTGCACAGCCGCACCGCCAGCCGTGTGCTGCTACGGGTGGCGCACGGTGCCATCCGCCACGAGCAAGACGTTTACGCGCTGGCCGCCAAAACCGCTTGGCCGCAATGGTTTGCCGTGCAGCAAACCTTCAAAATCCACATTGAGGGCAAACGCGCCCCGGTAAAAAGCCTGGATTTCACAGCCTTAAAAGTGAAAGACGCAGTTTGCGACGTATTCCGCGAACACAGCGGCAGCCGCCCCAGCGTGGGCAAATTCCGCCCCGATGTGCGCATCCATGCCTTTTTAAACGACAAAACCGCCAGCCTGTTTATCGACACCAGCGGCGAAGCCTTGTTTAAACGCGGCTACCGCAACGAAGCGGGCGAAGCACCGATGCGCGAAAATCTGGCTGCCGGGCTGCTGCTGTTGGCCGGCTACAACGGCAGCCAGCCGTTTATGGATCCCTTCTGCGGCAGCGGCACTTTAGCGATTGAAGCGGCACTAATCGCCACCGCCACCGCACCCGGGCTGGCACGCCGCTTTGGTTTTGAAACACTCAAAAATTTCGATGCCGCTCTGTGGCACAGCCTGCAACAACAAGCCAAAAACGCCATCCATCCGGCCACCGCACCCATTGGCGGCAGCGACAATGACCGCCACATGGTGGCCACCGCCCGCCACAATGCCGCGGCCGCCGGTGTGGGGCAATACATCCACTGGCAAACCCAAGACGCGCTCGACAGCCGCCCCAATGGCGAGCACGGCATTTTAATCAGCAACCCGCCCTACGGCGTGCGCTTGGCCGAAATCCAAACCCTGCAAGCGCTGTATCCGCAATTGGGCAGCTGGTTGAAACAATATTTCGCCGGCTGGACCGCGGGCATGTTCACCGCCGACCGCGACATGCCCAAACTGATGCGCCTGTCGCCCAAGCGCAAAATCCCGCTGTTTAACGGCAACTTGGATGCGCGGCTGTTTTTGCTGGAAATGGTGGCCGGTTCCAACCGCAGCTAATCTTGCCAACAGGCTGCCTGAAAAGTTTGAGCTGCGCAGAAACTGCGTTTCAGGCAGCCTTTATATATTGAATAAAGCCAACACCATGACCGACACCCCCAACGACACACAACGCCTGTCCAAACGCATGGCACAGCTGGGCTTATGCTCGCGCCGCGAGGCCGACCACTACATCGAACAAGGCTGGGTAAAAGTAAACGGTCACACCGCCGTGCTCGGCCAAAAAGTGAGCCTTACCGACCGTATCGACTTAGAGCGCCAAGCACACCAGCAGCAAGCCGAACGCGTTACCATCTTGCTCAACAAACCGGTGGGCTATGTGAGCGCCCAGCCCGAAGACGGCCACCGCGCCGCCATGGAGCTGATTACCGCCGCCAACCACTGGGCGGGCGACACCAGCCGCATCCGCTACCAGCCCGGCCACAGCCGCCACCTCGCCCCCGCCGGGCGGCTGGACATCGACTCGGTGGGCTTATTGGTGCTCACCCAAGACGGCCGCATCGCCAAGCAATTGATTGGTGAACACAGCGGCGTGGAAAAAGAATACTTGGTGCGCGTGGAAGGCCGCTTAAGCGAACAAGGCTTGGCCTTGCTCAACCACGGCCTAAGCCTGGATGGCGAAGCCTTGCGCCCGGCCAAAGTGAGCTGGCAAAACCAAGACCAACTGCGCTTTATCCTCAAACAAGGCAAAAAACGCCAAATCCGCCGCATGTGCGAGCTGGTGGGCTTGCGCGTTACCGGCCTAAAACGCGTGCGCATGGGCAAGGTAAAACTGGGGCAGCTGCCGCCGGGGCAATGGCGCTATCTGCATGCGGATGAGCAGTTTTAAATCACCAATTGAAATTACGCGCTCGTGTAAAGCACAGCCCATCGCTATTTAAATTTGCGCAGATAAACCGCGTTAACCCACCCACAATAATAAAACCACCTACTACAAAGGAGCTTCACCATGCCCCCGTTTGCCCCGCAAATCAAAATTCCCGCCACCTACTACCGTGGCGGCACCTCCAAAGGCGTGTTTTTCAAATTAGACGACCTGCCCGCCGCCGCGCAAACACCCGGCGCCGCGCGCGACCAAATTTTGCTGCGCGTGCTCGGCAGCCCCGACCCCTACGGCAAACAAATCGACGGCTTGGGCAACGCCAGCTCCTCCACCAGCAAAGCGGTGATTCTGGCCCAAAGCAGCACCCCCGGCCACGACGTGGATTATCTGTTTGGCCAAGTGTCGATAGACAAGCCGTTTGTGGATTGGAGCGGCAACTGCGGCAACCTCACCGCCGCCGTGGGCGCATTTGCCATCAGCAACGGTTTGGTAGACGCGGCCAACATCCCCGCCAACGGCCTGTGCACCGTGCGCATCTGGCAAAAAAACATCGGTAAAACCATCATCGCCCATGTGCCGATGCACAACGGTGCAGTGCAAGAAACCGGCGATTTCGAGCTGGACGGCGTTACCTTCCCCGCCGCCGAAGTGGCCATCGAATTTCTGGATCCTGCCGACGGCGATGGCGATATGTTCCCCACCGGCGCCGTGGTGGATGATTTGGATGTACCCGGCATCGGCTGCCTGAAAGCCACCTTAATCAATTCCGGCATTCCCACCATTTTTGTGAACGCCGCCGACATCGGCTACACCGGCACCGAATTGCAAGACGACATCAACAACGACACCGCCGCCTTGGCAAAGCTGGAAACCATCCGCGCTTACGGCGCATTAAAAATGGGCTTAATTCAAGATATAGCCGAAGCCGCCACCCGCCAGCACACCCCAAAAGTGGCGTGGGTGGCACCGCCGCAAGGCTATACCGCCTCCAGCGGCAAAGCCGTGGCCGCCGCCGATATTGATTTGCTGGTGCGTGCCATGAGCATGGGTAAACTGCACCACGCCATGATGGGCACCGCCTCGGTGGCCATTGGCACCGCCGCCGCCATTCCCGGCACCTTGGTTAACTTGGCTGCCGGCGGCGGCGAGCGCGAAGCCGTGCGCTTCGGCCATCCTTCCGGCACCTTGCGCGTGGGCGCGGCCGCAGCACAAGAAAACGGCCGCTGGACCGCCACCAAAGCCATTATGAGCCGCAGCGCCCGGGTGATTATGGAAGGCTGGGTGCGCGTGCCGGGCGATGCGTTTTAACGATTAGCAACGCCAATAAAGGCTGCCTGAAAATATTTTCAGGCAGCCTTTATTGGCTTGACTTAATACAAACAAGAATGGCTTTCAATCCGGTTTTACATTCTGGCTATTGCCTCAATTACAAAAACAAATAATAATGGTTAGCAATTATCAACCAACACCAGCCTTCCGGCACCGCCACCCGCCCTATAGTGGAATGAAGAATAAAGTGATACAAGGCGCGAAGCCGCAGACAGTATAAGTAGTACGGCAAGGCGCAGCAACGCCGTAGCATTTTGTTATGCATTTCACTATAAGACCGCGACGCCCTACCGCACGCTGGGCAATTTGAAAGCCTGCTTTTATGTCACCCCGTCCTTTACATCAATTCAAAAAAGGTCAGGCCGCGTATATCCACGCCATTCACCCCAATCCCCAATTCGGCCATCTGGACGACACCGTGGCACAGCGCTTAGCCGATTTGGGCTTTTCCCACGGCATGTCGGTGATGTTGATTGCCACCGGCCTTTTGGGCAAAGGCCCGTTTGCAGTGCGCTTGGGCAACAACGCCCAATTCTCGCTGCGCCACGCCGAAGCAGCCAAAATCCTCTGCCTGCCCCACCAATCCTGAGCGCTCCATCATGACTGTTGCTTATTACGCCTTGGTGGGCGCGCCCAATTGCGGCAAAACCGCCCTGTTTAACGCGCTCACCGGTGCGCGTGCCAAAGTGGCCAACTACCCCGGTGTTACCGTAGACAAACGCGAAGGCGTGTTTGCCGGCGATGCTAACATCCACATTATCGACCTGCCCGGCACCTACAGCCTGCGTGTAACCAGCCCCGACGAAGCGGTTACCCGCGATTTACTGCTCGGGCGCATGGGCGCCGCCGCTATGCGCAGCCCCGACGCCATTATCGCCGTGGCCGACGCCACCAATCTGCGCATGACGCTGCGCATGGTGCTGGAACTGCAAACCTTGGGCAAGCCGATGGTGGTGTCGCTGAATTTAAGCGATGTGGCGCGCGCCCGCGGCCTGTCGATCGACACCGCCAAATTAAGCCAATTGCTGGGCGTGCCGGTGGTGGAAACCGTGGCCGTGAATGCCAACGGCACACTGGCGATTAAAAACGCCATCGCCGCGCTGCCCCGCGCCGCCGCACAGCATCACGACAACGCCACTGTGCAGCAACGCATTGATGCGCTCGACAGCGCCGCGCTGTATCGGCAAGTGGAAAAAATCCTCGCCCAAGTAGTGAGCACGCCAATCCAACTGCCCGCCTGGCACCGCAGCTTGGATAATCTGGTGATGCACCCGTTTTGGGGATTGGTGGTGCTGCTGCTGGTGCTGCTGCTGGTATTCCAAGCCGTTTATGCTTGGGCTGCGCCGTTGATGGACGGCATTGAAGCCGCCATCGGCAGCTTCGGCGGCTGGGTGGGCGGCTTGCTGCCGGAAGGCCCGCTGCGAAGTCTGCTGGTAAACGGCGTGATTGCGGGCATTGGCAGCGTGCTGGTGTTTGTGCCGCAAATCACTATTTTATTTGCCTTTATTCTGCTGCTGGAAGATTCCGGCTATTTGCCGCGGGCCGCTTTTTTGCTCGACAACCTGCTGGCTAAAAGCGGCCTGTCCGGGCGCGCGTTTATCCCTTTACTGTCTAGCTTTGCCTGCGCCGTGCCCGCAGTGATGTCGGCACGCACCATTCAAGACCCGCGCGAGCGGCTGGTTACCATCGCCATCGCCCCCATGCTCACCTGCTCGGCACGCTTGCCGGTGTATGCCTTGATTATTGCCGCCGTGGTGCCCAACCACAGCGTGGGCGGCCTGTTTAACTTGCAAGGGCTTACCTTGTTCGGCCTGTATTTGGTGGGGATTGTGTCGGCCGCCGTGGCTGCTTGGGTAATGAAGCTGCTGGCACGCCGAAGCGGCCAAGTACAGCAGTTCCCTTTGCTGATGGAGCTGCCCACCTTCCGCCGCCCTAATTTCAAACACATTTTGCTCAGCCTTTGGGATCGGGTTAGCGCCTTTTTAAAACGCGCCGGTACGGTGATTTTTGCCATCAGCGTGGTATTGTGGGCGCTGGTGAGTTTTCCGGCAGCGCCCGCCGGCGCCACGGGCCCGGCGATTGACTACAGCTTTGCCGGCATGCTGGGGCATTTGATTCAGCCGCTGTTTGCGCCGCTGGGCTTTAGCTGGGAAATGTGCATCGCCATGGTGCCGGGCATGGCCGCCCGCGAGGTGGTGGTGGCCGCGCTGGGCACGGTATATGCCGTGGGCGGCAGCGACGAAGCATTGCAGCAAAGCCTGATTCCGGTGCTGCACCAGCAATGGAGCCTAGCCACCGCCTTCGCCTTTCTGGCCTGGTATGTCTACGCCCCCATGTGCGCCGCCACCTTGGCGGTTATCAAACGCGAAACCAAATCCGCCCGCACCACCGCGCTGATTACCGCCTATTTGTTTGTGCTGGCTTATGTGTTTGCGTTTATGGTGTACCGCATTACCTTAGCACTCACGGCTTAGCGCCATAACCGATTGCCAACACCCTGGCAGAAAGAAATCAAAATGATGGAATATATTGTGGTGGCCATTATCGTGCTGGCCTGTGCCGCTTTTTTAGGCAAACGCTTCTTCGGCAAAAAAGCCGATGCCTGCAGCGGCTGCAACCGCTGCGGCAGCAATAAACGCTGCCATTAAACTGCGGCGGTGTGGCTTTATTTTAAATCTGTTTTCTCAAAATGTTTTCAGGCAGCCTTCACACAAGGCTGCCTGAAAAATCATGCCATTCAATCGGTTTATCCGGTATGCGCCAACCAGTGCATATCATCAAACCGCATATGCTGGAGTAACCTGCGGGTTGGTTTTTTGCATGGCCTGCCACAAGTCGTAATCGGCCTGTTGGTGCAACCAACTTTCCGGGCTGGGGCTGTTATCGCCCAGCCATTTATGCAGGCGGATGGCCATATCGGCACTGATGCCTGCCTTGCCGTTCAACAAGCGGGAAAGCGTCACGCGGGACACCCCAAGCTGCCGCGCCGCTTCGGTTACGCTCAGGCCAAGCTCGGGCAAGATGTCTTCCCGAATCACTTCGGCCGGGTGCGGAGGGTTGTGCATGCGCATAACAATTTCCTTAATGGTAATCCTGATAATCCACAATTTCGGCGTGGCCGTTTTCCAATTTAAACGTAACACGCCAGTTGCCGTTTACTTTCACGCTCCAATGGTTTTTTAAATCCCCTGATAAAGGGTGCAAATTCCAGCCTGCGATATTCATGTCGGAAGGCACGGCGGCGCTGTTCAAACGGGCGAGAATACGCGCCAACTTGACCGCGTGAGCAGCTTGTATTCCCGATTTGCTGCCCGTTTTATAAAACCGTTCAAGCCCTTTGTGTTGGAATGAAAGTATCATGGCTGTATCTCTACTATTTACAGTATTGTATCGCATGTATTTACAGCCTGCAATCAACACGCATACACAGCCATAGGTCAGATTGGAAATCCAACTTATGGCTGCTGATTTATCCTAAACCTGTTTCCAAAATATTTTCAGGCAGCCTTTATATAAGGCTGCCTGAAAATATTTTATAAATCAAAAAATCTCAAAACCCGTTTTCCATCATTATCTGCCCCGGCACTTTATTGCGGTGCATAGCAAAGCCCATGTCGAGCAGGGTTTTGAAGGTGTCTTTTACCATCGCCGGGTTGCCGCAAATCATAAAGCGGCTGTGCTGCGGGCTGAAGTTGAGTTTGAGCGCGGTGGCCAGCTCGCCGTTGTGCAGCAGCTCAGGCAGCCTCTTATCTAAAGCACCCGCCAAATGTTCACGCGTGAGCACGGTTTGGAAAGTGAATTGGCTGCTGTATTCGCCCACCAGCGGATGCTGCGCCAGCTCGGCGATGCGTTGGTTGAAAATCAGCTCGTTGGCAAACGACACCGAATGCACCAATGCCAAGCGCTCGAAGCGTTGCCAGATTTGCGGCTGTTGCAGGATAGACAAAAACGGGGCGATGCCGGAGCCGGTGCACAGCATGATTAAATCGCGCCCGTCGGCAAAGCGCTCGGGCAGCAAAAAGCCGGTGGCGGTTTTGTCAAGCAAGATACGGTCGCCCGCTTGCAAATCGGCCAGCCGTGCGCTCATGGGGCCGCCTTCAATCAGCACGGCAAAGTATTCTAAGGTGTCGGCATATTCGGCCGACACCACCGAATAGGCGCGCCAAATAAAACCGGCACCGTCGCGAAAGCCCAAGCGGGAAAATTGCCCGGCGCTGAAACGGTAGTGCTCGGGGCGGCTGATGGCAAAGGTGATTAGCTTGGGGGTGTGCTGTTTTACCCACAACACGGTTTCTTCGCTGAATTTGGCTTCGGGTGCGGCAGGCATGGGCGTCCTTTAGAGCATATTGATAAGGGATTGGATTAAGCGGGCGCCGGTTTAACAATTAGGTCTATCTCAGCGCACTTAAATTTCAGGCAGCCTTGAATTACCCATTGGTTTATGAGCGTTATTTCGTGTTACAGCTTAACGTCAATCTGGCGGTATTGACCGCTGCGTTCGGTGTTTTCAATCAGCCACGGCGCGCTGATTTGCCATTCGCCGTTGTCTACGCGCCGGTAGTGCAGGCTGAAGTCGCCATCGCCCACTTGGGTAACGCTAAAGCGCTCGCCCGCAGGAATGTAAAACGAGCGGATGGCGGTGAGTTTGCCGCCGCGCAATTCATATAATTGGGCGAAAATGCCGCTGTTCAAGCCGCTGTTGTCTACCTCCACCACATTGCGGCCGCGCTGGCGCAGCACCGGATAGCCGGCCACATAGCCTTTGGCGGCAGGCAAGGCTTGGCCGTTGGGGGCAGTGGCGCTAAGGCTGGTGCTAATCGCGGGCGCTGCAGGGGTAGCTTGTGCCTGCCACCACCACCAGCCGGCCACCGGCAGCAATACCACCAGCGCCATGCCCAGCCATTGCCGCCACGCGTGCAGTGCATATTTGGCCGGGCGGGTGGGGCGCACGGCTTCGCGCTGGCGCTGATAAGCCGCCACCGCCTGCTGCCGATGTTGCAATTGCGCTTGGCGCTGGCTGGCGCTGTGCTGCTGCCGTTGCGCTTGTGCCTGCAGCGCCAAGCGCTGTTGCTCGGCAATCCAGATATCGTGGGCGCGGCGTTGTTGCGGGTCGGACAGCACCGCATACGATTGGTTGATGATGCTCATGATGCGGTGCGCATCGGCATTGTCGGGGTTGCGATCCGGGTGGTGCTTTTGCGACAAGGCACGGTAGGCGGCGCGAATCACTTCGTCGCTGGCGTCGGCGGTGACTTTTAAATTGTCGTAATGGGTGTGCAGGCGTTTCATCGGTAAATCAAGCTTTCAGGCAGCCGTATATCCAATTTAAACAGTAAGATAACAAGGCGGCGAGCCGCAGGCAGTGCATCTAGTACGAAACAGATTTTGTTGGTGCTTTAGCGCCTTACAAAATCGTTCGCTTTGCGCTAAGGCAAGCCAACGCAGTTAGGTTATTGTTTAGATTGGGTATTAGCACACGGTATTCAGGGCTTGGTTAATATCGGCCCAAATGTCTTCGATGTCTTCGATGCCGGTGGAAAAGCGCAGCAGGCCTTCGCGGATGCCCAATTGCGCTTTTAAGGCGCGGCTCATGCCGCTGTGCGACTGGCTGGCGCTGTGGTTGACCAGGCTTTCCACGCCGCCCAAGCTGGAGGCCATTTGCACCAATTGCAGATTTTTAATCACGCTGTTGGCCGCGGCGCGGCTGTCTTGGCGCAAATACACCGACACCACGCCGCCAAAGCCGCGCATTTGCCGCTGTGCCAGCGCGTGGTGTTCGTGTTCGGGCAAGCCGGGGTAAAACACTTTTTCAATCGCCGGATGCGCTTGCAGGCGCTGCGCCAGAATGGCGGCGTTATACTGATGGCGGTCCATGCGCACGGCCAGGGTTTTGATGCCGCGCAACACCAAGGCGCAATCCATCGGCCCGGCTACGGCGCCGGTGTTCATCAACATGGTGCGCAAGGGTGCGGCCACGGCTTCGTCTTTCACTGCGGCCACGCCCATCAGCACATCGGAATGGCCGCACAGGTATTTGGTGGCCGAATGAAACACAATATCACAGCCCAAATCGAGCGGATTTTGCAGGTACGGGGTGGCAAAGGTGTTGTCCAGCCCCACCAATACGCCGTGTGCTTTGGCTTTTTGGGTGAGCGCGGCAATGTCTACCAGCCGCAGCAACGGGTTGCTCGGCGTTTCCAGCCACAGCATTTTCACCGGCTGCGCCGCCAAAACGGCATCGAGGTTTTCAGGCAGCGTTAAATCGGCAAAAATCACCTTAATGCCCCATTGCGCATACACTTCGGTGAGCAAATCATAAGCACCGCCGTAAATATCGGCCACCGCCACAATGGTGTCGCCCGGGCGCAGAAAGGTGCGCCAAATGGTGTCAATCCCCGCCATGCCGCTGGCAAACGCAAAACCGGCCACGCCGTGTTCCAGCGCGGCTATGGTGTCTTCCAGCGTTTTGCGGGTGGGGTTGGCCACGCGCGAATAGCGGTAGGGAATGTCTTCGCCGATTTCATGCATACAAAACATGCTGTTTTGGTAGATGGGCGGCATAATGGCGCGGTTGTGCTGGTTGTGGTCGTAGCTGGTGTGGATGGCTTCGGTGGCGAATTTCATGGCACGCTCTCTTGTGCAAGTGGGCATAGTGCGCAATTCTAGCATGTGCCGCCGTTTTTCAGGCAGCCGCTGTTATCAAGCAAAGCCCATCGGCTGCATAGCCACAATCAATTCCGACTAATTTGCTCGGGCTTTTGCCATACCGTATAATTGCGCCCTTGCCGCCGGCGTTTCACTTGAATTTATTGCAGCGGCACCTATTTTATACACCCTGCCTGCCGGATGGCCTGCCAGGCTTAATTGAATTACCCAAGGAACCGCACCGCATGAATGCCATTGCCGACGTGCAAAGCAGCCCCGACCAGCGCAATATGCCCATCAACCAAGTAGGCATTAAAGACTTGCGTTTTCCCGTTGCCATCCAGTCTGACGACGGCACCCAGCACACCGTGGCGCGGCTCACCATGACGGTTTATCTGCCGCCGGAGCAAAAAGGCACCCATATGTCGCGCTTTGTGGCGCTGATGGAGCAGCAAACCGAGCCACTCAGCTTTACCCGCTTGCGCGCGCTTACCGAAGAAATGGTGGCGCTGCTGGAATCGCATTCCGGCAAAATCAGCGTAAAATTCCCCTACTTCCGCCTCAAAACCGCGCCCATTTCCGGCATCCGCAGCACGCTGGACTACGATGTGGAATTGAGCGGCGAAATCAAACAAGGCTGCTATTGCCACCGCTTGCAAGTGCTGGTGCCGGTAACCAGCCTCTGCCCGTGCAGCAAGGAAATTTCCCAATACGGCGCCCACAACCAGCGCTCGCACGTTACCGTGTCGTTAAGCTGCAACAGCGAAGTAAGTATTGAAGAAGTGATTGATTTGGTGGAAGCGCAGGCTTCGTGCCAGCTCTACGGCCTACTCAAGCGCCCGGACGAAAAATACGTTACCGAGCGCGCCTACGACAACCCCAAATTTGTGGAAGACATGGTGCGCGACATCGCCACCGCTTTACAAGCCGACCCGCGCGTGGGCGCGTTTCGGGTGGAAAGTGAAAATTTCGAATCCATCCACAACCATTCGGCTTGGGCGGTGATTGAGCAGCCTTAAATCGTCTGTGTTTCTGTCCATTCAAACGCCTGCCGTGCACTGTTGCATGGCAGGCGTTTGGTTTAGCGAGGTGCCAAGGCTTGCAGACAGCTTTGGTACCTAAAAGCCTGCTCACCATCTTGTTGATGCTGCTTTCAGCACATAAACAAACGTATGCGGCGTTAACCATGCATAGCCAAAGCGGGCCTTGGCTGTGCTTTTTGCCTTGCCCGTGCCGCTTTCTGCACTAAAAATCCGCTACAAAAAATCGTCAACAGGCTCTAGGGCCTGTTCACATTTCATCGCGTGGCCCTATTTTGGCTTAAAAGCCCGCCTTCTGCGTTGAAAATGCGCGCAAGGTGTTCAACTTTGCTGTGCTTTTCGCCTTGAACGCAGACTTTTCTACTCAAAATCTGCTGCACGGCTAAAATGTGAACAGACCCTAAAAAGACTTTTACACAATCCTACATCGGCACTAAGTTTGGCCTAAGTTTGCAGGTTTATTCTGCACCCAACAAAACCACTGCGGTTTTGCTTTAACCCCCAACCGATTTAATACCGTTTTAGGAGACTGACCATGAAAAAATTGACCGCCGCACTACTGGCTGCTGCTTTGGGCATGACTTCCGTTGCTTCTTTTGCCGCCGGCACCAGCACCACACCGGCACCCGCCGCCAAACCGGCTGCTACCGCCCCGGCCGCCAGCAAAGCCAAACCAGCTGCCAAAGCCGAAGTCAAAAAAGACACTGCCAAAGCCAAAAAAGAAGTGAAAAAAGCAACTAAAAAAGCCGAAGCCAAAAAATAATCCGCTTATCCGGCCCAACAAACAGCCGCCCGCATGCATTGCGGGCGGCTGTTTGTTGGTGTTGATGCAAACCCCTTTATTTCAAGCCGCCGTAGGTCAACGCCACCCGCATCTTACCACCCGCTCCTATCCCAATCCCTCAACCCTCTTCAGGCAGCCCCAGCCGGTATTGGCGCGGTGTTTGCCGGTATTGCTGCTTAAACACCCGCGCAAAATGCGTTTCCGACTGAAAACCGGCGGCCAAGGCAATATGCACAATGCTGTCGCTGCGTTGGCGCAAATACACCGCCGCTTGGCGCAAACGGGTTTGCATCACAAATTGGTGCGGGCTTTGCCCCAAGGCTGCCTGAAACACGCGCATAAATTGTGCGCGCGACAAATGCACCTGCGCGGCCATATTGTCTACCGTCCACACCTGCGCCGGTTCGGCCATCACCGCCGCCAGCAAAGGGCGCAAGCGTGCGTCTTGCCGTGCCCTCAACACGCCCGGTGGCGGATTTTGCCACTGCGGCTGCTGCCAGCAATGGCGAATCAACCACGCCAGCAAGGTGAGCGACAAACCGTTAATCACACTGGCCGCGCCTTCGCTGTGTTCATCGGCCAACGCCGCCTCCATCTGCAATAAATCCACCCACGCCCGCAGCTGCGGCAATTGCTGCCACGGCACCACCACCAAAGGCGGCCAGCCTTCCAGCAAACCGCTGTGCGGCTGGTAGTCGAAATGGCCGCACAACATGCCCATGTCTTCACGCCCCTCGGCATTGCTGCCCAGCGTCCACGCGCCTTTTCGGCACATTTGCAGCGGCGCGGCTTCGCCTTGGCCGTTAAAGTCGCAAATACTGTGCGCCATCCCTTGCGGTAAAAACACCAAATCACCGGCATACAGGCGCTGCGGCGCGGCATCGGCACGCGCCAATACGCCGGTGCCAGACAACACAATATGCACATAAGCCCGCCCGGGCGCGGCCGGATTATGCAAATGCCAACGCCCGCGCACCAAGCATTGCATATTGATGGCCGCCGACACCTGCGCGTATTCCAATAGTTTGTCTAAAATCATAAAACCCGCCCAAAATGCGCTTTTAGTGAAAAGAAATGAGCTTATCAGATAATTATTACCCAGAAAAGCGGCGCAGAATACACCCCATCAACACAAGGAGTGTCATCATGTTTTTAGACTGGAAACAACACGCGCTGATGGTGAAAAAAGCCTTTGGCAAACTGGGCGGCCAACACCCCAAAATGCTGCAAGCCTATCAGGCTTTGGGACAAGCAGCCGAAGCCGAAGCGCTCGACGCCAAAACCCGCGAGCTGATTTCGCTGGCCGTGGCGGTAACCACCCGCTGCGAAAGCTGCATCAGCGTGCATGCCGAAGCGGCGGTTAAAGCCGGCGCCACCAACAGCGAAGTGGCCGGTGCCTTGGCCACCGCCATTGCCTTAAATGCCGGAGCCGCCTACACCTATTCACTGCGGGCAATGGAAGCAGTAGAAGCCCAGCGCAGTTAAGCCCAGGCAGGCCGTGCGAGGAAACACGGCCTGCACTTTATTCAATTCAAAAATAATAAACCAAGCAAACACCACATTAAGCCGGAAAGAAATGCTTTTTCAACTGCGGACATACAGAAAGGATCTGCAATGCACTTCTATCGCGACTTAATCAACAAAATCGCCAACTCCGAACAACTGGGGGTACACCTGTGCCGCATCGCCATTGCGGTGGTGTTTTTATGGATAGGCTGGCTCAAGTTTATCCCCTACGAAGCCGACAGCATCGTGCCGTTTGTGGCCAACAGCCCGTTTATGTCGTGGCTGTATAACGACCCGGCCAATTATCTGCAATACATGAACCACGAAGGCGCCCTCATGCCCGCGCACCGCTTATGGCACGAAGCCAACAACACCTACGGCTATTCCAACGGCTTAGGCGTAGTGGAAATTGCCTTTGCTTTATTGCTGCTGTCGCACTATATTTCGCCCAAGGCCGGGTTTGTGGGCGCACTGCTGTGCTTTTTAACCCCGTTTGTCACCTACACCTTTTTAATCTTCACCCCCGAAACCTGGGTGCACGGCGCCGATGCCCACACCGGCTTTCCCTACCTTTCCGGCGCCGGGCGGCTGGTATTGAAAGACATCATGATGCTGGCCTGCGGCTTTGTGGCCATGGTGGATTCGGCCAAAGTGATTCGCAAACAGGGATTGCGTAGCCCTAAAGCGGCTTAATATTTAAGCCATCAACCTTTCAGGCAGCCTTGGTCTACCCATCCAAGGCTACCTGAAATCTTTTCATCACCAGCCCCAGGAGACAATATGAATTTAACCCACCTGCGCCGCAGCTTGGCCATCGCCGGCTTAGCCGCCCTGCCCTTCACCTTTGCCCATGCCGAAAGCGCCCAACCCGCCATGATTACCCTTGCCAGCAGCCAAAATGTCGACACCACCGTGGCCAACTTAAGCCAAGCCTTTACTGCCCGCGGCATGACCATCTTCACCGTAATCGACCACCAAGCCGCCGCCCGCGCCGCCGGCCTAGATATGCAGGTCGCCAAAGTGATTGTGTACGGCACCCCCAAAGCCGGTACCCTGCTGATGCAAAAAGACCCCCACTTCGCCCTGAAGCTGCCGCTGAAAGTATTGGTTACCGAAAACCAGCAAGGGCAAACCGAAGTGGTGTTTGAAAGCACCCGCCAGCTACTGCAAAACAGCAACATCACACCAGCCGAAGTACAAAACACCTTGGCTCAGGCAGAAAAGCTGATTGCCAACACAGTAAACGCAGCCAACCAGCCGGCCAATTGATATTGCGCCCTACACTATTGAATTGAGGCTGCCTGAAACTCTTTATTCAGGCAGCATTTTCTTTTCCGGCGTAAATACCATAATCAACTGTAGGCCGGGCAGTGATGCCCGACACATGACCGTTGTATAGTGAAATGCATAACAAAGTGCTACGGCGTTGCTGCGCCTTAGCGCGATGCGAACGATTTTGTAAGGCGCTAAAGCGCCAACAAAAATCTGTTCCGTACGTGTGTACTGTCTGCGGCTTCGCGGCTTGTATCACTTTATTCTTCATTTCACTCTATATGAGCCGATTTTCATTTCAATAGATTTGAAAATGGCTTGTTTTTTATGCATACCATCATTAGGCTGCCTGAAACCCAAAACAGGCCGGATTGCAATTCCAATCCGGCCTGTTTGATTAAACACCTCAAGTTTCAACAGCAGCGCGAGCCTTTGCCTGCGCAGCGGCGTTTATGGCAGTAATCCAGAAATTGGCGCTGGGTCATCACCGGCGCATGCGGATTATGGCGGCGCTGTTGTGCCACATAGTTATCATAATCGGGGATGCCCACCATCAGGCTGCCGGTTTGGCGCAGCAGCCCCAGATAATGGCGGATACGCGGCCATAATTTAGCCATGGGCGCCCCCTTTGCTGATTACCGGCGCCACTTCATCACGGTAAACGGGCGGGGTTTCACGTGCGGTGGCAAAGCCGGTTTTGCGCGCTTTGAGCGCCACTTTCAGGCCGAACACCGCCACGGTGACCACCACCACCAAAAACAGCCCGGCTAGGGTAGCGTTGATGTGGTCATTAAACACAATTTGCTGCATTTGGGCGATGTTTTTGGCCGGTGCCAGCACTTCGTTATTGGCAATGGCGGCCTGGTATTTGTTGGCGTGCGCCAAAAAGCCGATGGCCGGTTTGCTGTGGAAGATTTTTTGCAGCCCGGCGGTAACGGTCACCAGCAGCAAGCCTAAGGCCGGTACCAGCGCCACCCACACATAGCGATCGCGCTTCATTTTCACCAACACCACCGCTACGGTAATCAGCGCCACGCCCGCCAGCATCTGGTTGCCGATGCCAAACAGCGGCCACAGCGAATTGATGCCGCCCAAGGGATCGGTAACACCCACGTAAAGGAAATAGCCCCACAGCGCCACCGCCAAAAAGGTGCCGATTAAATTGGCGGGCAGCGATTCGGTATTGGCAAAGGGTTTGATAAAAATGCCCACCAAATCCTGAATCATAAAGCGGCACACACGCGTGCCCGCGTCCACGGCGGTGAGGATAAACAGCGCTTCAAACAACAGGGCAAAGTGATACCAAAAGGCCATCATGGTTTTGCCGCCGATAAACTGGTGCATGATGTGCGCCATGCCCACCGCCAGCGTGGGCGCACCGCCCGCGCGCGACAGAATGGTGTTTTCGCCCACATCCACCGCCATCTGATTAATCGCATCCGGGCTAACCGCAAAGCCCATTTGCGTAATCACCTGGGCGGCGTGGTTCACATCGGTGCTCAACAGCGCCGCCGGGCTGTTCATGGCAAAATAAATGCCCGGATCCAGCGTGGCGGCGGCGGCCAGCGCCATAATCGCTACAAAGCTTTCCATCAGCATGCCGCCGTAGCCGATCATGCGCACATCGGTTTCGTTGGCAATCATTTTCGGGGTGGTGCCCGAAGAAATCAGCGCATGGAAGCCGGAAACGGCACCGCAGGCAATGGTGATAAACAGAAACGGAAACAGATTGCCGGAAAACACCGGCCCTGTGCCGTCCACAAACTTGGTTACCGCCGGCATTTGCAGCGCCGGACCCACCACCAAAATACCCACCGCCAGCGCCACAATGGTGCCGATTTTCAAAAAGGTAGACAAATAATCGCGCGGGGTGAGCAACAGCCACACCGGCAGCACTGCGGCTATAAAGCCGTAAATAATCAGCGCCCAGGTGAGCTGTACGCCGGTAAGGGTAAACATCGGCGCCCAAGCGCTTTGCGCCACCATGCCGCCGAAATGAATCGCCGCCATCAGCAACACAAAGCCCACCACCGAAATTTCACCGATTTTGCCGGGGCGGATATAGCGGCTGTAGATGCCCATAAACAGCGCAATCGGAATGGTCATGGCAATGGTAAACGTGCCCCAGGGGCTGTTGGTGAGCGCTTTCACCACAATCAGCGCCAGCACCGCCAGAATAATCACCATAATCATCAAAATACCGATGGAAGCGATGATGCCGGGCACGGTGCCCATCTCTTGCTTGATGATGTCGCCCAGCGATTTGCCGTCGCGGCGCATGGAGATAAACAGCACCAGCATGTCTTGCACCGCACCGGCAAACACCACGCCGAAAATAATCCACAAAGTGCCGGGCAAATAGCCCATTTGCGCCGCCAGCACCGGCCCCACTAAAGGGCCGGCTCCGGCAATGGCGGCAAAATGATGGCCGAACAGCACACCCTTGTGTGTGGGCACATAGTCTAAGCCGTCGTTGTGGCGCTCGGCCGGGGTCATGCGCCGCGCCTCTAGCTGCATCACGTTTTTGGCAATATAGAGGCTGTAAAAACGGTAGGCGATGGCATACACCGATACCGCAGCGGTAATCATCCATACCGCATTCACCGTTTCACCACGGTTCAGCGCCAGCGTGGTAAACGCCGCCACGCCGGTAAGCACCACCAGCGCCCACAGCAGCCAAGTTTTGATTTGTTGCATGATTGGTTTACTCCGCAAAAGTCAGAGAATATAAATTTCAGGCAGCCTTACACAACATTACCTTTGTTAAAACTGCTAAAAGGGATTTATAAGAACATTACACCGCAACGTCAATCCCGCCCGCAGGGCAAAAAAGCCAAGACCATCAATCTTATAATAAAAAACTTGGGTAAATTTCAAACCCCTGTTTTCACAGCAATTTTGTGCAATGCAACATCAAAATAAGCCTAATTTAACCCATCGGCAGCCATGTTTTGCCAATGGCGGCCAACAGCCGCCAACACACCACAATATACCGCCAGCCTCGTGTCGCAATGGTACAATCGCCCCCAATATTCCTTTGAAAGCCACCCATGAACCCACCCGCCCTCACCTGGCAACAAATCCACGCCATCGCCTTTGATTTAGATGGCACTTTGGTTGATTCCATCGCCGATTTGGCCGCCGCCGCCAACGCCATGCGCACCGAGCTGGGCTTGCCGCCGCTGCCGCAAGACACCGTGGCCGGCTATGTGGGCGACGGCGTGGCCACTTTGGTACACCGCTCCCTCACCGACACGCCCAGCAGCCAAGCCGATGATGCACTGTGGCAGCAAGGCTTTGTGGCGTTTGTACGCTACTACCGCGACCATCTGGCCGTACACACCCGCGCCTATCCGCAAGTGGAAACTGCGCTGAAGCTGTTTAAAAAACACAATCTGCCGCTGGCCGTGGTCACCAATAAAAACGAAGTGCTGGCCGTGGCGCTGTTGCAGCAACTGAGTTTGCTCGATTATTTCAGTTTGGTTATCGGCGGCGACACGCTGCCTGAAAAAAAACCGTCGCCCCAGCCCTTGCTGCATTGCGCCGAAGTGTTGGGCGTGGCGGCGGAAAACCTATTGATGGTGGGCGATTCGGCCAACGACATCCTCGCCGCCCACGCCGCCGGCTGCCCCAGTGTGGGTGTTAACTGGGGCTATGCCGATATGGACGCGCTGTGGCAAAACCCGGCCACCCGCCCCAACTTGGTGATTGGCAGCCTGCCGGAAATCTACGACCGCCTCTACCCCAAAGACCCGGTGCACTAATATGAAACCCCAGCCCGACTTGCGCCAGCGTGCATTGGCCATTCTGGCACGGCGCGAAATCAGCCGCGCCGAGCTGGCGCAAAAATTACAGCAACTCAGCGACAACCACGCCGAAATCAACGCCCTGCTGGATGAGCTGGCCGAGCGCCATTGGCAGTCCGACACCCGCTATGCCGAAGCCTACATCAACAGCAAAGCCCGCAGCCACGGCAACCTGCGCCTGCAACAGGCCTTGGCCGCCAAAGGCGTGGACGCCGACACCATCCGCCAACACCTGCCCGATGCCGACACCCAACAGCAAGCGGCCATCGCCGTATTGCACAAAAAATTCAGCCACACCCCCGCCGATATGGCCGAAAAACACAAACAAATGCGTTTTCTGGCTTATCGCGGCTTTGATATGCACACCATTCAGGCAGCCTTGAAGCAGGCTTGGGCAGAAGAAGACGAATAAACGGCATTGTTTTCATCAACACCCGCAAACGAAACATTGCGGGCGGGCATTAAGCCCGCCCCTATAAATGATTCCATCAATGTGCTATCACATCCGTCGCACCTGCGCAGGCAGGTGCCCAGCTCAAAGCAGCGCTTTGACTCTACAAAGCCCTGTACTCTGTTCCTACAACTGAAGCCGTGCTTCAGACTAGACACCTGCCTGCGCAGGTGCGACACATCTTTTAAGGCTACCTGAAACGTAAAACCGTCATTGCCGAACTTGATTCGGCAATCCATTGGCACACAAAGCAAAACGAAGTGATACCAATTCTATAAAATAACCTAACTGCGTTGGCTCGCCTTGCCGTACTACTTGTACTGTCTTCAGCTCGCCGCCTTGTTATCTTATTTTATAGAATTGGTATGAGTTATTTTAAAAAGTGCTGTGGTTTTTATGCGTTTCCTTATCGTTTTACTTTGCGCTTCATGGCCGCGCGGCCACTTACTTTTTTTGCTTCGCCAAAATAAGTAAGCAAAAAAAGGCGACCCCGGTTGTAGGTTTGCTGCGCAAACTTCCCTCATCTCCACGAATTTTAGCGGCGGGTGTGAACTCGCTGCGCTCAAACATAGCGCACCCTTCTCCCGCTAAAATCCGCTCCGATTCGGCTGCGCCAGGGGATGGGCTGAACGGATTTTTCGTTTCAAGTAGCTTAAACAAAATAACTTGTAAATGGCTGCGCTTTAATTTATACGAGCGCATATCTTCAGTTATTTAATTTCTTTGCTATATATTTCAGGCAGCCTCAATCATCTCCACCCCGCAACGGCTTGCGCTGCCAAAACGGCACCCGTGGCCGCAGCGGTTGCCACTGCAAAGGCTGCCCTTCTGCCAGCAACACACTGGCACCGCCCTGATTATCGGTGCGATACAGCGCCACCTGCCGCAGCGCCAGCAAATCCACCACTTGCGGATGCGGGTGCCGGTAGGCATTGGCAAAGCCGCTGGAAGCCACCGCCCACTCCGGCCTCACCCGGCGCAAAAATGCAGGCGAGCTGGACGTGCGGCTGCCGTGGTGCCCCAATATCAACACGTGGCTAAACACATCTTCACCGTATTCGGCCAGCAATGCCGCTTCACCGCGCACGCCCAAATCACCGGTGAGCAGCAGCGCCTTATCCCCGGCCACCACCCGCAAAACACAGCTATGGTCGTTGTCGCCCAAGGGCGAAGCCACCGGCAGGGTGAGAAACTCAAACCACACGCCGTCCCACATCCAATTCAGCCCGCCCGCACACCAATCCGCATCGGCATAGGCTTGCGGCTGCCCGGCAAACACCCGCTGCGGCTTGAGTGCCTGCCGCAATGCCGCCGCGCCGCCATCGTGATCCGCATCCTGGTGCGACAACACCAACACATCCAAGCCACGCACGCCCTGAGCACGCAAATTGGGCAGCAGCTGCATTTCCGTGGCGGCGGCGGTGCCGGTGTCAAACAGCAAATGGCGCTGCCGCGTTTGCACCGACACCGCCAAGCCCTGCCCTACATCCCACACCGTGATTTTGGCCGTGTTCGCCGGTAATAAAGGCTGCCTGAAACCCAACAGCATCAGTAAACACAAGCACGCCCACGGCCGTAAACCCACACCGCGCGGCAACAACAGCACCAACACCGCCACCGCACCCAGCACCACCACTGGCCACGGTGGCTGCGCCGGGGCATACACCGGCGCATATTCGCCCAGCCACATCAGCGCCCGCAGCGTATATTCGGCCAGCGCCGCCATCCACATCAACGGCGCCTGCCATGGCAACAGCAAGCCCAGCAAAGCCAGCGGCACCAGCAGCCATGAAAACCACGGAATCGCCACGGCATTCACCAGCGGGCTGAGCAAAGGCACCGTGCCGAAAAAATACGCCACCAGCACCAGCGAAGCCAAAGCCGCCGCCCATTGCGCCCGCAACGCCGTGCGCCAAGCCCGCCAACGCAGCCCGCGCTCGGCCACGCGGCCACTGCCCGCCCACAATAACGCCGCCACCAAACCAAACGACAGCCAAAACCCCGGTGCCAAAGCCGATAAAGGATCAAACAGCAACACCAAAGCCAGCGCCGCCCACCAAACCTGCCACGGCGTTTGATGGCGCTGCCGCCACCAGCCCCAAGCCAACACCAACAGCATCAACAGCGCCCGCTGCGTGGGCACCGCAAACCCGGCCAGCGCCGCATAAAACAAAGCCGCCGCCACCCCCGCCGCCAGCCACCACAGCTTGGGCTGCGCCGGTTGCCACGGCAGCCAGCGCAATGTCCAACGCATCAGCCAGCCCGCCCACAGCGCCACCAAGCCGATATGCAAACCGGAAATGCTTACTAAATGGTTGATGCCCAAAGGGCGAAACGCTTGCCACGCAGCCTGCGGTAACGCCGCTTGCTCACCTAAACTCAGCGCCCGCATCAAAGCCACGCCCAAAGGATAATCCGCTGCCGTGGCCTGCCAGCGCACACTCAAGCCCGCACGGTAGCGCTGCCAAGCAATCGCCGCTGTGGCGCTTTCAGGCAGCCTTTCGCGCATTTGGCCGATACTGCCCACGCCCTGAATCCCATTGGCCAGCGCCCACGCTTCGCGGTTAAAACCCACCGCATTCACTTCGCCCACCATCGGCCGCACCCGCACACCCACTTGCCAACGGCTGCCCAGCGGCCATTCCCGATTGCGATAGTCCGACAGCTGCAAACGGTAGCGCTGGCCATTTTCGGTGTAAGCCAGCGCCTCAAAACGCACCCGCCGCTCGTCTTGCTGCGGCGGCGTGGCCACCGTAATCACCAGCGGTGCGGCCTGCTGCGGCACCACCAACGGCCACTGCTGCGCCAGCGCCAACTCGGCACGCCACACCCCGTAAGCGCAGCCCAATAATACCGCCAACATCCAGCCCAGCCACGGCTGCCGCCACCAAGCCCACAGCAACACACACAATAAAGCCGCCGCCAGCCAATACACCGCGCCGCCAAACGGCAAAGCCAGAGACAACAACACCCCCACTACCCAGCAGGGCAGCCACGGCAAAATAAACACTTTTGGCATGGGCGCACTCCGCGAAATAATGGGGGTGACACAAATTGGCGGTTAGATACCGATTAGTAAAACCAAGGCTACCTGAAACTGATTTGATGCATTAATTTAAGCCTAGCAATGGCGGTTTTCCCTTTCAGGCAGCCTAGAGCGGCTCAATATATGCTCAGTAGATACCATCTCTCGCATCAAGCCGCAATGGTTATTTTGGCCTGATATTCGCATTGGTGCTTCAACACACCAAAGCAAATCTGTACCAAGCGGCGCATCGCTGCGCCGATGGTCTGCATTTCCGTTTTGTTTCTGGCTTTCAGTCTGCGGTAATGCGCGTTAATATCCGGATTCCACGTTTTTGCAACCACCGCAGCCATATACAACTTAGCTCGTATGACCGAACTGCCCCGCTTGGAAAGCATGGCTTTGCCTTTGTGTTTGCCGGATTCCCGTTTTTCGGCACCAATCCCAAATAGGCAGCCATTTGCGAGGCGGAGGTAAAATGTTTGCTATGATAGAGCGCAACCATGCGCAATGAAACCACTTCACCTACACCGGGTATGCTGCGCAGTAAAGCACGGTCTTTTTCAAATCAGGATGCCGGTCAATATGTTGTTCGATTTCCTGTGTGATGGTGCTAATCTGCTGCTTCAAATTGGTCTGCATGGTGCTGATGGACTGGCTGACCGCTTCGGGAACAGCGCTGAATCCGGCTTTCTCCATGCGGTTGTCTTCACGCTGCAGATCAGCTTTGCAGCGCATCTAGACGGGCTAGTAGTGCGTTGAGCCGCTTGATGTGGGGTGCAGCAGGCTGCCATTGGCGTACTTTGTGGTGCATGAGGCGGTCAATACCGGCTCTGGCCAGTGACTGGCTATCAGCCTTATCGGTTTTGTGCAAGCTGTCGTATTTGGCATAATGGGCACTGTCGGCAGGATTAAGCAGATAAACGGCGATGCCTTTGTTATGCAGGTACTCTGCCAATGCTTCGTGGTAAACGCCGGTGGCTTCCATGAAAATTTTGAGTAGGCTTAAGTCTTCACCGATGTTTTTATACAGCCATTCTGTCAGTTGGTTAAAGCCTTGGAGGTGGTTTGGCAATGCTTTGGTTTTGATTTTACTGCTGCCAATGTCGCGGATAAGAGCACAATCTAATTTGTTTTTGCTGATGTCGATGCCCAATACTTGGAAGTTCATCATAATCTATCCTTATTTATGCAGTGTCTTGCGGGCGCTGCCGCGCACTGGATACCATTCAGATTGTAGGATGAGGTGTATGGCAGTGTTATCTACATTTCAGTGTCGGGCACTTGGGTCGGATACAGTTTGCTGCCATACGGGGCGGGAATAATACGCGTTTTACTCACCGCTTGAGAGATACAAGGTCGGATTCTTGAATCCGACATTTTGCCGCATTGGCCAAAAAACATCTACATCTTAATTCTTTGAACCATTGCCGGATTCAAGAATCCGACCTACGGCGTTACAAACCGAAGCACCGTCGCACCCGCGCAGGCGGGTGCCCAGTGCAAAGCAACGCTTTGCTGATGGCTCATTTTCAGAACACTAAAATTCAAGCCATCATTTTCACTATTTCCTGCTTGAGTTTCACTTTGAATCCACAGCCACTGAAGTGATGCTTCAAACTGGGCTCCTGCCTACACAGGAGCGACAAACATGACGAATATTAGTATCTTGAAGTTACGCAGCTGTGTATCAAGGCTGCCTGAAAAGTAAAACCGTCATTGCCGAACTTGATTCGGCAATCCATTGGCAGGGAAAGATTAAATTCAACTATTTTTTTAAAATCAATGATATTACTGCTGTTTCTGTATTACTACTGTGTCGGTTTATTTTCACCATGGATTGCCGAATCAAGTTCGGCAATGACGCATTCGATGGTTTCAGACAGATACCTAGTTCAAAGCATCGCTTTGATTTTAGAAAGTCGGGTTGCTTTTTAAAACCAGCTGATAACTGCATTAAATGCAGCCGCCGCGATATGCTGTAAAGCTGAAGCTTTGCTTCAGACTGGGCACCTGCCTTCGCAGGTGCGACGGACGCTGTAATACAAGGGTTTCAGGCGGCTTTGAAACATTGGATGCGTAACTTCAGTTAGTATTATCAATGCTCTGCCGACCAATGCTTAAATCCGTAGGGTGCGCCCCGCGCACCACATCTATCAATACCCCATCAAGGCAATTGCAACATACTCTGCCTCAGCTCATCAAACAAAGCATCGGCATCCACCTCGGTTACCCAATGCACATTCGGCGCTTTGCCCGTAGTACCCCACCAATCCACCACACTGACGCCCATGGTGAGCTCGCTTTGGGTTTCCACCGCCACATAGCAGTCTTTGCCGCCAAACAAATGCGGAAACACCGCGCAGGCAATGGCGCACGGGTCATGCAAAGGGCCGCCTTCCAGGCCGAATTTTTGCGTGTCGTAGCGCTCGTAGCTGTGCAAAATATCCGCCAGCCGCGCGCCGTTTTCAGTGCCGGTTTGGCGCAGCGCATTCATGCGCGGGGTGGTGATGCAGGCCTTGTGCGTAACATCCAGCGGCAGCGCCGTAATCGGCACGCCGCTGTTCAGCACCATCGCCGCGGCGTGTGGGTCGACATAAAAATTAAATTCCGCCGCCGGGGTGATGTTGCCTGCCTCGAAATAAGCGCCGCCCATCAGCACAATGCGCGCAATACCGCGCGCGCAATCGGGTGCCAAGGCCAAGGCTTGGGCAATATTGGTGAGCGGGCCAATGGGGCACAGCGTAATGCTGCCCGGCTCGGCATGGCGCAAGGTATCGATGAGAAACGCCACCGCATGTGCCGGCTGCAAAGGCGTGCGCGGCTCGTGCAGCGCCACGCCGTCCAGCCCGGTTTTGCCATGCACTTCTTCCGCGGTTACCAATTCGCGCAGCAAAGGCTTGGTGGCACCGGCATACACCGGAAAATCCGCCTCATCCGCCCAATCGCAAATAATGCGTGCGTTTTTGCTGGTGTGGTGCAAGCCCACATTGCCCGCCACTGCGGTGATGGCGATAAAATCCACCAGCCCGCGCCTAGCCAAGCCGTGCGCCATCAAAATCGCCGCCGCATCGTCTTGGCCGGGGTCGGTGTCGATAATCAGTTTGATTTTGGAAAATGAATTGGGATGGGATTCAGCAGTGTTTGCACGCATTTCAGGCAGCCTTTAATCAAAATACAAAATTATTTGCAGTTTAAAGCAAGGCTGCTGCAAAAACAAACATCTGCCAAGCCCTGAAAATGATGGGCAAATCCATGCCCGGCTTAGACTGCAGGTTTTGATTATTTTTCAATTATTTAACTGAAGTTACGCAGTTGTGTATTAAGGCTACCTGAAAAGTAAAACCGTCATTGCCGAACTTGATTCGGCAATCCATTGGCAGAGAAAGAGCAGAATAAATCATCTGTTTTAAAATCAATGGTATTGGTGCTATTTCTGCTTTGCTACTGTGTCGGTTTATGTTTACTATGGATTGCCGAATCAAGTTCGGTAATGGCATATTCGATGGTTTTTCAGCATTGGCCAATAAGTGCGTAACTTCAATTATTTAAAATGGACGCAAGTCAACTATTTTAATGATTTTACGCTGGCGGCTATCCAGTAATACAGCCATATCCTGCACAGGTGCTTTTAAGGGCAGATAGCTGTCTGTTTGCGGATATTGATGCAAAATTTGTTGCACCACTTCGGGTGAATTGTATTTTTTCAACTCATCCAAATGGTGTTTTCTTGCATTCATAGCTGGCCAAGCCTGCTCAATGGATTGATATAAATGCGCCTGCATCGTCGGTGAAATGCCTGTTTGCAATTCATAAAATGTCCGATTATTTTGCTCTTTGGCATCTTGAAATGGCCGCACTGCTGCCCAGTGGAATTTAAACCAAGGGTTGCGCTCAAACTGTGGCAATATGGCTTTGCTTTCATCTCGAACCACAGAATCTGCCTGCACCACCTCAAAACGCAACACATCAAATGCCACATAAACAGGACGGCTTACCGCAATACTGTGCATACCGTATAAATACGCCGCTATTTGACAAGCAATAATCACTGCCATATCGAATTTAAGCGTTTTCTTTTTTGCATCCGATGCCACAACCAAGGTGAGCAGCGGCCCCAACACCATATCCACCGCCAGCACCAATAAAAAAATACCGGTTACACCCACTGCCTTTTGCAATGGATCCGGGTGCCATAGATGGAACACAAGATACAGGCTTGCCATGGCCACCAAAAGAGATGCCAATAAATGAATGGCAAATGCTTTTAATCTGAATTTCATTTTTACTCAAATATAGTATTGACTATAGTGCAATTTATCATTACTTAAATAAAATTGCCATATTGCCAATACGGTGCAGTTAAATCTGTTTAATCTTGGCAGCTGCTGGGTAAATATTTTTGCTCTACTGTATTGCCGTTATTGCTGCCGCCACATTGCCACTTAATGATTTGCTCATGCCCGTTTAAATTTAAGGTAGGCGTAAAGATTAAGGTTTTACCTTGAAGCACCCCGGCATCAAATGGAATCGATAGCACGCCGGTATTTGCGGCCACTGTAACAGCGCCATCCGTAATGTAGCGCCCGCCTAGTGCCGTGGCCTGGCTGCCGATATAGCCTACACCGGCTACTGCCGCAGCATCGGGAAAAGCTTTGTAGTTGGCCGCCCACACCGCCATTTCATGGCGCAAGCCATCGGTAGCCGTAAAAGCTTCCATGGCTTGGGCTCTTCCGCTGTATATTTGATATGTCGGCAATGCCAGCGCCGCCAGCACACCCATAATGGCAATCACCACCATTAACTCAATCAGGGTAAATCCGCGTATGTTATTTTTTTTATATAAAATCACAAACAACCCAATCATTTTTAAAAAAAGCCCCGAAATATCGGGGCTTTAACAGAAAGTTATAGCTTACTAAATCATTATTGGCATGAAGTAGGCAAACGTTTCGCCTCAATACCATTGGCACCAGCAGCCGGCGCACATGTCCATTTTGATATTTGGCCACTCGCGGCTACTAAGTTTGGACTAAGCGTCATGGATTTGCCGCTATTAGCGCCTGAGGTAAATGAAATTGTAATTACACCGTCATCTGCGCCAACACTTACCGACTTCGCAGCAAAATATTTACCTTCCAGAGCTTTAGCTTGGAGATCGATAACACCACCAACTTTACCAACATCTTTTAAACTTCCTTTATCTGCGGCATAGGTACCAATATCGGTTTGCAAACCAGAAGTAGCCTTAAAGCCTTCAGTAGCTTGCGCACGGGCGGTGTAGTCTTGGTAGGCCGGCAGAGCGATGGCAGCCAAAATACCGATAATCGCGATTACAATCATCAATTCAATCAGGGTAAAACCTTTTTGCAATGCTTTCATTTTTTTCTCTCCAAAATAAGGAAGTGGGGGGGGGATAAAACAGCTTTATGTCTGGCGGTGTTCGGTTGGCCAGTACAAGCAAGACGCTTGGTTAAAAAAGATAAAGCACCTGCCATGCCATCGCCTCAATAAAAATAATATATTGTTTTTAAATTAAAAAATAAATTAGCATTTGCACGCCTGCTTGGCTTGAAGCAGAAAAACTGACGAATTTTGTCAGTTTTTACACTCAAGGTGGACTTTTTATGCCAATGTATTTTCAGGTAGCCTAAGACCGTGGCCAACTTTGACTTGTCGATTAAACCCTTGGTAGGGTGCGCTCCCCACACACCACTGCAAAAGAAAAACAAAATCGCCACAAAGGCATGCATCAGACCGTGTGTGGGTGTGTGCATAGCCACGCATACGGTTTAAATGGTTTCTGCGTGCGTGGCTGCGCCTGCGGGTATCGGCTACCACCGGTGCGCGGGGCGCACCCTACTTGCCGCACCCCGTAAAAAAGCCCACGTCACATAAAGTGCGCGTGGGCTTTTGCTATCGCGGCCGTTTATTTGGTGCGCTGGGCATCCACGGCGGCCAAGGCCACCATATTCACGATGCGGCGCACGGAAGAAATGGGGGTAACGATGTGCACCGGTTTGGCCATCCCCATAAGGATGGGGCCGATGGTGACGCCGTCGGAAGCGGATACGCGCAGCAGGTTGTAGCTGATGTTGGCGGTTTCCACATTGGGCATTACCAGCAGGTTGGCCGAGCCTTTGAGTGGGGAATCGGGCATGATTTGCTGGCGGATGTCTTCAATTAAGGCGGCATCGCCCTGCATTTCGCCGTCGATTTCCAAATCGGGCTTGGCTGCCTGAATCATGGCCAGGGCATGTTGCATTTTTTGGCTGCCCGGCAGTTCGATGGAGCCGAAGTTGGAGTTGGACAGCAAGGCCACTTTGGGGGTGATGCCGAAGCGCTGCATTTCTTCCACGCACATTAAGGTGCCGGCGGCCAGTTGCTCGGCGCTGGGGTTGGCGTTTACATAGGTGTCGGCAATAAAGATGTTGCCGTTGCCCAAAATCAGCGCGTTCATGGCGCAGGCGTTGTGTTGCGGGTTGTCGTAGCCAATCACTTCGTCCATGATTTGGAAGTGGTCGCGGAAGCGGCCCATGGTGCCACACACCAGTGCATCGGCATGACCCATGTGCAGCATCATGGCACCGATTAAGGTGGTGTTGCCAATCATGCGGCGGCGCGCCATTTCTTCGGTAACGCCGTGGCGTTTGCGCAGACGGTAGTATTCTTCCCAGTATTCGCGGTAGCGCGGGTCGTTTTCGTTGTTTACCAGCTCAAAATCTTTGCCCGGCTGGATAGTGAAGCCGAGTTTTTTCAGGCGGGTTTCGATCACGCTGGGGCGGCCAATCAGCACCGGGAAGGCCAGTTTTTGCGAGATGATTTGCTGGGCGGCGTGCAGCACGCGCTCGTCTTCGCCTTCGCTCAATACCACGCGTTTGAGCTCGCGCTTGGCTTGTGCAAACACGGGTTTCATAAACAAGCTGGATTTATAAACAAATTCGTTTAGTGTTTCGATGTAGGCGTCGAAGTCGGTAATCGGGCGAGTGGCCACACCGGAATCCATGGCCGCTTGCGCCACGGCAGGCGCAATTACGGCAATCAGGCGCGGGTCGAACGGTTTGGGAATCAGGTATTCGGGGCCGAAGGTGAGCTCGGCATTGCCGTAGGCGCTGGCCACTTCGTCGTTTTGCTCGGCCATAGCCAAATCGGCAATGGCGCGCACGCAGGCAAGCTTCATTTCTTCGTTGATGGTGCTGGCACCCACATCGAGCGCACCACGGAAGATAAACGGGAAGCACAATACATTGTTGACTTGATTGGGGAAGTCGGAGCGGCCGGTGCCGATAATGGCATCGGGGCGTGCCGCTTTGGCTTCCGGCGGCCAGATTTCGGGGGTGGGGTTGGCCAGTGCCAGGATAATCGGGTCTTTGGCCATGGTGTTGAGCATGTCTACGCTGAGCACATTGGGGCCGGACAAGCCCAAGAAAATGTCTTTTCCGCTCACCGCATCGGCCAATACGCGCTGGCCGCTGTCGGCTTGGGCGTAGCGCTGTTTGGATTCGTCCATGCGCTCGTCGCGGCCTTGGTAAATCACGCCTTTGGAGTCGCACACGGTGATGTTTTGACGCTGCATGCCCAAGGCCACCAGCAAATCCAAGCAGGCAATGGCGGCGGCACCGGCGCCGGAGCACACCAATTTTACTTCGCTGATATTTTTGCCCACCACGCGCAGGCCGTTGAGCACGGCGGCGGCGGTGATGATGGCGGTACCGTGTTGGTCGTCGTGGAATACGGGGATGTTGCAGCGTTCGCGCAGTTTTTTCTCAATATAGAAGCATTCCGGCGCTTTGATGTCTTCCAGATTGATGCCGCCGAAGGTGGGCTCCAGCGAGGCGATGATGTCGACCAGTTTGTCGGGGTCGGTTTCGTTGACTTCGATGTCGAACACATCAATACCGGCAAATTTCTTAAACAAAACGCCTTTGCCTTCCATTACCGGCTTACCGGCCAAGGCGCCGATATTGCCCAGCCCCAATACGGCAGTGCCGTTGGAAATCACTGCCACCAGATTGCCGCGGGCGGTGTATTTGTAAGCGGCTAAGGGATCGTTGTAGATTTCCATGCAAGGCGCGGCCACGCCGGGCGAATACGCCAGTGATAAGTCATACTGGGTGGCCAAGGGCTTGGTGGGGGCTACCTGAATCTTGCCCGGCTTGGGGAATTGGTGAAATTGCAGGGCGGCTTCTTTTAATAAATCATCCATGGGTATTGTGCTTTCTTTTCAACAACGGTTTTCGGCAACAAACGGTTAAGGCTCTGAATTAAGGCTCTAACGGGGCATTATAAATGATTTAAGGCTGCCTGAAAGGTTTCAGGCAGCCTTATGTTGATAAAACTAGCTGCTTTTTTGCGGCATCATCTGCTGATGCATCGGCGCCAGATTCAAGCTGTTGCCCTGGCTGACAATCCACTTGTCTTGCACGCGCCATTGTTGCTTGGCGTCTTCCACCCGCACATACCAGTGGTTGCTCGGGTGCAGTGGTTTGAATACCGCCGAATAGGTGACTTTATCGCCCGACATCGGCACGTCTTCATCGCGCTTGAGCACCACGGTTTGATCCCATTCTTTTTGTGTGGGGTGTATCCACAGCAAGTTGATGGTTTCTTGCGGGTCGAATTGGCCGCTGATAAACACCTTGGCTTGGTCGTTGTCCGGGCTTACCAGCACTTGCGCAGTGATGTGCTGTTTTACCGCGGCTTCGTCGCGCTCCAGTTGCAGCTCGATGTTTTTGCCTTCTTTGTAATAATCATCGCTCACCAAAGTGTCGCCACGGGTGTTGGCAATGTAGTAGGTGGCAAACCCGGCCACCACCACAATGGCGGGACCTGCCATCAACAGCCACGGCCACGGCTCTTTGTACCAGACTTTGCTTTGAGTTTGCTGCTTATTGCTGTTGTGCTGCACGCGTTTATTCTCCAATAAATGAGGCTTTTTCGGTAATCACCCGCGCTTCGGCATCGGCTTCGTTTACATTGCGGTAGCGGAAGGTGAATTCAATTGGGTGGCTGCCTTTGCCGGCATAATCCGGATAAGTGGCTACCTGCACCGGCACGGTGATGGTGCTGCCGGCAGGCACCACAATGCCTGCGGCATCCACGCCGTTGAGCTGGATGGTTTCAAAGCCGCTCACGCTGGGCAGCAGCACCTGATCCACTTCGTTGGCATTGATAATGCGCAGATTATACAGATTCTCGAGCATGCCCTGTTTGTTTTCGCGCACCATCACGCCGCGGTCTTTGATGATGTCTACGCGCACGGTATCGCGGTGAAACAGGCTAAACACCAGCGCGGCAAACACCAGCAACAACACCACACCATAGCCGGTAACACGCGGGCGCAGCAAGCGCTGTTTGATTTTGCTTTCCGGGTATTCTTTTTTCAGCGCCGCTTCGGTGGTGTAACGAATCAACCCGCGCGGGTAGCTCATTTTATCCATGATTTCATCGCAGGCGTCGATACAGGCAGCGCAGCCGATGCACTCGTATTGCAGGCCGTCGCGGATATCGATGCCCACCGGGCACACTTGCACGCACATGGTGCAGTTGATGCAGTCGCCCAGCCCCGCCTCTTGGCTGCTGAGGTTTTTCTTGCGCGCGCCGCGCGGCTCGCCGCGCTCTTCGTCGTAAGAAATAATCAGGGTGTCATTGTCGAACATGGCGCTTTGGAAGCGTGCATAGGGGCACATGTATTTGCACACTTGCTCGCGCATAATGTGCGCCATAAAGAAAGTGGCAAAGCCGTAAAACGCCGCTGCAAACAGGGCGCCGCCGGAAACGGTAAAGTTGAAAAACGCCGGCACCAGCTCGCGGATGGGGGTAAACCAACCGGCAAAGGTAATGCCGGTCCACGCGCACACCACAAAAATCAGCAGGTATTTGGTGAATTTGATGCGGATTTTGCGGGCGTTCCACGGCTCTTTATCCAGCTTGAGCCGCTTGTTGCGGTCGCCCTCCACCAAGTGGTCTATCCACAGCATTATTTCGGTATACACGGTTTGCGGGCAGGCATAGCCACACCACAAGCGCCCGGCGATGGTGGTCCACCAAAACAGGCCAAAAGCGCTGAGCAGCAACAGGCCAGTAAGGTAAATCAAATCGCCCGGCACCAAGGTGATGCCGAAAATATAGAAATGGCGCCCCGGAATATCAAACAGCACCGCTTGGCGGCCGCTCCAGTTCAGCCACGGAATCACATAAAATACCAACTGGGTGACCAGAATAACGGCAATACGCCAGTTAGCAAAGCGGCCTTTGGCCAGCTTGGGATGGATGCGTTTACTGCCCTGATAGAGGTTGACCACCTGTTCTTTGGGTTGCTGTGCCATGTGTTCCTCACATAATGTTTATCTATTTTTGCTTTTTGTTGTTATACCGATTTCAAAAAACAACCTAACGGCGTTGGCTCGCCTTAGCGCTAAGCAAACGATTTTGTACGGTGCAGGCGCACCAACAAACCCTGTTGCGTACCACTCTGTCTGCGGCTCGCCGCCGTGTTACCTTATTTTTGAAATCGGCATTATGATGCTATTTGGCCGGATTAAGGCTGCCTGAAAGCCGAATAAGCCCTGCATTTTACCCGCAAGCGCCTTATCAAAACTTGATGTGCATCGAAAAACAACACATCATTCGAATTACATCGGCATCCTGATTTTGGCAGCGGCCACACCGCCAAATCCGCCGCCATTATACGCCCGATTGCCTGCGACACCCGCCCGCTGCGGCATCTTGCCACAGATACCCAAGCACGCCACTGCCATCAACGCTATTTTGCAGCGCACAATCCGCTGTTTTTTCCGCCACGGCAGGGGTACACTATGCGTCTCTTTTTCCCTGTGCGTAACCACACCATGCAAAAAAAACACGCCACCGCCGCCATGACCCTAGCCGCTTTGGGTATTGTTTACGGCGACATCGGCACCAGCCCCTTGTATGCCCTGAAAGAAAGCTTTGCCGCCTCACACATTGGGGTGGAGCAGACCAATGTATTCGGCTTTGTGTCGCTGATTATTTGGTCGCTGCTGCTGATTGTAACGCTCAAATATGTGGTATTTATTCTGCGTGCCGACAATAAAGGCGAAGGCGGGGTGGTGATTTTGATGCAGCAGGCCTTGCAATACCTGCAAGGCAAGCCCGCTTGGTTGGTGATGATGATGGGGCTCATCGGCACTTCGCTGTTTTATGGCGATGCCATCATCACCCCTGCCATTTCGGTGCTGTCCGCCGCCGAAGGGCTCACCGTTATCCATCCGCACTTTGCGTCTTGGGTGATGCCCTTGGCGCTGGCGATTTTGCTGGGGCTGTTTTGGATTCAGCGCCACGGCACCCAGAAAATCGGCGCTCTGTTCGGCCCGGTGATGTTGGTGTGGTTTTCGGTATTGGCCTTAATCGGCGTTTACCAGATTGTGCAATATCCGCAAATCTTGCAAGCAGTAAATCCTTATCATGGCTTATATTTTGCCATTCACCACGGCTGGGGCGGCTTTATCGGCCTAGGCGCGGTGGTGCTGGCGGTCACCGGCGCCGAAGCGCTGTATGCCGATATGGGGCATTTCGGCCGCCGCCCGATTCAAATCGCCTGGGTGAGCATGGTGTTGCCAAGCTTGGCGCTGAACTACATCGGCCAAGGCGCTTTGCTGCTGCGCCAGCCCGAAGCCATCAGCAACCCGTTTTTTCTCAGCGTGCCGCAATGGGGGCTGATTCCGCTGATTCTGCTGGCCACCGCAGCCACCATTATTGCCAGCCAAGCGGTGATTTCCGGCGCTTACTCGCTCACCCGCCAAGCCATTCAGCTTGGCTTTGCACCGCGCATGAGCATTATCCACACCAGCAAAGACGAAATGGGGCAAATCTATATGCCCACGGTAAATTGGATGCTGCTGGTGGCGGTGGTGCTGGTGGTGGTGAGCTTTCACGACTCCGGCCATTTGGCCGCGGCCTACGGCATTGCCGTTACCGGCACCATGGTGATGACCTCCATCTTGTTCTGCATTGTGATGATTAACAAATGGCATTGGCCTAAGTGGCTGGCGTTCGGGCTTACCGGGCTGTTTTTGTGTTTTGACCTGGTGTTTTTCAGCTCCAACCTACTCAAGCTCGCCCACGGCGGCTGGCTGCCGGTGCTGGTGGCCACCGTGTTGGTGCTGGTGTTCAGCACCTGGCGCTATGGCCGCCGCTTGCTCAACCAGCAGCAGCACGATGACGACTGGACGCTGGACGAATTCTTGCACAATTTGGAAGAATACCCGCCGCAAACCGTGTCTGGCAATGCCGTGTATATGGTGAGCGATTCGTTTAACATCCCGCGCGCATTGTTGCACAACCTCAAACACAATAAGGTATTGCATGAGCACAACATCATGCTTACCGTGCAAACCAAAGATGTGCCGTATGTGCCTGCCCACGAGCGGCTGGCCATCAAGCAACTGAGCCCGCACTTTAGCCGCATCATCGCCAACTACGGCTTTCAGGAAACGCCCAACATCATGCACATCATGGCCTTGGCGCGCAAACACGGTACCGATTTGGAGCTGATGGACACCTCGTTTTTCCTGTCGCGCGACAGCATCACCGTGGCCGACAAAACCGCGCCGCAACACATGGGCCGCCTGCGTACCCGCTTTTTCAAGTGGCTGTATAAAAACAGCACCCCGCCCACCGATTACTACCGCATTCCGGGCAACCGCGTGGTGGAGCTGGGTTCGCAAGTGTCTTTATAATAAGCGGATAATGAGCGGCAAACCTTTTCAGGCAGCCTGAAAACACCTAAAGCAACGGCAATCATTGACCCAACCGCCAAGGAAATCAAATGACCCAAACCATCAAAGCCGGCATTGTCGGCGCCACCGGTTACACCGGCGTGGAATTGCTGCGCTTGCTGGCACAACATCCGCAAGTGCAAGTGGCCGCCGTAACCAGCCGCGGTGAAGCCGGGGTGGCGCTGGCCGATTATTTTCCCAGCCTGCGCGGCATCTATCCGAACCTGTATTTCCAAACACCCGACCAAGCCGATTTGGCCGCCTGCGACGTGGTGTTTTTTGCCACCCCCAACGGTGTGGCCATGCAAGAAGCCCCGCCACTGCTGGCTGCCGGGGTGAAAGTGGTCGACCTCTCCGCCGACTACCGCATCCAAGACATCGCCACCTGGCAGCAATGGTATGGCATGAGCCACGCCAGCCCCGAATGGGTAGCCCGCGCCGTGTACGGCTTAAGCGAGCTAAACCGCAGCGCCATCGCCCAAGCACAATTGGTGGCCAACCCCGGCTGCTACCCCACTTGTGTGTCGCTGCCCTTGGTGCCGCTATTACAGCAAGGCTGCCTGAAAAGCGGTGCCCCGCTGATTGCCGACTGTAAATCCGGCGTATCCGGTGCTGGGCGCAAAGCCAGCGTGGGCAGCTTGTTTGCCGAAGCAGGCGACAACTTCAAAGCCTACGGCGTGGGCGGCCACCGCCATCTGCCCGAAATCCGCCAAACCATCAACACCCTGCAAAGTGGCGTGGCCGACGGCTTGGTATTTGTGCCCCACCTCACCCCCTTGATTCGCGGCATGCATGCCACCATCTATCTGCATACGGAAGCCGGGGTTAACCCGCACGCCCTATTGGCCGAGCATTATCAAAACAGCCCCTTTGTTGATATCTTGCCCGCAGGCAGCACACCGGAAACCCGCTCGGTGCGCGGTGCCAATATCTGCCGCATCAGCGTACAGCAAGCGCCGCAAAGCGAAGTGTGGATTATCTTGTCGGTAATTGACAATCTGGTGAAAGGCGCAGCCGGGCAAGCGGTGCAGAACATGAATATTATGTTTGGCATAGATGAAAACGCCGGGCTGAACATCACCCCGCTGCTACCGTAAACCTTTTCAGGCAGCCTATCGTTTGTAGGTCGGATTCTTGAATCCGACAGAGGTTTGTCTCCAGCACACGCTTCAACGCTGCCTGAAAAATTGACCTTTACCGCCCCTTGGCGCAAAATAGCCCCAACACACACCGTTTGAATAGAATAAAGGAAATCCCATGTCCGAAACCGCCCTCGAAAGCCCGATTGTGTTCACCGAAAGCTGCTGCGTAAAGGTGAAAGACCTGATTGCCGAAGAAAACAACCCCGACCTAAAACTGCGCGTGTTTGTGAACGGCGGCGGCTGCTCCGGCTTCCAATACGGCTTTACCTTCGACGAAATCGTGAACGACGACGACTTTCAAATCGAAAAAGACGGTCTCACCTTTTTGGTGGATCCGATGAGCTACCAATACCTGCTGGGCGCCGAAATTGATTACACCGAAAGCCTGCACGGCTCACAGTTTGTCATCCGCAACCCCAACGCCACCACCACCTGCGGTTGCGGCTCTTCATTTTCGGTATAATACCAATCCTAAAAAATAACCTAACTGCGTTGGCTCGCCTTGCCGTACTAGCTGTACTGTCTGCGACTCGCCGCCTTGTTATCTTATTTTTTCGAATTGGTATAACACCACCGGCATTTTAGCTGTGCCAAACCATAAAAAGGCTGCCTGAAAGTTTCAGGCAGCCTTTTTATATGTGAGCCATCGTGTTCATAGAAAAGAAAATACAGTGAAATGTATAACAAAGTGCTGCGGCGTTGCTGCGCCTTACAAAATCGTTCTCTTTAAGCTAAGGCGAGCCAACACTTTAGAATTATTTAGTTTTTTTGCTATATCACTTGTTTTACCCACTTGCAGAGAATACAATGAATACATTGAATACACAGGAGCAATACCATGCCCACCAGCATCCGCCTTTCTCCCGAACTGGAGCAACGCCTAAACCATCTGGCCGCCAGCACCGGGCGCACCAAAGCCTTTTATCTGCGCGAAAGCATTGAGCGCGGCCTTGAAGATATTGAAGACATATATTTAGCCGAAGCACGTTTAACCGCGCTCAAAGAAGGGCGCAGCCATACCGTATCATTAAACGAAGTGATGGCCGAATATGACTTGGCAAATCCGCTTTGAAAAAGAAGCCCTGAAAGAGCTTAAAAAACTTGATCCGCCAACTGCCCGCCGTATTCTGCAATTTTTAAACGAAAGATTGGCGCCGCTGGAAAACCCGCGAAGCATCGGTGAAGCCTTGAAGGGCGCGCGCTTGGGTGATTTGTGGAAATACCGCATTGGCGACTGGCGTATTATTTGCGATATACAAGATCAGGAAATCATCCTGTTGGTGGTTAAAATCGGCAACCGCCGTCAAATTTACCGCAGTTAGAGAAACGGCTGAAGGCTTGGCAGGGGGCAATAAGCATACCGCATTGCACCCTACAACCATAACGCCAATATTTTAGCTGCACCAAACCATAAAAAGGCTGCCTGAAAGTTTCAGGCAGCCTTTTATTCACGCTGTTTGTCTTGCCACAATCAAATATCGCCTTGCGCCTTGATGCGGTTTGGCGCCGATTCCAGTTTATTCAATGCCGACAAATAGGCTTTGGCGCTGGCCACCAGAATATCGGTATCCGCACCCTGCCCGCTCACAATCCGGCCTTGGCGTGCCAGCCGCACGGTGACTTCGCCTTGGCTTTCGGTGCCAGCAGTAATGGCGTTCACTGAATAGAGCTGCAATTCGGCCTGGCTGCCCACCACGTTTTCAATCGATTTAAATACCGCATCTATGGGGCCGGAGCCTTGGCTGGCGGCGCGTTGCTCTTGGCCGTCGATGCCGAACACGATTTCGGCTTGCGGCGCTTCGCCGGTTTCGCTGTGGATTTTCAGCGACACATATTTATACCGCTCTTGCGCCAAATTAATCATTTCGTCAGACACCAGTGCATGCAGATCTTCGTCGAAAATTTCGCGTTTTTTGTCGGCCAGCTCTTTAAAGCGGGCAAAGGCGGCATTGAGCGCTTCTTCGCTGCCAAGCTCAATGCCCAGCTCCACCAGCTTGGTTTTAAAGGCATTGCGGCCGGATAGTTTGCCCAAAGTGAGGCGGTTGGCGCTCCAGCCCACGCTTTCGGCCGACATGATTTCATAGGTTTCGCGGCATTTAAGGATGCCGTCTTGGTGAATGCCTGATTCGTGGGCAAAGGCGTTGGCGCCCACAATGGCTTTGTTGGGCTGCACCGGATAGCCGGTAACGGTGGACACCAATTTAGACGTGGGCACAATCTGGGTGGTGTCGATGCCGGTTTCCAAGCCGAAAATATCGTGGCGGGTTTTCAGCGCCATCACGATCTCTTCCAAGCTGGCGTTGCCCGCACGCTCGCCCAAGCCGTTGATGGTGCATTCCACTTGGCGGGCACCGGCCTGCACCGCCGCCAGCGAATTGCCTACCGCCAAGCCCAAATCGTTGTGGCAATGTGCCGACCACACCACAGTGTCGCCACCTTGGGTTTTGCCGATTAATTCACGAAAAAACGCCTCGGTGCGAAAGGGAATGGAATAGCCCACGGTATCGGGGATGTTGATGGTGGTGGCACCGGCGGCAATCACGGCGCTGCACACATCCGCCATAAAGTCGATGTCGGAACGCAACGCATCTTCACAGGAAAATTCAATGTCGTCGGTGTATTCTTTGGCAATGCGCACCGCGTTTACCGCCGCTTCCAGCACTTGCTGCGGTTTCATTTTCAGCTTGTGCTCCATGTGCAGCGGACTGGTGGCAATAAAGGTGTGGATGCGCTTGTGCGGCGCCGGTGCCACCGCTTCGCCGGCGGCACGCACATCGCGCTCGTTGGCACGCGCCAGCGAGCATACGGTGGCGTTTTGAATCACTTTGGCAATGCTGTTTACGGCATCGAAGTCGCCGGGGCTGGCGGCGGCAAAACCGGCTTCAATCACATCCACACCCAGTTTTTCCAGCTGGCGGGCAATGCGGATTTTTTCTTCTTTGGTCATCGCCGCGCCGGGCGATTGCTCGCCGTCACGCAAGGTGGTGTCGAATATGATTACGCGATTGTTGCCGGTCATTTCTTTTTTCTCCAGGGTGGTTTGCTGCTGCATAAAGGCATTTAAATCCAGCGGCCGGCCTTGTGCTTCGGCCAAGGCAATCAGCTTTTGCAATTGGTTGAGCGGCAGCGAGCTGCGGGTGCGCCATTTGTAGATGGCGGCGGTGCTGGTGGCGTCTTGCGGGTGATGTTGCTTCAGGGCGTCTGCCAAGGCGTTCACGCCGCCAAAATAGGCAATCAAGCGGTCAATGTCCAGTTGCATAGTAGACCTTTTGTCTAAAATTATTGAAATTATTTTTTATAACATGCAGAACAGTGCCAAATATACGGCTTTTTAGACAAAAAAACAAGCTGCCTGATAAAATCAGCAGCCTGTTTGTCTAAATTTATTGTTTTGTCTAATTACCAGCATCAACATCCCGCTTTCAGGCAGCCTTGGCCATTAAATAGCGCCGTGGGGCGGTTTGGCGGCAGGCGCTGAGCGGTAGAGGATGGCGATGGTGGCGTTATTGATTAAATCGGCCAAGGTAAAACCATCCAAATGCTGTAAAAATGCGCGCGTAGCACCAGCCAGCATGCCGGCCAGCTGGCAGCTGGGCGTAATAAGACAGCTGTTGCCAGGCCCCATACATTCCACCATCTGCATCGGCTCCATATGCCGCACCACCGCGCCGATGTTGATTTCATGTGTGGCAGCCGCCAACCGCAGCCCGCCGCCCTTGCCGCGAATGCCTTCGAGAAAGCCACCTTTCACCAGCGCGGTGGTTACTTTCATTAAATGGCTTTTGGAAATGGCATAGTCTGCGGCAATTTCGCCAATGTTTACCAGCCGCTCGTTGTTGATGGCGGCGTAAATTAACACGCGCAAGGCATAGTCGGTTTGTTGGGTTAGATGCATGGCAAGGCTTTTAATCAAAACAAGCATTAAAAAAGGCTGCCTGAAAGCCATCAAAACATTCAGGCAGCCTGCATATTATACCAATTCTATTTTTTAATCAGTAAAAATCATAAAAATCAAAAGGCTGCCTGAACATTATTTACCAATATTCAGGCAGCCTTTTATGCTTATTTCTTATCCGACAAGGCCTCTTTCACCACTTCCACGCTGGTATGGCGCACGTCGATGCCTTTGGCCAAGTACACCACATGCTCGGCAATATTCACCGCATGGTCGCCCACGCGTTCGATGGCTTTATTCATAAACATCAAATCGATTGAGGTGCTGATGGTGCGCGGGTCTTCCATCATATAGGTTACCCGGCTGCGGGTGCTGCTGCGGTAGTCGTGATCCAGCTGTTTGTCGGCCTCAATCAACTCCAGCAAAGCGGAGGTATCGATGCGGGCAAAGGCGTCCAGCGCACGGCGCAGCATGGGGATAGTTTGGCCGCACATGCGGTTGAAATCATAAAAATCGCTGGCCACGGCACGCGAATGGTCGATAAGCTCATGTGCTTTGAGCGCGGCTTTTTTGATTTCGTCGCCAATGCGCTCCAAGTCCACAATCACCCGGCTCACGGTGAGCACCAAGCGCAAATCACCGGCGGCGGGCTGGCGGCGGGCAATAATCAATTGGCACTCTTCATCGATTTTCACTTCCATGCCATTGATGACACTGTCTGACTCAATTACCGGCTTTAATTCCGCCCCTTGCATGCCCAGCAAGGCGTTTAGCGTGTCGGTGAGCTGCTTTTCCACCATGCCGCCCATTTGCATCACTGCGGTGCGCACGTTTTCCAGTTCGATATTAAACTGGCTCGAAATATGTTCGGACATACCGTAATCCCATCATCATTGACAAGTAAATACCCGCATTATACGCACCGAGTGTGACAGAAAATTGACAAGCCGCGCGCCATTAGCGCGATTGCTCCTGCTTGATTTGCCGCATGATGTGCGCCAAGTTGTGTTGCAGCACTTCTGCCACCGTGGCCGGTATTTCCGCCAACAGTTGCTGCTGCAATTGCGACACCAGCTGGGCGGTTTGCTTTTGCACCGCCACCCGCACCATGCCCGCCATGGCATCGGCCAAATGCGGACGCAGCTTTTCGTCCAGCCGCGCCAGTAAATCCGTTTCCGACAAACACAGCACCGCCCGGCCATGCACGCCTTGCGGCTCAATCACATGCAGATGAACCTCAATCGGGGCAACGGCAGATGCGGCGGTGCTGGTGTTTTCAGATGCTTCAGCCATCGCAGCCGCTGTTTGGTGTTGCGCAGCTTCAGGTGGCGCTGTTTCGAGCTGCGCCGGTGCCGATAAAATTTCGGCTTCCTCAGTTTGCGCATTCAAGCGCACCACGCAGCCGGCGGGTGTGTCGGCACTGGCATATTGCAAACATTCCTGCGCCGCCAGCCAGTCTTCTTGCAACAGCACGGCGGTGTCGTTTAAGGCGGCTTGTTGCTGCTCGGCGGCCAAGCTGGTTTGGTGTTGCCATTGTTGCAAATAGGCGCGGTATACCCGTTCGCGCTGCACCGGATCGAGTAATTCGGGCGCAGGCTCGGCCACCGGTGTGCGTTCGGCAGCTTGGGGATGATGGCGAGTATCGCGGCGGATGGCACTTCTGCCGCTCGCGGCCACCACCGATGTCGTGGCAAAAATATCGTCTATCGGCAAGGTGGGGCTGCTTTGCCGCTGTTTGGTTTGACGCAGGCGCTCAAGACGGCGCTCCCAGTCGGCGGTGTCATCATCGGTATGGGCATGATGCGTACTAGAAGATGTATTGCCGTGTGCCACCGGTGCGTCTTCTTCCAGCGTAAACACCATGCTTTGGCTGTGTAATGGTTTTTGATTCAAAATGGCCTCCTACTGTTGGCTTGTTGCGCCGGCCTAAAATAATGGCTGCCTGAATAATATTGCCTTGTCTTAATGGGCGGATTATAGCCTACATCGATACGGTTACGGCATACCGCCTAACCGTAGCTGCGCTTTATATTTCAGGCAGCCTTGAGCGGCAGTTGCGCCACTTCATGGTAAACTGCGGCTCTTTGATGCCGATGCCACGGAGCGCAATATGAGCGAAAACGAACAAAAACTGGATTATCTGGAAGAAGCACAAGAAGTGCTGCGCATGCAAAACCGTGTGCTGGCCACGGCTTTAAAAGGCCTGATTCGCGCCCTGCCCGCCGAAATCGCCCAAGAAGCAGTGGAGTCGATTCAATTGGCGTTTGAAGACGAGCTGGCCGAATTGCAATACGACAATAGCCCGCACACCGATTTGTTTCATGATGTCACTTATGCTTTTTTCCGCGAAAAACAGTAATATAGCAAAGAAACTAAATAATCCTACAGCGTTGGCTCACCTTAGCGCTATGCGAACGATTTTGTAAGGTGCTAAAGCACCAACAAAAATCTGTTCCGTACCACTTGTACTGTCTGCGGCTCAGCTCAAAGAGAACGATTTACTAAGTGTTTAGTCCCTGAATTTTATGGAGTATCATTACCCCAATTAAAAGAGACCGACTTATGGCAAGCATATTGCATGGTAACGCCAAGACTACGCCTAGAATCAGAAAAGAAATACAAGAGTCTGAAGAGAGCATCGCAGCGTTAGCTAAAAATACAATATTAATTTCAAAACCGTTCTCTACTGGAAACACGCAGATTCGGTCGAAGATAAAAAGTCCGGCCCCAAAACCCGCCCCAGCGTGTTGACCGAATTGGAGCAGCAGGCAATCTGTACCGTCCGGCGACATCTGCGGCTGTCATTGGACGAGCTGTATATCATCTTCAAGCCCAATATTCCAAAGCTGAGCCGCTCCAATCTGCACCGGTGCTTGCAACATCACGGATTGTCGCGCTTACCCAAGAATGAATCCGATGGCCAAAAAGGTAAAAAACATTCAAACAATATCCGGTTGGCTTTGTCCATATCGACATCACCGAGGTGCGTTGTGAAACCGGCAAGCTGTACCTGTTTGTCGCCATCGACCGCAAAACCAAATATGTTTATGCAGAACTTCATCCGCGTATGACGCAGAAAACCGCCGTTTCTTTTCTGCGCAACCTACAACAAGATTGTGTGTTTAAAATCACCCATATCCTAACGGACAACGGTGCGCAGTTTACCTACAACTTGCTGAGCCAAGCACAACGGCCTGATAAGGAGCATCCGTTTGACGAGCTTTGCCGGCATTTGGGCATTGAGCACCGTACCACGAAATTCCGTCATCCATGGACGAACGGGCAGGTGGAGATTACCAACAAGATGCTGAAAGAGGTAACGGTCAAACGCTTCCACTATGAGCATCCTGACGAACTTAAACGGCACTTGATGGTATTTTTGCTGTATTACAACCATCAACGCCCCTTACGGTCGTTGAAGTACAAAACGCCTTGGCAGGCTTTGGAAGATTGCTATAATCTAGAGCCTGAATTGTTTCGTGAAAATCCATTCCAGAAGATTATGGGTCTTAACAACTAAGGTACTGAAGCACCCAGTAAATCAGTTCCGCCTTGTATGATTTATTTATTTTCTTGGCTATGCCATCCATAAAAAAATCCCGGCCAATGGCTGGGATTTTTTTATGGATGCCTTTCGGCTTACATCTCGGCATAATTCGGCCCGCCCGCCCCTTCCGGCACCGTCCAGTTGATGTTTTGGGTGGGGTCTTTGATGTCGCAGGTTTTGCAGTGCACGCAGTTTTGAGCGTTGATTTGCAAATGCGGCTGGCCGTTTTCTTCCACGATTTCATACACCGCCGCCGGGCAATAGCGGGTTTCCGGGCTGGCATATTCGCGGTAGTTGATGTCGATGGCCACGCCCGGCGTTTTCAGCTGCAAATGCGCTGGTTGGTTTTCTTCGTGGTTGGTGCCCGACAAAAACACGCTGGAGAGGCGGTCGAAGGTGAGCTTGCCGTCCGGTTTCGGATAATCAATCGGCTGGCAGTCTTTGGCTTTTTTCAGGCTGCCGTGATCGGTGCCGTGGTGTTTCAGCGTCCACGGGGCTTTGCCTTTGAAAATATATTCGTCAATCGCACCATAGGCCAAGGCCGGGAACAAGCCCCATTTGAATGCGGGGCGGATATTGCGCACGCCGTGCAATTCGTCGTACAGCCAGCTGGCTTTAAACAAGGCCGGGTAGCGGCCGGCTTCAACGCTGCTGTCGTAGGCTTCTTGCGGCTCAACCAGCACGCCAAACACCGCTTCGGCGGCCAACATGCCCGATTTCATTGCCGTGTGGGTACCTTTGATGCGCGGCACATTCAGAAAACCGGCGGCATCGCCCACCAATACACCACCGGGAAAGGTGAGCTTGGGCAGGCTTTGAATGCCGCCTTCGCTCAGGGCACGTGCACCGTAGGCAATGCGGCGGCCGCCTTCAAAAATGGGGCGGATGGCCGGATGGGTTTTGTAGCGTTGGAATTCTTCAAACGGCGATAAATAAGGGTTTTGATAGTCCAAACCCACCACCATGCCCACCGCCACTTTGTTGTCGTCTAAATGGTATAAAAAAGTGCCGCCGTAGGTTTGGCTGTCTATCGGCCAGCCGATGGTGTGGGTAACCGAGCCGGGGCGTGATTGCGCCGGATCGATTTCCCATAATTCTTTAATGCCGATGCCGTAGGTTTGCGGCTGGCTGTCTTTAGCCAAGGCAAAGCGTTCAATCAGTTGTTTACTCAACGAGCCGCGGCAGCCTTCGGAAAAAATGGTTTGTTGCGCCAGCAAGGCCATGCCCGGCTGATGGCTGTCGGTGGGTTGGCCGTCTTTACCGATGCCCATATCACCGGTGGCAATGCCTTTCACCGAGCCGTCGGCGTGATACAACACTTCGGCGGCAGCAAAGCCGGGGTAGATTTCCACGCCCATGCCTTCGGCCTGCTCGGCCAACCAGCGGCACAATAGCCCCAAACTGATGATGTAGTTGCCTTCGTTGTGAAAGCTCGGCGGTGTGGGCAGCTTAATGGCTTTTTCGCGGGTGAGGTATTCAAAGCGGTCGGAGGTGACTTTGCGGGTGAGCGGTGCGCCCAGCGCCGCCCAATCGGGCAGCAATTCGGTGAGCGATTTGGGATCAATCACCGCGCCGGACAAAATATGCGCCCCCACTTCGGAGCCTTTTTCCACAATACACACGCTGATGTCGCGCTCTTCTTGCGCTGCCAGCTGTTTGAGCTTGATGGCGGCACTGAGCCCGGCGGGGCCGGCGCCCACAATCACCACATCGTATTGCATGCTGTCGCGTTCAATGGTTTCGGTCATGGCGGTTCCTTAAATTCCCTTGCGGTTTTAATGTTTTTATCATGGTGTAAGAACGAGCCTGCTGATGCTTTAGGCTGCCTGAAACATCATCAACTTCTGAACAATTATAGCCAATTTGCCGATGTGCTTGGGCGGCAAAACCGAATAAATGCCCTATAAAACCAATTACAATGATGTTTTTATTCTTTCAGGCAGCCTGTATACGGAAGATGGTGTATTCAAGCTCAATCGGCTTATTCAAGCTTCGTTATTTATTAAATATTTAAATTGATATTGACATTACAAAAAAAAAAAACAATATACTTCTGCTGCATGTACTTTTTCTGTATTAACAAAAGCGCCTGCACTCCCTTAAAACTCACCTGACAAGGACATCATAATGAAAAAAACAGCGCTAATTTTGGCCACTTTGTTTTCTCTAACGGCTTGCGGCGGCGGCAAACTGCCCTCCAGTTGCGTTGATGCTTTAAAGGGCTTTGCCGCTTTGGACGATGCTCAAAAAAAACAACTCAGTATGGTAACCACAATGCGCTTAAAAGCGGTTCTGCGCCAAGGCAATGGCGATGTCGACAAGGCCATTGACGTATGGAAAACAACCGTAGAAGCACAATATGAAGCCGTCAGCAAACAAAAAGGCAGCAAAACCGCCGATTTACTTATAAGCCAAAGCGAGCAGCAATGCGAGGAATGGAAAAAAGAAATCAAAAAATAATTAAACCCAATCAGGCTGCCTGAAAGTGCCTTTTGGCTTCACAGAAGCTTCGCTTTCAGGCAGCCTTGTTTATCATTGCATTCAAACCATAGAAACCAAGCACATCATGAGCACCCAAACCGATATTCTGAGCATCAATCAAATCCAGCTATTGCTGTCGGAAAAGCGCACGGCGCTGTCGGTGATGCGCACCGGCATTGCCATTCTGGCTTTGCCGCTGTCGATTTTCAGCGCGCTGATTGCCACCTCCAAAATGTACACCATTTCCGATGTGTGGCTACCGCTGGCGCTGGTGAGCGGGGTGAATTTGTCGCTGTTGGCTTTTTCGGCGTATTTGATTATCCATTCACTGCAACGCATGCGTCATTACGACTGCCGGATTGCCGCCATCAAGCAAAACCATCCAGCTTTAAAGAATTTGGTTTGAATGAATTAAAAGGCTGCCTGAACATGAATCATGCTTTCAGGCAGCCTGAAAGCGGTTTTGTGTATTCAACCAAGGCAAATCAGGCAAACAAGCCTTTCACCCACAGCACCAAGCCATCCCACAAGCGGCCAAACCAGCCCGCTTCCGGCACATCAGCCAATGCCACCACTTCTTTTTCGGCTACGACTTGTTCGCCATCCATCAGCTTCAGCGTACCCAATACACGGCCTTTGGCAATCGGCGCCACCACTGGCTGCACGGTTTCCAGCACCGGCTTCAGATTTTTGGCGCTGCCTTGCGGCACGCTCACATAAGCATCGCGCAAAAAGCCCACGCCCACGGTGCTGCTTTTGCCTTTATACACCTTCACATCGGTAATCGATTCGTTGGCATTATAAAGCTTGGGCGTATCAAAAAATTGCAGCGCCCAGTTGAGCAGCTTGCTGCTTTCAGTGGCGCGCGCTTCCGGGCTTTCGGTGCCCACCACCACGGAAATTACGCGGCGGCCATTGCGGTTGCTCGACGCCACCAAATTATAGCCCGCGCTGCTGGTGTGGCCGGTTTTCAGGCCGTCTACGCTCGGGTCGCGGTAGAGTAAGAGATTGCGGTTGGGCTGGTTGATGTTGTTGTAGGCAAAAGATTTAAGCGAGTAAATCGGGTAGTACTGCGGATAGTCGCGGATAATCGCATTGGCCAAGATGGCTAAATCGGCCACCGAAGTGAGGTGTTGCGGCCCGGGCAAGCCGGTGCTGTTGTCAAAATGGGTGTTGGTCATGCCCAAGCGTTTGGCTTCGGCATTCATGATTTGCGCAAAACCTTCTTCACTGCCGCCGATGGCTTCGGCCAAAGTAACTGCCGCATCGTTGCCCGATTGCACAATCAGGCCTTTGAGCAAATCGTCGACACTGGCCGGTTTTTTGGGGTCCAAAAACATGCGCGAGCCTTCGCTGCGCCAGCCTTTATCGGAAACGGTGAGCATTTGATCGGGCTTCAGCCGCCCTTCACTCAGGGCTTTGAAACTTAGGTAAGCGGTCATCAGCTTGGTGAGCGAGGCAGGCTCTACTTGGTCGTGCAGGCCCTTGCTGGCCAGCACTTGGCCGCTTTGGGCATCTTCAATAATATAGGCAGCGGCAGCCACTTCGGGCGGCTGCGGCACGGTGGCGGCCACAGCCATGCCGGTGATGGCAATCAGGCTTAGGGCGGCAACGTTTTTAATCATGCTCATGGCGTATCGGCAATCCATTTTTTGGGTTTTGCACCGCAGGCACGAATGTCTGCAGCTGGGGTAAAGGGCAGAATTATAGCCGCTCAAGCCACGCTTGCTAAGCGTTTAACTTGATTTTGCTTGCACATCGGCAAGGTGCGCGTTATTGTGGCTGCTTGTCATTGATGCAGTGCAACCAAAACAGTTCCTATCCTCATGAAAAACACCCACGCCCATTACCTCACCCGCATTCTCACCGCATCGGTTTACGATGTGGCCGTTGAAACCCCGCTGGATTACGCCCGCAACCTGTCCGACCGCTTAAACAACCGCATCTGGATTAAGCGCGAAGACTTGCAGCCGGTGTTTTCATTCAAAATCCGCGGTGCCTACAACAAAATGGCCAAGCTGCCTGAAGCGGCACTGCAAAAAGGGGTGATTACCGCCAGCGCGGGCAATCATGCACAAGGCGTGGCCTTGTCGGCGCAAAGCCTGGGCTGCCAAGCCACCATTGTGATGCCCAAAACCACGCCTCAGATCAAAATCGATGCGGTAAAAAAACGCGGCGGCAATGTGGTGCTGGCCGGCGAATCGTATAACGACGCCTACGACCACGCCATGGAATTGGTAGCACAAAGCGGCCTAGCCTATATCCCGCCGTTTGACGACCCCGATGTAATTGCCGGGCAAGGCACCATCGGCCTGGAAGTCATCCGCCAGCACCCCAAACACATCGACGCCATTTTCTTGCCTATCGGCGGCGGTGGCTTGGCCGCCGGCGTGGCCGCGTTTATCAAAAACGTGCGCCCGGAAATCAAAATCATCGGCGTGGAAACCGACGACGCTTGTGCCATGCGGCAATCCATCCATGCCGGCGAACGGCTGATGCTCAAAGACGTGGGGCTGTTTGCCGACGGCACCGCAGTGAAGCTGGTGGGCGAAGAAACCTTTGCCTTGTGCCGCGATTTGCTCGATGAAATCATTTTGGTGGACACCGATGCCGTGTGCGCCGCCATCCAGGATATTTTTGACGACACCCGCAGCATTACCGAGCCTTCCGGCGCCTTGGCATTGGCCGGTTTGAAAGCCTATATTGCGCGCGAGCAATGCAGCGGTCAAACCTTAATCACCGTGGCCAGCGGTGCCAATATGAACTTCCACCGCCTGCGCCATGTTTCCGAACGCTGCGAAATCAGCGAAGGCCACGAAGGTATTTTTGCGGTCACCATTCCCGAAGAGCCGGGCAGCTTCCGCCGTTTTATCGACCTACTGGGCAGCCGCAACATCACCGAATTCAACTACCGCTACGGCGATAGCCGCCAAGCGCACATCTTTGTGGGCATTCAGGCAGCCGGTGCCGACGACTTGCAGCAAATCGCCGCCGAGCTCAACCAAGCCCAACTGCCCGCCTTGGATTTAACCCACGACGAAATGGCCAAAATCCACATCCGCTATATGGTGGGCGGCCGCAGCAATCAAGTGGCCAACGAGCGCCTAATCAGCTTTGAATTCCCCGAGCGCCCCGGCGCATTAGGCCGCTTTCTCAACCACATGCAGTCCGATTGGAACATCACCCTATTTCACTACCGCAATCATGGCGCTGACTATGGCCGCGTGCTGGTGGGCGTAGACGTTCCCCCGGCCGACCATGCCGCTTTTGCCGCTTTTCTAGACAACCTAGGCTACAGCCACCACGAGCACACCGACAACGCGGCCTATAAGCTGTTTTTAAGCACCGCTGCCTGAACGCCTATCGGCAGGCTTTTATTGCATCGCAACACAAGCCCTGCTTGCTGTAGAGCAACAAACCCAGTATGGTAGACAACAACACGCCATCTTTGTGCTGCACAGCGGCACAAAGATGGCGTTGACACGTCAAATTTTGGCCTGCAACGCATGATTTCACTTTATGTTAAACACATAAGGCATAAGCAATATCCTTATATTCGCAACAGGAAAACACTGCCATGAATCCCATCGACACCCTGATTAGCCAACTGCAACAACTGGCCGAAAACCAAAACCTGCCCGCCGACTTCGGCCAGTTTTTACAGTATTACTACGAAGACGCCGACATTGGCGATTTAAGCGGCTACCCCTTGCCGCAGCTGCTGGCCGGGGCGCTGGATCACTACCGCTTTGCCAGCGAGCCGCGCCAGCGCGGCCAAGCACGCTTGCGCTGCCTGCAACAGGGTGCCGATGCCGAATTTGCCGCCTGCAGCACCGTGATTGAAATGGTGGCCGACGACATGCCGTTTTTGATTGACTCCACCATTTTGAACATCAACAAGCAAGACGCCCACCTCAACTGGATTGTGCACCCGGTGATTACCGCCCGGCGCGATGAAAAAGGCGCCGTCAAACAATGGCTGCGCAGCAAAAGCAGCGATGAAGGCAAAGAGTCTTTAATTCAAATCAGCCTGCAAACGCTGCCTGAACAGCAAGCACAAGCCTTGGCCGATGCCCTGCAAAACATGCTCAACGGCATTTACGCGGTGGTAAACGACGAAGCGGCCATGCGCGAAAAAATCCACCACATCCGCCAGCACATCATCACCGAAGGCCGCTCGGATCAAGCCGAAATCGTGGCGTTTTTGGAATGGATGGCCAACAACCACTATCTGTTTATGGGCTTTTGTGAATACAACGTGGTGAGCGATGCCGCCGGTGAAATCCAGCTTCAGGTAGCCGAAAACAGCGGCTTAGGCGTTTTGGCCGGACGCCGCAACGCATCGTATTCCGCCGGTTTTTCCGCCCTGAATGCGGCCGACAAAAAAGCCTGGCTCGAAGGCGAACGGCTGATTCTGAACAAATCGCAACGCCGCGCCAACATCCACCGCAATGCCTACTACGACTTGGTGGGCATCCAAAAACTTGACGCCTTGGGCAATGTGGTGGGGCAATGGCGCTTTATCGGCCTCTACACCGCCCAAGCCTATTTGTCCAGCGTATGGGACATCCCCATCCTGCGTCAGAAAAGCCAATATGTGGTAGAGCAATGCGACTTTATCCGCGGCAGCTACAAAGACAAAATGCTGCATTTCGTGCTGCAAACCTACCCGCGCGACGAATTGTTTGAAATCAGCGCCAAAGCCTTGGCCGACACCGCCAGCGGCATGGTGTCGCTCAACGAGCGCCCACGTGTGCGCCTGTTTACCCGCACCGACGACTTCAAGCGCTATGTGAGCGCCATCGCCTATCTGCCGCGCGAACAGTTCAACACCGAGCTGCGCCAGCGCGTGCGCCGCCATCTGGCCGAAGCTTTTGCCTCTAGCGAAAGCGATTTTGCGGTACAGCTCTTAGGCGACAGCCCCTTGGCACGGGTGCATTTTATGTTTCGTACCCACGCCTCCACCCTGCCCGACTTCAGCACCGCCGCGCTAGAACAAGACATCAACACCATGGTGCGCGGCTGGCACAGCGACTGGCAGCAACTGGCCACCCAACAAGGCTTGAGTGCCGAACAAACCGGCCCCTACGAAAACGCCTTTTCCGCCGGCTACCGCGAAAGCTTCAGCCCGGCCGAATCGCTGGACGACATCCGCACCATCCAAACCCTGGACGAACAAGGCGAAACCGCCATGCGCATGGGTTTGCAGCCCGACAACACCATCGCTCCCTATTGGCTAAAAATGTACTTCAATGGTGCCAGCCCCAGCTTATCGAAAACCCTGCCCATCATTGAAAATCTCGGCTTGTCGGTGTATGCCGAAGTGCCCTACCGCATCCGCCGCAGCGGCGGCGATGTGGTGGGCTTAAGCCATTTCAGCCTGTCCTTGCCCGAAGGCCTTAGTGCCGAATTTATTGATCAGGAAAACACCCGCAACAACATCCTCGCGCTCTTGGACGCGGTATGGCAAGGCCGGGTGGAAAACGACCGCTTCAATGCCTTGGTGGCCGCCGCCGGGATTGCTTGGCGCGACAGCGTGCTGGTGCGCGCCTTGGCCAAATTCCTCAAACAGGCCACGCTGCCGTTTGGCCAGCCCTATGTGGAGCAATGCTTAATGCGCCACGGCGCCATTGTGGCCAATTTGGTGGCGCTGTTTCACGCCCGCCTGCATCCGGCCGATGCCGACGAAACCCGCGCCGCCGCCCTTCAGGCAGCCATTAAAACCCAATTGGCCGATGTGCCAAGCCTGGATGAAGACCGTATTCTCAACGCCTTTATGACGGTGATTTTGGCCATCGAGCGCACCAATTTCTGGCAAAACGATGCCCAAGGCTGCCCCAAGCAAGACATCAGCTTCAAAATCCGCTCGGCGCAAATCGATTTTCTGCCCAAGCCGCATCCTTTGTTTGAAATCTGGGTCTACAGCCCGCGCGTGGAAGGCACACATTTGCGTGGTGCCAAAGTGGCGCGCGGTGGCTTGCGCTGGTCCGACCGCATGGAAGACTTCCGCACCGAAGTGCTGGGCTTGGTGAAAGCGCAAATGGTGAAAAATGCCGTGATTGTGCCGCACGGCTCCAAAGGCGGCTTTGTGTGCAAACAACTGCCACCGCCCAGCGAGCGCGAAGCCTATGCCGCCGAAGGCGTGGCCTGCTACCAAATTTTCATCAACGCCCTGCTGGATCTTACCGACAACCTCAAACAAGGCGATATTATCGCGCCGGCCGATGTGAAGCGCCGCGATGAAGACGACCCCTATCTGGTGGTGGCCGCCGACAAAGGCACTGCCCGCTTCTCCGATGTGGCCAACGGCATTGCTCAAAAACACGGCTTCTGGCTGGATGACGCCTTCGCCTCCGGCGGCTCCGCCGGCTACGACCACAAAGGCATGGGCATCACCGCCCGCGGCGCATGGGAATCGGTAAAACGCCATTTCCGCCACTTGGGTAAAGACATTCAAAACGAAGACTTCACCGTGGTGGGCATTGGCGACATGGGCGGCGATGTGTTCGGCAACGGCATGCTGCTCTCGCGCCACATCCGCCTTAAAGCCGCTTTCAACCACCGCCATATCTTTATCGACCCCAATCCGGATGCCGCCGCCAGCTTTGCCGAGCGCCAGCGCCTGTTTAACGCCGTGGCCGGTTGGGATCAATACGACCCCGCCCTGATTTCCGAGGGCGGCGGCGTATACGAGCGCAATGTAAAAAGCATCAAACTCACCCCCGAAGTAAAAGCGTGGCTGGGCACCGATGCCGACAGCCTGCCGCCCAGCGTACTGATTCACGAATTGCTCAAAGCCGATGTAGAGCTGCTCTACAACGGCGGCATCGGCACTTACATTAAAGCCAGTACCGAAACCCACGCCCAGGCACAAGACCGCGCCAACGACGACTTGCGCGTAGACGGACGCGACATCAAAGCCAAAGTATTGGGCGAAGGCGGCAACCTCGGTGCCACCCAACTTGGCCGCATCGAATACTGGCAAGCAGGCGGGCGCTGCTGCACCGATGCCATCGACAACTCCGCCGGTGTTGATTGCTCCGACCACGAAGTCAACATCAAAATCCTGCTCGGCGCCGAAGTGCAGCAAGGCCGCCTCACGCTGCCTGAACGCAACGAATTGCTCAAGGAGATGACCGACGACGTGGCCGCGCTGGTGCTGCGCAACAACTATCTGCAAACGCAGATTCTGGCCATGAACCAGCTCAACCCACACGCCTTTTTGCACGCCCATGCCGATTTGATTATGTTCCTGCGCGAACACGCCGGTTTGAGCCGCAAGCTGGAATTCTTGCCCAACGATGCCGAAATCAAGCAACGCGATTTGGCACAGCAAGGTTTGACCAATCCGGAAGTGGCGGTATTGCTCTCTTACAGCAAAATTCATTGCCAAAGCGAATTGTTGGAAAGCGACTTGCCCGACGACGCCAACTTTATGCCGGTGCTCACCCAATATTTCCCCACCGCCTTGCAACAGCGCTATGCCGACAAAATGGGCAGCCATTACCTCAAACGCGAAATCATCGCCAACCAGTTGGCCAACCGCGTGGTTAACCGCATGGGCATCAGCTTTGTGCAGCGTTTCAGCACCGAAATGGACGCCAGCGTGGCCGAAGTGGTGCGTGCCTACTGGATTGCCAGCGAATTGTTTGACGGCGAAGCGCGCTTTGCCCAAATCGAAGCACTCGACAACCGCATTCCGGCCGCAGAGCAAATGCAGCTGATGGCCACCTTTGCCCGCCTGCTCAACCGCGTGGCACGCCAGCTGCTCAGCCACAAACGCCCGTTTGGCGACATCGGCGCCTTTATCGAACGCTACCGCGCCCCGGTACAACAGCTGCTGCAACAACTGCCGCAATGGGTAGGCACCAACGCCCATCCGAGCGTGCAAAAAGAAGAAGCCAAGCTGCGCAGCTTCGGCGTATTGGGCGACGATGACATCACCCTGTTGGCGCGGCTGCCGTTTGCCGAAAACAGCATTGCCATTCTCGATTTGGCACAACAGCAGCAACGCAGCCTGACCGAAGTGGCCGCAGCCTATTTTGCCTTATCGGAAAAGCTGAGCATGGGCTGGCTCTACCGCGCCATCGCCGCCTTGCCGCGCCACAACCAATGGCAAAACCAAGCCTGTTTGGCGGTGCGCGAAGACATCCAAACCCTGCACCTGCTGGCCACCGAAAAATGGCTCGCCAGCGACGGCAATGCCCACGCGCGCGCCGAATTGGAAAACATACTCGACAAAGCCAGCCAGCAAATTCACGCCATGCAAGCCTACGAGCAAACCGATTTGGCCATGCTCTCGGCACTGGCACGCAGCCTGCTGCGGCTATTGGCCTAAATGGTGTTTTAGCTGCACAGAACGGGGCTTTCAGCTAGCCTGAAGCCCTGTTCTGTTTTGGTATTTTTTGATTCAATATTTGACTCAATAAAAGAAAAACGGATATGAATACCTTAAGCCGTGCATCGCTGCTTCATTCCCTTCAGGCTTAAGATTAAAAAGCACTGCCCGGATTCATTTGACAGTAAAAAAGGCTGCCTGAAACCTTTCAGGCAGCCTTTTAGCCAATACACAGCCGATTAGTCTTCGTAGTTGTCGATGCTGGGGCAAGAGCAAATCAGGTTGCGGTCGCCGTAGACATCGTCCACACGGTTCACGCTGGGCCAGAATTTGTTGTCGCGCACCCAAGACAGCGGATACACGGCTTCTTCGCGGCTGTAGGCGCGCTTCCACTCACCGGCGATGTTTTGCGCGGTGTGCGGGGCGTTCACCAGCGGGTTGTCGTCTGCCGGCCAGTCGCCTTGTTGTACTTTCAGCGCTTCGGCTTTGATTTGTTTGAGCGCCGCGATAAAGCGATCCAGCTCGGCTTTGCTTTCGCTTTCGGTGGGCTCAATCATCAAGGTGCCGGCCACGGGGAAGCTCATGGTGGGGGCGTGGAAGCCGTAGTCCATCAATCGCTTGGCGATGTCCACTTCGGTAATGCCGCTTTCGGCTTTGAGCGGGCGCAAGTCGATGATGCACTCATGCGCCACGCGGCCGTTTTTACCGGTGTAGAGCACAGGGTAGTCTTCGCTCAGGCCTTGGGCGATATAGTTGGCATTGAGCAAAGCCGCTTCGGTGGCTTGGCGCAGGCCTTCGCCGCCCATCAGGGTGATGTACATCCACGTAATCGGCAAGATACTGGCGCTGCCATACGGCGCGGCAGATACGGCGCCCATACCTGCGGTGGCACCGGCCACCGGTGCTACGGCATGGCTGGGGGCAAACGGCGCCAGATGGGCTTTAAGACCGATCGGGCCCATGCCCGGGCCGCCGCCGCCGTGCGGGATGCAGAAGGTTTTGTGCAGGTTCATGTGCAACACGTCGGCGCCCACTTCGGCTGGTTGCATAATACCCACTTGCGCGTTCATATTGGCGCCGTCCATATACACTTGGCCGCCATGCTCGTGGATGATGCGGCAAATGTCGCGAATGCCTTCTTCAAACACGCCGTGGGTAGACGGATAGGTAATCATCAAGGCACCCAACTGGTCTTTGTGCTGCTCGGCCTTGGCTTGCAAATCGGCCATGTCCACATTGCCCGCTTCATCAGTAGCCACCACCACCACTTTCATGCCCAGCATTTGTGCGGTGGCGGGGTTGGTGCCGTGGGCGGAGCGCGGAATCAGGCACACATTGCGATCGGGCTGGCCGTTGGCGGTATGATAGCGGCGGATGGCCAGCAAGCCGGTGTATTCGCCTTGGGCGCCGGAGTTGGGCTGGATGGCAATGGCGTCGAAGCCGGTAATGGCTTTGAGCTGCGCTTGCAGGCCGTTAATCATTTCCAGATAGCCCTGGGTTTGCTCTGCCGGGGCAAACGGGTGGATATGGGCAAATTCCGGCCAAGTAATCGGCAGCATTTCGGCGGTGGCGTTGAGCTTCATGGTGCAGGAGCCGAGTGAAATCATGCTGTGATTCAGCGCCAAGTCTTTGTTTTCCAGCTTTTTCAGGTAGCGCAGCATTTCGTGTTCGGTGTGGTAGCGGTTGAACACTTCATGGCTCAAAATCGCATCGCGGCGCAATACCTCGGCAGACAGCTTGCCGCTGATGTTTTCCGGCAAGGCGGCTTCGCTGCCGGTAAACAGGCGCGTGAGCACGGCAAAATCTTCGGCCGACGATTCTTCGTGGAAGGCCACGCCCAAAACGGTATCGGACACACGGCGCAGGTTGAAGCCGCGTTTTAAGGCTGCCTGATAAATATCATCGGCACCGGGGCCGCAATCCACCAGCACGGTGTCAAAGAAATGGCTGTACACCACTTTGAGGTTGCCGGTTTTGCTGGCGGCCACCACATCGGCAAAGGCCGAAGCCAAGGCATGGATGCGTTGGGCAATGCGTTTCACGCCTTCGGGGCCGTGATAAACCGCATACATCCCGGCCAAGTTGGCCAGCAGCACTTGCGAGGTGCAGATATTGGAATTGGCTTTTTCGCGGCGGATGTGCTGCTCGCGCGTTTGCAAAGCCATGCGCAAGGCCGGTTTGCCGCCCGCATCGATGGACACGCCGATAATGCGCCCGGGTGCCGAGCGTTTGTGTTCGTCTTTAAAGGCAAAATAAGCAGCGTGCGGGCCGCCAAAGCCCATCGGCACGCCAAAGCGCTGGGTATTGCCCAAGGCCATATCGGCACCCATTTCACCGGGCGATTTCAGCAGCACCAAGCTCATCACATCGGCGGCCACCGCCACTTGCGCACCGTGGGCTTTCACCGCGGCGATGATGTCGGTGAGGTCGACCACATCGCCGTCGCGACCCACATATTGGAACAAAGCGCCGAAATACTCGCCGTTGCGGGCGGTGTCGAAATCGCCCACCACCAACTCAAAACCAAAGTATTCAGCGCGGGTTTTCAGCACGTCCAGCGTTTGCGGGAACACGCGCTCATCCACAAAAAAGCGGTTGGATTTGGCTTTGCTTACGCGGCGCGCCATGGTCATGGCTTCGGCGGCGGCGGTGGCTTCGTCGAGCAAAGATGCACCCGCCAATTCCAAGCCGGAGAGATCAATACACACTTGTTGGAAATTGAGCAGCGCTTCCAAGCGGCCTTGGGCAATCTCGGCCTGATACGGCGTATAAGCCGTGTACCAGCCCGGGTTTTCCAGCACATTGCGCAAAATCACATTCGGCAGGCGCGTGGGATAGTAGCCCAAGCCGATATAGCTTTTGTTTACCGTGTTTTTGGCGGCAATGGCTTTGAGCTTGGCCAAGGCATCGGCTTCGCTCATGGCGGCGGGCAAATCCAGCTTGCCCGGCATACGCACGCTTTGCGGCACGGTGCTATCAATAAAAGCGCCGATGTCTTTGGTGCCCAAAGCAGCCAGCAAAGCTGCTTGGTCGGCGGCATTGGTGCCGATATGGCGGCCGATAAATTCGCCGTGGTTGAATAAATTGTTTACGTTCATGTTTTTCCTCTGGACTGGTTCAGTGTTGCATGGGTATACAGGCTGCCTGAAATGGCGGGCAGCCTAGGGTCTGTTCACATTTCATCGCGTGACCCTATTTTGGCTTAAAAGCCCGCTTTCTGCGTTGAAAATGCGCGCAAGGTGTTCAACCTTGCTGTGCTTTTCGCCTTGAACGCAGACTTTTCTGCTCAAAATCTGATGCACGGCTAAAATGTGAACAGACCCTAGAAAGTGGTGTTTTAACGGCGCGTGGCTTCGCCTATTTTTGGCCATCGTTCCAATTCCTGCTGCATCCAACGCTTTTGGTCGGCAATGCCTTTCTCGGAGGGCGGGGCATAATATGCCGGGCGCTCGCCGTATTGCAAGCCAGCGCATTGTGCATCGAAGTAGTAGCAGTCGTTGTCACCAAATTTGGCAACGCACTGCCGGAATGCTTTTTGCTCCGCCTGCTTCGGATCGGCATCGGTGGCGGTGAAATACTGCGGCTTGCCTTGGTATTTGGCATAGGCCACCGCACCGCAAGTATCGGCAAAGGTTTGCAAAACCGTGCACGCACCTTGGCCACCGGCGCGGCAGAATTCTTCGGCGCTTCGCTGTGCGTCTTGTTTTTGCGTGTAGCTGGCGCTGGTGGTCACAAAACCAAACGTTTTCAAACCCACTTGGGTATTGAAAAAAGACACTTTTTGCCGCTGCATAATCGCCGTGATCAGGGCATGATTATCGCCGGGCAGCCAGCCGTGGCGGCCGGAACCCTGCCCATTATCAAGCGTACCCCGGGGGGAGATAATGGTGGCGGCAACCTGGCAGCTGCTGCTGCCACACTGAGCCAGCGCTTTTTGCTGTGCCTGGTCTTCGTCATCGCCGGTGGCCCAAAACGCTTTGCCTTGCTGCGCATCCCACGCCAGCACCAAAACGCCACCGGTGACCGTGGCCACCACCTTGCAGGGGCTAAACGGCTTGGCCGCTTCGCATTCTTTGACCGCACGCGGATTAATCACCGCCTTGCTGCTGATAAAACCGCCCGGCGCGGTATAAATACCATAAGCCATGCCGTGCTCGTCCATGGCCAGTGCGCCATACCAATTGTAGGTGGGCGGCGGCGGCGGTTCGTAGGTTTCGCACCAGCGCGGCACCATCCCCTGAAGCTGGCCATTAAAAAAATACGGATCCTCGCCACATTGATACATCCTGGCATGCACCCCTGCCGAGATACTCAGCAACATCGCCATCGATATTGCTCTAAGCCCAATATTCATCACAGCTTCCTTTCCGTTTGCCTTAACGGCAATAGCATCAACCGCGTTTTAGGCCGCAAACCCTTGCTGGCGCAAAAACGCCCACATTTTCTCTGCAAACACACGATAGCCTTGGGCATTGGCGTGGATTTGGTCGGATTTCAATTTTGGGTCGCCCAAAATTTCCGCCCACACACCAGCCAGCAAGGGAATGTTTAATTCTTGTGCCAATTCGGCATACAGCGGGTGGTCGCTTAAGCGGCCAAACAGCGCGCCGGTGGTGAAATACGGCACCGCCACCAACACCACCGGCACACCAGCGGCCCCTACGGTGTTTTAACGGCGCGTAGCTTCGCCTATTTTTGGCCATCGTTCCAATTCCTGCTGCATCCAACGCTTTTGGTCGGCAATGCCTTTCTCGGAGGGCGGGGCATAATATGCCGGGCGCTCGCCGTATTGCAAGCCAGCGCATTGTGCATCGAAGTAGTAGCAGTCGTTGTCACCAAATTTGGCAACGCACTGCCGGAATGCTTTTGCTCCGCCTGCTTCGGATCGGCATCGGTGGCGGTGAAATACTGCGGCTTGCCTTGGTATTTGGCATAGGCCACCGCACCGCAAGTATCGGCAAAGGTTTGCAAAACCGTGCACGCACCTTGGCCACCGGCGCGGCAGAGTTCTTCGGCGCTTCGCTGTGCGTCTTGTTTTTGCGTGTAGCTGGCGCTAGTGGTCACAAAACCAAACGTTTTCAAACCCACTTGGGTATTGAAAAAGACACTTTTGCCGCTGCATAATCGCCGTGATCAGGGCATGATTATCGCCGGGCAGCCAGCCGTGGCGGCCGGAACCCTGCCCATTATCAAGCGTACCCCGGGGGGAGATAATGGTGGCGGCAACCTGGCAGCTGCTGCTGCCACACTGAGCCAGCGCTTTTTGCTGTGCCTGGTCTTCGTCATCGCCGGTGGCCCAAAACGCCTTGCCCTGTTGCGCATCCCACACCAGCACCAAAACGCCACCGGTGACCGTGGCCACCACCTTACAGGGGCTAAACGGCTTGGCCGCTTCGCATTCTTTGACCGCGCGCGGATTAATCACCGCCTTGCTGCTGATAAAACCGCCCGGCGCGGTATAAATACCATAAGCCATGCCGTGCTCGTCCATGGCCAGTGCACCATACCAATTGTAGGTGGGCGGCGGCGGCGGTTCGTAGGTTTCGCACCAGCGCGGCATTATGCCCTGCTGGCCATTAGAATATACAATATCCTCGCCGCATTGATACATCCTGGCATGCGCCCCTGCCGAAATACTCAGCAACACCACCACCGATACTGCTCTAAGCCCAATATTCATCACAGCTTCCTTTCCATTTGCCTCAACGGCAATAACATCAACCGCGTTTTAGGCCGCAAACCCTTGCTGGCGCAAAAACGCCCACATTTTCTCTGCAAACACACGATAGCCTTGGGCATTGGCGTGGATTTGGTCGGATTTCAATTTTGGGTCGCCCAAAATTTCCGCCCACACACCAGCCAGCAAGGGAATGTTTAATTCTTGTGCCAATTCGGCATACAGCGGGTGGTCGCTTAGGCGGCCAAACAGCGCGCCGGTGGTGAAATACGGCACCGCCACCAACACCACCGGCACCCCGGCGGCTTGTACGGTGGCCACAATGCGGCGGATATTGGCGCGGGTTTCGCTTTCAGGCAGCCTGCGTAAAAAATCATTGCCGCCGATGCTCACCAACACCAGTTTGGGATTTTGCTGCATCAGCGCGGGCAGGCGTGCCAAGGCTTGCGCCGAGGTATCGCCCGATACGCCGCCATTCACCACTTGCCAGCCGCTGCTGTGCGAGAGCACCGCCGGATAAGCGGCATCGGCACCGGCACCGTAACCGGCGGTAAGCGAATCGCCCAAGGCCAATACGGTGCTACCGCGGGCGATGTTGCTGTGGCTTTTGCGCCCGCCGCCGCAAGCCGTGAGCGCTCCAGTGGCGGCCACGGCCAAGCTTAGGCGTAAAAAATGGCGGCGGTTAATGCTGTGTTTCATAAGCGGTTACGAAGCCAATAAATAAATCGCATAGGCACCGATAAAACCAATCACCGCCATCAGCGCTTGCGCCACGGTCCAGGTTTTGAGGGTGGTTTTCATGTCCAGATTAAAGAAGCGGCTCACCAGCCAAAAGCCGGAGTCGTTTACATGCGAGGCAAATACCGAGCCTGCCGCCAGCGCCAATACAATCGCGGCTACCTGCACGCTGTTGTAATCCAAATTGCCCATTACCGCCGGTTGCACCAGCGCGGCGGTGGTAATCAGCGCCACCGTGGCCGAGCCTTGCGCCACGCGCACCAAGCAGCTAATCAGAAAACCGGCCACAATAATCGGCAAGCCCATGTGTTGGAAGGAATCGGCCACCGCATTGCCGATGCCGGTGGCACGCAATACACCGCCAAACATACCGCCCGCACCGGTAATCAGAATCACCGAGAAAATCGGTGCCAGCGCCGAATCGAGCACTTTTTCCACCAATTTGGCCGGTTTGCCGCTGTGCCAGCCCAGCAGCAACATACCTGCCAATACCGACAGCAACAAGGCAATCGGCGTTTCACCCACAAAGCGCAACACGCCCACCAAAGGCTGCGCCAAAAAGGCTTTGCTATCGGCGGTGGTGGCGGCATACATATTCAGGCCGGTATTAAAGGCAATCAGCAAAAACGGCAGCAACAGCAGCAGCACCACCACACCCAAGCGCGGATTGGAAGCAAATTCTTTTAATTCTTCGCTGCCTTTATGCAAAAATTCCGGCACCGCAATCTGGTATTTTTTGGCCACATATTGGCCAAACACCATGCCCACCAAATACCACACCGGCAAAGCCACCAACAAACCCAACACCATCACCAAGCCCACATTGGCGCCCAGCAAGCCGGAAGCGGCCACCGCGCCCGGATGCGGCGGCACAAACACGTGCATGGCCGAGAAGGCAATCACCGAAGGCATAGCATAGCGCAACAGCGAGCCACCGGCACGGCGGGCGGTGGCGAAAATAATCGGCAGCATCACCACCACACCGGCGTCAAAAAAAATCGGGAAGCCTACCAGCAAAGAAGCCACACCCAAGGCCAGTGGCGCGCGTTGCTCGCCAAAACGCTTGATTAGCGCATCGGTAAGCACTTGTGCGCCGCCGGAAATTTCCAGCATACGCCCGAGCATGGCACCCAAGCTCACCAATAAAGCCACCGAGCCGATGGTGCTGTTAAACCCGCTCGACAGCGCTTCGCTCATGCGGTGCGGCGGAATACCGGCCGCCAGCGCGGTGAGGATGCTCACCACCATCAGTGCAATAAATGCATGCACGCGGAACTTCATAATCAGCAGCAGCAAAAAACCCACCGCCACCGCCGCCAGCAACAGCAATTGTGATGCACTGAGCTGCCACATCAACACCAAATCTTTCATGTTATTTCCCTAGCTTGGTTAATGGCTGCTTATTTGTTTTTCAGGCAGCCTGTTGTGAAAATCGTTTTGTCTTTATGTATTGAAATCAAAGCTGGTTTTGATACCACTCACCCGCCGCCGCCGCTACGGCGGTAATCGGCGGATTGATGTCCACCACCACCCCGGCTTCCCATGCCGCCAGCGGCTCTAAAGTGTCGAATTGGCTGCCCAGCAAGGTGGTGGGCATGTATTCGTGACTGCGTTTTTGCAGGCGCGCTTCAATCAGCGCATAGTCGCCATGCAAATGCACAAACACCACATCGGCGGCCTCATGACGGATGACTTCGCGATACCAGCGCTTTAAGGCGCTGCAGGCGATAATCACCGGCTTGCCTGCGGCTGCGGCTTCGCGGGTGCGCTGGCCGATGGTTTTCAGCCACGGCAGGCGGTCTTCGTCGTTCAGCGCATGGCCGGAGCGCATTTTTTCCTTATTGGCCGCCGGATGCAAATCGTCGCCGTCGATAAAATCGATGTGCAACAAGGCCGCCAAAGCCGCGCCTACTTCCGATTTTCCCGATCCTTGTACGCCCATCAAGATAATCGATGGCTGTGTGTTTGCACTCATACTTTTTATTCCCATTATTTTAAAAATCATTTACATACAGTGCCATCAAAGGCTGCCTGAAAATTTAAGCTGGCGTTTTTTCACCATCAGCACCCCGGCAATCACCATCGCCAGCACCTGCGCTGCTATCAAGGTACTCACCGTATTGGGCCAGCCCGCATGCGCATAGGCAATGCCGCACAGCCAAGTTCCGGCAAAGCCACCGGCGTAATAGGCCATGTAATACAGCCCCGAAGCCAGCGAGCGCCCTTCTTCCACATGCTGGGCAATGTAGTTGATGGTGGCCGACTGGGTAATAAACACACCGGTAGACATCATTGCCAGCGCCAGTACAATCAGCCACAGCGGCGTGCTCAGGCTTAGCAACACGCCAAACACCGATAAGGCCACCGCCAACAATACAGTGCGGTTGGCGCCAAAGCGCATAATCAGCCGCCCGGCCAAGGGCGTAATCACCATGCCGATTAAATACACGGCAAAAATATCTGCCAGCTGGGCGCTGTTCAAATAATAAGGGCTGGCGGCCAAATGCAGGTTGATATAGGTAAAACAACCCAGCAGCGAAAACAGCACGCAAAAGCCCAAGGCGCAGGCCGACAGCACATGGCGGTTGTGTAGATGCCGCCACAGCGTTTTTGCAGCATTAGACATTTGCGGCCGCGCCACAAAGCGGCGCGATGGCGGCAAATGGCGCCACACCAACACGCCACCGCCCACGCTTAACGCCGCCATCACCAAAAACCCCGCGCGCCAGCCTATCCATTCATCCAGATAGCCCATCAAAAAGCGACCCAAAAAGCCGCCCAACACCGTGCCGGACACATAAAACGACATCAGCCGCACGCGGTTGGCACCGCTAAATTCTTCGCCGATATAGGCAATCAGCACCACCGTAATCCCCGGCACTGCCAAGCCTTGCAAAAAACGCAGCCACCACAGCTGGCCGATATCATGCGTCCAAAACATCGCGGCGGTGGGCAAGGCCAAAAAAAACACTGAGGCAATAATCAGCCCGCGCCGCCCCAGTGCATCCGACAACATGCCCATAAACGGCGACATCAACGCTACCGCCAGCACCGTGGCACCCACGGTGGTGCCGGCCGTTACCGCATCGATGCCCAAATCCCGCATCAATACCGGCAACACCGACTGAATCGAATACACCTGCAAAAACGCCAAGGCGCCGGTGATGGCGGCGGTGAGCAACAGGCTTAAGGGCAGGTGTGGTTCGAATACGGCGGCGTGTTCTGGGGCAGCACTCATCAAATTAACCTTGCCGCCACGGCGGATTAGCAGCCGCCACCTGTGCATACACCGGGCAATCGGGGCTGTGCGCACCGGGCAGGTAGCCTGTGCTCATCAAAAATTCATTCACAATCTCGCCGCCCACAAATTTGAATTGTTTTTTAAACAGCTTCACCCATTCCGGCAACGCGCGCGGGTGGTGGGCATCAAGCCAGGCTTTAAAGCTGCCGTATTGTTGTTGCAAGTGCAAAATCTGCTGCGCATTGTGGATGGCGGCGTTTACTTTTAAGCGGTTGCGCACAATACCGGCATCGGCCAGCAGGCGAGCGCGGTCGGCCTCATCAAAGGCGGCCACTTCGGCGATATCAAAACCGGCATAGGCTGCCTGAAAATAAGCTTGTTTTTTAAGCATCAAGGTCCAGCTTAAACCGGCCTGGTTGATTTCCAACAGCAGCCGCCCAAACAGGGCATTATCATCGGCAATCGGAAAGCCGTACTGGTGGTCGTGGTAATGCTTATTGGGGTTGTCGGTGTTAGCCGGCAGCGCATTGGCAAAATCGCAATAGCTCATCGCCCTGTGTCCTCACACCCCGGCTAGGGCGAAATCCACCGCCGCCAGTGCATGCAGCTCGGTGCTGTCGAACACCGGCAATGCAGTATCCGCAGGCTGAATCAGCAGGCAAATTTCGGTGCAACCCAAAATCACCCCTTGCGCGCCCTGCGCGGCCAAATCGGCAATGGCTTGCTGGTAAACCGCCTTGGCTTCAGGCTCGATGCGGCCAACACACAGTTGCTCAAAAATAATTTGGTGTAGTTTGTCTTGCACCGCCGCTTCGGGCACCAACACGGTGATGCCGTGCTCGGCCATGCGTTCGGCGTAAAAGCCGTCGCTCATGGTAAAACGGGTGCCCAGCAACGCCACTTGCTGCAAACCTTGCGCGCGAATGGCCGCTGCGGTGGCGTCCACCACGTGCAATAAAGGAATACCGGCCGCTTCACTTAGCGCCGGCGCCACTTTGTGCATGGTGTTGGTGCACAACACCAACGCTTCGGCACCGATTTGCTGCAATTGGCGTGCGCAAGCGGCCAGATGCGCGGCGGCACCAGCCCAATTGCCCGCGCGTTGCAGACACACGATTTCTTCAAAATCCACGCTGTGCATCACCAGCCGCGCGCTGTGGTTGCCGCCTAAGCGGCGGTTGATTTCGCGGTTGATGATTTGGTAGTACAGCACCGTGCTCTCGGCACTCATGCCGCCGATTAAACCGAGGGTTTTCATATACTGGCTTTCAGTATTGGCTTCAGGCTGCCTGAAAAAATTGCGCCCGTTTTGTACGCAGCAAAACGGGCGCAGCAGTGGCGTTAGCCGATTTCAGCGGCGTATTGTTCGGCGCTCAGCAAGCCGTCCAAATCGGCGGCATTGGCCGGTTTGATGCGGAAAAACCAGCCGTCGCCGTAGGGGTCGCTGTTGGCGGTTTCCGGTGCGTCTACCAAAGCTTGGTTAACGGCCACGATTTCGCCTTCAATCGGTGCATAAACATCGGAAGCGGCTTTCACCGACTCCACCACACCTGCTTGCTCATCGGCAGACAGGGTGGTGCCCACTTCGGGCAGCTCTACAAAGACGATGTCGCCCAGCAGCTCTTGGGCGTGTTCGGTAATGCCCACGGTGATGGTGCCATCGGCTTCGGTGCGCAGCCATTCGTGGCTGGATACGTATTTCAGCTCGGCGGGGATATTGCTCATGGTGTTCTCCATTGTTGGGGTAAGGGTATGAATGGGATTTACTAAACAGAAACAACAAACAGAAATAAGCTGCCTGAAAACCATTTCAGGCAGCCTAATGCTCACTTAATCAAATTGTTTTTGGCCGTTGCGCACAAAAGGCAGCTTCAGCACGCGCACATCGGTGAGGGTGCCGCGAATGTCCACTTGCGCCACGGCTTCGGTGGCTTTGGGCACGCGGGCGATGGCGATGGATTGCTTGAGGCTGGGCGAAAAGGTGCCGCTGGTAATCACGCCGGTGCCCACGCCCGGAATCACCACTTCCATGCCTTCGCGCAACACGCCGCGGCTTTCCAGCAGCAAGCCCACTTGTTTTACCGCCACACCGTCGGCTTTTTGCTGCACCAGTGCGGCACGGCCGATAAAGTCGCGGCCTTCGTCTTTAAAGTCTACCGTCCACGCCATGCCGGCTTCCAGCGGGGAAATGTCGTCGTCCATATCGTGGCCGTACAAATTCATGCCCGCTTCCATGCGCAAGGTGTCGCGCGCACCCAAACCGGTGGGCAACACGCCCGCGGCCTGCAATTGCCGGAAAAACGCTTCGGCTTGGTCACCGGGCAAAATCACTTCTACGCCGTCTTCGCCGGTGTAGCCGGTGCGCGCCACAAACCAGTCGCCGCCGCGATCGGAGCCTTGAAACACTTTAAGCTCGTCAAGTGTGTCTGCCCAATCGGTTTTCACTTGCTTTAATTTGGCAATCGCCTGCGGGCCTTGCACCGCCAGCATGGCCAAGTCGTAGCGCGGGGTGATGCTTACGCCGAATTCGGCACCGATTTTATTAAACTGCGCCAAGTCTTTATCGCGGGTGGCGGCATTGGACACAATGCGGTAGGCGGTTTCGGCTTCGTTCATGCGGTAAACAATCAAGTCGTCCATCACGCCGCCCGCTTCGTTGAGCATGGGCGAATACAGCGCTTTGCCCACAAAGCCCAGCTTGGCCACATCGTTGGCCAGCAGCTTTTGCAGCCAAGCGCGGGCGTTGTCGCCCACCACATCGCTCACCAGCATGTGCGATACATCGAACATACCGGCATCGGTGCGCACCGCTTCGTGTTCTTTAATTTGGGAGCCGTAATGAATCGGCAGATTCCAGCCGGCAAAGTCAACCATTTTGCCGCCGGCGGCCACATGGGCCGGATAGAATGGGGTGTGTTTGGGTTCGGTCATGCTCAGTTTCTCCTGTGAATAATAGAGCCGGTGTCTGGGTTCGGGCCGTGCTGAATACACGGCCTCAAAACCCAAACACCCGACCCTATCTGTCCTGAAACCTGAGATTTTCGGATTTAAGGCTGCCTGAAAGCAGTCTTAAAATATGCCAAGCCCAAAAACTAAGCCACGCAAGCGCTTAAAACAAACCTGCGCTTGCGGTTATTTTGTGGCTGGATATGATTTCCTTCTCCCCTTCGGTGGGCGCGTACTCAGCGCCACTCTCCAGATGTATTGCCGCAGCAGCCAGTCCAATAATGAATGGCCGCTGCGCTTTGCAGTCCTTGATACCTGAGCGATTTAAGGGTTTCTGCGCCTTCGGTGTTGCGCCAAACAAAATCCGGCGCAAGCTCTCCTGCAATGAGGCGGATTATCGCCGACTGTTGCCACGGCGGCAAGCCTTTATCTGCGCCTAAGCTGCGTTGCCATTTTGGTCATTCATTCAGCAAAAAATAACCAGAATATAACCATACTCTAGAATAAAGCAAAAATTTATGTCAAAATAGCCGACCATTTTAGCAGTTCAATGCCCAAGCCAAACTCCAAAACAGCAGCCTAATCACGGCTCTGGGCGCGGCGATGGCGCCACACCAACAAAAAAATAAGAAACAAGGATTATCATGTCATTGAGTTTTTTGGATAAAACCGATTTAAAAATTTTGCAGGTATTGCAGGAAAACGGCCGCCTCACCAATGTAGAATTATCCGAACGTGTGGCCTTGTCGCCCTCGCCCTGTTTGCGCCGCCTCAAACAATTGGAAGACGCCGGCATTATCCGCCGCTATGCCGCGCTGTTGGAGCCAGCGAATGTGGCTTTGGGCTTGCAGGCCTTTATCCGCGTGTCGGTAGACAAAAGCAATCATTCACGCGAAGAATTTGCCCAGGTGGTGCACCAATGGCCGCAGGTGCTCAGCTGCTTTGCCCTCACCGGCGAAACCGATTATATGCTGCACGCTTTTTTTGCCGATATGAACGCGTTTTCCGGCTTTGTGCTCGACATCTTGCTGGCACATCCGGGCGTGCAAGACGCCAAATCCAGCTTTGTGTTAAAAGAAATCAAAAACACCACTGCCCTGCCGCTGGATCATTTGCAAGCCGAATAAATCCGATCACCGCCTATGATTATCTTGGGCGGTTTTTTATCAACTGCCGTTCAGGCAGCCTTATTAAGACAATATTAAAGCACACCCATCATGTCCCAGCCCGTGCCATCCGACCAAACCTGCATCAATGCCACCCGCATCTGGCTGGAACAAGCCGTGATCGGGCTGAATCTGTGCCCATTTGCCAAAGCGCCCTACATCAAAAACCAGGTGCGTTTTGCCGTCAGCCATGCCCGCCATCTGGATAGCTTTTTGGAAACACTGGATCAGGAATTGCAGCTTTTGGCCGCCAGCGATGCCAACGAAATCGAAACCACATTGCTGATTGAGCCCATGCTGTTTGCCGATTTTTTACTGTTTAACGACATGTTGGACTTGGCCGAAGCCGCCGTGCACGACAATAATCTGGACGGCATTATTCAAATCGCTCCGTTTCACCCGCAATTCCAATTTGCCGACACCGCCGCCGATGATATGGGCAACCACACCAACCGCAGCCCCTACCCCACGCTGCATTTAATCCGCGAAGACAGCATTGCCAAGGCCACCGCCGCCATTGCCGACCCTGCTGTTATTTTCGAGCACAATATCGCCTTATTGCACCAAATGGGGCGCCAAGGTTGGGAAGCACTGGCCATCCCCACCGATCCCAGGCTGCCTGAATGAACCACGCTTGGCGGCTGTTGCTGCTGGCTATTGGCGTATGTTCTCTGGCGCTGGGCATTGCCGGTATTTTTCTGCCCGTTCTGCCCACCACCCCGTTTGTGCTGCTGGCCGCCGCCTGCGCCGCCAAGGCTTCGCCGCGTTTTCACCGCTGGCTGCATCAACACACCACCTTCGGCCCAATGGTGCGCAATTGGGAACAAAAACGCGCCATACCGCGCAAGGCCAAATGGCTGTCTAGCGGCATGATGGCGGCATCGGTATTGCTGCTGCTGTGGCGGCTGCCGCAATACCCGTGGCTGATTGCCGCCGTGGCGGTGGTGTGCCTCAGCGTTGCCGTTTGGTTGTGGCGGCTGCCGGATGCTTGATGCACTGCGTTAAGGCAGATTGATTTTCTGAACCATGTTAAGCAACGGCACCAACGAACAATAAGGCTGCCTGAAACGAAGGCTTCTGCGCAGCCAAAACTTTCAGGCAGCCTTTAATCGTGCAATCACTCTAATCATACCGGTTTTAACTGGCGCTTACTTTTCTTTTCCATTAAAATCAGCCATTGCTTTAAGGTCTGTACCCAGGGTTATTTCAAACCCAAATACTGAATCAACCAAGCCACTCTGGCCGGTTACATCCAGCAATATGTGCCAGCACCCATCAAAAACGAAGGAAAATCAATGCGCACCCCAGCAGTATTTTCGGCCTTGCTGTTCTTGTTTCTGCCCACACTGGCCTTGGCTGCCGACCCCAATGCCAACGACTTAAGCCTGCTGTGGGGCTTGCCCTTTGCCTTGATTTTACTCTCCATTGCCTTATGCCCTTTGTTGATGGGCCATATTTGGCACCACCATTTCGGCAAAATCACCGCTTTTTGGACCGTATTGTTTTTGCTGCCCTACACCATTGCTTTTGGCTTGGAGGCCAGCGTCCACACCGTGGCACATGCGCTGATTGAAGAATACATTCCGTTTATTTTATTGCTGCTGGCACTGTACACCATTTCCGGTGGCATTCTGGTGTGGGGCAATTTGCACGGCAGCCCCAAAACCAACACCATTTTGCTGGCCATCGGCACCGCCTTGGCTTCGATTATGGGCACCACCGGCGCGGCCATGTTGTTAATCCGCCCCTTGCTCAAAGCCAACGACAACCGCAAGCACAAAGTGCATGTGGTGGTGTTTTTTATTTTTCTGGTCGCCAATATCGGTGGCGGCCTCACCCCTTTGGGCGACCCGCCACTGTTTCTGGGTTTCTTGAAAGGCGTAAGCTTTGGCTGGACTTTGCAACATATGCTGTTGCCGGTGCTGATTAGTGCGGTGATTTTGCTCGTGCTGTTTTATCTGTTGGACAGCTTTTTATACAAACAAGAAGACGAAATCCTGCCGTACGACCCCACGCCCGATTCCAAACTCAAAATCTACGGTAAATTCAACTTTATCCTGCTGGGCGGCGTGGTGGCCAGTGTGTTGATGTCGGGCATTTGGCAATCTGAAATCCGCTTTTATGTTTTGGGCAATCTGGTTTATTTACAAACCGTTGTGCGTGATGTATTGCTAATTGCGCTGGCACTGCTGTCGCTCAAGCTCACCCCCAAGCAAGTGCGTGCGGGCAATGAATTCAACTGGGATCCGATGCTGGAAGTGGGCAAATTGTTTTTGGGCATTTTTATCACCATCAGCCCGGTAATCGCCATTCTGAAAGCCGGTGAAGCCGGCCACTTCAAAGCATTGATTCAATTGGTACACGATACCGAAGGCCAGCCCATCAATGCCATGTACTTCTGGATGACCGGCATGCTGTCGGCCTTCTTGGACAACGCGCCCACCTATCTGGTGTTTTTCAATATGGCTGGCGGCGACCCGCATGTACTGATGACCGGCATGCAAAATACCTTGCTGGCCGTGTCGATGGGCTCGGTGTTTATGGGTGCTTTAAGCTATATCGGCAATGCGCCTAACTTTATGGTGAAATCCATTGCCGAGCAGCGCCGCGTGAAAATGCCCAGTTTCTTCGGTTATATGGCGTGGTCGTTTGGGATTTTGGCACCGCTGTTTATGCTGCATACACTGATTTTCTTCTGGTAAAATCCGCCAACTTGGCAACATTATTGATGTTTTAATTTTTTCAGGCAGCCTTTTGGGGCTGTTTACATTTCATCCGCGAGCCAGATTTTGAGCAGAAAAGTTCGCAGTCAAGGCGAAAAGCACAGCAAGGTTGAACACCTTGCGCGCATTTTCAACGCAGAAGGCGGGCTTTTAAGCCAAAATATATAGTGAAGAAAATAAATAAATCATACGAGGCGGCAAGCCGCAGACAGTACACCTAGTACGGCAAGGCGAGCCAACGCTGTAGGATTATTTTAGTTTCTTTGCTGTGGGCACGCTATGAAATGTGGGCAGACCTAAAGGCTGCCTGAATATTTGGAACCCCATGCAACTACTTAAATACCTGCAAGCCCAAGGCTTGGGCAGCCGCAAACAATGCCAATGGCTAATTGAGCACAACTGCGTGGCCATCAACGGCCAGCTGCACAAGCAAGTCAAAGCCGAGATTGATCTCACCGCCGTGGCCACGCTGCACATCGATGGCGAGCCGGTGGTGGCGGTGCCGCTGCCCTATTTCTATATTCTGCTGCACAAACCGGTCGATTACGAAACCTCGCATAAGCCCAAAAGCTACCCCAGCGTATTCAGCCTGTTTCCCGACCACATGCGCAACATCGCCATGCAGGCCATCGGCCGCTTGGACGCCGACACCACCGGCGTGTTGCTGATCACCAACGACGGCCAGTTCAACCACCGCATGACCTCGCCCAAACACAAAGTGGCCAAGTTATATCAGGTGGGCTTAAAACACGCCGCCGATGCCGATTTGTGCACACAACTGTGCAATGGCGTGCTGCTGCACGACGACAACGAAACCGTACACGCTGCCGCCGCCGAGCTGGCCGACCACCACACCCTGCTGCTCACCATTACCGAAGGCAAATACCATCAAGTCAAACGCATGGTGGCCGCCGCCGGCAACCGTGTAGAAAGCCTGCACCGCCTGCGCTTTGGTACATGGGAATGCGCTGACTTGGCGCCCGGCCAATGGCATTTTATCCAACCCGATCACACCACCGCCACACCATGAACACCACCGACATCATCAACATCATCGGCACCGCCGCCTTTGCCATTTCCGGCTATTTGGTCGGCTTTCGCAAGCGCTTGGATATTTTGGGCGTGGTAATTGTGGCGCTGCTCACCGCCGTGGGCGGCGGCATGATCCGCGATGTGCTGGTGGGGCAAATTCCACAGGTATTCACTCACAACACCGCCTTAATCGTGATTTTCATCACCCTATTTACCGCCTGGCTGCTGCGCTTGCACACCCGCCAGCGGCGGGCATTGGCCACCTTGTTTATTGTGGCCGATGCCATTGGCTTGGCGGCGTTTAGCATTACCGGTGCCCAAGTGGGGCTGGGGCTGGATTTAAATGTCTTCGGCGTGATTACGCTGGGTTTTGTCACCGCCGTGGGCGGCGGCATTGTGCGCGATATGCTGGTAAACGATGTGCCGATTATTCTGCGCAAAGATTTTTACGGCAGCATTGCCATCTTGATTGGTGCGGGGCTGTATCTGCTCGACCGGCTGGGCTGGGCCAACGCATTCACCCTTAATTTGCTGTTCGGCCTTGGCCTGGCCACCCGCCTGCTGGTGCACCGCTGGGGCTTGGGCTTACCCGGCTTTCAAAATCATGGCCATGGCACCGATTCAAATATACCCGATTAGGCTGCCTGAAACAGCCAGCCTGATCCGCTACACATAACGGCCAAACCACACCACTTTGCCAATCATCTGCACACCGTTTTCGGCCTGCTGCAGATCCACCTCAAAGCTCGGATAAGCCTCATTGGCCGAAATCACATTTACCCGCCCGCCCGGCATCAATTGCACGCGTTTTACCAGCAAATTGTCGTTGATGCGCAGCACATACAGGCCATCGCGCGGCGTGGTTTCAGCCAAGTTAATCAACAAAGTATCACCATCGTTGAGCACCCCTTCCATTGAGTCGCCCTTCACCGAAATCACCGCCAACATGCCCCAATTACGCCCGGCAGCAATCGAAAGCCAGTCGCGCCGAAACGGCACCGCAAACACCGGCCGCTCATCACCCGCCAAACGGCCATGCCCGGCAGCAGCCTCAATATCGTAGCGCGGCACAAACACAAATTCTTCCGCATCCACCGCATTGCCCAAAGTGTCGTGCAACGTGGCTGCCACTTCTGCATGTGCAAACGGCTCGCCTTCACCGGTGAGCAGCCAATCAATACTACACCCCTTCAGCTGCTTGATTTTTCTAAGTGTTTCCGCCTTGGGCAAACCGCCTTCATGCCAAATACGGCTAAATCCGGCCAAGGTCATATCGATATCAGCGGCGATTTTGGCCTGCTTTTCATTCGGCCACAAAAAAGCCAGTCGTTGCTTAAACGTATCCATTTGCCCTCCTTTGCTGTTTATCTTCTCCACCTTGTCCGATTTTCGCCACAAGGCAAACAAGCCTTATTTTAACGGTATTGGCACAAAAAAGTAATAAAAAATTAAATAAAATATCAAATAACGCTTGATTACTTAGATATATCTAAGTAATATCCAATAAAATCTAACTTAAATTAGATTTATCTAATAAATAAGCTTATTCACAACCAGCTATCCTATTCAAAGAGGAACCCATCATGCGCCTGATACAGCACAGCATGGCCTTTTTATTAGCCTTAAGCGCCAGCGCCGCTTTACTGTGGCAACCGGCACCACCTGCTGCTACCGCCGCCGTGCAAGTGCTCAGCTGCGCCCAATTGGGCAATCTGAGCTGGGCAGAAATGAATACGCAACAAAAACAATTTGCCGATGCTTGTGACAGGGCCGAAGCCAATCGCAACTGGGCCTTGGCCTACGGCAGCATGAATCCGCAAGACCTGGCCGCCGCCGTGGTGCATGACCCTTTATAGCAGCCCGATAATACACAACACCATTAAGTTGAATACCATGGATAAAAACAGGCAGCCATTAAGGCTGCCTGAAACATCATGTCGTTGTGAATCCATCGCCGTTATGAATCAGTAGCCATTATGGCCATCGATAAATGGCGAGTACGGAATTTATTTCACCGCTTCCACTTTCTTCAACCCTTTTTGGCGCAAAGTGGTAATGGTGCCATCGATGCCTTTTTGCTGAATCAGCTCGTTAAACTGGTTGCGGTATACCGTCACCAGGCTGGTGCCATCCACGCGGATGTTATACACCTTGTACACCCCGCCCGCCCGATATAGCTGATAGCCCACTTCGTATTTATTGCCGCTGCGGCTGCGCACTTCGGTAAACACCTCTACCCGGTTTTGCTGGTTATCGATGAGCTTAGGCAGTAGCGTTATCTGCGCATCGGCAGCACCCACCAGTGCCGAGCGGGCATACATGGCCACCATCATTTCTTTAAACGCGGCAATAAAATCGGTTTTCTGCTGTGGGCTAAACTGCTGCCATGGCCGCCCTACGGCCAAGGCGGCGATGCGCTGATAATCCAGATAACCATCGGCATAGCCTTCAATTTGGCGGATTTTTTGCGCATCACTCAAAGCCGGATTGCGTGCCACTTTCAATACGGTATCCACATTTTGCTGCAATTGCAGCTGCGCCGGATGCTTGTCGGCGGCCTGCGCCCATGGCGCCACCAACAGTGCCAATACCAGCCATAAACCCGTCCATAATTTTGCCATTGCCTGTCTCCTGTGCTTGATTAGTGGTACCAAATGATTTGCTTGTCCAACATCTTTCTCAGGCTACCTGAAAATATTGTCTTGGCGAAACCAAAAATAAAACTGTCTACCATCTTGCCCAAAAAAGGCCGTTTAAACCACCTTTTTTGCATTTATTGATTGGCTACCCGCCTTATGGGTAGCTTCAATGCATAAGCAATTCAAACCAAACAGCCACAAAAAAGCGGGCATTGCCCGCTTTTGCTTATGCTAACTTGGCCTGCACCCATGCGCTTACACTTTCCAGTGCATCCGGTAATTGCGCCGCATCGGTGCCACCAGCCTGCGCCAAGTCCGGGCGGCCACCGCCTTTGCCACCCACTTGTTCGGCCACCGATTTCACCAAATCACCGGCTTTCACTTTGCCGGTGAGCGGTTTGGACACGCCAGCGCAGAGGGAAACTTTGCCATCGTTCACCGCCGCCAGCAGCACCACGGCTTGATCTGATTTACCGGTTAAGTCGGTGACAATATCGCGCAAAGCGCCTGCGTCGGCATCGATTTGCGCCACCACGAGGCGGGCGCCGCCCAAATCTTGGGCAGTGTCCAGCAAACGGGCGGCAGCATGAACAGCCAGCTCGCCCTTGGCTTGCGCTAAAGCTTTTTCCAATTGTTTGGTGTGCGCCGAGGCTGCCTGAATTTTATTCAGAATATCTTGCGGGGTTTGCGCTTTCAATTCGGCCACGGTGTCTTTAATCAGGCGCTCTTGCGCTTGCGCCCACGCCAGTGCGTTTAAGCCGGTGATGGCTTCCAGGCGGCGGATGCCGGCGGCAATGCCGCCCTCGCTGATGATTTTAAACAGGCCGATGTCGCCGGTGCGCGCCACATGGGTGCCACCGCACAATTCGGTGGAAAAATCCCCCATTTTCAACACGCGCACTTCGTCGCCATATTTTTCGCCAAACAGCATCATGGCGCCGGCTTGCTGCGCTTCGGCCATGCTCATCACCGCCGCATCCACCGCCACATTGGCCAGAATGGCGGCATTCACACGCTGCTCTACTGCGGCGATTTCGGCAGCGGTAAGCGCTTGCGGGTGCGAAATATCAAAACGGGTCAGCTCGGCAGTTACCAATGAGCCTTTTTGCTCAACATGGCTGCCCAGCACTTCGCGCAAGGCGCGGTGCATTAAGTGGGTGGCGCTGTGGTTGCGCATATTGGCGGCACGGATATCATTGTCGATTTTGGCGCTCACGGCATCGCCTACTTTCAGGCTGCCTGAAACCATTACCCCAAATTGGCCGGTTACGGTGGCCTTGATTTTTTGGGTGTCGCGCACTTCAAAGCGGTTGTCGTCCGCAAAGATGTAGCCCACATCGCCCACTTGGCCGCCGCTTTCAGCATAAAACGGGGTGAAATCAATCACCACCGCGCCGTTGTCGCCCGCGCTCAAAGTGTCTACCGGCTCGCCGTCGCGATACAGTGCCAGCACCCGGGCTTCGGTTTGGCGCTCGGTATAGCCTTTAAATTCGGTGTCGCCGCTTTCATAAGCCAATTGGGTGTTGGCCTTGAAATTTTGCGCGGCGCGGGCGCGGTTGCGCTGGGCTTCCATTTCACGCTCAAAGCCTTCGCTATCGAGCTCAATGCCCAATTCGCGTGCCATATCGGCAGTGAGGTCGTAGGGAAAGCCGTAGGTGTCGTAGAGTTTGAACACATGCTCGCCGGAAATAATCATTTTGCTGTTGGCAATGTTTTCTTTCAGGTAGCCTTCCAAGGCCGCGGCAAACGGCTGGTTTTCGGCGCTGGCCTCTTTTTCTTCAATGACATCGGCCAAATTCAGATTCAGGCTTTCATTATTGGCACCGGCAATCTGTTTGCGCACCACCACCACTTTGTGGTCGGCATGTTGGCGCGAAGCCACGGAAAAGGCCACGCCGTCTGCGGTATGCAACACCAGCGGCTCGCCAACGCCGTCTACCGGCAACAGGCTTTCCAATTTTAAAAACTGCATCCCGCGCCAAACCTGGTTAAACAGCACCATGCCCTTTTCCAGCGTTTCGCCAAAGCGGGTTTCTTCGCCGCGCAAGGTTTCCATAATGCGGGTTTGCTGCTCTTTTAATTCCGGATAGGCCGCGCCCATTTCTTTCACCAAATCGGGCACCAGCTTATAAAAAAAGGCCTGTTCTTGCCCCAGCTTATAGCCGTGGCGTACGGCGCGGCGAATGATGCGGCGCAACACATAGCCGCGGCCTTCGTTGCTGGGCAGCACGCCGTCGGCAATCAAAAACGCGCAGGCGCGGATGTGGTCGGCAATCACTTTTAGGCTCGGCGTATCTTGATTACAAGGTACGCCGGTTTCGCGGGCGGCGGCTTGCAGCAGGTTGGCAAACAGGTCAATTTCGTAGTTGCTGTGCACATGTTGCAACACGGCAGAAATGCGCTCCAAGCCCATGCCGGTATCCACGCTGGGCTTGGGCAAGGGGTTCATGCCGCCGCTCTCGTCGCGGTTAAACTGCATAAATACGCAGTTCCAGATTTCGATAAAGCGGTCGCCGTCTTCTTCGGCGCTGCCCGGCGGCCCGCCCCAGATGTGCTCGCCGTGGTCGTAAAACACTTCTGAGCAAGGGCCGCAAGGGCCGGTGTCGCCCATTTGCCAGAAGTTGTCGGAAGCGTAGCGCTCGCCTTTATTGTCGCCAATGCGGATGATTCTGTCGGCAGGCAGGCCGATTTCATTCAGCCAAATATTGTAGGCTTCTTCGTCTTCGGCATACACGGTAGCCAACAGCTTGTCTTTGGGCAGGTTTAGCCATTGCGGCGAGGTGAGAAACTCCCACGCAAACAGCAAGGCATCGCGTTTGAAATAATCGCCAAAGCTGAAATTACCCAGCATTTCAAAAAAAGTGTGGTGGCGGGCGGTATAGCCCACGTTTTCCAAATCGTTGTGTTTGCCACCGGCGCGCACGCATTTTTGGCTGGTGGTGGCACGGTTATAGGGGCGTTTGTCAAAACCGAGAAACACGTCTTTAAATTGGTTCATGCCCGCATTGGTAAACAGCAAGGTTTTGTCGTCTTGCGGCGGCACCAATGAAGAAGACGCCACGATTTGGTGGCCTTTGCTTTCAAAGAATTGAAGGAATTTTTGGCGAAGTTCGGCGGTTTTCATGGATATTTGCGTTTTAAATGGGTAGATAAAATAAATCGGCAACGCTTTCAACAGCTTGCCAATCGAATTCAGGCAGCCTTAAATATCAGGCTGCCTGAAACAGGGCAACGGCACCGGCACAATGCTGATAATAAGCACCACCGGAAATAAGCGCTTATCTTACCGCAGTTTTGTTCAAGCGCCTACTTTGGCAGGCAGCTCATGGCCGTTGTGCAGCAAAAACACGGCACTATAGCCCGGCGGCAATCAAAGCCATGTGCCGCTTACTGCACATTTTCAAACCTTACTGCTTTGGTTCAAAATAGTTAAATCTTGTTCATGCCTTTGTGCTAAAACCTACTCATGCTCGGCCAAATCGCTTATACTGAGTAAGCGTTTGCGCCTGATATGCTGTTTATTGCCGCTATAATCCGGTAAAGAGCTGCCTGAAACAAAGCCGATTCGGCCGGTAAAACCACGCAGCGGCAAACCTAAAGCCTGCTTACAATCTTTTGTTGTGCTGCTTTTAATAATGAAAAAACATCAGCCGCACGAATCTTTCCACAACCATACCAAAAAAGGAACTCATGTGACTGCAAAACAACTGTCTTTGTTCAGCCTTGTGCTGCTGGGTTTAGCCGCTTGCGGTGCCAAAACCGAATCCACCCACGCCCCTGCACCGGTGGCCGCCAGTGAAACGGCCGCCAGTACCCTGCCGGAAACCAAAGCTTTAAATATCTATAATTGGTCGGATTACGTCGATCCGGAAACCGTAGCCGATTTCGAAAAAAAATTCGGTGTTAAGGTTACCTACAACTACTACGACAGCGATGAAGCGCTAGAAGGCAGAATGCTGGCAGGCCGCTCCGGCTATGATTTGGCCGGCCCGTCCAATGCCTTTGTGGGTCGCCAAATTGCCGTGGGCGCCTACCAGAAAATCGACAAATCACTGCTGCCCAACTACCACCACATCAATCCCAAACTGCTCACCCTAATGCAAAGTGTCGATCCCGGCAATCAGTATGCCGTGCCGTTTTTTTGGGGCACCAATACTTTTGCCATCAATGTAGAAAAAGTACAAGCCGCCTTAGGTACCACCGAATTGCCCGCCAAACAATGGGACTTGGTGTTCAACCCGAAATACACCGCCAAACTGAAAAAATGCGGTATCAGCTATCTGGACAGCCCGGCTGAAATGTACCCAATGGTGCTCAATTACTTAGGGCTGAGCCCCAATAGCAAAAGGCCGGAAGACATTGCCGCCGCCACCGCAGCACTCAAAGCCAACCGCCCCAACATCAAGCGCTTTACTTCATCCGGCTTTATCGACGATTTGGCCCGTGGTGATACCTGCGTGGCCGTGGGCTTTGGCGGCGACCTCAATATTGCCAAGCGCCGCGTGATTGAAAGCAGCGGCAAAGACCGCATCCGCGTGATGATGCCCAAAGAAGGTGTGGGCATCTGGGTAGATTCGTGGGCGATTCCGGTAGATGCGGCCAATGTGCTCAATGCCCACCGCTACATCAACAACCAGCTTGACCCGCAAGTAGCGGCTAAAAATGGCGATTACGTCAGCTACGCTCCGGCCAGCCTGCCCGCACGGAATCTGATGTCAGCGGAATACACCCAAGATCACACCATCTTCCCCACCGATGAAGAGCTGTCAAACAGCTTTGTGATGACTTTGCTGCCACCCGAAGCCCTGCGCGATATGACACGGCAATGGCAAAACGTTAAAGCAGGGAAATAAACCCGAAACCAAACAAAGGCTGCCTGAACGTTTTAGCTTTGCAAAATCTAAAACGTTTACGCAGCCTTTTTATTTAATTGAAAACGCTTAACGGCAACGCGCCGGCAAACGTTTCCACGCATTCGACAAAGTAGCGCCATTGGCATACAGCTTCACCTCACTGCTGCCCACGCCCCGCTCGGTCACATCCATCAGCAAGCCCTGTTTTTTGGTAAACGGATTCACCAAAGCAATCGTTTGCGCATTATTGGCGTAGTTGTTTACCTGAAAAAAATCTTCAGGCAGCTTAAATTGGCTTTGCAACTGCGCCTGCAAGCATTGGCTCAACTCAGCCGCCGGCTTATCCACCTGCTCGGTTACCGCTGCTGCTTCTACCCGCTCAGGCAAACTGCGGAAACCAAAAATCGACTTATTACCGCTGGTTTTCACGTCATCTTGATACGGAATACCTTTTTGATTGCGCTTGATGTCATCTACCGCCGCGCGTTCCGATAATTGCGCGCAACCGCCCAACATCGCCAGCGCCAACAATCCGGCCGTTGCACCCATGCGCCAAAACGGCTGAGTTTGCCTTATTTGCATGTTTCACTTTCCACTTATGCCAACCCGCGCTGCGACAAATCTGCCGCCACCGCCATTCCAACCATCACCAAAGCCGTTATAATAGCAGCCATCCACAGCCAACCGAAGCCACCCAATTTATGCTTTACCCAATTTCACCCCCCATACACACCGTTACCCTCGCCTTCACCGGTGCTTCCGGCATGCCCTACGGTATGCGGCTGTTGGAATGCTTGCTGGCCGCCGGTAAAACCGTCTGGCTGCTCTATTCGCCCGCCGCACAAGTGGTGGCTAAGCAGGAAATGGACTTCACCTTACCGAGCAACGCCGGCCAATGCGCTGCCCTACTGCAGGCACGCTTTCAGGCAGCCCCGGCACAATTGCGCGTGTTCGGCAAAGACGAATGGTTTGCTCCACCGGCCTCCGGCTCCAATCCGGCCGATGCCATGGTAATCTGCCCCGCCAGCATGGGCGTGGTGGCGGCCATAGCCGCCGGTACATCCGACCACTTAATAGAACGCGCCGCCGATGTCTGCCTGAAAGAGCGCCGCCCGCTGATTTTAGTACCTCGCGAAACCCCGTTATCGGCGATTCATCTGGAAAACATGCTCAAACTGGCGCGCTTGGGCGCCTGCATTTTGCCGCCCGCCCCCGGCTTCTACCAGCATCCGCAAAGCGTGGCCGATATGGTGGATTTTGTGGTGGCGCGCATTCTGGATCAGCTGCACATTGAGCACAGCTTACTGCGCAAGTGGGGCGAATAAAATGGAAGGCTTGCGCCAATTTATCATCTTAATCGGCCAATTTTTACATTGGCTGTTGACACTGCTAGGCAAACTGGGCTAAGCTGCACCTCATGAACACGCAAACCTCTTTTTCTTCTTTTGCTTATTACTGGTACCCCACCTCGGTGCGGTACTTTTTTGCGTCTGTATAACACAGCGCCAGCAACAGAAAAAGTGAAGCCGCCCCGATGTAACGAGGCGGCTTTTTTAATGTGGTCGCCAAAATAAAACCTTAATAAAGCCGCATTATCATGCACACAAAACCCACGGAGACCATCATGTTGGCGCAATTGAAAACCCCGCTCACGCCCCCCACCACAAGCCTAGCCCCCACCTTGCGCCGTTGGTACATGATTGTTAACGGCAACCAGCACCGCCCCGACTTGTGCGCCGCCCAGCCCGGTTTTACCAAACCATTTATGCTCAGCGAAGCCCTGATTCCGCAAGTGCGCACTGTGGCCTGCTTGATTGCTGCCGAGCGCTTGGCTTTCGATGCCCCCACCCCCGAGCACATCACCACCGAAGCCGATTGGTTTGCCGCCCGCATTCTGGTATTGGGCGTGAAGGTATTTCATTTAGACGTTACCCTGATTCCGATGATGAAAAGCGCCAACCAACGCGCACAAGCTTTTGCCCGCAAACACGGCCTGCCCTTTACTCCCGCGCAAATGCGCATGAGCCTGCATGCCGGGCGGCCGCAGCAAATGCTGGTGATGGAAACCGATGATTCCGGCCACAACGACATCGGTTTGGTGGGCAACAGCTTGGCCTTGCGCCGCCAAATCGCCACCCGCCACCACCTACTGCAAGCCTAATTGGCCACACGATAAAACCATAAAGGCTGCCTGAAAGCGTGATAAATGCTTTCAGGCAGCCTTTTCAATTCAAATGAGCTAAATTCAATACAGATAACTTACATCGGCAAATAACGGCTGGGATCCACCGGCTGGCCATTTTCACGCAGCTCGAAATGCAGCTGGGTGCGGCTGGCATCGCTGTTACCCATGGTGGCAATTTGTTGGCCGCGCTTCACTTGCTGGCCTTCTTTGGCCAACAGGCTTTGGTTGTTGCCGTAGGCGGTGAGGAAGGTTTGATTGTGCTGCACAATAATCAGATTGCCATAGCCGCGCAAACCGGAGCCGCTGTACACCACTTTGCCATCGGCCGCCGCTACCACAGACTGGCCAATGCTGCCGCCAAAATCAATGCCTTTGCTGTTACCGCCAAAGCCTTGCAAGATGCGGCCTTGGGTTGGGCGCTGCCACACCACGCCGCCAGCCGTGCGGGTGCCGCCGGCATTGCTGCTGACCACCGGCGGCGGTGTGGTGCTTACCGGCGGGGTGCTTGTGGGCGGCGGGGTAACCGGCGTGGTATTGGTGGGCGGGGTCGCCACCACAACCGCGGTAGGCGGTGCTACATAGCCAGCCGGTTTTACCCGCAAGGTTTGGCCAACCTGAATATTGTTGTCCATGCCCAGATTATTCCAAGCACGCAAATTGTCTTGGGTAATCTGATAACGTTTGGCGATATTGAACACCGTATCGCCGCGCACCACAGTGTGGGTGGCGGCATTGATGTCTACCGGAGCATAGGAGGGCACATAAGCACCAGTACCGCCGGCGGCTGTGGCAGGCGGCGTGTAAGGTGCGGTGGTAGTGGTGGGTGGCGTATAGGGTGCAGTGCCATAAGGATTGTTGGCCTCAACACCCGCAGCACCGCTGTTGCCGGCTTCGATGGGTGCCGCTGGCTGCTTCAACATGGAACAAGCTCCCAAAGCCAATGCCATTACGCACAAGCCCGAGCGGAAAACCAGTGTATTCAACATAAAGATTACCTTTTATTTAAGTGCCCAAATGCAACAGCCGCCACAAACGCCTGCGCAAATACAGCCAGTATCATAAACAATGCTTGGCGGTCTGTACAAGCTTTCCGGCCGCTTTGTGCTGTTTGCCTGGGTTAAGTCGGTTTAAATTCCGTTAACCAACGGCACAAACAAGGCTTCTTGAATGCAGGTTTCACGAAAACCTTGCTCGGTTTTGTCGATAACCCATAAAAACTGGGCATGGCCGTCGTCTAGCGGCAGCACCATACGCCCACCCACCGCCAGCTGCTGCAACAGCGGCAGCGGAATTTGCGCCGGCGCAGCGGTGACCAAAATACCGTCGAACGGAGCCACTTCAGGCAGCCCCAAATAGCCGTCACCGCACACCAGCCGTGCCTGCTGCAATAATTTAACTGCGCGCAAATGCTGTTTGGCGCGTTCATGTAATGGGCGCAGCCGCTCAATGGAATAAATTTCAGGCAGCCCCAAGGCTTGCAATACCGCGGTTTGATAGCCGCAGCCGGTGCCGATTTCCAGCACCCGCCGCCGTTGGCTTAGCGGTTCTTCGCCCAACAGCAATTGCGTCATCACCGCCACGGTGTAGGGCTGGGAAATGGTTTGCCCCAAGCCCAAAGGCAAAGACATATCGTCGTAGGCACGCGAGCGCAAGGCTTCTTCTACAAACAAATGGCGCGGCACCGCACCGATGGCCGCCAGCACTTCCGTGCGGCGGATGCCCATGTGCGTGAGCCGCTCCACCATGCGCTGGCGGCGCAGCTCGTAGCCGGCCCAATGGCTGTTGCCCGGCGGGCTCACAAGGCCACACCTTGCCAGAATTCGGCCACCTCGCCCATTTGGCGGTAGTCGGTAAGATCCACCGATAAGGGGGTGATGGTGACAAAACCGGCTTCGTTTTCGGCAAAATCGGTGCCTTGCTGGCGGTCGGACACTTCGCCCACGGGGCCTATCCAATACACTTCTTCACCGCGCGGATTGCGTGCAGGCACAATGGACTGCGCATGATGGCGCCGCCCCAAACGGGTGATTTTGCAGCCTTGCAGCAAATCTGGCGGTACGGCGGGGATATTCACATTCCACAACATCGGCACGGTGGGCGGTGCTTGCAACAAGTGCGACAGCAGCTGCCACACCACGGCTTCGGCGGTATCCCAATAGCGATCGCCTTTGTCGTTCAGCGAAAACGCCACCGCCGAAATGCCGAGTAAATAGGCTTCGGTGGCCGCGGCCACGGTGCCGGAATACAAGGTGTCGTCGCCCATATTGGCGCCATGATTGATGCCGGACAACACCAAATCGGGGGTAAATTCGGGCATGGCATGTAAGGCCAAGTGGATGCAGTCGGTGGGGGTGCCGCTCACATAATAAAAACCGTTGGCGGCTTGGCGGATACGCAATGGGCGGTCTAGTGTGAGCGAATTGCTCACGCCGCTGCGGTCGCGCTCGGGCGCCACCACGCGCACATTGGCAAACTCGGCCGCCACCCGTGCCAATACGGCAATGCCTTGCGCCAAATAGCCGTCATCGTTGCAAATCAGAATATTCATGCTGCCTGCTTTTCTTTCAAATGTGTGCTGTCGGCTTACTTTCTCAAGCCTGCCTGAAAGCCAGTAAAACCGCTGCTGTTACCTCAATCTCAAGCCGCCGATTATACCGTAAACCCCGCTTATATTATGCCGCCCATATCACGTAAAAAACCCGCTTGCGCCGGCAAGCGGGTGGTGCCCTGCATACTGAATTACTGGCCTGCTTTCAATTGCTGCCACAGGCGCACCATCAGGTTAACCGCATCCGGTGATTTGGGCAGCACCACAAAGCTATTGGACATCACTTCGGCAGTGGGGAAAATCGACGGGTCATCGGCATATTCTTTGTTCATCAAACCACGTGCCGGTTTGCTGGCCGGAGCGTAGGTAACGAAGTCGCCGTTTTTGGCCGCCACTTTCGGATCCAGCGTGTAGTTGATGTATTTGTGTGCATTGGCCACATTTTGCGCATCTTTGGGAATCATAAACGAATCCACCCACACGCCCACACCCTCTTTGGGCACCAATACATCAATGTTCACGCCGTTTTTGGCTTCGATGGCGCGGTTTTTAGCAATGTGTAAGTCGCCGCCATAGCCGATGACCACGCACAAGTCGCCGCGCGCCATGTCGTCGATATAACCGGAAGAGCTGAAGCGTTTCACATCACCGCGCACGGTTTTGAGCAATTCGGTGGCGGCTTTCAAGTCGTCCGGATTGCTGCTGTTGGCATCTTTACCCAAATAATGCAATACCAGCGGGAATTGCTCCGAAGGGCTGTCGAAGAAAGAAATGCCGCACGATTTCAGTTTGGCAGTGTATTCCGGCTTAAACACCAAGTCCCAAATATTGTCGGGCAGCTTGCCGCCAAGCGCTTTTTCCACTTGATCTTTGTTGATGCCGATGGTGTTGATACCCCAGAAATACGGTACCGCATATTTATTGCCGGGGTCTACCTTGTCCATCAGTTTTAAGAGTTCGGGATCCACATTGTTGTAATTGGAAATCTGGCTCTTGTCGATGGGCTGGTAGGCACCGGCCTGAATTTGGCGTCCCACATTCACCAGCGACGGTGCCACCAAGTCATAGCCGGATTGGCCGGTGAGTACTTTGGCTTCCAAGGTTTCGTTGCTGTCGTAATAGTCGTAGCGTACTTTGATGTTGTTGTCTTTTTCAAAGGTGGCCACCGTTTCGGGATCAACATAATCCGACCAGTTGTAAATATTCAACTGCCCGGTGGCCGAAGGTGCCGCTGCCGTTGCCGGAGCGGAAGCACCGGAAGCCGCAGCAGCATCGGTTTTTTGTGTCGAGCCGCTGCCGCCGCAAGCCGCCAAAAACAAGCTCATCAGAGCGCAAGCCAATAAGTTTTGTTTCATCTATTACATCCTCTTTGTCATCCATGCCGGTGAAATAAACTGCCCGTATGGTGTTGCGGGGCAATACCGCCGCCGCTATCGGGCATGTCATACGGCTTTAATTTAACTGTGAAGTGGTGGGCTGGCAAGCCTATTTTTACAAAAACACACCATTTTATCACCTAAGGCTGCCTGAAACCGCCATGACAACCGCCATTTGCCGCTTACATCAGCACTGAACCGCCCCGAGATTCCGAGAGACACAACTTTCTGAGAGAATCTCATCATGAAAAGCAAATACGCACCCGAAGTAAAGCAACGCGCCATTCGACTGGTACAAGAGCAACGCAGCGAATATCCAACCCAATGGATGAACATAGTCGCCATCGCCACCAAAATAGGCTGTTCACCCGAAACCCTGCGCAGCTGGATTAAACGGCATGAAGCCGATATGGCCGGATGCGGCAGATTGACTCGACCTCGTAAGCGGTTCTGTGGCGATTGATAAAGTTGACCATTACTTGGGTTTGCGGTCGAGTTCCGTCCGGGCGAAAAAGCGACAGCCAGGCGTAGAATTTCATTGGCGCGCTGTAATTCTTTATTCTCTTTTCCAGTTGCTTGATGCGCCGGACATCGTTAACGGCTTGGCCGTTATCGGCCGATTGCCCCGTCAAGCTACTATCGCCATCAACAGCAATCCCAACATCCGCAACAGCGCAGCCGACGCTGCCTGAAAGATGAACATTTGCTTATCCTTATCCGCAACATCTGGCAACAGAGCCGCCAAATCTATGGTGCACGTAAAGTCTGGAGGGCTTTGTTACGGGATGGTCACCGCGTTGCCCGCTGTACGGTGGAGCACCTGATGCGCAAGCATCAAATGCAGGGTGTGTGGCGGGGCAAAGGCAAACGCACCACGGTTTGCGACCCCCAACTGCAACGGGCAGGTGATTGGGTGAAACGCCGGCTCAGCGCCGAGAGTCCCAATCAGCTGTGGGTGGCGGATTTCACCTACGTAACCACCCATCAGGGCTTTGTATACACCGCCTTTGTGATTGATGTTTTTGCCCGGCGTATTGTCGGCTGGAAAGTGTCAAAACGGATGGATACCGACATGGTGATGGATGCATTGGCGCAGGCTTTGTATGCCCGGTGCCCGAAAGGGGTTATCCACCACAGTGACCGAGGCAGCCAGTATCTGTCGATAGGTTACACCGAGCGGCTGCGGCAGGCACAGATGAAGGCTTCGGTGGGCACCAAGGGTGACTCTTACGACAACGCGCCGGCCCAAACAATCAATGGCCTTTACAAAGCCGAAGTCATCCACCCCAACGGCCTTGGCGGGGGATGGCTGATGTGGAGTGGGCGAGATTGGAATGGGTGGATTGGTTTAATCACCACCGTTTACTGGAGCCGATCGGCTATGTGCCACCGGCTGAGTATGAAATGGCGTATTATCGCCAATTGGAAGAGTCGGCTAAGGCGGCTTGACTCAAGATAAACTGGCTCCTATAAAGTCGGGGCGGTTCAGTTTTATATTTCAGATAGCTTTGGAAAGTGGGTGCGTAACTTCAGTCCGCATAGGATGGATTTGATTCATCAATTTCACCAAAACGCAGTTTTTGCGCAGCTAAAACGCAGTTTCAATCCGGCAAAATAAAGCGGCTTAGCGCGAGCATAGATACAGCAAAAGGCTGCCTGAAAAAAACATTTAAATAAGCCTTGACATTCTTATTAAAAAACCCATATAGCCATCAATTCAAATCTACTGTGCAATACCAAGGAGACAAACAATGCGATTCGACAAACTCACCGCCAAATTCCAGCAAGCCTTGCAAGAAGGCCAAAGCATGGCACTGGCGGGCGATTGCGGCTATCTGGAAGCCGCACACGTACTCAAAGCCCTGCTTGATGATAACGACAGCGGCTGCGCCGCCCTCTTGGCGCATGCCGGCGTGAATGTGGCGCAAGTGAAACAAGGCGTGCAAGCCGCTATTAGCGCCCTGCCCAAAGTATCCGGCCAAGGCGGCGAAATTCTGCCCAGCCGTGAGCTGCAAAACATTTTGAATTTAATGGACAAAGCCGCCATGAAGCGCGGCGATGCTTATATTGCCAGCGAGCTGTTTTTGCTGGCGGCGGTACAGGAAAACGGCAGCACCGGCAAAATCCTCAAACAGGCCGGTGCCACCGAAGCGGGCTTAAACGCCGCCATTGATGCCGTGCGCGGCGGTGCCAGCGTAGACAACCCCAATGCCGAAGACCAACGCGAAGCGCTCAAAAAATACACCCTCGACCTCACCCAACGCGCCCGCGACGGCAAATTGGACCCGGTGATTGGCCGCGACGACGAAATCCGCCGCGCCATCCAAGTATTGCAACGGCGCACCAAAAACAACCCCGTGTTGATCGGCGAGCCCGGCGTGGGTAAAACCGCTATTGTGGAAGGGCTGGCGCAACGCATTGTTGATGGCGAAGTGCCGGAATCTTTGCGCAACAAACGCCTGTTGGTGCTGGATTTGGCCGCGCTGATTGCCGGTGCCAAATTCCGCGGCGAATTTGAAGAACGCCTCAAAGCGGTGTTGAGTGACCTGGCCAAAGACGATGGCAACACACTGATTTTTATTGATGAAATCCACACCTTAGTGGGCGCAGGCAAGGCCGACGGCGCCATGGACGCAGGCAATATGCTCAAACCGGCGCTGGCGCGCGGCGAACTGCACTGCATCGGCGCCACTACACTAGACGAATACCGCCAATACATCGAAAAAGACGCCGCCTTGGAGCGCCGCTTCCAAAAAGTGATGGTGGCCGAGCCCAGCGTGGAAAGCACCATCGCCATTTTGCGCGGCTTGCAAGAGCGCTACGAAATCCACCACGGCGTAGACATTACCGACCCGGCGATTGTGGCTGCGGCCGAATTGTCCAACCGCTATATTACCGACCGCTTTTTGCCCGACAAAGCGATTGATTTGATTGACGAAGCCGCATCGCTGATTAAAATGGAAAGCGAATCGATGCCCGAAAGTATGGATAAGCTCAACCGCCGCCTAATCCAGCTTAAAATCGAGCGCGAAGCCTTGCGTAAAGAAAAAGACGACGCCAGCAAAAAACGCTTCGATTTGATTGAAAGTGAAATCAATGAATTGCAAAAAGAATTTGCCGACCTCGAAGAAATTTGGAAAGCCGAGCGTGCGGTAGCCAAAGGCAGCGCCGGGATTAAAGAGCAAATCGACCAGCTCAAAGTAAAAATGGCCGCCCTGCAACGTGAAGGCCGCTGGGAGGATTTGGCACGGCTGCAATACGAAGAATTGCCCAAGCTGGAAACCCAGCTTCAGGCAGCCGAAAGCAAATCCGATGAAGAAAGCAAGAACAAGCTGCTGCGCACGCAAGTGACCGCCGACGAAATCGCCGAAATCGTGTCGCGCATGACCGGCATTCCGGTGGCCAAAATGATGGAAGGCGAGCGCGATAAACTGCTGAAAATCGAAGACGTGCTGCATGAGCGCGTGATTGGCCAAGACGAAGCCGTACGCGCCGTGGCCGACGCCATCCGCCGCTCCCGCGCCGGGCTGGCCGACCCCAACAAACCTTACGGCAGCTTTTTGTTCCTCGGCCCCACCGGCGTGGGCAAAACCGAGCTGTGCAAGGCTTTGGCCGGCTTCTTGTTCGACAGTGAAGACCACTTAATCCGCATCGATATGTCCGAATACATGGAAAAACACGCCGTGGCCCGCCTGATTGGCGCGCCGCCGGGCTATGTGGGCTATGAAGAAGGCGGCTTTCTCACCGAACAAGTGCGGCGCAAGCCTTACAGCGTGATTTTGCTGGATGAAGTGGAAAAAGCGCACCCGGATGTGTTCAATATCCTGCTGCAAGTGCTCGACGACGGCCGCCTCACCGATGGCCAAGGCCGCACGGTAGACTTTAAAAATACCGTGATTGTGATGACCTCCAATATCGGCAGCCAAAGCATTCAGGAAATGGGCACCGAAAACTACGATGCGGTGAAAGCGGTGGTGATGGAAGAAGTAAAACAAAACTTCCGCCCGGAAATGATTAACCGCATTGACGAAGTGGTGGTGTTCCACGGCTTAAGCCAAGCCAATATCCGCAGCATTGCCAAAATCCAGCTGCGCAATCTGGAAAAACGCTTGGCCGCACTGGATCTGCATTTGCAGGTAGACGAAGCAGCACTGGATTTGATTGCCGCCGAAGGCTTCGACCCTATCTACGGCGCCCGTCCGCTCAAACGCGCCATTCAGAGCGAAATCGAAAACCCGCTGGCCAAAAAACTGCTGGCCGGTGCTTATGCACCCGAATCCACCATTATGGTGGGCGTAAAAGACGGCAAACTGGCATTCGAATAAACCCCAGTTTTATCCTTGAAAACACCGGCATCGGCCTAAGGGCAGATGTCGGTGTTTTTTGTTTTTCAGGCAGCCTAATCGCACTTGCAACAGCAATCACACAACCCCGTTGTCTATTTGCCCCCGAAAGACGTATTATATTGAAAAGACAAAGTCATTTTGTTGCAACGCAGCAATACAAGCCGCAACGGCCAGCTTATAATCCGATAATAAGAAAACAAAGCAATAAAAAGCCAAGGAGAAACCCATGTTCGACTGGTTCACCAGCCACTTCACCACCACCGGCATGACCGCCTTTATCACCCACACCGCCTGCTTCGGCCACAATATGGGTGAAGGCCACCCGGAAGGGCCGGAGCGGCTGGCCGCCATCAAAGACCGGCTAATGGCCGCGCAACTGATGGATTTTCTGCAAGAAGTGGACGCCGACGAGGTTACCGACATCCAGCTGGCGCGCGTGCACCCGGATCGCTATATCCGCTACTTGGAATCGGTGGTGCCCAGCGTGGGCACCTACCGCGTGGACACCGACACCGCCATGAACAGCGGTACCCTCAAAGCGGCACGTTATTCGGCCGGTGCCGTGGTGAAAGCCGTGAATATGGTGGTGGACGGCAAAGTACCCAACGCCTTTTGCGCCATCCGCCCGCCCGGCCACCATGCCGAAAGCGAAAAGGCCATGGGCTTTTGCTTCTTTAATAATGTGGCCGTGGGCGCCATGCATGCCATTGCCGAGCACCGCCTCAGCCGCATTGCCATTGTGGATTTCGACGTTCACCACGGCAACGGCACCGAAGAAATTTTTCAAGACGACGAGCGCATTATGTTGCTCTCCAGCTTCCAACACCCCTTCTTCCCTTATTGCGGCGACAAACCGCTGGGCAGCAACCCCAACATCATCAATGTGCCCATGCCTTCGGGTACCCGTGGCGATGCTTTTCGCGAAATGGTGCAAAATATCTGGATGCCGCGCCTGCATGAATTCCAACCCGAATTGGTGTTTATCTGTGCCGGCTTTGATGCCCATCTGGAAGACGATATGGGCAACTTCGGCTTGGTGGAAGCCGATTATGCCTGGGTAACCGAGCAGCTGATGCAGATTGCACAACTGTATTGCCAAGGCAAAATCGTTTCCGTGCTGGAAGGCGGCTATGATTTATCCTCATTGGCGCGCAGCGTGGCGGCGCATATTAAGGTTTTGGCCAGCGTGTAAAGCCGTGTTTAAAGGCTGCCTGAAAGCCGCAATGCACAATAATCATCATCTCCAAATAAAATGATAACTATTCCTATTCCAATTTATCATAAACCTTGCTAGAATGCAGCCATAAGAAAGCCGCCCTACCCATGCGGGTTTGGCGGCTTTCTGTTGATGTTACACCAATCCTAAAAAATAACCTAACTGCGTTGGCTCGCCTTAGCGCAAAGCGAACGACTTTGTAAGGCGTAGGCGCGCCAACAAACTCTGTTCCGTACTACTTGTACTGTCTGCGGCTCAACTCAAAGAGAACGATTTACTAAGGTGCTGAAGTACCAAGTAAATCAGTTCCGCCTTGTTATCTTATTTTTTAGAATTGGTATTCTATCCAACCCAATCAAAGGAAAATGGAATGTTGAAAAAAACATTGGCTGTTTCAATTGCCCTGGCCGCGGCCATCCCCGCTTATGCCGACACACTGGTGGTGTATTCTTCCCGCGCCGAACACCTGCTCAAGCCGATTGTGGCCAAATACGAGCAGCAAACCGGTACCAAAGTACAGCTGGTGCAAGATTCCGCCGGCCCCTTGATGGAAAAAATGCGTGCCGAAGGCCGCAACTCACCGGCGGATGTGTTCATCACCGTAGACGGCGGCAATTTATGGCAGGCCGGCCAAATGGGCTTGCTGCGCCCCATCAACTCGAATGTGCTCAAAACCAATATTCCGGCACACTTGCGCGACCCGAAAAACGAATGGTATGGCCTGTCGGTACGCGCACGCACCATCTTCTACAATACCGACAAAGTGAAACCGGCCGACATTTCCAGCTATGCCGACTTGGCCAACCCCAAATGGAAAGGCCGCCTGTGCCTACGCACTTCCAATAATGTGTACAACCAATCGCTGGTGGGCACCATGATGCAAAATCTGGGCGCCAAAAAAACCGATGAAATCGTGCGCGGTTGGGTGCGTAATCTGGCCGTAGCGCCCTTCCCCAACGACACCGCCATGATGGAAGCCATTGCCGCAGGTCGTTGCGATGTGGGCATTGGCAACACCTATTACTATGGCCGCCTGATGGATCAAAAGCCCAACCTCAAACTGGGCATTGCCTTTGCCGACCAAAACGGCCGCGGCACCCATGTGAATGTGTCCGGCGCGGGCGTGGCCAAATACAGCAAACAACCGGCCGCCGCGCAAAAATTCATCGAATGGCTCTCCGGTGCCGAAGCGCAAAACCTGTTTGCCGACCTAAACCATGAATACCCGGCCAACCCGCGCATCAAGCCCGATGCCAAAGTGGCGCGTTGGGGCAGCTTCAAGCAAGACGTTATCAATGTATCGGTGGCGGGCAAAAACCAGAAACAAGCCGTGATGTTGATGCGTCGCGCCGGTTATCAATAATTTTTGGCCGCAGCCAAACACAACCGCCCGCCCCAACGCCGGGCGGTTTTTTGTGGGCACACGCAATGCCTTTTCGCTTCTGCGCCCGCTTTTTGTTATGATGGCCACCCTCTCTTAAGCATGGCGGTCAATCCATGGACAACGCGGTTTCCTTGTATACCGATGGCGCCTGCAAAGGCAATCCCGGCGTGGGCGGCTGGGGTGTGCTGATGCGCTATGGCAGCCACGAAAAAACCCTCTACGGCGGCGAGCCTGCCACCACCAACAACCGTATGGAGCTGATGGCGGTAATAGAAGGCCTGCGCGCGCTTAAGCGCCCGTGCACGGTGGATATATACACCGACAGCAAATACGTGATGCAGGGCATGAGCGAATGGATTAGCGGCTGGAAAGCGCGCGGCTGGAAAACCGCCAGTAAGCAGCCGGTGAAAAATGTGGATTTATGGCAGGCGCTGGATGCCGAAACCGCCCGGCACCACGTGCGCTGGCACTGGGTAAAAGGCCACGCCGGCCATGCCGACAACGAACGCGCCGATGCACTGGCCAATCAGGGCGTGGCGCAAGTGCTGGCCAATTAATGCCAACCAACATACTTTCAGGCAGCCTCAGATCTTTGCAAAACCAGATATCTGTCGCACCCGCGAAGGCGGGTGCCCAGTGCAAAGCCGCGCTTTGCTTATCTTGCACATTTCTAAAAATAATCAATTTTATATAGAATCAAATATTTAATTATTTTGCGTTTGATGGTGGTGGTTTGTCTGATAACTGAAGCTGTGCTTCAGACTAGGCTCCTGCCTACGCAGGAGCGACAGAACAGGCATTTTGCAACAGTCTCAGCCTACACCCCAAAAATCAACAAAAAAAAACCCGGCGCATAAATGAGCCGGGTTAAACAAACACAAATCAAGTATATCCACTCAATAATGCTTGCGCATTATGAAGACTTACTCTGCTTAATAATAGCAAGCCTTATACCAAACACAGAATATTGATTTTAAACAAATAATCTATAAGCATAATTTAACCTTTACGGCCATTTCTGCGCAGCAGGGGCAAAACTGCCGCATTTTGTCAGCCGCCCTGTTTTTTGTCGGCCAGCATCGCCAACATGCCGGAGAGGCGGCTTTTGCCTTCGGCTTGGCTCACAATCGGGGCGCCGCCTTTGCGCCCCAATACGGTAATGTCTTCGGCGGGCATTTCGTCGATAAAGCGGCTGGGTTCGGGAAACTGCCATTGCCCGGCGCGTTTGCGTTTGATGCAATGGGTGAGCACCAATTTTTTCTGTGCGCGGGTGATGCCCACATACATTAGGCGGCGCTCTTCTTCGATATTGCCTTCTTCCACGCTGTCGCCGTGCGGAAACAGCCCTTCTTCACAGCCCACCAAAAACACCTGCGGGTATTCCAGCCCTTTGGAGGCGTGCAGGGTGGACATTTTCACCGCATCGGTTTCTTCTTCATCGCGCCCTTCCAGCAAGGTCATCAGCGCAATGGTTTGGGCGATTTCGAGGATGTTTTTGCCGTCTGCCTCGCCTTTGCGGCCAATCCAGGCGGCCAAGTCTTGCACGTTGCGCCATTTGATTTCGCCGCTTTTGCCTTCTTCGCTGAGCAAAAGGTGGTTTTCGTAGCCGATGTCTTGCAGCAGGTTTTGCAGCAGGCTGCCCGCGGCCTCGCTGGCGGCGCGGCTTTGGTGTGCTTGCATCAGCGCCATAAATTGCTGTAAATGCTCACGGTTTTTGCTGTTTAATTCGGCCAGCGCTTCCATGCTCTGGGCTGCCTGAAACAGGCTGCAATGGGCGATTTGGGCATAGGCGTTCAGCTTGGCCAAGGTTACGTCGCCCACGCCGCGGCGCGGGGTGGTGACGGCACGCAAAAAGGCCGGATCGTCGTCTGGATTGGCCAGCAGGCGCACATAGGCCAGCACATCTTTGATTTCGGCCTTATCAAAAAAGCTTTGCCCACCGGAGAGGCGGTAGGGAATATGGCGGCTGCGCAGGGCTTCTTCAAACACGCGTGCTTGGTGATTGCCACGATAAAGAATGGCAAAATCGGCATAATTCACCTTATCGCCGCCAATCAGCTTTTGATGGGCAATGCGCCCCACCACCACTTCGGCTTCGTGTTGTTCGTCTTTGCAGGCAATCACATCCACCATATCGCCCAAGCCGTATTGACTCCACAGCGTTTTGGCAAACAGCTTGGGATTGTGGGCAATCACTTGGTTGGCCACGCGCAGGATGCGGGCGGTGGAGCGGTAGTTTTGTTCCAGCTTAATCACTTTGATTTGCGGATAGTCGCTTTGCAGCAGGCGCAGGTTTTCCACATTGGCGCCGCGCCAGGCATAGATGCTTTGGTCATCGTCGCCCACGGCGGTGAATTGACCTTCGGCACCGGTAAGCAGGCGCATCAGTGCGTATTGGCAAGTGTTGGTGTCTTGGCATTCGTCAATCAGCAAATAGCGCAAACGGTGTTGCCAGCGGTGGCGCACTTCGTTGTGATCGCGCAGGATTTCGGCGGGCAGGCGGATTAAGTCGTCAAAATCCACGGCTTGATAGCTGGTTAAGGTGTCTTGATAGCCCGCATAGAGCTGCGCCATTTGCCGCTCCCATTCATTTTCGGCTTGCAGCAAGGCGGTTTCAGGCAGCGTGAGGTCGTTTTTCCAGCGTGAAATGCGGTTTTGCGCTTTAAATACTGGCTCGCGCCCGCTGCTGCCGAGCAGCTCGGCAATGATTTTGCTCGCATCGGCGGCATCCAATATGGAAAACTGCTTTTTATAGCCCGCCCGCGCCGCTTCTTCGCGCAAGATGCGCATGCCCAGCGAATGAAAGGTGCACACGGTAAGCCCGCGCGTTTGCCCTTTGCCCAACAGCTTGCCGATGCGCTCCTGCATTTCCCGCGCGGCTTTGTTGGTAAAGGTGATGGCGGCGATTTGATGCGCCGGATAGCCGGCTTCGGTAATCAGGTAGGCGATTTTTTGGGTAATCACCCGTGTTTTGCCGCTGCCCGCACCGGCCAGCACTAAAAGCGGCCCGCCCAGATAATGAATGGCTTCGTGTTGTTGGGGGTTGAGTTTCATGGTTTTGTATTTTTGAAGCTTGCGGCAGTAACGAGTCAGCAAAGCGCTGCTTTGCACTGGGCACCTGCCTGCGCAGGTGCGACGCGGGAGGGGTTTACAATGGTGTTTCAGGCAGCCTGAAATCCTATCGGTTATCTAGCGCCTGCCGCCCGTCACCCGACAAAGCCCAGCTCGCCAAGGGCAGGCTTTGGCGGCTGTCGAACATGCGCTGCCACAGCAGCGCCAGTGATTGGCCTAGGTCGCCCAAATCGTCTTCATGGCGGTAGGGGGTAACGGTTTGCCAGCGCCCATCGGTTTGCTTTTCGGCCATCACAAAGCGGAAATTATGGCGGCCGGGCACGCCCATGCGCAAATCGGTCACCACCAGCTGGCCGTTGATGTCGTCTAGGCGCAGCCAGCCGTCGCTAAACCAGGCCAGGCGTTGATACAGCGCATCGTGCTGCAAGGGCGCGGCCAGTGCCAAGCCTTGCGGCTGGCGGATAAATTCGGGCGGGGTTTGGTCGAGCCAGCCGCTCACGGCGTCGATATAGTCGCCATTATCGGTTTCGGCCACCACACGGTAGAGTATGGTGTTCAGCGGCATGGGTGTGGCCATAATGCGTTTTACCGCAATGCCTTGTTGTGCCAAGGCTGCCTGAACCCTTTGCTGGTGGTGGTATTGGCCATAGGTGCCCCAAGCCAAGTAGGCGCAGCCCCACAGCAAGGTGGCCGCCAAGGCTTTTTGCGCCGCCGCGCTTATGCGGGTGGCAAGGGCATACACACAGGCGGCCAGCATGGGCAGGGTGTAGAGCGGGTCGATGATAAACACGCCCGACCACTGCTGCGGCGTGGGCGTGAGCGGCCACCACAATTGGGTGCCGTACACGGTAAACGCATCCAACAGCGGATGCGTGACCAGCGCCAAACACAAGGTAGCATACAGGCGGCCAAAGCCATAAGCGCTGTGCGGCCAGCGTTTTTTAATCAGCCATGCCAACACCAGCGCCAGCAACGGCAACACAAACAGCGAGTGGGTAAAGCCGCGGTGATAAGTCATAGCCGACACCGGGTCGGCATAGCGAATCAGCACGTCCAAATCGGGCAAGGTGCCGAGCATGGCGCCGTAGAGCAAGGCTTTACGCCCTTGATAGCGTCCCATGCCCACGCCCTGAATGGTGGCGCCGAGCACGGCTTGGGTGAGTGAATCCATGGTGTTTTATTCTTCCGTTTCAGGCAGCCTTTAAACCTGCCAATCAATCGCCGCCAGCCCTTGCTGCTGCAAATAAGCATTGGCTTGCGAAAAATGTTTGCAGCCGAAAAAGCCGCGATAGGCCGACAACGGCGATGGGTGCGGTGCGGTGAGCACGCAATGGCGGCTGCGGTCGATAAACGCGCCTTTTTTCTGCGCATGGCTGCCCCACAGCAAAAACACCAGCCCCTCACGCTCTTGGTTGAGCATGGCAATCACGCGGTCAGTAAAGGTTTCCCAGCCCAGCGCAGCGTGCGAATGCGCCTGCCCGGCGCGCACGGTGAGCACGGTATTGAGCAACAATACGCCCTGCTCGGCCCAATGCTGCAAGCAGCCGTGTGCCGGGATTTGGAAGCCGGCAATGTCGTCGGCCAGCTCTTTGTAAATATTCACCAGTGAAGGCGGCGGCGCTATTCCGGCCTGCACCGAAAACGACAAGCCGTGCGCCTGCCCGGCGCCGTGGTAAGGGTCTTGCCCCAGAATCACCACTTTTACTTGCTGAAATTCGGTGGCCTTAAAAGCATTAAACACATCGGCCGCCGGCGGATACACCAGCGTGCCGGCCGCGCGTTCGGCTTTGACACTGTGCAAAATCTGCTGAAAATAAGCCTGTTCTTTTTCAGCACCAATCGCCTCATGCCAGCTTTGCATGGTTTTGACTTTCTTATTTGAAGTTTCAGGCAGCCTGAATGGCTGCGGCTATCGTGATGGAATCGTTTGGATGAAACACACCGTTTAATCGCCGTAAAAACGCCAAAAATGCGCCAAAGGCCCGTGGCCGCCGCCCAATTGCCAATTTTGGCCTGCGGCAATCGCGCCGTGCACATATTCTTTGGCTGCGGCCACCGCAGCGGCCAAATCGCTATGGCGCGGGCGCAAAGCGGCAATGGCAGACGACAAAGTGCAGCCGGTGCCGTGGGTGTGGTGGCTGTGGATGCGCGGGCGGCTGAAGCATTGGGCAGGCGCATCGGGGCTGAGCAGCCAATCCGCCGCTTCATCGCTATCGGCCCAATGGCCGCCTTTGAGCAACACCGCCGCTGCGCCTTTATTCAGCAAAATCTGCCCTTGCGCCAACATCTCGTTTTCATCGAGAGCCGGTGCTTGGCCGCTTAAGGCCGCCAGTTCGCTTAAATTGGGTGTCACCACATCGGCCAGCGGCAGCAGCTGGGCACACATGGCCGCCACGGTGTTTTCCAGCGCCAAACCGTCGCCCGAAGTGGCCACCAGCACCGGATCGAGCACCACAAACGGCAAACGGCGGCAGCGCAACACCGCGGCCACCGCCTCAATAGCGGCCACATCGGCCAACATGCCGATTTTCACCGCATCAATGCGCATATCGTCCAGCACCGCATCGCATTGTGCGGTAATCATTTCCGGCGGCAACGCCTGCACCGCCCGCACGCCGCAGGTGTTTTGCGCGGTGATGGCGGTGATGGCGCTGGCACCATACGCCCCCAATGCGGCAAAGGTTTTTAAATCGGCTTGAATGCCGGCACCGCCGCCCGAATCAGAGCCGGCAATGGTGAGCACACGCGGGAAAGGCGGATGAGATGTCATGGCAATGGCCGCAGCAAAACGAAACCGCCAAAGTGTACCATATCGCCAAGCAAGCCAATAATGGACATACCCATTTATCCAAGGCTGCCTGAAAAGAAAACCAAACACGCATAAAAAACCACCGTTGCGCAAGGGCAGCGGTGGCAAAAGGTCTTCTGGAAAGAACGGCTTCAGTATGCCGCCAAACTAAGCACAAAACAATGCGGCATATTGTCGCAAAAATCCGTTTCAGGCAGCCTTGGTCATTGTTTTGGCTGTGTAGTTCGGCTACAGTGGCGGCCATGAATCTGCGCTCACACACCTTTTCCCAAGCCGCCTACGCGCCGGTGCTGCTGTTTACCCTGCGTGCGCGCTGGCTGTTTATTGCACTGATGCTCATCGGTTTGCTGGGCACTTGGGCGCTGGCGTGGCCGGTGCCGTTGCTGCCCTTATCGCTCACGCTGCTGTTTTTGGCCGCCGCCAACGGTTTACTCAGTGTATGGCATCGCCGCCACGGCCCCGAGCATTTGGTGGAGCTGGGGCTGATTGCCGACATTCTTACCCTGAGCGAATTGCTCTACCTCACCGGCGGTATCGCCAACCCCATGGCCTCGCTGTATCTGCCGCCGTTGCTGCTGGCGGCCTTGGTGTGCTCGGTGCATTTTGCTTGGGGCATGGCCTTTGTGTGTGTGACCACTTATTTTCTGCTGTTTCAGTTTCATCTGCCGTTTCCGGTGCCCAGCCAAGAGCCCGATTGGCTGTTTCGCATCCACATCGGCGGCATGTGGCTTACCTTCGCCCTTTCCGCTGCATTGATTACCGCCTGCATCACCTGGCTAATACAGGCGCTGAACTGGCGCGAAAACCAATTGCAACGCGCCCATGCGCAACAGCAGCAAAACGAACAAGTGCTCTCGCTGGGCATTGAAGCCGCGCACACCGCCCACAAACTCTCCACCCCGCTCAACAGCCTGCTGCTGCTCACCGACGAATTGCAGGCGCGCACCGATCTGCCTGCCGAAGTAAGCCAAGATTTGGCGCTGATGCGCAGCCAGCTCAACCAATGTCGCGACGTGCTGTGGCAGCTCAAACCCAAAGACCAGCCGCAAGCACGCCAACAGCCCACTTGGCTCTACGCCACCCTCAACGCCCAGCTGCGCCACTGGCACAACCTGCGCCCGGAAGCCCACTACACCTGGCAGCAACACAGCCCGATTGCGCCCGATGTATGCGTGCAGCTCGATCCCTTGTTTTGGTCGGCATTTTTAAATATCCTCAACAACGCCGCCGATGCCGGCAAACAAAGCGTGGCGCTGGAAACGCGCATCACCGCAGCGCAAACCCTGATTATCGGCATCCGCAACCGCAGCGGCTTTTTATCCGAAGCACAGCTGCGCCACGCCGGGCTGAACGCACAGCAATCCGACAAACCGGCCGGACTTGGCATGGGCGTATTGCTATCGCACGCCACCTTGGCGCGCATGCAGGGCAGCCTCACCCTGCAAAACCACCACGACGGCGGCGTGTATGCCGAAATCCGCCTGCCGCTCACCCCTTGCACCACACCCTGCCCACCCACCAAGGCTGCCTGAATGAAACACTTTTTATTGGTCGATGACGACGAAATCTTTGCCCACCTACTGCAACGCGGCTTTGGCCGCCACGGCCTAACATTGGATTGGGCGGCCAATAGCGATGCCGCCTTGGCCTATCAAGGCCAGCCCGACGGCATTATTCTGGATTTGAACCTGGGCGGCGACAGCGGCCTGCAACTGCTGCCGCGGCTGGTGCAGCAATTTCCGGCCAGCAAAATCGTGGTGCTCACCGGCTACGCCAGCATCAGCACCGCCGTGAGCGCCGTTAAACTGGGCGCCTGCCAATACCTGCCCAAACCGGCCGACGTGGCCACCTTGCTGCAAGCCTTTGGCAACGACAACACCACCGTGGCCGAAGACAACCAACAAACCCCCATCGCCGAACAAGGCCCTTCCTTGCAACGGCTCAAATGGGAACACATCCAATTTGTGCTGCAACAACACCAAGGCAACATCTCCGCCACCGCCCGCGCACTGAATATGCACCGGCGCACCTTGCAACGTATGTTGGCCAAACATCCGGTAAAAAAATAAGCCAAGTAATCATAAAGGCTGCCTGAAAGCCAAGCTTCTGCGAAGCTCAAACCTTTCAGGCAGCCTTTAATCAAGCAGCCATCACAGCATCGTTTACTCAAGCCGCAAACGTATGCTCCGCCGCCGGGAAGCTGCCGTCTTTCACGGCCGCCACATAAGCGGCCACCGCGTCTTGGATGCTGGCTTGGCCGTGCATAAAGTTTTTCACAAAACGGGCGGTTTTGCCGGGAAAAATGCCGAGCATATCGTGCATCACCAACACTTGGCCGTCGCAATCCACACCGGCGCCGATGCCGATGGTGGGGCAAGCCAAGGCTTGGGTAACTTGCTTGCCCAGCTCTGCCGGCACACATTCCATCAGCACAATATCGGCACCGGCGGCTTCGTGCGCCCGCGCATCGTTCAGCAATGCTTGCGCCGCCGCATCGCCCTTGCCTTGCACGCGGTAGCCGCCAAAGGCGTTTACCGACTGCGGCGTCAGGCCGATATGGGCGCACACCGGAATGCCGCGCTGTTGCAAAAAGTGGGTGGTGTCTGCCATCCATTCGCCGCCTTCCAATTTCACCATATGCGCCCCGGCGGCCATCAGCTCGGCCGATGCCGCAAACGCCTGCTCACGGCTTTGCTGGTAGGCACCAAACGGCAGGTCGGCCACAATCATGGCGCTATCGTTGCCGCGCGCCACCGCAGCGGTGTGATAGCACATATCGGCCAAGCTCACCGGCAAAGTGGAGCGGTGCCCTTGCACCGCCATGCCCAGCGAATCGCCCACCAGCAACAAATCCACGCCCGCCTGATTCATCAGTGCGGCAAAGCTGGCTTCGTAGCAGGTGAGCATGGCGATTTTGCGGCCTTCGGCCTTCATTTTGCGTAAGGTATTTACAGTAATCATATTATTGCTTCCTTTTGTATGGGCAAGATGGTGTTCAGGCAGCCTAAGAGCTTGTTTATGATCTTTTTTGTAGCCGATTTTAGTGCAGAAACGGGTGCAGGCAAGGCAAAAAGCACAGCCAAAGCCAGCTTTGGCGCGCATTTTTAACACAGCATGCGCCTGTTTATGCGCTGAAAGCAGCACAACAAAAGATTGTAAACAGGCTCTAAGCGCTCAGCTTCAACACCACCACGCCGCCGATAATCATCGCCACGCCCAGATAGCGCCCCAAGCTGGTGGGGTCTTGAAAAAACCACACGCCCACCAAAAAGGTGCCCGCCGCACCAATGCCGGTCCACACCGCATAGGCGGTGCCGATGGGAATCTGCTTTTGTGCCAGCCACAATAAAAACCCGCTCACCGCCATGCAAACCACGGCGCCAGTAATACCGGCCAAGCGCCATTGCGGCTGTTGCGATAATTTAAACCCCACCGGCCAGCCGATTTCAAACAGCCCGGCCAAAAACAGGTATAGCCATGCCATGCCCGCTCCTTATAATGATTAATGTAATCTTGTAAATGTAGTTATAAGCTTGTTTTAAGGCTGCCTGAAAGCCAATGTGCGTAATGAATACGGCATCAACCATCGGGTTCGGCACTACTCACTCAAATTCAAATAATGGCGGCTGCCCTTCATATTGGCCATGGTGCGCAGCAGCAGCTCGAAATGGTCGTCGTTGCCGATAAAATCAAGCTCGTCGGTATTGGCAATCAACAAGGGCGCGTGTTGGTAGAGGTGGAAAAAGCGGCGGTATTCTTGGTGGATTTGCTGCAAATAGCCTGCCGGAAACACATTCAGCATGCCGTCGTTGCGTTGGCGCAGGCGTTTTTCCAGCACGTCGTTGCCTGCTTCCAGATAAATCACCAAATCCGGCACCGGAAATTCCGGCATCACTTTTTGTTTGAGCTGCCAATACAGGGTTTGCTCGTCGTCACGCAGAATCACCGGCACATAAATTTGGTCTTTTTCCAGCAAAAAATCGGCAATCACACGCTGATTGCGCTCGTCTTCGGTTTGGATGACACCCAAGGCTTCCACACGGCGCACCAGAAAATGCAGCTCGGTGGCCAGCCCGTGGTTAGCCGCATTGAGGTAAAACGGCTCCAGAAACGGGTTGCGTTGCGGCGCTTCGGTGAGCAGCATGGCATCGAAGTATTCGGCCAAGCGGCGGCTCAGTGCCGATTTGCCGCTGCCAATCGATCCTTCCACCACGATATAACGGTAATCCATAGCCATTCCTGTATTTTCGGTATATTTGAGCGATTAAATCCATGTTGGCGGCGGCGCTAGTACCACCACATCATCCTGGGGTGCCGCTTGGCGCAGTGCCGCAGCCATGGCAGCGGCGCTATCGCGCTGGCCGGGCAGCACATAATCGGGGGCGATTTCGGCCAAGGGCGCCATCACAAACTGACGCAGATGCGCCCGCGGGTGCGGCAGCTCAAGTTCGGTGCTGTGGCTGCATAGGCCGGCGTAGTCGATAATGTCTAAATCCAGCGTGCGCGGGGCATTGCGAAAATGGCGCACGCGGCCAAAGCGGTTTTCAATCGCTTGCAGCGCCAGTAACAAAGCGGGCGGCGGCAAGGTGGTTTGCAGCAACAACACGGCGTTAACAAAATCGGGCTGGTCGGCATAACCCACCGGCTTGGTGCGGTATAAAGACGACACCGCCGATACCGCCACTTCAGGCAACATCGCAATGGCAGCCACGGCAGCAGCCACTTGCTGCTGCGGCGCATCCAGATTGCTGCCCAGCGCCACCACCGCGGTTTTGGCCGCACTCATGCCGCCGTACCGCCGCTATTGGCACTGGCGGCTTTTTTGCGTGGCCTGCGGCGGCGTTTTTTTACTTCGCCGCTGTCGGTTGTTGGAGCCGCTTGGCTCATCTGTTGGCGATCTTCTTCCGAGGCTGCCTGAAACTGTTGCCACCATTGCGCCAATTCGGCAGGCACTTCATTCAATTCGGTGCGCAACAGCAAAAAGTCGTAGGCGGCGCGAAAACGCGGCTGCGTGAGCAATTTAAACGGCCGCGCGCCACGGCGGTGTTCAAATTGGGTTTGCAATACCCAAATTTCGCGCATGGTGGCCGAATAGCGCTGCGGCACGCCCCAACCGCGATCCATCTGCCCGCGCACATCGGCAATGGCGCTATTCAATGCTGCCGCCGCACGCATACCTTGCTGCTGATAGTCTGCCCACGCCGCCGCCACTTGCGGCCACAGCACCGCCGCCAACACAAAACCCACCGACACCGATTTGTCGGCACGCAGCCGCGCATCGGTGCTGTTGAGCGACAAAGCAGCGATATTGTGCGCATCTTCTGCCGCCGCGGGCGCCAACACATCCAACAGCGGATGCACTTGGCCGTTTAAGCCCAGCTTTTCCAGCTGGCGCAAACACGCCCGCGCATGGCCGGAAAAAATGATTTTCATCACTTCGTCCACCAGCCGCGCCAGCGGCTCTTGGCGGATTAAATGGGCGTAGTCGGCAATCGGCGCGGCGGTGTTCGGCACCACCTCAAAGCCAAGCTTGCCCGACAAACGCGCCGCGCGCAGAATGCGCACCGGGTCTTCCTGGTAACGCGCCGCCGCATCGCCTATCATCACCAAACGGCGGGCACGCACATCGGCCACGCCGTTTTGGTAATCCACCACCACCTGCCGCACGGGGTCGTAATAAAGCGCGTTGCAGGTAAAGTCGCGGCGCAGCGCATCTTGCTGCTGATTGCCGTAGCTGGCGTCTTTCATGATGCGCCCCTGTTCGTTGTGGGTGTGCGCATCACCGCCGCGATAAGTGGTCACTTCAATCGTTTCCGGCCCCACCATCACATGCACAATCGGAAAACGCCGCCCGATAATGCGGCTGCGGCGGAAAATCTTGCGCACTTCTTCCGGCGTGGCATCGGTGGCCACATCAAAGTCTTTTGGCTCCAGCCCCAGCAGCAAATCGCGTACCGCACCGCCCACCACATAAGCCTCAAATCCGGCCTGGTGCAAACGCTTAACCACTTTTTCCGCCGCAAAGCTAAGCATGTCCACACGAATACGGTGTTCGGCAAACGGCAACACCACCTTCTGCGCCCGCGCGGCGGTTTTCTTTCCGGGTAAAACTTTATGCAGCCATTTTTTCAACATAATAAGCAAGTGAGCCTGTGTGCGAAGTAGAGATTCGTTTGAATTTTGAATAATGCCATATCAAATGATTAAGGCTGCCTGAAACAAACCCTAAAACCGGCCGCCATCATAAAAAAATGCTGGCCGGGCAAAACCGCCACAGTATACCATAGCCCATCAGCACCCGCAGTGGCTGCCCGCGCGGCAATGCTTCACCCCACCGCCCGCCTCGGCTATAATCGCAGCCAACCTCTGTTTTCTAATCGCAAAGAAACTAAATAATCCTACAGCGTTGACTCGCCTTGCCGTACTAGATGTACTGTCTGCGGCTCGCCGCCTTGCATGATTTATTTATTTTCTTTGCTATATCATCGTTTATCTTTATTAAAAAGAGCATCCGCCATGTATCAATACCAATCCGACACCACCCAATTTCTCAACCAATACCTGCAAGAAAACCCGGAAGTGGCCGCCGAGCGCTTGGATAACCGCGCCATACTGTGGGATGTGGAACTCAGCCCGGAGGAGCAATCCGATTTTGCCGCCGCCGCACTGCCGAAAAAACCCTACGCCTACCAGCCCGACTAAACCCGCAGGCACTGATGAGCCATCAAAGCTGGGGCATCCGGCCCGATTTGCAAGCTTATTTGCAGCACATCAACGGCGGCGAAGCGCCGGTATTGCAGGCCATCCGCGCCGAAACCGCCCGCCACCGCAAAGGGCGGATGCACATCGCACCGGAGCAGGCACAAACACTGGTTTGGCTGGCACACTTGCTTAAAGCACAGCATTATCTGGAAGTGGGTGTGTTCACCGGCTACAGCAGCACCGCCATGGCATTGGCGCTGCCTGAACACGGCCGCATCACCGCTTGCGACATCAGCGTTACCTTCACCGACATTGCCCGCCGCTATTGGCAGGAAGCCGGCGTAGCGCACAAAATCGATTTGGTCTTGCAGCCCGCCTTAATCACGCTGGACAACTTACTGGCGCAAGGCCGCCACAACCACTACGACTTGGCTCTGATTGATGCCGATAAACCGCCCACACCGCACTATTTTGAGCGCTGCTTGCAACTGGTGCGTCCCGGTGGCGTGATTGCCATCGACAACGTATTACTCAACGGCCGCGTACTGCACCACAACCACAACGACCCGCCCAGCGTGGCCATTTTGCGCCAATTCAATGCCGGCCTAGTGCACGATGCGCGCATTGTTCCGCTCACCTTGCCGGTGGGCGACGGCCTAACCTTATTGCTCAAACAATAACATCCGTTTAAACACAAACTAAAGGTTTGCCATGCACATCCGCCCCTGCCCCACCCCCTCTGCCCTACTCAGTACCTTGGCATTAGCGGGCTTGCTACTAGGCGGCTGCGCCCATACCCAGCCTGCACCACCCACGCAGCCCGGCAATGATGTCACCACGGCAGCCAACCCATATCCCGACAACCCGGCCAAACCCACACCAACTTGGGCGCGTGCCGATGAAGTGGCGGCCTTGCAACACGAAATGGCCAGCTTGCGCCAGCAAGTCGCCGAGATTCAGCAGCAACAAACCGCCTTAAGCCAGCTTTTGTCCGCCCGCACGGCCTTGGCCAGCGCCCCCACCGACACTGCCGCCCCGTCAAGCAGCCGCTTGCAGCAAGCGCAACAGCAATACCGCGCCGGTTTATATGCCCAAGCCGTGCGCAGCCTGGCCGGTGCCGATGGCGGCGGTAACGGCGATGCCGAAGCGCAAAGCAGCATGTATCTGCTGCTGCAAAGCCACCACCGCCTGAATAATTGCGAATCGGTGATTAACATCGGCAACCGCTTTGCCGGGCGCTTCGCCCGCAATCCGCAAGCCGCCGAAGCGCTGTGGCTGGTGGGGCAATGCCAATGGCAAATGCAACAACAAGACATCGCCCGCGACACTTGGCGCAAAATCATCCGCACTTATCCGGACAGCGCCGCCGCCAAACGGGCAGCACAGCGTTTGAAATAATTGAAATTACGCACCTGTATCCAGTGTCATTATTTTGTTTAGGCTGCCTGAAGCACGCAAATGGGTTACCGAATCCGGTTCGGTAATAACAGATTTTATATTTCAGGCAGCCTTACTTAAGTGCGTACGTAACTTCGTGAAATAATACACACCCAATATCCCACCAAGGAACACATATGATTGAAGTTGGCATCATTATGGGCAGCAACAGCGATTGGCCGGTGATGGAGCACGCCGCCCGTTTTCTGCAACAGTTTGGCGTGGGCTACGAAGCCCGCGTGGTTTCCGCCCACCGCACCCCCGATTTGATGTTTGAATACGCCCACAGCGCCCGCGAGCGCGGCATCAAGGCGATTATTGCCGGTGCGGGCGGCGCCGCACACCTGCCGGGCATGGTGGCCGCCAAAACCACCGTGCCGGTGCTGGGCGTGCCGGTGCCGAGCAAATACCTGCGCGGTGAAGATTCTTTATTGTCGATTGTGCAAATGCCCAAAGGCGTGCCGGTGGCCACTTTTGCGATTGGCGAAGCCGGTGCCGCCAACGCCGCCTTGTTTGCCATTGCCTTACTGGCCAACCACAACGCAGATTTGGCGCAGCAATTGGCCGACTTCCGCACCCGCCAACAACAAAACGTGCTGGAAATGAGCTTACCGCCGGTGCAGGATTAAACCGCCGCTGTTTACGATTAAGCTAAGCAGCAAAAGCGAAAACCGCCCATGGGCGGCTTTCGCTTTTATTTTTGCATCAAGATGATTTTTTCAGGCAGCCTCAATCAATTTAAACTAAAAACCATGCAAAATTAAGATATTAAGGCTGCCTGAAACCCAACCCGCTTTATCACTCAAACATCGGCCTGTGCCAATTTTTTCGATGCCGGCCGTGCCTGCCCAAACCGCAGCACCACTTCGTCTTTTTTGCTGTTGTAGTCGATGAGCACCTCCCCGCCTTCGGCCAAATGGCCAAACAGCAATTCGTCGGCCAAAGCTTTGCGGATGCGGTCTTGAATCAGGCGGTGCATCGGGCGGGCGCCCATGGCGGCATCAAAGCCTTTGTCGGCCAAGAATTGGCGTAAGGCCGGGGTAAATGTGGCTTCCACTTGGCGGCTGAGCAATTGCTGCTCCAGTGCCAGCAGGAATTTATCCACCACGCGCACAATCACTGCAGTGTTTAAGGGTGCAAACGGAATCACCGCATCCAAGCGGTTGCGGAATTCCGGCGTAAACGCTTTTTGTACCGCGCCCATGCTGTCGGCCGCCTCGCGCCGGCCGGTAAAGCCCAAATGCGGCCGCGCCAAATCGGCGGCACCGGCGTTGCTGGTCATAATAATCACGATATTGCGAAAATCGGCGCTGCGCCCGTTGTTGTCGGTGAGGGTGCCGTAGTCCATCACTTGCAGCAACACATTAAAAATATCCGGATGCGCTTTTTCGATTTCGTCCAACAACAACACGCTGAAAGGATGCTTGTTCACCGCCTCGGTGAGCAAGCCGCCCTGCTCAAAGCCCACATAGCCCGGCGGCGAGCCAATCAGGCGCGACACCGCGTGGCGCTCCATGTATTCGGACATATCAAAACGCTGCAAAGGCACGCCCAAAGAATAGGCCAGTTGTTTGGCCACTTCGGTTTTGCCCACGCCGGTGGGGCCGGTAAACAAAAAGCTGCCGATGGGCTTATCGGGCTGTGCTAAGCCTGAGCGCGCCATTTTTACCGCCGCCACCAAGGTTTCGATGGCCATATCTTGGCCGAATACCATGTTTTTTAAATCGCGCGCCAAAAACTGCAATACTTGTTTGTCGTCGTGCGACACGGTTTTGGCGGGAATCCGAGCCACTTTGGCCACAATCGCTTCGATTTCAGCCTTGCCGATGGTTTTGCGCTGCTTCGATTTGGGCAAGGTTTTTTGGGCGGCGGCGGCTTCGTCGATCACATCAATGGCTTTGTCGGGCAAAAAGCGTTCGTTGATGTAGCGTGCCGACAATTCCGCTGCGGCCTGCAAGGCGGCATGGGTGTAGCGCACTTGGTGAAAGCCTTCAAACACCGGCTTTAAGCCTTTTAAAATGGCCACGGTTTCTTCTATGCTCGGCTCCACCACATCGATTTTTTGAAAGCGGCGGCTTAAGGCGTGGTCTTTGTCAAAAATGGTGCGGTATTCGTTGTAAGTGGTGGCGCCAATGCAGCGCAAGCTGCCTTTGGCCAAGGCCGGTTTGAGCAGATTAGACGCATCCATGGTGCCGCCGGACACGCTGCCTGCGCCGATAATGGTGTGGATTTCATCCACAAACAGCACCGCCCGCTCCAATTGCGCCAGCTCTTTGAGCACGGCTTTCATGCGTGCTTCAAAATCACCACGGTATTTGGTGCCCGCCAATAAAGCGCCCATGTCCAGCGAAAACACCACCGCACCTTTAAGCTCATCCGGTGCCATGTCGTTGACCAAGCGGTAGGCCAAACCTTCGGCCAACGCGGTTTTGCCCACACCCGCCTCGCCCACCAGCAAAGGGTTGTTTTTGCGGCGGCGGCACAGGGTTTGCAACAGGCGCTGCATTTCTTCGCTGCGGCCAATCAAAGGGTCAATGCGTCCGGCCAAGGCCTCGCGATTGAGGTTCACCGTATATTGGCTCAAGGCACTGGGTGGTGCTTTTTCTTGCTTGGCCTGCTCTTGCGACTCTGATGCGGCGGGCGCCGCGTCGTGCAGATGCTCGGGGCCGTGGGCAATATAGCGCAACACATCCAAACGGCTCACCGATTGCAAATCCAGAAAATACACCGCATGGCTGTCTTTTTCCGACATCACCGCCACCAGCACATCAACCGGCGATACTTCGTCTTTATCGGCCGACTGCACATGCACCATCGCCCGCTGCAACACGCGCTGGAAACCCAACGACGGCTGGGTTTCCACCTTGTCCATCAGATGCTGGGGCACGGTGGGGGTGTTTTCAATAATGCTGCTGGCCAGCTGCTCGCTCAAAAGGGCAAAGTCCACGCCCACGCCATTGAGAATTTCGGCCACGTCATCGCTGCGCTCCATCAGCGCCAACAGCAAATGCTCCACCCCGATAAATTCCTGCTGCTGCGCACGGGCGCGGGTGTAAGCGTATTGCAGTATTTTTTCCAGTTGCGCGGAAATCATCGAAACCTCCTGTGTGTGCAGATGCGTGGTGTGGCTGCCGATTTAAAATGCATGGTGTTTCAGGCAGCCTTTAAAGCGTGTCAGTAAGCCTATCGGCAAAAAGCTATATGGTTGCAATATACACGGCTTCAAGCCGCTTCCACCACACACTTAAGCGGATACGCCTCAGCTTGGGCGCGGTCGTGCACCTGCCGGCATTTGCTCTGGGCAATGTCTTTTTGGTATACCCCGCACACACCACGCCCTTCATGATGCACCAGCAACATCACCGCAGAAGCTTGCGTAGGCGGCAGTAAAAAAATTTCGGTGAGCACCAGCACCACAAAATCCATCGGCGTATAGTCGTCATTCAGCAACACCACTTTATACCGCTGCGGCGGCGGCACATGGGCTGGGGCTTGGTTTGAATTGGTGCGGGTTTGGTGCTTGATGTTGATGGCAGGCATTGTGGTCTATCATGTCTTTTTAAAAATATTTGTCGGTTTTTTGTCGTATTCTGATGTAATTTCACCCTCTTTGTAAAACATTACTTGACGCACACCCCCAACCTAGGTAAAACGACTAACAGCAAGCAAGGCAGAACCCCAAAACATGGTGTTTGTACTTCACGTCGAATCAGTGATTTGAGCAATGCCGCTTCGCATTTTGTTTAATTGTTTTTAGTATAGGAAGTTTCAATGGCGACTGGTATTGTTAAGTGGTTTAACGACGCTAAAGGTTTCGGTTTTATCACTCCGGACGAAGGTGGTGAAGATTTGTTTGCGCATTTCTCTGCCATTAACATGAATGGTTTTAAAACCCTGAAAGAAGGTCAACGTGTGTCTTTTGAAGTGACCACTGGCCCGAAAGGCAAACAAGCCTCTAATATTCAGGCAGCTTAATGGTTCGGCGGCTTAGGCCGCCAAGCCCATTGCCCGACATGGCAGGTATTCTTACCTGCCATTTATTATTTGGTTTTTCGATTTCACTACTTTATTAAATTGGCGTGGTTTATGTCTGCCACTTCTTTACCGCTTGGCCTCTACCGCCACTACAAAGGCCGCCATTATCAGCTATTGCATGTGGCGCGCCATTCGGAAACCGAAGAATTATTGGCGGTGTACCGCGCGCTGTATGGTGACTTTGGCGTATGGGTGCGGCCATTGGCCATGTTTGGTGAAACCGTAACGCTAAACGGCCACAGTATTCCCCGCTTTGCCTATATCGGCGATAAACAGCAAACATAAAAATACCGCTCTCACAGAAGCGGTATTTTATTTTCAGTACTCAATTCAGGTTGCCTCAAAGGCTGCCTGAAAGCGGATTACGGGTATTCACGCCTTAAAGTGGCGGTCGGCATCTCTCAGCGCCCGGCGTGCCAAGGCCAGATTGGCTTTGGATTTGTCTAACACCGAGAATACAAACAAGCCCGGGTAGCTTTTCATCGGCCGTAGCAGATAATAATACATACCCAAGGTAATCAGCATATCTTCAATCTCATCATCCTGGCCGTCTTTTTCGTGCAGCAAGGCAATGGATTTGATTTCGGCCCGCATAATCTCGGTATTGCCGATGGATAGAATATCCAAGTCAATCGTACCCACACTGCGCCCGTCCAGCAACATGCCGCTTTCATAGTCTACAATTGCACAAGCCAGCGTGCCGCGCATACCCACCAGCTCTTCAATCACCTGCTCAAAATTCACCATATCGCTAAACTTCCCTAGTTGCTGTCATCCACACCCGGCGGCAAGCTTTAACCGCATAGGCACAAATCAATGTCTTTCCATCAAGATGGCGTATTGTGCATATTTTTACCTTTTCTGACTAGTTTTAAATCGGCATTTAACCATACGCCATCCGGCCTAACTCGCCCTTTTTTGCATTGAATCAAAGTTTAAGCATCCTTATTGCTGCGTTGTTGCTTTGCTCATCAAAGCGCTCAGTATCAAAAGCCCGCTTTATCCGCCATAATAAACTCCTTTGCCCAGCCTTTCTGCCGCCATGCTTTATCTATACCAATCCAACCGCTTGGAATACCTGGCCAGCACCTTGGCCGCCATTTACCGCCTACCCACCGCAGCACCTGTGTGGGCGGCGGAGGAGATTGTGGTGCAAAGCCAAGGGATGCGCCGTTATCTGAACCAGTTTTTGGCGCGCGAGCACGGCATTGCCGCCAATCTTCGCTACAGCCTGCCCGCCGGCTTTGCTTGGCGGCTGTTGCGCCAAGTGTTGCCCGGCACGCCGGCATTGAATCCTTTCAGCCCCGAAGTATTGCGCTGGCGGCTGTTGGCCTTGTTTCAAAGTGAAGCTTTCAGGCAGCCTGAATTTGCCGCCACCCGCGCCGCCCTGGCCGATTATCTGCACAGCAGCGCCAATGCGCCCTACCACTTGGCCGGGCAATTGGCGGATATTTACGACCAATATCTGGTTTACCGCCCCGACTGGATTTTGGCCTGGCAAAACGGCGACACCGCCAATCTGGGTGCAGACGAGCATTGGCAGGCCGCCTTGTGGCGCCACCTGGCCGAGCACGGCAGCCAAAGCCACCGTGTGGCGCAATGGCAAGGGCTGATGCACAATCTGCACGCCGAGCATCTGCCTGCACGGCTGCTGGTGTTCGGCATTGCCGCGTTGGCACCGATGTATCTGGATTTACTGCAAGCAGCAGCGCAACACACCGATGTGCATGTGTTTGCGCTCAACCCCAGCCGCGAATACTGGGGCAATGTACTGCCCGCCGCACGGCTGCTCGATTTAGACGAAACCGATTTATCCGCCAGCGGCCATCCCTTGCTGGCCAGCCTCGGCAAGCAAGGGCGCGACTTTTTTGATGCGCTGGCGGCCATGCCCAATGTGCACATCGAAACGCCGATTTACGATGATGTTCCGGCAAACACCTTACTCGGCCATTTACAGGCCGATATTCAGAATTTAAGGCTGCCTGAACGCAGCACGCCCTTGCCGTTTGACCACAGCATCCAATTTGCCGCCGCCCACAGCCCCTTGCGCGAGCTGCAAATGCTCAAAGACCAGCTATTGCAAGACTTGGCCGCCCACCCCGAATGGCAGCCGCACGACATCGCCGTGCTCACCCCCCATATCGAGCCTTATCTGCCCTTTATCGAAGCCGTGTTCGGCCACAGCCAAGGCGGCAACCAGGCACTGCCGTTTTCGGTGGCCGACGTTAAAACCCGCCACCGGCAGCCCTTAATGCAGCTATTGGCACAATGGCTGCTACTGGTGCAAAGCCGCTTAGAGGCCGACCAACTGCTGCCGCTGCTTGATTCACCGGTGCTGCGCGAGCGCTTTGACTTCAGCCAAGCCGATGTCGACCTGATTGCCCACGCCATTGCCGAGCAAGGTATCCGCTGGGGCAGCGATGAAGCCATGCGCCGTCAATACGGCGGCCACGACCACGCCTTTAGCTGGCAGCAAGGGCGCGAGCGCACGGTATTGGGCTGGCTGTTGCCGCAAACCTCCGATGCCCAAACCTGGCAAGGCGTGCTGCCGTGGTATGCCGATATCGGCCACACGCCGGTGCTGGCGCGTGCACAGCATTGTGTCGACGTTTTGATCGAGCATTATCAACACTGGCAACAGCCCGCCAGTATCGAAGAATGGGCGCAACGCATCCGCCTCTGGCTGGCCGACATGGCCGACAGCGACACCCTCGGCAGTGCCGCCATGCAGCAGCTCGAAACCGCCTTGGCCGCTTGGAGCGAACAAGCCGCACTGGCCGGTTTTAACAGCCTGCTGCCGCCCTACACCGCCATCGAACACATCCAGCGCTTTTTAGACAGCAGCAGCGAAGCCGGCTTTTTGCGCAGCGGCATCACCTTTTGCAGCATGGTGCCCATGCGCAGCCTACCGTTCAAATGCCTGTGCCTGATTGGGCTGAACGACGGCGACTACCCGCGCACCACCAAAGCCGCCGCCTTCGACTTGATTGCCCGCCACCCGCGCCACGGCGACCGCGCCCGCCGCGACGACGACCGCTACCTGTTTCTCGAATCCATCCTCAGCGCACGCCAAAAGCTGTATTTATCCTATATCGGCAAAGACATCCGCAAAAACGAAGCCTTGGCACCCTCGGCCTTGCTCAACGAGCTCACCGACACCCTCGCCGCCATGACCGCCACCCCCACGCCGCAATTTTTAGAGCAACACCGCTGCCAACACCCCTTGCAGGCGTTTTCGCAGCAATATTTCAACGGCAGCTTGGCCAGCACCCGCCAAGACTATGCCGACGCACTCAGCCACCCGGCAGAAGTTATTGCCCCGTTTTGGCCGGCAAGTGCCGAGCAAGACAACACCGACACCATCACACCCAACCACCCGCTTTCCATCACTCAATTGATTGCCTTCTGGCGCAACCCGGTGCTCAAATGGCTGCAACAAACACTGCAATGGCAGCCCTACCGCCCGGCCGAAGCGTGGCAGGCGGCAGAGCCGTTTGCCGTGGAAACCGAAGCCGCGCTCAACCAAGCCTATGTGGCCGCGCGGCGGCAAGGACAAAATTTGGATCGCACCGATGACGCACTGCGACAAATGAATGTATTGCCCGACGGCCTGCTGGGCCACACCCTCGGCCAGCCGTGGCGCATTGCCGCCTTATCCCTTAATCTGGCCTTGCTCAACAGCCCGCGCGTGGCCGATGCCGAATTTAATTTCAGCCACCACGGCCTTATCCTTTCAGGCAGCCTCAACCAACTACACCGGCACGGCCAGCTGATTGATGCAGACACCAAACCCCATGCCCCGCAAACCATCGCCCACTATTTGCAACACCTGATTTTTTGCGCCGCCGATGTGCCGGGAATTGAGCACAGCACCCACATCCTCTATCCACCCGCACCGCTGCAATTGCCGCCCATTGATGCGGCCACCGCACAGCAGCTGCTGCGCCCGTGGCTGGCTTGGTATGTGCCGGGGCAACAGCAGCCGCTGCCGTTTTTTGCCCAAACCGGGCTGGCGGCGGCTCAAGCCTGGTATAAACAAGACCGCGATAGCACCACCCCGCCCAATGCCGCCAAGCAAGCCGCCCATAGCGCCTATGTGGGCAACCGCTTCAAGCCCGGCCAGGCACAGCGCACCGAAGTGGCACTGGCTTTTGGCCGCCACGACACCCTGCCCACCGACACCCCGCTGTTTTGGCAGCTGGTGGCCGACTTGCTGCTGCCCATGATTGCCCACACACAGGACGCCGCCTTGGAAACCGACGCATGACACCACACACCCTCAACCCGCTCACCCTGCCGCTGGCCGGCACCAGCCTGATTGAAGCCTCCGCCGGCACCGGCAAAACCTACAACATCGCCGCCCTGTTTGCCCGCTTGGTGTTGGTGGAACACATGCCGGTGGAGCGCATTTTGGTGGTTACCTTCACCAAAGCCGCCACCGCCGAGCTGAAAACCCGCCTGCGCACCCGCTTGGCCGAAGCGCTGGCCTATTTGCGCCAAGAGCCGGGTGCCGAGGCCAACACCGATGCGGTATTGCTGGCCATCATCCGCGCCGCGCAACAGCAAGAAAGCGATGCACGGCTGATTTTGCGGCTTCAGGCAGCCTTAAACCAGTTTGACGGCGCCGCCATCCACACCATCCACGGCTTTTGCCAGCGCGTGCTCACCGACTACGCCTTTTTGTGCAACACCCCCTTCGACACCGAAACCGCCGAGGCCGACCCCGCCTTGCTCCTCACACTGGCGCAAGACTTCTGGCGCAGCCACATCAGCCACCACCCGCTGTACGCACCACTGGCCGCCACCAGAGGCCTAATCCCGCAGCAATGGCTGAGCGAGCTGGGCTCGTGGTTGAGCCGCAGTGATATTGTATTCAGGCAGCCTGAAAGCCACGATTTGGTGCAAGCACAACAACAGCTGGCCGCCTGCTGGCAAACCCTGTGTCGGCAAGCCGAAACCATAGAAAATTTATTTTGGCCGCTAAAAGCCGCCAAACTCAATGGCACCAGTTTTCAAGACCGAACATTCCAGCCGTTTTTCAGCGAACTGCTGGCCGCCGTGGCCGCCGATAATCCTTATTATCCGTTTAGCAAAGCCGACAAATTCGCCTGCTTTCACGCCGATTTTCTGCACGACAAAACCAAAAAAAACCAACAGCTCAGCGAAGCCGAAGTGGCGATACTGGCGCCGCTGGCCGATTTCGGCACGGCACTGGCCGAGCTGGCCGCCGCCGAAAACAGCACCGTACTGCAATGGCAATACCAAGCGTTTGTGCACATTCGCCAGCAGCTGCAAAACCACAAACAAAACAGCCGCCAACGTAGCTTCGACGACCTGCTCGCCGACGTGGCCACCGCCTTAGGCAGCGGCAACCCGCAAGCCACCGCACTGGCGCAGGCATTGGCCGCCAACTGGCACATCGCCCTGATTGACGAATTCCAAGACACCGACCCCTTGCAATACGCCATTTTCAAAACCGCCTTTGCCGACCAAGGCCGCCCGCTCTTGATGGTGGGCGACCCCAAGCAAGCCATCTACCGCTTTCGCGGCGCCGACATCCACGCCTATCTGCAAGCCGCCGCCGACACCTCGCCCGCCCAGCGCTACACCCTGCAAACCAACTACCGCAGCCACCGCGCCTTAGTCAACGGCATCGGCCATTTATTTAGCGGCAAACAACGCCCGTTTGTGCTGGACGGCATTCCCTATACCCCCGTGGCCGCCGAACGTGCCGACAGCCAGCTCGCCCCCGCCGCCGCCGCCATCCACATCCGCTGGCTACACGAGCACAGCGATGTTGATGCCAACGGCAAAGAAACCCTGCCCAATAAAGACCAACTGCGCCAACGCGCCGCCAATTGGTGTGCCGACGAAATCGCCGCCGCCATCGGCCAAGGGCTTTCAGGCAGCCTCAAGCTCAAACAGCAGCCGCTGCAAGCGGGCGACATCGCCGTGCTGGTGGAAACCCACAACCAAGGCGAAATGGTGGCCGCCAGCTTAAAACAGCGCGGCGTGCAAAGCGTATCGCTGGGCAACCACAGCGTATTTGCCACCGAAGAAGCGCTGGCCATGGCCGCCTTGCTGGCGTTTTGGCTGCACCCGCAGCAAACCGCCACTCTGCGCTTTGTGCTGGCCGGGCCTTTGTTTTGCCGCAACGGCGCCGAACTACAAGCACTCAACAGCAACGAAGCGGCGTTGAGCCAATGGATAAGCTGGGCAGAAACCGCACGCGAACACTGGCAGCAACACGGCATCTACGCCGCCTTGCAGCAGTTTTCCCGCCACAGCAGCTTGGAAACCGGCCTGTTGCAACGTCGCCAAGAGCGCAGTCTCACCAACTTCTGGCAATTGGGCGAACTCTTGGCCGCTGCCGAAGCCGACAGCCCCGCGCCTGCCGCCTTGCAACAATGGCTGCAACACCAAATCGGCAATCCTAATCAACAACACGGCGAAGCACAGCAGCTGCGGCTGGAAAGCGACGATGCACTGGTAAAAATCGTCACCATGCACGCCGCCAAAGGGCTGGAATACCCGCTGGTGTATTGCCCTTTTGTGTGGGACGGCAAAGACCAACAGCGCCGCGACTGGGCGCTGCTGCACCGCGACAAGCAACACGAGCTGGTGCATCAAAGCCTGCTCAGCGAAGAAGACAGCCACACCATCGTAAACGACCACATGGGCGAGCTGCTGCGCCTGTATTATGTGGCGCTTACCCGAGCGCGCGAACAATTGGTGCTCTACGCCGCCGCCTGCCGCAACACCGCCGACAACCCATTCGGCTACCTCTTGGCCGGCAGCCCCGAAAGCAGCGTGGCCGACACCCGTGCGCTGTGGCACAACGGCTATAAAAACAGCCCCGTCAGCAGCCTCAAAGCCCTGTGGCAACAATGCCTGGCCGCCGCACCCGCCAGCAGCGCCTTTGCCTGGCACGAAGGCGCACCCGCACCCGCACAAGTAGCACCCGCCGCCGCGCCGGCCACACCTTACCAAGCGCTCAGGCTGCCTGAAAGGCCGTTTCAATACATCCGCCACACCAGCTTTACCGCGCTCAGCCGCCACAGCCACGGCCAAAATAACGAAGCACAAACCCCGCAATTGGACGCCGCCGAAACCGCCACCGCGCCGCACATCGAGCAAACGCCCGAAACCGCCATACTCGGCTTTGCCCGCGGCATGAATGCAGGCGTGTGCCTGCATGCCTTGCTGGAAAACACCGACTTCGCCCGCCCCGCAGCCGAGCAACAAGCGCTTTACGCGCCCTTATTGGCACAGTACGGCTTTGCCGACACGCCGGTAGACAGCCTATTGCCAATGATAGACGCCGTGCGCCATGCGCCCTTGTGGCCGGGCAGCAGCTTGGCCGGCATTCCCGCCGCGCAAAGGCTGCCTGAAATGGGCTTTGTGCTGCACATGCACGACTTCGCCCTGCCGCGCCTGCGCCACTGGTTTGCCCAGCCGCACATCGGCCTGCCCGCCGCCTGTGTACAAGCCGCCGCCCGCCTTGACTTTGCCACCGTAAACGGCTTTCTCAACGGCTTTATCGACATGAGCTGCCAAGACCAGCAAGGCCGCGTGGCGGTAATCGACTACAAATCCAATTACTTGGGCGCCCGCTTGGCCAACTACCACCCCGACGCCATGCACCAGGCCATGGCCGAACACCACTATTATTTGCAGGCACTGATTTACGCCATCGCCGTGGCGCGCTTCCTCCACGCCCGCCACGCCCTGCCCGACAGCATCGCCATCCGCTACCTGTTTTTACGCGGCCTAAACGAAAACAACCACCACGGCATCTGGCACTGGGACATCGCCACCGCCGACTTGGCCGATTGGCTACCGCCCAAAGAATAGGCTGCCTGAAAGGGTTTCAGGCAGCCTTATTGCACCCTATATTAACCACCCAATATCACAATATAATAAATAAATATTATAATTAAATAAAATTCAATAGCCAAAATAAAGTAGGCAATTTAAAAATCCAATCATCTGTTTCTATTTATCTTTTCCAAAAAAAGCTACACTGTGTCCAGCTGTTCCCCTGCTTGTATCTCAATAAGCCGATACCCAAAACCAACTACCAAGGAACCCCCATGAGCCAAGACATCAAAAAATGCCCGGTTACCCACCTCACCACCGATTTCGGTGCGCCCGTGGTCGACAACCAAAACAGCCTCACCGCCGGTGCCCGCGGCCCCTTGCTGGCGCAAGACTTGTGGCTAAACGAGAAACTGGCCAACTTTGTGCGTGAAGTAATCCCCGAGCGCCGTATGCACGCCAAAGGCTCCGGCGCTTTCGGCACCTTCACCGTTACCCACGACATCACCCAATACACCCGTGCCGCCATCTTTAGCCAGGTTGGCAAAAAAACCGATATGTTCGCCCGCTTCACCACTGTGGCCGGCGAGCGCGGTGCGGCCGATGCCGAGCGCGACATCCGTGGCTTTGCCCTGAAGTTCTACACCGAAGAAGGCAATTGGGACATGGTGGGCAACAACACCCCCGTGTTTTTCCTGCGCGACCCGCGTAAATTCCCCGATCTGAACAAAGCCGTAAAACGCGACCCGCACACCAATATGCGCAGCGCCACCAACAACTGGGATTTCTGGACCCTACTGCCCGAAGCCTTCCACCAAGTCACCATCGTGATGAGCGACCGCGGCCTGCCCGCCAGCTACCGCCACATGCACGGCTTTGGCTCGCACACCTACAGCTTTATCAACGCCGCCAACGAACGCTTCTGGGTGAAATTCCACTTCCGCACCCAGCAAGGCATTAAAAACCTCACCGATGCAGAAGCCGAAACCTTGGTGGGCAAAGACCGCGAAAGCCACCAGCGCGACCTCTTCGATGCCATTGAGCGCGGCGACTTCCCCAAGTGGAAAATGTACGTGCAAATCATGCCCGAAGCCGACGCCGAAAAAGTGCCTTACCATCCCTTCGACCTCACCAAAGTGTGGCCCAAAGGCGATTACCCACTGATTGAAGTGGGCGAATTCGAGCTCAACAAAAACCCGGAAAACTTCTTCCTCGACGTCGAACAATCCGCCTTCGCCCCCAGCAATGTCGTACCCGGCATCAGCGTATCGCCCGACCGCATGCTGCAAGCGCGCCTGTTTAACTATGCCGACGCCCAACGCTACCGCTTAGGTGTGAACCACCACCAGATCCCGGTGAATGCCGCCCGCTGCCCCGTACACAGCAACCACCGCGACGGCCAAGGCCGCGTAGACGCCAACTACGGCAGCAAGCCGCACTACGAGCCCAACAGCTTCGGCCAATGGCAGCAACAAGCTCAATATGCCGAGCCGCCGCTGAAAATCAATGGCGACGCCGCCCACTGGGACTACCGCGAAGACGACAGCGACTACTTCAGCCAACCGCGCGCCTTGTTTAAACTGATGAGCCCCGAACAACAGCAAGTGCTGTTCGACAACACCGCCCGCGGCATGGGCGATGCACTGGATTTCATCAAATACCGCCACATCCGCAACTGCTACGCTTGCGACCCGGCCTACGGCGAAGGCGTGGCCAAAGCACTCGGCCTCACCGTAGCCGACGCCCAAGCCGCCCGCGCCACCGACCCGGCCCAAGGCCAACCCGGTTTGCTGTAAACCCAAAATGGCACCAACAAGCACATAAGACTGCCTGAAAAAACCACCCTGCAAAAACAGGGTGGTTTTTTATCTATTCAATTCAAAAATATAGCAAAGAAACTAATACCAATTCGAAAAAATAAGATAACAAGGCGGCGAGCCGAAGACAGTACATCTAGTACGAAACAGAGTTTGTTGGCGCTTTAGCGCCTTACAAAGTCGTTCGCTTTGCGCTAAGGCGAGCCAACGCAGTTAGGTTATTTTTTCGAATTGGTATAAATAATCCTACGGCAAGGCAAGCTAACGCCGTAACACTTTAACTCTATATCTCTATATAATGATGATGCAGAGCAAACCCGCACGGTGATTGCCGATGCATCACATGTCTGTTTAAAATCACATATAAATCAAACATAAAAAACCCGATGCTTGGGCATCGGGTTTTATCATCATGCAAAGACTTATTCGGCTGCGGGTGTTGGCTGGCGCTCTTGCTGCAGGCTTACCGCACGCGCCGGTACGATGGTGGAAATGGCGTGTTTGTAAACCATTTGCGTTACCGATGTATTGCGCAACAGCACCACATATTGATCAAAAGACTCCACTTGACCTTGCAATTTAATGCCGTTTACCAAGTAAATCGACACCGGCACATGCTCTTTGCGCAGTGCGTTTAAAAAAGGATCTTGTAACATTTGTCCTTTAGCGGTCATTTGCATACTCCGTTTTTATGATTATAAGGTATTCTTCATGGCGGCCTAGGCAGCAAATACAGGCAATGCCGAAACCACAGGCCGCAAACAGCACAAATGCTAACACATTAGCGTGCTTTTGTTTTCTTTACGCTGACTTTATTTTTGTGTTTTACCCGCTTTTTCGCTTCTTTATGTTCTTCGCGCTTGGCAATGCGGTTGCTCAGCTTCACGCGGCGCAAAGGCTGCTTGGGTTTGGCTTCGCCGCTGTCTTCATAGGGGTTATTGCCCACATTGTATTGAATGCGCAAAGGTGTGCCTTGCAGATTGAAGGCTTTGCGGAAGGTTTGGGTTAAATAGCGGGTGTAGGCATCGGAAATGTGCTGCAAAGCATTGCCGTGAATCACAATCACCGGCGGATTCATGCCGCCTTGGTGGGCATAGCGCATTTTCGGTCGTACCAAACCCGCGCGGGGCGGCTGTTGGCGCTCGATGGCACTTTGCAACACGCGGGTGATTTTGGGCGTGGGCATTTTAATCATCGCCGCATCATAGGCTGCCTGAATGGATTCAAACAGGCCGTCGATGCCGCGCTCTTTCAAGGCCGAAATATAGTGGAATTTGGCAAATTCCAAAAAATACAGCTTGCGGGCAATATCGCGCTTCACTTGCTCGCGCCGCTCCTCACTGATGCCGTCCCATTTGTTGACCGCCACTACCAAGGCGCGCCCGGCTTCCAGTGCAAAGCCGGCAATGGTGGCGTCTTGGTCGGCAATGTCTTGTTGTGCATCGAGCACCAATACCGCCACATTGGCCGCTTCAATCGCCTGCATGGCTTTAATCACCGAAAACTTCTCCACCGCCTCTTCCACTTTGCCGCGACGGCGCACGCCGGCGGTGTCAATGATGGTAAAAGGTTTACCACCGCGTTCAAAATCGATGTGAATGCTGTCACGGGTGGTGCCGGCCATATCAAAGGCAATTACCCGCTCTTCGCCCAAAATGGCGTTTACCAGCGTGGATTTGCCCACATTGGGGCGGCCAATCACCGCAAATACGGGGTGCTTGGGGGTGGCACTTTCTTCTTCGGCATCGGGGAAATGCTCAAGCACGGTTTCAATCAAGTCGTAAACGCCGTCGCCGTGGGCGCCGGAAATCACCAGCGGCTCACCCAAGCCCAGCTCGAAAAACTCCGCCGCCAGCACGGCGCGATTGGCGCCTTCACCTTTGTTCACCGCCAGCAGCACCGGGCGCGGGCTTTGGCGCAGGCGGTTGGCGATAATTTGGTCTTGCGGGGTGAGGCCGTTGCGCCCGTCCACCAAAAACACCACCGCATCGGCTTCGTCTACCGCCTGCAAGGTGTGTTTGGCCATTTCATACAAAATGCCGCTGTCTACCACCGGCTCGAAACCGCCGGTGTCCACCACCAGATAAGGCTTGCTGCCCATGCGCCCGTGGCCGTAGTGGCGGTCGCGGGTGAGGCCTGGCAAGTCGGCCACCAGGGCGTCTTTGCTGCGGGTGAGGCGGTTGAACAAAGTGGATTTGCCCACATTGGGGCGACCCACCAAGGCGATGGTTGGTTTCATGATTGGGTTTTCTCTTTCAGGCAGCCTATTTAAGTGTATCCATAGGCTGCGTGTGGGTTTAATGCATTGATATTGGGGTTAGCGCAATATCAAATATTTGTAGTGTTTAGGTCGGATTCTTGAATCCGACGCTTGTTCAAGGAATAAGATGATGTTGTTTTGGCCTATTCGGCCAAATGTCGGATTCAAGAATCCGACCTACGCCAACTGCGTGTGGGTTTAATGCGTTTATGTTGTCTGTATTTCAATAGCAATACAAAATCGGATGCGCCTTGGCGTATTAGGTTTAATCCGGCTTTAAGGCCGATGCACCAAGGCGCATTCTATGCAGCGATTATCGATAGCAATTAAAAACAGTTTGGCTTGTGCGGCACATTAAGTTGTGCGCACAAGCCTATGGTGTTGCTTTCAGGCAGCCTCTTCAGGCTAGGGTTTGTTTACATTTCATCAATGTAAACAGCCCCTAATCAGCTCAGCGGATCGGCCTTCATTTGCAGCAATTCACGTTGCGGCGCATCTTCTGGCAATAATTTCAAAGCTGCTGCATAGGCGGCGGCGGCCTCTTTGGGCTTGCCTTGTGCCACCAGTACATCGCCACGGGTTTCCAGCAGCACCGGCTTAAGATCGTCGCTCACTTTGGCGTCCAGCGCTTTTAGGGCGTCGTCGTATTTTTGCTGCTGCAAATACACCACGGCTAATCGTTGTGCAGTAATGGCTTGCAGCAATTCGTCTTTTTGCCGTTTCTGCACCCATTGCAAATGCTTGGCGGCATCATCGTATTTGGCGGCGTCAAAATCGGTGCCGGCCATCAGTAAAGTGGCTTGGGCGGCGGGCAAGGTGTTGCCAAAGTCTTGCTGTAAGGTGAGCAAAGCTTGTTTGGCCGCCGCTTCATTGTGCGCACGCGATTGGTTGATAAAGGTTTCAAACACCACCGAGGCTTTGTCGTTCTGTTCGCGTTGATGGCCTTGATACAGCACCCAGCCTAAATAACCTGCCGCCGCCAGCAGCAACACGTAAAATGCCCAGCGGCCATATTTGCGCCAAAAGTGTTTGAAGTTTTCAATTTCTTCTTGGTCTTGGAAATCGTTTACAGCCATTTATGCATTCATCCATTGTTGTAATTGGGTTAATAAGGCATCGGCCGCCACCGTGGTTTGCGGGTGCTGGCCATGCAAGTCTTTTAGGGTTACGGTGCCGGCGGCCAATTCGTCGGGCGCCACAATCAGCGCGAAACGGGTGCCGGCGGCATCGGCTTTTTTCATTTGTGCTTTCAGGCTGTGGCTGCCTGAATGCTGCAATACGTTTATCCCGGCGCTGCGCAATTGTTGGGCATGGCGCATCACCTGCAAGGCGGCACCTTCGCCTTGGTGCATGGCATACACATCGGCCGCATCATCGGCGGCCAAGCTGCCGTATTCTTGCACCAGCAGCAACAAACGCTCAATACCCATGGCAAAGCCGATGCACGGTGCGGCTTTGCCGCCCAGCTCTTCCATCAGGCCGTCATAGCGGCCGCCACCGCACACCGTGGCTTGGGCGCCCAGTTTGTCGGTGGTCCATTCAAATACGGTGAGGTTGTAGTAGTCCAAGCCGCGCACCAAACGCGGATTCTCGGTGTAGGCAATGCCCAAGCCATCCAGCAGCGCCTTGAGTTGATGGTAATGCGCCAACGATGCTTCGCCGAGAAAATCCAACAGACGCGGTGCTTGATTGGCCATTTCCTGCAACGCCGGGTTTTTGGTATCCAGCACCCGCAAAGGATTGGTGTGCAGGCGGCGTTGGCTATCTTCATCCAGCAAATCTTGATGCTGCTGCAAGTAGGCCACCAAGGCTGCACGGTGGGCGGCGCGTTCATCGCGGTTACCCAAGCAGTTCAGTTCCAGCGTTAGGTGTTCGGTAATGCCCAATTCGCGCCACAAATCGGCGCTCATGGCGATGATTTCGGCATCCACATCCGGGCCTTCAAAACCCAAGGCTTCCACGCCCACTTGGTGAAACTGGCGGTAGCGCCCTTTTTGCGGCCGCTCGCGGCGGAACATCGGCCCCATATACCACAGCTTTTGCGGGCTGTTGTAGAGCAGATTATGCTCCACCACCGCACGCAGGCAAGAGGCGGTGCCTTCTGGGCGCAAGCTTAGGCTTAAATTGTCGTTGCCATCGGCAAAGGTGTACATTTCCTTGCCCACCACATCGGTGTCTTCGCCGATGGAGCGCACAAACAGGCCGGTTTGCTCCACAATCGGGGTGCGGATTTGGCGGTAGCCGAAACGTCGTGTCCAGCGGCTTACTGCATCTTCAAATGCCTGCCAAAAGGCGGCGGTGAGTTTAAAGTCTTTTTGCGCCTGCGGCAGCAAATCGTTCATGCCTTTAACGGCTTGGATTTTTTGGCTCATAATTGATACTGTATTGTTCTGTTTTTTTGGTTTTTGGCGATGCCATGATGGAATGAATATTTTGCAGCTTTAGGCTTTTTTATCGCTATCGGCCACCACAAATTGGCGCAATAAATGCTGCGCTAATGCCAGAAATTGTTTGTATTTTTCCGACTGCTCGATTTTGTCGTGCCCCAAGTCGATTTCCAGCAACACGCCTGCTTTATTGCCGTAGAGCACCACGTTTTCAATTTGAAAACCGCCTGCGTCTGCCAGCGGCACAATAAAGGCCTGCACCATTTCACCGCTGGCCAAGTTTTGCATAATCAGGCTTTTTTTAACTTGCGGCTCTAAGTCGGCAAACACCATTTGAAACGGATTGGTGGTGGCGCTCACCACGCCGTTGTAGCTATAAATAAACACGCGATGGGCAATTTCGGGATTGTTAACCAAATACAAATCCAGCAAATGAGCACGCAAATCAGTGGCTTTATCGGCCATCGCTTTCCCCTTTTAGATGATGTGGTTCCAAATCTGTTTTTATATGCCTTGGCATCGTGCCAGCAAAGCTTGTTTGGCCTGCGGCCACTGCGCCCTACTCATACTGTACACCACTGTGTCGCGGATGCTGCCGTCGCGGCGCAGGGCATTACCACGGATGATGCCGTCTTTGTGCGCACCCAAGCGCTCAATCGCCGCTTGCGAGCGGGTATTCTCAATATCGGTGCGCCAGCCCACGGTTTGCGCCTGCAAGGCTTCAAAGGCGTGGCACAACAGCATCAGCTTGCAAGTGCTGTTCAAGGCGGTGCGCCAATGGCTTTGCGCATACCAAGTATAGCCAATCTCCAGCCGCCGCACGGCCGGCAGAATATCGTGATAGCTGGTGCTGCCCAGCACGTGGCCGCTGGCTTCATCTATCACTGCAAAGGCCAACCGATCAGCCGTATGCAGCGCGGTTTCGATATAGGCGGCGGTGTTTTCCGGCTCCGGCACCGAAGTCACGCGCAAACGCCATAAGGCGCCATCGGCAGCGGCGGCCTGCAAACCGGCGGTGTGTTGCAAACCCAGCGGCTCTAAACGGATGCCGTTCAGGCGCAAAACCGTGTTGCCTACCCAATTATCCATCAGGATTTTCCTTTTTCAGGCAGCCTTGTGGTTTGGCATGGCTTAATCGGCGGGATGGTGAATCGGAATCACTTTCTGTGCGCGCCGCTTCGCGCCGCCTTCGCCATAATTGGCGGCCACATAGTTTTCCACCAAAGCCAGAAATTCGGCGGCCATATTGTCGCCTTTCAGCGTCACCGCCCGCTCGCCGTCCACATACACCGGTGCCACCGGGGTTTCGCCGGTGCCGGGCAAGGAAATGCCGATGTCGGCCAGCTTGCTTTCACCCGGGCCGTTGACCACGCAGCCCATCACCGCCACATTCAGGTTTTCCACACCCGGATATTGCAAACGCCATACCGGCATTTGGGTGCGCAAATAATGCTGGATGTCGCGCGCCAGCTCCTGAAATACGGTGCTGGTGGTGCGCCCGCAGCCGGGGCAAGCGGTAACCAAGGGCGTAAACGAGCGCAAGCCCATGGTTTGCAGCAATTCTTGCGCCACCACCACTTCTTGCGTGCGCGAAGCGCCCGGCTCTGGCGTGAGCGAAATGCGGATGGTGTCGCCAATGCCTTCTTGCAACAGCACTGCCAGCGCCGCGCTGGAAGCCACAATGCCTTTGCTGCCCATGCCCGCTTCGGTCAAACCCAGATGCAGCGGATAGCGGCAGCGGCTGCCCAAATCGCGGTAAACCTCAATCAAATCCTGCACCGCACTCACTTTGCACGACAGGATGATTTTGTTTTCAGGCAGCCCCAAATCACGGGCTTTTTGTGCCGACTCCAGTGCCGACACAATCAAGGCTTCTTTCATCACCACTTCGGGCGGCTGCGGCTCGGCCAACGCCAAATTGGCGTCCATCATGCGCTTGGCCAGGCTTTGATCCAAGGAGCCCCAATTCACGCCAATGCGCACCGCTTTATTGTGCTCGGCGGCGGTGCGGATCATATAGGCAAATTTCTCATCGCCTTTGGCACCTTTTCCCACATTGCCTGGATTGATGCGGTATTTCGACAAAGCACGGGCGCAATCGGGAAACTCTTGTAGCAGCCGCTCGCCGTTGAAATGAAAGTCGCCCACCAAAGGCGTGTTGCAGCCCATATCGTTAAGACGGCTGCGGATTTCGGCCACTTTGGCCGCCGCTTCCGGGCTGTTTACGGTGATGCGCACCATTTCCGAACCAGCATCGGCCAATTGCTTCACTTGCTCGGCAGTGCCCACAGCATCGGCAGTGTCGGTGTTGGTCATCGACTGCACCAACACCGGCGCATCCGAGCCCACATTTAAATGGTCGATTTGAACTTGATGGGTGCTGCGGCGCACAACAGGTTTACTCATTATTGCCGCCCACGTTTAAGGTTGCGGTTTTATTGTTGATATGGCTTTGCAAAGGAATGTCGGTACCGCCCATGTTCACTTGCGCGCCCAAGGCATAGCCGATGCGCACCTGATACGGCGCGCCATTATCAAAACGGTGTTCGCTGCCGGCCGGCACAATCTGGCTAATCAATACTTCACCTTTTTGATTAACCACATGCAGCAACGAGCGGTAGCGCACGGTAATCACCAAGGTTTGCGCGCCCACATTGGCTGCCGGCGCGCTGGCCGTTGTCGGCGCACTGGCGGCCGCCATGCCACTGGCAGCGCTGCCGCTGGCCATATTGGCCGGGGTCATCGGAATCACCGACACATTATTGGCATCCACGCCGGGCATGGCAATCGGGTTGGCCACCACTTGGCTGGCCGACTCGGTTTGACGCAGATTATCGGCACTGGACTTGCTTTGCCAGGCATAAATGGCCGCACCCAGCGCCGCCAACACCACCACACCGAATACCCAGCGCGGAAACGGCTTTTTCGCCTTCATACCACGGTAATCCATGGTGGATTTGGTCATCACCGGGGCTGCCTGAACCGCAGCGGCGCTGGCCGGGAAAATGGCCTTCATCTGTTCATTCAACTGTGCTTCGTCTAAGCCGAGCAAGCGCGCATAACTGCGCAAAAAACCTTTCACAAACACCGGCTCCGGCAAGTTTTCATACACACCGGCTTCCAAGGCTTCTACTTGCCGCGCCGGAAACTTCAGACGCTCGGCCACTTCACCCAATGAATAGCCTTGCTGTTCACGCGCCTGCCGCAGCAAAGCGCCTAAGGTGGCGGCGGTGGGTGTTTCCGGCGTTGGTGTGCCTGTTGTTTCTGTCATCACATACGTCCTGTGCTAATTTGTTCTAATTCGGGAGAATAAGGGTAGTTACTGCGCAATTGCGCTTCGTATTCGTAAGCCGCCTGCGTCTGTCCTTGAGCGCGGGCAATGCGCCAACCCAGTAGCAAATCATCGGCACTGAGCACATCCACGCGGCTTTGGTACAAACGGAACAAGCGATCCGCCTCGTTCAGATTGCCCGCCAGCATTTTGGTTCGCGCCATTTCCTTGTGCACCGGCGCAAACCACGGCGCCGCCGCCAGCGCACGATCATAATAAGCATCGGCCAAGCCGTATTGCCCCATGCGCGTGCTGCAAATGCCTTTGTTTAAATTGGCTACCTGCGGGCTGGGATAGGTGGGGTCGGCCAAGGCTTTATCGAAATAAGCCATGGCATCATTGGGGCGATTTTGCAAATCGCACAAAAACCAACCGTAGTTATTGTTGACTTCGGCATTACTCGGATCCAGCGATAAAGCGCGGCGGAAACTTTCATCGGCTTTGTCCGGCACTTTCAGATATTGGTAAATCTGCGCCCGCATCAGCCAAGCATAAGTATTGCGGCTGTTGGCCGTCAGTGCTTCTTCCACACTGGCCACGGCTTGGCGGTAGTCTTGCGTTTTCATGTATTCCACTGCCAGCTGGGTTTTGATTTGCGACACCGATTCGGCGCGCTCGGCCGCAGTGGGCTCTTTAATCCCGCCGCTGGAACACGCCGCCAATACCACCACACCGAGTAGCGCTGTTGCTGTTGCCGACCATTTCATTGTTTCAGCCTTTCTGTAGTTGCCACTTTTGTTGGCGCCGGGTTTTGTCTTGCACTTGCCCGGCCAGCTGACCGCAGGCGGCGTCAATGTCGTCGCCGCGGGTTTTACGCACCGTGACCACCAGCCCCGCCTGCTGCAAAATATCGCGAAACACGCGGATGCGCTCATTGCTGGAGCGCTCATAGCCGGAATTGGGAAACGGATTAAACGGAATCAAATTGAATTTGCACGGCACATCCTGCACCAATTTAATCAATTCACGCGCATGTTCGGGTTTGTCGTTCACGCCGTGCAACATCACATATTCAAAGGTAATAAAATCGCGCGGCGCCTTGAGTAAATAGCGCTGGCAGGCCGCCATCAATTCTTTGAGCGGGTATTTTTTGTTCAACGGCACAATTTCATCGCGCACCGCATCGTTGGAGGCGTGCAACGACACCGCCAGCGCCACCGGCATCACTTCTTTGAGCCTGTCCATCTGCGGCACCATGCCCGAGGTAGACACGGTAACGCGGCGGCGCGACAGGCCGTAGCCGTGGTCGTCAAGCATAATGCTCAGCGCGGTAACCACATTATCGAAATTGGCCAAAGGCTCGCCCATACCCATCATCACCACATTGGACACCACACGTTCGTTTTTCGGCGTCACCCCCATGGCTTTGTTGGCCCACCAGAGCTGGCCGATGATTTCGGCGGCGCTGAGGTTGCGGTTAAAGCCCTGGCGGCCAGTGGAGCAAAAAGTACATTCCAGCGCACAGCCGATTTGCGACGAAATACACAAAGTACCGCGGGTATCTTCGGGAATAAACACCGTTTCCACGCCGTTGCCGGTGCCCACATCCAACAGCCATTTGCGCGTGCCGTCGCTGGATTGTTGCTCAGTCATCAGCGCGGGCACTTTGACTTCGGCATGCTCGTGCAACTTGCTGCGCAAAGACTTGGCCAAGTCGGTCATGTCGTCAAAGTTATCCGCGCCGCCCAAGTGCATCCAGCGCATCACTTGCTTGGCACGAAACGGCTTTTCGCCCATTTGGGCGAAGTGCTCGGTAAGCCCGGGCAAATCGTAATTCAGAAGATTGGTTTTCATGTTTTTATACTCAAAACTTTGTATTAAACCGGCTTACTATACAAGCGAAGCAAACCGGCTTAATACAAAGAACTCGGGGCTGCCTGAAAATTCTTCAGGCAGCCTCAAATCATACACAGCAATGATTAGCGCGGGCAGATTTCGCTGTCGTCAAAGAAATAGGCGATTTCAATGGCGGCATTTTCCAAGCTGTCCGAGCCGTGTACGGCATTGGCGTCAATCGATTCGGCAAAGTCGGCGCGGATGGTGCCGGCGGCGGCTTCTTTAGGATTGGTGGCGCCCATCAGCTCGCGGTTTTTGGCCACGGCATTGTCGCCAGACAATACTTGAATCATCACCGGGCCGCTGGTCATAAAGGCCACCAAGTCGGCAAAAAACGGGCGCTCTTTGTGCACGGCATAGAAGCCTTCGGCTTCGGCGCGGCTGAGCTGCTTCATTTTGGCGGCAATCACTTTTAAGCCGTTGTTTTCAAAGCGGCTGTAGATTTGACCGATCACGTCTTTGGCAACGGCATCGGGTTTGATAATGGAAATGGTACGTTCAATGGCCATGGAAATACTCCGTAAGGTTAATGCCCGCATCAACACCGCAACCTGAGGTTGCCGTGCCAGGCAAGCGAAAATCAGCACTGGGGCGCATTTTAGCAAGATTTTGCCGCTTTTAATATGTGTGTGCCGCAGATTAAAAGCCGCTATTCAGCAAGTTACGGCTGCCTGAAAGCCTTGAGCTTGTTCAGGTAGCCTAGAATAGCCATGGGCGTTTATTTTTAAATTGATATTTAATACCTAACATTTAGTTTATTTGAATAATTTTATTTAAATTTAATTAAGAAATAAGCAGAAAAACCCAATAACTTTTAAAAACAGCATCGAGCCACCAATTAAGAAGATGGATCGGCAGCGGCTGCGGGCTGGGCGGCATCCAATGTTAAATGCGGCAAAGCCAGATAAGCTTCCGCTTGCATTTCGGTCATGCGGCTGGCGGTACGGGTAAATTCATGGGCAAAATCGCCGTCGGTGTAAATTTCGGCCACCGGCACGGCACAGCTGGCGCACAGTTTCACCCGGTAGTCGTACAAGACATCAATCAGCCAAGTAAGCCGCCGCGCTTCGGCACGCTCAGCCGCACTCATCGCCGGAATGCCCGACACAAACAGCATACGGTAGCGTTCGGCCAGCCACAGATAATCCGCTTGCGAGCGCGGGCCGCGGCACAGGGTGTCGAAATCAAACCAAATCGCCTGATCGGTGCGCCCTTTAAAAGCCAGCTGCCGCCCCAGAATGGCCACACTGCCCGCTTGGGCGCGTGCACCCGCGTTCATTTGCGCAAACAGCTTATTCAGGCGCGCCTCGTTGGCGGCATCGGCCGGCACATAAAATACATCGGCGGGACTGAGCGTGCGCAAGCGATAGTCTTCGCCGCCGTCTACATTCAGCACCGTCAGCTCGCGTTCAATCAGCGCAATGGTGGGCAAAAAACTGCTGCGGTTTTGTCCTTGCGGATACAGCTCGCTCGGCGCGTAATTGGAAGTGGCCACCAGCACCACGCCTTCGGCAAACAGCCCTTCGAGCAAGCGTCCCAGAATCATGGCGTCGGCAATGTCGCTAACATGGAATTCATCGAAACACAGCACCCGCACTTCGGCGGCAATTTCGGCGGCCACCGCTTGCAAGGGGTTGGCTTCGCTTTTGTGCGCGGCCATGCGCTGATGCACTTCGGCCATAAAGGCATGAAAGTGCACGCGCCGTTTGCGCCGATAAGGCAGGCAGCCGTAAAACACATCCATTAAAAAACTTTTGCCGCGCCCCACACCGCCATAAAAATACAGCCCTCTGGGCGATTGCGGCGAGCGCAGGCTACGCCCCAAAAAGCGGTTGCGCTTGCGCTTAAACATCATCAGCTCGGCCCACAGCTTGTCCAACAGCTTAATCGCCTTGAATTGGGCCACGTCTTCGATAAACCCGGGCTGCTGCTGCGCCGCTTGGTACCAAGTAAGCGGGCTGTGGTTTTTAAAATCGGGCGGGGAAAATACGGAAGTGCTATCGACCACGAAGTTTTACTCTCTTTGATAAATAATTGTTTTTATTTTTAAATAGCCATTAAGGCTGCCTGAAAGGCAGATGGGCAAACCATCAATAAACCGGTATTAGGATACGTCAAAGCACATCCTAATAAACAAACCGACTTTATAGTGAATTAAATTTGAACCAATACTGCGTTGCCTCGCCTGGCCGTACTATCTGTACTGTCTGCGGTTCGTCGTCTTGTCTTGATTCAAATTTAATCCACTATATTTCCATCCGTTGTTACAGGCCGAATGTAAAAAACCGGCTCTCGGCCAACGGCAAGCCCGCAACATACCACAAGCCCGGCGCGGCTCCAATAAAAAACGCCGCTGAAGTTCAGCGGCGTTGCTCTAAACAGAGGGGGCCAACGATTAACCGGCGTTTTGTAAAGCCTGATCCACCCGTTCGCGCAATTCCTTGCCGGGCTTGAAGTGGGGTACGTATTTTTCCGGCACCGCCACTTTTTCGCCTGTTTTCGGATTGCGCCCGGTGCGTGCCGGACGGTGGTTAAGGTCGAAACTGCCAAAACCGCGGATTTCGATGCGCTGGCCGCGTGCCAAAGAGCGGGTCATGGTGTCCACCAATACTTTAACACTTTGCTCCACATCTTTGGCCATCAGTTGCGTATTGCTCGCCGCCAAATAGCTTTCGGCCAAACGAATCATCAACTCAGACTTGGTCATGGCGGTTTACTCGTTGTCGCCAGACAGCTTGGCTTTCAACAAATCGCCCAAGCTGGTGGTGCCGGCAGACGCATTGCTGCTGGCGGCCACGGAGCGCATTGCTTCGTTGGTTTCCTTGGCGTCTTTGGCTTTGATCGACAGGCTGATGTTGCGGTTTTTGCGGTCTACAGTGGTGATTACCGCTTCCACTTCTTCGCCTTCTTTCAGCACGTTACGGATGTCTTCCACGCGGTCGCTGGATACTTCGGAAGCACGCAGGTAGCCTTCCACTTCATCGCCCAAAGCAATCACCGCGCCTTTGGCGTCCAGTGATTTTACGGTGCCTTTAACGATGCTGCCTTTGTCGTTCACGCTGATGTAGTTGCCGAAGGGGTCGCCAGACAATTGCTTGATGCCCAAAGAAATGCGTTCTTTGTCGACATCGATGGCCAATACCATGGCTTCCACTTCATCGCCTTTCTTGAATTGGCGCACGGTTTCTTCGCCGCCTTCGCTCCAAGACAAGTCAGACAAGTGTACCAAGCCGTCGATGCCGCCCGGCAAGCCCACAAATACGCCGAAGTCGGTGATGGATTTCACGGCGCCGGAGATTTTGTCGCCTTTGTTGTAGTTGGCTTCGAATTCTTGCCACGGATTGGCTTGGGTTTGTTTCATGCCCAAAGAAATACGGCGGCGGTCCTCGTCGATTTCCAAAATCATCACTTCCACTTCGTCGCCTACTTGGACAACTTTGCTGGGGTGAACGTTTTTGTTGGTCCAGTCCATTTCGGAAACGTGTACCAAGCCTTCGATGCCTTGCTCGATTTCCACAAACGCGCCGTAGTCGGTGAGGTTGGTGACTTTACCGAACAAGCGGGTGTTTTGCGGGTAGCGACGTGCCAGGCCGTGCCACGGGTCTTCGCCCAATTGTTTCATGCCCAAAGACACGCGGCTGCGCTCTTGGTCGAATTTCAATACTTTGGCTTCCACTTCTTGGCCTACTTCCAGCACTTCGCTGGGGTGCTTCACGCGGCGCCAAGCCAAATCGGTGATGTGCAACAGGCCGTCGATGCCGCCCAAGTCCACAAACGCACCGTAATCGGTGATGTTTTTAACGATGCCTTTAACCACGGCACCTTCTTGCAGGTTTTCCAGCAAGGCTTTGCGCTCTTCGCCCAAAGTGGCTTCCAGCACGGCACGGCGTGATACCACCACGTTGTTGCGTTTTTTGTCGAGCTTGATGACTTTGAATTCGATTTCTTTGCCTTCAAAGTGTGAAGTGTCTTTTACCGGACGCACGTCGACCAAAGAACCCGGCAAGAAGGCGCGGATGCTGTTGATCATCACGGTTAAGCCGCCTTTGACTTTGCCGTTGATAAGGCCAGACAGGATATCGCCATTTTCCATGGCTTCTTCCAAAGCAATCCAATCGGCAGCGCGTTTGGCTTTTTCGCGTGACAGCTTGGTTTCACCAAAGCCGTTTTCCACCGATTCGATGGTCACGGTAACAAAATCGCCCACTTTAACTTCAATCTCGCCCGCTGCATTTTTGAATTCGCTCACATCAATCAGTGATTCTGATTTCAAACCGGCGTTTACGGTTACGAAGTTGTTGTCGATGGCAACCACTTCGGCGGTAATCACTTCGCCGGGGTTCATCTCTTGCAGGGTGAAGCTTTCTTCCAGCAGTTGGGCAAAATTTTCCATACTCATGTAATGTTCTCTATGTTGTGCACAGCCAGAGGTGCGGGGTTGGTTGGTCTGTACCGCAGCATCTCCGGCCTGCTGCGGCGGCAAGAAACCCTTGCCCTCATTTTGCGCAACGCCATGAAATACAACACTTTCAGGCAGAATGCGGCAACATCAGGGCAAAGGTCTCATTATCGGCAGCCGCTGCCATCAAAATGCAACACGGCAAACCGAAGCGGGCTATTGTACATGAATTTCAGATTTGTCGATACCAATCAAGCACTTTTTTCACGCTGGCGTCGATGTCCAGCGCCGAGGTATCCAGAATATGCGCATCTGCTTGCGGCGCCAGCGGCGCCACGGTGCGGCTGCGGTCGGCGGCATCGCGTTTTTCGATGTCGGCCAGAATTTGTGCAAACGCCGCACCATCCAACGCCAGCCCCAATTGACGGGCGCGGCGCTGGGCGCGCACTTCGGCGCTGGCGGTGAGAAACACCTTTAACGCCGCTTGTGGAAACACCACCGAAGCCATGTCGCGCCCGTCGGCCACCAAGCCTTGAGCGGTAAGGAAATCACGTTGCCGCTGCAACAAAGCACTGCGCACCTGTGGCAAAGCCGCCACGGCAGATGCACCCATGCCGATGTCTTCGCCGCGAATGGCTTCATCCACCGCTTGGCCATCCAGCAACACCGCGCCATCGGTAAACGCCACCGGCAAAGCCGCGGCCAGTTGCGCCAGTGCCGCTTCATCATCCCAAGCCACACCTTGCTGGCGCGCATACAGCGCCGTGAGCCGGTAGAGCGCGCCCGAATCCAAATACGCCCAGCCCAGAGCCGACGCCACGCGGGCGGCCACGGTGCCTTTACCCGATGCGCTGGGGCCGTCGATGGCGATGACTTTTTGGTTCATGTGAAATTGCCTTTCGTTTACTTAAAATTACTCAGTGAAGTTATGCACCCGCTTACCAAAGGCTGCCTGAAAATGTAAACCCCTTGTTACCGAACTGGATTCGGTAATTTATTAAGCCAAACAATAAGCTGTTTTTGCATTCGTTGTTTATCGTTTTACTTTGCGCTTTCTGGCCGCGCAGCCACTTTAATTAAACCGCGCGCTGAAGTGGCCAGTACAGCTACAAAGCAACCCCGATTTAAACGAATGCTAGGCCTTATATTTGTGTTAATGATGCTGTCCATACCAAGGGCTCGTTGCCTCGGGAAGATAGGGCCAATCGGTAGGATTTGGCAACAACAGCTGAGCTGATTTGGCCTGTTCGGAAGTAAGGTACATTGCACCTAAGTCATGGCCGTTGTTTATTGCATATAGGCGAACACTTTTATCTTTCAACTGGTCATTAATAATCTCAAAGAAAACATAGGTGGCAATTCCCCAGCTTTCATACTCCGGAGTATCCGAATCGTAAACCACATATTCCTTGCCATTGGCGCGAATTGCATAACGCGGCAAGTGATTGTCTATGCGTTCCTCAATCTGTATAGGATTTGAAATGTAGCGACTAAGTGAAGGGACTAGTTCGTCATAAGCAGCCCCTATTCCAGTCTCAGCCAAGTTTTCCGCATCCAAAAATATCATATCCTCGTAATTGAGTCCGATTGGGCGCACATCCAGCTGACAGCTCGAGATGCTGATGGCAAGAAAGAGCATTAATATCGATTTTACGATATTCATTATGCACTACCACAACACCGGCTTATGCACCGCCAGCAGCGCCATGGTCATAATGCACAACATCGCCATCACATAAGCAAAAAGGCTTTTGCCGGTGCGCGGTGTTGATTTAATCGCCACCACACCCCAGCCGATATACAGCAGCAGCAATACCAGCTTCACCCCCAGCCACGGCGCATTGCCAAACGGCATCCAGCGGGTAATGTGCATCAGCCCCAGCCCGCTGAGCAACAGCAAAGTATCATTGATGTGGGGCACGATTTTCAACCAGCGCGGCAACGGTTTTTGCGGTAAGGCCAAGCGCAAGCCGTAGCGGATATTGAACAAAATAAAGGTGAGCACCACCAGCAAAACATGGCTGTGTTTCAGGATTAAATAAGTATTCATCGGTTTCCATTAATCAAATTAAAAGCGCGGATATAGGCGCTTTTTTTGCTGCCGGCGCACAATAGACCAAAACAACAGGCCGGATTCAACAGCTTCGTCTATTGCCATCAATCAGGTCGGCACATTCAGTATGCTTTCAGGCAGTATGCTTTCAGGCAGCCTTACATCCCCAATTCGCGCAAAAAGCGGATGTCGTCGGCCCAGCCCGACTTCACTTTTACCCACACTTTTAAAAACACTTTGGTGTCGAACAGCTTTTCCATATCCAGCCTGGCTTCGGTGGAGATTTTTTTCAGTTTTTCGCCACCCTTGCCGATTAAAATGCCTTTTTGGCTGTCTTTGTCCACCAGCACGGCAATATAAATGCGGTAGAGGCCGTCTTCTTCTTCAAACTGCTCTACTTCCACATTCATGGCATAGGGCAGCTCTTCGCCCAAGTAGCGAAACAGCTTTTCGCGCACGATTTCCATCGCCAAAAAGCGGCTGGATTTGTCGGTAACCATGTCTTCCGGATACAGCGGAATGCCTTCAGGCAGCATCGGTTTCAGGTCTTCAATCAGATTGGCAATGCGCAGGCCGTGTTTGGCGCTCACCACTTCCACACCGGCAAAATCGTATTCGGTACGCACTTGGTCGATAAAGGCGTTTAGCGTGGCCGCGTCTTTGGCTTGGCCTTTGTCGATTTTGTTCACCACCAGCAACACCGGCACCCGCCGCGGCAGTTGTTTGAGCACTTCGCGGTCGGCATCGGTAAAACGCAAGGCTTCAATCACCATCACCACCACATCCACCCCGGCCACGGCTTCGGTAACATTCTGATTCAGGCGGTCGTTCAGCGCGTTACGGTGGTGAGTTTGAAAGCCGGGGGTGTCTACGAACACCAGCTGCGCAGTGTCGTCGGTGTAGATGCCGTTTACCTTATGGCGCGTGGTTTGCGCTTTTTTGCTGGTGATGCTCACTTTTTGCCCCACCAGATGATTCATCAAGGTGGACTTGCCCACATTGGGGCGGCCAACAATGGCGATAAAGCCGCTGCGGTAATCGGGTTTTAATGGGGTGGTGTCTAAAGTATTCATGGTGGTATTCCTTTTCAGGCAGCCTTTATTAAGGCTTTCGGCGGCTTTTTTTCAGCGCAAACTGTTGGTTAAACCATTGCAATGCGGCTTCGGCGGCGGTTTGTTCGGCTTCGCGGCGGCTGCCGCCTTGTGCTTGGGTTTCGTATCCCAGCTCGCCTAAGTCGCACGACACCACAAAACATTGCTCATGTGCTTCGCCACGCTGCTCGATAATGCGGTATTTGGGCACCGCCAAACGGCGCGCCTGCAAGGCTTCCTGCAAGCGGGTTTTGGCGTCTTTACCGCTGTCGCCGGGGTCGATGCTTTTGATGCGCTCGGCAAACAGGTTGCGCACGACCTTTTCAGCGCGGGCAAAGTCGGCATCAAAGCTGATGGCGGCAAACATGGCTTCCATGGCGTCGGCCAAAATCGAGGGGCGGCGAAAACCGCCGCTTTTCAATTCGCCCTGCCCCAGATACAGCGCATCGCCCACCTGCATTGCCAGCGCCATTTCGGCCAAGGTATCTTGGTTTACCAGATTGGCGCGCAGACGCGACAATTCGCCCTCGGAGAGTTTGGGAAAGGCCACAAACAGCATTTTGGCCACGGTGTAGTTGAGAATGGCATCGCCCACAAACTCGAAGCGCTCATTATTTTTGGCCGCAAAGCTGCGGTGGGTGAGCGCCTGTTTGAGTAAATCAAGCTGGAGAAATTCGTAGCCCAGCGCTTGCTGGAGATGACGCAAGGCAGCCGCCTTGCGCGGATCGGTTTTCATATCGTGCTTTCTTCAGGCAGCCTGAAGGCGTTTGCAAACGGCGGAAATGGCATTAAAGCAGTGTGCAAATGTCTTGGGGCTGAGGTTGTTTAATATTTGCTGCGGGCGAAGACTTAATGTCGGATTCAAGAATCCGGCCTACAACAGCCAGTTTTAAGGCTGCCTGAAAGATGGTTTTAGCATTCAGGCAGCCTTTAGAGCTTGTTCACAATCTTTTTTGTAGCGGATTTTAGTGCAGAAACGGGTGCAGGCAAGGCAAAAAGCACAGCCAAAGCCAGCTTTGGCGCGCATTTTTAACGCAGCATGTGCCTGTTTATGTGCTGAAAGCAGCACAATAAAAGATTGTGAACAGGCTCTTAGGTTCGATATCAACGGATTTGCGTGCCGATACGGCTCATATCGCCGAAGTTCATCCACACAAAAAAGGCTTTGCCCACCATCAGCTTGTCGTCCACAAAACCCCAGTAGCGCGAGTCTTCGCTGTTGTCGCGGTTGTCGCCCATCATAAAATACTGTCCGGCGGGCACGGTGCATTTAAAGCCGCTGCCGTCGGCCGCGTATTCGCATTGGTCGCGATAGGGGAAATTGGCACGCACGCCCTGCATCATCACCGGCGGCTGTTGCGGCATTTTCAGAATATCGAATGCATGTGCGCCCAAGGTTTCGCGGTATTGTTCGGCGTCAATTTGCACCGACCCCAAACCGGGCACCATTTCGGTGTAGTGGTAATAATCGGTGCTTTTATCGCTGTCGGCCACCGGCTGGCCGTTCACGCTCAGCATTTTGTCTTTGTATTCCACCGTGTCGCCGGGCAGACCCACCACGCGCTTGATGTAATTCACACGGGTGTTTTCCGGGTAGTTGAACACCGCCACATCACCGTGTTGTACGCTGCCGGTGTTAATCAACACATTATTCAGCACCGGCACGCGGATGCCGTAGGCGGATTTGTTGACCAAGATAAAGTCGCCCACCACTAGGCCGGGGCGCATGGAGCTAGAGGGGATTTGAAACGGCTCGGCCACAAAGGTGCGCAACACAAACACCACAGTAATGATGGGGAAAAAGCCGCTCATGTAATCGGTGAAATGATTATTGTCTTGCCCGCGCGGGTTGGCTTTGAGCTGTTTTTTGTGCCACAGCCACACCGCAAAGGTAAACACCACAAACAGCAGCAGCACGGCGGTGAAGCTCATGGCAAACGACAGCAGGCCGAACACGCCCACCATCATCAGCAAATAGCCCCATTGCAGCGCCCCGCTCCACTCGCCATTATCTTCGCGTTGTTTTTTACTCACCGCATACAGCACGATGCCGATAATCAGCGCCAATACGGCACCGGCCAACATGGTTGTAGGCATTTATTTGTCTCCCACCTGCAAAATCGCTAAAAACGCAGACTGTGGAATCTCCACATTGCCCACTTGTTTCATGCGCCGTTTACCGGCCTTTTGTTTTTCCAACAGCTTTTTCTTGCGCGTGATGTCGCCGCCATAGCACTTGGCCAATACGTTTTTGCGCAAGGCTTTCACGTTTTCGCGGGCGATAATCTGGCTGCCGATGGAAGCCTGCACGGCAATATCAAACATTTGCCGCGGAATCAGCTCGCGCATTTTCGCCGCCAGCTCGCGGCCGCGGTAAACCGAGTTTTGGCGGTGTACAATCAGGCTTAAGGCGTCTACTTTTTCGCCGTTCACCATAATATCAAGCTTAATCAAATCGGCTGCCTGAAACTCTTTAAACTCATAATCCAGCGAAGCATAGCCGCGTGAAGTGGATTTGAGCTTATCGAAGAAATCCATCACCACTTCGTTCATCGGCAAATCATAAGTGAGCATCACTTGGCGGCCCAAATACTGCATGTTTTGCTGAATGCCGCGTTTTTGGTTGCACAAGGTCATCACATTGCCCACATATTCTTGCGGCACCAAGATGGTGGCGGTAATGATGGGCTCGAAAATGGTGTCGATGCTGCCCAACTCTGGCAGCTTGGAAGGGTTTTCCACCTCAATTTTTTCGCCGCTTTTCAGCAGCACTTCATACACCACCGTGGGCGCGGTGGTGATTAAATCCATATCGAATTCGCGCTCCAGCCGCTCTTGCACGATTTCCAGATGCAGCAAGCCCAAAAAGCCGCAACGGAAACCAAAGCCCAGCGCTTGCGACACTTCCGGCTCGAATTTCAGCGAGGCGTCGTTCAGCTGCAGCTTTTCCAGTGCTTCGCGCAAGGCTTCGTAGTCGTGGCTTTCCACCGGATAGAGCCCGGCAAATACCTGCGACTGCACTTCTTGGAAGCCGGGCAGCGCTTCAGCGGCCGGATTGGCCACCAAGGTAACGGTGTCGCCCACTTTGGCCAAACCCAATTCCTTAATGCCGGTAATCAAAAAGCCCACTTCCCCGGCGCTTAATTCGGTTTTGGCCACCGATTTGGGCGTAAACACGCCCAATTGCTCCACTTGGGTTTCGGCGCGCGAGGCCATAAAGCGCACTTTGTCTTTCAGCTTGAGGCGGCCATCTTTAACGCGAATCAGCATCACCACGCCCACGTAGTTGTCAAACCACGAGTCAATCACCATCGCCTTTAAGGGCGCGTCGGCATCGCCTTGTGGCGGCGGCACTTTGGTGACAATTTCTTCCAGCACGTCTTCAATGCCCAGCCCGCTTTTGGCCGAGCAGGTCACCGCATCCACGGCATCAATGCCGATGATGTCTTCGATTTCCTGCGCCACGCGGTCGGGGTCGGCGGCGGGCAAGTCGATTTTGTTCAGCACCGGCACCACTTCCACCCCCAACTCGATGGCGGTGTAGCAGTTGGCCACGGTTTGCGCTTCCACGCCTTGCGAAGCGTCCACCACCAGCAGCGCGCCTTCGCAGGCCGACAGCGAGCGCGATACTTCATAGGAAAAGTCCACATGCCCCGGGGTGTCAATCAGATTGAGCAGATAGGTTTCGCCGTTGCGCGCCTTGTATTGCAAGGCGGCGGTTTGCGCTTTAATGGTGATACCGCGCTCTTTTTCGATGTCCATCGAATCGAGCACCTGCGCACTCATTTCGCGCATGTCCAGGCCGCCGGTAAACTGGATAAAGCGGTCGGCCAGCGTGGACTTGCCGTGGTCGATGTGGGCAATAATGGAAAAATTGCGGATGTGTTGCATAAATTCGGAAGCCATGGGAATGTGTCTGTGTACGCTATGATTTAAAATTCGGTTATTCGTATAGTGACACAGGCGGCCAACTAACGCTTTCAGGCAGCCTGTCAAAATTTAGGGCAAATAGCCGCGTATTTTAGCTGAAAAAACGGGCGCTTGCAGCACAATTCACCGCCACGCCCCACGCCGCCAATCTTTCAGCCGTTGCAAGGCACTATGCTGTGCTGCGCCAAAAATGCTTGCAACGCCGCTTCGTCTAAATGCCAATGGCAGATTTCCACCTCGCCATGCAGCAGCACCGGCACCAGCTCATTGTATTTGGCTTCCAGCGCCGCATCGGCATCCACGTCGACCACATCCAGCGCAAAACCATATTGCGCCTGATACGGCTGCAAGGCGGCCTGCATTTGATGGCATAGGCTGCAATATTCACGAAACATTAAGGTAAGCCGCATTAGATATCCTCAATCCAATAATAATAAAGGCTGCCTGAAACGCATATTTTGCTTTCAGGCAGCCTTTGTATTGACATAGATTTATTTGTCTTTGGGCACCACGCCCATGCTTTGCCAAAACTGCATCGACTGCTGCTGCAACTGCTTTTGCCATTCGGCCAAGCTGGGTGCCGCGCCGCCCATAGCAAAAGGGTTAAACCACGGCGTAGCACCTTTGGCTTGCGCCTGCGCCCGTTTTTGCCATTCTTGGAAAATCTTCATATTCTGCTCGAAAAACGGCGCCAACATCGATTGCGAAGTATGGCCGTATAAGCGGATAAACTGGTTTAACACATCATTGCTAAACAAAGGCGTGCTGCCCGCTTCTTCTTCCAGCAAAATCTGCAACAGCACTTGCCGGGTAAGGTCTTCGCCGGTTTTGGCATCCACCACTTCAATATCGTTGTATTCCAACACCATTTGTTTGACTTCGGCCACCGTAATGTAGCCACTGATGGCGGTGTCGTACAAACGGCGGTTGGGGTATTTTTTAATAATGCGTTTCTCAGCACTCATAATTTCACCTAAAGCTTGCCGGCAACAGCGCCGGGCGGTTTATCTTGCATTGCAGCAATTATTTATTGCAGCGCAGCATTGTTTTTACTGCATTGCACAAAGCGAAGTTTAGAGCATGTTCCCAAAACCCGCCAGCTTTAATAATATCGAAAACATTTTCAGGCAGCCTTAAATCCCGGTTTTATCCATCTTGCCATGCATAGCACAGCCCGGTAAAAAGCATTACAATAAGCCTGTTTTTTGCCCTCACCGAAAGCACAGCCATGCTGAAAATCAGCACCCAGTTTGACGGCGGCAATGTCGACATCATCGACATCACCGACCCCACCAATATGCAGCTGCAGCTGCCCTGCGACAACGCCTCCGATTTCAAACAATGGTTTTACTACCGCGTGCAGGGCGCGGCCTACCAAAACCTAACCATGCACTTTAGCAACGCGCATGAATCGGCTTTTCCCGGCGGCTGGCAACACTACGAAGCCATGTGCTCGTATGACCGCAGCAACTGGTTTCGCGTGGCCACCGAATACGAAAACGGCACCCTCACCATCCGCCACACCCCCTTGGCCAACAGCGTGTACTACGCCTATTTCGAGCCCTACAGCTACGAGCAGCATCTGAACCTGATTGGCGAAGCGCAAGGCAGCGGCCTGTGCCAAGTAGACGACTTAGGCAGCACCTTGCAAGGGCGCGATTTGAATCTGCTCACCATCGGCAACCAAGCCGCCAGCGATTTGAAAATCTGGATTACCGCACGCCAACACCCCGGCGAAACCATGGCCGAGTGGTTTATCGAAGGCTTTTTAAACCGCCTGCTCGACCACCAAGACCCCACCGCCCGCGCCCTGCTCGACCAAGCCACCTTCTATATTGTGCCCAATATGAACCCCGACGGCTCCGCCCTGGGCAATCTGCGCACCAACTACGCCGGTGCCAACCTCAACCGCGAATGGCAAAACCCCACCCTCGAATACAGCCCCGAAGTGTATTTTGTGCGCCAAAAAATGCACGAAACCGGCGTGGATTTATTTCTCGACATCCACGGCGATGAAGAAATCCCGTTTGTGTTTGTGGCCGGCACCGAAGGCGTGCCGTCTTACAACGAGCGTATTGCCGATTTAGAACAGCGCTTCAAAACCGCCTTTAAAGCCGCCAGCCCCGACTTCCAAGACGAGCACGGCTACGCCAAAGACGCGCCCGGCCAAGCCAACCTGGGCTTGGCCACACCCTATGTGGGCGAAACCTTCGGCTGCCTGGCTTACACCTTGGAAATGCCGTTCACCGACAACCACAACTGGCCGGACGACGATTTCGGCTGGAACGGCCAACGCAGCCTACGCTTGGGCGAAGCCGCCTTAAGCCCGATTCTGGCCGTGCTGCGGCATTTGCGTTAATGCGGTGGCTTATTTCGGCCTACCAATACCCACCAGACAAAACCCGCATAGGATGCGCCTTGGCGCATCCTTTTATTGCTAATTGATTAGAAATTACGCACCTGCTTGTACAAGGCTGCCTGAAACCTTGACACTAAGGCGCCCGTTGCACCTGCGCAGGCAGGTGCCCAGCTCAAAGCATCGCTTTGATTTCTACAAAGCCAGATGGCCTGTTGAAATCGACTTATGGCTGATTAAAAACTTGAAGCCTTGCTTCAGACTGGACACCTGCCTGCGCAGGTGCGACATACACAGACTGCTGCCTAAAATGTAAAACCGTCATTGCGGAATTTGATTTTGTACGAATGATGGGCTTCAGGCAGCCTTGCACAAGCAAGTATGCCACCTCAGCCATCACCATTAACCCTTTTTCAGGCAGCCTCCAACCCCATGAATACCACCACACCCCTGCCCTCCGCCTACCCCCAACGCTGGCAATCGCTCAATCTCTCCTGGTGGCGGCCATGGCTGGCGCTGTTGTTATTGATACTGCTGTTTGCCGCTACTTATGGCGCGCTGGCCTTGTTGCTGGCGATATGGCCGTTGCCGACACCAGCGCCGTTGGGGCTGTTGTTGGCGGTGTTATTGGCGCCGCTGGTGGCGTTGGTGCCGGTTACGCGGCTGGCGGTGCGTTGGGGTTTGGGGCAAGGCGGCGGCTTGATGGATGCGCCTACGCGGCGCTTTCGCTGGCGCTGGGCGCTGTGTGCTTTGGGCGTGAGTGTAGTACTGTTTTTACCGATGTTGGCCATCGAAATGCTGTGGCTCAACCCGGCACCGCTTCGGCCGGAGCCAAACTTATTCGGGCTGGCGCTGTTTTTATTGCTGCTGGTGCCTTTTCAAGCCGCCGGTGAAGAATATCTGTTTCGCGGCTTTTTAAGCCAATTTATCGGCCAGTGGCTGCGTTCGCGCCGGTGGGTATTTTGGCTGCCGCTGCTGCTCACTTCTTTGCTGTTTGCCTTGGTGCACGGCCAGCAAGATTTGCCCTTGTTTCTCACCCGCTTCGGCTTGGGCGCGGTGTTTTTCTGGCTCACTTGGCACAGCGGCGGGCTGGAAGCAGCCATTGCCTTGCATGCGGCCAGCAATCTGTTGGCGTTTGCCCAATCGCTGCTTACCGGCACTACCTTGAGTGCCTTATTCAGCAGCGAAGTGGATTGGCGGCTGGCCTTGATGCAGCTGCTGGCCAGCGCCGCCATTGCCGTGCTGTTGGTGCGCTTGCAACACCGCCATCGGAAAGCCGCAGCATGACTATCTTTGCCCCCGATGATGTATTGGTGTTGGGCGCCGGTGCCGCCGGCATGATGTGCGCCGCACAAGCAGGCCAGGCCGGTTTGCGGGTGCGCCTCATTGATCACGCCAGCAAAATCGGCGAGAAAATCCGTATCTCCGGCGGCGGGCGCTGCAATTTCACCAACACCCATCTGAACGGCCACGACGGCGCGGCTTATTTTGTGTCGCAACAGCCGCGCTTTGTGCGCCACGCCCTCTCCCGCTACCACGCCGGTGATTTTGTGCAGCTATTGGCACGCCACGGCATTGAATGGCAGGAAAAACACCGCGGCCAATTATTCTGTCGCCACTCGGCCACCGACATCATCGCCCTGTTGCAGCGCGAATGCGCTCAAGGACAAGTGCAATGGCACACCGGCACGCGCATTTTGTCCGTTGATTACCGCAACAATCTGTATCAAGTGCACACCGAGCAAGATTGTTTTCAGGCAGCCGCTTTAGTGGTGGCCACCGGCGGCTTGGCCGCACCCGCCATTGGTGCCAGCGGCTTCGGCTACGAGCTGGCCAAACAATTCGGCCACAGCATCATCACCCCGCAAGCGGCTTTGGTGCCGTTGCGCTTTGAGCATTGGCAAAGCCATGGCTTCGACGCACTGGCAGGCGTGGCTTTGCCGGTGGCCGTGCGTTGCGGCAGCGGCAAGCAGGCGATGGTGTTCGAAGAAGATTTGCTGTTCCGCCACAAAGGCCTTAGCGGCCCGGCCATTTTGCAAATTTCCAGCTACTGGCAGCCGGGGCAAACACTGAGCATCGATTTATGCCCGCAGCTGGATTTGGCCGCTGCCCTGTGCCGTGGCAAGCACGGCCAAAAAATCCGCCTCGACACCGCCCTGCATCAATTGGCACCCCAGCTGCCCAAACGCCTGATTGACTTTTGGCTGGCACAAGCACCGTTTGCCGCGCTGGCCAAACAGCGCTGGGCCGATATTGCCGACCATCATTTGAATGCATTGGCGTACAGCCTCAAACACTGGCAAGTGCTGCCCAGCGGCCACGACGGCCACAAAAAAGCCGAAGTCACCCGCGGCGGCGTGAACGTGGCCGAAATCGACCCCAAAACCATGGCCAGCCGCTTGCAGCCGGGGCTGTATTTTATCGGCGAAGTGATGGACATCACCGGCTGGTTGGGCGGCTATAATTTCCAGTGGGCATGGTCGTCTGCCGTGTGCGCAGCGCGCGCATTGGCGGCGCAAAGCACGCATTTGTAAACACGATTTTTTACATAAAATCACCTGCTTTGTTTTTCAGGCAGCCTTTAACATCCTCAACACCCACCGTTTTTTTGTTATCATGGCCGCTGTTTTTTATCGAATTAAAGGGCAAACCATGAACTACCGCATCTTGCTGGCAGCCACCCTCGGCGCACTGGCACTGGGCGCCTGCTCCAAAGACAAACCCGCGGCGGCGCTGAACTGTAGCGACCCCACCGTGGCCATCGCCGTACAACAACAGCTACAGCAAGCCATCACCCAAAGCGCACGCCAATTTGCCCAAACCGACAGCCGCCAGTTTATCGACGCCGATAAAATCATTGCCGCCGTCAGCCAGCTCAGCGTCAGCCTGGCCGATGCCAAAGAAGACAGCAGTGGCAGCAAAGCCATGTGCAGCGCCCAGCTCAACATCACCGTGGCCGCCGACACCTGGCAGCAAGCCCAAGCCAACACCCCCATCCTCTATCCGCAACAGCAATTGTCGGCAATACTGCAAGGCCAGCTTGCCGGCAGCAATGTACACATCAACGGCAGCACCTTCAGCCAGCCCTTGCGCTATCTGCCCGCTGCCCCGGCGGCTTCCGGCACCGGCGCACTGGAAATCGAAGCGCCCGGCGTGGCACAGCTAAGCCACATTCTCACCAATGCGCTGCTGCCCTACGGTGTGAAAGACACACTCATCATCAACGGCAAACCCTACAGCCGCACCGAAGCCTTGGCATTTATCAACAACCCCAACGCCGCCCACCCCGAAACCTTAAGCCCAGAAGCCGCCATGGCCAGCGCCATCCTCAACGGTGCGGGCTTGCCGCCGCAAGACACTCCGCCTGCGCAAGAAGTCGCTCCATCGGCCAACGAATTGCAGCAAGCACAAGACAACAACCGCAATGCCAACAACAGCATCAACCAACTGTGGCGCAATATGGACGACATGGTGCGCGGCGAATTGCAAAACGAGCAACAGCAATGGGTAAGCCGTAAAGAGCGCCAATGCAGCGAAGCCGCCGCCAAAGGCAGCGGTGTGCAAGCCGACTACCTGCGCTTGCAATGTGACACCCGCCTCACCAACGAACGCATCAACTACCTGCGCGGCTTTAGTGTGCCGTAAGAGCCTGTATCAGCGCTTTCAGGCAGCCTTGTATCGTGCACAGGCTGCCTGAAACCACATAAAGCCCGCACCATGCGCAAAATCATCCACATCGATATGGACGCCTTTTACGCCGCCGTGGCGCTGCGCGAGCGCCCCGACTTGCGCGACCAGCCGGTGGTGGTGGCATGGGACGGCCCACGCTCGGTAGTTTGCGCCGCCTCTTATCCCGCCCGCCGCTATGGCCTGCGTTCGGCCATGGCGGTGGCCACCGCCAAACGGCTGTGCCCGCACGCCGTTTTTTTGCCGCCGGATTTCAACCAATACCGCGCCGTATCGGCGCAAATCCACACCATTTTTGCCCGCTACACCGCTCTTATCGAGCCCTTGTCGCTAGACGAAGCCTATCTGGACGTAACCGATTATCAAGGCAATCTGCCCTACGCGCGCGACATCGCCCGCGCCATCCGCGCCGACATCCGCCGCGAAACCGGCCTCACCGCCTCCGCCGGCATCGCACCGAATAAATTTCTGGCCAAAATCGCTTCCGACTGGCGCAAGCCCGACGGCCAATTCGTGATTGCCCCGGCGCAAATATTGGCGTTTCTGGCCGACTTGCCGGTAGGCAAAATCCCCGGTGTGGGTAAGGTTACCCAGCAAAAAATGCAGGCTTTAGGCTGGCACACCGTGGGCGCACTGGCCACCGCCGAGCGCGCCGAATTGGTGTTTCACTTTGGCCGCTGGGGCCACCGCCTCTACGACTTGGCGCGCGGCCACGACGAGCGCCCGGTAGAAGCCCGGCACACGCGCCAGCAAATTTCCACCGAAATCACCCTGCCGCAAGACGAAACCCTCAGCCGCATTGGCCGCCACCTGCCCGCACTGGCCGCCGAATTGGCCGCGCAAATGCAACGCCGCCGCTATCACGGCAGCTGCGTTACCCTCAAACTCAAAAACACCGATTTTCAAATCCGCACCCGCTCGCAAACCTTCTCCACCCCGCTGGCCGATGCCGCCGCCCTGCTGCAAGCGGCACAGCAATTGCTGGCCCGCATCAACACCCATGATGCCGCCTACCGCTTAATCGGCCTGGGCATCAGCCACCTGAGCGACCAGCAACGCCAAGCTGCCTTATGGCAGGAAACCGAAAGCGCCATATGAGCCGCTCCTCCACCCCCTTGCCTTATGTGCTATTGCACGAAGCCATTGACGACGATATCCGCCGCGCCGTGCTGGCTGCCAATCCCACCCAAAACCACCATTTTATCGCCCAGGCCGAGCAGCGCCAGTTTGCCTTCAACACCGAAGTCAACCCGCAAAACCAAAATGTGTATCGCTGGCCGCTGCGCGCACACCAATTACAATCGGCAGACAGTGTGAACATTGAGCATAGTCTGGGCGCACACAACCTCTACACCTTATGCTTTATCGACAATTCGGCCAAACAATACAATCTGGAAAGCTGGTTCAACCGCTATGAAAGCGGCCTGGAAGCGCATATAGCGCAGCTGCGCGCCCTAGCGGCACCAACGGCAGCCAGCGACGGTATCCGTGCGGTATTAAAACTGAAACTGCTCAGCCTGCTGCGCAATCCGTATAACCGCCAGCACTGGTTTTGCCGTCATCTGCACCGCCTCTATCTGCCATCAGACAACACCCCAGCCACCGATTTTCTCACCCTCATCCGCCAGCGCCCCGATGTGGAACACCCGCTGCGCAAGCGCCAGTTTGGCTGGCACACTGGCGAATACGCACCGTGGCTGGCCGCACTTTACGGCATGATGTGCGACAGCGATTGTGCGCCCTCCCGCTTTGAACACATACTGGCCGCCTTGCTGGCACCGCCCGATGCGATAACACTGCGCTTATACCGCTATACGCACGGCCAATGCCTGTTTGCCGATTGCGGCTTTGCCATCCAGGCCGACACACAGCACATCCGCATTGCTTTTGGTGTGGCGGCCGATATGTTTTTATTGCTGCAAATCGCCCAGCCGCACTGGCAGGCACTGGCAAACACCGCTGCCTCCGCCTGCCCACTGCCATCACCGCCAACCCTCACACTGATTGACAACGATCACCTGCAACGGCAAACCTATAACCGCCTGTGCCTGGCACAAGCACGGCAAGCGGTCTACGGCAAAAGTGCCCACGCAGACGATTATCTGCTTTGAACCTTGCAGCCCCTAGCGCAAACACTCAAAATCAAGCATAATTCATGCGTTTGGCCACGGTGTTTTGTGGCCATTTATCAGAAAATAACCATCATCACAGGAGACGCCATGAGTCACATTAAAGTACCTGCCGAAGGCCAGAAAATCGTTCCGGGTCAAGCCGTGCCCAACAATCCGATTATTCCGTTTATCGAAGGCGACGGCATCGGCATCGACATTACCCCGGTGATGAAAGACGTGATTGACGCAGCAGTGGCCAAAGCCTACGGCGGCGAGCGCAAAATCCACTGGATGGAAGTATTTGCCGGCGAAAAAGCCACCCGCGTGTATGGCGACAACGTTTGGCTGCCTGAAGAAACCCTGCAAGCGCTGAAAGACTACAGCGTATCCATCAAAGGCCCGATGACCACCCCCGTGGGCGGCGGCATCCGCTCGCTCAACGTGGCCTTGCGCCAAGAGCTCGACCTCTACCAATGCCTGCGCCCGGTACGCTACTTCAATGGCGTGCCCTCACCGCTGAAAGACCCGAGCCAAACCGACATGGTTATCTTCCGTGAAAACACCGAAGACATCTACGCCGGCATCGAATGGGAAGCCCAAAGCGACGACGCCAAAAAAATCATCGCCTTTTTGCAAAACGACATGGGCGTGAAGAAAATCCGCTTCCCCAACACCTCCGGCATCGGCATCAAGCCTATTTCCATTGAAGGCACCGAGCGCCTGGTGCGCGCTGCTATCCAATACGCCGTCGACCACGACCGCGACAGCGTGACCATTGTCCACAAGGGCAATATCATGAAATACACCGAAGGCGGCTTCCGCGACTGGGCTTATGCCTTGGCGCAAAAAGAATTCGGTGCCACCGTAATCGGCGCCGGCCCTTGGTGTGAATTCAAAAACCCCAAAACCGGCAAAACCATCACCGTAAAAGACGCCATTGCCGACGCTTTCTTGCAGCAAATCCTGCTGCGCCCGGCCGAATACGATGTGATTGCCTGCTGCAACCTCAACGGCGACTACATCTCCGATGCCTTGGCCGCACAAGTGGGCGGCATCGGCATTGCCCCGGGTGCCAACATCTCCGACGTGTATGCCGTATTTGAAGCCACCCACGGCACCGCGCCCAAATACGCCGGCCAAGACAAGGTTAACCCCGGCTCGCTGATTTTGTCGGCCGAAATGATGTTGCGCTACATGGGCTGGACCGAAGCGGCTGATTTGGTGATTGCCTCTATGGAAAAAGCCATCGGCGACAAACAGGTTACCTACGACTTTGCCCGCCTAATGGACGGCGCCAACGAAGTTTCCTGCTCCGCCTTCGGCCAAGCCATGATTGAACGCATGTAAACACGGTGTAGCCATAAAAAAGGCTGCCTGAAACTTTCAGGCAGCCTTTTTGTATTTTCAATCAAGCCATTCGGCCAAATTCACTAATCCCTTATTGCTGCCACAACTCCCAGCCAAAGCGCCCAATCATCACACACAGCAGCACCATAAAGCCGTAGCGCAGCCAGCGGCTACCGCCCTTGATGGCCAAACGTGCACCCACCATGCCGCCGCACAAATTGGCCGCCGCCAAGGGCAAAGCCCATGCCCAGATGATGTGGCCGTGCGGCACAAAAAACGACAGTGCCGCCAAGTTGGTGGTGAGGTTGATGATTTTGGACGAGGCAATGGCGGTAAGAAAATCAAACGCATAAAAGCGCACATAAATAAACGCCAGCAAGCTACCGGTGCCGGGGCCGAAAATGCCGTCGTAAAAGCCGATTAAAGCGCCAAACAGCAAGCCCAGTGCGGTTTCTTTGCGGCTCAGCTGCGTGGTGCGCGCCACTTGGCCGAGGTCTTTTTTGCAAAAGGTGTACAACATCATTACCACCAGAATCACCAAAATAGCCGGTTTCATCCACTCGGTGGGGATATAGGCCACCAATTTGGCACCCAAATAGGAAAACACAAACGCCAGCAATGCGGCAGGCAGCAGCATTTTCCACGGCACCGGCAAGCGGCGCACAAACTGGATGGTGGCCATCAATGTGCCATTGGCCGAAGCAAATTTATTGATGCCCATAATGCTGGGCACGCTGGTGCTGGCGGGCAAAGCGTTGAATAAGGCCGGAATTTGCAGTAAACCGCCGCCGCCCACCGCCGCATCCATCAGCCCGGCGGCAAAGCCGATACACAATAACCAGATTAAATGGGCGTCCATAAGCAGGCTTTTATTGATTAACTGAAGATACGCTCTTGTATAAAGCACAGTCATTTACAAACTATTTTGTTCAGACTATCTGAAACGAAAAAATCCGTGCAGCCTTCCCCTTGGCGCAGCCGAACGGAACGTGGTTTTGGCGGGAATAAGGGCGGTCCGGAGCGAAGCGACTAGCGCCCGCCGCCAAAAGCATGTGCAGTGAGGGAAGTTTGGCGCAGCCAAACCTGCAACCGGGGTCGCCTTTCTTTGCCTACTTTCTTTGGCGAAGCAAAGAAAGTAGGTGGCCGCGCGGCCAGAAAGCGCAAAGTAAAATGATAAGCAACGAATACAAAAATACAGCCCATTTTTTAAAATGATTCACTTCATTTTAATTCTTTACCAATGGATTGCCGAATTAAGTTCGCCAATAAGGGTTTTATATTTCAGGCAGCCCATCAAATCAGCAACGCCGTGTTAACGCATGGCGCGGGTGCGGATGCGTTCGGCCAGCTGTTTATCGTTGCGTGGCAGGCCGTCTTCGCAAAAGGTTTTGTAGAGTACGGCACGCACCGGATCCGATGCGTTCATTACTGAGCCTATCACTTTCCATTCGCTCGCGCGCGGGGTAATCCAGCGCCGGTTTACGCTGTCGCCATAGCCAAAGGTTTTCACGCTGCGAGTGGCGCAGTGCATGGCTTCGGCAGTGATGTTGTCAAAACCCTGTGCCGACTGGATATTGAGAATATAGTGTATGGTTTGATCCGGCCCGAAACGGATGCTGTTGATCATCAGCTTTGGTTGGGCGGTGTAGGTATTGCTCACATACATGTCTGCCCACTGCGCCTCGGCATCGGGGTAAGCCGGCATGGCCAGCGCCTGTTCTTGCCAAGGCTGGTCTTTTTCCGACTCCACATAATAGCGGTTGGCGTGGGTTTTGTCGTCTTTGGCCGCCGCCGTGGCGGCGCATAAGGCCAGCAACAGTATGCTGAATTTGCGCATAGTGATTCCTTTGAGGTTGGGCTTTAGTGGCCAACCTCATTTAATAAAACAGTATTAGGCTGCCTGAAACCTTTCAGGCAGCCTAAAAGTAATATTGCATTCAATGCTTTATTTACCCAATGCCGCCAACACATCGGCTTTCACTTGCTCTACCGCTTGGGTACCGTCGATTTTGATGTATTGGGGTGCGGCCGCGCCAGTGAGGTTGCGGTAAAAGCCCACCAGCACTTCGGTTTGCTCGTGGTATACCTCTAGGCGTTTTTTTACCGTTTCTTCTTTGTCGTCGTCGCGCTGAACCAAGTCTTCGCCGGTGACATCGTCTTTGCCGTCCACTTTGGGCGGGTTGTGGGCGATGTGGTAGGTGCGCCCCGAAGCCAAGTGTACGCGGCGGCCAGACATGCGCTCAATAATGGCGGCATCCGGCACGTCAATTTCCACTACCGCATCCAAATCCACACCCGCGGCCACCATCGCTTCGGCCTGCGCCAGTGTGCGCGGAAAGCCGTCGAACAAGAAGCCTTGGGCGCAATCCGGTTGGGCAATGCGCTCTTTTACCAAGCCGATAATGATGTCGTCGCGCACCAAGCCGCCCGCATCCATGATTTGTTTGGCTTCCACGCCCAGAGGGGTGCCGGCTTTCACTGCCGCACGCAGCATATCGCCGGTGGAAATTTGCGGAATACCAAACGCCGCAGTGATGAATTGCGCCTGCGTGCCTTTGCCTGCGCCGGGGGCGCCCAATAATAAAACCTTCATGTATTGCTCTCCTTTTTCTTATAGGTGAAATTGACTGCAATCTGCGTTTGTACCCACTTATTCCCAATCTTGCGGGCTGGGCAACGACGGCCCATCTAAATACCGTGCCGGCTGTTTGGGCAATGTTTGCCAGCGGGTTTTTATTTTAGCCGCGGGCACGTCTTCAAACATATTGCCGCCGGTAACGGTTTTTTGCCGACCGGTAAGGTAGTTGACACTACGCTCGGTCATGTCGCCGGAATTGCGCATAAATTCTACACCATCCCAACCAATCAGGCGCAAACGGTTTTGCTGCCAGCGAAAAGTGTAGGTGTCGCGGCTCACGCTCCAGCTACCGCAGCTAAGCCAATAGCCTAGTTTGACTTTGAGCAGCCCGCGTGCAATTTCTACACCGCCTTCATCCAGCAAAGGGTCGGCCAAGCATGGGCTTTCAGCGTCACCGGCACTGGGCAGCCAATAGCGGTTTTCCGCTACCAGCCGATAGCCAGCACCTTGGCGCAGCAATACTTTAATTTGGCGCGGATTGGTGTCGATTTTCGGAGCGCCCAAGCTGTCATTAGCCACGATTTTAGCGGCATCTTGCTGTTGCAGCACAATCACCGCATCAGCAGCACCATCGCCATTCAAATCGCCCTCGGCGCTGGCCACCATTTTCCAGCCTGCCGGTATCCATGCGCTAAAATCGGCGGCCGTGGCCGGTAATGCCAAGCCCAGCGCCATTGCGGCGCAGCAGAATTGATGCCATGGTTTCATTGCCTGCTCCTTGATATTTAACCGTTGTTGCGCTTTAAAAAAGGCTGCCTGAAAACCACTATCGGCTTTTGTAGCGCTGAATCGATGTTTTAAATGGCGTTTATGCAGCGCACTCGGCATCGCTCAGCGCCCGTGCTTCGCTTTCCAACATCATCGGGATACCGTCTTTAATCGGGTAGGCCAAGCGCGATTGGGCGCACCACAGCTCTTGCTGTTCGGCGTGGTAAGTGAGCGCGCCTTTGCACAGCGGGCACACCAGAATACTGAGTAATTGCTTGTCCATTGCGGATTCCTTCGCATCAATAGGCGGCAGCGCCGCATTAGCGTGTTATTGTAGCGCAACTGCCCGATACTGGGCAGATTGCTGTAACCGAAGTTTTCAGGCAGCCTGTTGCACCCGCCAGCAACGCCACAGCCATTCCACCAAATCCGGCTCGGTGTGCGCCTCTATTGGCAGCACCCACACTTGCGGCAAATCATAAGCCGCCAATTTCACCGCGTCTTTTTCGGTGATAATTACAATCTCGGCCACCGACAAATCAGCAGGGGTGAGCTCAGCGTGATCGGGCAGGGCTTTACACAGCACCGGTGGCAAGCCCAAATCGCGCAAGGCATCAAAAAAGCGCTGCGGGCGGGCAATGGCGGCCAGCGCGGCAATGGACTTGCCCGCCAATTCGCCAGCGGCCACGGTGTGCGCCGGTGTATTCAGGCGATACAAGCGCCCGGCCTGTATGCGGCTGGCACACACCAGCAACTGCGGCGGCAATCCTTGGTTTTGACGCAAGCGCGCCACATCATCGGCACTGCCTTGGCTCACCACCAGCGCATCCACTGTGTGCAAGCGCGATAAAGGCTCGCGCAGGCCGCCGTTAGGAAGCAAGTCTAGCCGCCGCGCCACATCGGCAGCAGGAAACACCACAATCTCCCAATCGCGCGCCAAGGCGTAGTGCTGCAAACCATCGTCACACAAAATCAATTGGGTTTCCGGGTGCGCGGCTAATAAAGCTTGGGCTGCCTGAAAGCGCTGCGCGCCCACTGCTACCGGCACGCCGGTTTGTCGCCACAGCATCAAGGGTTCGTCGCCCACATCGGCGGCGCGGCTGTGTTGGTCTAATAGCAATACTTCTTTGCTGCGGCGGCCATAGCCACGGCTCACAATCCCCACCGCCACGCCACGCGCGCGCAGGCCGCTGGCCAAGGCAGCGGTAATCGGCGTTTTGCCCACACCGCCGGCATGGATATTGCCCACCACCGCCACCGCACAAGGCAAATGCTGCTGTTGAAGCCAGCCGCGGGCATAGGCATAGCGCCGCAGCGCCGCCAGCGCCTGAAACAGCCGCGCCAAAGGCCACAGCAGCGGCGTGAGCCACCATTTCGGGCGTTGCCAGTGTTGCTCTAAAATTGCGTGTAAAGACATAAGCGGTGAGCCAAAGCAAAACAAACGCCAATATAACACATGGCCAAGGCTGCCTGAAGCACACCAATCGGCAGTATAATCGGCACTCTGTTGATTTCCCCTTTGGTATGCCTGCATGTCTGATCTGTTCACCCCCGCCGCATTGTCGGTATCTGAGCTCAATGCGCTGGTGCGCAGCCTATTGGAGCAAAATCTGTTCGGGCTGTGGGTGGCCGGTGAAGTGTCCAACCTTACCCGCGCCGCTTCCGGCCACTATTATTTCTCGCTCAAAGACAGCCGCGCTCAAGTGCGTTGTGCCTTGTTTAAAGGCGCCGCCACCCGGCTGGCCGCGCCGCTGAAAGAAGGCGACCATATTGAAGTGAGCGGCAAAATCAGCCTCTACGAAGCACGGGGCGAATTTCAAATTACCGTGAACGAAGTGCGCCTAAAAGGCTTAGGGCGGCTTTATGAAGCCTATGAGCGCCTGAAAGCCAAATTGCAAGCCGAAGGCGTGTTTGATGCCGAGCGCAAGCAGCCCTTGCCGCCGCAGCCGCAACGCATCGGCATTGTCACCAGCTTGGCCGCCGCCGCCCTGCGCGATGTGGTCAGCACCTTAAAGCGCCGCCACAGCGGGCTGGCGGTGGTGGTGTACCCCACTCCGGTGCAAGGCACGGGCAGCGAGCAGCAGATTGCCGCGGCCATCAATACGGCTGGCGAGCGCCAAGAAGTGGATGTGTTGATTGTGTGCCGTGGCGGCGGCAGCATTGAAGACTTATGGGCGTTTAACGAAGAAGCGGTGGTGCGCGCGATTGCGGCCTGCCCGCTGCCGGTGGTGAGCGGCGTGGGCCACGAAACCGACTTTACCTTGGCCGACTTTGTGGCCGATGTGCGTGCGCCCACCCCCACCGCCGCCGCCGAATTGGTGAGCCCCGACCGCGCCCAACTGCGCCTGGCCTTGCAGCGCACCCAACAGCAATGGCACAACCGCTTATTGCAACACTATTACGACGCCAGCCAAAAGCTCGATTGGCTGTTGCGCCAGCTGCGCCACCCGCAACACAGCATCAGCGCCCAACGACAGCAACTGCGCCAACTCAGCACCCAGTTAAGCCTGGCCATGCAGCGCCAGCAACAGCAAGGGCAGCAGCGCTTAGCACAAGCTGTGCAGCAGTGCCAACACCTGCGCCCCAACACCGCCCAAGCCGCCAGGCAGCTAGAGCAGCAACGCCAAGCGCTGCAGCAGCACTGGCAACACGGCCTGCAACAGCGCCATACCCGCTTGCAATATCAAATCCATCTGCTCGAGGCGGTGTCACCCCAACACATCCTTGCGCGCGGTTTCAGCGTGGTCACCAACAGCCGCGGTCAAGTGGTGCGCCAAGCCGCCGACCTTAAGCCAGGCCAAGCCTTGCATATCCGTTTTGCCGAAGGCAGCACCGCCGTGCGGGTGGATCAAACTGGGCAAGCGCAAACGGATTTGTTTGATTAAAGGGTTTGGGATTTGCTTGAAAGCATGCGTTTTTAGGCTGCCTGAAAGGGAAAGCCGTAGGTATGGTTAAGACGGTTACTTCTACTTAATATTTGATGTTCCTATAAAGGAGATGGTTTCGCACCTATCTCCCACTGTATGCAAATTGATAGTGTACATATTATTTTTCTTATATTCGTCTTGATAAATATTGTGTAATCCAACCTCTAAAAACACTTGTTTAATTTCGTGTTCAGAAAAGCATCGATTTAAATTAAAGGTATTTCTAAAAGAAAATCCTTGATTACTCATGCCCCGAAAAGACTGAAATCGCCACTCTTTATCTTCAAACCGACTGGCTAAATAAGCCATATCGTCTTCATAAGTTTGAGCGGCATACAAAATTTTTTTATTGGGATGGAATCTTAATTGCCATTGATTAATCACACCCAATGAAAGCCCATATAAAACCAATCCCGATAAAAAAATAATATAGATTTTTTTAAAAATAAATTTAATTTTCATCTTTAATTTTAAGATACTAGGGTCTGTTCACAATTACTTGTCATAAAGGTAACCACATCACAATGCACCCCAATAAAACCGTACTGTGGAAGTTGCGTTTCAGCTTATCGTAACGGCTGGCAATCGCTCGGAAATGTTTCAAACGGCAAAAGGCATTCTCTACCAAATGCCTGATTTTATATAAATACCAGTCCATGTCTTTATTTTTCTCTTCCCTATTTCTTTTATAGGGAATATTGGCTTTCGCACCGCTTTGCTCTATTTGCTCCCTGAGCCGGTCTGAATCGTAACCTTTGTCCGCATTAACCAACTCAGTTTCGGTAAGGTTGATATTGTCAAGCAGCTCCGGTGCAACGGTGACATCATGGATATTGCCCGCAGTAACGATAACCTCAATCGGATTGCCTGCAGCATCTACAGCCAGATGAATCTTGCTGGTTCTGCCGCCTCAGCTCATACCGATTGCGTGATCCTCTTGCGCACTGAGCGCTGAGGCTGCGGCGCAGTGTTGGTGAGCACGGATATAACTGCCGTCTATGGCTACCCACTCCAAGTCACTCTCTTGGCTGAGCTGTTTCAAGATTGCAGTAAAAATGCCTTTTTCTGACCAACGGTTATAAGCGGTATAAACAGTATGATACTTGCCGAAATACTCGGGCAAATCCCGCCACGGTATGCCGGTTCTTATTCTGTAAAGTATGCCTTCAAGAATTCTGCGCAAATTGGGTTTGCTATAAATACCCAAATCACGCAGAATAGGTAACAGCTTCGTCCAATGTTCATCTTTGAGTAGTGTACGGGGCATCGCAGGTGTATTGGGGGAGGGTGAGAACTTCCTTTTATGCCTGCGTTTCTTTTTTATTCAAGGGTATGACAAGTAATTGTGAACAGACCCTAATAAGATCAATATTTAAATTTATAAACCACGGGTAACAATTTCATCCATACATGTAAATTAAGTGGTTTCTCTACACTACTTCACCCACCACGTACTCAAAGCCCAATCGTAAGCCTGAAAATACCTTGGCGGACGCGGCGGTTGGCCGAATTTATCCCAATACACCAGCCTGTGCTCGGGCGAATACCAGTTGGGCACCACCAGATAGCGGTGGCGCAGCACGCGATCGAGGGCGCGGGCGCTGCTCACCAATTGAGTGCGGTTGTCGAAATGTTCGAAATTTTTCAGCAAGGCATCAATGGCCGGATCGCACACGCCGGCCCAATTTTTGCTGCCCGGCGTTTTGGCGGCTTGGCAGCTGTAGTAGTCGAATTGCTCATTGCCCGGGCTTTCGCTGTTGGCATACACCACGATGCTGAGGTCGAAATCAAAATCGTTCATGCGCCGCTGGTATACCGCGGTGTCTACCACCCGCACCTGCAAATCAATGCCGATTTTGGCCAAGTCGCGCTGCCATTTGGCGGTAACGCGCTCATAGGTTTTGCTGGGGCTTAAGAAGGTGAGGCGCAAGGGGCGGCCTTGGGCGTCGACCAAGCGGCCGTTTTGATAACGCCAGCCCGCTTCGGTAAGTAAGGCGCGGGCTTTGAGCAAATTGGGGCGCACGCCAAGCCGGGCATCGGTTTGCGGCGGCTGTGGCACCGCTTGGGTGAATACGGCAGCGGGCAGGCGTGTGCGCAGTGGATTGAGTATGGCCAGCTCGGCGGCATCGGGCAAGCCGGTGGCGGCCATTTCGCTGTTGGTAAAGTAGCTGTAGCTGCGCGTATAGCTGTTGTAAAACAATTGCCGGTTTACGGTTTCAAAATCAAAGCTATCCACCAGCGCTTGGCGCACGCGGATGTCGTTTAGCGGCTCGCGGCGGGTGTTCATCACAAAGCCCTGCATTCCGGCGGTGCTGTGCTGGGAGTAGGTTTGCCGCTTAAGCCCCCGGTTTTGCAGGCTGGGGTTGTTGTAGGCGCGTGCCCACAGCCGGGCCACGTTTTCCTGCACCACATCGTATTGCCCGGCTTTCATGCCCTCTACTTTGGCGGTTTCGTCTTGATAATACTTGATGCGTACGGTGTCGAAGTTGTACATGCCGCGGCGCACCGGCAGGTTTTGCGCCCAGTATTGCGCATCGCGGCGAAATTCGCTCACGCCGCTGTGCGCCCGTTGCAGGCGGTAAGGGCCGGAGCCGATGGGCGGGGTATTGCCTGCAGCGGCCAAGCCTTGCGGATAGCTTTTGTGTGAAAACACCGGCAGGCTGCCCAAAATCAGGTGCAATTCGGCATTAGGCTGCCTGAAAACAAAGCGCACCGTACGCGCGCTTGGTGTTTGCACTTGCGCCACATCGGCCCAATAAAAGCGGTATAGCGGCGTGGCGGCCTTGTCTTCGGTGAGCGCCTTAAACGAAGCTGCCACATCCTTGGCCAGCACCGGGTCGCCATTGTGAAAACGTGCTTTGGGATTCAGCCGAAACGTAACCGACAAGCCATCTTTGGCCAAGCTGATGTCTTCGGCCAATAAGCCGTACATGGTAAAGGGCTCGTCTTGTCCTTGCGTCATCAAGGTGTCCAGCGTGAGCATGGTGATGCCGATTTCTTTGTCGCCCTTGAGGGTAAACGGATTGAGCGTATCAAAGCCACCCGGCCACGGCAGATTGAAACTGCCGCCCTTGGGAGCCGCCGGATTGGTGTAGCCGAAATGGGTAAATTCCGCACCGTAATGCGGCGCCTGCCCCAGCCCCAGCGCATGCTCGGCATTGGTGGGCAAGGCCGTGGCCAACAATAGGCAAGTTAGCCAGCCGCGCACGGCGGTAAAACGGCGATACGGTTTTTTCATCATCTTCTTCCAAAGCCTGTTCAGGCAGCCTGCAACGCATTGCTGCTATGTGGTTGGCACAAGTTGGTTTATAATACGCGATTATTTTTGAACGCAAAACCACACCAAGGACAATAATATGGGCTTTTTGCAAGGCAAAAAAATCCTCATCACCGGCATGATTTCCGAGCGCTCCATTGCCTACGGCATTGCCCGCGCTTGTCGCGAACAAGGCGCCGAGCTGGCGTTTACCTATGTGGTAGACAAATTGGAAGAGCGCGTGCGCAAAATGGCCGCCGAATTGGGCAGCGAGCTGGTGTTTCGCTGCGATGTGCAAAGCGACGACGAAATCAACCAAGCCTTTGCCGACTTAGGCCAACATTGGGATGGCCTCGACGGCCTAGTGCACGCCATCGCCTTTGCCCCGCGCGAAGCCTTGGGCGGCGACTTTCTCGACACCATCAGCCGCGAAGCTTTTCAAATTTCCCACGATGTTTCCGCCTACAGCCTGCCCGCACTGGCCAAGGCCGCCCGCCCGATGATGCGCGGCCGCCACAGCGCCATTCTGGCACTTACCTACTTGGGCGCCGTGCGCGCCATCCCCAATTACAACGTAATGGGTATGGCCAAAGCCAGCCTTGAAGCCGGCGTGCGCTTTACCGCCGCCGCCGTGGGCAAGGAAGGCATCCGCTGCAACGGCATTTCCGCCGGCCCCATCAAAACTCTGGCCGCTTCCGGCATTGGCAACTTCAACAAACTGCTGCACCACGTGGCCGAGCAAAACCCCTTGCGCCGCAATGTCACCATTGAAGAAGTGGGCAATGCCGCCGCCTTTTTACTGTCGGACTTGGCTTCCGGCATCACCGGCGAAATCACCTATGTGGACGGCGGCTACAGCATCAATGCGCTGGGCACACCGGACGAATAAATCTCGGCCACGCAGCCACGCCAGCTTGGGACAACGCCCAATGCTGGCGTTTTTACAACATGGCCTTCACCCGCTATTACATTCACATAAATAAATTGAACTTTTTTTACCAAGCTGTATCATAAGCAGCGCTGTTGGGTTTGCACCTTACACCACTTCTACAAAATAACCTAACTGCGTTGGCTCGCCTTGCCGTACTAGGTGTACTGTCTGCGACTCGCCGCCTTGTTATCTTATTTTGTAGAACTGGTATCAATGCCAACCGCGCTAGCAACACAACCAAATTGAATTCAATAAAAAAGGAAAACACACAATGAGCCTGTTAAACGACTTTAAAGCCTTCTTGATGAAAGGCAATGTGATTGATCTGGCTGTGGGTATGGTGGTGGGCACCGCCTTTACCGGCATGGTGAAATCGCTGGTGGACGATGTGATTATGCCCCCCATCGGCTTATTGATTGGCGGTGTGGATTTTTCCAATCTGTTCCTCACCTTAAAAGAAGGTGCTAAAGCCGCCGGCCCTTATGCCACATTGGCCGCCGCCAAAGATGCCGGCGCGGTAACCATGAATATCGGCTTATTTATCAACACCCTGATTAGCTTGGTGATTGTGGGCTTTGCCATTTTCATGGTGGTGAAAGCCATTTCCAAATTGCAAAAACAGCCGCAACCAGCCGACCCGACTACCAAAGAGTGCCCGCAATGCTGCACTGAAATTCCGCTGAAAGCCAGCCGCTGCCCGCACTGCACTTCCGAGCTGTAAACCCCATTGATGATTGCCGGGCAAATGCCCGGCAATTTTTTTGTTTATTGTTTATATAGTAATACCAATTCGAAAAAATAAGATAACAAGGCGGGGAGCCGAAGACAGTACACACGTACGGCTAGGCGAGCCAACGCAGTTAGGTTATTTTTTAGAATTGGTATAAATTAAATTGAAATTAAGACAAGGCGGCGAGCCGCAGGCAGTACAAATATAGTGAAATAAATCAAAATGCTACGGCATTAGCTCGCCTTGCCGCACTACCTGTATTGTCTGAGGCTCGCATAATAAGGCTGCCTGAAAAATTTTAGCTTTGCCGAAGCCAAAATCTTTCAGGCAGCCTTATTTTATCCATTATATTGATTTCCAGTGTTATTTAACCGCATCCTTTAAATAACCATAACCGGCCGCTTCCATTTCCGCATACGGAATAAAGCGCAGGCTGGCGCCGTTGATGCAGTAGCGCAGGCCGCCTTTGTCGGCGGGGCCGTCGGGGAAGACGTGGCCAAGGTGTGAGTCGGCGCTGTGGCTGCGCACTTCCACCCGCTGCATATTGTAGCTGTGGTCGCTGTGCTCGGTAACGGCGGCGGCATTCAGCGGCTTGCTAAAGCTCGGCCAGCCACAACCGGAATCGAATTTGTCGCGCGAGCTGAACAAAGGCTCGCCGCTCACCACATCCACATACAGGCCGGGCGCAAACAGGTGGTCGTATTCGTGGCTGAAGGCGCGCTCGGTGCCGCTTTGCTGGGTGATGCGGTATTGCTCGGGGGTGAGCTGCTGCTTTAAGGCGGCATCGCTCGGTTTTTGGTAAGCGGCGGCATCAAAGTGTGCCGCTTTGCCGGGCAAAGGCTCATCGGCACGGCGAATGTCGATATGGCAATAGCCGTTGGGGTTTTTGGCCAAATAATCCTGATGGTAGTCTTCGGCGACAAAAAATTGCTGCAAGGGCTGGTTTTCCACCACGATTTTATCGGCGTATTTGGCTTGCTCGGCAGCCAAGGCTGCCTGAATAATGCTGTGCTCGGCAGCATCGGTGTAGTACACGCCGCTGCGGTATTGGCTGCCGCGATCGTTGCCTTGGCGGTTAAGGCTGGTGGGATCGACCACGCGCAAATAGTATTGCATGATGTCGGCCAGGCTTAACTGCGCGGGGTTGTACACCACTTTAACGGTTTCGGCATGGCCGGTGTTTTCACGTACCACTTGCTCGTAAGTGGGGTGTTCGGTGCGGCCGTTGGCATAGCCGGATACGGCGTCAATCACGCCGGGAATGCGCTGGAAATAGGCTTCCAGCCCCCAAAAGCAGCCGCCGGCCAGATAGATGGTTTTGCTGTTCATAAGCTTGGCTTCCGTATTGTGTGTGGGTTGATAAAATGCGGCGGCGGTTTGATTTAAATCCGCTTGCGGGTTGTGCAGCAAGGCCAGCGCTTGGGTGCGGCTCAGGCTGCCTTTAATAATGCGCTGCGGCTGACCCTGAGTATCCAGCAACACCCAACTGGGGTAAACGCCGATGCCCAATTGCCGTGCCAGCGTGCCGCCGTCGTCAAGTAGTACCGGCAAGTCGGGATAACTTAGGCCACCATACCAGCGCACAAAATCGGCATGCGGCTTTTCGCTCAAAAAGCCGGGCGCGGCCACGCTGAGTACATTTACGGCCTTAAATGCAGGGTCGCGCCGCCAGCTTTGGGTGGTTTCCAGTTCCGATAAGCACAGTGGGCACCAGCTGGCCCAAAATTTAACCAAGGTAGGCTGCTGCGGCTTCAACCAAGCCGGATTTTGTGCGCCCTGAGTGCTGGGCAGCGCCGCCAATTGCGCTGTGATTCCCGCCGGTGCAGCACGCTGCTGGCAAGCAGCCAAGCTCAATGCCAGGAATAAGCCGTATAAGAAAAACCACCTGCGTTGGCCATGCATAATACGGCTCCTGATGGGATAATGAATACCAGCATACAAGCATTATGGCGTGAGCTTCAATTTATTTTCGTAATCGGATATTGGTTTCAGGCAGCCTAGCGGCGGTAAAGGCCATTTTTAAAAACACGGCAGCGGCGCTTTGCGCTATGATGCGCACAAACTCGATTTACCGATTCATTTTTCTAGTGGATTAAATTTGAATCAAGACAAGGCGACGAGCCGCAGACAGTATAGGTATACGGCAAGGCGAGCCAACGCAGTATTGGTTCAAATTTAATTCACTACATATCAAACCACCCATATTTATGAGCATCATCACCCACTTGCGCCCTGCCCGCCTAGACGACTGTGAGCATATTTTCAACGCCCACGAATACGCCGTGCGCTACACCTGCGCGCGCACCTACGACAGCACGGTGCTGGCTGCGTGGCTGGCGCTGCTGGGTCCGCAAAGCTATGTCGACACCTTGCAAAACCCCGATAAAGCTTTGTGGATTGTGGATTACAAAGGCCATATTCAAGGCTTTTTCCAGCTCGACTTGCGTGAAGCCCAGCTGGATGCGCTGTATGTGCATCCGTTTGTGCACAACCAAGGGCTGGGTACGGCGCTGCTGCAACGGGCGGAAACGCTGGCGGCCGCTGCCGGGCTGGGGCTGGTAAAGCTGTATGCCTCGCTTAATTCGGTGGCGTTTTACCAAATCAATGGTTATCAATCTTTGGGCGAAGCGGCACTGCCGCTGAATAAAACCGTTACTGTCAAATGCGCGTTGATGCGCAAATATTTGCTGGATTAGGGCTGCCTGAAAGATTCAGCTAGCCTATTTTTTTGATGCTGAAATAACATTGGCTCCAATCACTACCAGCTAAAATACTGCCCCGCATTGCCGCCACAACGCTGAGTGCGCAAAACATTATCGCTGCTGTCCAAACACAAGCCGCTGCCCACATGGCGGATTTGCCCGCCCTGCCACTGCCATTGCTGATCAATACTGCCACTGCACGGAAACGTGCCTACCGGCGCGCCGGCTTGGCCGCCGCCCATGGCATCCAAACACAAACCCGCCACCGCCAAACGTCCCTGTTGCCAACGCCACTGCTGGCCAATGCGCCCGTGGCACGCGCCGGTGGTCAACACCGTGCCACCGCCTTGCGGGCGCACTTCACCGGCATCCACGCACAGCCCGTTGCTGCTGCGCAACAGCCGTTGCGGCGCATGGTCTGGATAGGCATCGTTGTACGCCGCGTTATAGGGATAGCCCACCGGCACACCCTCGCCGTAAATCACTGTGGTGCCCGGCGGCGCATAAATCCGCACATTGCGGTTGATGTTTACCTCGGTGCGCACCGGCAGCTGCACCTGCACCGAGGTATCGCCGTGCTGATAGCCAATACCAATACCGGGTTGCACAGGATAAGCGGGATAATGATGCACCCCGCCGCCCGGGTATCCCGGTTGCGGATAAATCCCCATGCCGCCATGGCCTCGATGCGGACTGCTGCCTGTGCCGCTGCTCCAATTGGGTAGCGAATTGTGCTGTGCCATATTGACACCCGGGCGCACGTCTTGCGCCTGGCCGGCGGCGGCCAGCAACAAGCCCGCTGCCACAACCAAAGTAGATACGGTTGCTTGGCGCATCATCGGCCTCCTTCTCTATTACACAGTCATAGTGGAATAAATAAAAACGGATACAAATTCGCCTAGGGTGTGTGGCGCAGTTTGAAATGATTGTTTTTGTGGTCGTTTTCTTTTATTTACACGGCCAAGCTGCCTGAAGCCATTTCAGGCAGCCTTTAACTCTAAACAACATGGGCTTATTGCTGATTTATTTCAATGTATTCATGCATGTGGCGGCGGCATCCACCACTTTTTGCTGTAATTCACTGTCTTTTTCCCCTCTACCGCCCATCAGTTTGGCGATATCGGTGGCCGATAAGGTTTCCAATACCTTGTCGGCACTGCACGTACAGTATTGCTGCGCTTTTTCCGTTGACAGCCGGGCCTGCTTGGGAATGCTGGCCACGCATTGGCTAATAAATTCACTACGGAATTTGCTATTGAATTCCTGCTGGAATTGTTCTTTTTGCTCGCTGCATCCGGCCAACAACAGCACTGCTGCGGCCAAAAAAATACCTGATTTCATCTGCGCTCCCATTTATTTAGAGATATTTGGTTGTTTAAAAAATAAACATCAGCCGATTAATTCATTTTCTGCTGCGCATGGCGCACCCTACGGTGATGCAAATATTCACATTTCAGAATATTTTTCCTGCCTTCATTCAAACGCGGTGGCCAATTTGCCAGCACTGGTGGATTTTTTTATTACGGAAATCCTCCGGCACCGATTGGCGCGAAATATCGCGTACAGCATAGCGTTCAGGCAGCGTCTCGTCTAGCACAAAGCCACGGCGGTTGTTGGAGAAAAACAGCGTGCCGCCGGGAGCGAGCAGGCGCATGGCGCCGTCGATTAGGCGGATATGGTCGCGCTGCACATCCAAAATATCCAGCATTTTTTTGCTGTTGGAAAAACTGGGCGGATCCATCACCACCAAATCAAACTGCTTGCCCGCCGCTGCGGCCTGCTGCAAATATTGAAACACATCGGCGCGCACGATTTGGTGTGCGTGGGTATCAATATGATTGAGGGCAAAATTACGCGCTGCCCAATCCAGATAAGTGTTGGATAAATCCACGGTTTCGCTGTATACCGCACCGCCGGTGGCCGCATACACGGTGAAGCTGCCGGTGTAGGCAAACAGGTTTAAAAAACGTTTGCCTGCGGCCAGATTGCCCACTTGTTGCCGGGTGTTGCGGTGATCCAGAAACAGGCCGGTATCGAGGTATTTGTCTAAATTCACCCAAAAGCGGCGGCCATGCTCGCCAATGTAAAAATCTTCGCCTTGGCGACCGGTTTTTTCGTATTGTTCACGCCCTTTTTGGCGCTCGCGCCGCTTGATGTGCACTTGCCCGGCGTCAAAACCGCTCACAAAACACACTGCCGCCACCACTTCAGCCAGCCAGGCTTCGTATTCTTCCGCCTGCATCAGCCAGCCGGTATCGTATTCCTGCAAATGGATGTGGGCGCCATACACATCAACCGCAAACGGAAATTGCGGGATGTCTTTGTCGTAGAGACGCCAAGCTTCAAGATTGTGGCGGCGTGCCCATTTCATCAGGTGCTTGGCGTTTTTGCCTAGGCGGTTGGCAAAGGCGGAGATGTCGGTCATATTCACGTTTCTTGTTTTTAATACAATAATTTAAGCTTTCAGGCAGCTTCAACAAAATCAATCCATCTCTGGCTGTTTGAAAGGCTGCCTGAAAACCGCGATGACCATTGTAGCGCACTTTGGCGGCCAAAATCCGCACAACGCCGTTTTAGGCAAACCCAATAAACGCTTGACGCTGCCAAACAAAGGCTATATTATGCGCAGTTCTCTTTTTGAAGCCATCGTCTTCAGCCATCCCGGGTTGTGCGCCATGCACAGTATCAACGCCCGCGCTGCCCCGTTATTTGTGGGCATATTTGCCGGTTGTCGCCGATGTTTAACCCAAGCACACGCTTGCGACACACCCGGCCGTCTTGCATTTTCCGCCGTCCGTATACCGCTTCGAGGCTACCTGAAACCGTTTCAGGCAGCCCTTTGGTTTGTCGTTGATTTTTAGGATATTCATGTCTTTGCATTTTACCGATTTACATTTGGACAAACCCCTCACCGACGCCTTGCTCGAAGCAGGCTACGACACCCCCACCCCCGTACAGCTGCAAACCATTCCGCAAGCCCTGCAAGGCCATGACTTAATGGCTTCGGCGCAAACCGGCTCCGGCAAAACCGCTGCCTTTTTGCTGCCCACACTGCAAAAACTGCTGCAACGCAGCGACAAACCGGGCAAAGGCCCGCGCGCATTGGTGCTCACCCCCACCCGCGAATTGGCACAGCAAGTGGAAAAAAGCGCCCAAGTTTACGGCAAAAACATGCCGTGGCTGCGCACCGTTACCTTGGTAGGCGGCACTTCTTTCGGCCAACAAATCCGCGCCCTGGGCCGCCCCATTGATATTATCGTGGCCACCCCCGGCCGCCTGATGGACCACATGCGCCAAGGCCGCATCGACTTTAGCCGCTTGGAAGTATTGATTCTGGACGAAGCCGACCGCATGCTCGACATGGGCTTTATCGACGACATCGAAACCATCGTGGCGGCCACCCCGGCCGAGCGCCAAACCCTGCTGTTTTCCGCCACTTGGGACGGCATTGTGGGCAAACTGGCACAACGCCTCACCCGCAACCCGCAAAAAATCGAAGTGGCGCGCATGGACGACCACGGCAAAATCGACGAGCAACTGCTGTATTGCGACGACTTACGCCACAAAAACCGCCTGCTCGACCACATCCTGCGTGATGCCAATATCGACCAATGCGTGATTTTTACCGCCACCAAAGTGATGAGCGAGCAACTGGCCGACGAATTGTATGAAAAAGGCTTTTCGGCCAGTTGCCTGCACGGCGACATGCCGCAAGGCTGGCGCAACCGCACCCTGATGGACTTGCGCAAAGGCCGCATCAAAATCTTGGTGGCCACCGATGTAGCCGCACGCGGCATCGACGTACCCACCATCAGCCACGTCATCAACTACGACCTGCCCAAACAGGCCGAAGACTATGTGCACCGCATCGGCCGTACCGGCCGCGCTGGCCGCCACGGCTTGGCAATTACCTTTGCCGAAGTCAACGAATACGTGAAAGTGCACAAAATCGAACGCTACCTGAACCGCAAATTGCCGGAAATGGCAATTGAAGGCATGGAACCCACCCGCAAACGCGGCGGTGCCAAGCCCGCCGGTAAAGGCCGCGGTCGCAGCTTTGGCGGTGCCGGTAGCGGCGACAAACGCAAAAGCGGCGGCTATGGCGGTGGCAAACCCTTTGCCGGGCGCAGCGGCGACGGTGCCCGCAGCCACGGCGACAACCGCAGCGGCAAAAGCCACGCCAAACCGGCCGCCGCACGCAAACCCAGCGCCAGCCGCAGCCGTTAAGGCCAAGGCTGCCTGAAAAAAAAAGCACCGCAGATGCGGTGCTTTTTTGTGCTTGGGATTGTGCTTATTTCAATTTATGGCTGTCGGATTCTCGAATCCAACCTACGGCGCTGCTAATCAACCAAATAGATTGGTTTTATAAAGCCATTTCAGTTTTGTTGGGTTACGCCTAAGGCCACAAATTCCCTTTATGCTCTAGCCAAAACTAGCTGCCAATCACCCCGCCATCATCTTTGGTAATCACCACCGTGGCGGCACGCGGGCGGCCGCCTTGCGGGCCGTCGGGCCAGCTGGAAATGGCCATCGGCGCAGCCGGATCGGTATCGCCTTCTTTTGGCTCGCCCGGGTGCTGGATGTTCACAAACATGGTTTTGTTGTCGGGCGTGAAGGCGATGCCGGTGATTTCCGAGCCCACAGGGCCGGTGAGGAAGCGGCGGTAATCGTGGCTGCCGGGGATGGTGGCCAGCATCTGGTTATTGCCCATGCCCGCGTATTCCTTGATGTTGGCGGTGGAAGCGGACACATCGGTTTGAATCCACAATACGCCGCGATGATCGAAGCTCAAGCCGTCGGGGCTGCCGAATTCGGCACCTTTGGGCATATTGCCTTTAAATTCGGCCACATCGGTGTCGTGACGCCCGGCCAACACCAAAATATCCCAATCAAAGGTGGTGGCAGCGGCATTGCCGCGGGCTTCCTCCCAATGGATGATGTGGCCGAAGCGGTTGTTGGCACGCGGATTGGCGGCATCCACGCCCGGTTTGCCTTCAGCACCGCGTTGGTTGTTGTTGGTGAGGGTGCAATACACGCTGCCGTTTTTATATGGATCCACCGCAATCCATTCGGGGCGATCCATTTTGGTGGCGCCCACGGCATCGGCGGCTAGGCGGGTTTTAACCAACACTTCGCCTTGGTCGGCAAAGCCGTTTTCAGCGGTGAGCTTGCCTTGGCCGTGCACTAAGGGCAGCCATTCGCCTTTGCCTTGGTCGTCAAAACGCGCCACATACAGGGTGCCGTCGGCCAAGAGGCGCATATTGGCTTCGCGGTTGTTGGGGTTGTATTTGCCGTTGGACACAAATTTGTAAATGTATTCAAAACGCTGGTCGTCGCCGCTGTACACCACCACGCGGTTGTCGGGCGCCAGGGTAACGGTGGCGCCTTCGTGTTTGATGCGCCCCAAGGCGGTGTGTTTTACCGGCACCGATTGCGGGTTGTAGGGGTCGATTTCCACCACCCAGCCGAAGCGGTTGGGTTCGTTGGGCGTCAAGCCGGTGTCGAAACGGAAATCCAGCTCGCTCCAGCGGTAAGATTCGTCTTTGCTGCCGATGCCGTAGCGTTTTTCCAGCTCATTGGGAATGCCTTGAGTGGTGAAAATATCGGCCCAGTTTTCTTCACAGGTTAAATAAGTGCCCCACGGGGTGATGCCGTTGGCGCAGTTTTGCATGGTGCCCAACACCACTTCGCCGCGCGGATCGGCCTGGGTTTTCATCAGCGCATGGCCGCGGGCGGGGCCGGACACCTGCATCGGCGTGTGCGGGGTAATGCGGCGCGCATACGGCGATGGGCGCACCACTTGCCACTGGCCGCCGCTGTCTTTGGCCACTTCCACTATCGACACACCCATGGCGTTTTGGCTTTTGCGCACCTTGTTCATGTCCCAATGGGCGGTGCCGTCTTTAAACAGCAAGCCGTTGTCGACATATTCGTGGTTCATCGCCAGCAGGCCACGGTTGCTGCTGCTGGAGGCCATTGGTAGGGTGAAATAGGCCATGCCGTCGTGGTGCATACCGGCTTGCGAGGCTTGCTCTTGCGTGGTGTTGCTGGCGTCGGGCTTGAAGGCCGGCATTTTGCCGGCAATGCCCACCGCATCGCCCCATTTGTAAAACGCGCGGGCGCTGTAGCCCGGCGGCACCACCACGGTATCGGCAGCCGACATCGGCACCGGCGTAAAGCCCAAACCGCGCGCCTTGCCGATATTGTCGCGGCTGAATACGCCCGCTTGCACCTTATCGGCAAACAGGCTTAAGCCCGCCGGCAAAGCCGCCGCCACGCCCAAAGCGCCGCTGCTTTGCAACAGGCTGCGGCGCGACAAGCGGCTGTCCAGCACTTGTGAAAACGCCGTGTTATCAGAAGGATTGCTCACCACATCGTCGTTTACCTGTTTGATCAGGCCGGTTTTTTGGAGCGGTTTGCCCATGTTGTTGTCCCTTTAATTGAATGGTTGGTTTGGCATCATTAGCCAGTTTGTACTGAAAAAAATCAGCCCGAGATTACCGATACCGTGTGACAAAACCATAACCATTGGATGACAATTTGATGACAAAACACCAGTACGTACCGATAGCACCATCGGCATTTAATGGCGCCATTACCACGACACAATAGAATTAATACTCTATATTTTTTAACCGAATATAAGATTTTTTATCAAAAAATTGCCTGAATATATTAAAATAGTGTGTTTTTAACGCACTAGATAGCTGTTTGGCATACTTTCAGGCAGACTATAGCAAACCCAAAAACCACCCGGATACAGCCAGATGAACCAACGCAAACGCGCCACTGTATTGATTATCGACGAGCAATCCACCCGCAGCATCGGCATTAGCCACACCATGCTCAAGGCGATTAAACCCGCCTTGTGGACCTTGAGCATCAGCACCACCGTGCTGGCTGCCGCCTTGTCTTATCTGGCTTGGCAGCATTGGCAAACCCAACAACAAGCCGCCGAATTGGCACAGGAAGTGACGGATTTACAACAGTTTACTTCGGCTGAAATCGAAGCCAAACTCAAAGGCTTGAGCCAGTCGGAGCGCACCGTCTTGCAATTGCAGCAATACCTCAATGCCCGTGGTGTAGATGTGAAGCCGATTAGCAGCGAGCCGCCGGCCGGCACCCCCAACGATGCCGCCGGCGGCCCGGAAATCAAACTGGCCGCGCCGGTGCCCTATATGCAGCACTACAGCGAACAAACCGAAAACCTGCTCTCAACCTTGCGCAAAATACCCTTGGGCGTGCCGCACAAAGGCAGCATTTCCTCCCGCTTCGGCATGCGTGCCAATCCTTTTAGCGGCCAAGGTGCCGAAGGCCATAACGGGCTGGATTTTCGCGGCCAGATCGGCGAGCCGATACACGCCACTGCCGACGGCACCGTGATTCTGGCCGGTACCCAAAACGGCTATGGCAATGTGGTGAAAATCCAGCACGGCTACGGCTACCAAACCCTTTACGGCCATTTGTCGGCCATTGATGTGAAAAACGGCCAGAAAATCAAAGCGGGCGACATTATCGGCAAGCTGGGCAACACCGGCCGCTCCACCGGCCCGCATCTGCATTACGAAGTGCGCCGTAACGACGGCTTTCACGACCCGGAAAACTTCCTCACCCTTGGCCATCTTCAGGACAACAGCAACCATGTTCAACAGTAAAAAAAGCAGCAACAACGGCAGCAGCATGAATATCGACACCCTTATTGGCGAACAATGTACTTTGCAGGGCAACATCAGCAGCCATAATTCAGTGAAAATCGACGGCGGCATTGTTGGCCATGTAGCCAGCGAAGGCATGGTGATTGTGGGCGAAAAAGGCTGGATTAAAGGCAATATCCAAGCCAAAGAACTGCTGGTATTCGGCCGCATCGAAGGCGACATCACCACGCAAAATCTAGATTTGAAAGCCAGCGCCCACATCAACGGCAATATTGACACCCACAGCCTGCAAATCGAACCGGGCGCGGTATACCAAGGCAGCGTGGTGATGCACAGCCAAAACACCGCCGCCCTGCCCGACCACAGCCCCACACTAACCTTACCTGCGGCGGATTCGAATTAAAACACAGCACCATATGCAAAAAAATAAAACAGGCTGCCTGAAAAGATATTCAGGCAGCCTGTTTTTTAAATTTAAAACATTCGTTTTATAGCAAAGAAAATAAATACATCATACAAGGCGGAACTGATTTACTTGGTGCTTCAGTACCTTAGTAAATCGTTCTCTTTGAGCTGAGCCGCAAACAGTACACCTAGGGTCTGTTCACAATTACTTGTCATAAAGGTAACCACATCACAATGCACCCCAATAAAACCGTACTGTGGAAGTTGCGTTTGAGCTTATCGTAACGGCTGGCAATCGCTCGGAAATGTTTCAAACGGCAAAAGGCATTCTCTACCAAATGCCTGATTTTATATAAATACCAGTCCATGTCTTTATTTTTCTCTTCCCTATTGCTTTTATAGGGAATATTGGCTTTCGCACCGCTTTGCTCTATTTGCTCCCTGAGCCGGTCTGAATCGTAACCTTTGTCCGCATTAACCAACTCAGTTTCGGCAAGGTTGATGTTGTCAAGCAGCTCCGGTGCAACGGTGACATCATGGATATTGCCCGCAGTAACGATAACCTCAATCGGATTGCCTGCAGCATCTACAGCCAGATGAATCTTGCTGGTTCTGCCGCCTCGGCTCATACCGATTGCGTGATCCTCTTGTGCACTGAGCGCTGAGGCGCAGTGTTGGTGAGCACGGATATAATACCAATTCTACAAAATAAGATAACAAGGCGGCGAGCTGAAGACAGTACAAGTAGTACGGCAAGGCGAGCCAGCGCAGTTAGGTTATTTTGTAGAATTGGTATAACTGCCGTCTATGGCTACCCACTCCAAGTCACTCTCTTGGCTGAGCTGTTTCAAGATTGCAGTAAAAATGCCTTTTTCTGACCAACGGTTATAAGCGATATAAACAGTATGACCAATGTTCATCTTTGAGTAGTGTACGGGGCATCGCAGGTGTATTGGGGGAGGGTGAGAACTTCCTTTTATGCCTGCGTTTCTTTTTTATTCAAGGGTATGACAAGTAATTGTGAACAGACCCTAGTACGGAACAGAGTTTGTTGGCGCTTTAGCGCCTTACAAAATCGTTCTCTTCGAGCCAAGGCGAACCAACGCCGTAGGATTATTCAGTTTCTTTGCTATATTAAGGGGCGCTCGCGGCGGCCGCCCCATCGTCTTCAAAACACAAATCGGGCAGGTATTGATCAGCCATCTCGGTTTCACAATACCAAGTTACTTTGCCATCGGCTTCCACTTCCGGCTCTGCCAATAAAGACTGGCCGCGCATGGCCGCAGGCACTTTGCTGTCTTGGCTGTATTCGGCATGAATTATGCCTTCTGCCACCTCCAGCTCAGTAAACAAGGTTTTGTTGGCGGCCACGCTGGCCGAATCGCGGTTGATGTCGGCCACGGCTTGGCCGCTCAAAATATCCAACTCCACCTGATGGCGCAGCACCTCCAGCGGTTGGGTTAACTGCACGGTTTGCGCACGCTCAACATAGCCTTGATAGGCAGGCAAGGCGATGGCGGCCAAAATACCCAGTATCGGCACCAGCAAAGCCCACCACACATAGCCCAGAATCAAACCGGCCAACGCCATGCCGCCGCCGTCCTGCCCGGTTTGCTTGATTTGCCCGCGCGCCATATGGCCGGTGATGATGGCCACAATCGAACCGATGAATGGCAATAGCAGCCAATTCAAAATACCGAACACCAAACTCACCACCGCCAAATTATTGGTGCCGGTTTGCGCGGGCGGCAGGCCGTATTGACCCGCTTGCGTTGGCTCCGGTTTATTTAAGCTTACTTTCATTGCATCCTCCCAATCAAGATTCACATTTTTCAGGCAGCCTGAGATTTTTGTAAAAGCCTCAGCCTATGCAATAAAAGAAAAAGCGGGCATTAAGTGCACAGTTAAATGCCTGTGGCACAAATGGCGTTTACTTTACTGGCTGCATTCGGCCTGCGCCATATCCGGAATCTGGCCGCCGCACACCCACACCAATTTATTGCCGTTTTGCATCGACAACAACACCAACGCCTGTTTGCCATCGCCTTTGGCCGGGATGGCATTGATGGTGCCTTGTTGGATACGGATGCTGCGCCAGTATTGTTGCTGCGCCGGGCTGAGTTTCAACTCTTCGCTGATTTCATTTAAGGGCGTGCCTTTGGATACGCGTGCCGCCACCCACAATTTGGCCATACCCAAGGCATCTGCGGGGTTGTTGGCGGCCACTTCGTCCAATTCGCTGTTTAAAGCATCGCCACTGTCTTGCGCCATTTTTGCTTGGTGTGCTTTAGCCCGTTGCACATAATCCTGATACGCAGGCAGGGCAAGCGCCGCGATGATGCCCATCATCGGTATCAGCAAAGCCCACCACAAATAGCCCAAAATCAACCCGGCCAGCGCCATACCGCCGCGCGGCGCACCGGCTTTGGCGCGTTTGCGGCCGATATGGCCAGTAATCACGGCAACCAAAGCACCAATAAAGGGCAGTACCAGCCAGCCCAAAATGGCAAAAACCAAGCTTAGAATTGCCGGGGTGTTGCCGTCATTTGCTCCGGCAATAGAGCCCGCCGGGCGGTTTAATTTAATCTTGGCCATACTATTGCTCCCTGTGGGCACGCTAAAATCCATATAAAAAACCAAAAAGACGGCGTATGCAAGATTGCACATGCCGTGATTTGTGTTTGGTGCCCGTTGAAGGGAGTTGGCGCACCGGGCTTCTGGCGGCTCGGTTAATTTAGGTTAACATATTAGCACAATAATCTATTTCCACCAGCAACAAACCATAAAAAAACCGCTTCCGAAGAAGCGGTTTTTTGCATAGCAGCAACAAAGGCCGGCGTCTTACATCATGCCGCCCATACCACCCATGCCGCCCATACCACCCATGTCCGGCATGGCCGGTTTGTCTTCCGGGATTTCGGCAATCATGGCATCGGTGGTGAGCATCAAGCCGGCGATGGAAGCGGCGTGTTGCAGTGCGGTACGGGTCACTTTGGCCGGGTCCAGCACGCCCATTTCAATCATATCGCCGTATTCGCCGGTGCCGGCGTTAAAGCCGTAGTTGCCTTGGCCGTTGAGCACATTGTTGACCACCACGCTGGGCTCATCGCCCGCGTTTTGCACGATTTGGCGCAAGGGTGCTTCTACGGCTTTGAGCACGATTTGCACACCGGCGTCTTGGTCGGCATTGGCGCCTTTGAGCTCTTTGATGGCAGAGCGTGCACGCAGCAAGGCCACGCCGCCGCCGGCCACCACGCCTTCTTCAACCGCTGCACGGGTAGCGTGCAGGGCGTCGTCTACGCGGTCTTTCTTCTCTTTCATTTCCACTTCGGTGGCCGCGCCCACTTTAATCACCGCTACGCCGCCGGCCAGTTTGGCCACGCGCTCTTGCAGTTTTTCTTTGTCGTAGTCGCTGGTGGCGGTTTCGATTTGCTGGCGGATTTCTTTTACGCGCGCATCCACTGCCTCTTTGTTGCCCAAGCCATCAATAATGGTGGTGTTTTCTTTGCCCACTTCAATGCGTTTGGCTTGACCCAAATCTTCCAAAGTGGCTTTTTCCAACGACAAGCCCACTTCTTCCGCAATCACAGTGCCGCCGGTGAGGATGGCAATGTCTTGCAGCATGGCTTGGCGGCGGTCGCCAAAGCCCGGGGCTTTCACGGCCACGGTTTTCAGAATGCCGCGGATGTTGTTTACCACCAAAGTGGCCAAGGCTTCGCCTTCCACGTCTTCAGCAATAATCAGCAGCGGGCGGCTGGTTTTGGCCACTTGCTCCAACACCGGCAGCAAATCACGGATATTGCTGATTTTTTTGTCAAACAACAACACAAACGGGCTATCCAAACCGGCAATTTGTTTTTCCATATCGGTAACAAAGTAGGGAGACAAATAGCCGCGGTCAAACTGCATGCCTTTTACCACTTCTACTTCGTTTTCCAGCGATTTGCCGTCTTCCACGGTAATCACGCCTTCTTTGCCCACTTCGTTCATGGCTTTGGCGATGATTTCACCGATGGATTCGTCGGAGTTGGCGGAAATAGAGGCTACCTGAGCGATTTCTTTGGATTTTTCCGGCACAGCTTTGGCAATGTTTTTCAGCTCGGCCACCACGGCAATCACCGCTTTGTCGATGCCGCGCTTCAAGTCCATCGGGTTCATGCCCGCAGCCACGTATTTCATGCCTTCGGCCACAATGGCTTGTGCCAATACGGTGGCGGTGGTGGTGCCGTCGCCGGCCACATCAGAAGTTTTAGACGCCACTTCTTTCACCATTTGCGCGCCCATATTTTCAAATTTGTCTTTCAATTCGATTTCTTTAGCCACAGACACGCCGTCTTTGGTGATGTGCGGGCCGCCGAAAGCGCGATCCAGCACCACATTGCGGCCTTTGGGGCCCAAGGTAACTTTAACCGCATCGGCCAATACATTAACGCCAGTTACCATTTTGGCGCGGGCTTCGTTGCCGAATTTCACATCTTTTGCTGCCATGTTGTTGCTCCTAATTCATTAAATATAAATATTAAATGCAAGAAATATTTTTTAGGCTGCCTGAAATATTTTCCTTTTCAGGCAGCATTAAACCAGCGCGCTTATTCCACAATGCCGAAGATGTCTTCTTCACGCATTACCAACAGCTCTTCGCCGTCTACTTTCACAGTTTGGCCGCTGTATTTGCCGAAAATGATTTTGTCGCCTTTTTTCACGTCTAGCTTTTGGCGGTCGCCGTTTTTCAACAGTTTGCCCGCACCCACGGCAATCACTTCACCCATATCGGGCTTTTCCGCAGCCGCACCCGGCAACACAATGCCCGAAGCGGTTTTTTCTTCCGCTTCCAAACGTTTAACCACCACACGGTCATTCAAAGGACGAATAGCCATAGTTTAATCTCCAGTTGTTGTGCACATGCACCAGACAATGTCAAATAAATACCTGTTTTATCAAAACTTCTGCCTAAAACAGGATAGGGAAACTGCTTATCGCGGCTAAAAGTAGGGGTGAATGCGGGCAATTCAAGGGCTGCCTGAAAAAAATTTGCGATTACTTTGTTAACAACAAGCCCGTTTCGCGCCAAGCAAGCTAGCCGCAGCAGTTTTTATTTATTTCAATATATCTGGGATAATGCCCTCTTTTAAGCCGCTCACCCCAGCCCATCATGCCCCAGCCCGATTTAAACCAAACCCTCAGCAAAGACCGCCATTTTCTGCAACAAGCCCTGCGCAATCCCAAGCGTTTCGGCGGGGCGGAGGTGGTGCAGCAGAAATACCAAAAATCCCACCAAGCCTATTTGCAGCGGCTGGCCAATTTGCCGCAGCCGCATTACGACAACACCTTGCCGGTGCACGAGCGGCGTGAAGACATCAAGCGGGCGATTGCACAAAACCAGGTGGTGATTATCTGCGGCGAAACCGGCTCGGGCAAAACCACGCAATTGCCGAAAATCTGCTTGGAATTGGGGCGCGGGGTGGCGGGGTTGATTGGGCACACGCAGCCGCGCCGTTTGGCCGCGCGCTCGGTGGCCGAGCGCATTGCCGAAGAATTGAACAGCGACATCGGCAGCATTGTGGGCTATAAAGTGCGCTTTAACGACAACACCTCGCGCGATGCCCATATCAAGCTGATGACCGACGGCATTTTACTGGCCGAAACCCAAACCGACCGCTTTCTGAGCGCCTACGACACCATCATCATCGATGAAGCGCACGAGCGCAGCCTGAATATTGATTTTCTTTTAGGCTACCTGAAACAATTGCTGCCGCGCCGCCCCGATTTAAAAGTGATTATTACCTCGGCCACTATTGATGCCGAGCGTTTCAGCCGCCACTTTGCGCCTGCGGGTGTGCCTGCCAAAATCGTTTCAGGTAGCCCTAATCCAGCGAAAAGGCCGTCTGAAAATGCTGTAGGTCGGGTTCTTGAATCCGACAAATCCCGTTCAGACGGCATCAATCCCGTGTCGGATACCGGTATCCAACCCACAACGCTACCTGAAACACCCGCTCAAGGCGCGCCGGTGCTGGAAGTCTCCGGCCGCACTTATCCGGTGGAAATCCGCTACCGCCCGCTGGCCGAAACCGATGAAGACGAAGCCGAAATCGACATGCCCGATGCGATTGTCGACGCCGCCGACGAGCTGGCGCGGCTGGGCAACGGCGATATTTTGGTGTTTCTGCCGGGCGAGCGCGAAATCCGCGAAGCCGCCGAAGCGCTGCGCAAATCGCCGCTGCGGCGCAACGATGAAATCCTGCCGTTGTTTGCGCGTTTGTCTAACGCCGAGCAGCACAAAATTTTCCACCCCGGCGGCGGCAAACGGCGCATTGTGCTGGCCACCAATGTGGCCGAAACCTCGCTCACCGTGCCCGGCATCCGCTATGTGATCGACACCGGCTTGGCGCGGGTGAAGCGCTATTCCGCCCGCGCCAAAGTGGAGCAGCTGCATGTGGAAAACATCTCCCAAGCCGCCGCGCGCCAGCGTGCCGGGCGTTGCGGCCGTGTGGCGGCGGGCGTGTGCATTCGTTTGTATGCGGAAGACGATTTTGCCCAGCGCCCCGAATTTACCGACCCCGAAATCATCCGCAGCAATCTGGCGGCGGTGATTTTGCGCATGGCGGCGCTGAAATTGGGCGATGTGGCCGCGTTTCCGTTTTTAGAAGCGCCCGATGCCCGCTATATTAATGACGGCTTTCAAGTGCTGCTGGAATTGGGCGCGGTAAACGAGCGCAACCAGCTCACCAAAATCGGCGAACACATGGCGCGCCTGCCGGTAGACCCGAAAGTAAGCCGCATGTTGTTGGCGGCACAAAAACACGATTGCATGGCCGAAATGCTGGTGATTGTGGCCGCGCTCTCCATTCAAGACCCGCGCGAACGCCCGCTGGAAGCACGCGAAGCCGCCAACAAAGCGCACGAACGCTTTACCGACAAACAATCCGATTTTCTGGCTTATTTGAATATTTGGGATTCTTTCCAGCGCGAACGCGAGCGCGGCCTGAGCAACAAACAATTGGTGCAATGGTGCCACCAATATTTTCTCTCTCACTTGCGCATGCGCGAATGGCGCGAGCTGCACCAGCAATTGGCGCAGATTGCCATCGAGCTGGGCTTGGTGACCAAAGAAAATGCCTTCAGGCAGCCTCAAGCCACCGCGCAACTGAAGTCGTCTGAACGCAGCGGCGACCAAGATTTATCCGCCAAAATCAAGCAGCAGCAATTGGATAAAAAACAGCACCGCGCCCACATCCGCCAAGCCAAAGAAGCGGGCTACGAGCAAATCCACCGCGCCCTGATTACCGGGCTGGTGGCCAATGTCGGCCTTAAATCGCCCGAAGGCCACGACTATCTGGGCGCGCGCGGCAGCCATTTCCACCTCTTCCCCGCTTCGGCCTTGTTTAAAAGCAAACCCAAATGGGTGATGGCCGCCGAGCTCACCGAAACCACCCGCCTCTACGCCCGCGACGTGGCCAGCATCGAGCCGGAATGGATAGAGCAAGAAGCGCCGCATCTGGTGAAATACCATTATTTCGAGCCGCATTGGTCGCAAAAGCGCGGCGAAGTGGTGGCCAGCGAACGCGTTACCTTCTACGGCCTCACCGTGCTGCCGCGCCGCCCTGTGGCCTACGGCAAAGTGGCGCCCGAAGAAGCGCGCGAGCTGTTTATCCGCGGCGCATTGGTGGCGCAAGAAGCCGATATCCAGGCCGCCTTTTTTGCCCACAACAAAAAGCTGATTAAAGACATCGCCGCGCTGGAACACAAATCGCGCAAACAAGACGTGCTGGTAGACGAAGAAGCCCTGTTTGATTTCTACAATCAAAGGCTGCCTGAAAACTATATGCCGTCTGAAAGCGAAAACAACGTAGGTCGGATGCTTGAATCCGACAAAACCCATGCTACCCATCAAGGCCGTCTGAAAAGCGGAAAACCATCGGATTCAAAAATCCGACCCACACCTAAAACCCCGCAACCCCTAGCCGACCTGCGCACCTTCCAAGCCTGGCTCAAACAAGCCGAGCAAGCGAACCCGCGCCTGCTCTTCCTCAGCCGCGACGACCTCATGCAGCACGCCGCCGCCCACGTTACCGAAGCGCAATTTCCGCCGCACTGGCAAAATGCCGACGGCAAATTCAAGCTCAGCTACCGCTTCGAGCCGCACCACCCGCTGGATGGCGTCACCCTCACCATCCCGCTGCCTGTGCTCAACCGCCTCAATCCCGCCGCGCTCGAATGGCTGGTGCCCGGCATGATACGCGAAAAATTGCAGCTTTTAATCAAAGCCCTGCCCAAGCAAATCCGCCGCATCTGCGTGCCCGTGCCCGACTTTATCACCCGCTTCTTGGCCGGCAATCCCGACCAAAACGCCCCGATTCAGCCGCAGCTTGCCCAAGCCATCGCCAAAAGCGCCGGCGATATGCGCCTGCTCGAACAAATCGACATGGCCGCCTGGCAAGCCTTCAGGCTGCCTGAACACAGCTATTTCAACATCCGCGTGATTGACGACGGCGGCCAAGAGCTGGCCATGGGGCGCAACCTAATCGAGCTGCAAAACCAGCTCGGCCAAGCCGCCGCCGTTACCTTTCGCGACAACAGCAGCGATTTTGAGCGCGACAACCTCACCAATTGGGACATCGGCAAACTGCCCGAAAAAATCCAATTCGCCCGCGGCAAACAGCAGCTCACCGGCTACCTCGGCCTGCAACAGCAAAAAAACGGCAGCATTGCCCTGCGCCTGTTCGACACCCCCGAAGCCGCCGCAGCCGCCCACCGCCAAGGCAGCATCGCCCTTATGGCCTTGCAGCTCAAAGAGCAAGTGAAAGACCTTAACAAAGGCCTGCCCGACTTCACCCCAACCGCCATGCTGCTCAAACACCTAGGCGTAGAAAACCTGCGCGAAGACATCACCGCCGCCGTGCTCGACCGTGCCCTCATGGGCGAAGACACCCCGCCGCGCGACGAAAAAGCCTTTAAAGAACAAATCAAACGCGCCCGCAGCCGCCTGCCCGCCGTAAAAGAAGCCCTCAACCGCTACCTGCTCGCCACCGCGCAAGCCTATAGCGAACTCAACAGCAAAATCGGCCGCCACCCGCTCGCCCACACCCTGCGCCACCAACTCGAAGCCCTGATTTACCCCGGCTTCGCCCACACCACCCCTTGGCAACAATGGCCGCGCCTGCCCATCTACCTGCAAGCCATGCAAAAACGCATGGAAAAATACAGCCCCAACCCCGCTCGCGACCAAGCCCGCGAAGCCGACGTACAAGAACTGCTGGCGATGTGGCAGGAAAAAGTAGATGCCTTGCTAAAACAAAACCAACCCCCTTCAGACGGCCTGATGGGGTTTAGATGGCAGATTGAAGAATTAAGGGTGTCGCTGTTTGCGCAGGAGTTGAAAACACCGATGCCGGTGTCGCTAAAGAGGTTGATGAAGGAATGGGAGAAAATTGAGAGATAAAAAGATAAGTTTTGATACAATATCTTATTCAACGGAGAGCCTTATGATGGATACACAAATAGCGCAAGCAAGCAAGCAAGCAAGCAAGCAAGCAAGCAAGCAAGCAAGCAAGCAAGCAAGCAAGCAAGCAAGCAAGCAAGCAAGCAAGCAAGCAAGCAAGCAAGCAAGCAAGCAAGCAAGCAAGCAAGCAAATTATATCTAACTACATCTGATTTTTTCAGTTGTTTCGACTTAACCCTCTGCGAACAAGGGGGTTGAAATGTCGGGCAACACTTCCCTCCACGCCGCCAGCCGTGCCAAAAACGATGAATTTTATACCCAGCTCGATGATATAGAAAAAGAGCTGCGGCATTACAAACATCATTTCAAAGACAAGACCGTTTATTGCAATTGCGATGACCCGCGAGTCAGTAATTTCTTTCATTATTTTTCATATCAGTTTGAAACACTGGGCTTGAAAAAACTGATTGCCACTTGCTACAAAAGTCAGTCAACCGATTTATTCAGTGAAAATAACAGCGAACAAGCAGTTTATTTGGTTTATGAAGGCGACCAAAACGGCAACCGCACTCCTGATTTAAATGAAATAGCAGTCAATCCGCTAAAAGGAGATGGTGATTTCCGAAGCGAAGAATGTATCGAACTTCTGAAACAAGCCGATATTGTCGTGACCAACCCGCCGTTTTCGCTGTTTAGGGAATATGTGGTGCAATTGATGGAATATGGTAAAAAATTTTTGATTATCGGCAATCATAACGCCATTACTTACAAAGAAATATTCCCCTTAATAAAAGAAAATAAATTATGGCTCGGTAATCACGGCGGCGATATGAAATTCAAAGTGCCCGCGCATGACGAACCGCGCCGAACCCGCTACTGGCAGGATGAAACAGGGCAAAAGTGGCGCAGTATGGGCAATACTTATTGGTTTACCAATTTAGACCATGCCAAACGTCATGAGAGCCTGATTTTATATAAAAGCTACACGCCCGAAGAATATCCGCATTACGATAATTACAATGCTATTGAAGTGAGCAAAGTGGCAGAAATTCCTTGTGATTTTGATGGCGTGATGGGAGTCCCGATTACTTTTTTGGATAAATATAATCCCGATCAATTTGAGATTATTGGAATGGGTGAGGATAACGGAACCGGACACTCTGGTGGTGTATGGCTCGGAGGGTCAAAATCCTGCCTAGTTTCTGAAAAAGCAAAATTTAAAAGAATTTTTATTGCAAAAACTAAATCCACTTTGAAGGCTGAATGATGAAAATCCAACTCAAACAAATCACCATACGGGAATTGGTTGCAGATTATCAAGACAGCCAAGAAACCGGGGTTCGTGCTTATGGCGGAAAGCTGGATGTGCGCCCGCCTTATCAGCGTGAATTTGTTTATAAAGACAAACAGCGTGATGCGGTGATTGAAACCGTGCGGCAAGGTTTTCCGCTGAACGTGATGTATTGGGCGGTGCGCGATGACGGCACATTTGAAGTGATTGACGGGCAGCAGCGTACCATTTCACTGTGCCAATACGTGAATGGTGATTTTTCTTATCTGATGCGCTATTTCCACAATATGCAGCCTGATGAAAAAAACGCTATTTTGGATTATGAGCTGATGGTGTATGTGTGTGAGGGCGGACCCAGTGAAAAATTAAAATGGTTTGAAACGATTAATATTGCGGGCGAAAAACTGACTGCGCAAGAATTAAGAAATGCTGTTTATGCCGGCACTTGGCTGGCGGATGCCAAAAGATATTTCAGTAAAAACGGCTGCGCCGCTTATCAAATCGGTCAAGATTATGTTTCAGGTAGCCCTATTCGCCAAGATTTTTTGGAAACAGCATTAAGTTGGATTTCAGACGGCTCAATTGAAGCCTATATGGCGAAACATCAAAATGATGCTGATGCTTTGGAGCTTTGGCAATATTTTCAATCTGTCATCACTTGGATTAACGCGAAATTCCACGTTAAACGCAAAAAATTTATGAAAGGTGTGGCTTGGGGCAATCTTTATAACCGATTTAAAACCGAAATGCTGGATAAAGATGTATTGGAAACCGAAATCGCTGCTTTAATGGCTGATGATGAAGTGATAAATAAAAAAGGCATTTATTTTTATGTGCTGACACGTGAAGAAAAGCATCTGAATATACGTGCTTTTTCAGACAGCATGAAGCAAAAACTATTTGAAAAACAAAAAGGTGTTTGCCCAATGTGTAAAGAAACCTTTGCCATCGAACAAATGGAAGCCGACCACATCACACCGTGGAGTGAAGGCGGCAAAACCACCGAAGAAAACGGCCAAATGCTGTGTAAAAACTGTAACCGCAGAAAATCGGATAAATAAAAAGTCCGCGTAGGTACGGTTAGCTGCCGCAAGCGACGTAGCCGTACGCATGAAGTCTTAATGCCGTCTGAATAATCTCTTTCAGACGGCATTGTTTTTACAAATTTGTATGTTTCCCGCACTACATCCGTACGGTTACGGCATGCCGCCTAACCGTACCTACGCCCTATCTTGCAAACAGGTATAGCGAAAAATGACGACTACAATGGCTCCAAACATGCCCAGCGCGGCGGCGGGCTAAGGGCAAAGTCAAAGGTCAGGTTGGGTGCTGGGCTGTAGTCGGCCTTGCCAAAGGCGCCCACTTCCACCCACAAGGGCTTTTTATCCGGCAAGGTTAGCTGATAGATTTGGGCAGACATATACTCGGCATCTTCACTGTTGCGTGGGCACTCGCCGTGGGTTTGCACGATTTTTGTGCCTTCAGGCAGCCATTGTTGCAGCAGCGGCCGGTAATCGCTGGCAATCAGGCTGTCGCCATCGCGCAGATACACCATCCAATACATGCCATACATGTTCTGCTGATCGCCGCCCACCGTAATGTCGGCTTCTTTGGCCCAAGCCAGTGGTTTGAGGGTGCCGTCACGATAATAAGCGCCTTGGCTCGGGTGGCCTGCCGCATCGTGCCACAGCACTTTTTTGCCCCACTCTAAAGCCGATAGGTGCACATGGCGCACATGCCATTGCGCCCAAGGTGAGCCGGCTTCAGCGGCGCCGGCTGTTTGTGCCAAGCTAAGCACCGAATCGCTCAAAGCCTCTCTTAAAGCCGCGTCATGCAGGCTGCTGCGAAACGGCATGTTTTGTGCTTCGACCTTTGGGATGAACAGCCCACTGCCGATAAAAATCACTACCGTAACAAAAGCAGCTTTTAGAGAATGAAGAACAAGCTTACTCATGGTTCCACCTTATTTAAATGAGGCTCAAAACAACGGTATTGCATCAGTTTGCCTGAATCAAAATATCGGCTGTATAACTCAGCGCCATCCTGGAAAGTATTATCAATAACAGGAGCAACATCAATGATTTCCAGCACCCTATTACTCATAGCATAGCCATCAATATTGATAAACTCATACGGCACTTTTTTCAAAGCCTCTGCTTTTTCCCAAGCATGTTGTTCACTTTCCGCCACAAACAACACAAATCGTTCCTCAATATCGGTAGGGCGAGGATCATCTCCCTTGGTTTGACACAAACAAACACAAATGTAATGCGCTAATCTTTTATTCATATTCATACGAACAACGCTCCTATTGTGTTGCAAAAAACAGTTTGGAATGAGTTAACCCAAATTAAAAACTTTAAGTTATACACTCTAATGATGAAAGTGCCCATTTACAAACTATTTTGTTCAGGCTGCCTGAAACGTATAACCCGTGCAGCTTTTCCCTTGGCGCAGCCGAACGGAACGTGGTTTTGGCGGAAACAAGGGCGGTCCGGAGCGAAGCGACTCGCGAGCACCGCCAAAAGCATGTGCAGTGAGGGAAGTTTGGCGTAGCCAAACCTGCAACCGGGGTCGCCTTTTTTTACTTACTTTTTTTGGCGAAGCAAAAAAAGTAAGTGGCCGAACGGCCATGAAGTGCAAAGTAAAACGATATAGAAATATATCAACGCAATGACGATTTTGCATTTCAGGCAGCTTTGATAAGCATGTGCGTATCTTTAGTTAAAAACGTATTCCATAATTTAGAGCTTATTCTCTTTGCCGATAACTAACACAACTATTCATCCTATCCAGCAACATCACCGCGCCACAAAATAATCCACCTTCACCACCGAAGCCAGCTCCAGCCGCCAAAACACCGCCTGCACTTCATAAACCGCCGGTTCAGGCAGCAAGTCTAAATCAAAAATCCTTAGCCAGCTTTTTTGCTTTTCCCGCGCCAATGCTGCGGGTGGCAATCGGGTTTGCAAGCTTTCGTGGTATTCGTATTCTTCATCGCCTAACGAGAAGAAATGGTTGTTTAACACGGCATGCCAGCCGTCGAAGCTGCTGAGCAATACCTGCGCTTGTGGCAGCATAAATTCAATGCACACACCCGGCTGGCCTTTTTCCAGATGGTCGCGTTTTCTTAAATCGGGTTTGGGCTGTCTGCTGCCATGCGCCCGACACCATGCCCACAAAGGAAAATCCACCCCGGCGGGTGTCGGGGTTTTTTCGGCCAACTGCTGCGCCATCCACCGATAAGCCGCTGCTCTTTCAGGTAGCACATAGCGGCTGTCGGCGCTATAAAAACCTTGTTGTTGCAACAGCGCATAATCGCTAGCCGGGCGCACAGTCCATAGTTTGATTAGCATCGGCGTTTATCCCTTTAATCATGATACAAGCTGCGTGGGTGCGCTTGATAAGCGTAGCCGGGCGATGCTTATTTCCGCAACAAGCGCAAGCCATTGCCCACCACCAATAAGCTGGCGCCAACATCGGCAAACACGGCCATCCACATGGTGCCGAGTCCGGCAATGGTGAGGGCAAGGAAGACGGCTTTGATGGCCAGCGCCAACACGATGTTTTGCACCAACACCGCATGGGTGGCTTGGGATAGGCGCACGAAGGCGGGGATTTTGCGCAAGTCGTCGTCCATCAGCGCCACATCGGCGGTTTCAATGGCAGTGTCGGTGCCCATGGCGCCCATGGCAAAGCCGATATCCGCGCGCGCTAAGGCAGGCGCATCGTTGATGCCGTCGCCCACCATGCCTACCGCGCCTTCGGCAGCCAGCTTTTCCACCGCGGCCAGTTTGTCTTGCGGCAGCTGGTCGCCATAAGCGCGGTCTATGCCGACTTGGGCGGCGATGGCGGCGGCGGTGTGCGGGTTGTCGCCGCTGAGCATCACGGTGTTGATGCCCAGTTGGTGCAGTTGCGCAATGGCTTCGCGGCTGCTTTGTTTCATCGTGTCGGCCACGGCAAACAGCGCCAATACTTGCGTTTCATCCGCCAGCAATACCACGGTTTTGCCCTCGCGCTCCAGCGCGGCCAAACAGTTTTCCAACTCGGCGCTGCATAGCCCGCGCTCGTGAATCAAGCGGTGGTTGCCCAACACATAATGGATGTCGTCGATTTCGCCTTGCACGCCACGCCCGGCAAGTGCGGTAAATTCGTGCACCGTTTGTGCGGTGATGCCTTGCTCGGCCGCCGCGCGGGCAATCGCTTGCGAAACAGGGTGATCGGAGCGGGCAGCCAGCGAGCTTGCCAACACTTGCCCGCTTTCAGGCAGCCTATTATTCAGCACTGCAAAATCGGTTTGCACCGGCTTGCCGTGGGTGAGCGTGCCGGTTTTGTCCAGCGCCAGCCATTTCAGCTTGCGGCCTTGCTCCAGATACACGCCGCCCTTCACTAGGATGCCTTTGCGCGCAGCGGCCGCCAGCCCGCTAACAATACTCACCGGGGTGGAAATCACCAGCGCACACGGGCAGGCAATCACCAGCAACACCAGCGCCTTATACACCCATTCGCCCCATGCGCCGTTTAGCAACAAGGGCGGTACCACGGCAATCAGCACAGCCATCAGCAACACGGCGGGCGTGTAAATGCGGGCAAAACGGTCGACAAAGCGCTGAGTCGGCGCTTTCACGCCCTGCGCTTCTTCCACCGCATGGATAATCCGTGCCAAAGTAGAATGGCTGGCGGCGGCGGTAACGCGGTATTCCAGCGAACCGGCTTGGTTGATGGTGCCGGCAAACACGGCATCGCCCACGCTTTTTTCCACCGGCAGGCTCTCGCCGGTAATCGGCGCTTGGTCTACCGTGGAGCGGCCGCGCACGATTTCGCCGTCCAGCCCGAGGCGCTCACCCGGCTTCACCCGCACCATGCTGCCTGCTGCTACGTTGGCCACGGCCATTTCCTGCCAGCTGCCATCGGCTTGCTGCACGGTGGCCGTATCCGGTGCCAGCGACATCAGCCCGGCAATGGCGCTGCGGGCGCGGTCGAGCGAGCGGGCTTCAATCAATTCGGCCAGCGTAAACAACACCATCACCATCGCCGCTTCCGACCAATGGCCAATCATAATGGCACCGGTAACGGCAATGCTCATCAGCGCATTGATATTCAGGCTGCCGCTTTTTATCGACACCCAGCCTTTTTTATACGTGCCCAAGCCGCATAAGGCCACCGCCGCCAGCGCCAGCGCGGCGCTGAGCCACGCCGCATAGCCCAGCCAGCCGGCACTTTCCGACAATAGCGCCGCCACCCCGGCAATCATCAACGGCCACAGCGGCTTTTTGCTTTCTACTGCCTGCGCCGGCTTGCCGCTGCCATCGGCCAATTCCGGCTCAAAGCCGAGCGCGCGCAGTGCCGCCAATATCTGCTCAAGGCTCTGTGGCGTGTGCACCACCGTAAGCACCCGCTGCATTAGGTTGAATTCGAGGCTGCGCACTTGCGCCATTGCATCCAGCTTTTTGCGGATCAGCGCTTCTTCGGTGGGGCAGTCCATCTGCATAATGCGTATGGCGGTTTGAATATGGCCGTCTACCGCCGTTGTTGCCGCCAGCGGGATAAGCGGGGTTGCTGTCGGGTGATTATGGCTGCCGCAGCAAGCGCTTTCGTTTGCGGCAGCTTCGGCGTGCTGATGCGCATGGTTGTGGCCGCAGCTGGCGGCGGTGTCCGGTTTATCTTGGTGTGCGTGTGTTGCAGAATGTGGGGGTTGGCCGCATCGGCTCATGGCGTTTCCTTTCCTGTCTGCCTGTTTCGGTATAGAATCGCCATTAAATACCCTGTAGCAGCTACAGGGTCAAGCGCAAAGGAAATTGCATGAAAATCGGCGAACTGGCCAAACAAACCGGCTGCCCGGTGGAAACCATCCGCTACTACGAACACGAAGGCTTGCTGCCTCCGGCCGGGCGCAATCCGGCCAACAACTACCGCGAATACGGCGCCGCGCATCTGGAGCGGCTGGTGTTTATCCGCCGCTGCCGCACGCTGGAAATGACGCGCCAGGAAATCCGCGAGCTGCTGCACGCCCGCGCCGCGCCCAACGACAGCTGCACCAGCATCAACAGCCTGATTGATGAACACATCACCCATGTGCAAACGCGCGTGGCCGAGCTCAAAGCGCTGGAGCAGCAATTGATCCAACTGCGCCGCCAATGCCAAGCCGCCCACACCAACCGCGATTGCGGCATCTTACGCAGCTTGGATAACAGCGTTGCCGATGGCTCAACTGCACCTGCCCAACACCACAGCGGGCTGGCAAAACCATTGGCTTGAGCGTATGTAAGCATGCACCATGCGCACCGGATTTTAAATACCAAGGCTGCCTGAAACCGTAAAATCCCGTCCCCACCGAATGGGATTGGGCTATCCATTTTGAGCTGCCGCTGAATGGTGCGCATGGCGCACCCTATATTGGTCTTCACGTTATTGAAAATAAAGCATTCATCAATCAAAGGAAACCTTCATGTCGCAAAACCCGTTTTTTTCCATCTGGCGCTATCGCCGCCGTTTGCTGCTGGGCTTGCTCGCCGGTATGTCGGCGTGGTTGGTATTGCAAGTGCTGTCTTTGCCGCTGGCGGCGGTGACGCGGGCGATTATCGCGTTTGATATCGGCGTGGCGATGTATTTGGGCTTGGTGTTTGCGCTGATGCATGCCGCCGACAAGCAAACTTTGCTGGCGCGGGCGCATTTGGAAGACGAGGGCGGGCGCACGATTTTGCTGCTCACGGCGGGCGCGGCGGCGATGTCGCTGCTGGCGATTGCGCTGGAGCTGGGCATCAGCCAGCAAGCGCACGGCATGGCGCGCGCCGCGCATGTGTTGCTCACGGTGGTAACGATTTTTTTGTCGTGGCTGTTTACGCACGTGATGTTTGCGCTGCACTATGCGCGCATGTATTACCGCGATGTGATAAACGGGCAGGCGCCGTGTTTGCTGTTTCCGGAAAGCAAGCCGCAGCCGGATTATTGGGATTTTGTTTACTTCGCCTGCATTATCGGCACTTCGGGGCAAACCGCCGATGTGAGCTTGGCTTCTTCTGCCGTGCGGCGCGTGGGTTTGCTGCATTGCGTGTTGGCGTTTTTTTACAATGTGGCGGTGCTCTCGCTGCTGGTCAATATTGCATCGGGGTTGATTGGCGGCTAGCGGCACACCTAAAAAAACCGCTGCGGCTTGGCATGTAAACGCCAGCCGCAGCGGGTGAATGAACAGTGATTCTTGGTATTGCTGATAAAGCGTTGAGGTGATTTTAACTGCACCCACTCAGGGATGCACCACACCAGCCAGTGCTGCACGCATGGCGGCAATTTGGGCGGCGTAGTCGGCATGGCCGAAAATGGCGGAGCCAGCCACAAAGGTATCGGCTCCGGCAGCGGCCACGGCAGCAATATTGTCGGCTTTAATGCCGCCGTCCACTTCCAGCAAAATGCGCTGGCCGCTTTCGCCGTAGTACATATCCAGCAACGAGCGCACTTGGCTTATTTTCACCAGCGTTTGCTCGATAAAACTTTGGCCGCCAAAACCGGGGTTTACCGACATCAGCAGCACTACGTCAAGCTTGTCCAACACATGCTCAAGCACATACACCGGCGTGGCCGGATTCAGCACCAAGCCTGCGCGGCAACCGGCGTCTTTAATCAGGCTGAGGCTGCGGTCGATATGGCGGGTGGCTTCGGGGTGAAAGGTGATGATGTCGGCACCGGCGCGGGCGAATGCTTCAATCATGGCGTCCACCGGCTCCACCATCAAGTGCACATCCATGGGCACGGTGGCATAAGGCTTGAGCGCTTGGCACACCATGGAGCCGAAAGTAAGGTTCGGCACGTAATGGTTGTCCATTACATCAAAGTGAATCCAGTCGGCACCAGCGGCAATCACCGCCGACACTTCCTCGCCCAAACGGGCAAAATCGGCCGACAAAATACTGGGGGCAATACGGTAATCGGTCATAAAGCATCAATACATCAATAAGGGTTTTCAGGCTGCCTGAAAGCACAGGCAGGGCTTAATTTACGCAAGTTTACGGCCATTATACGTGCTTCACACCGTCTGTTGTATACTCGCGCCATAACAATAACCATGGGTAGGATGGGCGTGTTTCATTCACTGTATTTTCAACGCTGGGTTTGCTGCTTAGGTTTGGGCTTGGTTGGCGCCATTCCCGCCGCTTATGCCGACGACCGACAACCCAATTGCGATATGCGTCAATTGGATTTGACGCCGATTCAAAAAGCCAAGCTGCGCTTTATCCGCATGGAACACAAAAATGCCACCGACAATACCCTGAGTAATGCTGGCTATGTGCAAAATGCACGCATGAACCAAATCGCACATATTTTGACCAAACCCGAATTCGACGACAACCAAGCCAGACGCTATGTACTGGAAAAATACACCCCGCGCATGCAGATGGAAGTGGACGAGCTCAAAGTGCAGCACGCATTTTTGCAAGTGCTCAATCCGCAGCAACGCCAAGACTGGCTGCGCAACTGCCTACGCTAATCACCGCCAGCCCCACTTAAAAAGCCGCATCATGATGCGGCTTTTTTATGGCCGCAGCTGCTATACTGCGATACGGATAAAGTCATGCCGCCACCTTGTTTCAGGCAGCCTGAAACAAGGTGGCGGCATGACTCCTTCAATCCATCTTTAATTGAATTGCTTTTACTGCCCCACCCATGATGCTTTTGCAAACCCCACCATTTGCCCCCAAAACCTTGGCTGCCCTGCAACAGCTCGGCATTGCCAACCAAGCTGCTTTGCGCCAAACGGGGGCGGACAAGGCTTTTTTGTTGTTGAAAGCCGCTGGGCTCACCATTACCGAATCGGTGTTGTGGCAATTGGTGGCCGTGGCCGAAAACCGTGCGCCGGGTAGCTTAGATACCGGGGAAAAACAATATTGGCGCCACCGCATCAAGCAACATCCGCCGGTGGCCGTGTTCGACCCGCCAGCGCAAATGCAATACTGGATGCGCCAAGCACTGGCTGAAGCGGAACAGGCTCTGGCCAACAATGAAGTGCCGGTGGGCGCCGTGGTGGTGCACCAAGACCAGATTATCGGCCGCGGTTTTAACCGCTGCGTGGCCGACCACAATATCAGCCGCCATGCCGAAATTTGCGCCCTATCCGCCGCCAGCCAAGCATTGAGTAATTACCGGCTGGATGATTGCGATTTGTATGTTACGCTGGAGCCGTGCAGCATGTGTACCGGCGCCATTATGCAGGCGCGCATCCGCCGCCTGATTTTTGCCGCGCCCGAACCCAAAAGCGGCGCCGCCGGCAGCGTGGTCAACCTGTTTGCCGACAAACGCTTAAATCCGCACACAGCGGTATTGGGTGGCGTATTGGCCGACGAAGCACGCTCGCTGCTACAACGCTTTTTTCAACACCGCCGCACCAGCGCCCAGAGTGATTTAACTTAAAATACCGATATTGTATTGCAATATAAATTTATTGGCGTTGGCATTTAAACACCAGCCGACACACCTGCCAAGCAATAGCCACAGCACCGATAATAAACACCACGTCGCCAATGGTGCGCACCCAGCGCAAGGTTTGCAGGAAATCTTGCTGCATAAAGCCTTCGCTGCGGGCATACCACAAGCCTTGGCTGATGCTGGCGTGTGCTTGGAAAATACCAATCGGCAGCAAGCTGGTGACAATCATCAATACCAAGCCGATGTTGAGTGCCCAAAAGCCGGTTTTCATCAGCTTGTCGTCAAACAGCGCATCCGGGCGCAGGTAGCGCATAATCAGCAGCACAAAACCGATGGCCAAGAATCCATACACCCCAAACAAGGCCGCGTGGGCGTGTACTGCCGTGGTGTTCAAACCTTGGATGTAGTACAAGGAAATCGGCGGGTTAATCATAAAGCCAAACACACCGGCACCGAGCATATTCCAGAATGCCACTGCCACAAAGCAATACAGCGGCCATTTCAGTTTTTGCATCCAATCGGTGCGGTATTGCAAGCGCCAGTGTTCCCATGCTTCATAGCCCAGCACAATCAGCGGCACCACTTCCAATGCACTGAATGAGGCGCCCACGGCCATAATCGGCGTGGTGGTGCCGGAAAAATACAGGTGGTGGAAAGTGCCGGGCACGCCGCCCACCATAAACAGGGAGGCAGAAGCCAAGGCAGCGGCCGTGCCCAAGCGTTTGCTCACCAAGCCCAAGCTCACAAAGATAAACGCCAGTGCCGCGGTGGCAAACACTTCAAAGAAGCCTTCCACCCACAAATGCACCACCCACCAGCGCCAGTATTCCATCACCGACAGATTAGTACGTTCGCCATAGAACAGGCCGGAGCCGTAGAACAGGCCAACCGCCATCACGGAAGCCACAAACAGCGCCAACAGGTTTTTGTCGCCCGGCTGTTTGAATGCGCCCACAGTGCCGCGCAACATCAAGCCCAACCAGAACAAAATACCCACCCATTTCAAAATCTGCCAGAAGCGACCCAGGTCGATAAATTCATAACCTTGGTGGCCGAACCAGAAGTTCAAGTGTGCCGGCAATTGGTGCGCCAGAGCAAAGTAGTTGCCCGTAAACGAACCCACCACCACAATCACCAACGCCCAAAACAGCAGGTCTACACCCAGCTTTTGGCCTTTGGGGTCTTTGCCGCCATTGATGATGGGCGCCAAAAACAAGCCGGCGGCCAAAAAGGCGGTGGCAATCCAAAACAAGGCGGTTTGAATATGCCAGGTGCGCACTAAAGCGTAGGGGAAGTATTGCGATACGTCAAAACCGTAAAACTGCTGCCCTTCCACGGTGTAATGCGCGGTAAAGCCGCCCAAAAACACCTGTGCCACAAACAAGGCCACCACCAAAAACGCATATTTGGCCAAGCCTTTTTGCGATGACGTGAGCGCCAATTGGCTGATGGGGTCTTGTTGCGGCGCTTTGGCTTCGGCTTCGTCTTCTTTGCGCAAAAAAGCCCAGCCCCACACCAAAAAGCCGATACCGGCAATCAAAAACACCACGCTGGCCACCGACCACATAATGTTTTCGGTGGTGGGGTGGTTGTTGACCAAAGGCTCGTGCGGCCAGTTATTAGTATAAGTAGCTTCGCTGCCCGGGCGCTCGGTACTGGCGGCCCATGCGGTCCAGAAAAAGAAGTTGGTCAAGCGTTCGCGCGCGGTGGCATCGGGCAAGGTGTTGTCTTTCATGGCAAAGCTCTCGCGCGATTTTTTCAGCGCCGGATCATTGCCATACAAAGCCTGATAATACTGCCCGGTTTGCGCAATCGCCGCTGCACGTGCGTTTGACAGCACCACAGTTTCCTGCTCGTTTTGCTGATTGCCGCGATATTCTTTGGCCAGCTGCGCCTTTAATACCGTTTGTTGAGTGTCGTCCAGCGCGGCAAACGGCTGCCCGAATTGCTGCTGTGCGCTGATGTCAAGCCATGCCTCGGCTTCACGGTGCAGCCAATCGGCCGTCCAGTCGGGCGCTTGATACGCGCCATGGCCCCAAATAGAGCCCAGCTGCATACCGCCGGTGCTTTGCCAAGCCGATTGCCCTTGCAGAATGTCTTCCCGCGTTAACACCACTTTGCCGTCGGTGGTAACGTATTGCTCTGGGATTGGCGGTGCCTGCTTATACACCTCATTGCCGAAATAGCCGAGGATGGCAAATGTTACCGCCAGCACGGCCATCAACAAATACCAAAGTTTTTTGTATTGTCCCATGGTTTGCTCCCTAATATGGATTTACATTCATATATAATGAATGTTAAGAATTGTATCAGCACAAAAACACCACAGCAATACCCATATTAAAAAACAAAACAATTAATTGATATTTATATAAAATAAAACAACAATTAGGCTGCATGAAAATAATATTAATATAAAAGATATATTTTAAATAAATATTTTGACTTAAATCAAAGAAAAATCCAGCCAAAAGCCGACAATGTAAAAAAACGTTATCCAGCCCGATAAAAAGAAAGAAGGAACGCCATGAACCGCCAAACCCTCGCCTTATTGATTGCTGCTGCTTTCAGCCTTGCCGCCTGCGGCGGTGCCGATGATGCTGCAAAAACCGCTTCTGCACCGGCTGCCAGCGCCGCGGCTACCCAAACGGGTGAGCTGCCAGTAATTGATGCCGTGCTCACCCAAGCACCAAATGTGCCGCCGCCGATTGAGCGCGATTACGCCGCCAAAGTGGTGGTGAAAATGGAAACGGTAGAAAAAGTGATGCGCATGGCCGATGGCGTGGATTATATGTATTGGACTTTTGGCGGCGATGTGCCCGGCCAGTTTATCCGCGTACGTGAGGGCGATGAAATCGAATTCCACCTCTCCAACCACCCCGATTCCAAAATGCCGCACAACATCGACCTACACGCGGTAACCGGCCCCGGCGGCGGTGCGGCAGCCTCGTTTACCGCGCCCGGCCACACCTCTACTTTCAGCTTCAAAGCGCTAAACCCCGGCCTATATGTTTACCACTGCGCCACCGCACCGGTGGGCATGCACATTGCCAACGGCATGTACGGCCTGATTTTGGTGGAGCCAAAAGGTGGCTTGCCCAAAGTGGACAAAGAATACTATGTGATGCAGGGCGATTTTTACACCAAAGGCGCGTATGGCGAAGCAGGCTTACAGCCGTTTGATATGGAAAAAGCAGTGAAAGAGCAGCCCGATTATGTGGTGTTCAACGGCCATGTCGGTTCCATGAGCGGTGACAAAGCATTGCAGGCCAAAGTGGGCGAAACCGTACGCCTGTTTGTGGGCAACGGCGGCCCCAATCTGGTGTCTTCATTCCACGTGATTGGCGAAATTTTCGACACCGTATACCAAGAAGCCGGCACCGCGGCCACCCACAATATTCAAACCACGCTGGTGCCGGCCGGCGGCGCGGCGATTACCGAATTTAAAGCCGATGTACCGGGCGAACTGGTGATGGTAGACCATTCCATCTTCCGTGCCTTTAACAAAGGTGCCTTGGGCATTATTCATGTGGAAGGCCCAGAAAACAAAACCATCTTCTCCGGCAAACAAAAAGATTCGGTCTACCTGCCCGAAGGATCCGCCACCCAAAGCATCGGCAAAGGTGAAACCGCACCGCAAGTGCAAGCCGCCAACAAAGAAGAGCGCATCAAATTGGGTAAAGGCATTTACGAAGCCAACTGCCTAGCCTGCCACCAAGCCAACGGCCAAGGTGTGCCCAAAGCCTTCCCGCCCTTGGCCAAATCAGACTACTTTAATGCCGATTACAACCGCGGCATCCAAGCCGTACTCAAAGGCTTGAGCGGCAAAATCACTGTAAACGGCGAAGTGTACGACAGCGTAATGCCCGCCACCGCGCTGAACGATGAACAAGTGGCCAATGTATTAACCTATGTGGCCAATAATTGGGGCAATAAAGGCGGCGAAATCACCCCGGCTCAGGTAGCCAAACAGCGCAGCGCTAAATAAACAATCACGGCGTAGAACTGCGTAGATACGGTTAGTGCAGCATAACCGTATCTACGCACTCTATTTTAAATGGATACACCAAGCGCAATATCCACAACAAGGCTGCCTAAAGGTTGATTGCAACGCCAAAACCTTTCAGGCAGCCTTTATCACTGGACACACTGATGAAATCGCCCATCTCCCTCACCCGCAACACACCCCTGTATTGCACACTGGCCGCCGCCATCTTGTTATTGCCCGCCCCGGCCAGCGCCGCCAACAACATGGCCGCCATTCGCGGCGGCAGCTTCCGCCCGCTGTATCTGGCCGCCGATGCGCCTTTATCCAAAGTAGACAACTTTCTGCTGGACAAAAAACCAGTTACCAACGCCCAGTTTGCCGCCTTTGTGCGCCAACAGCCGCAATGGCAGCGTGGCCGCGTGCAAGCCGTGTTTGCCGAAAAACAATATCTGTACCACTGGGTAAAACAAGGCAACGGCTATGCCCCGCGCCGTGAAGACGCCAACAAACCGGTAACCTATATTTCTTGGTTTGCCGCCCATGCCTATTGCCAAGCACAAGGCAAAAAACTGCCCGACACCTTGCAATGGGAATACGCCGCCCGCGCCTCCAGTACCCGTGCCGACGGCAGCCAAGAAGCCGGCTACCGCCAAAAAATCCTCAACTGGTATGGCAAAGCCAGCCACAGCCCGATGCAAAACGTCGGCCAAGACCGCGCCAACTACTGGGGCGTGCACAATCTGCACGGCCTGATTTGGGAATGGACCGAAGACTTTAACAACGCCAGCATGCTCGGCGGTGACTCCCGCAATGCCAAAGCCGCAGAAGGCATGTTTTGCGGCGCCGGCGGCGGCACCGCCGACCCGGGCGACTACGCCGCCTTTATGCGCTACGGCTTCCGCTCCAGCCTGCAAGCCAAATTCACCTTAAATAGCTTGGGGTTTCGTTGCGCTAAATAAGGATTTTGCTGATATTGATTGGTATAAACACAGGCTGCCTGAAAACGGATTAGCACGTTTTCAGGCAGCCTTTTATTTTGCTTAATGCTTCAAAAGCATTTCATTCAACGCGGAGCATAGCGCCCGGCCATGGCTTGGTAAATCAGGTTTTCGCGTTGCAGCACGGTGTAGCGTTGGTTGAGCAGCGATTGTGCCGATGATAATTCGGTGTTCATGGCAGCCAGCCAGTCGCTCAAGGACTCCACGCCTTGTTGGTAGCGCACGCGGTGGTAGCGGCTGCTTTTTTGATCGTAAACATAGCGCTGCTCGGCGCTGGCCAAGGTTTCGCGGCTGATTTGGTATTGGCGGTAGTGGCCGTCCACCTCATTCAGCACGCTGGTGAGCGTTTTTTCAAAATCCAGCTTGGCCGCGGCAAATGAAGCTTCGGCTTGTTTATTTTGCCAGCGCAAGGTTTGCCAATCCAGAAACGGTAAGTTCAGGCTCACCACACCCATGCCCACCGGCACACTAAATACCCGTTGCGCATCATTGGCAGAAGCACTCACCGCTGCGCCCAGGCTGATGCTCGGATACCAGCTGCGTTGCGCCACTTGTTGGCTAGACCAAGCTTTGTGCAAACGGTATTCGGCGGCCTGCAAATCGGGGCGGTTGGCCAACACTTGCAAGGGCACATTCAAATCCACTTGGGTGGCGGGCAATGCCGCCAGGCGAATAGGATTGATGGCCAAGCTGTCGCCAGGGCGCAGATTAAGCAGATTGCGCAGGCTTTGCTCCAGCTGGTTGCGGCTTTGCTGCAAGCTCAGCAGGCTTTCTTGCGCACCCAGCAGCGATTGCTGCGCATTGGCCGGATTGATGCTGGCCACTTTGCCGTGGCGGTATTGGCTGTCGGCAATGCGGGCGATTTCGCGGTATTGGTCTATGCTTTGGCGGGTAAGCTGCATCGCTTCGTCTAAATACGCCAGCTGGAAATAGCCGTCCACCACGCTATTGATTAAGGCCAAACGGGCGGTGGCCAAGTCTTGCGCACTGGCTTGGTATTCCCAAGCCGCCACATTGGCGCTGGCACGCACTTTTTGCCACAAATCCAGCTCGTAGCTCACACCCAAGCTGATGCTGCTCTCAAATTGGTTGCTGGCGGAGCCACCCTCTTTCAGGTTTTTGCTCACCGTGCGCGCGGCAGTGCCTTTGCTGTTGTTGGTGGGGAACAAGGCATCGGCCGCTTGGCCGGCGCTATAGCGTGCCTGCTCCACGGTGATGGCGGTTTTTTTCAAGTCCACATTATTGGCCAACGCGGTGTCCACCAGCCGGTTGAGCTGCTCATCCTGATAAATACGCCACCAAGCAGTGTCGACTTGGTATTGCGCCGCCACTTGCTGCGGCGTGAGCATGTGTGCGGATGCCAGCTGTTGCTCGGCATAGGGCGTGGTGCTGCTGGCACAAGCGGCCAGCAGCAATGCAGCGGCCACGCTGGCGGCCATATTTGTGCTTTTGCGCACCAAGGTATTTTGCATGGTTTCGTATTCCTGCGGTTTCAACAGATTAAGGCTGCCTGAAAGAATGGGCGGCACACGGGCGGGCATCAAGCCCGCCCCTATCATTCAAATTTCGTAACGCCTACAAGCGCCATGCCTAGCCAATATAATCTGCATCTTAATGCAGTTTCAGGCAGCCTGAGCTTGATAACGGCCTACTCGCGCGACAGCGCATCAATCGGGTTTAATTTAGACGCATTTTTGGCGGGCATAAAGCCAAACACCATGCCGATAATGGTGGAACACAGCACCGCCAACACAATCGAGGCGGTGGAAAACGACATGGCAAAATCGGTGGCCACGGTGTTGAACAACACGCTGATGCCCACCGAAAACAACACCCCCAGCAAGCCACCAATCAGGCAAATCAGCACCGCTTCAATCAAAAACTGCTGCAGGATATTGCTCTGCCGCGCGCCAATGGCCATGCGGATGCCGATTTCACGCGTTCGCTCAGTCACCGACACCAACATGATGTTCATTACCCCAATGCCACCCACCACCAGCGAAATCAGCGCAATCGACGAAATCAGCAAGGTCATGGTGTTGGTGGTGCTTTCGATGGTTTGCTTGATGCTGTCGCTGTTGCTGGTGAAAAAATCCTGGGTGCCGTGGCGCGCCACCAGCAAATCGGTGATGCTTTTTTCTGCCGTTTGCGAATTCACGCCGTCTTGCACTTTTACGGTGATGGCACGGATGTGTTTATCGCCGGTGATTTTGTGCATCACTGTGGTGTAGGGTGCATAGAGCTGCAAGGAATCGCTGCCGCCGGAAAACGGGCTGTCATCTTTTTGGGTGATACCGATTACGGTGAGCGGGCGCTTATTAAACAACAGCACTTGCCCCAAAGGTTGGCTATTGCGGCCAAACAGCTTGTCTTTAGTGTTTTGGTCGATCACCACCACTTGGTTGTTTTGATGCACATCATCGGCATCAAAAAAACGCCCTTCGGCCAGCTTGATGCCGCGCACATCGAAATACTGCTCGCCCGCGCCGTAAAGCTGGGCGGTCAAATCGGTGTTGCGGTAGGTAATGGTGCCGCTGGTGGAGGTGCTGGGGGTAACGCTGGCCACATATTGCTGCTGCGCTAAGGTATTGGCGTCAGCCACGCTCAAGGTGCGGATGCGCCCGGCGCGGCGGTCGCCAAAGCCGCTGCCCGGATAAATACTGATGGTGTTGGTGCCCATGGCGCTGATGTCTTGCAGGATTTTCTGCTGCGAGCCGCGTCCCAACGCCACCACCGACACCACCGAAGCAATGCCGATGATGATGCCCAACATGGTGAGCAAGGAGCGCATTTTGTGCGCCAATATCGCCTGCACCGACATGCGGAACGACTCGGCAAACTGGTCTTTAAAAAACGCCCACGAGTTGTTTTCAGGCAGGCTGGCCACTTGGCTTGGGGCAATATCGGCGTTTTTGCTGCTGTCGTTGATGATTTCGCCGTCGCGGATTTCAATCACACGGTTGGCGTTGGCGGCAATGCCCGGGTCGTGCGTTACCATAATGATGGTGTGGCCTTGGCGGTGCAAATCGTGCAGGATTTCCATCACGTTTTCGCCGCTGTGGGTGTCGAGCGCGCCGGTGGGTTCGTCGGCCAAAATGATTTCGCCGCCGTTCATCAAGGCGCGCGCAATGCTCACTCGCTGCTGCTGTCCGCCGGAAAGCTCGCTGGGCTTGTTGTTTTCCTTGCCTTGCAAGCCTAAATCGGCCAAGAGCTGATTGGCGCGGCGGTGGCGCGCACTTTGTGCCATGCCCGCATACACCGAAGGCAAGGCCACATTGTCGCGCGCATTCAGCGAGCCGAGCAGATTGTAGCGCTGGAAAATAAAGCCGAAACGCTTGCGCCGCAAGGCCGCCAGTGCGTCGTTGTCCATGGCGGCGGTTTCTTCGCCGTCGATGCGGTAAGAGCCGCTGCTGGGCGTATCCAAGCAGCCCAGAATATTCATCAGCGTAGACTTGCCCGAGCCGGATTGGCCGATAATGGCCACAAAGTCGCCCTTGGTGATGCTCAGATTGATGTCTTTGAGCACCTGCACCCGGCTTTCGCCCGCGCCAAAATGGCGGTTGATGCCATTCATTTCAATTAAATTCATGGCTTACATTCTCGGGCCGCGCATTTGCATATTGCCCTGCTCGGCCGCTTCAGCCGCCGTCATCGCGGCGGTAACCACCTGTTCGCCCTCTTTCAGGCCGGACACCACTTCGGTGCGGATGCCGTCACTTAGGCCGGTTTGGATTTCCACTTCGCGCACCACATCGTTTTCGCCCAATACACGCACGGTTTTTTTGCCGTCGCGGCGTTGAATGGCCTGATTGGCCACGGTGAGCACATTATTGGCTGCCTGAATAATAATGCTGTTTTGCGTGGTCATACCGATGTGCAGCTTGCCGTCTTCATTGGGCACCAGCGCACGGGCGTAGTAATAAATCGCCGAGCTGGTGGTGTCGGTGCTGGTGGTATAAGTGCCTTGCGACATAGTAGTTAGCCCCGGATCCAAGGCGGTTAACGTGGCTTTGCGGATATTGTCCGGCTCCGACAAAGTGGTAAAGGTGAGCGGCAAGCCTGCTTTCACTTTAGTCACATCGCCTTCGGCAATCTGCATTTTGTTGAGCATGGTGCTTAAATTGGCGATTTGCACGATTTTGGGCGCACTTTGCACCGCATTCACGGTTTGGCCCTCTTCCACCGGCGTGGATACCACCGTGCCGTCTATCGGCGCCACAATGCGGGTGTAGCCCAAATCGGCTTCGGCGGTGTTGATGGCAATCTGGGTTTGGCGGATAGACGACTTCAGCTCGGTAACGCTGGCTTTGGCACCGGCCAGCGCATCTTCGGCGCTTTCCAGCGATTGCTTGGAAGTGGCGTCTTCTTTCCACAGCGCCTGTTCGCGCGCATATTGGCGCTCGGCGGTGCGCAGCTTGATTTGCGCCGAAGCCAGCTGCGCTTGATAAGTATCCAGCCGGGCGCGGTTGGTATTGAGGTTGTTGGTTTGGGTGGTGGCATCGATGTCGGCAATCATGTCACCCTTTTTCACTTCCTGCCCCAGCTTGACATACAGTTTTTTGATTTGCCCAGACGCCTGCGCGCCCACATCCACCATTTGTGCGGCGGAAACCTCGCCGGTGGCGTTTACGGTTTGCTCGATATTGCTGCGTTTCACCGTGTCGGTGAGGTAATTCACCTTCTCGGCCGGCTTGAAAACCCACCACAACCCTGCCGCTACCCCCAGCACCAACAGCAGCCACAAACTTCTTTTTTGCCATTTTTTCATTGGAAAACCGGTTCCTTAAACCGCCCGCCAGCGCGGGATTCAAATGCAAACAGGTGCTATTCTAAAGTGCTTCTTAATATATTGACAATTGGCAACCATTCTCATTTAAAATCCAATGCTTTGTTTCAAAAAGAATTTAACATTAAAATTGGGGCAATTTAACCCAAAATTACCCACGTAATCCGTATTGGACCTAAAATTTGGCGCCAAAGCAGCCGCAATTGCTTTTGACTTCATCGCCGTGGGCGATTATGCTTGCCCGTGAACACAGATTTATGATTAACCGGAAGGTTTCAGGCAGCCCTTAACGCACAAAAGGCTGCCTGAAACCTTCCTTGCGGAAAGCCCCAATACCATGACCCGACAACCCGCTGTTTTAAGCGCCACCGGCCTGTTTACCCCGCCTTACAGCATCAGCAACGACGAACTGGTGGCGGCGTTTAACCAATATGTCCACCAATACAACCAAACCCATGCCGCCGAAATCGCTGCCGGCAGCCTCGAAGCCTTGGCTGAATCCAGCAGCGAATTTATCGTTAAAGCCTCCGGCATCCACAGCCGTTTTGTGATGAACAAAGACGGCATCGTCAACCCCGATATCATGCGCCCGCAATTTGCCAAACGCAGCGACGAAACCCTGTCTTTGCAGGCTGAAATGGGCGTGGCCGCCGCACAGCAAGCACTCGATACCGCCGGTGTGGAAGCCCGCGCCATCGACATGGTGTTGGTGGCCAATTCCAATATGCAGCGCGCCTACCCGGCCATGGCAGTAGAAATTCAGGCAGCCTTGGGTTGCAGCGGCTTTGCCTACGACATGAACGTGGCCTGCTCCTCCGCCACCTTTGCCCTACAAGCCGCCGCCGATGCCATTGCCAACGGCTCGGCCAGCCGCGTGCTGATTATCAATGCCGAAATCTGCTCGGCGCACCTGAATTTTCGCGAGCGCGACAGCCACTTTATCTTTGGCGACGCCGCCACCGCCATGTTGGTACAACGCGCCGATTTGGCCGGCAGCGGCCAAGGCTTTAATATCTTAGGCACACGGCTGTGGACGCAATTTTCCAACAACATCCGCAACAACTTCGGCTTTCTCAACCGCTGCGAAACCCACAACGACCCCTTGGCCGCCGACAAGCTGTTTGTGCAAAACGGCCGCAAAGTATTCAAAGAAGTGTGCCCCGCCGTGGGCAACCACATCATTGAGCACTTGCAGCAGCACCAAATCGAAGCGCAAAACGTCAAACGCTTCTGGCTGCACCAAGCCAACCGCACCATGAACGAATTAATCAGCCGCCGCGTGTTGGGGCGCGACGCCAGTGCCGAAGAAGCGCCGATTATTCTGGACCGCTATGCCAACACCAGCTCCGCCGGTTCTATCATCGCCCTGCATCTGCACCAAGACGGCTTGGCCGCAGGCGATTTGGGCGTGGTATCCAGCTTTGGTGCCGGCTATTCGATTGGCTCGGTGATTCTGGAAAAACGCTGATGATTAAGCCCCGCCGCATCCGCCGCGCCGTTTATGCCGGCAGCTTCGACCCGCCCACCAACGGCCATTTGTGGATGATACGCGAAGCCCAAGCCTTGTTTGACGAGCTGGTGGTGGCCATCGGTGTAAACCCGGAAAAAAAATCCACCTACAGCACCGAAGAGCGCAAAACCATGTTGCGCGACATCACCCGCAATTTTCCCAATGTAAAAATTGCCGCCTTTGAAAACCAGTTTTTGGTCAACTACGCCAAAGGCATCGGCGCCGACTACATTGTACGCGGCATCCGCACCGGCTCAGACTACGAATACGAGCGCAGCATGCGCTACATCAACCACGACCTACAGCCCAGCATCGCCACCGTGCTGCTGATGCCGCCGCGCGAATACGCCGAGGTATCTTCCACCATGGTGAAGGGCATGGTCGGCCCCAAAGACTGGCAAGAAGTCATCAAGCGCTACGTGCCCACCCCGGTATACGAAAAAATCATGCAAGACCATATCTATTCCGGGCGCTAAGCGCCAGCTCACAAGGCTGCCTGAAAAGCAAAAACAGCCGCAAACCTAAACGGTTGCGGCTGTTTTAATGACCACCGAGGTGCCAACAAACTCGGTTTGATACAAATTGTACCGTCCTGCAGCTCATCGCTTGGTCTTGATTTAAATTTAATCCACTATAGTCTATAGTCTATGCCCAAAAATGCATTTATCATAAAATCCATAATCAAATCAAATTCTTGCCCAAGCGCTTAGCATCCCAAAAAACAGCTCCTAACTTAGTCAAACCAAGCTTACAATAATGCAATATTATGTTTGTGTTATGTATTTTTTGCTTTGCACCAACAAAGCCCAACTGCTAATATTACCCCGTTTTATACAAAACAATACAACCACTTACAATACCGGGGGAAAGCATCATGCACAGCATTAAAAACGGATTCTGGATTGGCGCACTCAGCTTGCTTTTGGCTGCCTGCGGCAACCAGACACCACAGCAAACCGCCGCCGCCAGCCAACCCGCCTCCGCTATGGCCATAAGCCAAGATATGCCCACCTATCTTGTCGCTACCGAAGCCAGCTACGCACCCTTTGAGTTTCGCGATGAAAACGGCTTGGTGATTGGCTACGATATCGATATTCTGACCGCCATCGGCAAAAACCAAGGCTTTAAAGTGCAGTTTATTAACCAACAATGGGACGGTATTTTCAATACCGTAAACAACGGCAGCCGCGACATCATTGCCGCCGGCTTGGGCATCAACGACAAAAGAAAAGAAATTGTTGATATGTCTGAGCCGTACGGAAAATCGCCCAATATCGTGCTTTACACCGATGAAAAACTGAATCTGAAATCAGTTAGCGATTTGAAACCATTAAAAATCGCCACCCAGAGCGATACACGGGCTGTAGAACAATTAAAAGCAGCCGGAATCACTGACATCACCACCACCAAAACACTTTATCTGGCCTTAAAAGCGCTGCTCAACAATCAAGTGCAGGCCGTTGCCGGTGATGGCGCCGTATTGCTGTACTCTCTGCGACCCTTATCGGATGTCAAGTATTACACCATGAATCTGGAGCATGCAGAAGACAATAAAGGCTTGGGTTTCGCCGTCAAAAAAGGCAATACCGAGTTGCTGACCAAAATTAATACCGGCTTGGCCAATATCAAGGCAGATGGCACCTACAAACAAATTAATGAAAAATGGTTTGGTCAAGTATTGGAATAATCGGATTGTTTAAAAAATACCCATATCCGCCATGGCGGATATGGGTATTTTTATCGTACCGGCAAAACCGCCCTACCACAGTCATTGCCTCAAACACCCATCCACACACCCGCTTTCAAGTGCATGCGTATACTTGACTAATTTAGTCGGATATTAGACAATCACCCTATTCCGCCATCCATCCAAACCCGAAAGCCGCCCGCAATGCGTTTAACCACCAAAGGCCGTTTTGCCGTGACCGCCATGCTGGATTTGGCCATGCATGCGCAAGAATGCGCCGTGAGCTTAAACGCCATTAGCGAGCGCCAGCATATTTCTTTATCGTATTTAGAACAATTATTTGGCAAACTGCGCCGTGCCGGCTTGGTAGAAAGTGTGCGCGGCCCCGGTGGCGGCTATGTATTGCGCCAAAGTGCCGCTGAAATCAACATCGCCCAAATTATTGCGGCCGCCGAAGACACCTTAGACGCCACCCAATGCGGCGGCGCGGCCAACTGCCAAGACGGCAGCCCCTGCCTCACCCACGATTTGTGGGAAAACCTGAATAAAACCATCGACAATTATTTGCGCAGCATCACCTTAAACTGTGTGCTGGCCAAACACCGGCAAAGCGGCGGCGGCACCCACACCATCACGCTTACCCATATTCATTAGTCACCCATAAAAACAAACCCAACAGAGAACACGCCATGAGCATCCAAACCCCGATTTATCTTGATTATGCCGCCACCACCCCGGTTGATCCGCGCGTGGCCGACAAAATGATTCCCTACCTCACCCAAACCTTCGGCAACCCGGCCTCCAACAGCCACAGCTTCGGCTGGGTGGCCGAAGAAGCGGTGGAAAACGCCCGCAACGAAATCGCCGCCCTAATTGGCGCCGACAGTAAAGAAATCGTGTTTACCTCTGGCGCCACCGAATCAAATAATCTGGCCATCAAGGGCGCAGCACATTTTTATGCTGCCAAAGGCAAACACCTGATTACCCTCAAAACCGAACACAAAGCGGTGCTGGACACCATGCGCGAGCTGGAACGCGAAGGCTTTGAAGTCACTTATTTGGGTGTGCAAGAAAACGGCTTGGTGGACTTGGCCGAGCTGAAAGCCGCCATCCGCCCCGACACCACCTTGGTCAGCACCATGTGGGTGAACAACGAAATCGGCGTGATTCAGGATATCGAAGCCATCGGCCAAATTTGCAAAGAACACGATGTGCTGCTGCATGTTGATGCGGCGCAAGCCACCGGCAAAGTACACATCAACGTGCATGAGCTCAATATCGGCCTGATGAGCATGTCTGCCCACAAAACCTACGGCCCCAAAGGCATTGGCGCGCTGTATGTGCGCCGCAAACCGCGCGTGCGCTTGGAAGCACAAATGCACGGCGGCGGCCATGAACGTGGCTTTCGCAGCGGCACACTGGCCACCCATCAAATCGTGGGCATGGGCGAAGCCTACCGCTTGGCGCGCTTGGAAATGGATGCCGAAAACGAGCGCATTCTGGCACTGCGCAACCGCTTTTTAGACGCCATCAAAGACATCGAAGAAGTTTATATCAACGGCGATTTGCAACAACGCGTGCCGCAAAATCTGAATGTCAGCTTCAATTTTGTTGAAGGCGAAAGTCTGATTATGGCGGTAAAAGAGCTGGCGGTATCCAGCGGCTCGGCCTGTACTTCGGCCAGCTTGGAGCCTTCTTACGTATTGCGCGCACTGGGCCGCAACGACGAATTGGCACACAGCTCCTTGCGCATCACTTTCGGCCGTTTTACCACCGAAGCAGAAGTGGATTTTGCCGCCGAACTGATTAAATCCAAAATCGGCAAGCTGCGCGAATTGTCGCCGCTGTGGGAAATGCACTTAGACGGCGTGGATTTAAGCACCGTGGAATGGGCGGCGCATTAAACCGTTTTCAGGCAGCGTTAAGATAGATTGATTTTCTTCACGCCGCCTTTCAGGCAGCCTGAGATGGATTGATTTTATTCAGGCAGCCTGAAAAGCCACACCCAAACACACCCATCAACAAACATTAAGATAACGCGGCAGCAGACCGCAAACCCAAGGAGCACCAAATGGCTTACAGCGACAAGGTCATCGACCACTACGAAAACCCCCGCAATGTCGGTTCGTTCGACAAAGGCGATGATTCCGTTGGCACCGGCATGGTGGGCGCACCCGCCTGCGGCGACGTGATGAAACTGCAAATCAAAGTAAATGAACAAGGCGTGATTGAAGACGCCAAATTCAAAACCTACGGCTGCGGCAGCGCTATTGCTTCTTCTTCCCTGATTACCGAATGGGTGAAAGGCAAAAGCCTGGACGAAGCACTGTCGATTAAAAATAGTGAAATTGCCGAAGAATTGGCTCTGCCTCCGGTGAAAATCCACTGCTCCATTTTGGCGGAAGACGCCATCAAAGCCGCCGTGTCCGATTACAAGAAAAAACACGGCAGCGAATAAGGCACAGTACGATATGGCAGGCGGCTGGGCACCGGACGGCGCCGAACAGGCACAAATCGACGCCTCATTGGATGACGCGCTGGCTTTTGTGCGCCAAAACCTACCGCAAGGCGACAGCGCCGAGCATTGCGTCGAATGTGGCGATGCCATTCCCGCAGCACGCCGCCAAGCCTTGCCGGGCGTACAGCTGTGCGTGGGCTGCCAAAACGAAGCAGACCAACGCAACCGTTTTCAGGCAGCCTATAACCGCCGCGGCAGCAAAGACAGCCAGTTAAAGTAATACCAATTCTAAAAATAACCTAACGGCGTTGGCTCGCCTTAGCTCGAAGAGAACGATTTTGTAAGGCGCTAAAGCACCAACAAACTCTGTTCCGTACTAGGTGTACTGTCTGCGGCTCAGCTCAAAGAGAACGATTTACTAGGGTGCTGAAGCACCAAGTAAATCAGTTCCGCCTTGTTATCTTATTTTTTCGAATTGGTATAATACCCGCAGCAACATAAAAGGATTCTTATGATTACCCTTACCGAAAGCGCCGCCAAACACATCGAAAACTTCCTCAGCAAGCGCGGCAAAGGCGAAGGCATCCGTTTGGGCGTTAAAACCAGCGGCTGTTCCGGCATGGCCTATACTTTGGAATTTGTGGACGAAGTGCAAGCAGAAGACATTGTTTTCGAAGGCCATGGCGTCAAGGTATTTGTGGACCCAAAAAGCCATGTCTATTTGGACGGCACCGAGCTGGACTACACCAAAGAAGGTTTGCAGGAAGGCTTTAAATTCCAAAACCCCAATGTCAAAGACGAATGCGGTTGCGGCGAGAGCTTTCACGTTTAATGCTTGGGCTACCTGAAAGAAAATCCATGCCGTTTACCGCCAAACAAACCGCTTCGCTGCTGGCGCAAAAAGGCATCGGCAATACCGTATTACAGCGTTTAGAGCAAATGGGCTTGAATGATGTAGCCGCGCTGGCTGCTGCCGATGTGGATGATATGCTGCAACAAGGCGCGGCTTTAAGCGGCAGCACTTGTTGGAAAAACAGCCCGCAAGCACGTGCGGCGATGACGACAGCGGTGGCGTGGGCTCAGAGCCAGTTGTAAAAAATTGTCGGTACCGTGCTTCAGGCAGCCTAAGATGATTCGATTTTCTTCACATTGCCTTTCAGGCAGCCTGAGATGGATTGATTTTCTTCAGTCTGTCTTTCAGGCAGACTGAAAAGCAAACGAGACGGTATCAAAACCGTCTCGCCCTTTTTTCGCAGCCTGTCTATTATAGCTGCCTTTGCCTTTTTTATTGCGTTCCACCTTGTGGCGGAACAAATTGGATTTCACCAGTGCCTTCAGCGCATTATCGCGAATAGGGCCTTTGTTTAATTGCACATTTTTGGCCATTATGGCCTCCTTTACTGCCAAAGCACTTATTTTAAACCCAATGCCAGCCTGTTACAATCGGCTACCTAAAACGAGGTTTCTGCGCAGCTAAAACGCAGTTTTTGCGCAGCTAAAACGGCCACCCGAAATGACCCACACACCATGAGCCAATATTTCGACTTATTCAACCTGCCCGCCACGTTTGCGCTGGACACCACCACACTGGATGCACGCTACCGCGCCGTGGCCGCTCAGTGCCATCCGGATAAATTTGCCGCCCGCAGCGCGTTTGAGCAAAAGCAGGCCATGATGATGTCTACCACGGTAAACGAAGCCTACCGCACCCTGAAAGACCCGCTCAACCGCGCCGCTTATTTATTGCAAGCGCAAGGCATTGAGGCCGATGCGCCGGAGCACACCCAGTTTGCACCCGCCTTTTTGATGCAGCAGATGGATTGGCGCGAAACCTTGGCCGAAGCCCGTGCGGCCGCAGACGAAGCCGCACTCAACAACCTGGCCGCCGAAATCCATGACGCCCAAACCGCACTTTACCGCCAACTGGATACCGCTTTTGCCAACAATACCCCGGCAGAAGCTGCCGCTTTGGTGCGTGAAGGCCGTTTTTTAAATAAACTGCAGCAAGAAATTCAGGCAGCCTTGCCCTAACCTTTATGGCTTATTGTCTATATATTGCAAAGGAATATCGATGAAACAAGCACGCACAATCACCACCGCCGCAACACCGCATTGGCTGGCCGGCTTGGGTTTAGCCTTATTGCTCACCGCCGCACCGGTTTGGGCGCAAGACTTTAATCAACGCCTGCTCAACGCCCAACAAGCTGCCGCCAGCGGCGCCGGTGCCGCTTATGATGCCTCGCTGAATGCCTATTTACCCGACGCTGTGCATGCCTGCATGCCCAAGGGGGCAGCAAACCCCAGCCACGGTAATTTTGCTTTGGTGGCCGATGTGGCGCCCAACGGCCACATCCACAACATCGATGTGGCGCCGCAAACCTCGCTGGCCCAATGCTTTGCCACCCAATTCGGTAAAAATACCCTGCCCACACCCCCGGCCAACGCCCCGGCACAAGGCTGGCCGATTTTTGCCAAAATCAGCTTCGAATAATCTTTCAGGCAGCCTCAAATAATACCAATTCTAAAATAATAAGATAACAAGACGGAACTGATTTACTTGGTGCTTCAGCACCCTAGTAAATCGTTCTCTTTGAGCTGAGCCGCAGACAGTACACCTAGTACGGAACAGAGTTTGTTGGCGCTTTAGCGCCTTACAAAATCGTTCTCTTCGAGCTAAGGCGAGCCAACGCAGTTAGGTTATTTTTTAGAATTGGTATAAATATAAAGCTGCCACTTCACCACTCAATACAGAAACCACACCATGGCCTTACTGCAAATTGCCGAACCCGGCCTTGCCGCCGCTCCGCACCAACACCGCTTAGCGGTGGGCATAGACTTGGGCACCACCAACAGCCTGGTGGCCAGCGTCAAAAGCGGCCATGCCGTCTGCCTGGCCGATGCCCAAGGGCGCAAAGCACTGCCATCGGTGGTGCGCTACGGCAGCGGCAGCGACATCGAAGTAGGACACGATGCCCTCAAAGCGCAAAAAATCGACCCCGCCAACACCATCAGCTCAGCCAAGCGCCTAATTGGCCGCAGCCTGGCCGACATCCGCCACGATGCGCAAACCCGCTACCTGCCCTACCGCTTTGGTGACAACGAGCGCATCATCGAAATGCACACCCGTAGCGGCGATAAAACCCCAATTGATGTTTCTGCCGACATCTTGCGCACCCTCAAACAACGTGCCGAAGCCAACTTGGGCGGCGAGCTTACCGGCGCCGTGATTACCGTGCCCGCCTATTTCGACGATGCCCAGCGCCAAGCCACCAAAGACGCAGCACGCTTGGCCGGGCTCAATGTTTTGCGCCTGCTCAACGAGCCCACCGCCGCGGCCATTGCCTACGGGCTGGACAACCGCGCCGAAGGCACTTTTGTGGTGTATGACTTGGGCGGCGGCACCTTCGACGTTTCTATTCTGGTCTTAAGCCAAGGGCTGTTTGAAGTGAAAGCCACCAACGGCAACAGCGCCTTGGGCGGCGACGATTTCGACCACCGCCTGTTTTGTTGGCTGTTGGAGCAAAACCAATTATCCCAGCTGCCCGAGCCCGACAGCGCCCTGCTGCTGGCGCTGGCACGCGAAGCCAAAGAAGCCCTCACCACCAATAATAGCGCCACCATTGAAGCCACCCTATCGGATGGCCGCCATATCCGCAGCAACATCAGCCGCGAAACCTTCAATAACCTCACCCAACACCTGGTGCTCAAAACACTGGAGCCGATAAAGCAGGCCATGAAAGACGCCGACATCAAAAAGGCCGACATCAAAGGTGTGATTATGGTGGGCGGTGCCACCCGCATGTTGCATGTGCAGCAAGCGGTGGCCACTTTTTTTGGCCAAACGCCGCTCAACAACCTCAATCCCGACGAAGTAGTGGCTTTGGGCGCGGCCATGCAGGCCAATGTGTTGGCAGGCAACAAAAACGACGATGAATGGCTGCTGCTCGACGTCACCCCCTTATCTTTGGGGCTGGAAACCTACGGCGGGCTGGTGGAAAAAGTGATTCCGCGCAACAACACCCTGCCCACCGCCCGCGCGCAAGAATTCACCACCTTTAAAGACGGCCAAACCGCGATGATGATTCACGTCGTGCAAGGCGAGCGCGAGCTGGTGGCCGATTGCCGCAGCTTGGCGCGCTTTACCTTGCGTGGCATCCCGCCGATGGTGGCCGGTGCGGCCCGCATCCGCGTTACCTTTCAAGTGGATGCCGACGGCTTATTGTCGGTATCCGCCCGCGAACAAACCACCGGCGTGCAAGCGCAGATTGAAGTGAAGCCGTCTTACGGGCTGGACGACACCGCCATCACCCAAATGCTCAAAGACAGCATGCACCACGCCGGCAGCGATGCCGCCGCCCGCGCCCGTGCCGAAGCCGCAGTGGAAGCGCGCAGCCTGATGGAAGCCGTGCAAGCCGCATTGGCACTGGATGCCGACTTGCTGGGCAGCGACGAGCAGCAACACATTCAGGCAGCCTTGGCGCAAACCGAAGCTGCAGTGCAACACAGCGATGCCGACACCATCCGCGCCGCCGTGCACAGCCTAAGCCACGCCACCGACAACTTTGCCGCCCAACGCATGAACCGCAATATCCGCCGTGCCTTACAAGGCAAAACCGTTGATGAATTATCTTGATGTCCTTATGTTTTCAGGCAGCCTCAAACAAAACAAAATCAATGATTTACAAATAAATTAAAAACAAAACCGAAAGTATTGAACACCATGCCAAAAGTCACCATCCTGCCCCACCCCACCCTCTGCCCCAAAGGCAAAGAGCTGGCCAATGTCAAAGTGGGCAAAAGCCTGTGCGATTTGCTACTGGAAAACGACATCGAAATCGAACACGCCTGCGAAAAATCCTGCGCCTGCACCACCTGCCATGTGATTGTGCGCCAAGGCTTTAACAGCCTAGAAGCGGCCGACGACATCGAAGAAGACCTGCTCGACCAAGCTTGGGGGCTGGAAGCCACCTCACGCCTAAGCTGCCAAGCCCAAGTGGGCGAACAAGATTTGGTGGTGGAAATCCCCAAATACACCATCAACCACGCCCGCGAACACCATTGATTTAGGCTGCCTGAAAACCTGAGGAAACCCGCCATGAAATGGACCGACACCCAACGCATCGCCGAAGACTTGGCCGATAACCACAGCGACATCGACCCTAAAACCGTGCGCTTTACCCAATTGCGCGAACTGGTGCTGGCGCTGCCCGATTTTGACGACGACCCCGCACGCTGCGGCGAAAAAATCTTGGAAGCCATTCAGCAAGCGTGGATAGACGAAGCCGATTAGGGTCTGTTCACATTTTAGCCGTGCACTAGGGTCTGTTCACAATTATTTGTCATAAAGGTAACTGTTTAGTCCCTGAATTTTATGGAGTATCATTACCCCAATTAAAAGAGACCGACTTATGGCAAGCATATTGCATGGTAACGCCAAGACTACGCCTAGAATCAGAAAAGAAATACAAGAGTCTGAAGAGAGCATCGCAGCGTTAGCTAAAAATACAATATTAATTTCAAAACCGTTCTCTACTGGAAACACGCAGATTCGGTCGAAGATAAAAAGTCCGGCCCCAAAACCCGCCCCAGCGTGTTGACCGAATCGGAGCAGCAGGCAATCTGTACCGTCCGGCGACATCTGCGGCTGTCATTGGACGAGCTGTATATCATCTTCAAGCCCAATATTCCAAAGCTGAGCCGCTCCAATCTGCACCGGTGCTTGCAACATCACGGATTGTCGCGCTTACCCAAGAATGAATCCGATGGCCAAAAAGGTAAAAAACATTCAAACAATATCCGGTTGGCTTTGTCCATATCGACATCACCGAGGTGCGTTGTGAAACCGGCAAGCTGTACCTGTTTGTCGCCATCGACCGCAAAACCAAATATGTTTATGCAGAACTTCATCCGCGTATGACGCAGAAAACCGCCGTTTCTTTTCTGCGCAACCTACAACAAGATTGTGTGTTTAAAATCACCCATATCCTAACGGACAACGGTGCGCAGTTTACCTACAACTTGCTGAGCCAAGCACAACGGCCTGATAAGGAGCATCCGTTTGACGAGCTTTGCCGGCATTTGGGCATTGAGCACCGTACCACGAAATTCCGTCATCCATGGACGAACGGGCAGGTGGAGATTACCAACAAGATGCTGAAAGAGGTAACGGTCAAACGCTTCCACTATGAGCATCCTGACGAACTTAAACGGCACTTGATGGTATTTTTGCTGTATTACAACCATCAACGCCCCTTACGGTCGTTGAAGTACAAAACGCCTTGGCAGGCTTTGGAAGATTGCTATAATCTAGAGCCTGAATTGTTTCGTGAAAATCCATTCCAGAAGATTATGGGTCTTAACAGGTAACCACATCACAATGCACCCCAATAAAACCGTACTGTGGAAGTTGCGTTTGAGCTTATCGTAACGGCTGGCAATCGCTCGGAAATGTTTCAAACGGCAAAAGGCATTCTCTACCAAATGCCTGATTTTATATAAATACCAGTCCATGTCTTTATTTTTCTCTTTCCTATTGCTTTTATAGGGAATATTGGCTTTCGCACCGCTTTGCTCTATTTGCTCCCTGAGCCGGTCTGAATCGTAACCTTTGTCCGCATTAACCAACTCAGTTTCGGCAAGGTTGATGTTGTCAAGCAGCTCCGGTGCAACGGTGACATCATGGATATTGCCCGCAGTAACGATAACCTCAATCGGATTGCCTGCAGCATCTACAGCCAGATGAATCTTGCTGGTTCTGCCGCCTCGGCTCATACCGATTGCGCGATCCTCTTGTGCACTGAGCGCTGAGGCGCAGTGTTGGTGGGCACGGATATAACTGCCGTCTATGGCTACCCACTCCAAGTCACTCTCTTGGCTGAGCTGTTTCAAGATTGCAGTAAAAATGCCTTTTTCTGACCAACGGTTATAAGCGGTATAAACAGTATGATACTTGCCGAAATACTCGGGTAAATCCCGCCACGGTATGCCGGTTCTTATTCTGTAAAGTATGCCTTCAAGAATTCTGCGCAAATTGGGTTTGCTATAAATACCCAAATCACGCAGAATAGGTAACAGCTTCGTCCAATGTTCATCTTCGAGTAGTGTACGGGGCATCGCAGGTGTATTGGGGGGGTGTGAGAACTTCCTTTTATGCCTGCGTTTCTTTTTTATTCAAGGGTATGACAAGTAATTGTGAACAGACCCTAGATTTTGAGCAGAAAAGTCTGCGTTCAAGGCGAAAAGCACAGCAAGGTTGAACACCTTGCGCGCATTTTCAACGCAGAAAGCGGGCTTTTAAGCCAAAATAGGGCCACGCGATGAAATGTGAACAAACCCTAGGGTCTGTTCACAATTACTTGTCATAAAGGTAACCACATCACAATGCACCCCAATAAAACCGTACTGTGGAAGTTACGTTTGAGCTTATCGTAACGGCTGGCAATCGCTCGGAAATGTTTCAAACGGCAAAAGGCATTCTCTACCAAATGCCTGATTTTATATAAATACCAGTCCATGTCTTTATTTTTCTCTTCCCTATTTCTTTTATAGGGAATATTGGCTTTCGCACCGCTTTGCTCTATTTGCTCCCTGAGCCGGTCTGAATCGTAACCTTTGTCCGCATTAACCAACTCAGTTTCGGCAAGGTTGATGTTGTCAAGCAGCTCCGGTGCAACGGTGACATCATGGATATTGCCCGCAGTAACGATAACCTCAACCGGATTGCCTGCAGCATCTACAGCCAGATGAATCTTGCTGGTTCTGCCGCCTCGGCTCATACCGATTGCGTGATCCTCTTGTGCACTGAGCGCTGAGGCGCAGTGTTGGTGGGCACGGATATAACTGCCGTCTATGGCTACCCACTCCAAGTCACTCTCTTGGCTGAGCTGTTTCAAGATTGCAGTAAAAATGCCTTTTTCTGACCAACGGTTATAAGCGGTATAAACAGTATGATACTTGCCGAAATACTCGGGTAAATCCCGCCACGGTATGCCGGTTCTTATTCTGTAAAGTATGCCTTCAAGAATTCTGCGCAAATTGGGTTTGCTATAAATACCCAAATCACGCAGAATAGGTAACAGCTTCGTCCAATGTTCATCTTTGAGTAGTGTACGGGGCATCGCAGGTGTATTGGGGGGGGGTGAGAACTTCCTTTTATGCCTGCGTTTCTTTTTTATTCAAGGGTATGACAAGTAATTGTGAACAGACCCTAATACCCATCCTACAAAATAAACCTCACTGCGTTGGCTCGCCTACGCGCCACGCAAGCGATTTTGTAAGGTGTAGGCGCGCCAAGCAAATTCTGTTCCGTACGTGTGTACTGTCTGCGGATCAGCTCGAAGAAAGCGATTTACTAGGGTGCTAAAGCACCAAGTAAATCAGCTCCGCCTTGTTATCTTAGTCTGTAGAATGGGCATAACTTCACCCCGGCAGCCACCACCATGCAACTGCACAACATCGCCTACTATCCGGTTAAATCCATGCGCGGCATCCACACCGATGCCGCCACCATCACCCCGCAAGGCGTCACCCACGACCGCGAATGGCTGCTCAGCACACCCGACGGCATGTTTATCACCGCCCGCAATGTGCCCGAGCTGCTGTTGTGGCAAGCCACACCCGATGCACACGGCCTCACCCTTACCACACCCGATGGCGAGCGCCGCCATATCCCCCATCCCGATAGCCGCAGCAGTGCCACCGTCAAAGTGTGGAATGATGTGTTTTGCGCACACCCCTGCGATGAAGACAGCGCCGCCTGGCTGAGCCAAAAAATCGGCCAGCCCTGTCGCCTGCATTATCTGGGCAACAGCAGCCGCATCTTGTCGCACAGCCAGCAGCCCTTATCGTTTGCCGATGGCGCGCCCTATCTGCTCACCAACATGGCTTCACTGGCCGAACTAAACCGTCATTTGGCCGCACCTGTGGGCATGGATCGCTTTCGCGCCAATCTGGTGATTGATGGCGATACGCCCTATGCCGAAGACGGCTGGCGGCACATCCGTATCGGCACAGTGACATTCGAGCTGTTCAAGCCGTGCAGCCGCTGCGTTATGATTACCATCGACCCGCTCACCGGCGCCAAATCGCCACTGGCCGAGCCCTTGCGCACCTTAGCCAAAACCCACCGCCTGCCCGAAGGCGCCTGCTTCGGCGTGAATATGGTGGCCTTGAATAGCGGCAGCGTAACGGTGAGCGATACCATCACCATTTTAGATTAAAGGAAACCTTCATGAGCAAATCCACAACTTGGACCGAGCAAGTACAAACCATGCAAGACGCCTACGCCCGTTGGATGGCATTATTGCCGCAATTACAGGCCGCCCAACAACAATGGCAAGCCGCCCAAGCCGAATTGCAACAACTGAAAACATATTATTTCAGCCCAGAATGGCAGCAACACTACGAACAACTGGCAGAACAAGAAGGCGAAGACGGCGGCATCGACACCGGCGAACACTATCATGTGTTGTCGCAAGATGCCTTGTGGGATGCCTTTAGCGAAGAACGCGCCTTGGCATGGCAATGGATGCGGCTGGCGATGGAGGTATTGGATACGGAAAGCAACAACGCCGATTAAATGCAGCAAAGAAACAAAATAGCTGAATATATGCATCGGCTATCAAGGCTGCCTGAAATGTAAAACCGTTATTGCCAGACTGAATTTGGCAATCCATGCGCAACTATAGTGAAATGCATAACAAAGTGCTACGGCGTTGCTGTGCCTACGCGCTACGCGAACGACTTTGTAAGGCGCTAAAGCGCCAACAAACTCAGTTCCGTACTACCTGTACTGTCTGCCGCTTCGCGCCTTGTATCACTTATATATTGTCCCCCATAACGTCGGGGCTTGACAAATCTCAATTGTTTTAAATTTCAAAGCCCCTTTAATTTAAATCTAAAGTTGAGGGGCTTTAATCATGTCAGAACGTAAATATCCCTGTCTTGTTTTATGCAATGATTCATTCGGTAATCATGTAGCTATTTTATATCTTGAAGAACTTCGTTTTTCTGTTGTTTATTCCTACGAAGAGACTTTTCCCTTGCTGTTGAATATTATACCAATTCTCTAAATTAACATACAATAGACCAAGCCCTAGAGGTAATCGACCGAATCAATTCAAGCTGTACACGCAACCGATTCCAAGCCGCACAAGCAGCATCTACAATCGCATCATAACCATCAAAGCATCGGTTCGATAAATCATGCTGCTTTAAATACTGCCATATCTGTTCAGACGGATTCAACTCCGGTGAATACGGCGGCAATTTCAGCATCGTCACGTTATGTAGGTTTAAATCGGCTTGATGCCATAAAGCGCCATCCATAACAACCACTGCATGACGACCCTCCGGTACTTCCTTGCTGATATGCTGCATATGTAGCTGCATGGCTTGCTTATTTACATACGGCAATACCAAACCCACACTGTTGCCGTTTGAGGGGCAGAATGCCCCAAATAAGTAGGCAGACTCAAATTGCTGTTGGCGTACGACCCTCGGCCTTTGGCCGCAATAGTGCCAAACCCGGGTGATGGATCCTTGCTGGCCGATACGGGTTTCATCTTGAAACCAGATGTCTACGTCAGACAACTCAATGTGTTCAGGCAGCACTGTCCGAACATGGTTTACGAAGTTTTTTAAAATCATCCATTGCCTGCTGATTCGCTTTGGGATGCCGGCTGCGGGCAGATACCCAGCTGATGCCGATGCGGGACAATAAGCCGTAAATGCCTTTCGGTGTGTAGTCGGTATTAAAGTCTTCCTTGGCAATACGGGCAATATCAACAGCAGTCAGCCTGCCGCCGCCCCTTTGCTGTTGTTGTTCTACAATGGCTTGCTTAAAGGCTTCGATGTCTTTTTCGGCCAACAGGCTTTTGCGGCCTCTGCCGGGTTTGTCGTAGATGCTGTCCAGCCCATACAGCCAATAGTGCTTTCTGATGACGCTGATGCTTTGTTGATGATAGCCGAAGGTTTGTGCAATGCTGTCTAAGCTGTGACTCAAGCTCAGTTGATGCAGCATCAGCAATTTGATCCGTGCTCTCGGATTTGACTCTGTTTTGGACAGTTTTAAAAAATCATGATCAGTCAGCTGGTGTTTGCGGGGTGTTAGGTTCTGTTCACAATTACTTGTCATGCCCTTGAATAAAAAAGAAACGCAGGCATAAAAGGAAGTTCTCACACCCCCCCAATACACCTGCGATGCCCCGTACACTACTCGAAGATGAACATTGGACGAAGCTGTTACCTATTCTGCGTGATTTGGGTATTTATAGCAAACCCAATTTGCGCAGAATTCTTGAAGGCATACTTTACAGAATAAGAACCGGCATACCGTGGCGGGATTTGCCCGAGTATTTCGGCAAGTATCATACTGTTTATACCGCTTATAACCGTTGGTCAGAAAAAGGCATTTTTACTGCAATCTTGAAACAGCTCAGCCAAGAGAGTGACTTGGAGTGGGTAGCCATAGACGGCAGTTATATCCGTGCCCACCAACACTGCGCTTCAGCGCTCAGTACTGCGGGCAATATCCATGATGTCACCGTTGCACCGGAGCTGCTTGACAACATCAACCTTGCCGAAACTGAGTTGGTTAATGCGGACAAAGGTTACGATTCAGACCGGCTCAGGGAGCAAATAGAGCAAAGCGGTGCGAAAGCCAATATTCCCTATAAAAGAAATAGGGAAGAGAAAAATAAAGACATGGACTGGTATTTATATAAAATCAGGCATTTGGTAGAGAATGCCTTTTGCCGTTTGAAACATTTCCGAGCGATTGCCAGCCGTTACGATAAGCTGAAACGCAACTTCCACAGTACGGTTTTATTGGGGTGCATTGTGATGTGGTTACCTTTATGACAAGTAATTGTGAACAGACCCTAGTTTGGGCATGGTGGTGTTTAGGAGTTTGGGCTTGGGTTTTATTGTATTGTATTTTGTAGAATTGGTATAACTTGATTCGGCAATCGACGGTGAAAATAAACCGACACCGCAGTAATACAAAACAGCATCAATATCATTGATTTTAAAACAGATGATATATTCTGCAATTTCCTGTCAATGGATTGCCGAATCAAGTTCGGCAATGACGGCTTTACGCTTCAGGCAGCCTTGATATACAACTGCGTAACTTCAGTTAATAAATATATGATTTTATTTTTTGCTTAAAATACAGGCGGCATATTTTCAGAACATCACTTAAGCTGTCTCCTATGAAATCGGGGCGGTTCAGTTTGTAGGCTTCAATGGTTATGATAGCCAACCGGTATCGGCTAATCGCTTGAATAAGGTATAATGTTGATTATATTTATTAAATAGATTAGGGTCTGTTCACAATTACTTGTCATACCCTTGAATAAAAAGAAACGCAGGCATAAAAGGAAGTTCTCACCCTCCTCCAATACACCTGCGATGCCCCGTACACTACTCAAAGATGAACATTGGACGAAGCTGTTACCTATTCTGCGTGATTTGGGTATTTATAGCAAACCCAATTTGCGCAGAATTCTTGAAGGCATACTTTACAGAATAAGAACCGGCATACCGTGGCGGGATTTACCCGAGTATTTCGGCAAGTATCATACTGTTTATACCGCTTATAACCGTTGGTCAGAAAAAGGCATTTTTACTGCAATCTTGAAACAGCTCAGCCAAGAGAGTGACTTGGAGTGGGTAGCCATAGACGGCAGTTATATCCGTGCCCACCAACACTGCGCCTCAGCGCTCAGTACTGCGGGCAATATCCATGATGTCACCGTTGCACCGGAGCTGCTTGACAACATCAACCTTGCCGAAACTGAGTTGGTTAATGCGGACAAAGGTTACGATTCAGACCGGCTCAGGGAGCAAATAGAGCAAAGCGGTGCGAAAGCCAATATTCCCTATAAAAGAAATAGGGAAGAGAAAAATAAAGACATGGACTGGTATTTATATAAAATCAGGCATTTGGTAGAGAATGCCTTTTGCCGTTTGAAACATTTCCGAGCGATTGCCAGCCGTTACGATAAGCTCAAACGTAACTTCCACAGTACGGTTTTATTGGGGTGCATTGTGATGTGGTTACCTTTATGACAAGTAATTGTGAACAGACCCTAATTACTCGGCATAAAATTAGAGTTAAGTTTATATCAAAGCAAAACGCAGCAACGCAGTATTCGCTGTAATTTAATCTACGCTTTAACTACTGAAAGGTTATGATGAATTTAGGTAAACCGCAGTACCAACAGACCAATAGGTTGGATTTTTACACCAAGCTAAGAAGCTGCTCGCATGTATTATTATTTTTAATGGCGCCGCTGTACATCAGCAAAAGTGATGCCGGGGTGGTTCGGCATGATATTGACTATAACGAATACATTAAGTTTGCCCATAATGCCGGAAAATATGCAGCCGGTAGTGTAGATGTACAGGTTTATACCAAAGATGGCCAGTTAAGCACCGGCAGCATTCAAGGAGATGGCAGCCGCAGTATTCCGCTGATGCCTGACTTTCAAGGGGTTTCCGATAAAGGCTTTGCCACACCGGTGAGCCACAATATTGTGGTTACTGCTGCCCATATGAAAGAGCTTTATAACAATGATACTTACGGGCGGCGCTTTTACCGTTCGGATTTGCCGCTTTTCCATAACAGCAATGAAGATAAAGCGGCAAATTATCTTAAATTTATTCTGCCGCAAGACAAAATTGATGCGAATATTCTGGGGCATGAGCAAGATTTGGCTTTTGCCAATGGCGCACCCTACCGCAATAATGAAGACATCGGTTTTGATACCAGTATCATCCGCATGAGCAAAATGATTTTTGATGCGGTACCTTATGGCTTGGTGGACTCCTTTTCATCTGTGGCGGTGGGCGATTTAATTGCCCGCAACGGCGCGGGGGTGTTTATCCAGCCGCTTACCGATCCCTACACCGGCACCGCAGTCAATGTGGTTGCCAACAGCTATACGTATCTGCATGGCAGTTTGGCTGATGTTAAAACCATCAACGAAATGCAATTAGGCCAGAATGTTTCATACCAGCTGATGCCGGATGCTGCTACTGTGCTGGACAGCAGCAGCATGCCCGGCGACAGTGGTTCCCCTGTGTTTTGGTGGGATAAAGACAAGCAGCAATGGCTGCTGCTGGGCGTGAATTCGCAAGGGGGTAATAATGCGCGCGGCTATGGCAAAATAGGCATTATGCAATACCTGCCCAACTTGACCAATATATTGAAAAACCGCACTACTACCCAAGAAGTTAGCAATAATCAAACTATTCAAATTGAAAACAAACGTGTTGATTCTTTTAATGACGTAGCGCACTTCAAATTTCTTTCCGGCCAGAGCGAAGATGCGACGTTGGATTTATACAAGCATTATGCATTGGGCTCCTACATGATGGGTGCGAATCCGAAAGTGAAGGATTTGTATTTAAAAAACAACGATAAAAACGGCACTGTTCATCTGCAAATCAATGGTGATACCGACATTGGTGCCATTCCGCTGTATTTTGAAACCAATGCCACCATCGGCGGCAACGGCAAATTCGACTTAAGCGGCATGTCGGTGGCCGAGGGCAACACCGTTACATCCACCCTTACTCTGGCCCCCGGCACTGATTGGCGCAAAGTAGGTAAAGGCACTCTGCGCCTGCAAGCAGAAGGCCGCGGCCACGGCAGTGTGGCCATTGGTGACGGCACGCTGGAATTGGCTAATCAAGGCGTGGCGGCAGACAAAATCATGATGGCCACCGGCCAAGCCACCGTAAAACTGCTGGGTGAAAACCAACTCAACAACAACGAAATTTATTTTGGTGTTCGCGGCGGTAAATTTGATTTGAACGGTCACGCATTAAACTTTAATGATATTTATCACTTAGACCGTGGTGCCAATATTGCCAACGATAATCCAGCACAGAAATCAACCTTCACCTTCAGCGCCAACGAAGAGCGCAACTACTTAGGCAGCTTCAACGGCAATTTAGATGTTGTATACGCTCCTGCGGCAGCATCGGAAAGCAATATTTGGCACTTGCGCGGTGACAGTAATATTCAAGGTGAGTTGCAGGTAAAGCAAGGGCGGGTGAATTTTGTCGGCGACAAACTGACTTATGGTACTGCCTTGGCGGGCGGCATCGGCACCACCCAAATGGATTACCTGCGCCGCGAATGGCGGCCAAGTACCTTTCAAGCCAACAGCATCAGTGTAGATAAAGGCGCTGCTTTAGGTATTGGCCGTGCCGCCACCGTACAGGCCGACAACATTACCTTGGCCGGCAATAACCGTGTAAGCCTGTTTATTGACGATGCCGAGGCCAACCGGCATGACTCCGCTACGGCAGCGGTAAAAGGCAACCCTTTTCTGGATCCAAACTTCCACAATCCGCTGCTCAAAGCCAATTTAAAGTTTAATGGCAGCGGCAACAGCCTGAATTTTAATACCCCGGTCGACTTCACCAATACCTTTACCGGCGGCATCAGCGGCCAAGCCGACATCCACGCTTCAGGTAGCGGCCAAGCTGTTTGGAACAATACCGCCACTAGTGTTTTGCAGAGCCGCATTACTACGGCTGCCGACACCGCTTTGCAAATCAACAACCAAGCACCGATGGATTTAACCCTTACTTCACCTGTAAATAAAGTTGAATTCAACAACCACAACCAAGCTACTTGGCGCTTTGGGCCGATGGTGGCTGAATTGGGTGCCCAAGCGCGCATTAACTTGGCACCCGACAGTCGTTTTACTTTTGCCGCAGATCAAGACAGTATCCCCCACTACAATGTGGCTGTTAACGGCAGCATCAATGGCATTGCCGACGGCAGCATTTTGCCGCAGCTTACTTTGGCGGGCGGTGCAGGTACATTTGATTTTCAGCAACCGCGTTTAAATACTGATTTACGCTTGCAAAACGGCTCTTTGGGCTTAAAGAAAGCCCTAACGGTGGCAGGTAATTTTGAAGCAGATACAAATGCGCCTTTAAGCACCTTGGTGTTTGGCGATATCGGCCGTGATACCATCACTGCACTGAATGCACAAGATTATGAAATCAACAATAAGCTGGTGATAGAAGGCAAAGCCGGCGGCAGTGTACAGCCCCTGTTTACATTGCGCGACGATGTACAAGCCATGCTGGCCGACCCCATGAAAAGCCTGACCTTTGTGACCTATAAATCCGGTAGCTTAGGCTTTGAGAATGCACCCCGCATGGTGAACAAAGGCTTGGAGTTTGGTTTTCAGCAGGATAACGGCCATACTTACGTGGCAGAAACAAAAGAGCTGTCGGCAGCAGAGAATGCAGCGGCTCAGGCAGCAGCAGAGAATGCAGCGGCTCAGGCAGCAGCAGAGAATGCAGCAGCTCAGGCAGCAGCAGAGAATGCAGCGGCTCAGGCAGCAGCAGAGAATGCAGCGGCTCAGGCAGCAGCAGAGAATGCAGCGGCTCAGGCAGCAGCAGAGAATACAGCGGCTCAGGCAGCAGCAGAGAATGCAGCGGCTCAGGCAGCAGCAGAGAATGCAGCGGCTCAGGCAGCAGCAGAGAATGCAGCGGCTCAGGCAGCAGCAGAGAATGCAGCGGCTCAGGCAGCAGCAGAGAATGCAGCGGCTCAGGCAGCAGCAGAGAATGCAGCGGCTCAGGCAGCAGCAGAGAATGCAGCGGCTCAGGCAGCAGCAGAGAAGGCAGCGGCTCAGGCAGCAGCAGAGAATGCAGCGGCTCAGGCAGCAGCAGAGAATGCAGCGGCTCAGGCAGCAGCAGAGAATGCAGCGGCTCAGGCAGCAGCAGAGAAGGCAGCAGAAGCAGAAGCAGCAGAGCCACCGGTAACCCAAACCAAAGTTCGCCTCACTGCCAAAACTGCGCCTGAGATGGGGGAGTATTTAACGCTGATTGGCAGTGCTCGTAATGTATTGAATATCAATCTGCATGATGTTCAGCCGGGTGCGGCTATCAGCTACGAAGGCTATTATGAGCGTGACCACTATCAGAATGTTTATGATTTCAGCAGCAAAGTTCACGGTAAGGGGGTGGTGTTCCACGCGGCAGACCGCAATGAAAATTGGGAGGGCGGGATTCAGTTCAGGCTGGCCGATTTGAATACGCAAACCGAATCTGAAAATGTGCGTTTGCGTTCAAGTACCAAGCTGGCTTCTGTGATTGGCCATGCCGGATATTATGTCGACCAATTCAAGTTTTATGGTGCATTGGGCGTGGCCAAGGCGCGGTTTAAAACAGATGTTGAAGATATAAGTGCATCTGCGCAAGCGGTTACCAGCATGAACAATCGCTTTTCTTCCACCGGGGTATTTGCCAAAGTAGGGCTTAGCCACAACCACTCGCTCGGTGCTGTCAGCCTGAAAGAGTATATTGGGGTGTCTTACAACAATCTTGGTTTGGGCAATCTGACCGACCGCAATGGTGATGTGCTGCAGATTAGCGATAAGCGCCCATTAAGTACGGAGCTGGGGCTGGCCGCAGACTGGCGCAATGATAAATGGCTGCTGAATGCAGGCATCGGTGTTAGTCGTGATTTAGGCAAGCTCGAAGTCGGCTATGCCGATAGCGAATACAGCCATTCGCGCGGTACTGGCAAGCTGAAAATGAATCTGGACTTCGGTGCCCAATATCAAGCGGCAAAAAATCTTTATTTAACCCAAAATATGAAAATGGCTTTTAATAATCAAGATTTCAGCAATGTTATTCTGAATTTAGGTATTAAATACCGCTGGTAAGCAGCATTGATTGGTAGTAACAAAACAACGGCTCTATTCGGCATACCGCATGGCGGTGTGGCGAATAGAGCCGTTTTAGGGTCTGTTCACAATTACTTGTCATAAAGGTAACCACATCACAATGCACCCCAATAAAACCGTACTGTGGAAGTTGCGTTTCAGCTTATCGTAACGGCTGGCAATCGCTCGGAAATGTTTCAAACGGCAAAAGGCATTCTCTACCAAATGCCTGATTTTATATAAATACCAGTCCATGTCTTTATTTTTCTCTTCCCTATTTCTTTTATAGGGAATATTGGCTTTCGCACCGCTTTGCTCTATTTGCTCCCTGAGCCGGTCTGAATCGTAACCTTTGTCCGCATTAACCAACTCAGTTTCGGCAAGGTTGATGTTGTCAAGCAGCTCCGGTGCAACGGTGACATCATGGATATTGCCCGCAGTAACGATAACCTCAATCGGATTGCCTGCAGCATCTACAGCCAGATGAATCTTGCTGGTTCTGCCGCCTCAGCTCATACCGATTGCGTGATCCTCTTGCGCACTGAGCGCTGAGGCTGCGGCGCAGTGTTGGTGAGCACGGATATAACTGCCGTCTATGGCTACCCACTCCAAGTCACTCTCTTGGCTGAGCTGTTTCAAGATTGCAGTAAAAATGCCTTTTTCTGACCAACGGTTATAAGCGGTATAAACAGTATGATACTTGCCGAAATACTCAGGTAAATCCCGCCACGGTATGCCGGTTCTTATTCTGTAAAGTATGCCTTCAAGAATTCTGCGCAAATTGGGTTTGCTATAAATACCCAAATCACGCAGAATAGGTAACAGCTTCGTCCAATGTTCATCTTTGAGTAGTGTACGGGGCATCGCAGGTGTATTGGGGGAGGGTGAGAACTTCCTTTTATGCCTGCGTTTCTTTTTTATTCAAGGGTATGACAAGTAATTGTGAACAGACCCTAATCCCCTTCCGGCAATGTGGCCGAGCCCATGCGCCGTAAAATCACATTGGCTTTGCCGCGCCAGCTGCGGTTGTTCGGGTTGTCGGCATAAAACAAAGGCCGTGGCACGCGGGCGGCCAGTTGGGCGGCTTGTTGCGGGCTGAGCTGTGCCGCGCTGCGTTTGAAGTAATGCTGGCTGGCCGCTTCGGCGCCATAAATGCCGTAGCCCCATTCAATCACATTCAGATAAAGCGCAAAAATGCGGTCTTTATCGGTGGTGGCTTCGAGCATGGCGGTAATCGCCGCTTCTTCGGCCTTGCGCACATAGCTGCGGCTTTCATTTAAAAACAGGTTTTTCGCCAATTGCTGGCTAATGGTGGAGCCGCCAGCCCGCACCTGCCCGGCGCGTTGGTTTTTCTTCATCGCCAAGCGGATGCCCGCCCAATCAAAGCCGCCGTGTTCGGCAAAATTGGCGTCTTCCGAGGCAATCAGTGCTTTTTTCAGATTTACCGAAATCTGCTCATAAGGCACCCAGCGGTAATCCAAATCAACATCCGGTTTTTCCGCCGCCAATTGCCCCATACGCATTTGCATAAAGGCGGTGGAATGCGGTGCCACCGCGCGGTAGGTGAGGATGCTGCCGTAAACATAGGCGTTAAACACCACCACTGCTGCCAGCGGCAAGGCCAGCAGCCATTTCAGCCAGCGCATATCGGCTCCATTTCTGCGCGGATTTGCGCCACCACCGGCGCAATCTCGGGGCTAAAGCCGCGCCATAAAGCATACGCCGCCGCCGCTTGCGCCACCAACATGCCCAAGCCGTCGGCCACTGCGGCGGCACCGCAAGCGCGGGCATGAGCCAAAAACGGCGTGGGTGCGGCGGCGTACATCATGTCGTACACCAATTCGGCCTTGGCCAATACCGCATCGGCCAGCGGCGGTAAATCGCCGTTGAGGCTGCCTGAAGTGGCGTTGATCACCACATCAAAGCGCTGCGCCGCCACGGCGGCATATTCCGCCCAGTGCACACCTTGCTCTGCCGCCAATTGCCGCGCTTTATCCGCCGTACGGTTCACCACCGTGAGCGCCTGCGGTTGCGCGGCCAGCAAAGCACCAACGGCACCGCGAGCGGCACCGCCCGCACCCAACAGCAAAATGGTTTTGCCCGCCAAGGCATGGCCGTGTAAATCAACGATATCGCGCACCAGCCCTTCGCCATCGGTGTTGTCGCCCAAAATGCGGCCATCGGGCTGCTGATATAAGGTGTTTACCGCACCGGCGGCTTGGGCGCGCGCCGACAACACATCGGCGGCGGCATAGGCTTCGGTTTTAAACGGCACGGTTACATTGGCACCCACGCCGCCACCACGGAAAAAATCAGCCAAGGCTGCCTGAAAACCATCCAGCGGTGCCAACACCCGCTCATACACCATAGGCAAGCCTTGTTGGCGGGCAAAGGCCTGATGAATCTGCGGCGAGCGGCTGTGGGCAATCGGGTTGCCGAATACGGCATATTCCAGCATGGGTTTCCTTTTGGCTGTCCGGCAAGGGCAAAAGCGGTATTATGCGGCACGGCGGTTTTTTCGACAAACGGATTTGGGCATGGCTGCCAACCCCGTCCATACCGGTTAAAACATCTGAAAATCGGATATAAACCGATTTTTCGTATTTTTATATTTATATTTTTCAATTATTTAATCATATATCTTTATAATCGAAACATCTTTTTGCATCGCGGCATTTTTTTCAGCCCCGGCTTATGGCAGAATCGTTGGCATGTTGTTATTTTCATCACCATTACGGGAGTGCATCTATGTCCATTCAAAATGTGGTCAACCTGATTGAAGAGTTCCAAGTCAAATTTATCGACTTGCGTTTTACCGACACCAAAGGCAAGCAACAGCACGTTTCCCTGCCTGCGCGCATTGTATTGGAAGACCCGGAAGAATGGTTTGAAAACGGCCAAGCGTTTGACGGCTCCTCTATCGGCGGCTGGAAAGGCATTCAAGCTTCCGATATGCAGCTCAAACCCGATGCGGCCACCGCCTTTATCGATCCCTTCTACGACGAGCCCACACTGGTGCTCACCTGTGATGTGATTGACCCGGCCAACGGCCAAGGCTACGACCGCGACCCGCGCTCCATCGCCAAACGCGCCGAAGCCTATTTGAAATCGTCTGGCTTGGGCGACACCGCCTACTTCGGCCCCGAGCCGGAATTCTTTGTGTTCGACGGCATCGAATTTGAAACCGATATGTCCGGCACCCGCTACAAAATCCACTCCGAAGAAGCCGCTTGGTCTTCCGGCAAATCCTACGACGGCCAAAACACCGGCCACCGCCCGTTTGTAAAAGGCGGCTATTTCCCCGTAGCCCCGGTGGATTCCGGCCAAGATTTGCGCTCGGCCTGCACCCTGATTCTGGAAGAAATCGGCATTCCGGTGGAAGTACACCACCACGAAGTGGCCACCGCCGGACAAATGGAAATCGGCACCCGCTTCAACACCCTCACCCGCCGTGCCGACTGGACCCAAGATTTGAAATACGTGATCCAAAACGTGGCGCACAACTTCGGCAAAACCGCCACTTTTATGCCCAAACCGATTATGGGCGACAACGGCTCCGGCATGCACGTGCACCAATCGATTTGGAAAGACGGCCAAAACCTGTTTGCGGGCGACGGCTATGCCGGCTTGTCTGATGTGGCACTGTACTACATCGGCGGCATCATCAAACACGCCAAAGCGCTGAACGCGATTACCAATCCGTCCACCAACTCCTACAAACGCCTGGTGCCGCACTTTGAAGCGCCCACCAAACTGGCTTATTCCGCCAAAAACCGCTCGGCTTCCATCCGCATCCCACATGTGGCCAGCAGCAAAGGCCGCCGCATCGAAGCGCGCTTCCCCGATCCGATGGCCAACCCCTACCTGTGCTTTGCCGCACTCTTGATGGCGGGCTTAGACGGCATCCAAAACAAAATCCACCCGGGCGACCCGGCCGACAAAAACCTCTACGACCTGCCGCCGGAAGAAGATGCCTTGGTGCCCACCGTATGCGCCTCTTTAGAAGAAGCATTGGCCGCCCTGAAAGCCGACCACGAATTCCTCACCCGCGGCGGCGTGTTCAGCCAAGACTGGATCGACAGCTACATCGCCTTTAAAGAAGAAGACGTACGCCGCATCCGCATGGCACCGCACCCGCTGGAATTTGAAATGTATTACAGCCTGTAAAACGGCGGTAATCAAAGGCTGCCTGGAAGCGAATTTGTGCTTTCAGGCAGCCTTTTTAGTGCTCTCAATCTCAAACATAAGCCAACATCCATTTAATTCACCCTTTAAAGTTAAAGCGATATTGGTTGATGCCCAATTCTAAATAGAACTTCTAAATAAGATTAAGACATATCCCTTGCCTTTTCAAAGGCTGCCTGAAAGCCGTGTGTATAAAAAAGTAAAGCCGCCTGCCCGCCAAGGCGGCGATGCTGCTGCTTTGCTATAATCCGCGCTTATCTCTCAGCCCTGCCGCCTGCTGCGGCGCGATGCCAGCCCCTCATGAATATAGTGCAACGTTTTTTCGCCCTGCTCACCTTATTATTGTGTACCACCGCCTTTGCCGTAGACGGCAGCCGCCTGCTGCCTGCCGAGCAAGCCTTCGTACCGCATTTAAGCGTCAACGACCAAGGCATTGATGTGCGCTTTGAGTTAGCCGACGGCTATTATCTGTACCGCAGCAAAATCGAAGCCGCCACCAATCCCGATGCCTTGCTGGGCGAGCCCACGTTCAGCAGCGGCAAAGAAAAAACCGATGATTTTTTTGGCACTCAAGAAGTGTATTACCACCAAGCCGGTGCCCATTGGCCGTATCGCCAGCCCGGCCAAGGTATCAGCCACACCCTTACGCTGAGCTATCAAGGCTGTGCCGATGTGGGCGTGTGTTATCCGCCGGTGCAAACCACCTTTGAAATCAACGGCAACGGCGAATACAGCCCGCCCGTCGTCAAGCCCGCCAATCCGTTTTTACAGCCAGACAACAGCCTGCCGCGCACACCGGCCACCAATCCCGCCAGCAGCCGCTTCACGCTGTCGTGGGATACCCTCAACGCCAATTTATTGGCGTTTTTTGTCGCCGGTTTGGGCTTAAGCCTCACCGCCTGCATGTATCCTTTGCTGCCGATTGTGTCGAGCATTATCGTGGGCGACCAAAGCGGCAGCAAGCGCCGCGCCTTCACCTTATCCATGGTGTATGTGCAAGGGCTGGCGCTCACCTACACCTTGGTGGGCGTGGTGGCCGGTTTGAGTGGTGCGCTACTCACCGTGTGGCTGCAACAGCCGTGGGTGGTGCTCAGCGCCGCCGCCATTATGGTGGTGTTGGCGCTGGCCATGTTTGATGTATACAGCCTGCAACTGCCTGCGCGGCTGCAAAGCTTCTTTCATAATCAAAGCAACAAACTTTCCGGCGGCAAAATTGCTTCCGTGTTCGGCATGGGCATGTTTTCCGCGCTGATTGTCGGCCCTTGCGTGGCACCGCCGCTGGCGTTTGCGCTGGGCTATATCGGCCAAACCGGCGACGCCGCTTTGGGCGGCATTGCCCTGTATGCGCTGGCGATGGGCACCGGCGTGCCGCTGATACTGGCGGGCACCTTTGGCGGCCATATCCTGCCGCGTGCCGGTGCTTGGATGAACGGCATCAAATACGCCTTCGGGGTGATTTTGCTGGCGGTGGCAGTGTATATGGCCACCCCGTTTCTGCCCTATGCTGTGGTGGTGGGCGCCTACAGCCTGCTGATGATTATTCCGGCCGGTTTGCTGCTCACGCGCAGCCGCCGCTTGGCAGGCAAACTCAAACCCGCCGCCACGATTTTGGGTGTGCTATTAATGGCAGGCGGCATTTACTTCGCCGCCCAAAGCAGCCGCTTATACAGCACCGGCCTACACCGAGCGCTGAGCATCACCCCGCCCGGGCAAGTGCATTTCGGCCGCACCTTCTTCCATCCCGATGATTTGAATGCCGCCAAGGCCGCCGCATTTGCGCAAAACAGCCAAGCGCCGATATTGGTGGATTTCTATGCCGACTGGTGTGTGTCGTGCAAGGAAATGGCCGCTTACACCTTTAACAATCCGGAAGTTCAGGCAGCCTTAGACGAGCAAAGTTTTTTCCAAATCGATGTCACCGCCAACACCCCGGCACAACAAGCCCTGCTTAAAGAATACGGCCTTTTCGGCCCGCCCGGTCTGTTTGTGGAATATGCAGACGGGCGCCGCAGCGAGCCATTGCTGGGCTTTGCGCCACCGGCGGCATTTTTGGATTGGTATCGGCAACAAACGGCACAGCCTTAAATAGGATGCCATTAAAAAACCGCCGCTGTGATGCTTACTCACAGCGGCGGTTTTTTTATCTATGCTGCCTGAAACTTAAACCCGTCATTGCCAAGCCGGATTCGGCCATCGATTGGCACGCCTACACACATCATTCAGAACGAATTGATTTGATAAAAACGCAAGCCATAAAAAAATCCCGCCCTCAGGCAGGATTTTTTATTTTTTGGCGCGGCGGACGGGGCTCGAACCCGCGACCCCCGGCGTGACAGGCCGGTACTCTAACCAACTGAGCTACCACCGCGCATGTTTTATGCCAAGGCACAAAACAAAAAACTGGTGGGTGATGACGGAGTCGAACCGCCGACATCCTGCTTGTAAGGCAGGCGCTCTACCAACTGAGCTAATCACCCCGCGTTTGTTAAGGCGCGTATTTAACCATAAGCGGCCTTTGTGAACAAGTTTTTTTTCACCACTGCGGCCGATTTTGCATTAACAGGCTGATTCGGTTTAACAAATAAACAACATTTTTTGCCATTCAAGTTTCATGCTTTCAGGCAGCCTGAAACTTGCTACCCAATTCAAGGATTGTGCAGGGTAATCATCGCCACTTCGGCGCGAGTGCCGATGCGCAGCGGCACGCCCCACAAGCCATAGCCGCTGGACACCACCAAATGGCGGCCGTTAAGCTCGAAATGGCCGTAGTCGTAGGTTTGGAAACGGCGCACCAGCCAAGTGGCCGGCCAGACTTGGCCGCGGTGGGTGTGGCCGCTTACTTGCAAATCGATGGCTTCGCGGCTATTGCGCAGCGCTTCGGTGGGTTGGTGGTCAATCACCACCACCGGCAGCGGGCTTTGGCGCAGGGTGTCATTCATTAAAGCAGACAAGGGCAGGCGGCCGGCTTCCACATCATCGCGCCGCCCCACCAGCCACAGGCGGTTGTGTACCTTGCGCATTTCATCGCGCAGCGGCACCACACCGGCGTCGCGGATATCGTGCACAATATCGCCTTGCACGCCGCGATAATTGTCGTGGTTGCCCAAGGTGGCATACACGCCCAAAGGCGCCTGCAAGCGGGCAAGTGCGGTTTGCATGTTTTGCCGGCGGTATACATCGGGCAAGTCGTCCATCACATCACCGGCAATCAGAATAATATCGGGCTGCTCTTGCGTCATAATATCGGCCAGCTTGTGCAACTGGCGCTTGCCTACCCATTGCCCCAAATGCAAATCGCTCACCAGCGCGATTTTCAGCGGCTGCGCCAACGGTTTGCTGATGCTTAAATCGTAGCGCACCACCTGCGGCGAATACGCACTCCACCAGCCCAGCCCCAGCCAGCCGACAAACAACAGCGGCGCGCCAATGCGCACCCAGCGTGCGGCCTGCACAGCAGGGCGGCGCAGCAGCCGCAGCAGTGCATAAGCCGCCAGCGCCAGCACGGCGGTAAGCGCGGCGTAAAACACCAACATCAACACCATGCCGCCGCTTTTAAAGCCCATCGGCCCCAGCCGCAACATGCTGGCCGCCAGCACGCCATTGAGCGCCAGCCACAGCAACAGCATGGCACTGCGGCGGCCAAAGCGCTGCCAATAAGGCTTAAGCCACCAGCCCACGGCGGCCACCACCGCCAATAGTGAAGCCTGATAAACGAGGATTAAGGTGAGGAAAAAATAAGTTCGGTTCATGGTGATTGAATTAAATAAGCAAAGGCGTTGCCGATAGAACGATGCTTAAAAATGGGGCAATCGGCAGCAAACACAAGTATTTGCCGGATAACAAAATAGAAGGCTGCCTGAATATCTTTTCAGGCAGCCTAGTTTAAACCAACGCATTCATCATTAAAGATTAAAGCCAAATCAAGCTGTTTTGCTTTTCAATAAACGCAGTGCATTGGCCAGCACCAGCAAAGAGCTTAGGCTCATGCCCAGTGCCGCCACCCACGGGGTTACATGGCCGGTGGCGGCCAGGGGTACGGCGATGGCGTTGTAGGCGGTGGCCCACAGCAGGTTTTCACGGATGATGGTGCGGGTGCGTTCGGCTTGGCGCAGCAGCGGTGCAATCATGCCGATGTCGTCGTTGAGCAGCACCACATCGGCGCCATCGCGTGCCACGTCGGCGCCTTCGGCCACCGCCACCGATACATCCGCCTTGGCCAGCACTGGGGCGTCGTTGATGCCGTCGCCCACCATCAGCACTTTGCGCCCTTGCTGCTGCAAAGCGGCCACATAGGCCAGCTTGTCTTCGGGCGTGGCTTCGGCGCGGTAGGCGTCGAGCTGCAATTCGGCGGCCAAATGTTCAACCGCAGCACTGCGGTCGCCACTGAGCAAATGGCGGCGCACACCTGCTTGCTTCAACTGAGCCAGCAGGCGGGCAGCGCCGCTTTTGGTTTGGTCTTGCAGCAAAAAGGCTGCCTGAAAGCCCTGCGCATTGCCCAGATACACCACGGTGCCGCTGTGCTCGATTTTGGCCAATTCGGGCGGCAAGGGCCCGGCAATTTCGGCAACAAAATCGGCTCGGCCAATTGCCCAAATGGTTTCCTCGCCGCCGCTGTGCACTTGCGCGGTAACGCCGTGCCCCACGCGGTTGATGCGGTTGTGGGCGCTTATGTTGTACTCAGTGTTTTCAGGCAGCCGCAACAAGGCTTGCGCCACCGGGTGCTCGGATTGCGCTTCCAGCGCTTGCGCTATGGCGGTTAATAAAGCGGTGTCGGCTTGAGATTGCACGGTTTGGATTTGTTGCACTGCCAGCCGCCCTTCGGTGAGGGTGCCGGTTTTGTCAAACACCACATCGTCGATGTGCGCCAGCGTTTCCAGTGCATGGCCGCGCCCGATTAGCACGCCTTGTCCGGCCAAGTTGCCGGTGCTGGCGGCCAATGCCGCCGGGGTGGCCAGCGACAAGGCGCACGGGCAAGTGGCCACCAGCAGCGATACGGTAATCCACAAGGCGCGGTTGCTGCCGTCCAGATACGTCCACACGCCGAACACCAGCACCGACAGCAGCAGCAAACCGGCCACAAACCACGAGGCGTAGCGGTCGGCCAGCTCCACCATGCGCGGCTTTTGCGCCAATGCGCGGTCGAGCAGGCGCACAATATGCGCCAAGCGGGTGTCGCCGCCCACTTGGGCGGTTTCAATCAATAAAGGGCTGGCGGTGTTGAGGGTGCCCGCCACCACGGCGGCACCGGCGGCTTTGGCCACCGGCACGCTTTCGCCGGTGAGCATGGCTTCGTTTACCGCGCTTTCGCCGCGCAGCACGCGGCCGTCTACCGGAATCACCTCGCCGGGCTTCACCAGCAGCACATCGCCCACCGCCAGCTTGGCCACCACCGCTTCTTCGCTGGCCTCGCTGGCCGGGTAATCGGGCAGTTTGTGGCAAAACGCGGGCACCAGTTTAATCAGCCGCTCGGTGGCGCTGGCGGCTTTGCGCCGCGCCATTTGCTCCAGATAGCGCCCGCCCAGCAGCAAGAATACAAACATGGAAATTGAGTCGAAATAAATGCCGTGCTCTTGGCGGGTGAGCAGGGCATAGCAGCTGGCACTAAACGCCGCCACAATCGCAATCGCCACCGGTGTGTCCATGCCCACGCGCTTGTTGCGCCAATCGCGCAGTGCGCCACGGTAAAACGGCACTGCCGAATACAGCATCACCGGCAGGGTGAGCACCATGCTGGCCCAATGCAGCAGCCACAAAAACGGCTCTTCGATGTCGTCGCCATACAAATAAGTGGGCACCACATACATCATTACCTGCATCATCGACAAACCGGCCACCCACAGCCGCACCAATGCCTGTTTGCGCTCTTTTTGCGCTTGTGCGTCCACTTTTTGCGCATCGTAGGGCGCGGCTTGGTAGCCGGTGCTTTGCACCCGCAGCAGGATGTCCGACAAAGCTGCGCGGCTGTTGTCCCACGCCACGCGCACGCGCTCGGTGCTGTAGTTGATGTCTACCCGCAACACGCCGGGCAGGCGCAGCAATTGCTGCTCAATCAGCCACACGCAGGCCGCGCAGGTGATGCCGGAGAGCATCAACACCGCTTCGCGTTCGTTTTCGGCCAACACTTCCACAAAATCGGCCTGTACTTCGGGCAAATCGTAGAGTTTGAGCTGCGCCATCATTTCTTGCGGCGGCAAAGCGGCTTGCTGGGCATCGGCGGTACGCTGGTGGTAATAGCTGCCCAAACCGGCACCGATAATGCTTTGTGCCACCGCTTGGCAACCGGCGCAGCAGGTGGGGTGGGCATGGCCTTCAAATTCGATTGGTAAGTCAACCGAGGCCGGTACGTCCAGCCCGCAGTGAAAACAAGGTTCTTTATCCATGGGGTTGGATTGTACGCGCAAGCACAGCGCGGCGGTAGGGCAAGGCTGCCTGAAATAAAAGCGGTTTTACCTGCATCAAACCGCTTTTGCGCGGCAATATTTTTCAGGCAGCCTTTGGCTTAGGTTAGAATAAGCCTCTTTAGATTTTTGTATTTTGGTTTATGTCTGTGTCCATAAATGCCCGCCGTATCGAAACCGTGTTACCGCAAACCCAATGCCGCCAATGCGGCTTTGACGGCTGTGCGCCTTATGCCGAAGCGCTGGCCAGTGGCCAAGCCGCCATCAATCTGTGTCCGCCCGGCGGCATGCCGGTAATGCACGATCTGGCCGCGCTGCTCAACACCCCGCCCTTGCCGTTGGCACAAGCCGATAAAGCCGCCGCGCCCAAAGTGCTGGCGGTGATTGATGAAGCCGCCTGCATCGGCTGTGCCGCCTGCATTAAAGCCTGCCCGGTGGATGCCATTATCGGCGCCACCAAGCAAATGCACACCGTATTGGCCAACGAATGCACCGGCTGCGAGCTGTGTCTGCCGCCTTGTCCGGTAGACTGTATCGACTTGCAGCCGGTGGCCGATGCCTGGCTGCCGCGTGCACGCCAACTGGCCGATGCCGGTTTGGCTCCGCGCGAAGCCGCCGCCAGCCATGCACAGCGCCGCCACCAACGCCGCCAAGCCCGCTTGCAACGCTTGGCCACTGCCCGCCGCGCCCATTTGGCCGCCCGCGCCGCCGCCGTTACCCAAACGCATGGCAGCAGCGCCAAACTCAATCCGGCCGATTTGATTGCCAAGGCCATGGCGCGGGCGCAAGCGCAGCAAAACCAGCGCACCGAAGCCACCAACCAAGCCGACTTTGCCCAACAGCAAATCGACAAAGCCCAAGCCCGCGCCACCTACCGCCGTGCCCAGCGCGATTTGCGCTACGGCAGCGAAGCGGAACAAGCCGCCGCACTGGCGTGGCTGCGGGCGTATAAGGCCGAGCAAGAGAATTAAAATGGTGAGCCGCCTGCTTCAGGCTGCTTGAAACAGCTTTGATTTATCATTGAAGATACGCAGCTGCTAATCAAAGGCTACCTGAAAGGTAAGACGGCCATTGCCGAACTGGATTCGGCAATCCATTGGTAAGCCTAAAGTAAAACGAAGTGGATTATTTTAAAAATATGCTGTGGTTTTATGCGTTTTCTTATCGTTTTACTTTGCGCTTCATGGCCGCGCGGCCACTTACTTTTCTTTGCTTCGCTCACGCGAAGCGCACCTACGGCGAGCAAAGTAAGCAAAAGAAAGGCGACCCCGGTTGCAGGTTCGGCTGCGCCAAGGGGAAGGCTGCACGGATTTTCCGTTTCAGGCAGCCTGAACAAAATAGCTGGTAAATTGCTGCACTTGCATTAGGGTCTGTTCACAATTACTTGTCATAAAGGTAACCACATCACAATGCACCCCAATAAAACCGTACTGTGGAAGTTGCGTTTCAGCTTATCGTAACGGCTGGCAATCGCTCGGAAATGTTTCAAACGGCAAAAGGCATTCTCTACCAAATGCCTGATTTTATATAAATACCAGTCCATGTCTTTATTTTTCTCTTCCCTATTTCTTTTATAGGGAATATTGGCTTTCGCACCGCTTTGCTCTATTTGCTCCCTGAGCCGGTCTGAATCGTAACCTTTGTCCGCATTAACCAACTCAGTTTCGGCAAGGTTGATGTTGTCAAGCAGCTCCGGTGCAACGGTGACATCATGGATATTGCCCGCAGTAACGATAACCTCAACCGGATTGCCTGCAGCATCTACAGCCAGATGAATCTTGCTGGTTCTGCCGCCTCGGCTCATACCGATTGCGTGATCCTCTTGCGCACTGAGCGCTGAGGCGCAGTGTTGGTGGGCACGGATATAACTGCCGTCTATGGCTACCCACTCCAAGTCACTCTCTTGGCTGAGCTGTTTCAAGATTGCAGTAAAAATGCCTTTTTCTGACCAACGGTTATAAGCGGTATAAACAGTATGATACTTGCCGAAATACTCGGGTAAATCCCGCCACGGTATGCCGGTTCTTATTCTGTAAAGTATGCCTTCAAGAATTCTGCGCAAATTGGGTTTGCTATAAATACCCAAATCACGCAGAATAGGTAACAGCTTCGTCCAATGTTCATCTTTGAGTAGTGTACGGGGCATCGCAGGTGTATTGGGGGGTGTGAGAACTTCCTTTTATGCCTGCGTTTCTTTTTTATTCAAGGGTATGACAAGTAATTGTGAACAGACCCTAGAGTTCGTAACTTCAGTTTATAAATTAGACTTACCACCACAACACCCAAAGGAACTACACCCATGAAGCTAAAATCTCTATTCACCGCCTTGATGCTGGCCACTCTGGGCGCTTGTGCCGCCCCCGGCCAACCCACTGCGCAAGCAAACGACGCCTACCGCCAAACCCTAACCGGAGAATGGCAAATCATCCGCATCAACGGCCAGCCCGCCGCCCCCGGTTACCGCTTGTCGTTCGACCCCGCCGCAAAACGATTTAACGCCTATTTCGGCTGTAACCAAATTATGGGCGGCTATCAGCAGCAGGCAGACAAATTGCACTTTAGCCATGTGGCCAGCACCATGATGGCCTGCCCCGACAATACCGACGAAGCACCCGGCTTAGCCGCGTTGGCACAAACCCACCACTGGCAAACCGCCGCCACCAAAGCGCCCGGCAGCCGCCTGATTTTAAGCAACCAACAAGGACAAGCTGTGCTGGAGGCTTATCCGGCAACGCAGCCTTAAAATGCACAAGCCCGCTTTCAGGCAGCCTAAAACCTTTAACACTTCATTAAAATAACCAACAGCAAAACCCAACACAAGGAGAACACATGAAACTGGAAACCCAAGCCATCCACGCCGGCTACAGCCCCGACCCCACCACCAAGGCCGTGGCGGTGCCGATTTACCAAACCGCCAGCTATGCCTTTGACAACACCCAACACGGTGCTGATCTGTTCAACCTCAATGTGGCGGGCAATATCTACACCCGCATCATGAACCCCACCACCGACGTACTGGAGCAACGCCTGGCCGCCATCGAAGGCGGCATTGCCGCCTTGTGCGTGGCCAGCGGCATGGCCGCGATTGCTTATACCGTGCAAACCCTAGCCGAAGCGGGCGACAACATCATCGCCACCAAAACCCTGTACGGCGGCACCTATAATCTGTTTGCCCACACCTTGCCCAAGCAAGGCATCGAAGTGCGCTTTATCGACCCCGCCAAACCGGAAGACATCGCCGCCCACACCGACGAGCGCACCAAGCTTGTGTATTGCGAAAGCATCGGCAACCCCGCCATCAATGTGGTCGATATCCCCGCCTTTGCCGCCGCCGCCCATGCCCAAGGCCTGCCCTTGGTGGTAGACAACACCGTGGCCTCACCGGCGCTGTGCCGCCCAATCGAGCTGGGTGCCGACATCGTGGTGGAATCGCTCACCAAATACATCGGCGGCCACGGCAACAGCATCGGCGGCGCCATTATCGACGGTGGCCGTTTCGACTGGACCGCAGGCGAGCGCTTCAAGGTGCTCACCACGCCAGACGTGTCTTATCACGGCGTGAATTACAGCGAACACTTCGGCGCCGCCGCCTTTATCGCCCGTGCCCGCGTGGTGCCGCTGCGCAACACCGGCGCCGCCATCAGCCCGATGAATGTGTTTTTCATTCTGCAAGGGCTGGAAACCTTGGCGCTACGCATGGAACGCCACAGCAGCAACGCCTTAAAAGTGGCCGAATTTCTGCAACAACACCCGCAAGTGGCGTGGGTAAACTACCCCGGCCTGGCCAATAGCCCTTATAAACCGCTGATTGAGCGCGATTGCAGCGGCCAAGCCTCCGGTTTGCTCAGCTTCGGCATTCAGGGCGGCATCGAAGCCGGCGGCCGCTTTATCGACGCCTTGCAACTGTTTACCCGCTTGGTGAACATTGGCGATGCCAAATCATTGGCCACCCACCCCGCTTCCACCACCCATCGCCAGCTCAATGCCGCCGAGCTGGCCGCCGCCGGGGTGAGCGAAGACATGGTGCGCTTAAGCGTGGGCATTGAGCACATCGACGACTTGCTGGCCGACTTAAGCCAGGCATTGGCCGCCGCATAAGTGCAAACCCCATTGCCACGATTTTCGGCTTTCATCAACGCATAAAAAACCGCAGCCAAAGGCTGCGGTTTTTTATGGCATTGGTGTTTTCAGGCAGCCTTAGCACATTGCTGCAACACCGCCACCGCGGGCAGGGTTTTGCCTTCCAGAAATTCCAAGAACGCGCCGCCACCGGTGCTGATGTAGTCGATGTCGTCGGTAATGCCGAATTTGGCAATCGCCGCCAAGGTGTCGCCGCCACCGGCAATCGAAAAGCCTTTACTACGGGCAATGGCCTGCGCCAAGGTGTGGGTGCCGTTGGCAAAGGCGTCAAATTCAAACACGCCCACCGGGCCATTCCACACAATGGTGCCGGCGGCTTGGAGCAAATCGGCCAAGGCGGCGGCCGATTGCGGGCCGATATCCAAAATCAGGTCGTCGTCGGCCACATCGTTGATGTTTTTCACCGTGGCGGGTGCATCGGCGGCAAAGGTTTTGGCCACCACCACATCGGTGGGCAGCGGCACTTGGCCGCCTTTGGCGGCGATTTTGGCCATAATCCGGCTGGATTCGGCCAGCAAATCGGGCTCGGCCAGCGATTGGCCGATATTGTGTCCGGCTGCCTGCAAAAAGGTGTTGGCAATGCCGCCGCCCACAATCAATTGGTCTACTTTATCAGCCAAGCTTTCCAAAATGGTGAGTTTGGTGGACACTTTGCTGCCCGCCACAATCGCCACCAGCGGGTGTTTGGGCTGTTGCAATGCCGCGCCCAGCGCATCCAATTCCGCTGCCAGCAATACCCCGGCACAGGCCAGCGGCGCGGCTTTGGCCACGGCTTCGGTGGAGGCTTCGGCGCGGTGGGCGGTGCCGAAAGCATCGTTTACATAGATATCACACAAGGCGGCATAGGCGGCACCCAAAGCAGAATCGTTTTTCTTTTCGCCCACATTCAGGCGCACATTGGGCAACATGGCCACGGTGCCGGCAGGCAAATTGGGCTTGCCGTCGCGCCAGTTTTCCAATACCGCCACTGGCTGCTCCAACAAGGCGCCTAAGCGCTCGGCCACCGGCGCCACGCTGTCGGCAGGTTTGGGGGCGCCTTCGGTGGGGCGGCCTAGGTGGGTCATCACAATCACGGCAGCGCCGTGATCGATACAGTGGCGGATGGACGCCAGCGAGGCGCGGATGCGGGTGTCATCGCCGATGATGCCGTCTTGCAGCGGCACATTCATATCGGCACGAATCAAAATGGTTTTGGCGGTTAAATCTTGGTCGGTGAGTTTTAAAAAGGGCATGATGCAGGTTCCTGTGGTGCTTTTTATCATAATGAAAGGCAAATCCGGTGTATTATCGTCTATGCGCCCGATACGGTAAAGCGCAAAACTACATTCGGCTACAGGCTGCCTGAACAGGTTCTTAGCCGCATCCTTGTTTGATATCCGCACATGAGGCCTGCCATGCACACCCCTGCCCTTGCCATTTTTTCCACCTTAATGCTGCTCACCTTCAGCGCAGTGGCCGCACCGGTATACGAATGCACCAATGCCCGCGGCCAGCGCAGCTACAGCCAAACGCCCGCCAAAAACTGCCGTGCCGCCAATTTGAGCTCGGCCGGATTTTACACCGCCGCACCGGCACCCACCACGGCGCCGGTAAGCAGCAGTTATGCTGCGCCCGACAACAACATCACGCCCGGCAGCCAAGCTGCCGCCGTTGACAACAGCCAAATTCAAGCCGCCCAACAACGGCTGAATGAAGCACGCCGCGCCTTGGATGACGGCCGCAAAGTGCGTTACGGCAATGAACGCAATTACGCCAAATACCTAGAGCGCATTGCCGGGCTGGAAGCGGCAGTGCGGCAAAGCGAGCAAGCCTTGCAGCAACTGCAAGCGGGCGGTGCTGCTGCGCTGCATTAAGGCAAGCCGCATTTCTTTCGGGCAATCTGTAAAACCCTATCATTCATCGCCCACGCAAACGCTGGCGGTCGTGCTCTGCCAATTCGGCGGCGCGTTCGCTGCGTTTTTGCTGCTCGGCCGCCTGTTTCAACGACTGCTCCACAAAATCAATATGTGCATGCGCCATTTGCGCCGCTTTGTGCGGCTGGCGTTTTTTAATCGCCTCAAACAGCGCGTAGTGTTGCGCCATCAGCTCCGGTTTTAAATCGGCTACGCGAAACATATTGGCCAGATTTTGTTGGGTGTGCTGGTGCAACATACGCAATAGGCTGCCTGAAAGCTGGGCAAACAAAATATTGTGCGCCGCTTCGGCAATGCTTTGGTGAAAACCCACATCGGCTTGCGATTGTTTTTCCACCTGGCGGCGCATATTGGCCGCTTCCAGCTCGGCCAGCCAAAAGCCCATGCGCGCCAAATCTTCATCGGTGCGCCGTTGCGCCGCCAGCGATGCCAAAGTGCCTTCGAGCGAGCGGCGGAAATCCAGCACATCATCGCGCAAATACTCGTGCCGCCCCAATAAGCCTTGCCAAGCGCCCATAAAATCGCTTTGCACATATTCGCTCACATAATGGCCGCCGCCGGGGCGGCTGTGCAGCAATTGCCGCGCCGCCAGCGCACCCAAGGCATCGCGTAGCGGCGGGCGCGACACGCCGAATTCGGCTGCCAATTGCCGCTCCGGCGGCAGGCGCTCACCCACGGCATATACGCCGCCAACAATACGCTCTTCCAATACCTCAGCAATCTGCTCCGACAACTTTTGTGCGCTGATCCGTTTGCGTTCTATCATCATTTCGCCTATCGATAATATCAACATTAAAATATATTTTAAGCGCTGAAAAATAATTCAGATTATTGTTTTGTTTATTTTTAAAAATGACAAAACCCGATTAATGAATCATATCCATCGCAACAAGCACAATAGCCGCCAATTTGAGCTTATCTTTTTTTAACCGCAGCCATTGACCACCGGATAAAACTTTTTTAAAGTGAATAGCCTATTGGTAAATTGGTATTACCAATTAAGCATAAGCGCAGCATAACAAAAGACTGCGCTCACTAGCAAGCCCCGGCCAACCGCACTTTTGTGCCCATCCGGCAGCAATCTGTTTGGCAGCAATCTGTTTAATGAATTCTGGAGAAACCCTTATGCATACCTTTTTGGCTCTGGCACCGATTTTAACGGTGTTTGTGCTGCTGGTGGTGATGCGCTTGTCGGCCAAGTTGTCGATGGGCGCTGCCTATTTGGTTACCGCCTTGCTGGCGCTGTTTGTATGGCAAGCTTCCGGCGCCATGGTGGCCGCCGCCACCGTGAACGGCATTATTGTGGCGCTCACGGTGTTGTATATCGTGTTTGGCGCCATCTTATTGCTGAATACACTCAAAGAAAGCGGTGCCATCCGCGCCATCCGCCAGGGCTTTATGGATATTTCGCCCGACCGCCGCGTGCAAGTGATTATTGTGGCGTGGCTGTTCGGCTCGCTGGTAGAAGGCTCTTCCGGTTTTGGCACGCCTTCGGCCGTGGGTGCACCGCTACTGCTGGCGCTGGGTTTTCCGGCCATGGCAGCGGTAATGTCGGTGCTGGTGATTCAGTCTACGCCGGTGTCGTTCGGCGCAGTGGGCACGCCGATGTTGCTGGGTGTGTGGTCGGGCATCAGCAATAAAGAAGACGTAGCCACCGCCATTGCCCCGGCCAGCCCGGAGCAATATTTGCTGCACATCGTGGCCAATGTGGGCTTGCTGCATGCACTGGTGGGCGTATTGATTCCGCTGCTGTTGGTGTGCCTGCTCACCCGCTATTTCGGTGCCAAACGCTCGTTTGCCGAAGGCTTGCAAGCATGGAAATTTGCCCTGTTTGCCGGTGTGGCCTTCACCCTGCCCTATTATCTGGTGGCTCATTTTATCGGCCCGGAGTTCCCTTCGCTGGTGGGCGGCTTTATCGGCCTGATGATTGTGGTGCCAGCAGCCAAACGCGGCTGGTTTTTGCCCAAGCAAGTATTTGATTTTCCGCCGCGCGCACAATGGGAAAACACATGGGTGGGCAGTGTGGAAGAAGACCACAGCGACACCAGCAAACCCAAATTTTCGGTGTTGCGTGCTTTCTCACCCTATTTGATTGTGATTGCGCTGCTGCTGATTACCCGCACCATTCCGGAGCTGAAAGCCTTTTTGCTGGGCGACTACACCACCGTGGCCTTGAAAGAGCTGTTTGGCACCAAAATCACCAGCAAAGTGCAGCTGGCCTATTCACCCGGCACCATTTTGATTTTGACTTCCATCGCCTGTATCTGGATTTTCAAAATGGACATCAAATCGTTTATGCGCGGCTGGGGTAATTCCGGTAAAACCATGATTGCCGCCGCGCCGGCGCTGCTGCTGGCGGTACCGATGGTGCAGGTATTCATTAACTCCGGCTCTGCCGACATGAACGCCACCGGTGCCTTAAGCGCCATGCCGATGGTGTTGGCACACAGCGCCGCCAGCGCCTTTAGCGGCATGTGGCCGAATGTGTCGCCGTGGATTGGGGCTTTGGGCGCGTTTATCGCCGGCTCCAACACCGTGAGCAATATGATGTTTGCCTACTTCCAGTTTTCCACTGCCCAGGAAATCGGCCTTAATGCCGACCTCTCCTCCATCGTGGTGGCGCTGCAAGCCATTGGCGGTGCGGCCGGTAATATGATTGCCGTACACAATGTGGTGGCCGCCGCCGCCGTGGTGGGCATGATTAACCGCGAAGGCGAAGTCATCCGCAAAACCCTGATTCCGATGACTTATTACCTGATTCAGGCCGGCTTAATCGGCCAAGCGCTGATTACCGGCAACTTCGTTTGGTGGATTGCCGCCTTGGTGTGGCCAGTGGTGTTTTTCGGCATTCAAGTACTGCTGGGTAAAAAAACCACCTAATCGCCGCTTTTTCAGGCAGCCTAGGATGGATTGATGTTCTTCATGCCGCCTTTCAGGCAGCCTAGGATTGATTGATTTTCTTCACGCCGCCTTTCAGGCAGCCTGATAAAAAAAACCGCAGCCTTGTTTGGGGCTGCGGTTTTTTTGAATACGGTAAACCCAGCGCTTAGCGTTTTTTCCCTAAACGGCGCAAGGCTTTGATTGGATCGGCATTGGCGGCCAAGCCCATCACCGCACCTCGATAAACCAGCTTGCTTTTTGCTGGCGTAAACGCATGTGCCGACAGGTAGCTGCCACTGCCGGCAGAGCGCACCAACACCACCACTTCCTGCCGTTTATCGCCGTCAATATCGGCCAACATCACCTTCTCTACCACACCATCGCGAGGGCGAATCAGCCCGGCACTAAAAAAAGTGGTTTCGTCTGGCGCCGCAGCGGCCTCATACAGCCGCACACTAAAGCTGCCGATGGAGCGGGCTTCAAAATCACCCTCAGCCACCACCACCGTCTGCCCTGTGGGCAGTGCCAGCTTCGATACAAAGCGGTCTGAATCGGCAGCATAGGCCGATGTGGTCAACAACAACAGCCCCGCACCCATCCAAGATTTTATGGTCATATTCCATCACTCCTTATTTACGATTTTATGATCTAAAACGCCTAAGTATAAACACCCTTTCAGGCAGCTTTCAACAAGTGCCACACTCTATTTCCCTGCTTTTTTCATTGCCCTTGCCCGCATTTTGTTCTACATTGTGCCCTGCACCATTAAACCCATCTTATGCTGCAAAAAGCATGGTTTTTAATGGTTTGTTGATTCCTCAATTGATAAAAGCAGCGCACACGCGCACACGGAACCCGCCTTATGAGCATTGAAGCCGCCCAACGCATCCGCGAAATCCCCTACAACTACACCTCGTATTCCGACCGCGAAATCGTCATCCGCCTGCTGGGCAGCGCGGCGTGGGATACTTTGCAAGACTTGCGCGGCCAGCGCCGCACCGGCCGCTCGGCACGCATGTTGTTTGAGGTATTGGGCGATATTTGGGCGGTGGTGCGCAACCCCTATTTGGTTGACGACTTGCTCGCGCACAAACACCGTGCCGCCGCACTGGTTAAAGAAATGCGCCACCGCTTGGCCGAAATCCAAAAACGGCGCGACGACAACGCCCAAGTGGCGCAATTGCTTCAGGCAGCCTCGGCTGCGGTAGATGCTTTTGAGCAAAGCTTTGATTTAACCCGCCAAAAACGGGAACAAGTGCTCAAGCGCCTGAGCAAAATCACCCACAAAGACAATATTATGTTTGACGGCTTGGCGCGGGTGAGCCACGTTACCGATGCCACCGACTGGCGGGTGGAATACCCCTTTGTGGTGCTCAACCCCGACACCGAAGCCGAAATCGCCCCCTTGGTGAAAGCGCTGATTGAGCTAGAGCTCACCATCATCCCGCGCGGCGGTGGCACCGGCTATACCGGCGGTGCCGTGCCGCTGCACGCCATGAGCGCCGTGATTAACACCGAAAAACTCGACCGCCACCACGGCGTCGAATACGTGGCCTTGCCCGGGCTGGAAGGCACCCATCCGGTGATTCACTGCGGCGCCGGGGTGGTCACGCGGCGGGTAGAAGAAACCGCCAGCGCCGCCAAACTGGTGTTTGCAGTAGACCCCACTTCCGCCGATGCCTGCTGCGTGGGCGGCAATGTGGCCATGAATGCAGGCGGCAAAAAAGCGGTGCTGTGGGGCACGGCACTGGACAATCTGGCCTGGTGGAAAATGGTGAACCCACAAGGCGAATGGCTCAAAATCGAGCGCATAAACCACAATTTCGGCAAAATCCACGACGAAACCACCGCGCTTTTTGATGTACACACCCTCAAAGCCGATGGCCACACCATCGCCAAAACCGAGCGGCTGGCCATCGATGGCCATCGCTTTCGCAAAGTGGGCTTGGGCAAAGACGTTACCGACAAATTCCTCGCCGGCGTGCCGGGGGTGCAAAAAGAAGGCACCGACGGCATCATCACCAGCGTGGCCTTTGTGCTGCACACCATGCCCCAACACACCCGCACCGTGTGTTTGGAATTTTTTGGCACCGTGGCCAACGCCACCCCGTCTATCGTGGAAATCCGTGACTATATGCTCGGCCACAACAGCGTGCGCTTGGCCGGTTTGGAACACCTCGATTGGCGCTATGTGCGCGCCGTGGGCTATGCCACCAAAGCGGCGGGCAAAGGCCGCCCCAAAATGGTGCTGCTGGCCGACATCGTGTCTGACGACGAAAACGCCGTACAAGCCGCCGCCGCACATATTGTTAAGCTGGCCAACGCCCGCAGCGGCGAAGGCTTTATTGCGGTAACGCCCGAAGCGCGCAAAACCTTCTGGCTCGACCGCAGCCGCACCGCCGCCATTGCCAAGCACACCAATGCCTTTAAAATCAACGAAGACGTGGTGATTCCGCTGGAGCGTTTGGGTGAATACTCCGACAGCATCGAGCGCATCAACATCGAATTGTCGATTCAAAACAAGCTGGCCTTGTGCGATGCCCTTAAAGGCTACCTGAAAACCAAATTGCCGGTAGACAAAATGGGCACCGACCTTCCCAGCAAAGCGCTCTTAGGCGAGCGCGCCCAGCACGCCTTGGCGCATGTGGATGCCATACGCCGGCGCTGGCAATGGCTGCTGGATAATTTGGACGCCCCGCTGGCCGATTATCTGGCGCAATTCCCGCAAAAACTCGAAGACGATGCCGCCACCGGCAACACCAGCGCCTTTATCGCCATGCGCGACTTCCGGCTGCGGGTGTCGGTGAAGCGCGACATCATGCAGCCCTTGGCCGAAATTTTCAGCGGCAAGGCCGACACGCTGATTATGCAGCAGCTGCAAAAAATCCACACCCAAGTGGTGCGCAGCCGCGTATTCGTGGCCTTGCACATGCACGCGGGCGACGGCAATGTGCACACCAATATCCCGGTCAATTCCGACGACTACGCCATGCTGCAAACCGCCCATAAAGCGGTGGCCCGCATCATGGGCATTGCCCGCAGCCTTAACGGCGTGATTTCCGGCGAGCACGGCATCGGCATCACCAAATTGGAATACCTCACCGATGCCGAAATGCAGCCTTTTTGGGACTACAAAGCCCAAGTCGACCCGCACGGCCATTTCAACCGCGGCAAGCTGATGCCGGGCGCCACCTTAGCGCAAGCCTACACCCCCTCATTTGAATTGCTGGGCGTGGAATCGCTGATTATGGAGCAATCGGCGTTGGGCACCATTGCCGACTCCATCAAAGACTGCCTGCGCTGCGGCAAATGCAAGCCCGTGTGCAGCACCCATGTGCCGCGCGCCAACCTGCTCTACAGCCCGCGCAACAAAATTTTGGGCGTAGGCTTGCTTACCGAAGCGTTTTTATACGAAGAGCAAACCCGCCGTGGTGTGTCGCTCAAGCATTTTGACGAGCTCAACGACGTGGCCGACCACTGCACCGTGTGCCACCGCTGCGAAAAGCCCTGCCCGGTAAACATCGACTTTGGCGATGTCACCATTGCCATGCGCAACTATCTGCGCCAAGCCGGGCAAAAGAAATTCCGCCCCGCCGTGGCGCTGGGCATGGCCTTTCTCAACGCCAAAGATCCCAACACCATCAAAGCCTTGCGAGCCGGGGTTATCCAAGCCGGTTTCAAAGCGCAAAACTGGGGCTACCAATTGGGTAAGCGCTTCAGCCTTGGCCGCTTAAAAAAACAAAAAGCCGCGCCGCAGGCCACGTTGGGGCAGCCCGCCATCCAAGAGCAAATCGTGCACTTTATCAACCGCCCGCTGCCACGCAACGTGCCCATCAAAACCGCCCGTGCCCTCTTGGGCATTGAAGACAACAAAACCGTGCCCATCATCCGCAACCCGCAATTGGGCGAAGACACCGAAGCGGTGTTTTACTTCCCCGGCTGCGGCTCCGAGCGCTTGTTTAGCCAAGTGGGGCTGGCCACCCAGGCCATGCTGTGGCACGTGGGCGTGCAAACCGTGTTGCCGCCCGGCTATCTGTGCTGCGGCTACCCGCAAACCGCTGGCGGTAATAAAGAAAAAGGCGACCAAATCACCACCGAAAACCGCGTGCTGTTCCACCGCGTGGCCAACACCCTCAATTATTTGGACATCAAAACCGTGGTGGTGAGCTGCGGCACTTGCTACGACCAATTGGCCGACTACCAATTCGATAAAATCTTCCCCGGCTGCCGCATTGTCGACATCCACGAATTTTTGCTCGAAAAAGGCCTGAAATTAGACGGCGTGGCCGGCCAGCAATACCTCTACCACGACCCTTGCCACACCCCGATTAAAACCACCCAGCCGATTAAAGTGGTAAACGAATTGATGGGGCAAAACGTGCCCTTAAGCGACCGCTGCTGCGGCGAATCCGGCACCTTCGCCACCGCCCGCCCCGACATCGCCACCCAAGTGAAATTCCGCAAACAGGAAGAATTGGAAAAAAACAAAGCCGCACTGCCCGCGGGCGAGCCGGTGAAAATCCTCACCTCCTGCCCCGCCTGCCTGCAAGGCCTAAGCCGCTATCAAGACGACACCGGCATTAGCGCCGATTACATCGTGATTGAAATGGCCAAACACCTGCTCGGCAGCCAATGGCAAGACGATTTTGTGGCCAAAGCCGCCAACGGCGGTATTGAGCGGGTGTTGTTGTAACCCGGCATTCAGGCTGCCTGAAAAATGGATTTAACTCTGTTTCAGGCAGCCTAGGATGAATACCCCGCATGATTGCCATGCCCCGAAATCCGTTTTGTTTCACCATACATAGCCAAAACCATGACTACACTTACCCCCATCACCATCGGCCTGATTTCCACCAGCGACCGCGCCAGCAGCGGCGTGTATGCCGACGAAGGCATTCCGGCGCTGAAAGACTGGCTTGGCCGCGCCGTGCGCAATCCCATCCGTTTTGTTGAAGCCCTGATTGCCGACGAGCAGGCCGCCATCGAAGCCACCCTCAAGCAAATGGCCGATGCCGAGCATTGCGATGTGGTGTTCACCACCGGCGGCACCGGCCCGGCACCGCGCGATGTTACCCCCGAAGCCACACTGGCGGTGCTGGATAAAACCCTGCCCGGCTTTGGCGAGCAAATGCGCCAAATCAGCCTGTATTATGTGCCCACCGCCATTTTGTCGCGCCAAGTGGCGGGCATCCGCGGCCAAACTTTAATCGTGAACCTGCCCGGCCGCCCCAAAGCCATTGCCGAAACCTTGGGCGGCGTGCGCAATGCCGCAGGCGAAGTGGTGGTGCACGGCCTGTTTAGCGCCATTCCTTATTGCGTGGATTTGATTGGCGGCGGTTTTATCGAAACCGATGCCGAAATTTGCCAAGCTTTCCGCCCAAAACAGAAATAATCCTCAGCTATAATCGGCCTTTTCCCATGCCCACAAAGGCAGCCCCATGCCCACGCCATTTTCCGACCACTGGCCGCAGCAATGCCAGCACACTTGGCAACAAGCACTGGCCACGCCTGCGTTTCAGGCAGCCTCAATCCGCTTGCCGGATTTAGAAGCCGCCTTGGTGCAGGCGCGGCGGCGCAGTTTTGGCCGCTTATTGCAGGCCTTGTGGCGCGAGCAACTATTGGACAGCCGCGCTTTGACATGGCAAACCCAAACACAAGCGTGCTTGGCCTTGCCGCAACAAGCCGCGCTGTATTTTGACGGCTTAAGCGCCGCACCGATGGCCGCTTGGACACTGAACGGCGATGTGCACTGGCAGCCGCCCCACGGCGCAGCGCAAACCGTAGCATCCCCCGCCGCCTTGCTGCATCATCTGCAAGCGCTGCTCAGCACCGCCATCCATCCGCAGCAATACCAACGCTTGGCCGCCGAGCTAAACAACAGCTGCCTGAACGATGCGCTGTGCCTGGCTTATCACCACCATTGGAATGCCCAGCTAGCGGCCGACAATGGCACGCATTGGCTGCCTGCGTTGTGCCGTAACCACCCTCAGCCCACCTTACTATTAGAGCAATGGGGCACACTCGGCCATCCGTGGCACCCCAACTACAAAACCCGCCTCGGCATGGCGGTGGCTGAAGTGATTGCGTGGGCGCCGGAATTCAATGCCCAAATCGACGTAGTGCTGGCAGCGGTGCGGCGCGATTGCATGGCGGTGCATTCCATGCCCGATGGTGCCGACTTCGGCCACTGGTTTGCCACCCATTTTGCCGATGCTTATGACCAATGGTGCGCCGCCTTAGCGCGCCAACGCCTGCAGCCGCAGTACTACTGGCCGCTGCCGGTGCACCCGTGGCAGGCACAACATCATCTGCCCCAACACTGGGCACCAGCCATCCAAGCACAACAACTGCTGCTGGCCGATATGCCGCGCTTGGCAGCCAAGCCCACCATGTCTTTTCGCACCGTAGTGCCGCACACAGGCCAGCCGCAGCCGCCGATGTGCAAGCTGCCGGTGTCGCTGCGGCTCACCAGCGTGGAGCGCACCGTATCGCCGCGTTCCGCCACCATGGGGCCGCGCGTGAGCGCCTTGCTGCAAGCCATTTTGGCGCAAGAGCCCGGCATCGCCGCCGTTTTGGCGATTATTCCCGAACGCCACGGCCTGCACTTTCAGGCAGCCGGGGTGAGCGAAGACGATGCCCGCCATGTGGCCGTACTGTATCGCGACCACCCCGCCGCCTGCATCGCCCCCAATCACACCGCCCTGCCCTTGGGCGCACTGTTTGCCACCGACTTCAACGGCGCACCGCTGTGGGCACAATGGTTGCATTGGGGCAGCGGCCGCCAAGATGCGGCTGCTGCACTGGCTTGGTTTGCCCACTACGCCCGCCAAACGCTGCACGGCTTGCTGGGCATGTATTTGCGCTACGGCATTGCCTTTGAAGCACACCAGCAAAACAGCTTTGTGGTGGTAGACGCCCAAGGGCAGTTGCAACAATTGCTGCTGCGCGACTTTGGCGATATCCGCATCCACCGCACCACCTTGCAGGCGCAGGGCCATACGCTGGCCTTGCACGACCCGCACAAAACCCTGTTTGACAACGCCGAATTTGTGCGCGAAAAATTCATGCACAATGTGCTGATGTGCCATCTGGGTGAAATGGCCTTGCTGCTTGAGCGCCATTGGCAACTGCCCGAACAGCCCGGCTGGCGCTTGCTGGCCGAGGCGCTGCAACACGCCTTTGCCGATTGGCAGCCACACACCAACCCCGCCCGCTGGCAGGCCGAACACCACGCCATGCTGCACGCACCTTGGCCTGCCAAAGCCTTTGTGCGCATGCGCATCGACAACAACAGCGAAGACATTGTTGGCACCCTGCCCAATCCGCTGGCGCCGTTTTCAGGCAGCCTATAGTGAATTAAATTTGAACCAATACTGCGTTGGCTCGCCTTAGCGCAAAGCGAACGATTTTGTAAGGCGCTAAAGCACCAACAAACTCTGTTCCGTACTACTTGTACTGTCTGCTGCTCGCCGCCTTGTCTTGATTCAAATTTAATCCACTATTTAATGAAATAAAAGAAAAACGGAAACAAAAACAATAAATTTCTAACGATTCTGCGTAGGTCGGATTCTTGAATCCGACGCTGGTTCAAAGAACAAGATGGTGGTGTTTTAGCCTATTCGGCCAAATGTCGGATTCAAGAATCCGACCTACGCCAACTAACCTCATAAGCCAATACCTTGCCCAAGGCGATGGTTGCCGTTCAATCAAAATTGCCCACCACAAATAAAAAAGGCTGCCTGAAACGCTTTCAGGCAGCCTTTTATTGTATTCAATCCACACTACAACACCGGCCCCACAGTGGCCAACACATTATGCCAAATACGCCGCCCATACGACCAAGCCTCCACCTCCGCCAGTGTAACCGCCGTGGCGGCAGCGATATAGTCTTGCTGGCGCGCGTGCACAGCGGCGGTGGTGGCTGCATCTTGCAGCAGCACATTGTTTTCGTAGTTCAAGTCAAAACTGCGCAAATCCAGATTGGTGGAGCCGATAAAGGTGAGCGTGTCGTCTACGGTGAGGGTTTTGGCGTGCAAGAGGCCGCCCTTGAATTCGAAAATCCGCACCCCGGCTTGCAACAGCCGCCGGTAATGGCTGCGGCTGGCGGCGGCCACCACCCAGGAGTCATTGCGTTGCGGGAAAATCAACGTAACCGCCACCCCGCGCCACGCCGCCGCGCATAAGGCTTCGAGCACGGTGGCATCGGGTACGAAATAAGGTGTGGAAATGGTGAGCCGCTGGCGGGCGCTGTTGATGAGTGTTACCAATAGCTGCGGGGTAACGCGGCTGCGCTCGGTGGGGCCGTCGCCCATCACTTGGGCGGGGAAGCCGTCTGCATAAGCCTCGGTGGGCAAGGCAAATTGCGCCAAGCCTTGTTGGGTGGCCATCATCCAATCGCTGGCAAACAACAGCTGGGTTTGCGTCACCACCGGCCCTTGCAGGCGCAGCATAATGTCTACCCACGGCGCGTATTTGGCTTTCACCGCAAAGGCGGCATCGGCGCAATTTTGGCTGCCGCAATAAGTAATTTTGCCGTCAATCACGGTGATTTTGCGGTGGTTGCGCAAGTCGATGCGGCTGGTTAACAAAGTGCGCAGCAAGGGGCGAATGGGCAGCGCCACCGCGGTTTGCACACCTGCGGCGCGCATTTGCTGCCACAGCGGCGTTTTGAGCAAGGCGTGCGAGCCCAAGCCGTCCACCATGGCGCGGCACACCACCCCGCGCCGTGCCGCACGCATCAGCGCCTCGGCCACATGGTTGCCGGTGTGGTCGTTCAGCCAAATGTAATAGAGCACATTCACTTGTTCGGTGGCCGCATCGATATCGGCCACCAAGCGAGCGCGGGCGCTATCGGCATCGGCCATCAGCTCGGCGCGGTTGCCGGCCACCGGATACAGCTGGTTCACCGACGCCAAATAATGAAACGGCGCCTGATAAGCCGGGCTAATCAAGCGGGCCACATTGTGCGGCTGCCCCAGAAATTCCTGCCCCGGTGCCGCGGCAGCCGCCTGATGCAAAGTGGTATAAACCTGCTGATAGCGTCGGCTCACGCGGTGGCCGATATCCACCTCGCCAAACAGAAAATACACCGCACAGCCCAGCAGCGGAAACAGCGCAATCACCATAAACCACGCCATGCGGGCATCGGGCGCCAAATCTTCGCGCAGCAAAATACGCAGGGTAAACCCCGACACCAGCAGCACATGCAATAACACCATCCACATCGCCTATCTCTCCTATTTCATCACCCAGCCGCAATCAGGCTGCCTGAACATTTTTTCACCCTCGCCTGCTTTTTTGCAAGAACGCCAGCCGTATTTTATGGTCTTAGCGCAAATTCTGCGCGAATTGCCACTGTATTGTAAAACGCAAGATATAATGACCGCCGGACTTGAATTGCCGCTGCATAGCGCCATTTAAGCCTCGGATTGTATTTTAAACCACCTTTTAAAGAAGGGAATCTGTATGTTGGGCTTTATTTGGACTGTTATCGTGGGTTTTATCGTGGGCGTGATTGCCAAATTGATTAATCCTGGCAAAGAAAACATGGGCTTTATCCTCACCACCTTGCTCGGCATCGGCGGCTCGCTGCTGGCCGGCTATATCGGCCAAGCCGTGGGTTGGTATCATGCCGGTGAAGGTGCCGGCTTTATCGCCTCGGTGATTGTGGCCTTTTTGATTTTGTTTATCTACGGCAAAGTGGCGAAGAAAAAATAAACCACCTAGCGCACATCAACAAACGGTTTCAGGCTGCCTGAAACCGTTTTTTATTTGGCAACAACCCGCCCGCAATCGGCCAACGCCTGATTGCGGATTTTTGCTGCTCCGTAATCGGGTGTTTTCTGATAGCAATTAAGCGTTTTTATATAACGACTTAATCATGATGACGGCGTATAAATAAGGACATAGCGTGTATCCGCCCCTATCGAAAAGAAAGGACAGCATCATGACTAAAATCGTCAACTCATGGAACGACTTCGACCCGCTCAAGCATGTAATTGTCGGCCGCGCCGACCACAGCTGCATTCCGCCGGAAGAACCCGCCACCTCTGAAAAGGTGCCCATCGACAGCACCATGCGCGGCATGTGGGGACCGCGCCCGCTCGAAACCGTGGAAAAAGCCAATATCCAACTGGATAACTTGGTGAAAGTGCTCACCGAACGCGGTGTGAAAGTAGACCGCCCCGAACCCTTGCAATGGAACCAGCCGGTGATTACCCCCGATTTTCGCACCGGCTCGATGATGACCTGTATGCCGCCGCGCGACACCTTGCTCACCATCGGCAGCGAAATCATCGAAGCGGCCATGTCGTTCCGCTGCCGCTTTTGGGAATACTTGGCTTTCCGCCCCTTGTTGTCGCGTTATTTCAACGAAGACCCGGAATTTTTGTGGTCGCAAGCGCCCAGACCGCGCCTGAGCGACAAATCCTACAAACACAATTATTACGATGAGCGTATTTCCTTGGAAGAACGTTTGGTGCGCACCGCCAATAAAGACTTTGTGACCACCGAAGAAGAGATTCTGTTTGATGCCGCCGACGTGATGCGGGTGGGCAAAGACCTGTTCATCCAACACGGCCTCACCACCAACCGCAAAGCCATGGAGTGGTTCAAACGCAAATATCCGGACATGCGCATCCATGCGGTGAACTTCCCCGGCGACCCCTACCCGATTCACATCGACGCCACCTTTGTGCCGCTGCGCCCGGGTTTGATTATCAACAACCCGCACCGCCGCTTGCCCAAAGAGCAACGGGTGATTTTCGAGAAAAACGGCTGGGAAATCGTGGACGCCGCCCAACCGGCACACACCGAACCGCCTCCGCTGTGCTACAGCTCGGTGTGGTTATCGATGAACTGCTTGGTACTGGATCACAAAACCGTGATTGTGGAAGCTTCGGAAGTGCACCAGCTGGAGCAAATGGACAAACTGGGCATGAACGTGATTCCGGTGGCGTTCCGCGATGCTTACGCTTTTGGTGGCGGCCTGCATTGCGCCACAGCGGATGTGTATCGCGAAGGCACTTGTCAGGACTACTTCCCCAAACAGGATTTTGACGACGTTACCCGCGTATAACTGCGCTTGATGTTCCCAATATCCTAAACAAGAGGTCTTGCCTGACGCGGTAAGACCTCTTTTTGATGCAACCCTTCATACGGAGCACAACCATGCGTGATGCACCCGCCCCGGTGCCGATCAGCAAGAAGGTCGGCTATACCAATGCTTTTATCGCCGCCACCCTAATGGGCTTTGTGGGCTTTTTTGCCCGCCACATCAATGCCCAGGGCGACTTTATCGCTTTTTCGAGAATGATGTGCGGCGCGATTCTGTTTTTACTGATTCTGGCGGCCAAAGGTCGGCTGTGGGAGCTGAAATCGTACAAAATCTCTTGGAGCATGATTGCCAGCGGCTTTTTTATGGGCAACTGCCTGTCTGCCTATATTGCCGCCACCCAATACACCTCCATTGCCAATGCGGTGTTTTTCATCTACATCGGCCCGATTATTTCCACCTTGCTGGCGATTATTTTCCTGAAAGAAAGCATGAAGGCCAGCACTTGGTTTGCCATTGCCGCGGTGTTTATCGGCATGTTGCTGATTGTCGGCCTGATTAAGGTAGACGCCAACGGCATCCACTTTGGCATGGAGTTCTCGCAAAAAACCTTTATCGGCGACATGCTGGCATTGTATTCGGGCGTGGGCTACGGCCTATTCCTGTTTTTTGGCCGTTACCGCACCGATGTACCGGGTGAAACCCGTGCATTCTGGAACTTTGTGTTCGCCCTAATCGGCATCACCTGCTTGTTCCTGTTTACCAAACCCACCATCGCACAGATGACGTCTACCGACTGGATGTGGTGGATTGCCATCGGCTTGGTCTGCGGTTTCGGTGCCTTGGGTACTTGCACCATCGCCACCCGCCACCTGAAAGCAGTGGAATTCGCCTGTGTTTCCTATTGGGAATGCGTGGTGGCACCGGTGTTTGTGGGCTGGATGATTTACAACGAAGTGATGACACCAATCCAGATTATCGGCGGCATATTGATTATTGTGGGCGGCATGAGCGAGATGCTGATGAGCACGCTTAAAAAAGCATTTGCAAACCAAGCCGTCTGAATGGAACCAACCGACACCATGGGTGGAGAAATCAGCCCGTTTTCTCCACCCGCGGCCATCAACCATACCATACCGTCATTGCCTATCCGGCAGCATGGGGCAATGCGCAGGCTTTCAGGCAGCCTTGATTGCAATAGGCCTTTATTGCACTGGGGTAGTAGGGTGCGCCCTGCGCACCGCTTGGGCTTAAAGCACAGTGGGCTGGTGCGCGTGGCGCACCCTACATACACAGCTTGGGATGGATTGATTTTCTTCAGGCTACCTGAAAATAAATAAACACCCATTGCAACAACACCGTCTGCCAGGGAGAATCCTATGCACACAAACCCGATACCCTCCACCCCCACACCCGGCAGTGCCCCACTGCTCACGGATCAACAAGCTTTACGGCGCGCCACCGTGGCCAGCTTTATCGGCAATTTTGTCGAATGGTTCGATTATGCCGCCTACGGCTATCTGGCCGCGGTGATTGCGGTGGTGTTTTTTCCGGAAACCGACAAAACCACCGGCCTATTGGCCGCCTTTGCGGTATTTGCCGTGTCTTTTGTAATCCGCCCCATCGGCGGCATTGTTTGGGGACATTGGGGCGACAAATTCGGGCGCCGCAGCGCCTTGTCTTTGTCGATTCTGATTATGTCTGGCGCCACCTTTCTGATTGCCTTTTTGCCCAGCTATGAGCAAGTGGGGGTATTGTCGCCCTTATTGCTGTTGCTGGTACGGCTGGTGCAAGGCTTTTCCGCTTCCGGCGAATACGCCGGTGCCTCGGCGTTTCTGGCCGAATACGCACCCAAAAACCAACGCGGATTTTATACCAGCATGGTACCGGCCAGCACCGCCGCCGGCTTGCTGCTCGGCTCGCTGATGGTCACACTGCTGCACGCCACACTCACGCCAGAGCAAATGCACCAATGGGGCTGGCGGCTGCCGTTTTTGCTGGCCGCCCCTTTCGGCCTGATTGGGCGCTACATCCGTTTGCATTTGCAAGACACACCCAAATTCCGGGAAATGGAAGGCCGCTTGGCGGAAAAAGAAAAAGACACTGCTTTGCCCATCCGCCAATTGCTCACCACCTATCGTAAAAAAGTGCTGATTGCCTGCGGCGTAGTGTGCCTGAATGCGGTGGCTTTTTACATGATGCTCAGCTATATGCCCACTTATTTGTCGGTTGAATTAAACGTATCCGAAACGCTGTCGTTTATTTCATCCAGTATTGCCTTGGCGGCCTATATCGGCTTTGTGTTCTTTATGGGTTATTTGTCGGACCACCATGGCCGCAAAACCATGCTGGTGTCGGCATCGGTGTTGTTTATTGTGCTGGCCGTGCCGCTGTTCCAGATATTGGGGCACGGGCACTTTTGGGCCATTGTGTTGGTACAAATCGTGTTTGGCGCCTTGCTGGCCATGAACGACGGCACCCTGCCCAGCTTTCTGGCGGAGATTTTCCCCACCCCAGTGCGTTACAGCGGCTTTGCCTTGAGCTTTAATACCGGTAATGCGCTGATGGGCGGCACCGCGCCCTTAGTGTCAACCTGGCTAATCAGCCTGACCGGCAACAAATTGGCGCCAGCTTGGTATCTGATGGCCATTGCCCTACTGGCCTTGGTGGCGATGTTGCTAAGCCATGAAACGTTCCGCGAGGAATTGCCGGATTGATGCCGCCCGCGCCGGAATGACGGCTGCGCACCTTTTCAGCGATATAAACGCATTCTACAAAGCCTTAAACCTTAAGCTGCCTGAAAACATCAGCCTAAACGCAGTTTCAGGCAGCCTTATCTTGGCACCCATCAGGCCTTGCTGTGGCTTAAGCGGTATTCGCCCGGAGTGGTTTTTTTAATGCGCTTAAAAGTGGTGAGCAAATGAGAGGCAGAATTGAAATTGAGACGTTCGGCAATTTCCTGCAAACTCAAATCGGTGGTTTTAAGTAAATAACAGGTGGCCTCTATTTTCTTGCTCAAAATATAGGAATGAAACGGTTTGCCAAAAAAATGCTTGAATTTCTGGTTAAAATTAGAAACCGACAAATGGGTGAGCGCCGCCACTTCGGCAATCGGCACAGTATCATTGAGGTGCTGGCCGATGAATTCTTCCACAATCAGACAAAATTCGATTTCCCGTGAACGTGTCGGCACCGGCTGGCCCGCGGCCAAGATATCAAACTCGCTTGAGCGCGACAAGGTATCCAGAATGTCAAACACCGCCAACATATGGCGCATACTGAACACATTTTGCAAATCCGGCCAGATCTGGCGGATATAGGCGGCCGCTTCGCCATAAAACAGCAAGCCGGAACTGCCCTTCCCCATTAAACGGTTAATCCGCCGAAAATACGGCGTACCGGTAAATTCGGCACCCAAACGGTTTAGATGGATCGACAACGCGTCTACCCGGCTGGTTTCGGTGTGCAGCAGCTGGTACAACACAAAAGGCGACAAAAACAACACACTGCCGGTATCCAAACGATGGCGCTGCTGCTGTCCCAACACAATGTGGGTGCCTTCGGCCTGAGGCAGCAGCAATTGGCTGTAGGGATGGAAATGGGCATTGTGGTGCACCACCCGTTCCTTTTTATTAAAAAAAACAAAATCCGGTGTAGGATCGAAGGTGTAATTCATCGGCAAGGTTTCTCCAAAGATCCAAGGGCAAAAAACATGGCTGATGCAGGCTTGAGCGTCTATTTTTAGCACAACTTAAGCCTGCGCTTAGCACCAGCCACTCAACACCATAATGGAGGAACGGCTTGCCGCCGCTCTGATGTACATCAAAAAACCCGCCGAATTTTGACTTCCCCAGTCCGTAGCATGATGGGAACAAATTGGCGGGCATGATTTGAGATGGGGAAGGAAACAGATCGAAAATCAAAAAACGGTTTTAGGCTGCCTAAAACAACGTTTTTATCTACACGACCCCGCATTCAATTAGGTTTTTGAAATCGCCGTACAAAAAATGATGGATGCCGGTGTGCAAATCAGCAATTTGATCCGCGCTCTCGGATTTGACTCTGTTTTGGACAGTTTCAAAAAATCATGATCAGTCAGCTGGTGTTTGCGGGGCGTTAGTTTGGGCATGGTGGTGTTTGGGGTGTTTGGGCTTGGGTTTTATTGTATTTTATTTTTTAGAATTGGTATTATTTGATTTTCCTGATGGCACTTTTCACGCGCCGATACCAGCGCCGTTGTTCGGCCGGTGGCGGCAAGGTGTCGTCGGCGTAGACGTAGCGGATATAGTCATCCAGCAGGGTTTGCAGCGGGGCGCTGAGTTGTTGGTGTGCGGCCAAGAGTTGCTGCAATTCCAAGGGGCCGATGGCGGCTATTTCTTCGCTATCGGCATCCAGCAAGGCGCTTTTAAGCAGCATAAAGCCGTCGGCCAGCGGCTGGCGGTTGCGCCGTTGCTGGCGCCGCCACCACCAAAGCAGCGGCAATACGGCGGCGCTGCCGCCCAACAGCAGCAAGATGCCCACGCTGCCGAGGCTCACGCGCCCCAAGCCTAGGCGCTGAAACAGGTTTTGCTGGCGGTTGGCGTCAAAATTCACCACCCATTGCTGCCAATAAAACTGGCTGCTTTGGCCGATGCCGTAAAGCCAGCTGTTTTGCGGCATAAAAGCGCCGCGTTGGCCGGGCGGCAAGGCCGAGACCACGCCGCCGCTGGCACGCACTTCGGCCACGGCGGTGGTGGGGTCTACCCGCAGCCAGGCGTTTTCGGAAGCCAGCCACACTTCCGCCCACGCATGGGCGTCTTTACTGCGCACTTGCCAGAATTGCCCTTGCGGGTTGTATTCGCCGCCCAGATAGCCGGTGACGATGCGGGCGGGCACATCGGCGGCACGCATTAAGTTCACAAAGGCATTGGCGTAGTCTTCGCAAAAGCCTTCGCGCCCTTGAAACAAGAAATAATCGGTGCTGTCGGCGCCTTGATTGCGCAGCGGCTGCAAAGTATAAACAAAGCCTTCGCGGCGGAAATAAGCCAAGGCTTGGTTAACCAAGGTTTTGTCGTCGTTGCTGCGCAAGCGCAGTTGGCGTGCCAGCGCACGGGTTTGTGGGTTGGCTTGTGCGGGCAGGCGGGTGTAATAGGCGCGCTCGCCTTCATTCAGTGTTTGCCCCAAATAAGGGTTTATGGTGGCTTGCAAAGCCACGCGGCGCAGACCTTCGCGGCTGCGGTTTACCCGCACCACGGCGCCCAAGCGCATACTGAGGCCGTTGCTGTCGGTATGGATGGGGTAATCGAGCGCGGGAATGCGCCCTTCTTCATCACGGATAATCAGCTGATAATCCACCACCGGTGCGGCGGGTGCGGCCACGGCACGGGCATCGTCGATATAGCGCTCGTCCATGGCGCGCCATTGGCTGCCGTCGAAATCGGCCATCACCATCACCCGCCAATAAAGGTTTTGCGGCAACGGGGTGTAGCCGTTGGCAAAGGTGGCGTTAAAAGCCGGCTCGTTGCTTTGCACCAAGTCGCTGATGCTGCCGGGGCGCATGGTGTCGGACAAGCCGGTGCTGGCCTGATTGGGATTGTGCTGCGGAATGCGCCACAAGGGCTCGGCCACACGCGGCACCGCCACAAACAGCACCGCCGCCAGCGGCAAGGCCAGTGCCAGCGCCTGCGCGCTTTGGCGCACGGCATCGCCCGGTTTCAGGCCGCCCAATAGCGCCATATCGGCGCTGAGCAGCATCAACCCCAGCAGCAGCCACACGGCCATCAGCACGTTTTGGTTGAACAGCACCGCGCCGCCCATCACCACCAACATCGCCAGCAACAACACTTGCCAGTCGCGCAGGCCGCGCCCTTCGTAGGCTTTGAGCACGGTGAGCAGCAGTAAAAACGCCACCCCGCCCTCGCGCCCGATAACGGTGCCGATTTGCTGCCACACCACCACCACGGCCACCGCCAGCAGCAACACCAGCCACAGCCATGATAAAGGCTTGATGTTCAGCGCCCACAAGGCCATGCGCAGCAGCCACAATACGCCAAACAGCGCAATCACCCCCGGCGGCAGCGACCACAACAAAGGCAGCGCCACCCATAATAAGGTAAGCAGCAACGCCAATTGCACTTGGCGCGGCGGCTCTTGACGTAAAAAAGCAGGATTAGCCAGCCACATCACCATAGCCCCAATGCGGTTAAACACAAGGTGCGCTGGCCGTTGCACGGCGCAATGGTTTGCTGCGGCAATTCCAGCGTATAAGCGTGGTGTTGCTGCTCGGCCTGCAACACGCGGTGGCACAATAGCCCGGCCAATTGTTCTTTGGGTGTGTGCGGCGGGTAGTCGCGATAAGAAATCCAGTCTTGGCGGATGCTGGCCACACCGTCTTCAAAGCGTTTGTCGAGCAGCTGGCCGGTTTTGGCAAACTGCTTCCACGCCACATGCTGTAAAGAAGCGCCGGGGTCGTGCTCTTGCAAATAAGCCAAATCATCGCCGCTGGCCACGGTGCGGCGGTGGCGGCTGGCGGTGTCGCCGCGGTGTGCCGGTGCAGGCAGCTCGTGGGCGATGGGCGCCGGATACACCACCGCATTGCCGTTGTATTGCCACAGCGATTCGGCCAACACCACCCCAAACGGTGCCATACTTACACAACGCAACGGCGGCACCAGCAAAAAGCCGCGCGGCTGCGGCGGCAGCACCCAATTCAGCGGCGTATCGGCAGCGGCGGCCAGCGGCCACGGCTGCCAATCGTCGGCGCGTTCGGGCTGGTGCTGGCCCAGCCGCAACCACAGCCAGCGCCGATAGCGCCCGCGCATACCGGCGCGCAACACCACCACCGGCGCTTCACCGGCAAAGCATTCGCTTTCGGTGTCGGCCTGTATCGATAAGCCCAGCAATTGCCGCCAGCACATCAACACGCCCGCCAGCAGCACACCCAACAGCCAAAACACCAGCACATAAGCCACGTTGACCTGATAATTCACCGCCATCACCCACAGCAACAGGCACACCAACAACAGCCCCCAGCCCAAACGGGTGGGCCGGCTGCGGATAAACCGCCAGCCCAGGCCTTGGCTGCCGTCTGCCGCCAAGGGCGGCGGCGGATTAGCCCACGGCCACATGCGCCAGCATCTCCGTGAGTACATCGGCACTGTGGCTTTGTGCCTGCAAAGCCTGCACCCGGTGCGCCGCCACCGCCACCCACACGGCTTTAATGTCTTCAGGCAGCACATGGGCGCGCCCTTCGATAAATGCCCACGCTTTGGCCGCGGCCACCACCGCCAAACCGGCACGCGGGCTTAAGCCCACGGCAAAGCGCCCCGGCGCACGCGTGGCCTGCACCAATCGGTAAACGTATTGCACCGCCGCTGCCGACAGCTTGATTTCGGCCACCTGCTGCTGCCATTGCAACAGCGTTTCCGCATCGGTGGCGGCTTGCAGCTTGGGCAACAAGCGGCGGCGGTCGCCGCCGGCATACAGTTGTAGCTCGGCTTCAGCGGTAGGGTAGCCCATGCTTAAGCGCATCATAAAGCGGTCGAGCTGCGATTCGGGCAGCGCAAACGTGCCCAATTGCTCGCCGGGGTTTTGCGTGGCCACCACCAAAAACGGCTTGGGCAAGGCGTAGGTTTTGCCGTCGATCGACACTTGGCGCTCTTCCATCGCCTCCAACAGCGCCGATTGCAGCTTGGGCGAGGCACGGTTGATTTCGTCGGCCAGCAAAAACGAATGGAACACCGGCCCCGGGTGAAACACAAAACGCCCGTCGTTGGGCTGAAATACATTCACCCCCAGCAAATCCGAAGGCAGCATGTCGTTGGTGAACTGCACGCGGCGGTAGTTTAGCCCCAATACCGTGGCCACGCCGTGTGCCAAGGTGGTTTTGCCCACCCCCGGTACATCTTCCAGCAACACATGGCCACGTGCCAACACGCAGGCCAAAAGTTGCTTCATCACCGCTTCTTTGCCCAAAATCAGGGCGTTGAGTTGTTTGAATATCAGGCTTAATTGGGGATTCATAAGGGCCGCGCGCCTTGCGTAGATAAGTTGAAAACGAGTAAAAAAATAAGCTTCAGGCAGCCTTGATTAACAGTAAAAGGCTGCCTGAAAAAGAATTGGCACTAATCAATGCGCACATAACGCACCGCCACAATATCAATGTATTCGGCGCCATCGGGGCCGTGCAATACCACCTCGTCGCCCTCGCGTGCTTTCATCAAGCAGCGTGCCAGCGGCGACACCCACGAGATTTTATTGCGGGCGGTGTCGATTTCATCGGTGCCCACAATACACACCGTTTGCGCCTGCCCGTTGCCGCGCACCAAATCTACCGTGGCGCTGAAAAACACCTGATCGGTGGCTTCACGCGCTTGCGGGTCCACCACTTGCGCCGCTTCCAGCCGCTTGGTCAAAAAACGGATGCGGCGGTCGATTTCGCGCAAACGGCGTTTGCCGTAGATATAGTCGCCATTTTCGCTGCGGTCGCCATTGCCTGCCGCCCAATTCACCACCTGCACCACCTCCGGCCGCGCTTTATGCACCAGCTGGTATAACTCGTCTTGCAGCGCTTGGTGGCCACTCGGGGTAATGTAATTAACCGGCACTGCGCCGGTGCCAAGCGTGCTCATATCCATGCTTACTCATGATGATTAAGGGCTGATTTTAGCGTATTTTCAGCCATAAAGGCTGCCTGAAAGCCGATTAATGCTTTCAGGCAGCCTTTAATTATATTGATTTTAATAACAGCGCTTATTTATATTTTAAGGCTGCCTGAAACCAGCCCACCGCATCAGCACGGTTAATGATCCAAATCCCCGCTCAAATACACCGCTTGCTCTTGCGCATCTTGCGGCAAAATCAAATTCAGCGCCACCGCGGCCAAGCCGCCCATGCAAATGGGGTTTTGAAACAAAATCGGCAGTTGCGCAAACACCGCCGGCTCAAACGCCACGCCCAGCCCCAAGCCCACAGAAGTGGCGCAAATAATCGCTTCGCGGCGGCGGATGCCCGCACTCATGATGATGCGGATACCGGCGATGGCAATCAGGCCGAACATCAACACCATCGCCCCGCCCAACACCGGGCTGGGAATGGTGGTAAAGAAGCGCCCCACCATCGGAAACAGCCCCAATATCACCAAAATGGCGGCAATGTATTTGCCGATATGGCGCGAGGCCACGCCGGTCATCTGAATCACGCCGTTGTTTTGCGCAAAAGTGGTGAGCGGCAGCGAACCGAGCGCAGTGGCAATCACCGACACCAGCCCGTCGGCCATCACGCCGCCGCGCAGGCGGCTACGGTATTCTTCGCCTTCGATGGGGCGGTCGGACACCATCGCAGTGGCGGTTAAGTCGCCCACCGCTTCAAACACGCTGAGCAGATAAATGGTGGCCGCCAGTAAAAACGCGTGCCAATCAAAGGCAAAGCCATATTTAAACGGCACCGGAATGGTGAGCAGCGGCAAATTATGCAGCGGGCTAAAGTCCACCATACCCAGCATCAAGGCCACGATATAGCCCGCAATCAGGCCGATGGCAATGCCGCCCATGCGCCAAAACGGATTGCGCAGGCAGTTAAACAGCAACACAATCATCAGCACCATGCCGGCCAAACCCAGATTCTGCCACGAGCCAAACGTGCCATTGTCTTTCGCCGCAAAGCCGCCGCCAAAATCGGTGATGCCCACATGAATCAGGCTTAAGCCGATCATCAACACCACCACCCCGCTCACGGTGGGGGTAATCACCTTTTGCAGATAGGGCAACACCCACGCCGCGCCCATCACCAAAAACGCCCCCACAAACGAAACACCCAGCAAGGTGGAAATCATGGCGTTTTCGTCCAAGCCGCCCGCCTTCATGCCGCTGCCCAGTGCAATCATCACCGTAACAAAAGAAAAATTCACCGATTGAATCGACAACATGCCCGAGCCGATAGGCCCGAAGCGATTTACCTGCAAATAGGTACCCACGCCCGAGGCCACCATCGCCATCGACACCAAATACGCCGTCATTTCCAGCGGCAATTGCAACGCACTGCCCACAATCAATGCCGGGGTGACCATCGGCACAAAAATCGCCAACAAATGCGTCATCGCGCTGAGCAAAGCGCTGAAAAAAGGCGGCTTGTCTTCCAGCCGATACACCAAATCCGCGGCGGTTTGCGGCTTGCCTACTTGCATACCCATGATGCTTTCCAAAAAATAATATGTTCATTCAGCAACATAAAAACAAGCTGCACCAACGCAACCGATTTTGCCAAACCAACACATCTGTTAATTAGCGTAAAAGGCGTTATTTTACGGTAAACACACACCACCACGCCAGCCCAAACCCTTGCTCCGGCAGCCAAAACAACATGCAGGCCGTTTTCCACAAGCGGCAAAAATACGCTACAATCAGCCTATTTTGTGGTTCTACCCGTGAAGGTTTAAACATGCTTACAGGCAGCCTAGTGGCCATTGTTACCCCCATGCACGAAGATGGCCGTGTGGATTTTGAGCAATTCAAACAACTGATAGACTGGCACATCGATGCTGGTACCGACGGCATTGTGGCCGTAGGCACCACCGGTGAATCGGCCACGCTGGGCGTGGAAGAGCACATTGCGGTGGTCAAAACCGCCGTTGAGCACGCCGCCGGGCGCATCAAAATCATTGCCGGCGCCGGTGCCAACAACACCCGCGAAGCGGTGCATTTGTCACAAGAGGCCGAGCGTGCCGGTGCCGACATGACCTTATCCGTCGTGCCCTACTACAATAAACCCTCGCAAGAAGGCATCTACCGCCACTTCAAAACCATTGCCGAAGCGGCGGCCATCCCAATGATTTTGTATAACGTGCCCGGGCGCACCGTGGCCGACATGGCCAACGACACCATTTTGCGCCTGGCCGCCATCGACAACATCATCGGCGTCAAAGAAGCCAGCGGCAACTTAGGTCGCGCTTGCGATTTGATCAAACACGCCCCGGCGGGTTTTGCCATTTATTCCGGCGACGACCCTTCCGCGCTGGGCTTTTTGCTCTGCGGCGGCCACGGCATCATCAGTGTGTCGGCCAATGTAGCGCCCAAGCTGTTTGCCGACATGTGCCATCACGCCTTGGCCGGTGAGATTGCCGCTGCGCGCGCCTGCAACGACAAATTGCAAAAACTGCACAGCGACCTCTTTTGCGAGCCCAGCCCCGCCCCCACCAAATGGGCGCTGGCTCAGCTGGGTAAAATCCGCCCGATATCGCGCTTGCCGATTATCGAACTTTCTCCTGCTGGCCAAGCCAAAGTACGCGCAGCCATGCAAGACGCAGAACTGATTTAAAAAGCACAAGGAAACCCCATGAATTTCGTTAAGCCCGCTGTTTTGGCCACCCTGGCCATCAGCTTGGCGGCCTGCTCTAGCAATAAAGACAAGCTGCCTGAACTGGACTATCAGTCCAACAACAAAAACATCGTGCGTCTGGATGTCCCCCCGGATCTGACCAACCCCAATCAGGGCGACCGCTACCAGCTACCGACCGGCACCGGCTCCGTGCGTGCCAGCGACCTGAACCGAGCCCAGTCTGCTGGCCAAACCGGCAGCAACACCCGCGTGCTGGCCAAAGTAGACAATGTACATATTGAGCGCGACGGCTCCGTGCGCTGGCTCAATATCGGCAACAAACAGCCAGCCGAAGTATGGCCGCTGCTCAAAGCCTTCTGGCAAGAACAAGGCTTTGTGATTGCACGCGAAGAACCTGCCATCGGCCTGATGGAAACCGATTGGGCGGAAAACCGCGCCAAATTGCCTGCCGACGGCATCCGCAGCCTGTTTGAAAAAGTGGGCTTGGGCGGCCTCTACTCCACTGGCGAGCGCGACAAGTTCACCATCCGCCTAGAGCGCAATAATCAGGGTGGCACCGATGTATTTATCGTTCACCGCGGCTTAACAGAGGTGTTTACCAACAAACAGGAAGACACCACCATGTGGCAGCCGCGCCCGAACGACCCCAATCTGGAAGCTGCTTTTCTAGGGCGCTTTATGCAATACTTGGGCGCCGATGAAAAAACCGTACAGCAAGAGCTAACGCAGAAACAGGCACGCGGCAGCGAGTTGGCCAAACTGGAAGGCAACAGCCTGCTGGTCAGCGGCACACAAGAGCGCAACTGGCGCCGCATTGCCATGGCATTGGATCGCATCGGCTTGGCCGTGGTAGCGGAAAATCCACAACGCCACGCTTTCTTGGTTGAAGTGGCACCAGCCGAAGGCGCTGCCGTTAGCGCCCAAAAACCCAGTTTCTTCAGCCGCATGTTCGGCGGTAAAAAAGAAGATACCCAACCGCAAGCCCAACCACGCTTAGTGGTGGCGGCCGAGCCTGGCAACAACGGCACTGTGGTGCGCTTGCTCAACCAAGACGGCAGCCCCTACAGTGGCCGCGATGCACAACAGTGGCTAAGCCGTCTGTACACCGAGCTGCGCTAACACACCGCCACACAGCAAAAGCCCGCTAAAATAGCGGGCTTTTTTGTATTGGCTATCCGCGCTATCAAGCTGCCTGAATACATCATAAATCCCAAAAACAACCTGCCAAAGCGAAGCAGATACGCGGTTTAGGAGGCACCTTGGCGCATCGCTTGTAAAATTTGCTTGGGCTTGATGTGCCAAGACACAACCTATGCAGCAACCTTATACCAATTCTAAAAAATACAATACAATAAAACCCAAGCCCAAACTCCCCAAACACCACCATGCCCAAACTAACACCCCGCAAACACCAGCTGACTGATCATGATTTTTTGAAACTGTCCAAAACAGAGTCAAATCCGAGAGCGCGGATCAAATTGCTGATGCTGCATCAACTGAGCTTGAGTCACAGCTTATACCAATAAAAATAAATAAGCTATAATCACCCTATGCCTAAACTGACCCCAAAAAACCACCAGCTCACCGAGCATGATTTTCTCAAACTCGCCAAAACAGAATCCCACCCACGGGCACGGACACGGTTGTTTATATTGCACCAACTGCAACAAGGTCAAACACCCGAAGAAATCGCCCCACGGTTTGGACTCCATCCGCTAACCATACACATATTACGGCGCAAATATTGGGAATTCGGTATTGAACAGGCCATTTACGACAAACAGCGACCCGGCCGCAACAGCAAACTAAAGCCGCAAGACCATCAAGCCTTCAAACAACGCATCATCGAAGAACAAGAAAAACGCGAAGGCGGCAGGCTCACCGCCGAAGACATCCATACTATTGCTGCCCAAGAATTCAATGCACACTACAAACACAGCAGCTGCCTATATCCTTTGTTGCACCGTATCGGCATGAGTTGGATCACCGCCCGCAGCCGCCATCCGCAGGCAGACCCACAAGCGCAAGACGCTTTTAAAAAACTTTACCGACCGGGTAAAAGCGGTATTACCTGAACACATCAAACCCGAACACGTCGACATTTGGTTTCAAGACGAAAGCCGCATCGGACAACAAGGCAGCCTCACCCGTGTATGGCACGAAAAGGGAAAAAGACCACGCATTATCCGCCAACAGCAGTTTGAATACGCCTATATCTTTGGTGCAGTGTGCTTGAGAACCGGAACAACAGCGGCTTTGGTGATGCCTAGTGTGAACAAAGAGGCGATGCTGCTGCATTTACGGCAAATATCGAAAGAAACCCCCGAAGGCCGGCATGCTGTGGTGGTGATGGACGGTGCGGGTTGGCATCAGGATGTCAGCGAACTGAAAAACATATCCATATTTGTTTAGTCCCTGAATTTTATGGAGTATCATTACCCCAATTAAAAGAGACCGACTTATGGCAAGCATATTGCATGGTAACGCCAAGACTACGCCTAGAATCAGAAAAGAAATACAAGAGTCTGAAGAGAGCATCGCAGCGTTAGCTAAAAAATACAATATTAATTTCAAAACCGTTCTCTACTGGAAACACGCAGATTCGGTCGAAGATAAAAAGTCCGGCCCCAAAACCCGCCCCAGCGTGTTGACCGAATCGGAGCAGCAGGCAATCTGTACCGTCCGGCGACATCTGCGGCTGTCATTGGACGAGCTGTATATCATCTTCAAGCCCAATATTCCAAAGCTGAGCCGCTCCAATCTGCACCGGTGCTTGCAACATCACGGATTGTCGCGCTTACCCAAGAATGAATCCGATGGCCAAAAAGGTAAAAAAACATTCAAACAATATCCGGTTGGCTTTGTCCATATCGACATCACCGAGGTGCGTTGTGAAACCGGCAAGCTGTACCTGTTTGTCGCCATCGACCGCAAAACCAAATATGTTTATGCAGAACTTCATCCGCGTATGACGCAGAAAACCGCCGTTTCTTTTCTGCGCAACCTACAACAAGATTGTGTGTTTAAAATCACCCATATCCTAACGGACAACGGTGCGCAGTTTACCTACAACTTGCTGAGCCAAGCACAACGGCCTGATAAGGAGCATCCGTTTGACGAGCTTTGCCGGCATTTGGGCATTGAGCACCGTACCACGAAATTCCGTCATCCATGGACGAACGGGCAGGTGGAGATTACCAACAAGATGCTGAAAGAGGTAACGGTCAAACGCTTCCACTATGAGCATCCTGACGAACTTAAACGGCACTTGATGGTATTTTTGCTGTATTACAACCATCAACGCCCCTTACGGTCGTTGAAGTACAAAACGCCTTGGCAGGCTTTGGAAGATTGCTATAATCTAGAGCCTGAATTGTTTCGTGAAAATCCATTCCAGAAGATTATGGGTCTTAACACATATTGAAACTGCCGCCGTATTCACCGGAATTAAACCCTATAGAACGGATATGGCGGCAGCTGAAGCAAACCTCTTTATCCAACCGTTGCTATAAGGGCTATGGGCAGATTGTAGAGGCCGGCTGTGCTGCGTGGAATGCGTTGGTTGCAGAAAAAGACAAGCTCTGTTCGCTGGTGGCTTGTGAATGGGCTTTATTATAGATTATTTATTTTAAATGGTATTACTGGCTGGATTAGAAGAAGGCGTCACCGTTTACGCCGATAAAGGCTACAGTAGCGCAGATAACCGGCAACACCTGCAACAACACCGGCTCCAAGACGGCATTATGGACAAAGCCCACCGAGGCCAACCGTTAACGGCAGCACAAAAAAAGCGCAATACCCGGTTATCGAAAACCCGCTATATGGTGAAACAGAGCTTCGGCACCTTATACCGTAAGTTCCGCTACGGACGGGCATCGTATTTTGGCCTGATATAAAGTAAGGGCGCAAAGCCACTTAAAAGCCATGTGTTTGAACTTACTGAAGGCAGAAAATGCCCGAAAAACGGGCATTTGAAAGGGGGATGAGGGGGATTTTTACCGAAACAGATGGAAAATGGATAACCGAGGCTGGTTGTTTGAGTGAGTTGGGGTTTTGCAAAGGTCTCAGGCTGCCTGAAAATATGTTTTCAGGCAGCCTTTGCAAACAATAACTGCCATTCAAACCATAACCGCGCAATCGGTGAATCAAAACAGCTTATTTTAAAGCCACGGCCAAGCGATCGGATTATAGGCCGCCTGAAACCGCACTTTACGGTTTCAGACGGCCTTTTACTTGATTTTTAGGTGATGTCCTGAAAAGTATGCTGCTGAAAAAAGCATACACTAGGGTCTGTTCACAATTACTTGTCATAAAGGTAACCACATCACAATGCACCCCAATAAAACCGTACTGTGAAAGTTGCGTTTGAGCTTATCGTAACGGCTGGCAATCGCTCGGAAATGTTTCAAACGGCAAAAGGCATTCTCTACCAAATGCCTGATTTTATATAAATACCAGTCCATGTCTTTATTTTTCTCTTCCCTATTGCTTTTATAGGGAATATTGGCTTTCGCACCGCTTTGCTCTATTTGCTCCCTGAGCCGGTCTGAATCGTAACCTTTGTCCGCATTAACCAACTCAGTTTCGGCAAGGTTGATGTTGTCAAGCAGCTCCGGTGCAACGGTGACATCATGGATATTGCCCGCAGTAACGATAACCTCAATCGGATTGCCTGCAGCATCTACAGCCAGATGAATCTTGCTGGTTCTGCCGCCTCGGCTCATACCGATTGCGTGATCCTCTTGCGCACTGAGCGCTGAGGCTGCGGCGCAGTGTTGGTGAGCACGGATATAACTGCCGTCTATGGCTACCCACTCCAAGTCACTCTCTTGGCTGAGCTGTTTCAAGATTGCAGTAAAAATGCCTTTTTCTGACCAACGGTTATAAGCGGTATAAACAGTATGATACTTGCCGAAATACTCGGGCAAATCCCGCCACGGTATGCCGGTTCTTATTCTGTGAAGTATGCCTTCAAGAATTCTGCGCAAATTGGGTTTGCTATAAATACCCAAATCACGCAGAATAGGTAACAGCTTCGTCCAATGTTCATCTTTGAGTAGTGTACGGGGCATCGCAGGTGTATTGGGGGAGGGTGAGAACTTCCTTTTATGCCTGCGTTTCTTTTTTATTCAAGGGTATGACAAGTAATTGTGAACAGACCCTAGTTTGCTGCAACGCCACAAAGCACCCTAGCAGTGATATAGTGCCCTAAACCGCCGTTAAGCCCATATCCAGCCGCTTTCAGGCAGCCTTTTGTGGCCGTAAAACCATTTGGCCTGCCGCAATGGCATTAAAAAGCACCCATTCGGAGAGAAGCCCATGAACCACTGCCCATCCCCCGCCAACACCAGCGAAACACCGGTGGCCATTGCCGGTTTGCAAAACCTGGCTCTGCTTGACAATGCCAAAGACGCACCGCTGGCCGCCGATGTGGCCTTTTTAAGCACCGCCTTGCAAACCGTGCTGGCCGACTGCACCAGTGCGCCGGTGCAACACACCATTCAAGCCCTGCTCAGCGGCCAGCCGCCGCAGCAAGTGGTGGCCGACGCGCTGCCGCAGCTCAACGACGACCAATTAGAAAACCTGATTCGCGCTTGCAGCCTGTTTGCGCAAGTGCTCAATATTGCCGAAGACGCCCACCACCAGCGCCGCCGCCGCGCCCACGAATGCGACGATGCCGCACCGAGCAAATCCTCGTTTGCCCATGTGCTGTCGCTGTTGCAGCAACACGGCACCGATGCCGAAACACTGCAACAACAGCTGAACCACACCACCGTGGCCGCCGTGCTCACCGCCCACCCCACCGAAGTGCAGCGGCAAACCATTCTCAATTTCCACCGTCAAATCCGCGCCCTTTTGAGCGAACGCCCCACCTGCACCGGCAAGCGCAGCCAGCAGGATTTACAGCGCCAAGTGCAAACCGTGCTGTGGTCGCTGTGGCAAACCAACGAAACCCGCCACTTCAAAATCACCGTGGCCGATGAAATCAGCAACGGCGTGGGCTATTTTCCGCTCAGCTTTTTCAGTGCCATCCCCGGCGTATACCGCAAAATGGCTGCCGAGCTTCAGGCAGCCTATCCCGGCACCGAGCTGCCCGATTTGCTGCACATCGGCGGCTGGATTGGCGGCGACCGCGACGGCAATCCCTTTGTGTCGGCCGACACCCTGCACCACGCCTTTGCCCAACAAGCCGATGCCGTATTCCATTTCTACCGCCAGCAGTTATCGCAGCTTTACAGCGAGCTGTCCTTGTCCAGCCGCCGCGTCAATGTAAGCGAAGCGGTGTTGGCCATGTCTGCCGCCTCACCCGACACCGAACGCGCCCGCGAAGAAGAGCCCTACCGCCGCGCTCTGGCCTATATTCTGGCGCGGCTGATGGGCAGCGCCCATGCTTTGGGGCTCACCCTCGGCTGCCGCTTCGGCCTACTGGCGCCTTATGCCGATGCCGATGCCTTTTTGGCCGATTTAAGCGCCATCCACGAATCCCTCAGCAGCCACGGCAGCCGCCCGCTGGCCGAAGGCACCTTGGCCGATTTGATGCGCGCCGCCTCGGTATTCCGCTTTTACCTGATGCCGCTGGATTTGCGCCAACACGCCGGCCAACACGCCGACACCGTGGCCGACCTGTTTGCCCATGCCGGTTTGGAAGACTTTAACGCGCTCAACGAAAGCGAGCGCCAACACGCCCTTTTGCGCGAGTTGGCCAGCCCGCGCCCCTTGTTTAACCCGCATGTGCAATACAGCGAACAAAGCACCCACGAATTGGCCATTTTCCAAGCCGCCGCCAGCATCAAAGCCCGCTTTGGCGACAGCGCCATCCGCCAAAGCATCATCTCCAATGCCGAGCAACCCAGCGATTTGCTCGCCCTGGCATTGCTGTTAAAAGAAAGCGGCTTGCTACGACTGCAAAACGGCTGCCCGGTGAGCAGCATCAATATTGTGCCGCTGTTTGAAACCATCGATGCCCTCCAAGGCTGCCTGAAAGTGATGGACACCTTGTTTTCCCTGCCTTGGTATCGCCAGCTGCTGGCCAGCCGCGATAATGTGCAGGAAATCATGCTCGGCTATTCCGACAGCAACAAAGACGGCGGTTACGTTACCAGCCAATGGTCGCTGTATCAGGCCGAATACGCCCTGGTGGCCTTGTTTGGCCGCCACCAAGTGCGCCTGCGCCTGTTTCATGGCCGCGGCGGCAGCGTTGGGCGCGGCGGCGGCCCCGCCTACGAAGCCATCCTTGCCCAACCGGCCGGCAGCGTGGCCGGGCAAATCCGCATCACCGAGCAAGGCGAAGTCATCACCGCCAAATACGCCGATGCCGACAACGCCGAGCGCAACCTCGAAACCTTGGTGGCCGCCACACTCGACGCCAGCCTGTTGCCGCACCGCACCGAAGAGCCGGATGCCGAATTGATGCAGGCCTTGTCCGAACACGCCTTTGCCCACTACCGCCAGCTCATCACCCAGCCCGGCTTTATCGACTACTTCCTGCAAACCAGCCCGATACAGGAAATCGCCAGCCTCAACATCGGCAGCCGCCCCGCCAGCCGCAAAACCTTAGCCCGCATTCAAGATTTACGCGCCATTCCGTGGGTGTTTTCGTGGACGCAAAACCGGCTGATGTTGCCCGCGTGGTACGGCTTTGGCAGCGCCGTGACCGCGCTGACCGAGCACAACAGCACGGCATTGGCGCGGCTGCAACACATGGCACAGCACAGCGCCTTTTTCCACGCCATGCTCTCCAATATGGATCAAGTAATGGCCAAAGCCGACCTCAACATCGCCCGCGCCTACCTCACCTTGGCCGCCGATACCGACACCGCTGCCATCATTTTTGCCCAAATCGAAGCCGAGTTCAGCCGCAGCCGCCAAGCCTTGTTGCAGCTGCTGCAACGCCCGCAGCTGCTCACCGACAACCGCAGCCTCGCCCGCTCGCTGGCCTTGCGGATGCCTTACCTCAACACCCTCAACTGGCTGCAAGCCGCCCTACTCCAACGCCTGCGCCAACAACCCGACAACCCGCACCTGCTGCAACTAATTCACCTCACCATCAACGGCGTGGCACAAGGCCTACGCAACACCGGTTAAAGGCAACAATAGGCAGTAAAAAACCAGCACAAGGCTGGTGTTAGCATAATGTTAGGCTATGCGGCGATATGCCGTAAATTGGTTGTTATCACCGCTCAATAAATCCATCAATTTTGGATGAATAAATAGCTTATCTCTGCCAATATGAATTTCATTTAAAACACCGATTTCTGTTAATGCCTGAAGATACCTTGATGCTGTTTGCCGTTTGGCAATGCCTGCTTTCTCAAGGCTAAGAATGCGAGCATAGGGCTGTTCAAACAATAAAGTCACAAGCTCATGGCTGTAAATGGATGGTAAGGCTGCCTGAATATAATCTTTGGTGTGGGCGGACAGCTTTTTGATAGCCTCAATTTTGGCAATTGTCCATTTTGCAGTATCTTCTACGCCCTCCAACATGTATAAAATCCACTCTTCCCATGCGGATTGGCTGGTAACGGCCAGCAAAAGGTGGTAATAATCGGCCTTATGCTCAATGATATAGCGGCTCAAATAAAGAATGGGTAGCCCAAGCAACCCTTTTTCAATCAGCAACAGACTGTTCAATATACGGCCTGTTCGGCCATTGCCATCTGAAAAGGGGTGAATGGCTTCAAATTGATAATGAGTGACGGCCATGACAATCAGAGGATCTAAGTCTTGATGGGTTTCGTGTATGAATTTTTCCCAGTTGGCTAATTTATCGCGTATCAGACTTTCACCCTCTGGCGGCATATAGATGATTTGGCCGCTGGTATTCGAACGCAAGGCCGTACCGCTGGTTTGGCGTATGTCCATATCACGGCCTTTAATTTCGCTGCACACCAGCTTGGCTGTTTTGGTGGATAGTGGCAATTTGTCCAGCAATTGAAAGCCCGACAGCAAGGCACTGCGGTATCGCATGGCTTCTTTAGTGGCAGGGTCTGCAGATTGGCTTTCTGTTTGCATATATTGGAAAAGCTTGTCTGTAGTGGTGACTATATTCTCAATCTCTGAGCTAGCACGCGCTTCCATTATCGGCAGTGTGTTAATCAGCATGCTTTGATTCGGTATAAGTTCGGCAGCTTGTTTTAGCTCTGCCAGCGCTGCACGTGCCCTAATACACTGTCGCAAAATCGCCTTGCTTTCAATATCCTGCTTTGGCGGTAACAGCGGCAGATGATTGTAGGCTTGTTCTGCTTTCCAAGTGCTCATGTTTATAAATCCACAGAAAATAAAGGTATTTGCAGTATATGTTTATCAGGCGTACATGTCTATCAAATATATTTATAAAATAGCAATTTATAAATATATCAAGCAAGCCGTCAACCTGCAAAACCTGACATTAAAAACAGCTTGCCATCAGTACCCCTTTTTTCTGGTCGTAAACTTCAGCCAGTTTTAAATTATAGCCCTGGCTGCGTCATCACGCTGGCACAAAAAATCGCCACTGGCAAAATTTAAACAGGCATATATTATTTATATAGCAACGAAAATAAATAAATCATATACGGCGGAACTGACTTACTCGGTGCTTCAGCACCCTAGTAAATCGTTCTCTTTGAGCTGAGGCCTCAGACAGTACAAGTAGTAGTGCGACAAGGCAAGTCAACGCCGTAGGATTATTTCGTTGTTTGCTATTAAAAGATTTAATACAGTAACTGTATCAGACCATGAAAAGGCTGCCTGAAACTTTTTCAGGCAGCCTTTTAGTATGGATATGTTGCCACTATAAAACCTTTATCCCAATGCACCTTAATCTAATCTAAATCATTTTTTGGCGATTTATTTCAGATTACCGGATAAAAATTGCTTCAGACGCTCCGATTTGGGTTGGCTTAATATCTCTCTCGGATTGCCCTGCTCTTCGATTTGGCCTTTGTGTAAAAAGATCAAATGGCTGGATACTTCCCGCGCAAAGCCCATTTCATGCGTGACAATGATCATAGTGCGCCCTTCCATAGCCAAGGTACGCATCACCTTCAAGACTTCGCCCACCAATTCCGGGTCCAATGCAGAAGTCGGCTCGTCAAACAAAATGATTTCCGGCTCCATACACAAGGCTCGCGCAATGGCCACCCTTTGTTGCTGACCACCAGATAAGGCGATTGGGTAGCGGCCTTCCACGTCCTTCAAACCCACTTTGGTCAAGTATTTTTTTGCCCGTTCGGTGGCCTCCTCTTTGCTGATGCCCAGCACCCGCAAAGGCGCCTCTTTCAGATTTTCGATCACCGTCATGTGTGACCACAAATTGAAATGTTGGAACACCATGCACAGCTTGCTGCGAAACTGCTGCAACTGCGCCCGATTCTCCGCATGCAGCTCACCATTTTTTTGTGGCACCAATTTAAGCGGCACCCCATCCAAGGAAATACGACCCTGATTGGGTTTTTCCAACAGATTCATGCAACGTAAAAAAGTGCTTTTACCAGAACCGCTGGAGCCGATAATACTGATGACGTCACCTGCTTTCGCCTCCAAACTCACCCCGCGCAATAGGTATCAAATTGGTTAAACGCATCCCCGCCCTGGCTGCGGCTGGTGCCGTGATACATCACCAGCGGTTCCCCCGTTTTCGGGTTGATTACCTTTGATGCGTTTTTAGGATCATTTTTCCAATCACCAAACCAGCGCTTAAATTCAGGCGTGCGTACCTGCTGCCATTGCTTAAACGTAAGCTCCGTCCGGCCTGCCGCCCTGGCAGATTCATAGGCTGATTTTGAGTTGCCATCTTTTGGTTGACGGCTGAATTTGGTATCGTTCCCCTTGTAATTCAGATAGCTGCGCAGTATACTGGCTACGTCTCCTGATGGTACCTTGCCGTTTTGCTCGGGTGTTTTTACACCGGCTTCGGAATAACTGGCGTTCAGGAGACTTTCTTTTGTAATCACGCTGTGAACATACATACGGTTGGTGTTGGCATCTTGTTTAACCAAAACTGTAACAATATCGTCTTTACCGTCAATAACCACCGGCGCGCTGATAAAGTGGTGGTTTTGGTCTTCTACAACAGTTGAATGCACCACAATACCTTTTTCAATCACAGCCGGAACCGACGCAAAAGCTTCCGCCTTAAACGGGTTCATCCGGTGTGCCATCGAATCACGCACCGACCGATCGTTTAACACCACTTCCCCAACTTCAGGATTCACCGCCTTGTTTCCGGCGCGATTAAAGATACCAGCCGCCCATTCCCGTAAAGCAGGATATCCATGCGGCGCTTGCCGCTCGCTAATGGTATAAACAGGTTTGCCCTGCAACACCGCCGCTTTGCGTGCAAAATCAGCATCACCGGCACGGCTGAATCTGGCATCATCATTATCCGCTTGCGCCAAATCCTTGTTTGTTTTAATATCACGCTTGATTAGGTCGACATCTGATGTAATATCCCAATGCAATTGAAGCGGATGGGTTTTCAGAAATTGTCGGCCTTTTTCTTTATCCAAATACAGCAAATCAGTATCAAATGCAGCTACAAGCTGGCTGTTACTGCGGCCATAAACACTGGCCACATTCACCAAATCCAAGCCGTGTTTGCCTTTATCCAAATGCAAGGCCGCAATCACAGGTTTGTCTTGCCCGTTCTCTTGCTCCACCAGCTCCGTCAATACCACAAAAGAATCTGCCTTGGTTGCAGATTGAAACACCGCAATCGGATTATTTAGATTTTCAGGCAGCCGCTTTATATCTTCAGGTCGGATGGCATGGCGGTTTTTATCATAAGCATTTTGGCGGTTCAGATAATTGGCGATGGCTTTCTCAATCGTGCCGCCTGAAATACGCACCTTACCTTCCGGCACGCCCAACATTTTCAGCACTTCAGGTGTGGTTCCCATATGGATATATCCGGCAGCCACTTTGCCATTTACAACATTGTCCACAGCTTGTACAAAAGCCGAATCTGCCGCTTCGTTCAAGCTGTATTTGAATTTAGCATCATTATTCAGGCTACCTGAAGTTTCCCCATCCACCTTATCCAGCTGCTTCAACCAGCCGTAAATATCCGCATCGCTGATGGTATTGCGCTCCGTGCCCATTACCTTAGCCAGCGCCGTGCGCAAATGGTTGGCCAAGCGGCTTAAATAGCCGCCCAAGGTATCGCGCATTGCCAACGGCACCTTGGCGCCATTGCGTTGCTCGAATGCGGCATAATCACCGGTCTGCGTGGCCGCATACAAATCGGCCACCGCTTCTTCTACCGCCCGGAATTTATCCATCCCCGCGCCGTCAGCCGCACCACGCCGTTGCTTGTAAATATGGTCGGCAGCCTGCTTGATTACCGCATTGCCGTTGTAAGCCGCGCGAAACAGACCTTGCCACTTCTGCCAGCCGTCCACATCAATCTTGCGGTGGCCAAGCTCATGCCATGCCACAAACTGCGCCGTGCGCTCATTAGGCAAGGCTTCGGCAATCAGCGTGATGCGTTGCGTTTTCGGGTTGTACCAGCCTTGCGCACCCTGCAAATCCTGCGCATTATTCGGCCGCGCCACATCCTCATGCGCCACGATTTCGATATGGCGCATATTGTTTTTGCCTACCGCCTGCTCGATGGCTTGGCGTAGGGTATTGATTTCTATCGGCTCAGATGGTACATTAGCCCTGTCATCTGCACCCAAGCTCCTGCCTCTTCGTGAGTGGGCTTGCGTATCGTTCAGGTGGTTGTTGCTGTTGGGTTGCGCCCGTTCAAGCGCAGCGTTTGAACTTGTTTCATTCAATCCCGGCGCAGCGGCTGCCTGTTCTGAACCAGTGGCCATGTATGGAGCACCTGTATCGGCACGGGAGAGTGTAGCGCCGGTATCAGTAGGGGCGGTATTGTCATATCCCTTTCCGCCCGCACCTTCATACAACTCAAAGGCGGTAACCGTCCACGCGTTACTGCCTTTGCTTTTTCTCAAGCCCACACGATGTTTGCCGTGCTCAATCTTCAGCGCGGTTGAATCGCCCACCTGCGTACGCGCCACCTCGTGCCCACGGGCAATCGCTTCCACAATATCCTGCGTCAGCATCTTTACTGCCGCCTCGCGGCTCATGTAACGATGAAGACTAAAACCCAACACCGCCGCCGCTTAAACAACTGGCAAGCCGTTATCCGCAGATAGCGGCTTTTTTAATGGAGTAAATATGGAAAACGATGAGCTTTACAACATTATTCAGCCGCTGAAATCAGCTAAATACACATGCGCGCTGCATTGGAATTGGATTGACAGATGGATTGAGCAGCAGAGTGAAGACGGCGGCTTCAACGATAGCCCTGAATATCAGCGCGGGCACGTTTGGACGGAAGCACAGCAAATCAGCTTTATCGAGGCAGTGCTACGCGGCATCATTCCTGACTCCCTGTTGTCTATCCGCCTGAATAACCCGACTTTTGACGATTCTGTTTTGAGCGCGTGGTGCAATCACAAACAATGGCTGTCTGAATTACCGCGTGAAGTCCAAGTAATTGACGGCAAGCAACGCTTACAAACAATCCGCAAATTTATGCACAATAAATTAGCCGTTTTTGACGGAAAAATCAAAGCCGACAATTTGAATGGCACCCACTTTTCAGCAAAAGGCCGCATTATTCAGGTGAATATTATGAACTTCACCACGCAGCGTGATTTACTGCAATTTTATCTTGATTTAAATGCCGGAGGAACACCGCATAGCCAACAGGAATTGGATAAAGTTCGCGCCATGCTTACCGAAAAACAAACATGATTAAAGCCCTACACAACATCCTCATCCTCGCCGCCATGCTGCTATGGCTGGCATTTGAAAGAGCAACAGGCCGCCGCTTCCGGTGGCCTTTTTAATTGAGGTTTATTGATATGAACACAGAATTGAAACTGCTGATAAGCGAAGTTAAAGAAGCCGTGCAAACATCACTTCTTGACGAAAAAAACCTATGGGATAGCAATCGTGTAGCCCAATACCTTGGCTATTCAACCCCGTATTTTAAGCGCGCCATTGCCACTTTAACCGGGTTTCCCAAGCCGATTATCATGCCCGTTCGTGGTAATGGTGGCCGGGAGCGCTACGAACCAAAGGATATAAAGCAGTGGGCAAAACGCTACCAAGCTTAATCCAGCAAATCGGCCAAATTGGCGATATCCGGGGCATAGTAGGTGTTAAGCAAAATCTTAATATCTCTATGCCCTGATATTTTTGCCAAGTCCATTACATCCACTTTTTTAGATAAGCGCGTCAACGCCTCGCGCCTGGAATCATGAAAGTGCAAATCATCAATTTCACAATAACGCACACCACGCCGAAACAGGGTACTCAAAGGCTCAGGCGACAACCCCAGTGCGAAATCAAGTTTCAGCGGTTCAAGCATTTTCAACAGCTCAATAGCCCTTCTCGACAGCGGCACATCTCTACTATGGCCGTTTTTTGTCATCGGTAAGTGCACCACGCGCCTGCCAAAATCCACATCCCCCCATTTTATATTGCAAATTTCCCCCGCCCGCATGGCGGTTTCAATCGCCAGCAAAAATGCCAGCATCACACGCTGCTTTATCATCACCGGCTTAACATCATCGTCAAATTCAAAATAAGCACACAGCCTGCGAATTTCATCGTCAGATGGCCTTCGTGTTCTTTCGGGATTGTCTTTCGGGCGGCTTATTTTGCGACACGGATTATCATTAATCAGCCGCCATTCGCGCATGGCATGATTAAATACAGATGACAGAGTGGAAAGTTCCCGCGCAACGCTTGGCGGCTGTACCTGCTTTAATCTATCATCCCGCCAATCTGCAATATGTTCCGGCGCCACATCCGTAAGCAGCACATTGCACAGCTCATGGCGAAGCAGGCGCGATAAACGCAAATGCTCAGAGCGATGGCCACGCTTTAACGGCGTGACCTCTTTTTGATAACGGATTACAATATCAGATACAGTAAGGTGCTTTGGCGCGATACCAAGGCGCTTATTCGCAATATCCACTTCAAGCTGAGCCGCCCACGCTCTTGCTTCAGTAATCGTCCTGAAAGTTTTGGAACGCTCAACGCCTTTTGAGCGCACCCGGGCTAAATACTTGTTTTTACGTTTTGTGATAGTGGCCATAGCGGGCAAAAAATAAGCGGATTAAGGCTTTAAAATACCTTAATCCGCTATTGATTAACAGCCAATTGTCACACATTTGGCACAAGCCAAACGCAAACTGCTGTTATTACTGCGTGTTTTGGTGCCGACAGCGAGACTTGAACTCGCACGACCTGCGGTCACTACCCCCTCAAGATAGCGTGTCTACCAATTTCACCATGTCGGCTTTAATTTTTGAATGTTGCTTTTTATTCGGGAATCACCGGCTTGGGCGCTGAGGTGGGCGCGGGTGCGGTTTGTGCCGGGGCACTTTGCGGTACGTTGCTGAAATCCAAGCTGGTTTTGCTGCTGTGGGTGGCGATAAAACCCAATGCCAGCGCTGTGGTAAAAAATACTGTCGCAGCCATGGCGGTGCTGCGGCTCAAAAAATTGGCGTTGCCAGCGGCACCAAACACGCCTTGGGCGCTACCTGAACCAAAGGCAGCACCGGCATCGGCACCTTTGCCCTGCTGCATCAACACCAGCACAATCACCGCCAAGGCGGAAAAGATGTTGATAATCCAGATAATGGTTTTAAAGGCTTCCATGAATTTTTCTTTAAATTAAACAGCCAAGCGCGAGGCTTGTTGTGCAGCATCAATAATGGTGGCAAAAGCGGCTGCCTGAAGCGATGCGCCGCCAACCAGTGCGCCGTCTACACCCGGCACAGCCAAAATGGCAGCGGCGTTTTCTGCATTCACGCTACCACCGTAAAGGACGCGGATTTTAGCACTCTCGCCGCACAAAGACAAGATTTGCCGGTAAATAAAGCCGTGCATGTCGCCAATTTGCGCCACGGTGGCCACTTGGCCGGTGCCGATGGCCCAAACCGGCTCATAGGCCACGGCCACGGTGTCGGCTTTTAAGGCTGCCAATAATGACAATTGCTCGGCCACCACCGCTTCTGCTTCTCCGGCTTCGCGCTGCGTCAAGGTTTCACCCACACACAAAATCGGCACTAATCCGGCGGCTACTGCGTGCTGCCATTTGGTTTGCAGTAGGACATTGTCTTCACCGAAATACTGGCGCCGCTCGGAATGCCCCAGCAATACAAACTGCACACCCGCATCGGCCAGCATGGCGGCGCTAACTTCGCCGGTATAAGCGCCATTGTCGCCAAAGCGGCTCACATCCTGTGCGCCCACCCAAACCGCGCTATCGGCCAAAGCGGCAGCCGCTTGCGTTATATAAACCGCAGGCACGGCCACACCAACCAGCGCATCGGATGCGGGCAAGGCACGCAAGGCCGACAATAAAGCCGCATTGGCCGCTTGCCGTCCGTTCATCTTCCAGTTGCCCATCACCCATTTTTGCTGCCACATAAGCGCTCCTGCTATTTTCAATTCATGGCACAAACCGCTGCGCCAAAGCGGGCGTATTGTAACCGAAAACCACCACATCGGGTTTATCTGCCGGCATTGTCACACAATTGCAATAAAGCTTTCATACACTGTGCACTATTCAGTAATTCACTTTTCTTCACCTTATCTAACACCCAACTTAATGTATTTCAATATGGAGAACCCCATGCGCATTCAATTGTCTTCCGCGGTGATTTTGGCCGCCCTGTCTTTGGCCGCCTGCTCTGATAAAGCCCCGCAACAAAATGCCGCTAGCGCCGCTTCCGGCACCGCACCGGCCACAGCCAATGCTTCACTGGACATCACCGGTGCCGGTGCATCCTTTCCGCAGCCGGTATACGCCCAATGGGCCACTGCTTATCAAGGCGCCACTAGCGGCAAAGTGAACTATCAATCCATCGGCTCTTCCGGCGGCGTGAAACAAATCACCTCCAAAACCGTTAACTTTGGCGCCACCGATGCGCCCTTGTCTAAAGAAGAGCTGGATAAAGAAGGCTTGATTCAATTCCCCACCGTGATTGGCGGCGTGGTGCCGGTGGTAAACATCGACGGCATTGAGCCGGGCAAGCTGAAGCTCAACGGTGAAGTACTGGCCAATATTTATTTGGGCAAAATCACCAAATGGAACGACCCGGCCATCGTGGCTTTGAACGACGGCCTGAAGCTGCCCGACGCCAACATCACCACCGTATTCCGTTCCGACGGCTCCGGCACCACCTTTAACTTCGTTACCTACTTAAGCCAAGTTTCCCCTGCATGGAAAGAACAAGTGGGCGCCGCCAACTCAGTGAAATGGCCTACTTCTGCCAGCGGCGCGGCTGGTAAAGGCAATGAAGGTGTGGCCACTTATGTATCACGCGTGAAAAATTCCATCGGCTATGTGGAATATGCCTACGCCAAGCAAAACAATATGTCGCACGTGGCTTTGCAAAACAAGGCCGGTAACTTCGTACAGCCCTCGCAAGAGAGCTTTGCCGCTGCCGCCGATGCCGACTGGAAAAACGCCCCCGGCTTCCAGCTGATTCTAACCAACCAAGGCACCGACCAAGCTTGGCCGATTGCTGCGGCCACCTTTATTCTGGTGCACAAAAAAGCCGACGATGCCGCCAAAGCCAAAGCCGTATTGTCTTTCTTTGACTGGGCTTACAAAAACGGTGACGACGCCGCCACCAAGCTGGACTACGTGCCGCTGCCGACCAGCGTGAAAGACCTGATCCGCGAAGAGTGGAAACAAGTTACCGACGCCAACGGCGCTGCGGTTTACTGATCGCCCCTGCTTTCAGGCAGCCTAGAGCAATCTTTGCTTCAGGCTGCCTGAAAGCGCATTATAGTGGATTAAATTTAAACCAATACTGCGTTGACTCGCCTTGCCGTACTACCTGTACTGTCTGCGGCTCGCCGCCTTGTCTTAATTTAAATTTAAACCACTATAAAATACTCGCACATTACTGCCTTACTACATGACATAAAGACACCACCATGAGCGATTTACATCAAAGGCTGGCCAACCAGCGCCGCTTGGACTGGCTATTTGTCGGCACCACCAAATTGTTTGCCTTGCTGGTTTTGGCCAGCTTGGCCGGCATTATGATTTCCTTGGTGATCGGCGCCATCCCCAGCATGAAGCAATTCGGCTTCGGCTTTTTCACCAACGCCAACTGGGATCCGGTGGCCGGCGATTACGGCGCATTGGCGCCGATTTACGGCACCTTGGTTACTTCTTTTATTGCACTGATGGTGGCGGTACCGGTGAGCTTCGGTATTGCCCTGTTCCTCACCGAATTAAGCCCCAACTGGCTTAAACGCCCGCTGGGCATTGCTATTGAATTGCTGGCCGGCATTCCCTCCATTATCTACGGCATGTGGGGATTGTTTGTGTTTGCGCCGTTTTTTGGCGAATACGTACAGCCTTATTTGATTGAATACCTAGGCCCCATTCCGGTAATCGGCACCCTGTTTCAAGGCGCGCCGATGGGCATCGGCCTTTTCACCGCCTCACTGATTCTGGCGATTATGATTATCCCGTTTATCGCCTCGGTAATGCGCGACGTGTTTGAAATCACCCCGCCCATGCTGAAAGAATCGGCCTACGGCTTGGGCGCTACCACTTGGGAAGTGGTGCGCCATGTGGTGCTGCCCTACACCAAAGCCGGTGTGGTGGGCGGCATTATCTTGGGCTTGGGGCGCGCACTGGGCGAAACCATGGCGGTCACTTTTGTGATCGGCAACACCTTCAACATCTCCGCCAGCCTCTACAACTCGGGCGTGTCGATTACCTCGGCACTGGCCAACGAGTTTGCCGAAGCCAACGACAAGCTGCATTTGTCTTCGCTGCTGTATCTGGGTTTGATTTTGTTCATTATCACCTTTGTGGTGTTGGTGATTTCCAAAATCATGTTGCTGCGTATGCAGCGCAATGAAGGCCGCGCGCATTAAACATAAGGACACCCGAATATGAACAACGCTTTATACCGCCGCCGCCGCTTACTCAACCACTTTAATCTGTTGATGTCTTTGTGCACCATAGCTTTCGGCCTGTTTTGGCTGGGTTGGATTTTCGTCACCCTATTTAGCGAAGGCTTTAGCAGCTTGGGCGCACATATTTTCAGCATGGACACCCCGCCGCCGGGCATGGAAGGCGGCTTGCGCAACGCCATTATCGGCAGCCTGATGATTACCTTCTTTGGCCTATTGGTGGGCACGCCCATCGGCATTCTGTGCGGCATCTACTTGGCCGAATTCGGCCAAAAAGGTTGGCTGGCACCGGCCACGCGCTTTATGAACGATATTTTGCTGTCGGCGCCTTCCATCGTTATCGGTATTTTTATCTGGGAGCTGGTGGTATTCCAACAAGGGCACTTCTCCGGCTGGGCAGGCTCCTTGGCCTTGTCGCTGCTGGTGATTCCGGTGGTGGTGCGCACCACCGAAAACATGCTGCGCCTGGTGCCCAACAGCCTGCGTGAAGCCGCTTTTGCCTTAGGTACGCCCAAATGGAAGCTGGTGAGCATGGTGACCTTGCGCGCCGCCAAAACCGGCGTACTCACCGGCATCTTGCTGGCCTTTGCCCGCATCACCGGCGAAACCGCACCCTTGCTGTTTACCGCGCTAAATAACCAGTTCTTCAGCCTCAACATGAATCAGCCCATGGCCAACTTGCCCAATGTGATCTACCAATTTGCCATGAGCCCCTATTCCGACTGGCACGATCTGGCTTGGGCCGCCGCCTTGCTGATTGCCCTCACGGTATTGACCGCCAATATTCTGGCGCGCTACCTGGGCAACAAACACCAATAAATCACGCTTGAACAGGATTCCGATACATGGACACCACGCAAAACCAAAGCAAAATTGCCGTACGCGACTTCAACTTTTACTACGGCACCTTCCATGCGCTGAAAAACGTCAACATGGACATTCCGGCCAATAAGGTAACCGCCTTTATCGGCCCCTCCGGCTGCGGCAAATCCACCCTGCTGCGCACCTTCAACCGCATGTACGACCTCTACCCCGGCATGAAAGCCGATGGCCAGCTCTTGCTCGACGGCAAAAACATCCTCGACAAAAATGTCGACTTAAATCTCTTGCGCGCCAAAGTGGGCATGGTATTTCAAAAGCCCACCCCGTTTCCGATGTCGATTTACGACAACGTTACTTTCGGCGTGAAGCTGTATGAAAGCCTGAGCCGCAGCGAATTGGATGACCGCGTGGAATGGGCCTTGCGTAAAGCTGCCTTGTGGGGCGAAGTGAAAGACAAACTCAAGCAATCGGGCAACTCACTTTCCGGCGGCCAGCAACAGCGCCTGTGCATCGCCCGCGCCGTGGCCTCCAAGCCGGAAGTGGTGCTGCTGGACGAGCCCACCTCCGCCTTGGACCCCATCTCCACCGCCCATATTGAAGAGCTGGTAACCGAGCTGAAAAAAGATTACACCATCGCCATCGTTACCCACAATATGCAGCAGGCCGCACGCGTGTCCGACTACACGGCCTATATGTACTTGGGCGAACTAATGGAAGTGGGCGAAACCACGCAAATCCTCACCAAGCCCGGCCGCAAAGAAACCGAAGACTATATTACCGTTAAGTTTGGCTAAGCGTTTCAGGCAGCTTTGAGCACTGGGCAAAATTAAGGCTGCCTGAAAAATGACTTGATTTTCTTCAGGCAGCCTTTTATACATGCTAAACAGTAAAACGCCCGCAGTGCGGGCGTTTTTTCATACTATAAAATATTACAAGCGCTTACTTGGATTGCTCTTCCCAATCTTTCAGCTCCTGCTCCACCTGTTCTTTGGTGTAGCCGTAGCGCTCTTGCAAACGGCCGGCCAGCTGGTCGCGCTTGCCTTCAATTACTTTCCAATCGTCATCGGTCAGCTTGCCCCATTTTTCTTTCGCCGAGCCTTTCAGCTGCGCCCATTTACCTTCGATTTGATCCCAATTCATGGCAAACTCCTATCCTGTTGAAAACATGTCCTGTTGAAAACATGCACAAAACAGTGCATACACCAACACCATACCTGCAAACAGCACACAAAGCAAACCAACAACATTTTGTTTTATTTAAATTTATCAAAATTTAAACCATGTAAAGCAATTTACCCTCACCCAACAGCGGCTTAGCCAGCGGCGCTTTACACTGTTAAACTACATTAATTTACCATAACCACCTGCAAATACACCCAAATATGCACACCATTAAACTGAACAGCCACGACAAAGCCAGCCGCTACCGGCAACTGCTACCGCAATTGACTGCCTTGATCGAAGACGAAACCGACCTCACCGCCAATCTGGCCAATATTTGCGCCGCCCTGAAAGACAGCTTTGACTGGCTGTGGGTGGGCTTTTACCGCGCCGACAACCACACCCGCCAGCTGATCTTGGGGCCATTTCAAGGCCCACCTGCCTGTACCCGCATTGCCCACGGGCGCGGCGTGTGCGGCCAAGCCTGGGCAGCGGCACAAACGCTGGTGGTGGCCGATGTCAACGCCCATCCGGACCACATTGCCTGCTCCTCGCTGGCGCAATCGGAAATCGTGGTGCCGGTGCTGGATGGCCACAATAACGTGGCATTGGTATTAGATGTGGATGCCGACCACACCGCCTGCTTCGACCAAACCGATGCACAATACCTGCAACAACTGGCCGCATTGATAAGCCGACACCATTTCAGCAGCCCCACTACCACGCAAGGGCTATGACCCGCTCCCAAAAAGATTTATAATTTACCGATTTAGCGGCCTGCCAATCATGGCACCGCACCACCCACATATATTCAGCATTTTCGGAGCAGACATGGACTTTAACCAAGCGCGTTACAACATGGTAGAACAACAAATCCGTCCGTGGGACGTATTGGATTTCGACTTACTGGATGTATTGGGCGATGTGCCGCGCGAAGCCTTTGTGCTGCCCGAACAGCAAAACGTGGCTTATACCGACCAAGCACTCAAGCTGGCCAACGGCGGCATGATGCTGGAGCCCAAAATCGTGGCGCGCCTGATTCAGGCCTTGGCCTTGAATAAAGGCGACAAAGTATTGGAAGTGGGTACCGGCTCCGGCTATGCCACTGCCATTCTGGCCAAACTGGCCGGCCAGGTGTTAAGTGTGGATGTGGACGCCGAGCAACAACAACGCGCCCAAGCCGCCTTAGCCGATTTGCATTTGGACAATATCCAGTTTCAGGTAGCCGATGGCTTAGCCGGTGTAGACAGCGGCGCACCTTACAGCGCCATTTATGTGGGCGGCTCCGTGCCGGTATTGCCCGAAGCCCTGCAACAACAGCTGGCCGACGGCGGCAGCATGGTGGTAATCGTGGGCGCCGAGCCGGTGATGCGTGCCTGCCTGATTCGCCGCCAAGGCAATGAATTCAGCACCCGCGTACTGTTCGACACCGTGGTGCCCGCTTTGCACAGCCCGGCCACACCGGCGCCCTCTGCGTTTTCGTTTTAACCCAACCGAGCCGGCATGAGCGACATCCACACCCTCTCCCCCGCCCAATTACAGCAATGGCAGCAACAAGGCCGCCGCTTTACCTTGCTCGACGTGCGCGAAGACGATGAAGTGGCCTACGCCGCCCTGCCCGGCCATGTCCACATCCCCATGAACCGCATCCCCTTGCGCCACAACGAGCTGGCCGACGACATGCCGATTGTGGTCTATTGCCACCACGGCATCCGCAGCATGCAGGTAGCCTTGTTTCTGGCACAAGCCGGTTTTGACGAACTTTATAACTTAAGCGGCGGCATCGACGCTTGGTCGCAAACGGTGGACAACAGCGTGCCGCGTTATTGATGCGAAAAAGAAAAAAGCCAGACTGCAACAGTCTGGCTTTGATTATTTTTGGCGCACCCGACAGGGTTCGAACCTGTGACCTCCGGCTTCGGAAACCGACACTCTTCCAACTGAGCTACGGGTGCGCGACATCAAACAAGCGGGCTAGTGTAGCCGAAAACGCCGCGCAGGGCAAAAAGTTTTATGCAATCCAAAGCTGCCTGAAACCTTGCATGCCAATACTGGGCAAAAACAGCGATTGTTTAAATCTTTTCAGGCAGCATCTGCGCGTACACATTTATTATTTCCATCCACCCATAAACCGCCCTATCAATCGCCCTATCAATCGCCCAGCAACACCACAGTCGCATTTGCGCCGCCTTTATTAGCGATTTTTTTGCGTTAAGCCAAGAATTGCGATTGGAAAGCCCAAACGAATTCAGTATAATCCAGCAAATTATTGTTAATGCAATTTAACAAGACAACAACAAGATTTTCGTCACAACCCACCAAAACGGCGAGGCCTATTTCACATGAAGCACTACAAAAGCAAAGCCCAAGGCTCGGCATTAACCACGCTTATCGGCGGCATTGTCATTCTACTGGCGGTATTGTTTTTGCTGGTAAAACTGGCCACCAGCGGCTACTACAGCGATGTAGCCGACAACACCGCCACCGCAGTAGAAACCCGCATCATGCCGGTGGGCAACCTCACCATGGGCGATGGCACTCCGGTAGGCCAGCGTACCGGTGAGCAGATTTTCAATAAAATCTGCATCCAGTGCCACGCCGCCGACAGCAGCGTACCCAACTCACCCAAAATCACCCACAACGGTGAATGGGCGCCGCGCATCGCCCAAGGCTTCGCCACCTTAATCAAACACGCCACCGAAGGTTTTAACGCCATGCCAGCCCGCGGCGGCGACACCACCCTGACCGACGACGAAGTGGCGCGTGCCATTGCCTATATGGCCAATCAGTCCGGCGGCAACCTCACGCCACCGCCAGTAGCCGGTGGTGACGGTGCAGCCTCTGCCGCCTCAACAGCCACCGCCAGCACCCCGGCAACCGACGGTGCCAAAGTGGCAGACGGCAAGGCCGTGTTCGACAGCCTGTGTATGGCTTGCCACAACGCCAATTCCGCCATTCCGTTCGCCCCCAAAATCACCCACAATGCCGACTGGACAGTCCGCCTGAAGCAAGGCAAAGACACGCTGTTCAAACACGCTATTGAAGGCTACACCGGTCCGGACGGCGGCATCATGCCAGCCAAAGGCGGCAATGCCAATCTGAGCGATGAAGAAGTAAAAGCGGCAGTGGTATACATGGTGAACCAATCTGGCGGCAAATTCTAAGCTAGGCGCTAAGTTAAGCGCAGCCCAAACCAAAAGCTGCCTGAAACCCTCTCCAAGCGTGCCGCCAGGCACGCTTTTTATTTGCACAACATCAAATCTATGACACCCACATCCCCCCTTTTCCAGACCTTACCGGCTGGCCCACTGGACATCATCGGCGACGTGCACGGCGAATGGGCAGCACTGCAAGCGCTGTTACACCACTTGGGCTACGACGAACAAGGCCGCCATCCGCAAGGCCGCAAACTGGTGTTTGTGGGCGACTTGTGCGATCGCGGCCAAGACAGCCCGGCCGTGCTGGACTGGGTGACGCAAGCCATGGCCGCCGAACGTGCTTGGGCGGTGCTGGGCAACCACGAGCTCAACCTGCTGATGAGCGACCCCAAAGACGGCTCCGGCTGGTATTTTCAGCCGCGTCCGCAAGACGAGCAGCGTTATGCGCCATGGCAACACTATCCCGAGCAACATAAAGCTGCGCTGCACGCACAATTGCAGCAATGGCCGCTGCTGCTGCAACGTGCCGATTTGCGCATCATCCATGCCGCTTGGCTGCCTGAAAGCCTACAGCAAATCGCCGATGCCGGTACCATGCCCCTATTGGCGCAATACCGACATTGGGAAGCCGATTTCCATAGCCAATTTCAACGCAGCGAATGGCATGATGCTTATCACCAAGAGCAGCAGCATTTCCAGGCAGCCTTGGAAGACGAAAGCCACCCCATGGCCTATTTGCCCGCCACCGGCGCTTATGATTTGCTGCGCAGCCACGCCAACCCCATCCGTGCACTGACCTGCGGCGTAGAAATCGAAGCACCAGCACCGTTTTATGCCAACGGCCGCTGGCGCTTTACCGCCCGTTCCCCGTGGTGGCACAACTACCAACAAGCCACGCCAGTGCTGATCGGCCATTACTGGCGCACTTGGCAAACCCAGCCCACGCCACCGCACCGCCTCACCCTGTTTACCGAAGCGGCGCAAGCCTGGCAAGGGGCGCAACAATCGGTTTTCTGCCTGGATTACTCGGTAGGCGCGCGCTGGCGCGAACGCCGCAACGGCGTACCCACGAGCCGGTCACGTTTTCATCTGGCCGCCATGCGCTGGCCAGAACAAGTATTGGTGCGAGACGACGGCACCGTCAGCACCGCCGTGCGCTAAACCAATGCCGATACTGCCCATTCATGCCATAATTCAGATAGTGGGTCAAAAAGCATACTGCTTAAATTTTAGTCAAAAAACAGAATCATTATTTACATGAGACAACACAAAACAAAGCCGTATTTATCTGCATCTTCATTAATCTATAGAACGTTTTTTTACCTTGCCAGCACGTGTTTTCAGCGGCATACTTTTTAAGCCACCACCCATCATGCGTTCTCTTTAACCCGCAGGCTGCCTGAACCCCTGCTCCAAACCCGAAAACCATCATGTCCAACACCGTATTGCGCCAACTCAAAACCCGCCATTTATCCATGATTGCCATTGGCGGCAGCATCGGCACCGGGCTGTTTATGGCCAGCGGCAGCGCCATCCACACCGCGGGGCCCGGCGGTGCACTCTTGGCTTATGCCGCCATCGGCCTAATGGTGTATTTTTTGATGACATCCTTGGGCGAAATGGCCACCTATTTGCCCACTTCCGGATCGTTTGCCACCTATGCCGCCCGCTTTGTCGACCCTTCGCTGGGTTTTGCGCTGGGCTGGAATTATTGGTTTAACTGGGTAATTACCGTGGCCGCCGACATCACCATCGCCGCTCTGGTCATCAGCTATTGGGAGCCACTGCGCTTTTTGCCCGCCTGGGGCTGGAGCATGGTGTTTTTTACGCTGATTTTCCTGCTCAATACCTTATCCGTGCGCGCTTATGGCGAATCGGAATATTGGTTTGCGCTGATTAAAGTGATTACGGTGATTGTGTTTTTGGGCGTGGGCGTGCTCACCATTTTCGGTATTTTAGGCGGCCAATACATTGGTTTGGCCAATTTCACCAGCGGTGATGCCCCCTTTCTGGGCAATGGTTTCTCCGGCAGTTTTTTCACCATTTTGGGCGTGTTTCTGATTGCCGGCTTCTCCTTTCAAGGCACCGAATTGGTGGGCATCACCGCCGGCGAATCGGAAAACCCGCAGCACAGCATTCCCAAAGCCATCAAGCAGGTGTTTTGGCGCATTCTGATTTTCTATATTCTGGCCATTGCCGTGATCGGCCTGTTGATTCCCTACACCAGCCCCGAGCTGCTGGGCGCCGATGTGGATGAAATCAGCAAGTCGCCGTTTACCTTGGTATTCGAGCGCGCCGGCTTGGCTTTTGCCGCCGCGGTGATGAATGCCGTAATCCTCACTTCCATTCTGTCGGCCGGCAATTCCGGCATGTATGCTTCCACCCGCATGCTCTACGCCATGGGCAACAGCGGCATGGCCTACGCCCGCTTTGGCCGGGCGGATCGCCGCGGCGTACCCATCTGGGCCTTGCTGGCCACCGCCATCGTGGCCTTGGGGATTTTTCTGCTGCAAATGGTGAGCGATGGCGCTTACGAATACATCGTGGCCGCCTCCGGCCTCACCGGCTTTATCGCCTGGCTGGGCATTGCCATCAGCCACTACCGCTTCCGCCGCGCCTATTTGGCACAAGGCAAATCGTTGCAAGATTTGGTTTACCGTGCCAAATGGTTTCCTTTTGGCCCCTTGCTGGCGTTGGCTTTGTGTATTTTGGTGATTATCGGCCAAGACACACAATGGCTGCTGCACGGCGAATTTGATTGGCAACGCATGGTGATTACCTATATGGGGCTGCCGGTGTTTGTGGGCTTTTATGTCTATCACAAGCTGCGCCACCACACCCGTAAAATTCCTTTGGATCAGGTGAATCTTAGCCAAGATGCGGATTGAAGCCATCATTAAACCGTATTTGCAAGCCGTATTTGTGTGTTTCAGGCAGCCTTGCCCAAAACTGGCCGCCTGCTGCAAATTGCGTTAAGATGCCGCAGCCTTGTTGTTGATATCCGCCATGCTCACCTATACCCCTGCCGTACAACATGCCCAGCCACCCGCCTCCGAGCGGCCGTGGCTGTTGCTGTTATTGGCGTTTGTGTGGCTGTGGCCGGGCGTGTTTGCCCATGACTTATGGGCGCCGATGGAGCCGCAGCTGCTCACAGTGATTGAACAATGGCGCAACGGCGGCCACTGGGCGCTGCCCACCTTATTCGACCGGCCTTACTGGGAAGCCGCGCCTGTGTATGTGTGGCTGGGCGCCGCCAGCCAAGCCGTGTTTTCACCGTGGCTGCTAGACGCCTACGAAGCGGTGCGACTGGTGAATGTGGGTTTGATGGCAATCGGTTTTTGTTGTATCGGCGGGGCTGCACGCCAATTTTTAGGACGCCGCTTCGGCCGCACCGCCGTGTTGGTACTGATTGGCTGCCCCGGCTTGCTGATGCCCGCTCATTTGATGAGCACCATTCCCTTGCTGTTCACCGGCGCGGCGATGTGTTTTTACGGCTTATCATTGGCCAAAGCACGGGTGATTATGGCCAGCTTGATGCTGGGCGGCGGCTGGGTGTTGTTGGCGCTTTCAGGCAGCCTTTTATTATCACTGTCCTTGATGTTGCTCGGCGCTTGTTTGCCACTCAGCCCGCATTGGCGCTACCGCCGCTATTATCTGGTGTTGCCCACTGCATTGCTGTGGGCATGGCCGCAAATGCTGCTGTGGCCGTATGCGCTGTATCAGGCCGATACCGCCGCTTTTTTCAGCTGGTGGCAACAGCAAGCCTTAATGCCTTTTGGCGGTTTTGGCCAAATACAATTTGATTTTTCGCTGTGGTATTACCTCAAAAACCTGCTCTGGTTTGCCTTTCCGGCCTGGCCGCTGGCGATTTGGAGCGCTAGCCGCCTGCGCCTGGCCGACAGCGACTGGGGCATCCTCGGAATGGCATGGTTGGCTTTATTGGGCTTTTTGCTGGCGGTGTCGCCACTGCAATTTCAAGATTTGTTGGTGATTTTACTGCCGCCCTTAGCGGTATTCGGCGCCGCCAAACTGGACGCCCTGCGCCGGGGTGCGGCGGCCTTTTTAAATTGGTTCGGCATCATGACCTTTGGCCTGCTGGCGCTGTTTTTATGGCTGGGCTTTGCCGCCATGAACTACGGTTGGCCGCTCAAGCTGGCCGAACGCGCCGTGTATTTCAGCCCCTATTACCAAACCGATGTCGACTACTTCCCCATACTGGTGGCCTGCGTGTTCACGCCACTGTGGCTGTGGGCCATCACCCGCCAGCACGTGCGCGGCCGCCAAGCGGTAACCAATTGGGCCGCCGGCATTACCTTAAGCTGGTCTTTGCTGCTGACTCTGTTTCTACCCTGGCTGGATGCGGCCAAAAGCCAACGCCCGGTGGTGCAGCAAATGCAAAAAGCCTTTGATGCCGATGCCGTGCGCCGCCTGCAAGCCGGGCAGGAATGCGTGAGCGTGGAAGCAGGCAACCACACTGCGCGCATCGCCTGGCAGCAATACGGCTGGCTCACCTTGGATGTAGACAACCCGCACTGCCGCTACCGGCTGGTACGCCGCAGCCCGCAAGCCACCACACCCGCAGCGGGCTGGCAAGAATTGTGGGCCGGCGCGCGCCCGCGTGAAAAACGCGAATGGCTGGCTTTGTGGCAGCGTTTGCCCGCCAAACCCACAGAGCCCGCAAAAACGCTACAATAAAACCCTATTGCCAGAGAGAAACCGCCATGCAAACCGACCACACGCCCCACAATATCAATGTAGACGCCGCCGAAATCGACAAATTCAGCCAATTAGCCCACAAATGGTGGGACAAAGACAGCGAATTCAAACCCCTGCACGACATCAACCCGTTGCGCTTGGGCTATATCAACCGCTTTGCCCACATTGAAGGCAAAACCGTGCTTGATGTGGGCTGCGGCGGCGGTATTCTTACCGAAGCCATGGCCCGCGGCGGCGCCACCGCCACCGGCATCGATATGGCCAAAAAATCGCTTCAAATCGCCCAATTGCACGCATTGGAAGGCGGCATCAGCAATGTGGCCTACCGCTTAATCAGCGTAGAAGCGCTGGCCGAAGCCGAACCCGCCAGTTTTGATGTGGTTACCTGCATGGAAATGATGGAACATGTGCCCGACCCGGCCAGCATCGTGCGCGCCTGCGCCCGCTTGGCCAAACCGGGCGGCTGGGTGTTTTTCTCCACGCTAAACCGCAAACCGAAAGCCTATTTACACGCCATTTTGGGCGCCGAATACCTGCTGCAAATGCTGCCGCGCGGCACCCACGACTACCAAAAATTCATCACTCCCGCCGAATTGGCACGCATGTGCCGCCAAGCCGGGCTGGAGCTGGTCGACAGCAAAGGCTTGTCTTACAACCCGCTAAGTAAACAATACCGCCTAATCGACAGCTTGGATGTCAACTACATGATCGCCTGCCGCGTGGCCGGATAATCCTTATACTGAGCTTGATAATCAAGGCTGCCTGAAGACACAATATAGTGAAATGCATAACAAAGTGTTACGGCGTTGCTGCGCCTTGCCGTACTATTTGTACTGTCTGCGGCTTCGCGCCTTGTATCACTTTATTCTTCATTCCACTATAGCTTCAGGCAGCCTTGGTTTATGTTCAACTCAAAAATCAAACCCGTAAAGCAGCAAGCCGCAAACGGCGCAGCTTGCAAACCCCACCTTCTCCCTGCCCAGCGGGTCGCATTGGCTGTGGCACGGCATGGCCGCCGCGCTGCATTTTGAACGCGATACGGTTGCCCGTTATTGGCGCATTATCGACAGTGCACCCGGCTCGGTTACTGTGGTTTGGCATCGTTATATGGCGGCGCAAGTGGTGGGCAGCGGCCTTGATGGAAGAAAACCCGACCGCATTGCGTTTGAAGGAGCTGGAAACGCGGAAAAAGTCACCGAAAAAATCGACAACATCTCCGTTTTCGGCGGCCTAGACGGCGTATTGAACGGCTTGATCAATATTCAAACCACGCCGCCGAAATAAGATTACCTTGAACCGTAAGATGGCAAGGCCGCCACCGCCGCCTTGCCATCTTATTTTCGACTGGGTATGACGCCGCCATTTAGCGCCGCAAAATAGTCACGCCAAACGCATTGGGGCCGATATGGGCGCCGGCCACGGGCGAGAGCGGGTAGCCCTCGACAATATGGCCGATTCTGTCGCTTAAGCGCTGGGCAAACTCTTGGTATAGATCGGCATTGCCGCAATACAGCCCCGACACATACACATCTTTACCCTCGATATACTCCACCACCGCATCAGTAACCGCCTCAATGGCGTTTTCGGTTTTGCGCACTTTTTGCAAGGTGGTGAAGGCGCTGTTTTCGAATTTCAGGATTGGCTTTACCTGCAACATCGAGCCGATCAGGCCGCCCGCCATCGACAAGCGGCCGTTTTTGACCAGATAGCGCAATGAATTCACGCCAAAAATAATCACGCATTTGCTGCGCAGGGTTTCCAGCTTTGCCAACACTTCTTCAACTGAAAAGCCTTTTTTCAGCAGGCGGCTGGCTTCTTGGGCAAACATGCCTTCAGGCACCGACACGCTGCCGGTATCGAATACATGCACATTCAAGCGCCCCTGCATCAGCGCTGCCACTTCGCGTATGCGCTCAAAAGTTTTGCTCAATGAGGCGGCGATGGTGGTAATGATTACATCGGTATAACCGTTCATGTATAAATCCATCAACTGGTCGGAAATATAATCAAATTCCGGCGGCCGCGTGGTGGCCAATTTATCGGGGTTGTCCAGCAGCCATTGGTAAAAAGACTTGGCATCCATTTGCTCGCCATCGGCATAAGCCTGCCCTTCAATCAAGACATCCAAACGCAAAATGCGGATATCCGGGTCTTTATTGCGGAAATAATCCAACGAACCGGTGGAAGTGGACATCACCGCAAAGCGCTCTGCAGCAAATACAGCATGATTCATGTTTGCTCTCCTAATGATGCGGGCGTGAACCGCACAACGGCTTATCTATTATTATTTGGTGGTGTCCTGAAAAGTATGCTGCTGAAAAAAGCAAGATCCAACAAGGTAAAAGTCATGGTGCAGGGAAATAAGAAACTATAGATAAACAGGGATTTTTCTGTTTCGCTTATGTAAATAATAGTCTTATTTTTTGCCTAAAATATAGGCAGCATACTTTTCAGGACACCTCCTATTATTTATTGTTTTTATCGGCACCGGAAATGCTTGAAAAAGCTTGGTGCCGGTTTATGGGCTTCAGGCAGCCTTAGGGTCTGTTGACAATTTTTTATTGTAAACCGGCTCTTAAAACAAGATCTTCCGACACTACAAAAACAAGCCGATGCGTTTGATTATACCAATCCTAAAAAATAACCTAACTGCGTTGGCTCGCCTAGCCGTACTACTTGTACTGTCTTCGACTCAGCTCAAAGAGAACGATTTACTAGGGTGCTGAAGCACCAAGTAAATCAGTTCCGCCTTGTTATCTTATTTTTTAGAATTGGTATTACATTCAATCGACATGTATTTGAAGTTTACAGAACATAACACACTTAAAAAGCACTGTCTTGTGCTTGTTTAGAGCATTTATTCACCATAAAAAACACCGCTGGATTCTGAATCCAGCGGTGTTTTATTTGATTTAAAACAATTTATTTATCCGAAATAACTATCTGCATCGATGCCGTTTGTGGCTGTGCCAAAATCTTGTCCACCATTTCACTGCTGTCTGTCGACAAGGCTGCTTGGGCGCGGATGCGCTGCAATTGCGCACGCATCAAGGCCTGCCGTTGCGGCTCCAATCGCGCCAACAAGCTGAACGCCTGTACCAGCCGCGCCGCTACTTGCGGGTTAAAGGCATCGATGGTGATGATGTGATCGGCCACAAAGGCGTAGCCGCTGCCATCGCCGGCGTGAAAGTGGCGCATATTGCGCGTGAATGCGCCCAGCAAAGCACGCACTTTGTTCGGGTTTTCCAGACTGAACGCCGGGTGTGCTAAGGCTGCCTGAACCTGCTGTGGCGTGTCGGCGCGCAAGCTGCTGCCAATCAGGCTGAAATACTTGTCCATCACCAAGGCATCGCCGCCGTGGCGGCGGGCGAAGTGGGCCAGCAATTGGTTGCGGTCGTCGTGCGGCTGGTGGTTGATGGCAGCGAGCATGCCCCATTCGTGGGTCATGTTGCGGGCCAGTTTGTCATATTGCTGGCGCACATAAGCGAGCATGGCCGGGTTAGCATACAGCACCCACACGCGGATGGCATTTAGAAAGCTACGCACCGCAGCCATATCGGGGTGGTATTCGTAGGGCTGGGCGTGGCCGCTGGCTTCTTCTTGTGCATACGCCCAGCTGCGCCAGCGGTTCAACACCGGCAGGCAGCCACCGGCCACGCTGGTGAGCAGGGCTTCGCGGGCATCGACATAATGCTGCGGGTTGATGTGCTGCTGCCCTTCCCACAATTCGGCTTCGCTGGGTACTTGCAGCAACATGGCTTTGTAGGCCGGGTCTAAATTCTGATTGAGCGCATGCCCCACCGCCTCGGCCAATTCGCTGTGCTGCGGCAGCGGCTGCCCGGCCTGCAAGGCGGCCACATTGGCGGCCACGGCGCGGCGGTAAAGGGTTTGGGCGGCGTCCCACCGGGCAAATTCATCGCTGTCGTGTGCCAGCAGTAAGGCTAGCTCGGTATCGCTATAAGGGTAATCGAGCTGCACCGGGGCGCTAAAGCCGCGCAACAGCGACGGCACCACGACTTCGGCCACGCCAAATAAGGTAAACGCTTGCGACGCTTGTTGCAGCAGTAATACCGCTTCGCTTTGCCAATCGCCATCGGCGCTGATTTTGAAGCGCACCGCTTCGCCTGCGTGGTTGAGCAGGCCGATTTTCACCGGGATCAGCATCGGCTGTTTGTCTGCCATGTCCGGCGTGGGCGCGAGACTTTGTTGCAAGGTGAGCGTAAAGGTGTGTGCCGCGCTATCAAGGCTGCCTGAAGCCTGAATATGCGGCGTACCGGCTTGGCTGTACCACAGGGCAAATTGATCCAGATTGATGCCGTTGGCCTCGGCCATGGCGGCGCGGAAGTCGTCGCACGTGACCGCTTGGCCGTCGTGACGCTTGAAATACAACTTCATGCCTTGCTGAAAACCATCTTCACCCAGCAAAGTATGGTACATGCGCACCACTTCGGCGCCTTTTTCGTACACGGTCATGGTGTAGAAATTGTTCATTTCCTCATACGAGGCCGGGCGCACGGGATGGGCGGTGGGGCCGGCGTCTTCCGGAAACTGGTGGCTGCGCAACATGCGTACATTATGGATACGGCGCACGGCGCGGCTGGCGCGGTCGCCGGAAAATTCTTGGTCGCGGAAAACGGTGAGCCCTTCTTTGAGCGAGAGCTGAAACCAGTCGCGGCAGGTAACGCGGTTGCCGGTCCAGTTGTGGAAATACTCATGGCCGATGACCGCTTCAATGCCTTCAAAATCGGCATCGGTGGCGGTGGCGCTGTTGGCCAGCACGTATTTGGTGTTGAAAATATTCAAACCCTTGTTTTCCATGGCGCCCATATTAAAGTCGCCCACCGCCACCACCATATAGATGTCGAGATCATATTCAAGGCCGAAGCGGGTTTCGTCCCAACGCATGGCGTGTTTGAGCGATTCGATGGCAAAGCCGGTTTTGGGCTTGTCGGCGGCACTGGTGTAAAAATGCAGCGCCACCGCTTTGCCCGAGGCGGTAGTAAATTGGTCTTTGCTCAAAGCCAAATCCCCGGCCACCAAGGCAAATAAATACGCGGGTTTGGCAAAAGGATCGCGCCATTTCACCCAATGCCGCCCTTTATCTAGACTGCCTGAATCAATCAAATTGCCGTTGGACAACAACACCGGATGGCGTTTTTTGTCGGCTCTGATGGTGGTGGTGAATTTGGCCATCACATCGGGGCGGTCGAAGTAATAGCTGATTTTGCGAAAACCCTCCGGCTCGCACTGGGTGTAGAGATTGCCGTTGCTTTCATACAACCCCATCAGCGATTTGTTTTGCGCCGGATACAGGCGGGTGGTGATGTCCAGCACAAAGGTGTCGTTGGGCACGCGGGCAATGGTGAGCCGCTCTTCGGCCAAGGTATAGGCGCTTTCAGGCAGCGTTTCGCCATCCAGTTTGATGTTCACCAATTCGGCACTGCCGTCGAGCACGCACGGTGCGCCTGCGGTTTGCGGTTTGAGCACCAGCCGCGATTTAACGGTGGTGTGCGCAGCCTCAATGTCAAAAGTCAGGTCGATTTGCGCCACGGCAAAATCCGGGGCGCGGTAGTCTGTTAAGTAATGCACGGTTTTGTTGCTGCTCATGATGTTTTGCTCTGCCAACACAAAAAACGCATTTTAGAGGATTAGCATCCTTTCAGGCAGCCCATAAAGCAAAATACCGTAAAGCAAAGCGCTTTACGGTAGGGTTTAGCCAAGTCACCATACTAACGCTGGCAACTGCCCCCGCGTTTGCCCAGCAGCGTATACAGGCCACACCACCCCACAAGGCCGGTCAGCAAAGGCACCAAGCCTATCCAGCCCCACGGCGTTTGCGGCCCCACAAACACCAGCGCAATCAGCGCCAGCCCCACCAACACCCGAATAATGCGCTCGGTTTTTCCAACATTACGGCAAAACATACGGCTCTCCTTGGGTTTGCATCACCACAGATGCCGCCATATTACATCACATAATCATGAAATGTAAATATAATGATATCATTGTGGGCATGTAATAACTGGCTTAGAATAAGTATTTCCCTTTATTTGACTTCACCCTATAGGCACCATCATGCCCGATATGTTTGCCAACGCCCAAATCGCTTCCAAACTGCTGAAGCTGATTGCCCATCCGCATCGGCTGATGATTTTATGCTTATTGCTGGAAGGCAAAAAAAACGTGACCGAGCTTACCGAAGCCGTGGGCATCAGCCAAACGGCGATGTCCAACCATCTGGCGCGTTTGCGCAGTGAGCGTTTGGTGGATTTCACCCGCTACCACCGCAGCTTGGTATATGAGCTCACCGCCGATGAAGTGCGCCAAATTATTGCCGCCCTGCACCAGATTTACTGTGCCGATGAAAGCGAAAACGGCCAATAAAACCAAAACAAAATAGAAGCAAACAAAAAAGGCTGCCTGAAAATATTCAGGCAGCCTTTTTTGTGCAATGGCGATATAGTGAATTAAATTTGAATCAAGACAAGGCGGCGAGCCGCAGACAGTACACACGTACGGAACAGAGTTTGTTGGTGCTTTAGCACCTTACAAAATCGTTCTCTTCGAGCTAAGGCGAGCCAACGCAGTATTGGTTCAAATTTAATTCACTATACTATAAAACTATACCCGCTGGCGGCGCACACCATAATTGGCCTGCAATAAAGCACATTGCGGCCGGCTGTGACTGCGGCGCACGCGGCCGGGAATGCGGTTGCAGGCCGCGCCCACATCTTTGCTTTCCGGGGGCATTTCGGTGTTGCTGCGGGTTTCCTTGTATTCGCGGCTGTTGCGCCCTTCCCTGCCCTTATTGCGGCTACCACGTGCATTGCTGCGCTCTTGGTTGCGGCCACTGTCGACCTGTTGCAAGTCGGTGCGCGGCGGGCGTGTTGGCGCCGCCGGAGCGGCGGTTTGGCCGTTTAGGGCGTCCCACCAGCGCGGCTCGAAGCCTTCGATGCGCTCTACCGGCAAGTCGTTTTTAATCAATTCTTTAATCGATTCAAACATCTTGTGTTCGTGTTCGTCCATTAGCGAAATCGCCACGCCCTCGGCGCCGGCGCGGCCGGTGCGGCCAATGCGGTGCACATAATCTTCCGGGCTGGTGGGCAGCTCGTAGTTAATCACAAACGGCAATTCGGCAATGTCCAAACCGCGGGCGGCCACATCGGTGGCCACCAGCACGCGCAGGCTGCCTTCCTTGAATTGCGCCAGCGTTTCCAAGCGGCTTTGTTGCGATTTGTCGCCATGAATCGCTTGGGCGCTGATGCCGCGGCGCACCAAATCACGGTGCACCTGATCCACGCTTTGCTTGGTTTTGCAAAACACAATCACCTGGCTCATGTTTAAATCCAAAATCAGCCGCTCCAACAGCGCCCGTTTGCGTCCGGTGTCGATGGCAATTACATGCTGCTCTACACCGGCGGCAGCGGTGTTTTGCGCCGCCACGGCAATTTCTTCCGGCTGGTGCATAAAGTCTTGCGCCAAACGGCGGATGGGCGGCGCAAAGGTGGCTGAAAACAGCAGCGTTTGGCGCTGTTTGGGCAGCATCTGCATGATTTTGCGGATGTCGTCGATAAAACCCATGTCCAGCATGCGGTCGGCTTCGTCGAGCACCAAAATTTCCACTTTATTCAACTGAATATTCTTTTGCTGCACATGGTCGAGCAAACGCCCCACCGTGGCCACCACAATTTCGCAGCCGGCGCGCAGCGCCTGCTTTTGCGGCTCCATATTCATGCCGCCGAACAACACGGTGTGGCGCAGGCTCAGGTTTTTCATATATGCCTGCACGTTTTGGTCGATTTGATCGGCCAGCTCGCGCGTGGGCGTGAGCACCAACATGCGCACCGGATGCATCGCCGGTGAGGTGCTGGTGGTGGCGTAGCGCTTGAGCCGCTCTAAGCTTGGCAACATAAAGGCGGCGGTTTTGCCGGTGCCGGTTTGCGCCGCCGCCAGCAAGTCATGCCCGGCCAGCGCTTTGGGAATGGCGGCAGCCTGAATCGGGGTGGGGGTTTCGTAGCCCTGCTCGGTGAGGGCGGAAACGATTTCCTGAGACAAACCCAGGGCAGAAAATGTGCTCACGTCAATATACTCCGGGCCGGGCACGCCTTGCTTACTCACAAAACATGCGCCGGCAAAATAACAGGTTTGCCCGTATCTGCTTTGCTTGCGCTTGAATGCAATGGGCAGACATACCGGCAACAACACCAAGGCCGCACGCCACATAAGCGGTGCGGGCAATGAAAATGGGGTAGCCAAGTTTAGCGCTGCAACCACAATAGCAGCGCCGCTGGCACAACAAAAAGCCCCATGCGGCCATTAATCCAACCCAGGGCTTTTGTATCAGCTCGGCAGTGTACCATTTTTCCCCCGCACCGGCAGCATTGCCATGGCAATCGATACGACAAAAACCCGCAGCGGGCAACCACATCAAGCATGGTTTGTGCGATAATCGCCAGCAGTTATTTTTTAAATTCCGTAGGAATGAGTAAGCGCAATGTCTGACGAAAAAAGCAAAGCCCTCGCCGCCGCACTGGCGCAAATCGAGAAAAATTTTGGCAAAGGCTCCATCATGAAAATGGATGGCAGCCACAAAGATGAAAATCTGGAAGTGATTTCCACCGGCTCTGTCGGTTTGGATGTAGCGCTGGGCGTGGGCGGCTTGCCGCGCGGGCGCGTGGTGGAAATCTACGGCCCCGAGTCGTCGGGCAAAACCACTTTGTGCTTGGAAGCGATTGCCCAATGCCAAAAAGGCGGCGGCACCTGCGCCTTTATTGATGCCGAAAACGCCTTCGACCCGATTTACGCACGCAAGCTGGGCGTGAAGGTGGAAGAATTGCTGGTATCCCAGCCCGATACCGGCGAGCAAGCACTGGAAATCTGCGACATGTTGGTGCGCAGCGGTGGTGTAGACATGGTGGTGATTGACTCGGTGGCTGCACTGGTGCCCGAAGCCGAAATCAAAGGTGAAATGGGCGACAGCCATGTGGGCTTGCAAGCGCGCCTAATGAGCCAAGCTTTGCGCAAGCTCACCGGCAACATCAAAAAAACCAACACCTTAGTGGTGTTTATCAACCAAATCCGCATGAAAATCGGCGTGATGTTCGGCAGCCCCGAAACCACCACCGGCGGCAATGCGCTCAAATTCTACGCTTCCGTGCGCCTGGACATCCGCCGCACCGGCCAGATTAAAAAAGGCGACGATGTGTTGGGCAATGAAACGCGGGTGAAAGTGATTAAAAACAAAGTAGCGCCGCCGTTCAAACAAGCCGAATTCGATATTCTCTACGGCGAAGGCATCAGCTGGGAAGGCGAATTGATCGACATCGGCGTGAAGCTCAATATCGTGGAAAAATCCGGCGCTTGGTATAGCTACAACGGCAGCAAAATCGGCCAAGGCAAAGACAACACCCGCATTTGGCTGAAGGAAAACCCGGAAGTAGCACAAGAAATTGACGCCAAAATCCGCGCTGCCGTAGGCACCAACATCAGCATCACCGAAGGGGTGATTGATGAGACCGACGGCGAAGCGCCGGAAGAATAATACCAATCATAAAAAATAAGATAACAAGGCGGCGAGCCGCAGACAGTACAAGTAGTACGGCAAGGCGAGTCAACGCAGTTAGGTTATTTTTTAGGATTGGTATAAGCCGCTTTAAATTCAAAACAGCCCTTAGGGGCTGTTTTTGTGCACCGCTGCTTTCAGGCAGCCTTAAACTTTGCTAATCTGCGTTTATGTTTCCACCCAAGGCCACCATCATGAACAGCGAAGACATTGCCATCAAACAGCCGCCGCATTTGTTTAGCGAAACCCAGGAAATCATCGCCCAGCTGGAAGCGCATCTGCAAGCGCCTTTGCTGTGCTACTGGAACAGCCACCGTGGCGGCATTTGCGCCAACGATGTACTGGCCTTATATCAGATTATGGAATACGTGCAGCAAACCGACACTGCCTATGTGTTTATCAAAAGCGATGGCGGCTCCGGCAAAGAAGCGCTGCGCATGATTAACCTGATTCGCGGCCATTGCAACAAACTGGTGAGCCTGGTGCCGCTGGAATGCGCCTCTGCGGCCACCATGATGGCGATTGGCGCCGATGAAATCCACATGGGGCCGATGGCCTTTCTCAGCTCAGTCGACACCTCACTCACCCACGATTTATCGCCACTGGATCGCGACAACGACCGCGTATCGGTGAGCCTAGACGAACTGAACCGCGTGGTAAAGCTGTGGCGGCGCAACACCGAAGACACCGGCTCCAATCCCTACAAATCGCTGTTTGAATACGTGCATCCGCTGGTGATTGGTGCGGTAGATCGTGCCGAATCACTGTCGATTATGTTGTGCGAAGAGCTGCTGTCTTATCACATCGACGACAAACAACGCGTGCGCCAAATTGCCGAAGTGCTCAACGCCGGCTACCCCTCGCACAGCTACCCCATTTTGATTGGCGAAGCCCAGCGCATCGGCTTAAATGCCCGCGCACTGGATAAACCGGTAAACGATTTGCTGCTGGCGCTCAATGCGCTCTACAGCGAAATGGGTCAACGCGCCGTAACCGACTTTGACGACACCCGCTCGCATTCCAACGAAATCCTCAATATTCTGGAAGCACGCGACATCCAAGTGTTCTACCAAAACGACAAAGACTGGTTCTACCGCACCGAAGAGCGCCGCTGGCTCACCCTCAACGACAACTCCAATTGGCACGTAACCGAACGCATCGACGGCCAAGAGCAGCATTCTATTTTGCATTTTGCCTAATGATTTAAGCGCGGGTTTCAGGCAGCCTTTTATAGGCTGCCTGAAATCCGCGCTTATTTACGGCCAAGCAATACGGTTTATACCCAGCCTTTTTGGCGGAAAGACTTCAACACCCGCACAAACACCGTCATTTCTTCCGGCGTGCCCAGCGTCAAACGGCTCCAGCCCACCGCAAGCGGGAATTCACGCCCCACCATAATGTGCTGCGCCTTCATGCGTTCCTGATAGGTTTTCACGCTGCCTTTGATTTCATGGAACACAAAATTGGCGTGTGAAGGCACATGGCGCAAACCCAGCTCATCCAGCGCTTGGGTCACAATCGCACGCGAACGGTTTACCGAAGACACACTGCGCTGTTGAAAGTCTTTATCTTGCAAAGAAGCCAGCGCCGCCACCGCCCCGGCCAAATTGGTGTTATCAAGCGACATAAACGCTTCAAACTGCTCAATCAAGGCCGGTGCCGCCAGTGCATAGCCCACCCGCAGCCCCGCCAGCGCATACAATTTGGAGAAGGTGCGGGTTACCGCCACATTTTGCCGCCCGGCCTTCACCCATTCAATGCCGCTCACAAACGCCGGATCGGTTACAAATTCGGCATAGGCCTCGTCCAGCAAGAAAAACTGCTTGTCCGACGAAGCGGCCACCCAGTCTTGCAATACTTTGCCCGGCGTCAGCGTGGCGGTGGGGTTGTTCGGATTGCACAAATAGAAAATACTCAACCCATCAAACCCGGCCGCCGCCCGTTGCATTGCTGCCACATCAAACAACATTTGCGCCGTGAGCGGCACCTTCACCACCGGCACACCCTGCGCCTTGGCATACAGCTCGGCGTAATTAAACGTGGGATCCGGCACCACCAGCTGCACCGCCTGCTGGCGGCTGCGCGCTTGCTGCACCAGCGCCTGCACAATGGCCTGAATGTTTTCGGAAGAGCCGTTGCCCAGCGACAAATGCTTTTCACTCACCCCAAAACGACCGGCCAGCGCCGTTACCAAGGCGGCACGCTGATCATCCGGATAGCGGAATGCTTTAGACAAAGACGCCACCACCGCACGCTCGGCCGAAGGCGCCATGCCGATTGAGTTCTCATTGAAATTCAGCAAAATCGGGCTGTTTGCCGACGGCGTGGGCAATACACCCGGGCGATAGGCTGCGGGGGTTTTGGCGGTGGCCATACCCGGCACGGAAAGCAAGGCTGCACCGGCCATGGAAGCCCCTGTCAACTTGAGCAGAGAACGGCGATTCATTTCCATCATCACTCCTTAAGATTCAGTATCCAACATCATCGAAAACCAAGCCATCGGCTTGGGTAAGTTTATCTAATTCAGTTTACGCCGCCATAGCCAAGCTTATATTGAGCTAATGACAATAAAATGCGGTTTTTATAGCAAACAAAACCAAGCAGCATTCACTGTAGGCATATATAAGCCAACACGCATATGTCAGAAGGCTGCCTGAAAACAGGCAAACTGCTATACTGCACGGCAATATCCATCCGGCACGCGCATCATGATCAGCTTATCCGAATACCAACACCAAGCCGCCCAAGGCCACACCCATATTCCGCTGGTGCAGGAGCTGCTGGCCGATTTGGATACCCCGCTGTCACTCTACTTAAAGCTGGCCAACCGGCCGTTTTCTTATCTGCTCGAATCGGTGGTGGGCGGCGAGCGTTTCGGGCGCTATTCCTTTATCGGCCTGCCCTGCCATACTTACCTAAAAGTAAACGGTGAGCGCACCGACATCTACCGCCAACATAAACTGGTAGAAAGCCACCAAGGCAATCCCCTGCAGGTGATTGAAGAGTTTCAGGCAGCCTTCAAAACCCCGGAAATTCCCAACTTACCTCGCTTCACCGGCGGGTTGGTAGGCTATTTCGGCTATGAAACCATCTACCACTTCGAGCACATCGCCCACCGCTTGCGTGAGTCCGACAAAGCCGACACCATCGGCTTGCCCGATATGCTGCTGATGCTGTCGCAAGAACTTGCGGTGGTTGACAATCTTGCCGGTAAAGTTTATCTGATTGTTTATGCCGACACCGCCCAAGCCAACGGCTACCAAATCGCGCGTGATCGCTTGGAAGCCCTGCGCACCGCCTTGCGCCAAAGCGTGGCCATTCCGCTGTCGCTGGGCAGCGCTGCCACCGAGCCGGAACACGAAACCGGCGCTGAGCGCTACAAAGACTATGTGCGCCGCGTGCGCGATTACATTTTGGCGGGCGACTGCATGCAAGTGGTGCCCAGCCAACGCATCAAACAGCCCTTCAGCGACCACCCGCTCAGCCTCTACCGCGCCCTGCGCACGCTCAACCCCTCGCCGTATATGTTTTACTACGACTTTGGCGACTTCCACGTGGTGGGGGCTTCACCGGAAATCTTAGTGCGCCGCGAACACAACCGCATCACCGTGCGCCCCATCGCCGGCACCCGCCTACGCGGCCAAACCCCTGCCGAAGACGCAGCGCTGGCGACCGAATTGCTCAGCGACGAAAAAGAAATTGCCGAACACGTGATGCTGATTGACTTGGGCCGCAACGATGTCGGCCGCGTCAGCCAAACCGGGCAAGTTGCCGTTACCGATAAAATGGTCATCGAGCGCTACTCGCACGTGATGCACATCGTTTCCAATATCGAAGGCTGCCTGAAAGACAACACCAGCAATATGGCGGTATTGGCCGCCACTTTCCCCGCCGGCACCCTCTCCGGCGCGCCCAAAGTGCGTGCACTGGAAATCATCGAAGAGCTCGAGCCTGCCAAACGCGGCGTATACGGCGGCGCTGCGGGTTATCTGGGCTTTAACGGCGATATGGATTTGTGCATCGCCATCCGCACCGCCGTCATCAAAGACCAAACTCTATATGTGCAAAGCGGTGGCGGCATCGTGGCCGACTCCGACGAAGAAGCCGAATGGCAAGAAACCCAAAACAAAGCGCGTGCTGTTTTGCGTGCGGCGCAAATGGTGCAAGCCGGGCTGGATAAATAAAATTGATACAATTTTCTTCTATAGCCTGATAAAATAAACACTAAGTTGTTTAAAATGTATTATTTGGCATATTTATTACGCGGCAGCAAAATTTATACAGCATAATATGCCAATCAATTAAACAGATGGCTGCGACACCGCCTGCTTACCACCGCTACACTGCTAAACCTCAAAGGTAATTGATAATGATTCACTTATGGAAACAACGCATTCCCACATTTTTATTGATGGCAGTTTCATTGGCCGCATGCTCTACAGAACCGGCCAACACTGCCCAGACTACTGCAGCAAGTCAAGAAACAAGCAGCGACTTACCTGCCGACGCCCCCACTTATCTGGTTGCCACTGATGCATCCAATGCACCCTACGAACTCCGAGATGAACAAGGCAAAGTTACCGGCTTTGATATTGACTTGATTAACGCCATTGCCGAACAGCAAGGCTTTAAAGTTCAAGTGATTGCACAATCGTGGACCGGCATCTTCGACAGCCTTGATAATGGCACCCGCCATATCGTAGTGGCACCCATCACCATCACAGAAGAACGTAAAAAATTGGTGGATTTTACCGATCCCTACATCTACCCTACCCGTAGCGCCTTTATGCTGCCTGAACGTGCACAAGAACTGGGCGTAAAGAGCTTTGATGATTTGAAAAATGTCACCATCGCCATGAAAGACAAAACCACCAACCTGACTTCATTACAAGAAATGTTTGGTAAAGATCACGACAAGTTTATGCCCGTGGCCACCCAATACTTGGCTTTTAAAGATATGGCCGGCGGTAAAGTTGACGTAGGGTTTGGCGATACCATTGTGATGCGCTACCACTCCAAATTTTTCCCCAATCAAAAATTTATCCAAATTGAGCAGCCACTGAAAGAAAAAATTGAAGCCGGCTATGCGGTGAAAAAGGGTAATGACGAATTACGCAACAAACTGAATGCGGGCTTAAAAGCCGTGCGTGAAAACGGTACCTATCAAAAAATTGCCGAAAAATGGTTTGATGCCGAATCCGCTGCACGCGTTTCACAACAATAACAACCATTTTTAATTTCCCTGCAGCCAATATGATTAGGATTTGTTCACAATTCATCAAAGAGTAATACCAATTCTACAAATTCTACAAAATCACCTAACTGCGTTGGCTCGCCTTTCCGTACTACTTGTGTGTATGCGGCTCAGCTTTTGTAGAAGTTGGTATAAGGTTTTGAGCTAAAGTGTGTTTGCAAACTGCAACGATGAAATGCGAACAAATCTTAGAAAGCCGTAACCCGATAAAATCGGATTACGGCTTTTTGCCATTAGCAACAACCATTTTTCGAACACCTAAAGCAGTGTGGATTTAATACTACCAATGAATAAATAATATATGTTTTTAAAAGAAAAATAAATTCTATAAATAAAATTATAATAATTGCTATTTTTACTTTTTTATTAATTCCTCCCATAAGAAGCTTTTTGGATCAAAATCAGGAATTATTTTTTTAATCTTGTTACCAATATAAAATAATAACCATCCACAAAATGCACCTATACATATAGATATAAATGATTGAACTATAAAGATATTCCAAGAAGGAATATCAAGACCAAATCCAGCATCTAATGGCGCAGTATCTGCATACCGAACAATTGGTTCAATTAAAGAATATATAATACCCAATATACAACCAATAATAATGGATATTTTTTTCATAATCTTATTATTCACTTAAAATCTCTTTAGGATAATAATTTTGACTTTCATCTCTATACTCTAACAAAATCCTTAAATCTTTCTTCTTTTCAAAAGATAATTTAATAATCTTATCGGCTACTTTTTTCCAATCAGAATTACTTGTTTTATCATCATAATCATCATCACCTGATGCTTTTTTTGCTAATTCTGGGTTTGTATAAATATCATCATCTGGTATAAATCCAAAACATCCATATGATCCACCGACATGATCGTATCCCTTTACTTCATATGTTCCCCAAATATGGGTCATAACATCTAAAGATGTAAAAATCAAATCATGAGACCTATTTCTCCTCTACAAGACTTTAATTTTTATGAAATATTATGGTGTAGGTGAAAAAAATATGCCGTGGGAACAAGAAAGAATCAATAAGGTAAAAACAATTCTCGGAGATAAATGAAGGTGCATATAAATACTGCTTTTTTGCGTTGCTTTATGTAAATAATGATTTTTTGCCTAAAATTTAAGCAGTACATTTCCCCTGTGATTTAAGGAACCACAAAATAAACCCGTATCTTGCAAAATAGGCCGAATCTGGTATCCATCCGCTCAAGCGGTTTATCAATAGGTAAGATATTTGGTGGCGTCCTGAAAAGTATGCTGCCTATATTTTAGGCAAAAAATAAGACTATTATTTACATAAGCGAAACAGAAAAACCCCTGTTTATCTATAGTTTCTTATTTCCCTGCACCATGACTTTTACCTTGCTGGATTTTGCTTTTTCAGCAGCATACTTTTCAGGACGCCACCAGATATTTTACTTTTTTTGCATAAAATGAAATATGCAGATTGACTTGATATCAAAACTCCCCCAATAGCAATTCAATATTCGAAAGACAATCTCGCCAAACAAAATACCCAAATAGCCGTAAAATCGCCCAACCCATCTGCGGGAAAGGTGTTTTTATTTTTTCCCTGATTTGATTTTGGCTTCATATCCAATACGGCGTACAATGTGGCCTTCTTTTTTGCACTGCAAAATAATCATTTTAGCAAGGATAAGGGTGTGATACGGGCACTGTGTATTGTGTTTGGCTGCTTGGCCATAGGCCAAGCGATTGTTTATCTGAGCGGGGTTAAATTTCCGGCCAGCATTTTCGGCATGGGGGTGTTGTTTGCCCTACTGCAACTGGGCTGGGTGAAGCTGGCATGGATGCAGAAAATCACCGATGTGCTGATGCAGAACCTGAGCCTGTTTCTGGTGCCGCCTTGTGTGGCGGTGATGGATCATCTGCAATTGGTGCGCGATGATTTTTGGTCTATTTTTACCGCCACCGTGGTGAGCACCTTGCTGGTGCTGTTGGTTACCGGCAAAAGCCATGAGCTGATTCGGCGGTGGTTATGAGTTTGGCCGCCAGCCCTGCGCTGATTTTATTTCTGATTGTGGCGGTGTATTGGCTCACCAGCCACATCCGCCAACGCACCGGCAGCTTTTGGTGCAATCCGGTGTTTTTAAGCACAGCGGTACTGATTGGCTATTTATACGCTACCGACACGCCTTATCCGCAATTTCACGCCGCCGCCCAATTTATCGACTTCTGGCTGCAACCCGCCGTGGTATGTTTGGCGGTGCCTTTGTATGTGCAATGGCAAAAAATCCGCAAACAATGGCTGCCAATTCTGTTGTCGCAGCTGTTGGGCAGCCTAGTCGGCATTGTGTCCGCCGTGCTGATTGCCCATTGGATGGGTGCTGAGCGGGCGGTAACCTTGTCGTTGGCGGCCAAATCGGTTACCAACCCGATTGCGCTGGAAATCACCCACAGCATTGGCGGCATCCCTGCCATCACCGCCGCCACCGTGATTATGGCGGGCATGTTGGGGCAAATGCTGGGCTTTCGTGCACTGCAAGCCGGACGCATCCGCAATCCCAGCTCGCGCGGTATGTCGATGGGCTCGGCCTCACACGCCATGGGCATTAGCGCGGCATTGGAGCAAAGCCAAAAGCTGGCGGCTTATGCCAGCCTAGGGCTTATCTTCAATGGCGTGCTAACGGCCTTTTTGGTGCCGGTGGTATTGCCGTTAATGGGCTTTTAATCTTGTGCATGAAAACCACACCCGTGGCCAGCTCGAGTTAATTCCGATTAAAAACACTTGAGTTGTACCAACTCGCCCCTATAATGCCCTGCACAGGCTGCCTGAAAAGCACTTGTGATTAATTTTAAGCATAAAAAGGAAACAACATGACGCGCAAAACCCAAGGTCTGGCCTTGTTGGCCGTGGCCACTGCCGGTTTGCTGTGGGCAGGCTTGGCCGCTGCCAAAACCATCAACGTGGCCGATCACAATACCCCTTACAACAACGATGACATCCAAAAACTGGCGGCCACTGCCGTGGGCATGGGTGTCAAAGAGCCGGTGAAACTAAACTTGCAAGGTGGCAACCTTAATGTATCCGGCAGCACCGCCACCACCTGCGTGATTAAAGTGGGCAGCGGCGATACCCCGAAAATCGGCGGCATCAGCTGCAAATAAATCGATTTACAGCCAATAAAAAAGCAGACAAACCACATCGGTTTGTCTGCTTTTCTTTTTGGGATTCGCTATAGTGGAATGCAGAATAAAGTGATACAAGGCAGCGAGCCGCAGACAGTACAGTAGTACGGCAAGGCAAGCTAACGCCGTAGCACTTTGTTATGCATTTTACTATATCAGGCTGCCTGAATTCAGCCGCCCACCACCACCAGCTTCTGATTCACAAATTCCTTAATCCCCAAATCAGCCAGCTCACGACCAAAGCCGGAGCGTTTTACGCCGCCAAAGGGCAATTCGGCCACCGAATCGCCACCTTGGTTGATAAACACCATGCCGGTTTCGATGCGCGAAGCCAGTTGTTTGGCGCGCTCCACATTGCCGGAAAAAATGGTGCCGCCCAAGCCGTAATTGGAATCGTTGGCCAAAGCCACCACCGCATCGTCGTCGGCCACCACATACAGCTGTGCCACCGGGCCGAAAAACTCTTCAAAATAGGCCGGATTGCTGCGCTCAATATTGCCCAGCAATGTGGGCGGGAAAAACTGCCCTTGCTCCGGCACCGCCGCGCCGCCGCACAGCACTTTAGCGCCATTGGCCACCGCTTGATCCAATTGGGTTTGCAAATCATTTTTGGCGCGTTGTGACGACATCGGCGCCAGCGTGGTGGCATCGTCCAGCGGATCACCCATTTGGGCTGCCTGAAAGCGCTCAATCACCACGCGGGTGAATTCATCGGCCACAGCAGCCTGCACAATATAGCGCTTGGCGGCGGTACAAACCTGCCCGGCATTGTATAAGCGGGCACCGGCTGCGGTTTTGGCGGCACGCACCACATCGGCATCGTCCAGCACCACAAACACATCGTTGCCGCCCAACTCCATGGTGGCTTTTTTCAATTTGGCACCGGCTTGCCCGGCCACAATGCTGCCGGCTTTTTCCGAGCCGGTAAGCGCCACGCCTTGCACGCGGTCATCGGCAATGATATTGGCAACCTGTTCAGGTGTGATAAACAGGTTGCGGTAGGTGCCTGCCGGTGCGCCGGCATCCGCAATGGCTTTTTCCATCGCCAATGCGCATTGCGGCACATTGCTGGCGTGTTTCACCACCATGGGGTTGCCTGCGGCGATGGCCGGTGCCACCACACGGATTAATTGATACAAGGGGAAATTCCACGGCTCCACCGCCAAAATAATGCCCACCGGGTGATGCTCTACCCAGGCTTCGCCCAGCACATCCGGATAGGGTACCGGTGCCAGAAAACGGGCGGCGTTGTCGGCATAATATTGGGCAATGTCGATGCACGATTGCACTTCGCTGCGACTTTCGCCAATCAATTTACCCATTTCAATGCTGATGATGCGTGCTAACTCTTCCTTGCGCGCGTTCATTACCTCGGCCAGCATGGCCAAAATTTTCAGGCGTGCCGACATATTGGCGGGGCTGGCCCAATCAGATTTATACAAGGCATGTCCTGCGGCCAATGCGGCTTCCACATCGGCATCGCTGTGGGCGGTGAAGGTTTGCACCACTTCATTGGTGTAGGGGTTAACGGTTTGGTAAGCCATGCTTGCTCCTTAGCGGGTTGATGTGGGCGATTGTAGGGGGAATAGGCGGTTTTGACCATGCCGATACGCTTTGCACTGCAACATGCAAAGCATTGTTATGATTCCGGATGCACATCCGATTTCAAACTTTGAGCACGGTCTTGCTCGAATTCGCCCCACATGGCATTTAAAATGGCCAGCAAGACGGCAAAGCCCAAACCCAACACCCAGGCAAAATACCACATAGTAATATCCTTAATGATTGGTTTCAGGCAGCCTTGATTTGATTTGTTAGTGGATTAAATTGAAACCAATAATGTATTGACTCGCTTTGTCTTAATTTCAATTAAACTCACCATAACAACAGGCTGCCTGAAAACCTTGATATGCATTAATACGCACTGTGTTCGTTTTCACGCACATATTCTTTGGTTACCTTGCCGCGCATAATGCGAAACGCCCAGCCGGTATAGCTCACTACAATCGGCAGCAAAATACCGGTAACCACCAGCATCACCACCAAGGTGAAATGGCTAGACGAAGCATCCCACACCGTCAGGCTCATGCTAGGCTGGCTACTGGAGGGCAAAATCACCGGAAACATCGATACCGCCATGGTGCCGATAATGCCCAGCACGCCCAACGCCGACGCCACAAAAGCCAGCAAGGTTTTGCCAACGCGTGCCAACAGCCAAGCCAGCAGAATGCCGGCAAAGCCCAGCAACGGCACCAATAGGGTTAAAGGCGCGCGCTGGTAGTTCAGCATCCAGGCACCCGTTTGCATGGCCACCGTTTTGTGCAAAGGATCGGCCACACCGTTGGGATCGATGTTGCTGGTAATCACATAGCCTTCCATACCGCTGGCCACCCACACCCCGGCGGCGGCAAACGCAAGCAAAGCAATCAGCCCGCTGTAAATCAGGCTGCGGCGCGCGCGCTGATAAATCACGCCTTCGGTGCGGTGCATCAAATACACGCCGCCGTGGAACACCAGCATGGCGGCCGAAACCACGCCGCACAACAGCGCAAACGGGTTGAGCAAGCCCCAAAACGAGCCGGTGTAAAACGGCCGCAAGGTATCGTCGAAATGAAACGGCACACCCAGCAAAATATTGCCCATGGCCACGCCAAACAGCAATGCGGGCACAAACGAACCCACAAACAACAACCAATCCCAAGTGGTGCGCCAAGTTTGATTGTGAATCAGGCTGCGGTATTTAAAACCCACCGGGCGGAAAAACATCGCCCACAACACCAGCAGTAAAGCCCAGTAAAAACCAGAAAACGCGGTGGCATATACCTGCGGCCAAGCGGCAAAAATCAGCCCAGCACCGGTAATCAGCCAGGTTTGGTTGCCTTCCCAGTGGGCGCCGATGCTGTTGATAATGACACGCCGCTCTTCATCAGTGCGTCCCACAAACGGCAACAGGCTGCCAATACCCATATCGTGGCCATCCATAATGGCAAAGCCAACCAATAATACCCCAATCAACAGCCACCAAATTACTTTTAAGGTTGCATAATCCAGTATTTCCATCTCGTTCTCCCTTACTCGTGCTTGGCCGGTTCGTTGGCATAACGCCCGGTGCCCAAGCTGCCGGGGCCTTGGCGGATAAAGCGCTGCATCAAGTACACTTCCACCACAATCAGCGTAAGGTAAAACGCCGTAAAGCCGCTGAGCGAACCAATCAATGACGCGCGACTGAGTGAAGAAGCCGACAAGGCCGTGGGCAGAACACCATATACCGTCCACGGCTGGCGACCGTATTCGGCCACAAACCAGCCGCATTCAATTGCAATCCACGGCAGCGGCAAAGAGAAAAACACCAGTTTGAGCAGCCACGGTTTTTGCGCAAAAGTGCCTTTAATGGAGTGCCAAAAAGCCAAACCAAACACCAGCAACATGGCAAAGCCGCAAGCCACCATAATGCGGAATGCCCAAAACATCGGCGTTACCCGCGGCACCGATTCGCGCGCCGCTTTGGCAATATCGGCCTCGGTGGCGCGGGCAATATCCGGCACATTGGCTTTGAGCAACAGGCCAAAGCCCAAATCGGCTTCATGTTGTTTCAAGGTGGCCAGTGCCGCGGTGTCGTGACGGTTTTGCCGCAACGCTTCCAGCGCCAACACCGCCTCTTTGCCCGACACAATACGCTGTTTGTTGGCCGCCACAATCTCGCGGATGCCCGGAATTTGCGTGTCCAACGAGCGGGTGCCGATAATGCCCATCACATAAGGAATATGAATGGCAAAATCGTTTTTCATTTCCGCTTCATTGGGAATGGCAATCAGATTAAACGAGGCCGGCGCTGGTTCGGTTTCCCACATCGCTTCCATTGCCGCAATTTTGGTTTGCTGGGCATGGCCGATGGAATAGCCGGATTCGTCACCCAATACCAATGTCGACAAAATCGCCGCCATGCCGAAACCGGCGCCGATGCGAAAGCTTTTTTTGGCAAAATCAACATCGCGTTTTTTGAGTAGATACCAAGCCGAAATCGACATCACAAACATCGACCCGCACACATAACCGGCCGATACGGTGTGCACAAATTTATTTTGGGCTTCCGGGTTAAAAAATACCTCGGCAAAGCTGGTCATTTCCATGCGCATGGTTTCGTAGTTGAATACCGCGCCCACCGGATTTTGCATCCAGCCGTTGGCCACCAGAATCCATAAGGCCGACAGGCTGGTGCCCAGCGCCATAAACAGCGTCACCAACAAATGCTGGCGGCGGCTCATGCGATCCCAGCCAAAAAAGAACAGCCCCACCAGCGTGGCTTCCAAGAAAAACGCCATTAAGCCTTCAATCGCCAGCGGCGCGCCGAAAATATCGCCCACATAATGCGAGTAATACGCCCAGTTGGTGCCAAACTGAAATTCCATGGTGATGCCGGTGGTGACCCCCAGCGCAAAATTGATGCCAAAGAGCTTGCCCCAGAATTTGGTCATGTCTTTGTAGATTTGCCGGCCGGTCATCACATACACCGACTCCATAATCACCAAAATCCACGACAACCCCAAGGTTAACGGTACAAACAAAAAGTGGTACAGCGCCGTCATGGCAAACTGTAAACGCGATAATTCCACCAAATCCATAATATCAAGCTCCCGATTGAAGGGACTAATGCCAAACCACGGCAGCCAAAACAGCAGCAGCACAAGGTTTGACCTATATCAAATTCTTTGGCCAGTATACACCTCGTTTTGCTTCACTTACCAGCAGGGAAATGCCACAACGCCAAGGAAATGAATAGTAAATTTACCAATAACCCATTGTTTAAAATAACATAAATAAATCAATATATGAATATAAAAATGAAATGCGGCAAATGGTCGCAATTATGAAATTCAGGACAAATAAATCTTTTTACCCTTCTATTATTTATTGAAGCTATTGGTTTGAAAAACCACTACAGGCTGCCTGAAAACCCACCAAGCAAACTAAACGGGTGCAAGCACGCACGCCGCATTTGCACCGGCTTGATTCAATCGCATTATCTACTCAAACACATCACGCTTTTTTGGCGGCTGTTTTTTTGGTGGGCACTTTCAGACCCAGCCATTCCATGCGGCCATCATCATCGGTTTCTTTTACCGTGAGCTCGAATTCGCCGATAAAGATGCGGTCGCCCTCCACCGGCATGCCTTCGAAACGGGCTTTAAACAAATGACGCAAACTCAAATTTCGTTCTTCTGCCGACAAAACCAGCCCGTAGGCATCGGCCAAATCACCGGCCAGCGCATCCGGCGGCAGCACAAATTCGCCAAAGAAGTGCTGGCTGGTGCGGGTGGCATTGCCGGTTTGATAAAACTGCTCGGCCAGTTTTTCCACATATTCAGGGGTGGCGAAATACCAAGCAATATCACCCACCTGCAAACGGGTTTCCGGCGTGAGCGGCTCGGGGGTACGTTGGCGCATCAGCGCAAAACAGCGCACCGCCACCGCATCCAAGCCCGTAGCCACCGCATCCGGATGCCGCCCTTCGGCATCTGATTCCGCCTGCACTTCATAAGACGAAAATTGCAGGCTGGCTTCTTCGTCTAGCCAGATTTCGCGCTCTTCTTTCGGCTCCGGCTGCGGCGGCAGGCTCACCTTGAGCAGCCGCGCCATGGCCGGAATACTGGCACCTTGCACCAGCAAAGACACAATCACCACCGCAAACGCCACGTCAAACAACAGCCGCGAATCGTTCACACCCATCATCCATGGCATCATCGCCAGCGTAATCGGCACCGCACCGCGCAAGCCCACCCAGCTGATGTAGGCCACTTCACGCTTTTGGTAGCGAAACCAATACAGGCTGGAATACACCGCCAGCGGGCGGGCCACCAACATCAAAAACACCACAATCGCCAAGGCATGCCAGCCGTTTTCAAACAAACGCGACGGCGTTACCAGCAAGCCCAACACCACGAACATACTGGCCTGAGCCAGCCAAGCCAAGCCATCCATCACCCGCAGCACATGCTCGGTGGCGTGGCTGCGCTGGTTGCCGATAAAAATACCGGTGATGTACACCGCCAAAAAGCCGCTGCCACCCACCAAATTGGTAAAGGCAAACATCAAAATACCGCCCGACAAAATCAGCAGCGCATACAGCCCTTCGGCCAAATGCAGCCGCTGCATCAGCTTGGCCAAAATTTTGCCGCCAATCACCCCGGCCAACAAACCCAAGCCCATTTGCTGCACCAGCATGCCCAAAAACGACAACACCCCGGCATCGGCCGGGTTCATAATGATGGCGATAAACGCGGTCACCAAGAAAATCGCCATTGGGTCGTTGGCGCCGGACTCCACTTCCAGCGTGGCCAACACCCGCTGGTTCAGGCGCACACCGCTGTTGCGCAGCAACGAAAACACCGCCGCCGCATCGGTAGAGCCCACAATCGCCGCCATCAGCAAGCCCAACCGCCAATCCACCCCCAACACCCAAGTCACAAACAAGCCCAAGGGCAGCACCGTGGCCACCACGCCCCACGTGGCCAGCACCGCCGACGGCCGCCACGACAGGCGCAAGGTCTGCCACTGCGTGCGCAAGCCGCCATCAAGCAAAATCACCGCCAGCGCCAACTGCCCCACCATAAAAGCGCCGCCCAGGCTGTCAAAACGCAAACCACCAATACCCTCTTCGCCGGCCAACATGCCCACGCCCAAAAACACCAACAGCAAGGGAAATCCCAAGCGGGCAGACACACGGGTGGCCATCACACTGACAAACAGCAGCAAGCCGCCAATCAGAAACAAGGCATTGATGCCTTCAAGCATAAACTGGTCCTTAAAAAATAAATGGTGGCGGGCAATATAGAAAACAGCACCAACAGTGCCATCGTGGGCATAGGCTGCCTGAAACTTTATTGCTGCGCAGTTAAAACACAGTGACGGCGCAGCTAAAATCCATTAATGGCTTGATTTTAACCGATAGCCGGTGCATGTAAAGGCCATAAGGGCAATCTGCTGCTATTTTTTCCGTTCATGCCCATTGCACAGAAACCGTGACTTTTACTTAATAACTGAAGTTACGCACCCACTTGCTAAGGCTGCCTGAAACGAAAAATCCTTGTTGCCGAATTTAATTCGGCAATCCATTGGCACACAAAGTAAAACGAAGCGGATTATTTTAAAAAGTGCTGTGTTTTATATGCGTTCTTATCGTTTTACTTTGCGCTTTATGCCCGCGCGGCCACCTACTTTCTTTGCTTCGCCAAAGAAAGTAGGCACAAAGAAAGGCGACCCCGGTTGCAGGTTTGGCCACGCCAAACTTCCCTCACTGCACATGCTTTTGGCGGCGCTCGCGAGTCGCTGCGCTCCGGACCGCCCTTATCCCCGCCAAAAACATGTTCCGTTCGGCTTACGCCTTGCGGGGAGGGCTGCACGGATTTTTCGTTTCAGGCAGCCTGAACAAAATAGTGTGTAAATGGCTGTTGTGCTTTATACGAGTGCTTAACTTCAGTTAATAAGTGCGCAACGGCAGCCCATCCAACATAAAAGGCTGCCTGAAATGTTTTACATTTCAGGCAGCCTTTAGCAAACAAAAACCAAAAATCAAGCCAACAATTTAGCCGTTTAATGCCAACAACAAGCCGTTCATGCGTTTAACAAATGCCGCCGGGTTTTCCAGCTTGCCGCCTTCGGCCAGCAGCGCTTGTTCATACACCAATTCGGCCAAGTCGTTGCGCTGCGCTTCGTTGGCTTCGGCGGCGATTTTTTGAATCAGCAAATGCTCGGGGTTGATTTCCAGCGTGGGCTTGCTGTGCGGGATTTGTTCGCCCGCACCGGCGGCTTCGAGCATGCGCAGCATGTGCTGGCTCATGTCGTGCTCGCCCACCACCAGGCACGCCGGGCTTTCGGTGAGGCGGGTGGTGGCGCGCACGGCGGCCACTTTGTCGCCCAGCGCGGCTTGGATGGCGGCGGCCACGTCTTTGCTGGCTTCTTCCACTTTGGCCTGCTCGGCCTTTTCGGCTTCGTCGGCCATGCCACCCAAATCCAGCGCGCCTTTGGCCACGCTGGCCAGTGCTTTGCCGTCGAATTCAAACAGGCTGCCCACCACCCATTCGTCTACGCGGTCGGTGAGCAGCAGCACTTCCACGCCTTTTTTGGCAAATACTTCCAAGTGCGGGCTGTTTTTGGCGGCGGCGTAGCTGTCGGCGGTGATGTAGTAAATCTTTTCCTGCCCGGCTTTCATGCGGCCGATGTAGTCGGCTAGGGTGACGTTTTGCACGTCATTGTCGTTGTGGGTGCTGGCAAAGCGGCACAGGGCGGCGATTTTGTCTTTATTGGCCATGTCTTCGCCCACGCCTTCTTTAAGGGCATTGCCAAACACATTCCAAAATTCGGTGTATTTTTCCGGCTGGTTTTTCTGCAAGTCTTCCAGCAAGGCCAACACTTTTTTCACGCTGCCTGAACGAATGGCATCTAAGTCGCGGCTTTCCTGCAAGATTTCGCGCGACACGTTCAGCGGCAAGTCGCTGCTGTCGATCACGCCGCGCACCCAGCGCAGATACAGCGGCATCAGTTTTTTGGCGTCGTCCATAATAAACACGCGTTTTACATACAGCTTAACGCCGTGTTTGGGGTCGCGCTCGTAGAGGTCGTAGGGCGCACGTTTGGGAATATAGAGCAGGCCGGTGTAGTCTTGGCGGCCTTCCACTTTGAAATGCGTCCATGCCAGCGTGTCTTCAAAATCGTGGGCCACGTGTTTGTAGAACTCTTGGTATTGCGCCTCGCTGATGTCGTTTTTCGGCAGCGTCCACAAGGCTTGGGCGCGGTTGACCACTTCCAGCTCTTCCGAAGGCTTGGGATTGCCTTCGTCGTCGTATTCGGGGGCTTTTTTCATCAAAATGGGCACCGAAATATGGTCGCTATAAGTGGTAACGATGCGGCGCAATGTCCAGTCCGACAGCAAATCGGCTTGGTCGTCTTTTAAATGCAGTATCACATCGGTGCCGCGCGTGGCTTTATCCATCGGCTCCACGGTGAATTCGCCGTCACCCGCCGACACCCAACGCACGCCTTGGCTTTCAGGCAGCCCCGCGCGGCGGCTTTCTACGGTCACTTTGTCGGCCACGATAAAGGCGGAGTAAAAACCCACGCCGAATTGGCCGATTAAATGGGCGTCTTTTTGCGCATCGCCGGTGAGCTGCTCAAAAAATGCTTTGGTGCCCGACTTGGCAATGGTGCCCAAATGTTCGATCACTTCGGCTTCGCTCATGCCGATGCCGTTGTCGGACACGGTGATGGTTTTGGCTTCTGCGTTGGCGGTAACGGTGATTTTCAGCTCGCCGTCATCATCCAGCAGCGCGTTGTTGTTCAGCGCTTCAAAGCGCAGTTTGTCGCAGGCGTCGGCGGCATTGGAAATCAGCTCGCGCAAAAAAATCTCTTTGTTGGAATACAAAGAGTGGATCATCAGCTGCAATAATTGTTTCACTTCGGTTTGAAAAGCATGGGTTTGTTTCATGTTGTTCTCTGCGTTACATAAGGTTGTTGATTGGATGGCGTAGAAGATAGGGGCTGATGCGGCGGTTTCAAGGCTGCCTGAAACGGTTTTGATGGCGTGGCTATTTCTTTCAGGCAGCCTTGGCCGCACCTTTGCTACAATAGCCCTTTTGCCCAACCCCCAACATCATGACCACCCACCACCGCCTGCCCGACACCCGCCCTTACCCGACCGATCCGGTTAAAAACGAATTGCTGCTGCACGCCGGCCACATCGCCGCCAACAGCAGCAAAGCGCAAACGCAGTTGGCACGCGAGTCGCTGCACCACGCCATTGCCACCATGTTGCAGCAAAACCATTTTTTGGGTTTGTCGGTGGCCTTATCCATGGCCGCCGATGCGCCTACTTACAGCGCTTTATGGCAAAGCTTGGCCGAGGTGTTGAATGCCCGCGGCGAGGCCGAAATCCAGTGGCTGGCGCTGCCGGTGGTGGTGGTGGCCGGTGCCAAACAAGCCGCGGCCTTGCCAGGCAATGTGCCGGTGGACGACATCAATAAAGTATTGGCGTCCACACCGTTGGGGCAGGCCTTAAACGGCATTACATGGCTGCCTCAACTTTACAACGCCGCCGATCTGGCTGCGATTAAGGCCGATGCTTGGTTTGCCGCCAAGCAAAATGCCGTAGCGGCTGCGGCCTTTGCCGCCGAACAACCCGGCAACGCCACATTGCCCGTGCCCGCAGACCAAAGCGTGCAGGTGTTTTACGCACTGGCTTTTGGCGGCCACGGCCTTCAGGCAGCCTTAAACCAGCCTTTGGCAGAAGCCGCATTGCCGCTGATGCAGGTGTGGCAACAGCATTTCGCCACGCCGGGCGTAACCCTGTTTGCCAATCCGCTGCCGCCGTTGGCGCCGCTGGCGGCATTGCGCGAAGGCAGCGCCTTGCGTTTGCGTATGGCGGGCGATGTGTTTGCCACCAATGCCATCCGCGCCGTGCGCTTGCAAAGCCCGCGCGTGGGCGTGGTGATGGCGGCACAAGCAGGCGGGCGTTTGCTGTTTGGCTTTAACGCCACCGACAGCGTATTTGAAATCGCGCCGCAAGTGTTCACTTGGCCGCTGTCGCCCGGCGACAATATCGACATCATCGCGCAGCAGTTTATCGACTTATTGGCCGAATGCCAGGTGGAAAACATCCGCCTGCTGCACGAGCCGATTGCCGAAAGCGCCGAGCTGCCCGGCTACGCCCAAGCCATCACTCTGCCCGGCCATAATCCTTTGTTTGTGCAAAGCCATTGAGATGAAAACACCCACCCGAATTCTGATGGTGTGCTTGGGCAATATCTGCCGCTCGCCGCTGGCTGAATATGTGCTGCGCCAGCAATTGCAGCAAGCCGGGCTGGCGGCATACGTGCAGGTGGCCAGCGCTGGCACGTCCGGCTGGCACAATGGCGAAAACATGCACCAAGGCAGCCTGAAAACCCTGCAACAGCACGGCATCGATCCCAGCGGCTTTCGCAGCCGCCAAGTCTGCACCCATGACGGCCAAGATTTTGATTACCTGATTGCCATGGACAACGACAATCTGGCCGAGCTGGAACGCCTGTTTGGCCGCCAGCCCGATAAAATCTTCAAAATCACCGACCTCACCCCCGCACTGGGCTACGACCATGTGCCGGACCCCTACTACACGGGCGATTTTGACGAAACCCACCGTATTGTTAGCGCAGCCGCGGCGGTGCTGGTGCAGCGTTTGCAGCAAGCTTAAATCGCAGCTGGCAAACGCTTCAGGCAGCCTACTCAATAAAAAAGCCGCATGTTAGAATAAACTACTTGTGTTTACCCGTTTCAACACGCCGCCCTCGCAGCGGCGCTGTTTTATTTGATTAAAGGATTGTTATGGCAGGTCACAGCAAATGGGCCAATATCCAGCACCGCAAAGGGCGTCAAGACGCCAAGCGCGGTAAAATTTTTACCCGCCTGATTAAAGAAATCACCGTGGCCGCCAAAATGGGCGGCGGCGACCCGGCCGCCAATCCGCGCCTGCGCTTGGCCATGGACAAAGCCTTTGATGCCAATATGCCCAAAGACAACATCCAGCGCGCCGTCGACAAAGGCTGCGGCAACTTGGAAGGCGTGGAATACATCGAATTGCGCTACGAAGGCTACGGCATCGGCGGCGCCGCGCTGATGGTGGATTGCCTCACCGACAACAAAACCCGCACCGTAGCTGATGTGCGCCATGCTTTCAACAAACACGGCGGCAATTTGGGCACCGACGGCAGCGTGGCCTTTCAATTTGTGCACCAAGGCTATTTGCTGTTTGCGCCCGGCGTCAACGAAGAGGCCTTGATGGAAGCCGCGCTGGAAGCCGGTGCCGACGACATCATCAGCCACGACGACGGCTCGGTGGAAGTGCTCACCCCCCCCAACGACTACGCCGCGATTAAGCAAGCACTGGAAGCCGCCGGTTTTCAGGCAGCCGATGGCGAAGTCACCATGCGTGCGCAAAACGAAACCGAATTGGCGGGCGACGATGCCGAAAAAATGCAAAAGCTGATTGATGCGCTGGAAGATTTGGATGATGTGCAGGATGTGTACACCACGGCCGTATTGAATTTCGACTAAACCGCATTTTTTCAGGCAGCCTTGGCATGAACGAAGTCACCCATTTATTTAAAACCGAAGCCGCCGGTACCTGCGCCGAAGTGTTGGATTTTTGGCTCTACGAATGCAGCTTGGATGAAGCCCCCGATGCGGCACAAGTGGCCGCTTGGCGCGCTGTTTTTCAAGCCCGCGGCGGCGCATTTGCCCGTTTGGCCGCCGTATGCCAAAGCTGGCTAGACGCCGAGGCCGCCGATGTCTGAATGGGGGCGGAACAAATGGCTATGGCTAAGCCTGACTTGGTTTGTGGCGGCCATTTACGCGCTGTTTTTCAAACAGGGCGGCGGTGCAGCGCCGTTTGCCCATTTCGACAAAGTGGCGCATTTCGGCCTGTTTTTCGGCCAATTCTGGCTGCTGTCTAAAATTTTTCTGCACCGCCAGCAAACCCCGCCGTGGCGCTGGCTGCTGCTGGCTGCACTGGTTTGGGCCGGTTTGAGCGAATACCTGCAAGCCACCCTCACCCCCGACCGCCACGGCGATGTGTTTGACGCCATTGCCGATGTGCTCGGCGCCGCCTGCGCCCTGTGGCTGGCGGTGCGTGTGGCACAGGCATCACCTCAGATTAAGGAAACCGCATGAACACCGATATTCAAGTTTACCGCCAACGCCGCCAAGCCCTGCTGCAACAATTGGGTGCCGATGGCATTGCCGTGGTGTTTGCCGCCCCCGAACAACGCCGCAGCAACGACAGCGACTTCCCCTTCCGCCAAGACAGCTATCTGCACTACCTCACCGGCTTTCCCGAACCCGAAGCCGTGCTGGTGCTCAACGGGCGCGAGCAAAGCAGCACCTTGTATTGCCGCAATAAAGATGCGCTGCGTGAAATTTGGGACGGCTTTCGCTACGGCCCCGAAGCGGCGAAAGAAACTTTTGCCATGGATGCCGCCGCCTGCACCGACCAATGGCAAAATGAGCTTCAGGCAGCCTTAAAAGGCCACCGCCAATTGTGGGCATTGTGGGGGCTATACCCCGAACACGACGCCACGGTGATGAAGTTGTGGCACAGCGTGCAGCAAAGCGCCGGCCAGCGTGCCGCCACCGGCAGCACCATCGCCCCGGTGGCTCTGATGGATTTAAGCCGCCCGCTCAACAAAATGCGCCTGATTAAAGACACCCACGAACAAGAATTGCTGCGTCGCGCAGGCAGCATCAGCGCCCAAGCGCACATCCGTGCCATGCAATACACCCGCCCCGGCGTGTTTGAATACCAAGTGGAAGCCGAAATCCTGCACCACTTTATGCAGCACGGCGCACGCTACCCGGCTTATAACAGCATTGTTGCCGCCGGTAAAAACGCCTGCTGCCTGCACTATGTGGAAAACAAAGACGCTGTGCAAAGCGGCGAGTTATTGCTGATTGATGCCGGTGCCGAATACCAGCTCTACGCCGGCGACATCACCCGCACCTTTCCGGTAAACGGCCGTTTTAGCGGCGCCCAGCAAGACGTGTATGAAATCGTGCTGGCCGCCAACATCGAAGCCATTGCCGCCATCCGCCCCGGCGCCGATTGGCAAAGCATCAACCGTGCCGCCATCCGCACCCTCACCCAAGGCCTGCTCGATTTGCAACTGCTGCGCGGCAGCCTTGAGGCCAATATCGACACCGAAGCCTACAAACGCTTTTATATGCACGGCTTGGGCCACTGGATTGGCTTGGATGTACACGACGTGGGCGGACGCTTTGAAAACGAAACTCCCATTTTGCTGCAAACCGGCATGTGCACCACCGTGGAACCTGGGCTCTACATCGCCGCTGCGCCGGATATTCCCGCCCATTTCCACAACATCGGCGTGCGCATCGAAGACAATGTGCTGGTCACCGCCGATGGTCATGAAAACTACACCCATGAAGTGCCAAAAACCATTGCTGAAATTGAAGCATTGATGGCGGGCTAAAGGCTGCCTGAAAGCATTGTTTGTGGCACCGCTAAAAACAAACCGCCCCGGTTTTCATCAATGAAACCGGGGCGGTTTTGAATGTTCAGGCAGCCTTGCTGCCACTTCAATGGCTCAATTGTTTTTGCGCCTCATCCTTGGCCGCACGCACCACATCCATGCCAAACAAGGTATTTACATCGGTTTCGTCAAACACGTAATGGGCATGGCAAAAGTCGCAGCTGATGTCGATGCTGCCTTGCTCGGCCACCGCTTCGCCCACTTCCTGCCCGCCCAGCAGCAGCAACATATCGCTCACCTTGCCGCGCGAGCAGGTGCAGGCAAATTCGATGGTTTGCGGCTCAAATACCCGTGGCGGGGTTTGGTGAAACAAACGGTAGAGCACGGTGTGCGCGCTCAAGTCCGTGAGCTCGGCGGCGGTAACGGTTTGCGCCAAGGTGGCCACATCGGCCCAAGCATTAGCGGCAATTTCCTGTTCAGGCAGCCTTTGCAGCAATAAACCACCGGCGCTGTGTTCGTTGGCGGCCAAGCTGATATGGGTGTCGAGCTGCTCGGAGCGCGCCATATAATCCATCAACATTTGCGCAATGGTGTCGCCTTCCAGCGCCACCACACCTTGCCACGGCTCGCCGTTTTGCGGCTGCAAGGTCATCACAAACATGCCGCCTTCGCCCAGTAAATCGCGCAAGCCGGTGTGTTCGTCAATCACCGCCTGCTCGTCCCAACGGGCGGTGGCACGGCAGGTATGCGCCGAAGTGGCTTCGGCCACCAGCATTTTCAGCACGCCCTTGCCTTGCACTTGCAAAATCAGGCTGCCGTCAAATTTAAGGTTGCTGGCCAGCAGCACGGCGGCGGCGGTCAGCTCGCCCAAAGCATGGCGGATGGCGGTGGGATAATCTTTATTGCCCACAATGTGTTGCCACACCCCGGCCAGCGACACATGCAGGCCGCGCACGGGCATATCATCGAACACCAAGCGGGTGAGTTGGTTGCCGGGCAGCGTTTGTACAGAAGTCATCTTATTCTCGTTATGAGGTTTCTATTGTGTCTGAATATGGACGCAGCCATCTTAAAATCAAGTCCGCACACAAATTCTGCCATGGCGGTACAATACCGTTTACTGTAGCGGCTACAACAAGGAATTCCCCATGTGCCAACTGTTGGGCATGAATTGCAACACCCCCACCGATATTGTGTTTTCATTTGAAGGCTTCCGCCGCCGTGGCGGGCTTACCGACCACCATGCCGACGGCTTTGGCATCGGCTTTTTCGAAGGCCGCGGCCTGCGCCTGTTTCACGACGACAAACCCAGTGCCAACTCGCCGGTGGCCGACTTAATCAAACATTATCAGATTAAATCGGAAAACGTGATTGCCCACATCCGCAAGGCAACCCAAGGGCGCACTTCGCTGGTGAACACCCACCCTTTTGTGCGCGAATTGTGGGGCGAATATTGGCTGTTTGCCCACAACGGCCATTTGGGTGACTTCCAACCCCCGCCCGGCCAATACTACACCCCGGTGGGCAACACCGATTCCGAACGCGCCTTTTGCTTTTTGCTGGAATCGCTGCGCCAGCGCTATCCGGCCAAACCGCCACGGCATGAGCTGTTTGCCGCCATGGCCGAGCTTACCGCCCACATCCGCAGCCACGGCCTGTTTAATTTTATGCTCTCCAACGGCGAATGGCTGCTCGCCCACGCCAGTACCCTGTTGTACTACATTGTGCGCCAAGCCCCGTTTGGCGAAGCGCATTTGCTGGATCAGGATGTGGCAGTGGATTTCAATGCCGTCACCACCCCCAACGACCGCGTGGCGGTGATTGCCACCCTGCCACTCACCCGCAATGAAACCTGGCAACAATTGGCCGTGGATGAGCTGGTGCTGTTTCATGAAGGCCAAATCATCCACCGCCACTGCCCGCAGCCGCCTTGCTACCTCAGCGCCGAAGAAGGCCTAGCCATCGCCCGCGCCGCCGGTGTGGCCGAATATTGATTTTGCTTTAATCCAAACAATGTGACGCTTGATGTAAGGCTGCCTGAAAAGCTCATTTAAAAAATAAAGTTTCAGGCAGCCTTTAAACAACCCGGCAAGGCCCGGTTTAAAAGGATTTAGCTTGCAGGGTGTGCCATTCACCCCAAAAATCCTATCACTACTAACATCAAATAAATTTTATTTCATTTAAAATCATAATGATAACTATATTATAGTAAATAATAATAATTATCATTTGTAATTTTCATCACTTTGGCTTACCATGCACTCACGCTAACAACACGGCACAGCCAGGAGCGGGAAATGCCAGCCTCTCTGATTACCCAGATAGCCCACCACATTACCGCCCTACACCGGCACGGCAGCGCACTGTTGGCCACGCACGACCAGCAGCAACAAGCCGATGTGCATCATGTGCAGTGCTTGCACACCTTGCAAAGCTACTTTGTTTGGGTGGCCGATTACACCGCGCTGGCCGAAAGCACCGCCGAAAACAGCAACGCCATTTTGCTGCTCAGCCATGAAGACGGCACCCATTTAAGCTGGGTAGGCACCACCCACGCCGTGGCAGAACATGAGCCGCTTTATGCGCAAATGTGGTCTTTATTGCAGCGCCATCTGCACCAGCAATACGCGCAGGTAGCACGGTGGGAAAACCGCTGTTTATTGCAACTGGTGCCACAGCATGGCCGTTTTAGCTGGGAAAATCAGGAAGATGTGCTGTTGAATAATGCAGACTTAAACAGCATTTTGAATTGGCAGGCCGCTGCCTGAAGCAGCGGCGCAGAAAATTTCACACAGTAAGTAAGGAGTAGCCCTTAAACGATTTTTGGTAGTGGTTTGTGTTCCTTTTGCGCCCCCTTATGGGGGCGACTTTTTTTTGCCCGCGTTTCAGGCAGCCTAGATGTTTAGTCCCTGAATTTTATGGAGTATCATTACCCCAATTAAAAGAGACCGACTTATGGCAAGCATATTGCATGGTAACGCCAAGACTACGCCTAGAATCAGAAAAGAAATACAAGAGTCTGAAGAGAGCATCGCAGCGTTAGCTAAAAATACAATATTAATTTCAAAACCGTTCTCTACTGGAAACACGCAGATTCGGTCGAAGATAAAAAGTCCGGCCCCAAAACCCGCCCCAGCGTGTTGACCGAATCGGAGCAGCAGGCAATCTGTACCGTCCGGCGACATCTGCGGCTGTCATTGGACGAGCTGTATATCATCTTCAAGCCCAATATTCCAAAGCTGAGCCGCTCCAATCTGCACCGGTGCTTGCAACATCACGGATTGTCGCGCTTACCCAAGAATGAATCCGATGGCCAAAAAGGTAAAAACATTCAAACAATATCCGGTTGGCTTTGTCCATATCGACATCACCGAGGTGCGTTGTGAAACCGGCAAGCTGTACCTGTTTGTCGCCATCGACCGCAAAACCAAATATGTTTATGCAGAACTTCATCCGCGTATGACGCAGAAAACCGCCGTTTCTTTTCTGCGCAACCTACAACAAGATTGTGTGTTTAAAATCACCCATATCCTAACGGACAACGGTGCGCAGTTTACCTACAACTTGCTGAGCCAAGCACAACGGCCTGATAAGGAGCATCCGTTTGACGAGCTTTGCCGGCATTTGGGCATTGAGCACCGTACCACGAAATTCCGTCATCCATGGACGAACGGGCAGGTGGAGATTACCAACAAGATGCTGAAAGAGGTAACGGTCAAACGCTTCCACTATGAGCATCCTGACGAACTTAAACGGCACTTGATGGTATTTTTGCTGTATTACAACCATCAACGCCCCTTACGGTCGTTGAAGTACAAAACGCCTTGGCAGGCTTTGGAAGATTGCTATAATCTAGAGCCTGAATTGTTTCGTGAAAATCCATTCCAGAAGATTATGGGTCTTAACACCTAGATAATACCAATTCTACAAAATAAGATAACAAGGCGGAACTGATTTACTCGGTGCTTTAGCACCCTAGTAAATCGTTCTCTTTGAGCTGAGCCGAAGACGTTACAAGTAGTACGGAACAGAGTTTGTTGGTGCTTTAGCACCTTACAAAATCGTTCTCTTCGAGCTAAGGCGAGCCAACGCAGTTAGGTTATTTTGTAGAATTGGTATAAGGCTTGCGTTGCCCACCATCAACACCGATACCAAAGCCGCCAGCGCCATACAGGTGGTGTAACCGTGTTGTCCAAAAATAATTCGGTTAGGGTATCGTGCTGCCGTTTTAATTCAATTTTGCGGCGGAAAATCACTTCCATGCCGAGCAAATCGCCTTTGTCGTCCACTTCAAACCCGCTTTGGGTATAACGCGCAGTGCCCGTTACCGTGTCATCGGTACGGCGGCTGTATTGCACGTGATCCACGGTTTCGCCCGCTTCCCAATAATCGTATTCCATGCCGTGTTTGCCAATGGTCAACATGGCGGCGGCATCGTTGTCGTGCATGCGGCAATATTCCCGCACCACTTGTCGTGTCGGCTGGCCATCCCAATTGCTCACCCATTTGCCCTGAAAAGCCGCTGGCATTTCTTGAGCCGCCACAACGGTGCTGCCTAGCCACAGCAAGCAATAGAATGTAGCGCGGCGATGATTCATGATTTTCCACCTTAAAGGCTGCCTGAAAGCCATTTTGGCCGCAATTTGCCAACAATTTAAGCGGGCATATTTTGCCCGCTCTTGATTACCCAGCTTATTGACACGGCTTTAGCCAGCCGGTTCGCTGGCGTTTTCCAGCAGCCAAGCCTGTGCCGAGGCGCCATCGTCAAAGTATTTCGGATGCTGCTGGGTGAGCAAGTTGGAAATATGTGCACCCAGTTTAATCCAAATATCGTCCACCACAATGGCAATGCGGCCGAAATCGTCTTCGTGGTTGCGCACAAAACGCAGCTGCTCCATCGCCATGTCTACGGTGAAATCCTTCAGCATCGACAAATCCAGCAAAATATCCGGCCGATGCACTTTGCCGCTGATGTTCATCAGCGCTTCTTCAAACAGGCGGAAGTCTTCTAGGGTAAATTCGTTGTAAAGCGCCACATTCAAGCCGTAATGTTGTTCGCGAATGGAAATCATGATTTGCCCTCCTCCGTTTGTATAGCAAAGAAACGAAATAATCCTACGGCGTTGGCTCACCTTAGCTCGAAGAGAACGATTTTGTAAGGTGCTAAAGCACCAACAAACTCTGTTCCGTACTACTTGTACTGTCTTTGGCTCGCCGCCTTGTATGATTTATTTATTTTCTTTGCTATATTATTTGTATTAGATGTGGTGGTGGCCGCTCTTTAGCGCCGAGCTGCACCCCAAATACCGCTGGCTATAATAATACCCATGCCTACCACTTCTTGCCAGTGAATTGCATCGCCCAGCCACCAAACGCCCACCAAGGTGGAAAACACCACGGTTAAATACGATAAGGCCGCCACCACCAGCTTGCGCCCCACTTTGTAAGCCCGCGTGAGACACAGCTGGGCAATGGTGGCGGTGGCGCCGATGCCCAGCACATACGGTGCGCTTTGCCAGCTCAATGGCTGCCAGCCGTCCCAAGTGGCCAACACCGCACTAATCAAAGTGGCCACCACCGAAAAATAAAACACCACCCGCCAACCCGGCTCACCCAGCTGTGCCAATTCGCGTACCTGCAAATAAGCCCAGCCTGCGCACAAGCCCGCCGCTAAGCCAATCAGCCCGGCCCATTCCTGCCCGGCAGCAAAGGTGGGGCGCAGCAACACCACAATACCGGCAAAACCCAACAACAAGGCCAACCACATGGTCGGGGCAATTTTTTCTTTTAAAAACAGCCACGACAATAAGGCCAAAAACAGCGCCGAGGTGTAGTTGAGCGTAACCGCAGTGGCCAGCGGCAGATGGGTAATGCCGTAAAAAAACAGCAACACGCCCAAAGTACCCGCCACGCCCCGGCTTAAATGCGCACCCCAATGCGGGGTAGCAAAACGCTCGCGGCGCATCCATGCCAGCGCACCCAATAGCACCACCGCAAATACTGTGCGCCAAAACACCAATTCATAAAAACCGAAGTCGAAATCTTGGCCGGCTTTTTTTACCAAGCCGCCCATGAGCGCAAAAAATAGCGCCGCCATCACCATCCAGCCCGAGCCTAATTTATCGGTGCGGCTTGTTGTGTTTGCCTGCATTCCCTTTATACCAATCATATCCATAGTCCTATGCGCTCAAAACAAAACCGCTTTCAGGCTGCCTGAAAGCGGTTTGAAGCGGCTTGGCTTAATGCGTATTAAGGTCGATAAAACGGTAATAAATCTCACCGTTTTGCACATAGCCCAAATCCACCCGCGCAATTTCGGCAATCGCCGCTTCACCGCTGGCCAAATCGGCCACTTCGGCGGCCAGTGCATGGTTGCGCATTTGCAAGCCGTGATTGGTTTCTTGCTGCTGTGCCACCTGCTGCTCCAGCTGCCACATGTCGCGCCAGCCGCCTTTCGACAGCCACAGGCTGTACTGAAACCAGCCCAGCGCCAATACCAACACCCAAGTTACCCACTTCATGGCTTGCCCTTTTATCGCTTAGCCCAATTGGTAAAAGGCTTTTTTGCCCGGATAATACGCTGCCTCGCCCAACTCTTCTTCGATGCGCAGCAATTGGTTGTATTTGGCCATGCGGTCGGAGCGCGACAACGAGCCGGTTTTGATCTGCATACAATTGGTGGCTACTGCCAAATCGGCAATGGTGCTATCTTCGGTTTCGCCCGAGCGATGGCTCATCACGCTGGTATAGCGATTGCGTTTGGCCAAATCCACCGCTTTCAGCGTTTCGCTCAGTGTGCCAATTTGGTTTACTTTTACCAGCAGCGCATTGGCCAAGCCTTGTTCAATGCCCTCAGCCAAAATGGCCGGATTGGTGACAAACAAATCGTCGCCCACCAGTTGCACGGTTTTGCCCAAACGCTCGGTGAGCAAACGCCAGCCGTCCCAATCGTGCTCGCTCATGCCGTCTTCAATCGACACAATCGGGTATTCATCCGCCAATTTGGCCAAATAATCCACAAATTCGGCACTGCTTAAGGCCAAGCCTTCGGCGGCCAGATGGTAGCGGCCATCACGGTAAAATTCACTGGCGGCGCAATCCAATGCCAACACCACATCATTGCCTGCGGTGTATCCGGCAGCGGCCACGGCTTCCAAAATCAATTTGATGGCGTCTTCATGGCTGGCCAGATTGGGGGCAAATCCGCCTTCGTCGCCCACCGTGGTGGAATAGCCTTTGCTGTCACACAGTTTTTTCAGATGATGGAAAATTTCGGCACCGCAGCGCAAGGCTTCGCGAAACGAAGCGGCGCCCACCGGCATAATCATAAACTCTTGGATATCCAAGCTGTTGTTGGCATGTGCGCCGCCGTTAATCACATTCATCATCGGCACCGGCATGGCCATCGGCCCGGCGCCACCCAAATAGCGGTACAAAGGCAGCCCGGCATCTTCCGCCGCCGCGCGCGCCACCGCCATAGACACTGCCAACATGGCATTGGCACCCAAACGGCCTTTGTTATCGGTGCCGTCCAGCTCAATCATCACTTGATCGATATAGCTTTGCTCGCTGGCGTCAATACCAATCAGCGCCTGCGCCAGCTCATTATTCACGTTTTCCACCGCCTGCAACACGCCCTTACCCAAATAGCGGCCGGTATCGCCATCGCGCAATTCCAGCGCTTCTTTTTCACCGGTAGACGCGCCAGACGGCACCGCAGCGCGACCCATCACGCCGGATTCCAACAGCACATCACACTCCACGGTGGGGTTACCGCGCGAATCCAAAATTTCACGCGCAAAAACATCAATAATGGCACTCATGCAAATCTCCTTGAAACACTGGCGCAAGCTTACCGCCAATGTGGCTTGTATTTCGTTTAGATGTTGGCAGCCAATGTCGGCTAGATACAAGCACAAACATTCAATCAACATCGCTTTGAATCATAACAGCGGGATTATACCGTTTCAGGCTGCCTGAAACGAGTGTTTTAGCACATCAAAAAACGGCCAATTGGCCGTTTCGGTGTGATACAAGCTTGCGATGAGGCTATTTTGTTGCCGGTTTGGCCGCTGCCGGTTTGGCTGCTGCAGGCTTGGCGCCACCGCCAACACTGATATCGGCTTTCATTTTTTCAAATGTGGCTGCCCCAATGCCTTTCACTTTTTGAATCTCTTCAATCGATTTAAAGCCGCCATGTTGGGTGCGGTATTCCACAATCGCCTGCGCCTTGGCCGGGCCGATATTGGGCAAGGTTTGCAGTTCCTGCACACTGGCGGTATTGATGTTCACCGCAGCCAGCGCCCATGACAAGCTAAACAATGAAATCACCAGAAATAAAAACTTCTTCATCTCTATTCCTTTGCTAAAAAATGGTTTCAAGGACATGCCATTTGGCATGTCCTTACAGAATAGAACAATCACTTTATAAATTCAAGCCTTTATTGACATAATTTAAGTCCATGCTGGATAAATAAATGAAATCAAATTATAAAATCTCAATCGCATAATCCGCCAAACGCGAGCGCTCGCCTTGTAACAAGGTAATATGGCCGAAATGCGGCCAGCCTTGAAAGCGATCCACCGCATAAGTCAGGCCGCTGCTGCCTTCGGTTAAATAGGGAGAGTCAATTTGCGCCAAATTGCCCAAACACACCACCTTAGTGCCATTACCCGCGCGGGTAATCAGTGTTTTCATTTGTTTGGGCGTTAAGTTCTGCGCTTCATCGATAATCAGAAATTTATTCTGGAATGTACGCCCGCGCATAAAATTCAACGATTTGATTTTGATTTTGCTGCGCACCAACTCCTGTGTGGCCTTACGTGCCCATTCGGTACTGTCGCTGCCCTGCCCGGTAAGCACCTCCAAATTGTCTTCCAATGCCCCCATCCACGGATTCATTTTTTCCTCTTCTGTACCCGGCAAAAAGCCGATGTCGTCACCCACCGGAATGGTAATCCGTGTCATGATGATTTCATTGTAGCGCTTGTCGTCAAACGTTTGCGCCAAGGCAGCTGCCAGCGTTAATAGGGTTTTGCCGGTACCAGCCTGCCCCAACAGGGTAACCAAATCAATATTGGGATCCATCAACAAATTAAACGCCTGATTTTGGCCCCAATTGCGTGCGGTAATCCCCCACACGTTGTTTTTGCTGTGGCCATAGTCTTTAATGGTTTGCAGCACGGCCTCATCACCATCAATCGACACCACCCGCGCATAAAAAGGATCATCGGTACTATCGTCATACAGCAATGAATTCACTGTCCACGCACGCACATCTTCGCTGTGAATGCGGTAAAACACACTACCCGCCTCTTGCCACGAATCCAAATCACGGCCATTGCGCAGCCAAAATTGGTTGTCGATGCGGCAATGGCCGCTGTATAACACATCGGAATCTTCCAGCACCTTATCGGTGGTGTAGTCTTCCGCATAGAGCCCCAGTGCACGCGCTTTGATGCGGATATTGATGTCTTTGGAAACCAGTGCCACCCGATGGTAATCGCTGATTTGATTGGATAAGGCCATCACAATGGCCAAAATTTGATTGTCGGCTTTTTCGCCCGGCAGGCTTTCCGGCAAATGGCTGCCTGCCACTTCGGTTTGCAAAAACAGCTTGCCTTGCGCATCTGCACGCCCCGTGGCATCCAAGGCAATCCCGGCTTTCAGGCAGCCTTCTCCGGTGGCATTCAACAGTTCATCCAGATAACGGCTGGCTTGGCGTGCATTGCGCGCCACTTCGGTTAAGCCTTTTTTATGTGCATCCATCTCCTCTAGGGTAATGATGGGGATATACACATCATGCTCTTTAAAGCGGAACAAACTGGTCGGGTCGTGCAACAACACATTGGTGTCCAGCACAAACAGTTTGCGACCATCATCGTTAGCAAGATTCGGTGCCATATCTTCTCCGGGTTTGGCCGCCACTCAACGGCCAGTTAAAGGAATAAGCAGAGTGTGACAAACATTTTTGACACTCATATGACCAAACGCCAAGACAATATGACACGAGCCATAGTATAAAAACAAGGTTTTAACGCTAATGTGATGAATTTAATATTAATATTATTTTTCAGGCAGCGTTAGATACTGCCTGAAATCATAGCCACGCGAGTATTTTTGCACATTGCCTAAAGAATAAGCCCCTGCTCATTACTGAGCAGGGGCTTTATATAGGGTGTTTGGCGGTGACCTACTTTCACATGGGTATCCATACTATCATCGGCGCTGAGTCGTTTCACGGTCCTGTTCGGGATGGGAAGGCGTGGGACCAACTCGCTGTGGCCGCCAAACTTAAACTGTCAAATCGGTAAGCCGTTGCCTGTTTGTCAGGCTAAATCAACTGTGTTTGTTGGGTGATGCTGTGTATCGCATGCTCACACTTTCTGTGTAACGCATGACTTCAGTAAGCTTTATTCATTTTCTTCTGTCGTTCATGTCTGCTCAGATTAGCCCGGTTATCAGTTTTCCTGATTCCCGATGCCTGTTGTCTGAACCCTGAACCACGAAGTCCTTCAAATGATAGAGTCAAGCCTCACGAGCAATTAGTATCGGTTAGCTTCATGCATTGCTGCACTTCCACACCCGACCTATCAACGTCCTGGTCTCGAACGTCTCTTTAGTGCGGTCAAGCCGCAAGGGAAGTCTCATCTTCAGGCGAGTTTCGCGCTTAGATGCTTTCAGCGCTTATCTCTTCCGAACTTAGCTACCCGGCGATGCCACTGGCGTGACAACCGGTACACCAGAGGTTCGTCCACTCCGGTCCTCTCGTACTAGGAGCAGCCCCCGTCAAACTTCCAACGCCCACTGCAGATAGGGACCAAACTGTCTCACGACGTTTTAAACCCAGCTCACGTACCACTTTAAATGGCGAACAGCCATACCCTTGGGACCGACTACAGCCCCAGGATGTGATGAGCCGACATCGAGGTGCCAAACTCCGCCGTCGATATGAACTCTTGGGCGGAATCAGCCTGTTATCCCCGGAGTACCTTTTATCCGTTGAGCGATGGCCCTTCCATTCAGAACCACCGGATCACTATGTCCTGCTTTCGCACCTGCTCGACTTGTCGGTCTCGCAGTTAAGCTACCTTTTGCCATTGCACTATCAGCCCGATTTCCGACCGGACCTAGGTAACCTTCGAACTCCTCCGTTACTCTTTGGGAGGAGACCGCCCCAGTCAAACTGCCTACCATGCACGGTCCCCGACCCGGATTACGGGTCTGGGTTAGAACCTCAAAGTCACCAGGGTGGTATTTCAAGGACGGCTCCACAAGAACTAGCGTTCCTGCTTCTAAGCCTCCCACCTATCCTACACAAGTGACTTCAAAGTCCAATGCAAAGCTACAGTAAAGGTTCACGGGGTCTTTCCGTCTAGCAGCGGGTAGATTGCATCTTCACAACCATTTCAACTTCGCTGAGTCTCAGGAGGAGACAGTGTGGCCATCGTTACGCCATTCGTGCGGGTCGGAACTTACCCGACAAGGAATTTCGCTACCTTAGGACCGTTATAGTTACGGCCGCCGTTTACTGGGGCTTCGATCCGATGCTTGCACATCTTCAATTAACCTTCCAGCACCGGGCAGGCGTCACACCCTATACGTCCACTTTCGTGTTTGCAGAGTGCTGTGTTTTTAATAAACAGTCGCAGCCACCGATTCTCTGCGACCCTCCGATGCTTACAGAGCAAGTCTTTCACATCAAAGGGCATACCTTCTCCCGAAGTTACGGTATCAATTTGCCGAGTTCCTTCTCCTGAGTTCTCTCAAGCGCCTTAGAATTCTCATCCTGCCCACCTGTGTCGGTTTGCGGTACGGTTCTGATTTAGCTGAAGCTTAGTGGCTTTTCCTGGAAGCGTGGTATCTGTCACTTCACGTCCGTAGACGCTCGTTATCACTTCTCGGTGTTATGAAAGTCCGGATTTGCCTAAACTTTCCACCTACCGGCTTGAACGACCTATTCCAACAGGCCGCTGACATAACCTTCTCCGTCCCCACATCGCACTAAATCAAAGTACGGGAATATTAACCCGTTTCCCATCGACTACGCATTTCTGCCTCGCCTTAGGGGCCGACTCACCCTACGCCGATGAACGTTGCGTAGGAAACCTTGGGCTTTCGGCGAGCGGGCTTTTCACCCGCTTTATCGCTACTCATGTCAACATTCGCACTTCTGATACCTCCAGCAACCTTCTCAAGTCACCTTCTTCGGCCTACAGAACGCTCCCCTACCATCCAGGAATCAGACTACAGGAATCGGGTATCAGTAACTGCCTTTATTTATTCAGGCTTTTACTGAGTCCTTGCAGCATTTTGGCGATTTCTTCATATGTTTCTCGCCAATATTGCCATTCCGTGTTGCTGATGTACTGTAAATCAAGACAGTATCGCAGCCAGACGCGCATTTCGTCTGCTGAGCCGATACCGATCAGGATGTATCTTTTAAATTCTGCTGGCGACTGGCTTCTTTTGCCATAGCCTTCAGCAAGATTTGAACAGATGCTTTTGCTGGCGCGTCTAATTTAATCGGCCAGTGCGTATTGTTCGATTTGTGGAAATTCCAAACTGCTGCGGTGTATCTCTAAGGAGATACGGTACGCTTTTGAAATACCTGCAAATCTTCGAATCGCTGTGCTTTCATCCTGATTCCTGATTCCTGTAGTCTGATTCCTGAATCCGCAGCTTCGGTTATAGATTTGAGCCCCGTTACATCTTCCGCGCAGGACGACTCGACCAGTGAGCTATTACGCTTTCTTTAAATGATGGCTGCTTCTAAGCCAACATCCTGGCTGTCTGGGCCTTCCCACTTCGTTTACCACTTAATCTATCATTTGGGACCTTAGCTGGCGGTCTGGGTTGTTTCCCTCTTGACAACGGACGTTAGCACCCGCTGTCTGTCTCCCGAGGAATCACTTGATGGTATTCTTAGTTTGCCATGGGTTGGTAAGTCGCAATGACCCCTAGCCATAACAGTGCTTTACCCCCATCAGTGTCTTGCTCGAGGCACTACCTAAATAGTTTTCGGGGAGAACCAGCTATCTCCGAGTTTGTTTAGCCTTTCACCCCTATCCACAGCTCATCCCCGCATTTTGCAACATGCGTGGGTTCGGACCTCCAGTACCTGTTACGGCACCTTCATCCTGGCCATGGATAGATCACTCGGTTTCGGGTCTACACCCAGCAACTAGTCGCCCTATTAAGACTCGGTTTCCCTGCGCCTCCCCTATCCGGTTAAGCTCGCTACTGAATGTAAGTCGTTGACCCATTATACAAAGGTACGCAGTCACGGAACTTGTCCGCTCCCACTGTTTGTATGCATCAGGTTTCAGGTTCTATTTCACTCCCTCCCGGGGTTCTTTTCGCCTTTCCCTCACGGTACTGGTTCACTATCGGTCGATGATGAGTATTTAGCCTTGGAGGATGGTCCCCCATGTTCAGACAGGATTTCTCGTGTCCCGCCCTACTTGTCGTATGCTTAGTACCACTGATGAGATTTCGAATACGGGGCTTTCACCCACTACGGCCAACTTTCCCAAGTTGTTCTTCTATCTCAACAGCTATCACATACAGGCTCTTCCGTGTTCGCTCGCCACTACTTACGGAATCTCGGTTGATTTCTTTTCCTCCGGGTACTTAGATGGTTCAGTTCTCCGGGTTCGCTTCTCATAACCTATGTATTCAGTTATGGATACCGCACAAAATGCGGTGGGTTTCCCATTCGGACATCGCGGGATCACAGCTCTATTGCCAGCTCCCCGCGCTTTTCGCAGGCTTACACGTCCTTCGTCGCCTATCATCGCCAAGGCATCCACCTGATGCACTTATTCACTTGACTCTATCATTTCAAGAACCTCTTTGACTTGGCTTCGCTCCCGTTGACTAGGGGCTAGGCTAGAAGTACTTACTTTGATAAAGCTTACTGCTTTGTTGTGTGACACATTCTGCCTTTTGTGTTCAGAATGTGTCCGATACAATCATCACCCAAATTGTTGTGGCTTGGCTGTGCAAGTTAAGCAACCACCCTTTCAGGCAGCCTTTAACTTGCTGAAATACGGGCTCTTGCAAGAACCTGCATCTCCATCCAAACCAACATTGTCTTTGTTTGTTGATTTCGGCTTTCCAATTTGTTAAAGATCGATGCGTTGCTTGTTACCGACTTTGCCGGCTTTACTTCGCAAATCAAAGAATACTGAGTTAATACTGCTTTCAGTATGCACTGCTTTCAGTATGCTTTAATTTGTAAAGTAGACTTGTTGTTGCTTTCCCTGATTCCTGATTCCTGCCATCTGATTCCTGATTCCTGATTCCTGAAGTGGTGGAGGCAAACGGGATCGAACCGATGACCCCCTGCTTGCAAAGCAGGTGCTCTACCAACTGAGCTATGCCCCCTGTCCGGGTGTCAGGATTCAGGTGCCAGGCGTCAGTCTCTTGTGCGGCTGTGCCGCAATCTGATTCCTGATGCCTGTAGACTGCTCCCTGATATTGGTGGGTCTGGGAGGACTTGAACCTCCGACCCCACGCTTATCAAGCGTGTGCTCTAACCAGCTGAGCTACAAACCCATGAGGTCTTCTTACTTCTTTCGCATCTCTATTTCAGTTTACCGATAAGTGTGAGTACGACCCGCCTCTTCTTTTCTCTAGAAAGGAGGTGATCCAGCCGCAGGTTCCCCTACGGCTACCTTGTTACGACTTCACCCCAGTCATGAAGCATACCGTGGTAAGCGGGCTCCTTGCGGTTACCCTACCTACTTCTGGTATCCCCCACTCCCATGGTGTGACGGGCGGTGTGTACAAGACCCGGGAACGTATTCACCGCAGTATGCTGACCTGCGATTACTAGCGATTCCGACTTCATGCACTCGAGTTGCAGAGTGCAATCCGGACTACGATCGGCTTTCTGAGATTGGCTCCACCTCGCGGCTTGGCTACCCTCTGTACCGACCATTGTATGACGTGTGAAGCCCTGGTCATAAGGGCCATGAGGACTTGACGTCATCCCCACCTTCCTCCGGTTTGTCACCGGCAGTCTCATTAGAGTGCCCAACTGAATGATGGCAACTAATGACAAGGGTTGCGCTCGTTGCGGGACTTAACCCAACATCTCACGACACGAGCTGACGACAGCCATGCAGCACCTGTGTTACGGTTCCCGAAGGCACAGCTCTATCTCTAAAGCCTTCCGTACATGTCAAGACCAGGTAAGGTTCTTCGCGTTGCATCGAATTAATCCACATCATCCACCGCTTGTGCGGGTCCCCGTCAATTCCTTTGAGTTTTAATCTTGCGACCGTACTCCCCAGGCGGTCAATTTCACGCGTTAGCTACGCTACTAAGGCATCAAGTACCCCAACAGCTAATTGACATCGTTTAGGGCGTGGACTACCAGGGTATCTAATCCTGTTTGCTACCCACGCTTTCGAGCATGAACGTCAGTGTTATCCCAGGAGGCTGCCTTCGCCATCGGTATTCCTCCACATCTCTACGCATTTCACTGCTACACGTGGAATTCTACCTCCCTCTGACACACTCTAGTTACCCAGTTTCAAGCGCCATTCCCAAGTTGAGCTCGGGGATTTCACACCTGACTTAAATAACCGTCTGCGCTCGCTTTACGCCCAGTAATTCCGATTAACGCTTGCACCCTACGTATTACCGCGGCTGCTGGCACGTAGTTAGCCGGTGCTTATTCTTTGGGTACCGTCATGACCCAACGCTATTAACGCCAGGCTTTTCTTCCCCAACAAAAGTACTTTACAACCCGAAGGCCTTCTTCATACACGCGGCATGGCTGGATCAGGGTTGCCCCCATTGTCCAAAATTCCCCACTGCTGCCTCCCGTAGGAGTCTGGACCGTGTCTCAGTTCCAGTGTGGCGGATCATCCTCTCAGACCCGCTACTGATCGTCGCCTTGGTGGGCTCTTACCCCACCAACTAGCTAATCAGATATTGGCCGCTCGAATAGTGCCAGGCCCGAAGGTCCCCAGCTTTCCTCCTCAGAGCGTATGCGGTATTAGCCATCCTTTCGGACAGTTATCCCCCGCTACTCGGTACGTTCCAATATATTACTCACCCGTTCGCCACTCGCCGGCAGAAGTGCAAGCACTTCCCCGCTGCCGTTCGACTTGCATGTGTAAAGCATGCCGCCAGCGTTCAATCTGAGCCAGGATCAAACTCTTATGTTCAATCTTAGCTTTAATACTGTTAGAGCCAGGCAAAAACCCAACTCCATACTGGTCTGCTTCTCAAAGAAAAAACAGAGAATGATGTATACCGGCAGAAACCCACCGGCAAACATTCATGTCTTGTCTTTACTTCTTAAACAGTGTGAGGCTTGTCGCACTCACACTTATCGGTAATCTGTTTGTTAAAGAGCCATCCCAAAACCGAAGCAACGAAACCACTTTGTGGTATAATTTTCTCTTCCGTCTCGACTTCGCTGCAGCAGCGAAGAAAGCGAACTATACGCAAACCCATCCAAACCGTCAACACCCATTCGCAAAAATCTATACCCCAAACCAGCAAATCGCTAAAATTTAAAAGAATATTATTCGGGATGTCTTGCGGAAATAATCTAAGAATCACCATCAACAAACACAATAATCCAAACAATAAAGCTTTCAGGCAGCCTATAGTAGGCTGCCTGAAAGCTTTTTTACCCTCGCGCACAAAATCAAAATAGTTATTTCAATGCAGCATGGCTGGCCTTAGCCAAATCAAAGGCCGCATCCGCACTAGTCGCTAACTGGGTAAAATGCCCCATTTTACGACCAACCCTAGCTTCTTGTTTGCCATATAAATGCAGATGCGCCGCTTGCTGCTGCAAAATAGCTAACCAGTTTGGCTCACCTTGCGCCGGCCACACATCTCCCAGTATATTGGCCATACAGCAGGGACTAAGCAAGGTGGTATCCGCAGGTGGTAAACCACACATTAAGCGTACTTGTTGGTCAAATTGGCTGGTCACACAAGCGTCTAAGGTATGATGGCCGGAGTTGTGCGGTCGGGGTGCCATTTCATTCACCACCAATTGCATCTCTTCACCCACCACAAACATCTCTACCGCCAACACACCCACATAATCCAAAGCATCGGCCAGACGACAAGCCAATTGTTGTGCTTGCTGTTGTAGCGCTTCAGGCAGCCTTGCTGGCACAATCGAGTAGGCCAAAATGCCATCAATATGCTGGTTTTCAGCAGGCGCAAAACAAGCCATTTGTGCCGAATTCAAACGGCACACAATCACTGAAATTTCGCTGCGCAAATCCAACATTTTTTCCAACACGCAGCGCACCTTACCCAAATCCGCCCACGCCTGCGCCAATTCAGCCTGGTTACGTACCCGTACTTGACCTTTGCCGTCGTAGCCTAAAGTGGCGGTTTTTAAAATACCGGGGAATAATGCCTCACAATCAGCACAAACATCATCCGCTGCTGCAATCACCTTATAAGGTGCCGTTGGCAAGCCTGCTTTACCAATCCAAGCTTTCTCCTGCTCTCTATCTTGCGCAATCGCCACTGAGTGCCCCGATGGCGATACGCGCGTGGACTGCGCCAGCCACAGCATAGAATCGGCATTAACATTTTCAAATTCAGTGGTCACCGCCGCACACTCGCTCAATGCCGCCAGCGCCGCCACATCATCATAAGCCGCACACAAATGCACATCCGCAAACGCCGCCGCTGGCGCCTGCGCATCCGGATCCAACACCATCACCCGATAGCCCATGCGCTTGGCCGCCATCGCAAACATGCGTCCCAACTGGCCACCGCCCAAAATACCCAACATGGCTGGCGGCAAAATAACCGCTTTGTTAACCGAATTCATTCAACCCTGTATCCTACATTTATATTGTGCGCCGAATCAGCAAAGCAATAATTTTAACTGAAAACAGCATAGCATAATGTATCAGCACAAAAATCCACCCGCACAAATACCGAATATCCAACAATAACCATACTCATTCTGCATTGCAACATGAATAGTACTGATGTTGCATCAGTAAACACAGTATCTGGGTTATCAACCCTGATTTGGCAATGCAGCAATATTTTAAAGGCATTACAAATTTAATCTATCAAAAACCAGCCAGTTCAAACCATCAAAAATAATATAAATGGCATTATTTTAGAATAAATAGCCAGCATTGAAATACCAAAGCACACAGCTATCATAATTCAACTTGAATTTGATTAATATTAATATAAAACAATCAAATAAGCCTTGCCATGGCTAATTTGGCTGCCTATACTGAAATTAAAGACATTGCTCAGTTTATTGTGCATACACAGGTACGTCTTATTCAAAACACACCTTAAAATTAAAAGCAAATAGCTGCAGGACGATGTCTGCAAACAATCAAACGGCGTACTGATTTTGCCACACCGTTTCAGGCAGCCTTAAAAATACAAGCCATTACATATCATTAAAAGATGGCATCCAACTGCACCACAACTCATACAACTTTAAAGGAGAGAGCACCATGTCCGAACAAAAAGTAGCTTTAATTACCGGCGCATTGGGCGGGATTGGCACAGAAATTTGCCGCCAATTTCTGCAACACGGCTACCGCGTGATTGCCGGTTTAACCAAACGCGATGCCGAGCGTGAGCAAAAATGGCTGCAAACCGAGCAATTTGATTCGGCACAAGTGCGGTTTATCGCCAGCAGCGTTACCGATCACGAAGCATCCACTGCCGCCATTAATGAGGCATTGGCTGCAGAAGGTCGTATTGATGTGCTAGTTAACAACGCTGGCATTACCCGCGACGCCGCCTTTAAAAAGATGAGCTTCGAACAATGGTGCGAAGTATTGGACACCAACCTCAAATCCATGTTCACCATTACCCAACCCATCTTTGTGAAAATGCTGGAGCAAAACAGTGGTCGCATCATCAACATCACATCGGTAAACGGCATTAAAGGCCAATTCGGCCAAACCAACTACTCTGCCGCCAAAGCCGGCATGATTGGCTTTACCAAAGCCTTGGCATTGGAAGGTGCTCGTAACAATGTTTGCGTTAATGCCGTAGCACCCGGCTACACCGGCACACCGATGGTAACCGCCATGCGTGAAGATGTAGTAGATTCAATCAAAAAACAAATCCCCTTAGGCCGCTTGGCCGAACCACGTGAAATCGCTGCAGCGGTACTGTTTTTGGCCGGCGACAATGGCGGCTACATCACCGGCGAAACCATCTCGCTCAACGGCGGCCTGCATATGCAATAATAATCATGTGTCAGCCTGATGGCTTCATTATTTCAGGCTGACATCATTTCATCACATTACGGCTGTTATAGTTCGCCTGCTTTTGTAGAAACCCCGCAATTTTGGAATATTTACACTTCTTATTGTTGCACCGCAGCAAATGCATGTGTATTATGCAAACCAACACATTCAAACGCAATGTTAATTGCAGCATTACTGCCATTTAAAACATTTCTTGTTTATTTTTATGTTTTATGTAAGCCAACATCCCTCTTTAGGAGAATTCATATGTACACCGACATCTTCAAAACCTTGAACGACCAATCACAAAACGCTTTCGAACCGATGGTTAAATTCAACCAATTGGTTGCCAAAAATTTCTCTGAGCTGACCAATCTGCAATTAGACTCTGCCCGCCAATACGCCGACATCGGCTTGGCACAAATGCACTTGAACAGCCAAGTGAAAGATGTACAGTCGTTAGTAAACAGCGGTACCAAACAACTGGAAACCATGACCCGCATCAGCCAACAAATGATTGAAGACGGCAAAAAATTGGCCAACTTGGCCAATGATTTCAAAAGCGAGCTGGACAAGCTGGTTACCGAAGCTGTTGAAAAAAAGAAATAAGCACTAGCAGATTTACTTCCTGATCACATCAGGTAATACAAAGTGGGCAGGGGTAAAGCTTTTACACCCTGCCCTTTTTTATCTGCTATATTTCAAGCCTGAACATACCGGTGGCAAACCTATTTTAAGGCTTTGGAGAAAATACAATGTCGCAAACCCAATTTAAGCTGAACGAATCCGTACAGCAATTCATGCAGTATAACGACGACACCTGGAAAAAATTACAAGACTTCTACTTCGGCGACAACCCCGTAAGCGAAGCCGTAGCCAAACTGAACGCAGAAGATTTGGCTAAATTTTACGAAGCATTGGCCAGCAACCCCATGCGCATGATGGAATTGCAAATGAAATGGTGGCAAGGCCAGATGGATATTTACAAAAACATCATGCTGCGCAGCATGGGTGAAAATGCTGAGCCCGTGGTGGCCGATTTGCCCGGCGACCGGCGCTTCAGCAATGAGCTGTGGCAGCAAAACCCCAATTTTGATTTGTTGCGTCAGTCTTATTTGCTGCTGACCCAATCAATGCAGGAAATGATTGATGTGGTTGAAGGTATTCCCGAAACAGTGCGTCAGCGCCTGCACTTCTATACCCGTCAAATGATTAACGCCATGAGCCCCGGCAACTTCTTGTGGACCAACCCGGAAGTATTGCAGCAAACCAAAGAAGAAGCCGGTGAAAACCTGTTGCGCGGCGCCAAGCTGTTTCACGAAGATTTGATGAACAGCGGTAAATACCTGAAAATCCGCATGATGAAAGAACATGCTTTTGAAGTAGGTAAAGATTTGGCCTACACCGAAGGCAAAGTGATTTTTCAAAACGACGTTTTCGAGTTGATTCAATACACCCCAAAAGGCAAAGAAGTTTACCAAACGCCCTTGCTGGTGGTGCCGCCGTTTATCAACAAATACTACATTCTTGACCTTAAAGAAAAAAATTCATTCGTTAATTGGTTGGGCGAACAAGGCCATGCGGTATTCCTGATGTCTTGGCGCAACCCGATGAAAGAACAAGCCCACATCACCTTTAGCGATTTGATTACCGATGGCGTAATGGAAGCCGTGAAGGTAATCGAAGACATCACCACCGAAAAAGAAGTGAATGCCATCGGCTATTGCATGGGCGGTGCCTTATTGGCAGCCACCCAAGCCTATTATGTTGGCAAACGCCTGAAAAACCGCATCAAAAGCGCCACCTACATGACCACCATTCTGGATTTCCAAAAACCAGGTGAGTTAGGCGTATTCATCAATGATCCGGTAATCACCGCCATTGAAGCCATGGAAGAGAAAGTAGGTTATTGCGACGGCCGCCAACTGGCAGTAACATTTAGCCTGCTGCGCGAAAATTCACTCTACTGGAACTACTATATCGACAACTATTTAAAAGGTAAAGAAGCCGCCGAGTTTGATATTTTGTATTGGAACAGCGACGGCACCAACGTAACCCCGCCGGTACACAGCTTTATTCTGCGCAACCTGTATCTGAACAATGAACTGGTGGAGCCGGGCAAAGTCAAAGTAAACGGCACTGGCCTGAATTTATCGCGTGTGAAAACCCCCAACTTCTTTATCTCCACCAAAGAAGATCATATTGCCTTGTGGGACGGCACTTTTAAAGGCTCGGCCGCATTGGGTGGCGACAGCACCTTGGTATTGGGCGAATCCGGCCACGTTGCCGGTATCGTGAACCCGCCAAATAAAGATAAATATGGCTATTTCACCAATAGCGCACCGTTTGAAAATGCCGAACAATGGCTGGAAAAAGCCAAGCACCACAAAGGCTCTTGGTGGACTTACTGGCAAAAATGGGTACAACCTTACGCTGGTGAAAAAGTACCCGCCTATGCTATTGGCAATGAAAACCATCCGGTTATTGACAATGCACCGGGTAAGTATGTGAAAGTATCACTCACTTAAACATACCCAACGCAAACAGGCACCTGAACATGTTTCAGGTGCCTGTTTTTTTCAAACTCTTAAATTGAATAAAAATAGTCCTCCCTGAAGAATCCCCACCCTCATGATTTAATTAAACAAACGCTCAAAATCCACTATAATCAACTGCAAGAAACCCCCAATCTACCCCAAAAACCTTGCAGTTATGAAGCCCAAACACACGGACAACCACCCCGACCTATTCCAATTACAGCTGTCCCAAATCATCAACATGAGCCACCCATTGGTTAAACTGGCGCATCAGATTAACTGGGACAGAATCGCCACCCAAATCGACACCGTCTACACCACCGGCCCCGGCCACCCGCCGCTACCCACCCGCCTTTTGGCCGGACTGCATTACCTCAAACACGCCTTTGACGAAAGCGATGAAAGCGTATTGGTACGCTGGCTGGAAAACCCCTACTGGCAATATTTTTGCGGCTACTCATTCCTACAGCACCAACTTCCCTACACCCCACCTCACTGGTCAAATGGCGCCGGCGGGTAGGAGATAAAGCCGAAGCCCTACTGATTGAAACACTGCGCACAGCCCAAGAAAGCGGTGCCATCCAACCCAGCGAATTTCACCACATCAACGTCGACACCACCGTACAAGAAAAGAACATCACCTTTCCCACAGACGCCAAGCTCTACCACAAAGCCCGGCAAGTATTGGTCAAAGCCGCTCAAGAGCACAATATTCCCTTACGCCAAAGCTATGCGCGCAGCGGCAAGAAAGCCTTCATCCTCAACAACCGCTATCGTCATGCCCGCCAATACAAACGTGCCAACAAAGCCTGCAAAACTTTAAAAAACTACCTTGGCCGCATCATTCGCGAACTGGAACGCAAAGGCAGCCAAACCGATCAAGCCCTACAAAGCCTATTGGATCGCGCCCGACTGATTTACCGACAACAAACCGGCGACACCAACAAAATCTACAGTTGGCATGAAACCGCAGTGCATTGCATCGGCAAAGGCAAAGCACACAAAAAATACGAATTCGGTAATAAAGTTTCCCTCGTCAGCAGCTCGAAGAACAACTGGGTATTGAGTGCCCAAGGATTAGCCAACCCTTACGACGGGCATACACTGGCTGATGCATTGGCACACATGCAGCAAGTGTGTGGGCATAGCCCGCAACATGTCTACTGTGACCAAGGATACCGGGGACATCAACAAAACGGATCGGGCAAGCCTATCATCCATCTGGTCGGTAAGATTCCGAAAACAGCGAGCCGCAGTATGAAAAGATGGATGAAACGCAGAGCAGCAATAGAACCGATAATAGGCCACTTAAAGGCGGATAACCGTATGGGCAGAAACCACCTGAAAGGGGAAGCAGGCAACCGTTTGAACCCGATTCTGGCTGCCGCTGCCTACAACCTGCGCAAATTACTGGCGTGGTTGTATTTTTGGCTTATGGGGTGGGTGGGAGAGAGTCGGGAAGAATGGATTCTTCAGGGGTGACAAAATAAAACCCCTTGCAAAACAAAGGGTTTTAAAATTTCTGGCGGAGAACGAGGGATTCGAACCCTCGATACAGGTTTTGCCCGTATGCACCCTTAGCAGGGGTGTGCCTTCGACCACTCGGCCAGTTCTCCGTTAGGAAGCCGGAACTATACCCAAGGCAAAATAAAGTGTCAAGCCCCTTATGCAATATGCTTCGATTAAACAAAAAAGCGCACCACTTCCATTAGCAGACCAACCGCAATCAGAGCGTAAATCACCGCGCAGCTGCGGTTTAAATACAATAAGCGCCGCCCTTGTTTTAGCCATTGCGCCAAGCTGCGGCCGGATAAAACATAAATCAGCTGCCATAGGGTTTCAATCACAAAAAAGCTGGCCATCAGAATCAGGTATTGCGGCAGCTGCGGCTGGTTGTGGTTAACAAATTGTGGGAAGAATGCTGCAAAAAACAAAATCGCTTTCGGATTGGATAAAGACACCGCTAAGCCCACTTTAAACAAGCGCACACGGCTGGGCTGCACGCGCACCAAAGGCCCTTCTAAGGGGCGCCTTGTGCTTGCCATGCCTGCCAGCCCAAATACAGCAAATACACCGCACCCACGGCTTTGAGAGCCTGAAACACCACCGGCATTTGAGTACTCACCAACGACACGCCCGCAATCGACAGGCACAGCAAAATCAGCAAGCCGCAACTCAGCCCGGCCAAGGTATACAGTGTTTTGCGGGTGCCGTAATTCAGGCCATATTGAAACGCCAGCAACATATTCGGCCCTGGCGTGGCCGAAATGAATAAGGTGCTGGCAACAAACAGCCACCAACTGCTCCATGTCATGATTTATCCAACACAATTAAAATAATGCTTTTAATAAATAAAATTATGCACTGATTGGCAAACGCTGCCTGAAACCATCGAATTTGTCATTCCCAAGCCGGATTCAACAATCCATTGTGAAAATAAACCGATATAGCCACAATACAGAAACAGCATCAATATCAATGATTTTAAAACAGATGGTTTTATCTACTTCTTGTCTGGCAATGGATTGCCGAATCCGGTTCGGCAATGACGGCTTTATATTTCAGGCAGCCTTAGAGCCTGTTCACGATCTTTTTTGTAGCGGATTTTAGTGCAGAAACGGGTACAGGCAAGGCAAAAAGCACAGCCAAAGCCAGCTTTGGCGCGCATTTTTAACGCAGCATGCGCCTGTTTATGTGCTGAAAGCAGCACAATAAAAGATTTTGAACAGGCCCTTAAATGTTTAGTCCCTGAATTTTATGGAGTATCATTACCCCAATTAAAAGAGACCGACTTATGGCAAGCATATTGCATGGTAACGCCAAGACTACGCCTAGAATCAGAAAAGAAATACAAGAGTCTGAAGAGAGCATCGCAGCGTTAGCTAAAAATACAATATTAATTTCAAAACCGTTCTCTACTGGAAACACGCAGATTCGGTCGAAGATAAAAAGTCCGGCCCCAAAACCCGCCCCAGCGTGTTGACCGAATCGGAGCAGCAGGCAATCTGTACCGTCCGGCGACATCTGCGGCTGTCATTGGACGAGCTGTATATCATCTTCAAGCCCAATATTCCAAAGCTGAGCCGCTCCAATCTGCACCGGTGCTTGCAACATCACGGATTGTCGCGCTTACCCAAGAATGAATCCGATGGCCAAAAAGGTAAAAAACATTCAAACAATATCCGGTTGGCTTTGTCCATATCGACATCACCGAGGTGCGTTGTGAAACCGGCAAGCTGTACCTGTTTGTCGCCATCGACCGCAAAACCAAATATGTTTATGCAGAACTTCATCCGCGTATGACGCAGAAAACCGCCGTTTCTTTTCTGCGCAACCTACAACAAGATTGTGTGTTTAAAATCACCCATATCCTAACGGACAACGGTGCGCAGTTTACCTACAACTTGCTGAGCCAAGCACAACGGCCTGATAAGGAGCATCCGTTTGACGAGCTTTGCCGGCATTTGGGCATTGAGCACCGTACCACGAAATTCCGTCATCCATGGACGAACGGGCAGGTGGAGATTACCAACAAGATGCTGAAAGAGGTAACGGTCAAACGCTTCCACTATGAGCATCCTGACGAACTTAAACGGCACTTGATGGTATTTTTGCTGTATTACAACCATCAACGCCCCTTACGGTCGTTGAAGTACAAAACGCCTTGGCAGGCTTTGGAAGATTGCTATAATCTAGAGCCTGAATTGTTTCGTGAAAATCCATTCCAGAAGATTATGGGTCTTAACACTTAAATAAATGGCTGCCTGAAACCTTCACGCTACAACGCTTTGATTTTGCCAAGCCGGAATGCGTACAACTGAAGCCTTGCTTCAAACTGGGCACCTGCCTGCGCAGGTGCGACACGGCTTTTCAGGCAGCCTAAAAGTGGCATAAAACAACGGCCATCAAGCCAGCTTCAGCGCCATTTCGGCCAAGCGTTTGCCCTGCGCCCACGCCAATTGCTGTTCGTGCTCACTCAGCGCCACTTGGCCATCGTGGCCGGCCACATGGCTGGCGCCGTAGGGTGTACCGCCGCTGTGGGTTTGGCTTAAAGCCGCTTCGCTAAACGGAATACCGCAAATCAACATGCCGTGGTGCAGCAAGGGTGTCATCATACTCAATAAGGTGCTTTCCTGGCCGCCGTGCTGGCTGCTGGTGCTGGTAAACACACAGGCTGGTTTGCCAATCAGGCTGCCTGAAAGCCATAAGCCGCTGGTGCCGTCGAGAAAGTACTTCATCGGTGCGGCCATATTGCCAAAACGGGTGGGGCTGCCCAAAGCCAAACCGGCGCAGTTTTGCAATTCGGCCAACGTGGCATACGGCGCACCGTCTGCGGGAATGCTGTCGGCCGTGGCTTCGCACACGGTGGATACTTTGGGCACGGTGCGCAGCACGGCTTCACATCCGGCCACACTGTCAATGCCGCGCGCAATATGCACAGCCAGCTGACGGGTGCTGCCCTGCTGGCTGTAATACAAAACCAAAATGGGTAAAGCAGACATAACCATCCTTTGTTGAATCATGGGAAATAGAGTAATTTTAACAAAAGATACTGTATTGCAGCGTCAAGCTAAAAATCTGGTCAATATTTGCAAATCATTGTTTAAAAATGGAATATAGTTTTAGCAGGCGGGTGCAGGCGTTCCCCTGCGGGTCGGGCTTGCATGGCTGCGCCACTCAACCGCTACGCGTTTTCGCCGTTCCGGTGCTAATCCCTAACGCAAGACCTTGGGGCTTTGCCCCAAACCCCACACTCGCCGTGAGGCAGCTGGTGGGGCGATAAAACCACCCCACCAGCAGCCAGGAGCGTTTTTTGGGTGGGTTCTACGTCAAGGGGTATTCATAAAGGCTGCGCCTTTACAAAGCTTCCCCTTGACTTCATTTATACGGGTTCGGGATTCAGGCGTTTGGGGTCAAACGGTTGGCCGCTCTTGAGTACGGCATAACAGTAGGTGAGCAGTTTACGCATGAGGGCGCAGATGATTTGTTTGTTGTGTTTGCCATTATCACGCATGCGCTGGATAAAGGGCTTGAATTCGGGTAGGCGGAAGGCCACGACGGCGGGCATGTAAAGGGCGGTGCGGATGAATTTGTCACCCATCTTTGAAATCGCCAAGTAGCTGGTTTTCTTGGTGCCAGACTGTTTGATGATGGGGTTTAAACCGACAAACTTGGTCACTGCGCGGTTGCTGTTGAATTCTCTTTCGGCAAAAAGGGCGAGCAGGTGGGGTACGGTGGCGTCACCTACCGCCCTAACGGTCTTTAGTAAGTCGGCCTTTTGTTGCAGTGATTCATCAGCGGCAATGTGGGCTTGAATGGCGGCTTGAACTTCGGCTATTTGCTGGCGAAGGTTATCTATTGTTTTGTCGATGAAATCATGTATTGAAGGATGGGCAACCTGCAAACGGTTAAGCTGTGCGGTATGCATGTCTTTGTAATAGTCAAGCTGGCGCGTGAGGGCTTTGAGCTGCCGTTCTGATGGGCTGGGCGGGGTGTACAGGTCGGGCTTGATATCGGCACAAAAACGGGCAATGATTTTGGCATCTTGCTTGTCGGTCTTGACACACTGAAGTTTGGTGTTGGCGTATGATTTGATGGCAAAAGGGTTGACGACGGAAACAAGGTGGCCGTGGTCGTGCAGGTAGTCGGCGATGGCTTCGGAATAGGTTCCTGTGGCTTCGCAACAGGCGTGGACTTGGGGGGTGTATTTGGCTATCCACTCAGACAGCTTTTCAAAGCCTGTTGGATCGTTTTTGATAACGCGGTGGAAATAACGGTCGTTCATTTTCAAACAGGCGTCAATTTTTGACTTTGAGACATCTAAACCAAGGTAAACAGCGGTGGTGGTGTTCATGTAAAACCCCCTCTTATATTCAAGCTGGCTTGTGGCCGCCTAGGATACTGTTCAGGTTTTAAAACGGGTGAGAACCCCGCCTGCCAATCTTTTGTTCAGGCTCGAAGCCTAGCTGCTGGGAACGGCTTGGGCGGGGGGACTGCTTAAACTACAGGTGCATTATCAGATACAGGTGCAGTATCAATCCATTCAATCAAAAATGCAAACGTTGAAGAAATTAATTTAAGCTGCTCAACATCCAAAAAATGCCCTGATAAATTATTATCAATCAAGTTTTTCAACAAAAGCAACTGATTATAAGTCATAACAGGCGCAGCAAGTGAATTGTGTACGTTATCAAAAGCAGCTGAAGAAAAAGGCACACAGGAAGATGAAACAGGATAACCGTTAATCGAACCGACAAATGCATTATCACCGACATGTAAAAATTGGTGATTATTCAAATCAACATCAATTGTCTTACTCATAAAAAAATCCTCACTGAACACTTGTAAACGGTGGCGGCATCAAATCAGGCCGCGCTTTGCTGTCTAAGGCCATTACAGACGATTCGGGCGCAGGGGCGGGCGCGGTATTGGCCGTGGTCTGAACCGCCTGCTGCGGCTGCTTATAGGGGTTATAAATGCCATTCTCTGCGAAGTCAAGGCACAGACCTTTGTCCATGCCCCTAATCGGGGTCGCCTGGTCGGTATAGCAAGTACATTTGTTACCGGACTTGATACAGCCGACGGGGAACGGCATGGTTTGAATACTGGTGTTGTGCGGGGCGTAAACCGGGGCTGTCCACGGTTTGCCGTCAAGCGCGGGTTGGAAGTCTTCGGCCTTGAGGGTCTTTGCTTCCTGCGGGTCTGGCTGTTGTTGCTGCGGTTGCGGGTAGTGACCTGCGTCAGTCTGCGGTGCCGCATCCGCTTCCCCTTTGCCTGCCGCAGGTTCACTTGCCGCTTGCGCGGCAACCTGTTGCATGGTTTGCGGCGATAGCTGGTTTTTCAGGGTTAAGAATGCCCAAGTGCCCAAGCCTATTGCGGCAAGCAGTGCGATTGGAAACAGGTACACCCACATGCTGCGCCCTGTTTTGATTTTGGTGTGCAATTCGGCGGATTTGTAAAGTCCGTAAACATTCTTATCCAGTGTGTAGGGTTTGACGAGTGCGTCACGCACATCGCCTTTGTTGTCGGGGTTGCCGCACTTCTGCCATTCCCAAGAACGGCGGTTGCCAAGCTGGCTTTTGCTCAAGTGAACATGGTTCTCTACAAAGCTTTTGACGTTGATGTCAATCAAACGGGGATGCTGTGTCAGCAGGAATATGTCAACGCCTTTGTGGCGGTGGGTTTCCATTGCCTGCACGGCAGGCGGAACGGTAGAACCGTTTGAACGTTGCCGCCAATAGCGTTGGCATTCGTCAATGACGATGATGGCGTTGGTGGGCAGCCACTCATGCCAGTTGCCGCCGTTGCAGCCTTCGGGTAAAGGTTCGTGAGGGATTTTGTCGGGGTCAACTTCGGGGATGCCGTCAATGTACAGGGGTCTGCCCTGAAGGTCTTTGCGGTTTTTAAGCATGGATATCATGCGCAGGGTTTTGCCGGTGCCCGGCTGGCCTGTTATCAGGTATATCATGGCTTACTTTCTCATGGTTGCTGTGAGTTGTGCGGTTGCTTTCAGGCTGGCGATAAAAGTGAAGGCACCAAAAAACCAATTCAGGGCTACGCCGCCGCCGGAGATATAAAATATCTGGAGGGCATCGGCAGGGATGTTGCCGAGTTGGGTGCTTATCCAACCTGCAAACTTGCCTTGCATATAATCCAGTCCGACATAGCTTACAAAACCGACACCGAGGGCGGAAATGACTTTGCCCGCGAAGGTCATCAGGACGCTGGTGAGCATCATGGCGAGGGTGTTTTTCATGTCACAGGCTCCTAGTGGCGCTATAGGCCATGCCCATGGAAATCACCATCGCCATCATGATAATCATGGGTCTTACCATGCCCGCGAAATCGCACATGGGCTGATAGCTGATTTGAAAGCTTTTTGACATGACGTCAAATGAGAGCGGGCGGGGGCAGATGCCAGAGGTGTTAAAGATGTTAGCAGGCTGGAAATCCAATTTGCGTTGTTCGGACGGGATAACGGGGTCTTCGTAGTCGGCATTGCCAAGGTCTGCACACATAGCCGATTTGGGGTTTTGTGAGCAGATGTCGGGTGCGCTGGCCGTGGCGGGTTCGGTGGGCTTGGTTTCGCCCGGGGTTGTTGTGCTGGGGCTACCGGGGATAGGAGCAGTGGGAATTTCGGCACGGGTCGGGGCTTGGCTGCTGTGCGGAGCTAGGTCGGGGCGAGGGATTGTTGTTGCGGTAACGCTGCCATCGGCCTGAACTTTGAACTGGGTTTGTTGGGGGGTGTTTGTTCCAGCAGGGGTGTATGCGCTGGTTAAAAAGGTGTTGTTGGTGACGTTGTTGCTGTCTACCGTTGTTGTTGTGTTGCCAGCATTTGCAACACCGCTGCCTGTGATGGCATTAAGTAGGTCTGTGTTGTTGCGGTTGGTGTCGTTAAGCAGTTGCGCCAGCAAATTGATGATGGCGGCTTCGCCCGGCAGAACTTGGTCAATTGTCGGGGCGTTTTGTTCGTTGTATCTGATGATATCTGCTGCGCTGGCATCGGTTTTATAAAGCTGTATCCAGTTCCCCTTTTCCGCAGGCAGTTGCGGCCACACTTCGACATCGCCGAAACGCATGGGAAATGTCAGTTCGTAATTCTGGCTTTGTATCATTGTCCAGTCGACTGAATTCGACGGAATAATAATTGTGCGCACGAGGTTGAGGTTGCCGCCCCACTCGGTGATAGTGAGCTTTGAATATTGCTTGTAAGCGGCGGGGTCAATCGGCTTTTTTGATGCTTGGTAGTTGTCATACAGCTGGCGGGCTTTGGCTTCTGATTGTTGCTGTAGTGGTGCGGTGGGGATTGCATCGTTGTTGAGGTTTGCGTTAAGACGTGAGCCGATGCCTGTCCAGTCAAAGAGTTTGCCGACGGCAGCAGCAACGTCAGACCATGAGCCGTTTTCCATGCCGCGCACGAACTGGTCGGCAGCACCGTTCTGCTTTAGGTTGCCGAGGTGGTTTACGGCCATGTCGGCGACAATCAGACCGCCCAAACCTTGTGCCATGCGGCTTGTGGGGGGCATTTGGGTGCTGGTGGTGATTTTGCCTTGGGCGGTGGCACCGTAAGTGTCTTTCATAACAACGTTTAATTCTTTAACGCCGTGGACGAAACCGCCAGCAGCTCCACCCATATAGCGAGTGTTGCGGTATTGCGGGGTTGGTCCAGAGCCAGCACCAGGGGGATTTGAAAAACGATACTCACCATTTGGACCATAAAGACCACTGGGGTTAATATGACTACCGTAAACCGTTGAACCATTCGGGGCACGGCCAATTGCCGCTTGCCCCGTACTATCAACATAAACAGTAGCATCAGCCCGCGCCAACCCACTTACCCCCATCAAGGCCAAAACAGCAGCACAAACGGCAACGCTACGGCCAAGCCGATATAAAAATAGTCGGTCATTAATCACTCTCATTCCCCCTTTCGGGCAGGGTTTGGATAAATCTCATTAAAAATCGGAACGACCACGCTACGGCAAACAGCATGATGATGATGCCTGCTACCTGCATTCCTGCGGCAAGGTCGGCTTGGGGGTCACAGGTGCCAAAGCTTAGGTGCACGGGCTGGCCTGCATGGGTCCATGTGTCACCCTGTTTCACAGGGTGGACAAGGCTGCCGTCAGCGGTGACGGTAGGGACAACCAAGGACATTTGATAATCCGTGGCGGCTTCGATGGTGGCGAAGCAGTGGCGGCCTACTCTGTACATGGTTGTCCCTTTCGTTTAGCTGCGGTAAACCAGATTTTTAACGATGCGGAAGCCGACAGCGGCTACTGCAATCGCCAAGCTGGCTGCGCCTACTGCGGCTACGCCTACCAGCAACCCGGTGAGGGCTTCTACTGCGCCATCCCATGAGTTGGCGGCGTTGGCTGCGGTGGCGGCAGCGGCGATGGTGATGCCGGTGGCGGCATACTTGGTTTTGGCACTGTGTGCCAGTTGCTTCAGGGTGTTCATGATGCTTTCCTTTATGCCAGCGGGTTAGGAAGGGTTTAAGGCTGCTGGCGTGGCCTTAAATCGGGATTTCTGTTATTCAACAATGGTGAAGTACAGGAAGTCTTTAAAGGCGCGGGGCATGATGCGCACGCGCAGGGGTTGGCCGGGCTTGAAGCCTTTAAATGCTTCGGGGTTCTTGGTTTTGATGTTGTAAATGTTGGTGTCTTGTTCGGTGCGGACGATGACGGCAACTTCGTAGTTGACTACGATTTTGCCTTCACGGTCTTTTTTCTCTTTGCGCACGATGCGGTCAAAGCTGGCTTCGATATAAAAACCTTGGGTGCTTTGGTTGCTGACTTGGGTGTTGGTGGTTTGGGTGTTGTCATTCATGGCTTTGGTTCCTTGTGGTTTGGGTGGTGGTTAAATCGGCATGGCGGCGATGGTTTGGCGGTTGGTGTAGGCCCATTTGCTGCCGAGGCGTTGGGTCAATAGTTCGCTGTAGTTCTCTTGGGTCATAAATTGGTAGTCGGTTTGGCTGCGGTAGTAGCCGCCGATGATGTGGCGTTCAAACAGGTAGTTATCTACTTCGATAATCCAGTTCTTAAGCTTTTGACGCCAAAGCTTGCTGCCGGGGCTGGCAAACTGAAAATTGCTGGTGGCTATTTTCCATTTGCTTTGTTTGTCTTGGCTGGTCTGGCACAGGCGCACGCCTTTGTCGGCGCTGATGCGGCTGTCGATGTGTTTGCCGATGTACTTTGCTACGTAACGGGCTAGGCCTTTGCTGTTGGTCTTGACGGGCATGAGTTCGCTGCGGCCAAAGCCGTATTTGGGCATGGCGGTTCTTAGGTTTTTCCAATGGCGTTTGATTGCTTCATTAGCGGTTTTATAGTTGCGGGCGGCGATTTGGCGGAAGTTCAGGCCTCTGCGGATGTTGTCTTTGCAGACAACAAGCAGGTGGTAATGGATGCGGCCGCTTTTGGTTCTCTCTACTACGCGGATGTAGTGTTTGTAGTGGTGCTTGAGGAAGTTTGTGCGCAGGCTGTTAAAGCGGCGCTGGGCTTCGGACGGGCAGGTGACGTGGTCTGCGAAGGTCAGGGTCATAAAGCCGACGTGGTCTATGCCGAAGCGGTCAATCAGGGCTTTGGTGTTAAGCTCGAGGGCGTAGGCGCTTTTGCGGTGGGCGGTGGTGAACTCATTGAGTTCTGCTTCTTTGTCAGACTTGGCGCGAACTTCGGACGATGAAAAAACCGGGGCAACTTTGCCGCCTGCGGCGGCTTCGTTGGCTGCTGAAGCATCATCAATGCCGGGGCGGATTGAGATGTTTCTATTCAGACAAGGAAGCGACTTGCGGCCTGCGGCCTTCAGTCGTTCCGCTGCCGAATCGTTGCGCAACAGGGATTCTTTCAGGGCACTCATTACAGGCCACCTGCTTGAATGTAGCGTTTGCCGAACAGGCAGGCACTTTCAAAACCGTGGTCAAGTTCACAGTCCTCGAAAATGATTAAGTAGGTGGGGAAAAAGCAGGAGGCGGGTTCTTCACGACCTTGGCAGACTGCAAGCCAGCCCTGAATCGGTTGGCCGTGGCTGTCGGTGCGGGTGTCCGGGTATACGGTGAACTTGGGTGATTGCATGAAAAGCCCCTGTGATTGATGAAGAGAATATCGGAACCTCACTTACAAATATTCAAATTCATATTCGATGGGGGAAAGAACAAAGCGCTGGGCAGCTAAAGTTGCAGCCTCTTTTGTCGGGAAAAAAGACAAGCTAAGAACTTGAACAGAATCAACAACAAAAGTAAGCCAGTACTCATTAAGCGTGGGAGAGTAGGTGATTCTGAATTTATATTTTGACATGACAAAGCCCTCGTGATTGGTGGAATCACAAGGGCTTTATTAAGCTTACTAGCAGATTCAGGCTGGTTTGTCAAAAACCGCCTAAGATACTGTTCAATTTGGGAAATGTTGCTTGCCCCTGTGATGGGGCGAATATATAAGGCTGCCTGAAAACCTGCGGCTTCAGGCAGCATCAAATATCAACGAAACCCTATTACTGCGCATCGGTAGCGCTAATCGAACACCAACCAATCAATAAACCGCCGTCCTACAGCACAATTGGGCTAAAATAAGCCCGTTTTACCTGAAAAGCAAGAGAGAGCGCATGTTTAAGCGGCTAACCGACATTCCTTGGCTGCAAAGCCGTATCCCCGCATTTGCCCGTTTTTTATGGACACGCTTTAACGAGGTGAATGTGCCACAAGTGGCGGCCAGCCTTACTTTCACCACTTTGCTGGCGCTGGTGCCGCTGTTTACGGTTACCGTGGTGGTGATTTCGGCCTTTCCCATGTTTGCCGATATTTCCATGCAATTCAACAGCTTTATCACCTCGGTGTTGATGCCTGCTGCCGGTGCCGAATCGGTGGGCCATTATCTATTCGAGTTTCGCGACAAAGCCAGCAACCTCACCGCCATCGGCATCATCATCATGATGGTGACCTCGCTAATGTTGATTCAAACCATCGAGCGCACCTTTAACCAAATCTGGCGCGTAAACCAAGCGCGCCCGCTGATGATGCGCGTGTTGGTATATTGGGCTTTGCTTACCTTAGGCCCCTTGGCCATCGGCTTTGGCATGTCGATGTGGACGCTGCTGCTGAAAAACACCTTATTCGATTTACGCTACCCTTTTCTGAGCGCCACCGTAGGCGTATTGTCTTCGGTGCTGTTCATCACCTTGCTGCTTTTTTTGCTCTACCGGCTAGTGCCGTTTCGCTACGTGCCCGCGCGCCATGCCTTTTTGGGTGCGCTGATTACCGCGCTGCTGCTGGAAATCACCCGTCGCAGCTTTACCTTTTACGTGGCCAATTTTAATAGCTACCAGCTGGTGTACGGCGCGTTTGCCGCCATTCCGGTGTTTTTATTGTGGCTCAACCTATTGTGGATGATTCTGCTTTCCGGCGCCGTGTTTACCGCCGCGATGTCGTATTGGCAAGACCAAGCCTTTCGCCGCAACTTGGGCAGCAGCGGCCGCTTCGACGATGTTTTGCATATCTTACTGCTGCTGGATGCCGCCCAAACCGAAGGGCGCAGCCTGAAAATCCAACATTTTCGCCGCCACATCAATATGGGCTATGACGAATTGGGTGATTTGCTGGAAAAACTGGCCGCCTACGGCTATTTGGCCAAAAGCGGTGACGGCTGGATTTTGAAAACCAATGCCCAAAACATCGAAGTGGCCGATTTATTCCGCCTGTTTGTGTACAGCCCCAGCCAGCAAGATACCAGCCAAGTCGGCCAAACCGTACAAAACATTATGGAGCCCAGCCTAGGCGCCATGCACATGACCTTGGCCGACTTTATTGCCCGCAACCAATCATTTCACCAGCCAGACCCAATGCCTGACCACGCAGAAAACCATTAAAAACCACGCTTTTGGTAAAAAACCGCAAACACAACAGCCCTCTAGCCGTATTGTTTTCTATAATAAACAGGTTTTTGATTTTTAACGTCTCACCACCCATATAGGCTGCCTGAAACAGCCCCGCGGTAACGAGACCGGGAAGCACATGAATAAATTGTCCGCGTATTACCAACTGCTGCGCCAAAGCGTGCGCAGCCTGCCGCAACAATGGCACAAAAAACACCTGCGCTGGTCGCTACTGGTGATTGGCCTGCCCGTATCCAGTGTGATGGCGGCCTACGCCGTTACCGATGCCGCACCAGCCGCCCCTACCTACCAAGCCGAAAAAGTAATTGAGCAGCTGCCCGCCATTTTGGTGAACAGCACCCCGGCCAACAACAGCTACTGGCGCGAAGAAGTGGTGCAGCCCGGCGATAACCTCAGCCAAATTCTCAACCGCTTGGGCGTGGGCGAACGCCATATTCAAAACGTACTAAAAGACAACGACATCAGCCACCGCCTGTTACAGCTGAAACCCAACCAAACCATCAGCGTGCGCGTGGGTGCCGATGGCGACCTCACCGACATCCAGTTTTTCAACGATGACGACAATGGCGAAAAAAATCTGGTGGCGCTGCAAAAAACCAGCGGCGGCTGGCAGGCCAACGTGGGCGCGGTAGACACCGAAACCCTGCCCAGCTTTAAGGCCGTGGTAATAAAAACCTCCGCCCGTGGCGCTTTGGCGCAGGCACGCGTGCCGGTGGAAATCCGCGAATCATTGAACGAGCTATTTAAAGACAAAGTAGAGCTCGGCCAGCTCCAAAGCGGCGACACCATCCGCCTGATTTACAACAGCCTGTATTTCCGTGGCCAAGAGCTGGGCACCGGCGATATCTTAGGCGCCGAAATCAGCCACAACGGCAAAATCTACCAAGCCTATTATTTTGAAGACAGCGACGGCAACGGCCAATACTACGATTTGGCCGGACAGCCACTAAAAAAAGGCTTTGATGTACAGCCAGTGGCGCGTGCGCGCGTGTCTTCTTCTTTCGGCACCCGTTTCCACCCCATTTTGCGCACCATTAAAATGCACACCGGCATCGACTACGCCGCCCCCAGCGGCACCCCGATTGTGGCGCCGTCTGACGGCGTGGTGGAAGAAGTGGGCTACAAAGGCGGCTACGGCAACACCGTGGTGCTGCGCCACAACAGCAGCATGCAAACCCTTTACGCCCACATGAGCAGTTTTGGTCGCTTTGGCAGCGGCAGCCGCGTGAAAGCGGGGGATGTGATTGGCTATGTAGGCTCTACCGGCCGCTCCACCGGCCCGCACCTGCATTACGAAGTACGCCTGAACGGCCAGCCGGTAAACCCGGTTACCGTGGCCTTGCCCAGCCGCAAACTCGACAACAGCCAGCTGGCCGAGTTCAAAACCGAGCAGCAAAAGCTCGACCAAATCCTGGCCACCGTGCGCGACTTGCCGATTACCGTAGCCCAATTGGATTAAACACCGTCAGCTAAAGGCTGCCTGAAACCCAAAAACCTTGGCCACCCTGCCAAGGTTTTTTATTGGCCTATTCTGCCAGCCGCCCAACGAATCAGCTAAAATACAGCCTTTCTTCCCACAAGCGCCCGCCATGCCCGCCTCTGCCCTGCCCCTGTTTTACGGTGCCGACAACGGCGGCATCGTTTGCGCCTATGCTTTCAAATCAGGTCACGTCGACACCTTAAATTCTGAAGCCGCCGCCCACTGGCTGTAACACCACCCCGCCGAAGCGTTTTTATGGATACACGTCAACCTCAGCCACAATCAAGCACTGCCTTGGCTGCAACAACACACCGCCCTGCCCGAACTCTTCTACATCGGCGGCCTGTTCGGCATAAATGTGGGCGGCATTCCGCTGGCCGAAAATCCGCACGGCTTCGGCCTGCTGGTGTTGCTGGTGAGCGTGGGCGTGGTGGCCCCGCGGCGATTTTTTCTTCCGCCGCCGTCAGGATTAAAGGCTGCCTGAAAGCCCGCCCGTGCCGCAACACAGCATGACAAAGCAACAAAAGCGCCGCATAATCAACACCGAAACCACCTCACCCAAGCAAGGAAGCCGCCGTGACCACCCCGCTTTACCACGTCTTATTTTTATGCGACAGCAACAGCGCCCGCAGCATTATTGCCGAATCACTGCTCAACCGTTTGGGCAATGGCCGCTTTCAAGCCCACAGCGGCGGCAGCCATCCCGCAGGCCAAGTACACCCTTTGGCGCTGGAGGTACTTGAGCAGCAAAGCTACCCCACCGCCGGTTTGCGCAGCAAACACTGGCAAGAATTCCACACCCCGGATGCACCCGAAATGGACTTTATCATCACCTTGTGCGACCGCTTCAACCACGACCAATGCCCCGACTGGCCGGGCGAACCGGCCAGCGCCTTATGGCATTTTGACGACCCGGCCAAAATCGAAGGCGATCACCAAACACAGCTGGCCGCCTTTTGCCACAGCACCTTGGAAATCGCCCAACGGCTCAAGCTGTTTCTCAGCCTGCCCGCAGACAAACTGGATGCCATGGCACGCCACCACCATGTGCAACAGCCGTAACCGTACGGATACAAACGATAAATAAATGATAAGCAAATACAGCCACCGTCCACCAAGGCTGCCTGAAAACCACCATCAATAAAACCCAACTTTCAGGCAGCCTCCTAATTTCTCACCACGAGCCCACCATGACCCAGCCCAACGACGAAACCATTGCCCGCCAAGTCAATATGCTGCCCATGAGCACCTTGGCCGCCAAGCTCAATATTGATTACGACCACATCTACCGCTACGGCCACCATAAAGCCAAAATCAACGCCGCCGAAGTATTTAAACAACCCGGCCGCCACGGCAAGCTGATTTTGGTCACCGCCATCAACCCCACACCCGCGGGCGAAGGCAAAACCACCGTTACCATCGGCCTAGCCGACGCCTTGCGCCGCTTGGGCAAAGAAGCGGTGGTGGCCATGCGCGAGCCATCGTTGGGGCCAGTATTCGGCATCAAAGGCGGCGCGGCCGGCGGCGGCCATGCCCAAGTGGTGCCGATGGAAGACATCAACCTGCACTTCACCGGCGACATCCACGCCATCGGCGCCGCCAACAACCTGCTCGCCGCCCTGCTCGACAACCACATCTACCACGGCAACGCACTGGACATCGACCCCAAAAAAGTCAAATGGCGGCGCGCGCTTGATATGAACGACCGCCAGCTGCGCCACATCATCAGCGGCGCGGGCAACCACAGCGACGGCGTGTTGCGCCCCGACGGCTTCGACATCACCGTGGCCTCGGAAATCATGGCCATCTTATGCCTAGCCGAAGATTTAAACGACTTAAAACAGCGGCTGGGGCAAATCATCGTGGCCTACAGCCGCAGCGGCGCACCCGTTTATGCCCACCAGCTCAAGGCCGCCGGTGCCTTGGCCGCCCTCTTAAAAGAAGCCATCCACCCCAATCTGGTGCAAACACTGGAAGGCACCCCCGCGCTGGTGCACGGCGGGCCGTTTGCCAATATTGCCCACGGCTGCAACTCCGTATTGGCCACGCGGCTGGCGCTGCATCTGGGCGAATTTGTGGTTACCGAAGCCGGCTTCGGTGCCGACTTGGGTGCCGAAAAATTCTGCAACATCAAATGCCGCAAAGCCGGGCTCAAACCCGCCGCCGCCGTGCTGGTGGCCACCGTGCGCGCCCTTAAATACAACGGCGGCGCGGCCAAAAACCAGCTGGCCACGGAAAATCTCGATGCCCTGCAAAAAGGCCTGCCCAACCTATTGCGCCACATCCGCAACCTGCGCGAAGGCTTCGGCCTGCCCTTGGTGGTGGCCATCAACCGCTTTGCCAGCGACAGCGAGGCCGAAATCCAACTGATTCAGGCAGCCTGCGCCCAGCATAGCGTGGCCGCCGTACTCACCGATGTGTGGGGCCAAGGCGGCGCCGGTGGCACCGATTTGGCCAGCACCTTGCTACATACCATCGACAACAGCGCCAACAACTTCCGCTTAAGCTACGACAACAGCGACAGCATGGCCGCCAAAATCAACAAAATCGCCACCCGCATCTACGGCGCCGCCAAAGTCAGCTTCACCCCGCAAGCGCTGGCCGATATGGACAAACTGGCCGAAATCGGCTTAGGCCACCTACCGGTGTGCATGGCCAAAACCCAATATTCCTTTAGCGATGACGCCACCCAACTCGGTGCACCCAGCGGCTTCACCCTGCATGTGCGCGCCGTGGAAGTGGCCGCCGGTGCCGGTTTTGCCATCGCCCTGTGCGGCAACATCATGCGCATGCCCGGCCTGCCCAAAACCCCAGCGGCAGAAAACATCGACATCGACGAACACGGCCAAATCCACGGCCTGTTTTAAGCGGCCACTGACTAAACCAAGTTGTCGCTGCTAAATATCGGAATGTAACCTAGCCCAACTAGGCGCACACCGCCCTTTTTTGCTATAATGCGCCCGCTTCTGTACGCGCCCATCGTCTAGAGGCCTAGGACACTGCCCTTTCACGGCGGCAACCGGGGTTCGAATCCCCGTGGGCGTGCCAATAAAAAAGCTCGGTTTTGCAAAGCCGGGTTTTTGGTTTAATGAATCATCCCGATACAACAAGGCTGCCTGAAAGCGCAATTAAAACGCTTTCAGGCAGCCTTTTACTTTATTTCTCCTCAACCTCAACCGCAAGCCGACGTTTGGCCGGGCACAATATGCCAAATGGCCTGACCTTGGTATTCGAATACCGGCGCTTGGCTTTGCAACAGCGGATATTGCTCGGCAGTGCTTTGGCCAGCAATCAGCCATTTGGGCGCGCCGGTGCAAACGGCGGGCAATAATTGCGCCGGTAAGCTTAGGTATTGCGATGCCAAGGCGGGGGTGAATTCGGCGGCATCAGCGATTTCTTTTTTCCAGTTGTCGCGGGCCTGAATCTCCGGGTCTTGCCAGTTGTCCACAATATGCACCGGTGTGGTCAAGGCGGCGTAAAACGGCACTGAAAAATAATAGCTGCCGAGCATCATTACTTCGTCGCCGCTGCGCAAGTGTTGCTGAAGATAGTGCCCCAAGGGCTGCTCATGGCGCACTTTGGCCAACTGCAAGGTGGTGAGCAGGGCGGCGATGATGCACAGCAGTGCCGAAACGGCCACAATGGTGCCGGTATAAACGCGACCACCGCTTTGCCCTGCCACCACGCGCGCACGATGGCGCAGCACCAAGGCATCGGCGCACAAGTACACCAGCGGCAGCACAGCAGGCAGGATATAGCCCACCAATTTCGATTTGGGCAAGGAGAAAAACAGGATAATCACCGCCGCCCAAATCCACATCAGCCAGCGCATATCGGCATGGGGCGTGCCCGTATTAAGGCTGCCTGCGCGGATGCTGCGCCATAGCGGATAAGCAAACGGCAGCAGAAACAGCGCCAACAAGGCCGAATAAAACCACCATGGGTGCATATTATTGAAGCCGCTTTTGGCAAAGCGCTCGAAATGCTGCACCACAAAGAAATAATGGAAAAAATCAGGATAGCGCTGCTGCATCGCCCACAGCCACGGCACCACCAAGGCCAACAACACCAACCAGCCGCGCCCGCTCAGCAACAGCTTGGGCAGCCATTTAAGCTGGCGTGTGGCCGCCAGCCAGCACAGCAAGGCCAGTGCCGGCAGCACCAAGCCAATCAGCCCTTTGGCCAGAAAGCCCAGCCCGGCAAAGGCATACGCCCACGCCAACACGGTTTGGTAACGCCCGCCGTTGCGCAATAAAAACACACTGTGCGCCAGCAGCACCAAGGTGGCGGTAATCATGCCCGCCACCAGCATATCCAAATTGGCATACTGGGCGCCGCCGAACACCAACGGCTGCACCAGCGCCAGCAGCAAAAACAGCCGCGCGGTCGGCACATCTTGCCGTTGGCGCACCCATGCATACACGGCGGCAATGCCCACGGTGGCTCCAATCACCGGCGCCAGCCGCCCCACCCATTCGTGCAAACCGAACACCTTTAATCCGGCCGCAGTAATCCAGTAAAACAAAGGCGGTTTGTGGAAATAAGGAAAGCCGTTTAGCGTGGGGGTAATCCAGTTGCCGCTGCGCAGCATTTCCCACGCCACACCCACATAGCGCCCCTCATCCGGCACCAGCAAAGGGCGGAACGGCGTCCACAGCAGCAGCCACGCCAAAATCAGTACCACCACCCAAACCAAGTGGGCGGCACTCAACCGCCTTGTAGCAGAATTTCCCAGCCGCATCATCAGCCCCTGTTTGTTTGATTGGATGTAGGCCATACACCACCGCCCCAATACCACACCACACTGCTGGCCACCAGCGCCACCAGCAAGGAGCCCACCATATCCAACGGATAATGCACGCCCACATAAATCCGCGCCCAAGCTTCGATGAGCCCTAATACGACCAAGCCCAAGCCCAAACGGCGCGTGCGTACAAACCCGCATAAAGGCAGCACCAGCGCCCAGTAAAAAGTGAGGTGGCGGCTGGGAAATGAAGATGTGTCGTGCTGCCCCACCACTGTTTGCCCCAAGCCCAGTATAAACGGGCGCGGATGGTAGTAAAGCTTGCCAATCACATAAGCCAATACCAGCGCCACCGCACAACTGCCCAGCAGTTTCAGCCACAGCTTGGGCTGTTTGGTGGCCAGCAGATACGCCGTTAAGCCCAGCCCCACCACCCAGTTAAAATATTGCGCCAGAAAAACCGCCGCTAGCCGCACGACATCGGCATCACCTTCTTTTGCATTGATTAGCAAAAACAAACTTTTATTCAGGTCATCCAACATGATTTTCTCCGCCGGCGCACGCAGCCCGGCTTGATTGGCAAGGTGCGCAGTGTACACCGCCAAACCTTACCTATTTCTTAAAATTTACAGTTGCACACAGATTAAAAATTAATTTTTTTGATTTTTAAGGTTTTTATCTGCATCAACATAATCCAATCAATACCGCAGCGGCCATTTGGCAAACCGATATATAATGCCCGCCAGATTCAGCCTCTCTTTATTTGATGCGCATTTGTTTTGCAGGGAATCCTTATGTCTGTCCATGTTCTGGTTTTACAGCACCCGCAACTGCCCGGCTGCAATTTAGGCTGCCTGAAGCCTTGGTTTGCGCAGCTGCCCGCCTTGGTTTTCGACAACACCGTGTTGCGCATGCCCGTGGCTGCCAATTTTGCACTGCCTGAGGCCGTTCAGGCAGCCTTGCAGGCGCAAGCCATCGATTGGGCGGTGCTGCCGGACAAAGCATTTGGTGATTTTGGCCTACTGGTGAGCGACATGGATTCCACGCTGATTACGATTGAATGCGTGGATGAGATTGCCGCCGGGGTGGGTTTAAAAGAGCAAGTGGCGGCGATTACCGAGCGCTCGATGCGCGGCGAGCTGGATTTTGCCCAATCGTTGCGCCAGCGTGTGGCCTTGCTGCAAGGGCTGCCTGAAAGCGAGTTGGCGCGGGTATATGATGAAGTATTGCAATTGTCGCCCGGTGCCGAATACCTGCTGGCCGAATGCCGGCGGCACGGGGTGAAGTTTATGCTGGTGTCCGGCGGCTTTACCTATTTCACCGAGCGCCTGCGCCACGATTTAGGGCTGAATTATGCCTACGCCAACACCTTGCTGATGAATAACGGCCACCTGAGTGGCACACTGGGCGGCCGCCTGATAGACGCACAAGCCAAAGCCGATTTGCTGGCCGAATACGCCGACAAACTGGGCTTAAGCCGCGCGCAAACCTTGGCCATGGGCGACGGCGCCAACGACATCCCCATGCTCGCAGCCGCCGGCATCGGCATAGCCTATCATGCCAAGCCCAAAACCGAGGCCGCTGCCGATGTGTCAGTGCGCTTCGGCGGCTTGGATGCGGTGCGCAAATGGTTTCGGCCTTAAATGCCTTTAATAGCTGAGGTAACGCAATTATTGATTAAAGGCTGCCTGAAACCCACATGGATTGCCCAATACCGTTTGACAATGAACCACCACTTTACCTTTCAGGCAGCCTTGGCCACGCAATAACCCCATTTCAATAAACCCAAAAGCCACTGCCAACACACAGCAGCGTTTAATTTCTCACCGATTCAAACCAACAAAAATAAACATTTATTTCCATCGTCATTTTTTAATCTAGCTAAATCGCGCCGATTTACCGCCATACACACCCGCATCGGTTTTCTTTTCGGTTCAATAACGAAGATAGCCGCATTTTGCACCTGCAACATGCCATTGTGCTTATCCAAACCAACACTTGCTTTACAATTTCCTTACAATGTATAGTAATGCGGTTGGCGATTCGCAGGTGCGGTTGCCGTAAACGTTTTTATGGTTACACAAATACACTCAAGGGAGTTACCATGCAAAAACCGTTATTCAAACTCAGCGCACTGGCCGCCGTGGCCTTAGGTCTGGCCGCCTGCGGTGGTGGCGACAAGCAGGCCGCACAAAGCGGCAGCCAGCCGGCCACCACCCAGGCACAAAGCGGCAAAAATCTGATTTACTGCTCTGAAGGCAGCCCGGCCGGTTTCGACCCCGCCCAATACACCTCCGGCACCGACTTTGACGCCAGCTCCTACCCGATTTACAACGGCTTGGTTGAATTTAAACGCGGTGAAACCGACATCCATCCGGCACTGGCCGAAAAATGGGACATCAGCGACGATGGCAAAACCTACACCTTCCATCTGCGCCAAGGCGTGAAATTCGGTGCCACCGACTACTTCACCCCCACGCGCGACTTTAACGCCGACGACGTGGTGTTTACCCTCAAGCGCATCACCGACAAAAACTTTGAATTCAACAAAGCCTACCCGGCCGAATTCCCCTACTCGGTGGACATGGGCTTGCCCGATTTGATTCAATCGGTAGAAAAAGTAGACGATCACACCGTAAAAGTGGTACTCAAAGAAGTGGAAGCGCCCTTCCTGCAAAACATCGCCATGCCCTTTGCCTACATCGGCTCGGCTGAATACGCCGACAAGCTGGTGAAAGAAAACAAAGCGGCCGACTACAATACCAAACCGGTGGGCACCGGCCCCTTCGTGTTCAAGTCTTACCAGAAAGACACCCAAATCCGCTACGCCAAAAACCCGGATTACTGGGATAAAGACAATATCCACATCGATAACTTAGTGTTTGCGATTACCAAAGACTCCGCCGTGCGCGCCCAAAAAGTGCAGGCGGGCGAATGTAACGTAGCCGCCTACCCGAAACCGGCCGAAATTGAAGCCGCGAAAAAATCGGGCAAAGTCACCGTAATGGATCAACCCGGCTTTAACGTGGGCTATGTGGGCTACAACGTAGAACACGGCAAACTGGCCGACTTGAAAGTGCGCCAAGCTTTGGATATGGCCATCAATAAAGACGCCATCATCAACGCCGTTTACCAAGGCGCGGGCATTAAGGCCACCAACCCGATGCCGCCCACCCAATGGGGCTATAACGACACCCTCAAAGACGCACCTTACGACGTCGAAAAAGCCAAAGCCTTGCTGAAAGAAGCCGGTGCCGAAAACTACGAGCTTAACCTGTGGTATATGCCGGTGCAGCGCCCCTACAACCCCAATGCCAAGCTGATGGCGGAAATGATTCAGGCCGACTGGGCCAAAATCGGCGTGAAAGCCAAACTGGTCACCTACGAATGGGGCGAATACCTCAAGCGTGCGCAAAAAGGCGAGCCGGACGCCATCATGGTGGGCTGGACCGGCGACAACGGCGACCCGGACAACTGGCTGGGCACGCTGTTAAGCTGCAAAGCGGTAAACGGCAACAACTACTCGCGCTGGTGTAATAAAGACTTTGACAAGCTGGTGGAAGGCGCGCGCCAAACCACCGATCAAGAAAAACGCATCACCGCCTATAAAGACGCGCAAGTAATCTTTAAAGAGCAACTGCCGTGGACCACCATGGCACACTCGGTGGTAACCCACTTCACCACCCCGAATGTGAAAGACTACAAAATCAGCCCGTTCGGCTCCGTGCGTTTTGACGGTGTGAAAATAGACTAAGCCGTAAACACAACACCGCTTCCGTGTGTGGAGGCGGTGTTTTTTATGATTTAAGACATTACTTAATGATAAAGGCTGCCTGAAAAACAGCGCCAAAAATGTTACACCCTTTTGTTCTTTAAACCAGCGTCGGACTCAAGAATCCGACCCGGCATAACTATAAACCCGGCTTCAGGCAGCCCTACCCTTGCCGCCTGCCAGCCCATAAAATGCCGCCACGCCCCATAAGGGCGCTGCGCTTTAAACCACCTCTCAAAAGAGCACTGATTATGTTGCTGTATATTCTGCGCCGTATTCTGATTTTGATTCCGGTTTATATCGGCCTCACCTTGTCCACCTTTACCTTAATCCGATTGGTGCCGGGCGATGTGGTGGAAGTGATGATGGGCGAGCGCATGGTCGACCCGGCCATGCATGCCCAGGCCTTACAACGCTTGGGGCTGGACAAGCCCTTACCGGTGCAATACTGGGATTACCTCAGCGGCATTCTGCGCGGCGACTTCGGCACTTCTTTCCGCACCCGCACCCCCATTTTGCAAGACTTTTTCGCCCATTTCATCCCCACACTGGAGCTGGCCTTATGCGCCATCATCATTGCCAGCGTATTGGGCATTAGCTTAGGCATCATCGCCGCCTTGCGCCGTGGCTCATGGCTGGACTACACCCTAATGTCGGGCGCCTTGGCCGGCTATTCGATGCCGATTTACCTACTCGGCCCCATTCTTACCGGCCTGTTTGCCCACTATCTGGGCTGGCTGCCGGTGTCGGGCGTGATTTCGGTGGCACAATTTCTGGACGTACAGCCCCTATACGGTTCATGGCTGCTTGGTTCGCTGTTTTCCGGCCAGCCCGGTGCGTTTTGGGATGTGGTGAAACACTTTATTCTGCCCTCCATTGCCCTCTCCACCATTCCCTTAGCCATGATTGCACGCATGACGCGCTCGGCCATTCTCGAAGTGTTGGGCGAAGACTATGTGCGCACCGCCCGCGCCAAAGGCCTGTCGCCGCGTCGGGTTATTCTGGTGCATGTGATGCGCAATGCGCTGATTACCGTGGTTACCGTAGTGGGGCTGCAAATGGCCACCCTGCTGGCCGGTGCCATTCTCACCGAAACCATTTTCAGCTGGCCCGGCGTGGGCAACTGGCTCTTGGACGGCTTTTTCACCCGCGATTATCCGATTGTGCAAAACGGCATTTTGCTGGTGGCCACTGCATTGATTTTAATCAGCTTACTGGTAGACATTTTGTATGGCGTGATCAACCCACGCATCCGCCATGCGGCTTAATCCATCACATCCAATATATAGTGAGATGAAGAATAAAGTGATACAAGGCGCGAAGCCGCAGACAGTACAGTAGTACGGCTAGGCACAGCAACGCCGTAGCACTTTGTTATGCATTTCACTATAAGGCTGCCTGAAAAACAAATAGCCCTATTCGGCACCCTTCAGGCAGCCCATCACACCCGAACACAGGAACACATCTTTATGACCAGCTCTGTTCAAACCGCCACCGCCGCACCGGTGCCGCCCAGCCAGTGGCAATTATTTGCCGCCACCTTTTACCGCAACAAAGGCGCCGTATTGGGGCTGCTGGTATTGCTGGCCATGGTGATAACCGCCCTGCTGGCACCGTGGCTGGCACCGCATGATCCTTATCAGCTTTTCACTGGCAAAGAGCAATTGCCGCCGTTTTTCCTCGAAGGCGGAGACCGTGCTTTTTGGCTCGGCACCGACGACGCCGGGCGCGATACCTTATCGCGGGTGATTTACGGCGCGCGCTATTCACTGTTTATCGGCCTGTGCGCCACCTTTATCGCCATGGTGGCCGGGGTATCGCTGGGGCTGTCGGCGGCGTTTTGGCCCAAAGTATGGGGCAAAGGCGTGATGCTGGTGAACGACATCCTGATGTCTTACCCCAGCCTGCTGCTGGCCATTATCATTGCCGCCATTCTCGGCCCCTCGATGACCAACACCATCATCACCATTGCCTTGGTGTGTATGCCGCCCTTTATCCGCCTCACCCGCGCCACCGCCATGGTGGAATTGCAGCGCGACTACTTCACCGCCTCGCGCATTATGGGCGCGGGCACTTTGCGGCTGCTGTTTATCACCATTTTGCCCAACTGCATGGCACCGCTGATTGTGCAAGCCACCATGGTGTTTTCTTCCGCCATTTTGGAAGCCGGTGCCATCGGCTTTTTGGGCTTCGGCGTACAACCGCCGGATGCCGAATGGGGTGCCATGCTCGGTACCGCGCGCCAGTATATCCAAAGCAATGTGTGGCTGGCGATTTGGCCGGGCTTGGCCATTTTCTTGGCCGCGCTGTCGATTAACCTCACCGGCGACGGCCTGCGCGACGCACTGGATCCGAAGCTGAAACAGGTATCGTGATTCAGGCATCAGGAGCCAGGTTACAGGAATCAGGCAGCCGTGAGATTGCTAGCGCTCATTACTCCGGCCTGTACCCCGGCAACTTAACAGCATTTGTAGCCAAGCCGCCCAACACCCAAACCGGCGGCAGCAAGGAAGCAGCATGACACATCCTTTATTAAATATTGAAAACCTGTCGGTCACCTTCGGCCACGGCAGCCGTGCGTTTAAGGCCGTGGATCAAGTAAGTCTGCAGGTCAACGAAGGCGAAGTGCTGGCGGTGGTGGGCGAATCCGGCTCCGGCAAATCCGTTACCATGATGGCATTGATGGGGCTGCTGCCCGATTCGGCCACCATCCACGCCCAACAATTGCACTTTAACGGCTTGGATCTGCAAACCATGAGCGCGCGCGCCAAACGCAAAATCATCGGCAAAGACATTTCGATGATTTTCCAAGACGCCATGACCAGCCTCAACCCCAGCTTCACTGTAGCCATGCAGATTGGCGAAGTGCTCAAAGCGCATTTGGGGCTGCGCGGTGCCGCCGTAAAGCAGCGCATCATCGAATTGCTCGACTTGGTGGAAATCCCCGACGCCAAAAGCCGCCTCAACGCCTATCCGCACCAGCTCTCCGGCGGCATGAGCCAGCGCGTCATGATTGCCATGGCCTTGGCCTGCGAGCCAAAGCTGCTGATTGCCGACGAGCCCACCACCGCACTCGATGTCACCGTGCAAGCCCAAATCATGGACTTGCTGCACCGCCTGCAACAAGACACCGGCATGGCCATGGTGCTGATTACCCACGATTTGGGCTTGGTGGCCGAAAACGCCCGCAATGTGGCGGTAATGTATGCCGGGCAAGTGGTGGAAACCAGCACCGTGCCGGAAATTTTCAGGCAGCCTGCCCACCCCTACACCGAAGCGCTGCTGGCGGCGATTCCGGAGCTGGCCATCGGCCAGAAACGCCTGCACAGCCTGCCCGGCGTGGTACCCAGCCAATACGACCGCCCCAGCGGCTGCTTGCTGTCGCCACGCTGCCCTTATAAAGCGCCTGCCTGCGCCACCCCGCCGCCGCTGCAAACCAGCGCCCACGGCCAAGTGCGCTGCATCCACCGCGTTTTGCCGCCCAAATCCACCGCCACCGGAGCCGCCGCATGAGCGAAAACATCCGCCAAAACACCAACCAAAACATCGTTTTGCAAGCCGAAAATCTGCAACGCCACTATCCGGTATCGCTGGGGCTGGGCAAAGGCAGCGCCGTGGTCAAAGCACTCAACGGCGTGTCGTTCATCCTGGCCGCAGGCAAAACACTGGCCATTGTGGGTGAATCCGGCTGCGGCAAATCCACATTGGCACGCCAGCTCACTTTAATCGAGCCACCCAGCGGCGGCGAGCTGTACATCAACGGCAAAGGCACGGTAAAACTGGGCAAGCAAGCGCTCAAGCAATTGCGCACCCAAATCCAAATGGTGTTCCAAAACCCCTACGGCAGCCTCAACCCGCGCCAAACCATCGCCTACCAGCTGGCCGAGCCATTGAGCATCCACACCCGCCTGTCGCGTGCCGACAAAGAAGCCAAAGTGCTGGCCATGATGCAGCAAGTGGGCTTGCGCCCCGAACACGCCGGGCGCTACCCGCACATGTTTTCCGGCGGCCAGCGCCAACGCATCGCCTTGGCACGCGCCATGATGCTCAACCCCAAAATCGTGGTGGCCGACGAGCCCACCAGCGCTTTGGATGTGTCGATTCAGGCACAAGTGCTTAATCTGTTTATGGATTTACAAGAAGAATTCCACACCGCCTATGTGTTTATTTCGCATAATCTATCGGTGGTGCGCCATGTGGCCGACGATGTGATGGTGATGTATCTGGGCCGCGCGGTGGAGCACGGCAGCAAAGCCGCCATTTTTGAAAACCCCGTCCACCCCTACACCCAAGCATTGCTGGCCGCCGCCCCCAGCGTCAATGGCCACCAAACCAACCTCAATCTCAAAGGCGAGCTGCCCAGCCCGCTCAAACCGCCCAGCGGCTGCGCCCTGCACCAACGCTGCCCGCACGCCACCGCCGAATGCGCCCAACAAGAGCCGGTTTTGCGCCCGTGGCAAGGGCGGCTGGTGGCTTGCTTGCGGCTGGAAGACATTGCCGCCGGCAACACAAAGGCTGCCTGAAACAAACCATGCTTATTTGAAAGCACCTCATGCACCCCATCACCGAGCCGCACCAATCCGGCCTCTTGGCCGTTTCCCCCCGCCACCAAATTTATTGGGAAGTGTCCGGCAATCCGCACGGCAAGCCGGTGGTGTTTTTGCACGGCGGCCCCGGCGCCGGCACCACACCGGCGCAACGCGGCTTTTTCAACCCTGAGCGCTACCGCATAGTGTTGATGGATCAGCGCGGCTGCGGCCGCTCATTGCCCTATGCCTGTGTGGAAGAAAACACCACTTGGGACTTGGTGGCCGATATCGAACAAGTGCGCCAAATGCTGGGCATCGAGCGCTGGATGGTGTTTGGCGGCTCGTGGGGCAGCACCTTGGCGCTGGCTTATGCGCAAAGCCATCCCGCCCACGTAAGCGAATTGGTGCTGCGCGGCGTATTTTTGTGCCGCCCGAGCGAATGGCGCTGGCTAAACCAAAGCGGTGGCGCCAGCCGGATTTTCCCCGATGCATGGCAGCAATATTATTTGCAACCCTTCCACGGCCAAGAGCCCAGCAACTTAATTGCCGCTTACCACACCTTGCTGCTACACCCCGACACCCCCGAATCCGCACGGCTGCAAGCCGCCCGTTGCTGGACGCAATGGGAAGCGCATACCTGCTATTTGGAACACAACCAAGCCGCCATCGACGAATATGCCAACGAACACGCCGCCTTGGCCTGCGCCCGCATCAGCTGCCACTACGCCAGCCACGCCGGTTGGCTGGAAGGCGAGCGCGCGCTGCTGGCCAATACCGATAAAATCCGCCGCATCCCCACCGTGATGGTGCAAGGCCGCTACGACATCTGCACCCCGCCGCAATCGGCTTGGGAATTAAAACAGGCTTTGCCCGCCGCCGATTTGCAATTCGTGCTGGCAAGCCATTCGGCATTCGAGCCGGAAATCGCCAAAGCACTGGTGGCCGCCACCGATTATTTTGCCGACAATGACGGTCAGCCCAACAAAACAGCCTAGAGCATAATGAATAAGGTGTTATGCATTGCAAGCACCTCTATCACATTCCAAAACATCAAAGGCTACCTGAAACCATAATCCACATGGTTTCAGGTAGCCTTTTAAATATGCGGCACCCAAATAATAACAGCCTGGCTTTTAAAAAAGCCAGGCTGTTATATTGGCACGCCCACGGGGAATCGAACCCCGGTTACCGCCGTGAAAGGGCGATGTCCTAACCGCTAGACGATGGGCGCATAAAGCGTAAAATTTGGTGGCGCACCCGGAGCGATTCGAACGCCCGACCCTCTGGTTCGTAGCCAGATACTCTATCCAACTGAGCTACGGGTGCGTGAAGAATGCGGATTATAGGCAGCCACCCTTAGCCTGTCAACACCTTCTGCGTTTATTTTTACAGCGCCCATCACAATGGCTTGTTCCCACAGTTAAAAAACGCATCCCCCGCTTTGGCGCAATGCACAACTCCACTCGCCGCCGCCGTGCCATATCGGCTACAATACGCCCTTTTGCCCGCCCAACACATGACCGCCGCCGCACCTGCTCCCGCCCACTGGCCACAATTGGCCGCTGCTCTGGCCACCCTGCCCTTACCGGTGGCCGTGGTAGATTTGGAAACCACCGGCGGCCATTTCGAGCAAGACCGCGTCACCGAAGTGGCGGTGTTGCGCTTTGAGCAAGGCCGCATCAGCCGTCACCAATGGCTGGTAAACCCGCAGCAGCCCATCAGCGCCTTTATTACCCGCCTCACTGGCATCAGCAATGAAATGGTGGCCGATGCACCCGTGTTTGCCGACATCGCGCCCGCACTGCTGCCGCTGCTGCAAGGACATATTCTGGTGGCGCACAACAGCCGTTTCGACTACACCTTTTTGCGCCGTGAATTCGCCCGCGCCGGGCACGCCTTTGCCGCGCCCAGCCTATGCACAGTACAGCTGTCGCGCAAACTTTATCCCGAGCACAGCAAACACAACCTAGACAGCATTATCGACCGCTTCGGCCTGAATATCGCCGCCACCGAGCGCCACCGCGCGCTGGGCGATGTGCTCGCGCTCACCGATTTTCTTAATTTAAGCTTGCAGCAAAACGACAGCCAAAACTGGCTAAATCACTGGCCGCAGCTCACTAAACCGTACTGGCTGCCCACCTGGCTGCCTGAACACTTGCGCCAATATCTCTACCGCCTGCCCGACAGCGCCGGGCTCAGCGTGTGGCACCATCCCGGCCACCACACACCCACCCTACTCACCCACGACCACGCCTTCAGCCAGATTGCCAGCCTGCTGCAACTGCCCGGCGCCGGCGACCGCTGGCAGCACACCGGCAATATCCGTTTTATCCCGGCACTAAGCCTGCTGCACGCCCATGCGCTCAAAGCAGAATACCTGCAAACCCACCCGGCCACACCCCAAGCCGCCGCTTGGTATACCGCCGCCTTTGTGGCGGATCACCATGGCCGCCTGCAAGCACGGGTGGTGCCTTTAAACAACGGCATACAAAGCAGCCGCCCCTACGGCCTATTTGCCCATCCGCGCGCAGCCAAAAAAGCGCTGGCCGAATGGGCGCGCGAGCACTCTTTGTGCCCGGCCATTCTCGATATCGGCGGCCAAGGCGGCGGCCTGCAAACACCTTGCCCGGTGGCCGCCGCCCAGCTTTGCAGCGGCGATTGCCGTCTGCCCGAACACATCCAGCAACACAATCAAGCCGTATTACAGGCCGCGCCTTTGCTGCCGGTGTGCGATTGGGGCGCCCAACACGCACTCAAGCTCACCGAATTCAATCCCCTCAGCGGCCAAACCATCACCCTGCATTGTGCTGCCGCCGCCATCGAAATGGCCGACGGCCAATGGTATTTCGACGACGCCTTGCCGCGCCTATTCAAACAGCGCTTGAAAAACCGCAGCGGTATTGAAGTGGTGTGTTAAAACCATGCCATAAAACCCGACAAGGCTGCCTGAACGAATAATTCAAATGCTTTCAGGCAGCCTTAGAGCCTGTTCACGATCTTTTTTGTAGCGGATTTTAGGGTCTGTTCACAATTACTTGTCATACCCTTGAATAAAAAAGAAACGCAGGCATAAAAGGAAGTTCTCACCCTCCCCCAATACACCTGCGATGCCCCGTACACTACTCAAAGATGAACATTGGACGAAGCTGTTACCTATTCTGCGTGATTTGGGTATTTATAGCAAACCCAATTTGCGCAGAATTCTTGAAGGCATACTTTACAGAATAAGAACCGGCATACCGTGGCGGGATTTACCCGAGTATTTCGGCAAGTATCATACTGTTTATACCGCTTATAACCGTTGGTCAGAAAAAGGCATTTTTACTGCAATCTTGAAACAGCTCAGCCAAGAGAGTGACTTGGAGTGGGTAGCCATAGACGGCAGTTATATCCGTGCCCACCAACACTGCGCCTCAGCGCTCAGTGCGCAAGAGGATCACGCAATCGGTATGAGCCGAGGCGGCAGAACCAGCAAGATTCATCTGGCTGTAGATGCTGCAGGCAATCCGGTTGAGGTTATCGTTACTGCGGGCAATATCCATGATGTCACCGTTGCACCAAAGCGGTGCGAAAGCCAATATTCCCTATAAAAGCAATAGGGAAGAGAAAAATAAAGACATGGACTGGTATTTATATAAAATCAGGCATTTGGTAGAGAATGCCTTTTGCCGTTTGAAACATTTCCGAGCGATTGCCAGCCGTTACGATAAGCTCAAACGCAACTTCCACAGTACGGTTTTATTGGGGTGCATTGTGATGTGGTTACCTTTATGACAAGTAATTGTGAACAGACCCTAGTGCAGAAACGGGTGCAGGCAAGGCAAAAAGCACAGCCAAAGCCAGCTTTGGCGCGCATTTTTAACGCAGTAAGTGCCTGTTTATGTGCTGAAAGCAGCACAATAAAAGATTGTTAACAGGCTCTTATACCATTTAAAATAAATAATCTATAATAAAGCCCATTCACAAGCCACCAGCGAACAGGGCTTGTCTTTTTCTGCAACCAACGCATTCCACGCAGCACAGCCAGCCTCTACAATCTGCCCATAGCCCTTATAGCAACGGTTGGATAAAGAGGTTTGCTTCAGCTGCCGCCATATCCGTTCTATAGGGTTTAATTCCGGTGAATACGGCGGCAGTTTCAATATCGATATGTTTTTCAGTTCGCTGACATCCTGATGCCAACCCGCACCGTCCATCACCACCACAGCATGCCGGCCTTCGGGGTTTCTTTCGATATTTGCCGTAAATGCAGCAGCATCGCTTCTTTGTTCACACTAGGCATCACCAAAGCCGCTGTTGTTCCGGTTCTCAAGCACACTGCACCAAAGATATAGGCGTATTCAAACTGCTGTTGGCGGATAATGCGTGGTCTTTTTCCCTTTTCGTGCCATACACGGGTGAGGCTGCCTTGTTGTCCGATGCGGCTTTCGTCTTGAAACCAAATGTCGACGTGTTCGGGTTTGATGTGTTCAGGTAATACCGCTTTTATCGGGAGGTGTCCTGAAAAGTATGCTGCCTATATTTTAGGCAAAAAATAAGACTATTATTTACATAAGCGAAACAGAAAAATCCCTGTTTATCTATAGTTTCTTATTTCCCTGCACCATGACTTTTACCTTGTTGGATCTTGCTTTTTTCAGCAGCATACTTTTCAGGACACCACCCTTTTATCGAAGTGGCCGGGCGGCGTGCCGAAGTGATTATGGCCAACCCCGCCGGCATCCAAGTAAACGGCGGTGGCTTTATCAATGCCGCCGGCGTCACCCTCACCACCGGCCGGCCCATCATCAGCAACGGCCATCTGGAAGGCTTCCGCGTGCGCAGCGGCAACGTTGGCGTGAACGGTAAGGGTTTGGATACGTCCGGTGCCGACTACACCCGCATCCTTGCTCAAGCCGCGCAAATCAACGCCGGTATTTGGGCTACAGAGCTGAACGTGGTCACCGGCAGCAACGACATCGATGCCGCCGGCCAGCACACCCCCGTACCCGTCCGGCCCTGGGAACAGAAACCAAAGCGCAAGTTGATAATCGTTATATCAAGCTTTCTAATGGTGATTACATGGAAACTGCTACACGAAAGATAGTAAAATAGTAAAACAGCCTGTTGACTATGGGCATAAATACGGCTGGGAACACCGTAGATTGGTACGGGCGGCGGAAGAGGTAGGCATGAGCCAGAAGCAATTTGATGCCTACGTTAATTCACGTCCGGAAAAGTTCATTATTCAGAACATGTTAAGACCCATAATCTTCTGGAATGGATTTTCACGAAACAATTCAGGCTCTAGATTATAGCAATCTTCCAAAGCCTGCCAAGGCGTTTTGTACTTCAACGACCGTAAGGGGCGTTGATGGTTGTAATACAGCAAAAATACCATCAAGTGCCGTTTAAGTTCGTCAGGATGCTCATAGTGGAAGCGTTTGACCGTTACCTCTTTCAGCATCTTGTTGGTAATCTCCACCTGCCCGTTCGTCCATGGATGACGGAATTTCGTGGTACGGTGCTCAATGCCCAAATGCCGGCAAAGCTCGTCAAACGGATGCTCCTTATCAGGCCGTTGTGCTTGGCTCAGCAAGTTGTAGGTAAACTGCGCACCGTTGTCCGTTAGGATATGGGTGATTTTAAACACACAATCTTGTTGTAGGTTGCGCAGAAAAGAAACGGCGGTTTTCTGCGTCATACGCGGATGAAGTTCTGCATAAACATATTTGGTTTTGCGGTCGATGGCGACAAACAGGTACAGCTTGCCGGTTTCACAACGCACCTCGGTGATGTCGATATGGACAAAGCCAACCGGATATTGTTTGAATGTTTTTTACCTTTTGGCCATCGGATTCATTCTTGGGTAAGCGCGACAATCCGTGATGTTGCAAGCACCGGTGCAGATTGGAGCGGCTCAGCTTTGGAATATTGGGCTTGAAGATGATATACAGCTCGTCCAATGACAGCCGCAGATGTCGCCGGACGGTACAGATTGCCTGCTGCTCCGATTCGGTCAACACGCTGGGGCGGGTTTTGGGGCCGGACTTTTTATCTTCGACCGAATCTGCGTGTTTCCAGTAGAGAACGGTTTTGAAATTAATATTGTATTTTTAGCTAACGCTGCGATGCTCTCTTCAGACTCTTGTATTTCTTTTCTGATTCTAGGCGTAGTCTTGGCGTTACCATGCAATATGCTTGCCATAAGTCGGTCTCTTTTAATTGGGGTAATGATACTCCATAAAATTCAGGGACTAAACAATTATCGATATGAGAAATTTCCAAAAAACAGGCAAATAACTATGAATTTTAAAACACAAATTGGCGTTGAGCTGTTAAGTGCTTTTGATGAAGGTGATTTAGTACAGGTTGATAAGCTATTTTCTGAGAATAAGCGCAATGTCTTGGAAATTTCTCAAACTGAACACTGGAATTGGCTACATAAAAATTTATTAGGCTTTGACCCGAATAAACCGCCCAAACAAAGCATCGAATACCTGATTGAAAAAGGTGTACCCATCAATGCCCAAGACTGCTATGGAATGACCCCGTTGCATTATGCAATGCGGGCAACCAATGCAGAGGCAGCACTGGTTTTATTGCGTGCTGGCGCAAACCCCAATATTCCAAATCAGGACAATGTAATTCCATTAAGTATGATTGGCGGTATGCCCAAGCGTTTAGATGTACTGCAATTGATGTTGGACAAAGGCGGTAATGTACATCACCATACCGGTAAAAATGAAACAGATATATTGGCTACCTTAAAAAAATATTGCGGTGATGATGAAGAGATAAAACCTGTTATTGCATTGATGGAAAAATATGCTTAATCAGCCTTCCGTTTGGAACCCAACAATATGCATAAATTCCCGGGCGACCTGAATACCTCAGGCAGCCAGATCAGCGCCAAGCAAATCCACCTCAACCTGCAAAACGGCACCATCGGCACCCTCACCGAGCAGAAACACGAAACCGGCATTAGCGATGCGCGCAACTACCGTATCGAACACAGCAAAACCGACGTGGGCAGCCAAATCAACAGCGGCAGGGGTACTGTCGGCATTGCCGGCCAAAATGTGCGCATTACCGAAGGGCGGCGCAGCGGCAGCGTAGATGCAGCCGTCTACAACAAAAGCAACCTAGGCATATCCAGCCATTCAGTCAGCATGCATGGTGGTGAAAGCTATGATCAGGCTCAAGGCAGCAGCATCACCGGCAGCCGAGTGGTGGTGCAGGCACAGAAAAACCTTGATGTGCGCGGCAGCAATATTGTTTCAGACAATCAAACTTTCTTGGGTGCCGGCGGTGCCGTCAGCATCACTGCTGCACAAAACACCCACAACAGCCACCGGCAACAGCGGGAAACCGGCTCCGGCATCATGGGCACCGGCGGCGGCATTCTGATTGGTTCGCAAACCGAAGGTGAGTTAAACCGACAAAGCAGTACCGGCCACACACTCAGCACCATTGGCAGCACCCATGGCCGTGTAGACATACAGGGCAAAGGAAATGTACTGGTTTCCGGCACCGAAATCGCGGCAAAAGATCTTAGTTCGATTACCCAAACCGCCACCTAGGCCGGCGGCAAATCCGGGGTTGGTGGCAAAATCACCGTGGGCGTGGGCATCCGCCGCAGTGAAAGTGAAGACCGTGCGCACATCGACACCGTGCGTAAATCCACCCTTCATACCCAAGCTGACAGCACTTTTACCATTGAACCGCACCGTTTTATTGAGTATCGTTCGTAAGATGAATTTTCAGTGCAATAAAATAAATGGCACGAGTGTCCAAAACTTTATGGATGATAATATTATCGTCTACGTGATATTAGGGTCTGTTCACAATTACTTGTCATAAAGGTAACCACATCACAATGCACCCCAATAAAACCGTACTGTGGAAGTTGCGTTTGAGCTTATCGTAACGGCTGGCAATCGCTCGGAAATGTTTCAAACGGCAAAAGGCATTCTCTACCAAATGCCTGATTTTATATAAATACCAGTCCATGTCTTTATTTTTCTCTTCCCTATTGCTTTTATAGGGAATATTGGCTTTCGCACCGCTTTGCTCTATTTGCTCCCTGAGCCGGTCTGAATCGTAACCTTTGTCCGCATTAACCAACTCAGTTTCGGCAAGGTTGATGTTGTCAAGCAGCTCCGGTGCAACGGTGACATCATGGATATTGCCCGCAGTAACGATAACCTCAATCGGATTGCCTGCAGCATCTACAGCCAGATGAATCTTGCTGGTTCTGCCGCCTCGGCTCATACCGATTGCGTGATCCTCTTGTGCACTGAGCGCTGAGGCGCAGTGTTGGTGAGCACGGATATAATACCAATTCTACAAAATAAGATAACAAGGCGGCGAGCTGAAGACAGTACAAGTAGTACGGCAAGGCGAGCCAGCGCAGTTAGGTTATTTTGTAGAATTGGTATAACTGCCGTCTATGGCTACCCACTCCAAGTCACTCTCTTGGCTGAGCTGTTTCAAGATTGCAGTAAAAATGCCTTTTTCTGACCAACGGTTATAAGCGATATAAACAGTATGATACTTGCCGAAATACTCGGGTAAATCCCGCCACGGTATGCCGGTTCTTATTCTGTAAAGTATGCCTTCAAGAATTCTGCGCAAATTGGGTTTGCTATAAATACCCAAATCACGCAGAATAGGGTAACAGCTTCGTCCAATGTTCATCTTTGAGTAGTGTACGGGGCATCGCAGGTGTATTGGGGGAGGGTGAGAACTTCCTTTTATGCCTGCGTTTCTTTTTTATTCAAGGGTATGACAAGTAATTGTGAACAGACCCTAGCCCCAGTGAAATCCCGGTATCAAAAATAACAAAAAATCATGTAAATACTTGTCAGCATAGAATGATTGGGTTAATCTTAAGCCGTTGTTAGTTTTTTTCTTGCGACATTTTCAAATTTCTTGGCCTATATTCTTTGGGTACGAGCGTCTTACTGAGGTAAGCTAAAACGCAGTTTCTGCGAAGCCAAAACCCAACTTAAACACTTTCAGGCAGCCTTAAACAATCAACCAACGCCCTATCTGCCGCCGCCATTAAAAAACCGCCTGTTTCACCTCAACTAGGCAAACAAGCGGTTTAGGGTATGGCCATCAAATCCAAATCAGGGCTTGGGCTGTTGTAAATCCACGGTTTCAGCCGTTGGCGGTATGGCTTCTTCCGGCTGGGTTTCGGCCACGGTTGCCGGTGCAGCAGTCGGCACCCTGTCGGCCACGCGATCGGGCTGGCCGGTAAACGGTACCACTTCGGCCTCGGTGGCGTCGGTGTAAGGCGGCGGCGGAATGTCGTCTTCAGGCAGCCTTGCGGCAGCGGATGTGTTGTCTGCGGCGGCACTTTCAGGCAGCGCAATCACGCTGGTGGCCGCCAAATAGGCCACGGTCACCGATTTATCGCTGCGTTTGGCCAGCTGCTCCTGCAAGGCTTCTTTGCCCATCAGGCTTTGTGCGCCTTGGCTTAGGTGTTGCACCACTTTTTGGTAGCTGCGGTTTAACTCGTCCACGGCAGCGGCGGTTTCCACAAAGTGCTTGTCCACATCTTGGCGGTAATCGCTGAATTTCTGCACCAAGGCTTCGTGTTGTTTTTTCTGGTCGCCGCTTTGGCGCAGCAGCAGCCACATCACCAATAAACCCACCAACAGGCCAACCACGCCCGCCAATATCAGTTGCGCTTCCCAAGGTAGATTCATGTTTCACTCCTTTGATTGTGTGCAGCATCAGCCAAAATGGCATTGGAAACTACTGCAAGGTTAATGGTGCTTTCAACTCAAAAGCAGGAATTGGCGCCCAAAAACGGCTGCCGTCTTGCCGCTCAAATTCATAGCGCCCCACCATATTGCCCCAAGGCGTGTGCAAGCGGGCGCCGCTGGTGTAGGAAAAACCGGCGCCAGGCATCAGCAGCGGCTCCTCGCCCACCACGCCAGCGCCGTCAACGGTGTCGGTTTTGCCCAGCGCATCGGTGATTTCCCAATGGCGGTTGCGCAAGGTTACCGGTTCTTCATCGTGGTTTTCAATGGTGATGTGGTAGGCAAAGGCATAGCTGTCGCGCAGCAAATCGCTGTGCTCGGGCAAAAATTCGGTGTCAACGCGGATATGGATATTCATGTGGATGACTTGGGGTTGTGTGCCCCTATCTTACCAAGCAAGCAGCTCCGCCAACAACCACAATAACCCCAAACTAAAAACCGCGGCCAGCAAATCATCCAGCATAATGCCGAGCCCGCCATGAATACGGGCGTCAAACCAGCGGATTGGCCACGGCTTTAGCGCATCGAAAAAACGGAATACGGCAAATGCCGCCAGCCACCACGCCCATGTCAACGGCACAAACAACAGCACCAACACCATGGCGGCGATTTCGTCCCACACAATACCGCCATAATCCTGCCGCCCCAATTTTTGCTCGGTGTAGCTGCAAATGGGAATGCCCACCGCAAACAGCATGGCGGCCACCAGTAGCAATCCATGCCACGGCAACTGCAATTGCAACAGCAGCCAAGCCAGCGGCAAGGCAGGCAAGGTGCCGAAGGTGCCGGGGGCTTTGGGTGCCAACCCGGTGCCGAAGCCGAAGCCCAGCAAGCACACCGGGTTTTTGAATAACCAAGACAATGTGGGGGTAACAGGCGGCGTGGATGGGTTAGCCAAAATGATCGTATCCTTGTTGGTCAAGCTTTATCGGGTGGCCATCGGCATCCAGGCAGTGCAGTACCTGGCGCTGCTCGGTAATGGTGCCGATGCGGCTCAGTGCCGTGCCGCTGGCAATGCCGGCCGCGGCCACCGCCGCACGCTGCGCCGGCGCGGCAGTAAACAGCAATTCGTAATCGTCGCCACCGGCCAATAATAAAGGCAGCAAAGTGCTTTCAGGCAGCCCGTGGCGTAAAGCGGCCAAGGTGGGCAATTGCGTGGTATCCACATCGGCACCCACCCCTGAAGCGCGCAAAATATGCTGTAAATCCTGCGCCACGCCGTCAGACACATCCAGCGCCGCACTGGCCACGCCCAGCAAAGCCTGCCCCAAAGCCACCTGAGGAGTTGGCCGCAACAAAGCTTGGTTGCACTCGGCAAACACGGTTTCAGGTAGCCTTAAGCGCCCCAGCCGTTGCTGCAAAGCGGCGGCGGCCAAACCCACTCGCCCCGACAGCCAGATATCGTCACCCACCTGTGCGCCGCTGCGGCGCAAACCCTGCCCTTGCGGCACCGTGCCGCCGATGGTGATGTTGAACACATAATCGCCACGGGTGGTGTCGCCGCCAATCAGCGTAACGCCATGCGCGGCTGCCAACGAGAACAGGCTGTCGCAAAAAGAGCTAAGCCACACCGGATTAAGCTGCGGCAAAGCGGCACTGAGCAAAGCCCAACGCGGCTGTGCACCCATGGCCGCCATGTCCGACAAGTTCACCGCCAGCACTTTGTGGGCGATGTCGGCCGCGGCTTCATCGGCAAAAAAATGCCGCCCGGCCAGTAACATATCGGTGCTGATGCACCAGTCCAAACCCGGCAGCGGCCGCACAATGGCGGCATCATCGCCAATGCCCAATACCACCTCGGCACCGCTCTGCTGGCGCTGCAAATACTGGCGGATAAAATCAAATTCGCCCATGAGCGTATCGCTTTCAGGCAGCCTTGTCGGCACCACAGGCCGCCAAAGCTTGCTGCGCCTGCATTTGCAACGCCGCCAATGCCGCATCAATATCGGTCACGCCCAGCAAAAACAGGCTGCTGCGCACGGCACTCAAATCCGCATCGTCAAATAAGGGGGTGTCGGCAGCTGCCGGAAAGCAGGCTGCGCTTTGCCATTGCCCTGATACCGGGCAGACACAACACAAGGGCACCGCCGACTGTTGCGGCAGACACAGCCAAAACCGCACCGTACTGCTGGCGGCGGTGGCATGGAAAGTTAAGGTAAGGTGTTCGATTTTCATGGTATTCCGTTCCTTTTAGCATATTGTGATTGTGGGGCTGCAAGTCGGTTTAAATGACCCCATGGTGTTTCATACCAATTCTACAAAACAAGATAACAAGGCGGAACTGATTTACTCGGTGCTTCAGCGCCCTAGTAAATCGTTCTCTTTGAGCTGAGTCGCAGACAGTACAAGTAGTACGGAACAGAGTTTGTTGGCGCTTTAGCGCCTTACAAAATCGTTCGCTTTACGCTAAGGCGAGCCAACGCAGTTAGGTTGTTTTGTAGAATTGGTATCACATAACAAAAACACCCGTCTCTTAAACTCAAGAGCCCGGGTGCATGCCGTTTTTGCCGCTCAACACGGCCACATCTGCACTGCGCATTCCACCTTGCCGACCGGCAGGTTGGCATGGATATTCCAACTCTGGATGTTGGCCGTCATACTATCGCCCGCAGCGGCGGCTTGTCAATCGCGTTATATCATTACAAAAAATAACCCAACGCCTTTGCTATGCCTTATTCTGTCAGTATCGGCGAAATGGTATGATACCGCTGGGTAACGCACGGCATTTACACCGCCGCAACAATAAGCACAAGCAAATAATGTTAAAATGGTGGTCGTTTTGCTCATTTAAAAAGATTTCGGCATTTTTGAATGCATTTCAGGCTGCCTGAAACAAGCTTGGCTTAAAACGCAGATTCAGCCACTGCATCCGCTTTCAACAAACACCTTGCTACCACCACCCTGCCCGCAAGCACAAATTAAAATACCTTGGCCATCAATGATTGGTATGCCGTTTTGTCAGACTTATGAACAAACCATTTCACCTTACTCTTTTGGCCGCCACCTTATCGATGGCGGCATTCACCGCCACGGCCGCCGAAACGCAGGCCGTGGCAGCTGATGCGACCACCAATGAAGCCGAAGAAGCCAAAAGCAGCCGTTTTTTCGGTCTGTTTGAAACCAAAGCCGTGCCGGTGCTACGCTATCCGGTGCGGGTAGAAAGTGACAACAAAGATCTCAAAACCTTGGTGGAAACCCATCTGCCGCTGATTACCCAGCAACAAGAAGAAGCATTGGATCGCGAGCAAGCCGCTTTTCTGGCCGAAGATGCCCCTGCTCAAGCCACCACCATGCTGGAAACCCAAGGCTATTTCAACAGCAAAATCACCATTAGCCCCGATGGCGAAGGCTATGTGCTGCACATCACCCCCGGCCCGCGCACGCAGATTGACGCTGTAAACGTGGCCATTCTGGGCGATATTCTGGCCGACGACAATCTGGCACAATACTATAAAAACGCCATGGAAAACTGGGCATTGCCCGTGGGCGACCCGTTCACCCAAAGCGCTTGGGGCAGCAGCAAAAGCGCCGTACTCGCCGCTGTGGTGCGCCACAAATATCCACTGGCCAGCATCAGCGCCAGCCAAGCCACGGTAGACCCCAACCGCAACCAAGCCGAATTGGCGCTCACGGTAGACAGCAAACAGCCAGTGTATTTCGGCGAAATCGAAGTGAGCGGCACCCAGCGCTATCCGCAAAGCGTGGTGTTGGGCATGGCGCGTTTTGCACCCGGCTCACCCTATGATTTAGACAAAATCCTCGACTACCAGCAAGCGCTGGAGCAAGACAGCCATTACGGCGGTGCCTCGGTACAGGCCGACTTTGCCAATATGCAAGGTGATCGTGTGCCGGTAAAAGTGAGCGTGAGCGAAGTGAAGCGGCAAAAATTCGACTTCGGCCTGCGCTACGACTCCGCCGATGGCCCCGGTATCCGCTTGGGCTACGATCACTACAATGTCTTTAACCGCGGCTATGTGGCTTCCACCCTATTCGACATCGACCGCTACCAAGCCACCGTGGGTGTGGGTTTGAGCCAGCCACGCAAAGCCAACGGCCGCTTCTGGACCAGCAACCTCAGCTATAACCGCTCTACCACCCAAAATCTGGAAAAAAATGCCATCTCCAGCGGCGTTTGGTATGTGCGCGATAAAAACAACATCGACTCACGCTTAGGGCTGGAATACCTCACCGAAAGCAGCCGCATCACCAACGGCCCGGATTTGGGTCGCAGCAATGCCTTGATGCTCACCGCCTCGTGGAAACGCCAAAACATCGAAACCCAATTGCGCCCGGCCAACGGCTATTTTCTGGAAGGCAAAATCGGCAGCACGGTGGGCAGCTTGGGCTCGTCTACCTCAATACAGCGCGCTGCCGCCCGCGCCGGCTATTTCTATACCCCGCAAGAGCGCAAATACGGCACTTTGGTGTTGCGCGGCCAGCTGGGCTATGTGCGTGCCGGTGAAGACAAAGACGTGCCTTCGAGCCTGATGTTCCGCACCGGCGGCGCCACCAGTGTGCGCGGCTACGAGCAAGACAGCATCGGCCTGCCCGGCTTTAATAATTCGGTATTGCCGAATCGCGCTCTGGGCGTGGTCAGTGTGGAATATCAAGTGCCGGTGAACAAAGATTTCTCGGTGGCCGTGTTTCACGACGCCGGCTCAGTTTCACATTCATTCAAAGACACCAAATGGCAGCAAGGCAGCGGCATCGGCCTGCGCTGGTTTAGCCCTCTGGCGCCGTTTGCCTTTGATGTGGCCTATGGCCATCAAGACAAAAAAATACGCTGGCACATCAGCCTAGGAACCCGTTTCTGATGACGCAACATCAAACCCCACCCGCGCCGCCCGGCCACAGCAATGGCGATACGCCAGCGGTAACACCACGCCCGCGCCGCCACTGGCTGCGGCGCGCTCTGCTGAGCTTGGCTGCATTTTTATTGCTGTTATCCGGCAGCATAGGCTGGCTGGTGGGCACCGAATCCGGCCTGCGCTTGGGTTTACTGCGCCTACCCGCCCTGTTTGGGGTGCAGATTCAGGCGGAAAACCCGCAAGGCACACTCTGGCGCGGTTTTGCGCTGGAAAAAACCCACATCAACACCGGCGGCAGCGACATCAGCCTTGATTCACTGGTGCTGGACTGGGATTCTTCTGCCCTGTGGCAGCGCCAGCTGCACATCCGCCGTTTGGCCGTGGGTGAAATCCACATTGTCAGCCAAGCCAGCCCACCCAAGCCGGATCAAGCCGCAGCTACCTTGCCCAAAAGCATTAGCCTGCCGGTGGCGGTGAATGTGGATGCGCTGGAGCTGGGGGGCATTACTGTGGGCGAACCCAAACAAGTGGTGTTGCTGCCCAGCCGCGCCAGCTATGTTTACGACCACCACAACCACCGCCTGCACATTGCCGCCTTGCGCACACCTTGGCACAACATTCAAGGCGACATCAGCCTGAACACCGAAAGCCCCTTTGCCCTTAACGGCAAGCTCAGCGGCGAAGGCCTGCTCGACGAGCAAGCCGTGAGCAGCGAAGCCGTGCTTTCAGGCAGCCTCGAAACCCCGGCGCTGGCCGCGCAAATGCACGGCGGCCCCATTCATCTGCAAACCGATGCCAAACTCAAGCCGTTTGCACTGCAACTAAACCACAAAATCATCAGCTTGAATCTATTAGGGCGGCAGCTTAATCCGCACGCTTTCCTGCCCAGCCTGCCCAAAGCCGATGTGGATTTCAGCATCGGCATGGCACCCAACATCAGCCATCGCGATGAATTGGACGGCATCATCAGCCTGAGCAACCGCACACCGGCGGCGGCCGATACCGGCGGCCTGCCGCTGCGCCTGCTCACCGGCCAACTTAAAATCGACAGCCAAGGCCAGATCAATATCCAAACGCTGGATGCGCAATTAATGCAAAAAGGCAGCATCAATGTGCGCGGCCAGGTCAACACCACCGAGCGTCAGCTCGACATCACCGCCCTGCTGCAAAACCTGCAGAGCCAAGATGTGCTCAACAACACCCTGCCCGGCAGCCTGAACGGCAGCATCCATGTACACGGCAGCCTGACCAGCCCCCAAACCGACTGGCAGTTTGACACCGAAAAAGCCCGCAGCAGCGGCACCTTGCAACTGCTCACCGACCAAGCCAGCGCCCAACAAACCCTGCTGCTGGAAAAACTACAACTACTGCCGCGCGATGGCGGCGTGCTCAACGCTTCAGGCAGCCTTGCCCTATTTCAGCAACAGGCACTGGAATTAAATGTAGACAGCCAAAATTTCAATCCCAACAAACTCAACGACCGCTTTCCCAGCGGCCGCGTAAACGGCAGCATCAACATCAAAGGCACCTTAGCCGACAGCCCCAACATCAGCGGCCAGATGCAATGGCAAAACAGCGTCTTGTCCGGCGCACCACTAGCGGGCAAGGCCGATGTGCACTACCAAGATCAGCACCTGAGCCGTGCCGACATCAACCTAGCCCTAGGTCGCAACCGTATTATCAGCAACGGTAGCTTTGGCAAAGCGGGCGACAAGCTCAACTTGGACATCAACGCCCCGCAATTGGATTTGTTCGGCTTCGGCCTCAAAGGCTTGCTCACCGCCAAAGGCTTTATCAGCGGCGAACCGAAAAAACTCACCGCCAACCTCAGCGGCCAAGCACGCGGCTTAGAAGTACAAAAAGTGCTGCAAGTGCAAACCTTGGACTTCGCTCTGCAAGGCTCGCCCGATGTAACTCAGCCGCTCAATATCCGCATCAACGGCCAAACACTGAACGCCGGCGGCACCCGTATCGAGCGCATCAACACCCTGATTAACGGCCGCGGCAACAACCACACCATTCGCGCCGATGCCCAATTGCAGCTCGACGGCAAACCCTACCGCCTCGATGTGGCCGCCAACGGCGGGCTGGATGAAAAATACCAGTGGCGCGGCCGCGTGGGCACACTGGACATCGGCGGTGCCTTCAACCTCAAGCTACTGGCACCTTTGCAGCTGGAAGCGGGCGCCGAGCGGGTGGTGATGAACAACGCCCGCTGGGCGGCCATGGGCGGCAGCCTCAACCTGCAGTCGCTACTGTGGGACAAAAAACAAGGCCTCACCAGCCGCGGCAATGCCAGCAACTTAGCAGTACAGCAGCTGCACAATATAATGCCCTTGCCAATAGAGCAAAACTTGGTGCTCAGCGGCGACTGGGATTTGTCCTACAGCAACAATGCCCGTGGCTACCTGAAAATCCGGCAGCAATCCGGCGACATCATCCTACCCTATCGCAAACAGGCGTTGGGCTTAAGCAAAGTAGTGCTCGACACCCGTTTTCAAAACGGGCGTATCGACAACCACCTCACTGGCGATACCCGTTACGGCAATGTTGATGCCCGCGTAGCCATTGCCCAGCAATTTGGTAACGACATCCTCAAAGCACCGGTGAGCGGCCACATCAAGGTAAACGCCCCCGATTTGGCCAATTTCCGCTATTTAATGCCGGTGGGCATGGAAGCACGCGGCAGCTTGGCCGCCGATGCCGCCGTGAGCGGCACCGTGGGCACGCCGCTGCTCAACGGCAGCCTCAACGGCAATAATCTGTATTACCGCGAGCGCGGCAACGGCGTGATTCTGGAAAACGGCACCTTGCGCAGCCGCTTCCAAGGCCGCCGCCTCTTGATTGACGCCCTCAACTTCAAGCGCAAAGACGGCGACATCACCCTCAAAGGCGTGGTCAATATGGTGGGCACCACCCCCGATGTAGACGTGACCGCCCAATTCAACCGCTACCCCATTCTGGACCAAGTCAACCGCCGCCTCACGTTAAGCGGCCACTCACAACTGATTTACACCCTGAGCCGCGGCATCATCCTCACCGGCGAGCTTAAAGTGGATCAAGGTCATTTCGGTTTTCCCAAGGCGGGCATGCCCACTTTGGGTGATGATGTGGTGGTGCTCGGGCGCGAAAAACCGGCTGCCAGCGCCGCCTTGCCGGTTAGCCTGAGTATGACACTGGATTTGAACGATAAATTCCGTTTTAGCGGCGAAGGGCTGGACGTGTTGCTGGGCGGCCGCTTGGTGGCCACCAGCACACCCACTCAGGAGTTGCAGCTGGTGGGGTCGGTGAATATTATCAAAGGCCAATACAAAGCCTATGGGCAGGATCTGGTAATCCAACAAGGCAGCATTTCCTTTGTCGGCCCCATCGACGACCCCAACCTGCGCCTACGCGCCACCCGCCGCTCTTCTCCGGTGGAGGCCGGTGTCGAGGCACTGGGCAATCTGAGCAATCCGCGCATCAGCCTTACCGCCAACGAGCCAATGAGTGAAAAAGACAAATTATCCTGGCTCATTCTGGGGCGTGCCAGCAGCGGCAGCGCCGGCGACGAAGCGGCACTGAGCGCCGCCGCCAGTGCTTGGCTGGCCGGTGGTCTGAACGACCGCTTGGGGCTGGTGGACGAATTGGGCTTTACCAGCCAGCAAACCCGTAACCACCAAACCGGCGAAATGAACCCGGCCGAGCAGGTGATTACCGTGGGCAAGCGGCTCACCAACGACCTGTATGTCAGCTATTTATACGGCATTGAGAGCGCCACCCAAACCGTGAAGCTAACCTACCAAATCAACCGCGCCCTGCAAGCCATCGGCAAAGTGAGCACCGAATCGGTGGGCGGCGAAATCCGCTACAGCATCCGCTTTGATTAAACTTCAGGCAGCCTTGCCAGCAGTAAGGTTGCCTGAAATAGTACATCGTCATTGCCGAACTTAACTCGGCAATCCATTGACCCAAAGCAAGCTGTAGGTAGAAGCATAACCGCACGCAAGAGTGAAACTCCATTCATGAGGTGGCCTTAGAGCCTGTTCACCACTCAGGCTGCCTGAAACCCCAATATATAACCTTTATGCTGCTCAACTTCCTCTACCAAACCCTGTGGCAGATTGCCCCGCCGTTTATCCGCCGCTATCTGCGCCGCCGTGCGCGGCAGGCACCGGCGTATCTGGCGCACTGGAACGAGCGCTTCGGCCAGCCCCACCCCGCGCCGATGCAAAAAGCCATTTGGGTGCATGCCGTATCGGTGGGCGAAACCCGTGCTGCCGAGCCGCTGATTCAGGCACTGCAACAGCATTTCCCCAACACCCCACTGCTGATTACCCAAACCACCCCAACCGGCCGCGCCACCGCCGAAACACTCTACCCGCAAGCGCAATGCCGCTACCTGCCCTACGACAAACCCAGCTACATCCGCCAATTCCTGCACGAACACCAGCCGCGTTTGGGCATCTTGATGGAAACCGAAATCTGGCCCAACACCCTGTTTTTGTGTCATCAACACGGCATCCCCATGTTTATGGCCAATGCGCGGCTATCGGAAAAATCGCAGCAAGGCTACCTGAAAGCCCGCAGCCTAATCCGCCCGGCACTACAAACCCTGCTCGGCTGCTATGCGCAAACCGAAGCCGATGCCGAGCGTTTGCGCCGTATCGGTGCCGCCCATGTAACGGTGTGCGGCAACAGCAAATACGACATCAGCGCCCCCGCGGCCATGCACGCCTTGGCCGCCGATTTCAAACAACGCATCGGCAACCGCCCGGTGGTGGTGGCCGCCAGCACCCGCTTTTACCAGCAGCAAGACGAAGCCGCGCTGCTGCTGCAAGCCTGGCAAGCCTACCGTGGCAATGCCCTACTAATTATCGTGCCGCGCCATCCCGAGCGCTTTCAGGCAGCCTTCAGCAGCGCTGAGCAACACGGCTTTAAAGTGCAAAACCGCAGCGACAACACCCCGGTACACGCCAACACCCAAATCTGGATTGGCGACAGCATGGGTGAATTATTTGCCTATTTTCTGGCTGCCGAAGTGGCGTTTGTGGGCGGCAGCTTGGTCGACAGCGGCTGCCACAATATGATTGAGCCGATTGCCTGCGGCCTGCCTACCCTGTTTGGCCCGTCCACTTATAATTTTGCCGCCGCTGCGGCCAGCGCCGTGGCCAGCGGTGCCGCCGTGCAAGTGGCCGATGCCACCGCATGGCAACAGCAAACCGCCGCCCTCTTGGCCAACCCCGCCGCCCGCACCCACATGGCCGCGCAAGCACACGGCTTTATCCGCCAACACCAAGGCGCCAGCGCGCGCATGGCTGCCGCCATTGGCGCCAGCATCGCCGCGACCAAGCCCACATGACCGCCCCGCTGCTGCCCATCCTCTACCAAGACGACACCCTAGTGGCCATCTGCAAACCGGCGGGCATGTTGGTGCACAGAAGCTGGCTCGACCAACACGAAACCCGCTTTGCCATGCAAACCCTGCGCGACCAAATCGGCCAACATGTTTTTCCCGTACACCGCCTCGACCGCCCCACCTCCGGCGTGCTGCTGTTTGCCCTCAACAGCCACACCGCCCGCCTGCTGTCACAGCAATTCGAAACACAGCAAATCCGCAAATCCTACTTGGCCATCGTGCGCGGCTGGCTGCACGGCAGCGGCCGCATCGACTACCCGCTGAAAGAAGTGCTGGATAAAATTGCCGACTGCATGGCCGATCACAACAAACCACCGCAAAGCGCCGTTACCGACTACCGCTGCCTAGGCTTAAGCGAACTGCCCTACCCGTGCGGCCCGCACCCCAGCAGCCGCTTCAGCTTGCTGCAATTGCAGCCGCACAGCGGACGCAAACACCAGCTGCGCCGTCACCTCAAACACCTATTCCACCCCATTCTGGGCGACAGCAATTACGGCGACAAAAAACAAAACCGCGCCCTGGCCGCCCACACCGGCATCCCCCGCCTGCTGCTGCACGCCGAAAGCCTCAGCTTCCAACACCCGCACAACGGCACCGCCCTCACCCTAAACGCGCCGGTAGACAACGATTGGCAACACATCGCCGCCGCCATGGCCTTCAGGCAGCCTGAATAATACCAATCCTAAAAATAACCTTACAAAATAAAGTAGTTTGACAATCCCATCCGCGGGTCGGATTCTTGAATCCGACATTTAACCATCGGCCAAAAAGATGCGAGTGCCTTATTCTGTGAACAAGGTACTTGCGTCATTCCGCCGCAGTTCAATATTAAAATTAACTGATATAATATAACATTTGTTAATTTTAGATAATCATTGTGAATATTCAACAACACCAAACCGCACTGGCCATCGGCGCTGCCTTAGCCGCTTTCACCACCGCTGCACAAGCACAAACCGATTCCGCAGCTGCCGCCTTGGCCGATATCGAAGTAGTAGCCACCCAAGCCGCACCCACTGCCAAAGCGCTGTTTATGGGCACCCAATCGGTATTAAGCGGTCATGAACTGCAAAACAACCGCGCCGCCACTTTGGGTGCCACCACCGAAAAAACCGCCGGAGTACAAAGTGAGCATTTCGGCCCCAACGCCGGCCGCCCCACCATCCGCAGCCTGTCCGGCTCACGGGTGCAAATTCTGGCCAATGAATTATCACTGCAAGACGTCGCCGTAATCAGCGGCAACCTGCCCACCCAAATCGAGCCGTTTATGGCCGACAACATCCAAATCATCAAAGGCGCAGCCTCAGTGCTGTATGGTGGCAGTGCAATTGGCGGTGCGGTAAATGTAGACGATGGCCGCATCCCCACCCAAATCAGCGGCAAACGTTTTGGCGGTAAAATCGATATCAGCGGCGGATTCAACAGCCCCAACACACAAATGTTCCGCCTCGACGGTCACAACGACAGCAACTGGGCATGGCACCTAAGCGGCTTGCAGCGCCAAATTTCCGCCTACCGAATTCCCGGCCAAACCAAAGCCGCCGCCTGCTACGACCACAACGAAGCCGGCAGCGACAGTGTTCTGCGCGACATGTGCCAAATGAATATGCACATTCAACGCGGCGGCAGAAACCCGGCATGGTTTCCTTATTTAAACCGCTATTTTGTCAACAATCCGAGCGAGCTGGAAAGCGAAATGGATCGCTACACCACCCAAGCTGCTAACCTTTACGGCATCCCCAACCCGGCCAATCCCCTGCACACCCCCAATGCCGGCGCCTATCTACCCGACCAGAAAGGCCCGCTCACCGACATCGTGCCCATCCCCGACGGCAAAATCCCCAACAGCCATTTAAAAACCCAATCCTTCACCCTAGGCACCAGCCTGATTGGCGAAGCGGGTTATATCGGCATGGCCCTGAGCCGCTACCGCACCCACTACGGCGTGCCCGGCTTTGTCTACACCGATGCTTGGAACAACGACAAGCAAGCCCGCATAGGCTATGCTCCGGCCAATATCCGCGCAGACCAAACCCGCTGGGATTTACGCGGCGCCCTCAACCGACCCTTGCCCGGCATCCGCCATGCCAGCCTGAGCTTAGGCTATTCCAAAGCCCAAAATAGCGACTATCTGGGCGATACCTTGTCCAGCGGGCTGGACAGCACCAGCAAACAACTGCGCCTGGAAGTGAGCCATGCCAAATGGGGACCGCTGGAAGGCACTGCCGGCGTGGCCATCAACCATCGCGACATCCGCAGCAGCGGTGAAGACGCCTATATGCCCAGCGTGCGCAGCCAAGAGCGCGGCCTGTTTATGCTGGAAAAAGCCAATTTCGACCCTTTCTATATCGAAGTCGGCGCCCGCTGGGACAAAATCAAACACCGCCGCCTGCCCGACAACTACCAAGACGGTAAAAATTGGGCCGACTACCTCAACCACCCACACGATTTTTCGCTGCAAAACCAACACATCGGGCTGCAATGGCAAGTAAACGACTATTGGCAACTCAAACTGCAGCGCAGCTGGTCCGAGCGCGCACCCGAAGTCAACGAACTTTATGCCAGCAACCGTCACCTAGCCACCTTATCGGTGGAAGAAGGCAACCCAAATCAACAAAAAGAAAAAGCCCATGCTTGGGAGCTGAGCAGCCAGTTGGATTGGCACAACTTTTCTGCCCATGCCGCCGTCTACCGCAGCCAATTTAAAAACTACAGCTACCTGGCCTACACCGGCTTAGGCATCAGCCGCCCTAATACCGACCCCAACAGCGGCCGCCTGCTCATCCGCCAATGGCGCCAGCAAGACGCTACCGTCAGCGGTGCCGAAGTCGACCTGCGCTACCGCCTGCCCGCCCACACAAGCGGCCAATGGAGTATCGGCGTATTTGGCGACTGGGTACGCAACCGCCCACGCCACAACAACGAAACCCCGGAGCAACGGCTGGCAGGCGATTACATGCCCGGCATGCCCACCTCGCGCTATGGCGCCGAGTTGGCCTGGGAGCGCCAAGGTTGGCGTGCAGCGGTGGGAGCCGTGCATTACCAAAAACAGAAAAACGTAGGCAAAATCATCAACAGCGAGCCCATTCTGCCCGGCTATACCCTGATAGACGCCCACCTATCCTATAGCCACAAAACCCGCCTCGGCGAATGGGAATGGTATCTGGACGGCAAAAACCTCACCAACCGCGAAGCCCGGCCGTTTAACTCCACCCTAAAATACCTCGCCCCCTTACCCGGCCGCGCCATCAATACAGGCATACGCTGGCACTTTTAAACAAAGCATTCTGCATAGGTATGATTAGCCAACTGCGAACTGAACCGCGCCGATTTTATGGGTGCCGGTTTATCTTGAGTCAAGCCGCTTTAGCCGAGTATTCCAAAGGCATTCCACGGTACAGCAGGCAACGCGGCAGCCATTGCGCAACAAAGCCTCCAGACTTTACGTGTACCGTAGATTTGGTGGCTCTGCTGCCGGATGTTGCGGATAAAGATTGCTGTAGCAGCTATTCATCTTTCAGGCAGCCTTAAAAATAACCTAACTGCGTTGGCTCGCCTTAGCTCAAAGAGAACGATTTTGTAAGGTGCTAAAGCACCAACAAACTCTGTTCCGTACTAGGTGTACTGTCTTCGGCTCAGCTCAAAGAGAACAATTTACTAAGGCGCTGAAGCACCAAGTAAATCAGTTCCGTCTTGTTATCTTATTTTTTCGAATTGGTATAATACACCCATATAAAAAACAACGCCCCGCCAAGCTGCTGTATTTTCAGGCAGCCTAGCGGGGCTTTAGCATCAAACTAAAACGTGCTAAATCTTAAAACGAACCGAACATAGTGCCCAGTGTAATTACCGCAATCACCGCCACCAACGGAATAACAATGGTTACCATGCCGATATTCAGGTACGACTGGCGATGGTTCAAACCACAAATCGCCAACAAGGTAATGATGGCGCCGCAATGCGGCAAGGTATCGAAACCACCCGCGGCCATCACCGCCACCCGGTGCAGCAATTCCGGGCTGATGCCGTGGGCTTCGGCCATGGCCAGATAGTCTTTGCCCAAGGTTTGCAGGGCAATACTCAGGCCGCCGGAAGAGGAGCCGGTAATCCCCGCCAGCGTACTCATGGCCACGGTTTCGGAAATCAGCGGGTTGTTGGGCGACACATTCAGCACCGCATTGCGGATAAGGGCGAAACCGGCCATGGTGGCAATCACCGCACCGTAGCCCACTTCGGAAGCGGTATTGAAAATGGGCAGCATCGAGCCGTATACGCCTTTATTCACGCTGGTCTGCAAATGCTTCCAGTGCGCCCAGCGCGCCACCACCAACACCGTACAAGCCACCAACAGCGAAATAATAATCGACCACAAGCCCAGTTGCGACGCCACTTTCAAATTGGGGAATTTCTCGTTCACAAAAGCGAAATCCATATTGGGGAACACCCCATAAGTGAGCACCGCATTAACCCCAATCACCAACACCAAGGGCAACACGGCCAGCCAAAACGGCATGTGTTGGGCATTCACGTCGTGCAAATCCACCGCATCGTTGCCGTGATCACCATAGCCTTCACCGGCAGCACGGGCTTTTTTAGCCCGCTGGTTCAGCCAAAACCAGCCGCCGAAAAACATAATCAGGCCACCGATAATCCCCAGCCCCGGCGCTGCAAACGCATTGGTGCCGTAATATGGAATGGGAATGGCATTTTGAATCGCCGGGGTGCCGGGCAAGGCCGTCATGGTGAAGGTAAACGAACCCAGCGCAATGGTGGCCGGAATCAGCCGTTTGGGAATATCGGCTTCCTGAAACAGCATTTTGGAAATCGGGAAAATGGCAAAAGCCACCACAAACAAAGACACACCGCCATAAGTGAGCAAGCCGCAGGCCAAAATAATGGTGAGAATGGCATGTTTGGGGCCAAGCAAGCGCATGATGTATTTGGCAATCGACCCGGCGGCACCCGAATCGGCCATCAATTGCCCAAACAGCGCACCCAGCAAAAATACCGGGAAAAATTTGAGCAGATAGTTGCCCAAAGCACTCATAAAGGTTTCGGTGTAAATGGGCAGCATCAAACCGCCTTCGCCGCTCAACACCACCGCCACCGCCGCCATCAGCGGCGCCAACAACAGCACGCTGTAGCCGCGGTAGGCAAAAAACATCAGCAACAGCAAAGACACCACAATGGCCAGTACGCTTAACATAACGTTTCTCACTTTCTTATTATTTTTCGGCAATGGCGTTACCCAATCAGGCAGCCACATAAAACGGATATTTTTGAACAAATTAGCACCGCCACACACAGATACATGCTGCATAGAGCCGATGACAAAATAACCACAATTCACCTATACTGCAAGCACTGTCCGCGTAAATAATAACGTGCCGCCAGCAAGGTATTGTGCTTGTTCATAAAAAAACAATGCGCTTAATTACAGGCAACTACATCGGCTGCAATGGATTATGAGTTGCTTAATAGCGCCATTGCCACGGAGAAAAGAAAAATGACCCATCCTGTCCACCCCATCACCCAAGCGCCGCACCAGGCCGACAATGGCAAAGTGGTTTCCCTGCGCGAAGCGGCCATGCTGATTAAAGACGGCGACACCATCGCCACCGGCGGCTTTGTGGGCATTGGTTTTGCTGAAAACGTGGCGCGTGCCATTGAAGAGCGCTATACCGAAACCCGCGCCGCCAGCAGCGATGGCCATGGCAGCCCGCGCGACCTCACCTTAGTGTATGCCGCAGGCCAAGGCGACGGCCGCGAATGTGGACTCAACCACTTCGGCCATCTGGGCATGGTGCGCCGGGTGATTGGCGGCCACTGGGGGCTGGTGCCGCGCCTGCAAGAGCTGGCAGTAACCAACCAGATTGAAGCCTACAATCTGCCGCAAGGGGTGATTACCCACTTATTCCGCGATATTGCCGCCGGCAAGCCCGGCACCCTTACCCATGTGGGGCTGGGCACCTTTGTCGACCCCCGCTTTGGCGGCGGCAAACTGAACGAGCGCACCCAAAACGACTTAGTGCAGCTGATGCACATCAACGGCGAAGAATATTTGTTTTACCAAGCTTTTCCGATTAACGTAGGCATTATCCGCGGCACCACCGCCGATGCCGACGGCAACATCACCATGGAAAAAGAAGCGCTCACCCTAGAAGCCCAGGCCATTGCCATGGCGGCGCGCAATAGCGGCGGTATTGTGATTGCCCAAGTGGAGCGCATTGCCGAGCGCAACAGCCTTAATCCGCGCGAAGTCAAAGTGCCGGGCATTTTGGTGGATTGCGTGGTGGTGGCCGAAGACGCCGCCTACCACATGCAAACCTTTGCCGAGCAATACAACCCGGCCTACACCGGCGAAATCCGCGTGCCCATGTCGGCGCTCAAAGCCATGGCCATGAGCGAGCGCAAAATCATCGCCCGTCGCGCCGCCATGGAGCTGCGCACCAATGCGGTGGTGAATCTGGGCATCGGCATGCCCGAAGGCATTGCCAACGTGGCCGCCGAAGAGCGGATTATCGACCTGATGACGCTCACCGCCGAGCCGGGCGTGATTGGCGGCATTCCCGCCGGCGGTTTGAGCTTTGGCGCCGCCACCAATGCCCACGCCATTATCGACCAGCCCAGCCAGTTCGATTTTTACGACGGCGGCGGCTTGGACATCGCCTTTTTGGGGCTGGCGCAAGCCGATGGCGAAGGCAACCTGAACGTCTCCAAATTCGGCGCCCGCTTGGCCGGTGCCGGCGGCTTTATCAATATTTCCCAAAATGCCAAAAAAGTGGTGTTTGTGGGCACCTTTACCGCCGGCAAGCCCGACATCACCTTACAAGACGGCCAACTGCGCATTGCGGGCGACAGCGGCGCGCGCAAATTTGTGGCGGCGGTGGAACACCGCACCTTCAGCGCCGAGCAAGCGCGCAAACGCGGCCAAGCCGTGATTTACATCACCGAACGTTGCGTATTCGAGCTGGGCGCCGAAGGCCTGGTGCTCACCGAAGTGGCGCCCGGCATCGACATCGAACAAGATATTCTGGCACACATGGCCTTCAAGCCCGTGATTCACGGCCAGCCGCGCTTAATGGATGCGCGTATTTTCCACGACAGCCCCATGGGGCTGCGCGAGCAAATGTTGCAACGGCCATTGGCCGAGCGTTTAAGCTATGATGCACAACAAGAATTGTTTTTTGTCGACTTTTCCGGCCTCGCCATCCGCAGCCGCCACGACATCGACGCCGTGCGCACCGCCGTGGATCAAGCCTTGGCACCGGTGGGCCACAAAGTGTATGCCATCATCAATTACGAGCGCTTCGACATCCTGCCCGAACTCATTGACGACTACCTGGCCACCGTCAAAGCGATTATGGCGCAGCACTACCACCACGTTACCCGCTACACCGGCAACAGCTTCTTACGCATGCAGCTGGGTGCCGGCTTCCAACAACAGCAAATGGAAGCCCAGCTCTACGAAACCGCCGCCGCCGCCCAATCCATGCTCAAGCCCGACCCCGGCCAGCCCGCAGATTAAAGCCCTTGATAAGGAGGCTGCCTGAAGCCGGAATGGCGACACAACACCGCTTTCAGGCAGCCTTGTTGAACAGTACAAGGATTCCCCATGCCCGCCCCCTTGATTGGCATCCACCACATCGCCCTGATTTGCAGCGACTATATTCGCGCCAAACATTTCTATACTCAGGTATTGGGCGCGCGTATTTTGGCCGAACACTACCGTGCCGATCGCCACAGCCACAAGCTGGATTTATGCCTGCCCGACGGCAAACAGCTGGAGCTGTTTTCCTTTCCCAACCCGCCGCCGCGCCGCAGCCATCCGGAAGCCTGCGGCCTGCGCCATCTGGCTTTTGCAGTGGCCGACTTGGATGCCATGATTGCCCATTTGCAGCAACACGGCGTGGTATGCGAGCCGGTGCGCCGCGACGAATACACCGGCAGCCGCTTTACTTTCTGCGCCGACCCCGATGGCCTGCCGTTGGAGTTTTATGAGGTGTTTGATGTGGCAGATGATGGAAGGCAATCCATTGCCACCGCCCCAATCTAAACACCACAGCCACAAAAAAGGCTGCCTGAAAGTTTCAGGCAGCCTTTTTTAAACATTTCGCCGCATGACATCAATAAATACACGGCAACAGCATTTTAATCCACATCAACGCACTTGGTAATTGGGCGCTTCTTTGGTGATTTGTACATCGTGCACATGTGATTCGCTCATGCCGGCCGAGGTGATTTCCACAAATTCGGCCTTGGCATGCATATCGGCAATGGTGGCGCAGCCCAAATAGCCCATACTGGAGCGCAAGCCGCCCACCAATTGGTGGATAATCTGCACAATCGGCCCTTTGTAGGGTACGCGGCCTTCGATGCCTTCGGGCACAAATTTGTCGGCGTTGGATTCGTTGTCTTGGAAATAGCGGTCCGACGAGCCTTGGCTCATGGCACCGAGCGAGCCCATGCCGCGATAAGACTTATAAGAGCGGCCTTGATACAGCTCGATTTCACCCGGTGCTTCTTCAGTACCGGCAAACATACCGCCCAACATCACTGCCGAAGCCCCTGCCGCCAGCGCTTTGGCCAAGTCGCCGGAAAAGCGCACGCCGCCATCGGCAATCAGCGGCACGCCGCTGTCTTTCAGCGCTTCGGCCACATTGTGAATGGCCGTGAGCTGCGGCACGCCCACACCCGCCACAATGCGGGTGGTGCAGATGGAGCCGGGGCCGATGCCCACTTTAACGCCATCGGCACCGGCAGCCACCAAGTCCAACGCCGCTTGTGCGGTGGCGATATTGCCGCCAATCACATCTACTTGCGGATAATTTTGCTTCACCCAGCGCACGCGATCCAATACGCCTTGGCTGTGGCCGTGGGCAGTGTCCACCACAATCACGTCCACACCGGCGGCCACCAGTGCGGCCACACGTTCGTCGGTTTCCTTGCCCACACCCACGGCAGCGCCCACGCGCAAACGGCCATCGGCGTCTTTATTCGCATTGGGAAAAGCGGTGGTTTTGAGAATGTCTTTTACCGTAATCAGCCCTTTAAGCTCCCAAGCGTCGCTCACCACCAGCACGCGCTCGATTTTATGCGCGTGCATCAGCTCGCGCGCGTCTTCAATGCTGGTGTGTTCGGTGACGGTAATCAGGCGTTCGCGCGGGGTCATAATGCTGGCAATCGGCGCATCCAAGCGTTTTTCAAAACGCAAGTCGCGGTTGGTTACCAAACCCACCACTTTGCCGTTTTCCACCACCGGCAGGCCGGACACCTTGTGCTTGCGCTTGGTGTCGATTAAATCGCGCACCAGCATATCGGGGGTCACCGTAATCGGATCTTTCACCACCCCGCTTTCATGGCGTTTCACTTTCGACACCGCCCGCGCTTGGCGCTCGATGCTCATGTTTTTATGCACAATACCGATGCCGCCTTCTTGCGCCATCGAAATCGCCAGCCGCGCCTCGGTAACGGTGTCCATGGCGGCGGAAACCAGCGGCAAATTGAGCTGGATATGGCGGGTGAGCGGGGTTTTGAGGATAACGTCGCGCGGCAGCACTGTAGAGTGAGCGGGTACGAGCAAGACGTCGTCAAAAGTGTAGGCTTTTTCGACTATACGCATGATTTTATTGGAGGCTCTTGAGGAAAGGGGGAGATGTGGCGCATTATTTTAACAGCAAAACCGCCGCGCCGCAAAAACGCCGCCACGCCAGACTGTTATTTTTTGAATGGATACCGTACAATACGGCCATATTGCTGTAAAAGCTGCTTAATTATCTTTAAATTGTGGCCATTACCAAGCTGTAAAATCCGCTAAATCAGGTTTCAAAAACAAGAGAAAAAGGGATGCTCATGAACAAAAACCTACTGCTGCTAACTTTGGCGCTGAGCGTATCGGCCTCTTTGGGCGCCAAAGAAGTGTTCAACTGGAAAGACAGCCGCGGCGTCAACACCTATTCCGATGTACCGCGCAATCTGCAACCGGCGCAAAGCAATCTGATGAACGTCAACACGCAAACGGTTACCCAAGCGGTTCCACCCGCAGCAACTCCCGGCGCACAAACCGCTTCCGGCTCCATTGCCGAGCAGCAATTGCAGCTGAGCCAACAAATTGCCGCGCAAAATAAGGCCATCGAAGCAAACAACAAAAAAATCGAAGACGCCAACCGCCAGCAGAAAGAAGACAACTGCAAGGCCGCCCGTCTGAACCGCGCCGCTGCCGAAGGTGCGCGCACCGAAAACCGTGCCGCTTTCTTGGCGCGCTACGATGCCGATATCCAGAAATTCTGCCAATAAAATCGTCAGCATTTAAAAAATCGGTTTTGGCTTTGCAACAACGCCATTTAGCTGCACAGAAACGGCGTTTCCCCGCCGCCCAAAGTTTATTAAAATCATCTCTTTTGCACCAAGCCATTTACAACAATAAATCATGGGTTTCAAACTCACCCCGATAGATGTGGTCGAGCACATCAGCCAAGAAGATTTCCGCCGCCATTATCTTAAGCCGCGCCGCCCGCTGGTGATCAAAAACATGACCCACCACTGGCTCGCGCATGGCAAATGGTCGCTCGATTATATGAAAACCGTTGTCGGCGACATCACCGTGCCGCTGTATGACAGCCGCAAGGCCGACCCCGCCGCGCCCATCAACGCCGCCAGTGCCCAGATGAAATTCGGCGACTACATTGATCTGATTCAGCGCACACCCACCGATTTGCGTATTTTTCTGTTCGACCCCATCAAACACGCCCCCGCCCTACTTGGCGACTACCGCTTTCCCACCGATTTGATGGGTGGCTTTCTCGACAAACACCCCAACCTGTTTTTCGGTGGCGAAGGCTCGGAAACCTTCCTGCATTACGACATCGACATGGCACACATTTTCCACACCCATTTCGGTCGCAAACACGTTATTCTGTTTGACCATAAATGGAAAGAGCGCCTCTACCGCATTCCCTTTGCCACCTACGCGCTGGAAGACTACCACGTGGATGCACCCGACACCCGCCGCTTCCCCGCCCTCAAAGGTGTAGAAGGCATCGAATGCTTTTTGGAATACGGCGACACCTTATTTATGCCCAGCGGCTGGTGGCACTGGATGAAATACCTTAATGGCTCGTTTTCCCTCTCCCTGCGCGCCTGGGACGAAAGCTGGGCAGTCAAAACCCACAGCCTGTGGAACCTCACCGTACAACGCAGCTTCGACAATATGATGAAAAGCCGCTATCAACAACGCTATATGGGCTGGAAAGAAAACCTAGCGGTGAAACGTGCCGAAAACGCATTAGCCAAGGGATTGCCACGTTGAAGTTAAATCAATCAAGCCATTGATGAAGAAGGCTGCCTGAAAACCCTATTGGCTTTTTCAGGCAGCCTTCTTAACTTATAACCATAAACCATCATAGCACACCAGATTTTGGCAAAGTGGTGCGTGGGCCGCATCGACACTTGCTCGCGCATACCCCGCCCGCTGCCGCCGAATCCGCCAACCATTATTTGCTGCCGGCTTTTACCTTTTTCAAAATATGCGCATAGCCTTGGTGCCTGATTCTGGCGTTTTTGGAAACATATTCCGCCCTATTATCCCTGGCCCGATGCGCCTCACATCTTCTTTCGTTTTTGGTCAGCACTTCAAACGTATCCACATCCGCCACATCCGCCAACCGCCCGTTAAACCAAATGCCGTGGCCGTCTTTGGCAAACAGCCGGTCTATCACGGCAAACGTAGCCGCATCGGCTGCGATTTTTCCGGCATAGAAATAAACGCTGTTTTTATCTTTGGCATAAATCTCATTCAACACTTGAAACGTAGCCACATCGACATCTCTGAGCGCAATAAAGCAGCCGTCATGGTCAAAATTAAAGCCGGACACCTTGGTATTGTAAACAGGGTAGTCATACAAATCTTTATCATCTTTAAAATAATAAAAAATCCGGTTTTCGCTTTGATAATGATGGGCAGAGAGCGGTTGCAGCCGCCGGTAAAAACCTTCAGCGCAATTCCACCAAGCCGCCTTATCACCATGATTTTGCGCAAGATAGCGCTTGATTGGCTCGGTTTCCTGCGTCATATTGATAACGTTGCAATATTCAATAAAATGCCCGTTGTAGTGATACAGATTTTGCAGGTCGGCAAAATAATCACCGCTGATGGTGGCCGGCAGAAAAAACAGATTATCCATATCGGCCGCTGCAAAAATCTGCAAGCCCTCCCCGCTGCCGCTCAGCGCATAAACAGCATGTGCATCTTTGGCCAAGCAGTGGGACACCACTTCAAAAGAAGCATAATCCGCACCGGGCACCTTGGCCGGCTTATAGAAATTTTTTATTTTCCTCCGGAAAAGACACTTACAGTTCATTTTCAGCCGCTGCAACAATCTTTTTAGAAACTGGCCCCAATACCGTGCACTGTGAAATCAATAATTTTAATGATTCCTTATTATTCATTAGGATACCCATTTTTATTAAGATTTCCCTTTTCCAGAATTAATGTTTTTTCAGGCAGCCTTCACTCCCCCACCGCCCCAAACAACAACCCTTCCTTAATTCCCCGAATCTGATCACGGATTACCGCGGCTTCTTCAAACTGCAAATCCCGTGCGGCGGCTTGCATGGCTTTTTCCAGTTTGGCGATTTCTTTGATAGCGTCTTCTTCGTTGTGGATGGCATTCACTTTTACTTTGCCGCGGCCTTTGCCTTTGCCGCGTTTGCCGTTGTCTTCGCCGTATACGCCGTCAATAATGTCTTTCACTTTTTTCACGATTTGCTGCGGGGCGATGTTGTGCTCGGCGTTGAAGGCGATTTGTTTGTCGCGGCGGCGGTCGGTTTCGTCGATGGCGGCTTTCATGGAATCGGTGATTTTGTCGGCGTATAAAATGGCCAAGCCGTTTACATTGCGCGCGGCGCGGCCGATGGTTTGGATGAGGCTGCGGTGGCTGCGCAAAAAGCCTTCTTTGTCGGCATCGAGAATGGCCACCAGCGATACTTCGGGAATATCCAAACCTTCGCGCAAGAGGTTGATGCCCACCAGCACGTCAAACAGCCCCAAGCGCAAATCGCGGATGATTTCCACGCGCTCTACGGTGTCGATGTCGCTGTGCAGATAGCGCACTTTCACGCCCAATTCGCTGTAGTAATCGGTGAGCTGCTCGGCCATGCGTTTGGTGAGCGTGGTAACGAGTACGCGCTCGCCTTTGTCTTTGCGGATGTTGATTTCGCTGAGCAAGTCGTCTACTTGGGTGCCCACGGGGCGGATTTCGATAAGCGGGTCGACAAGGCCGGTGGGGCGCACCACTTGCTCCACCACTTGGCCTGCGTGTTCGGCTTCGTATTTGGCCGGGGTGGCAGACACAAAGATGGTTTGCGGCATGATGCGCTCGAATTCGGGGAATTTGAGCGGGCGGTTGTCGCGCGCGGAAGGCAGCCTGAAGCCGTAGTCGACCAAGTTTTGTTTGCGGGCGGCATCGCCTTTATACATGCCGCCCACTTGGGTAACGGTAACGTGGCTTTCGTCGATAAACATAATCGCGTTTTTGGGCAGGTAGTCCATCAGCGTGGGCGGCGGCTCGCCTTCGGGCTTGCCGGAAAAGTGGCGGCTGTAGTTTTCAATGCCTTTGCAAAAGCCCATTTCATAGAGCATTTCCAAGTCGAAACGGGTGCGCTGCTCGATGCGCTGCGCTTCCACGGCGCGGCCTTCGCGGGTGTAAAAGGCGATGCGCTCGGCCAGCTCCAGCTTGATGGCTTCGCAGGCGCGCAATACGGTGTCGCGCGGGGTAACATAGTGGCTGGAAGGGAATACGGTGTAGCGCCCCACGCGCTGGTGCAGGCTGCCGGTGAGCGGGTCGAACAATTGCATGCGGTCAACTTCGTCGTCAAACAGGCTGATACGCACGGCCACTTCGGCGTTTTCCGCCGGAAACACATCAATCACATCGCCGCGCACACGGAAGGTGCCGCGGGCAAAGTCCATATCGCCGCGCTCGTATTGCATTGCCACCAGCCGCGCAATCACTTCGCGCTGGTCGATTTTCTGGCCTTCTTTCAGGTGCAGAATCATTTGGTGGTATTCGTTAGGGTCGCCAATACCGTAGATGGCCGACACGGTGGCCACAATCACCACATCCGGGCGCTGCATTAGGTTTTTGGTGGCGGAGAGGCGCATTTGCTCGATGTGCTCGTTGATGCTGGAGTCTTTTTCGATAAACAAATCGCGGCTGGGCACATAGGCTTCGGGCTGGTAGTAATCATAGTAAGACACAAAATATTCCACCGCATTTTCGGGGAAAAATTCGCGCATTTCGGCATAAAGCTGCGCCGCCAGCGTTTTGTTGTGCGCCATGATGATGGCCGGGCGGCCGCTTTGGGCAATCACATTGGCCATGGTGTAGGTTTTGCCGGAGCCGGTTACGCCCAAGAGCGTTTGATAAGCCAGGCCGTCGTCCAGCCCTTCGAGCAGGCCGGCAATGGCGGTGGGCTGGTCGCCCGCAGGTGGAAACGGGCGGTGTAGTTTAAAGGGCGAATCGGGGTATTGGATGATGTCCATGTTTGGGCTTTGCAAGGCGGGTAATCAGTATAGGGCTGCCTGAAAATGCGGCAGGGCATAGAAAGCAAATGGCGGCGAATGGGGCGGCAATCAAGGGGTGGGATGGTATCGGCGGCTATTGTTGTTTCAGGCAGCCTGTTAGGCTGCCTGAAAGTTTATGTGTATTTAGGGTTGTTGGATGCGGTGATAATGGCCGGTATCCAATTCTACGGTTTGCGGCTCGCCACGGCCACACCAGCGGATGCTGAGGCGAGCCGTTGACGCGGTATCGGTGCCAAGGCCGAACAGCAAGCGGCGGTCGCCTTGGGCGGCCAGCCCGTTGTTGGCATACACTTCGCGGTGTTGGGCGTGGCCGCCGTGGGCGGGCAGCAGGGTGACTTTGGTGCCGAGGGCATCGCGGTTGCAGCTGCGGCTGTTGCCCACCAAGTCCAGCCCCAGCCAAGCGGCGGCTTGGCTGTCGTTGCGGTAGAGCGAAGGCGGGGCGGTCATGTGGGTAATCAGCACGTCCAGATCGCCATCGTTATCAAAATCGGCCAGCGCCACGCCGCGCGAGGTGCCGGTGCGGGTGAGCCCTACTTGTTCGGCTACATCAACAAAATAATCGCCTTGGTTGAGATAAACGCGGTTGGCTTCGTTGCCGAAAATACAGCGGCCGCGCACATCGGCCCAGCGGTCGGCATAAACGACACTTCGCGGATGGTGCAATCGCGCATAATCAGCATCGGGCCGCTTACTTCGTGGCCGTTTACTGTTGCGGTGGCACCGGAGAGCAGCTCTTCATAACGGGCTGCCTGAACGTATGCCGACATCTCCCACGGAAAGCCCTCATCCGATGCTGCTGCCACCGCTTGTCCGTGCTCATTGCCCAGCAACGTGCCGCTGGCCAGCAGGCCGTCGGCGGTCACGCTTAATTCGGCCACCCCGGCAATGCGCCCGCCGCTGTGGTCTACCAGCACGGCGGTTTTGGCTTTGTATTGGATGCCCTCAAAGTCCACCACCATATTGATGTCGCCCAGCACAAACGGGCGGCCACTGTTGGCAATGCCCGAAAAACGGCGCGGCTCGGTGGCCACAGTGGCGGCAACAAACGCAACATCGGTGCCGGTGGCGAGCTTGAGATTTAAGGGGGTGGGGTTTGGCGTTTTCATGTTGCACATTGTGCCGGGCAAAAACGCGTGTGGTGTCTTGGCGGATGTCAGTACAAAAAAAGCCCCGAAAAAGAGATTTTCGGGGGCGGGAGTGTTTTGTGATTGTGCGTGCGATGCCAAACCATGTTTAAACCATGTTTAAACTCGCGTCAGATTGCGTTGCAGTGGGTGGGTAATACCTAACCATACCTCACGGCTTAAAACGGCTTACAGGGCGATTTTGGCGGGTTTTGAAAAAGACAAACCCCGCCGGGGTGGCGGGGTTGGATTTAATTTGGTGCTGTTGGGTTTCAGGCAGCCTGTTGTTGCCGGTAGCGGGGGTCGGATTGCAAGGCTGCCTGTAATGCTGCCTGGTAGGGTTTGACCAACTCAAGTTCTTGGCAGGCCTGCATGATTAAATCATATACCGGCATAAAATAGGCGGCCGACAAACCGGTTATTGATAACACATCCCAGTTACTATATTCAAATTCTTCGGCGTAGTCGGGTGCAACATCAGGCAAGTGATGCAACAGGTAATCAAATAGTGCAGCAGCAGTTGCCTTGCTGCCCAAAAATACCTGCACCAAGTCCCCATTTTCTCTCCGCACAAACAATTCGCTTGGTATGCTCATGATGATTCACTCACTATCAATTTGATTTGATTCTGTTGTTCTTTGGTCAAGGATAACACATACGACAATAAACGAGCACGATTTTCAGTATTTAGGTGGCGCAAATCAAGTGGCACAATGTCGGATTTAAGCAAATGTAGTTGGATTCTGCGCTGTTTGTCTTTCCATCCATCAGTAGTATGCGCAAAAAAGCGGTTAAGATTATGGATGCTCTTTGTATCATCAATATCTGCAGTAAACATAAAATCCAGTGTCTGCCATTGCTTTTTGGGCAACTTATTATCTGTTATATAGTAATCAGGCTTGCCATATTTATTCCCGACACCATCGTATGGTTGCAAACGTACACCGAATGCTTGTTCCCACTGTGCGGCCGCAATAGCCTCATGTTCACGCAGCAAATTATCTCCATGTGCACTCATCAACCGTGCCACTTCGTTTCGTTGCGCAGTTGATGGCAGTGTGGTCAACTCCAGTGTTGGCGGCATCTGCAAGCGGTTTTCTAACCACACTTCACGCGCCGCTACCATTTTGTCTAGCGCATCCGCATTATGGCGCTCGCCAAATAATGCTTCCAGCGCCCCCACCGGGTCGTTTTGATATTCGCTGTCAAATGTGGTGTGGCCGTCACGCGCGCGTATTTTCATCAGCGCCAACACGTCGCGGGCCGCCCAAGAAGTGTGTGCGCCTTGTTTCATTTCGATTTTGTGCGCCTGATAAAATGCATCGGCTACCGATTCGCCATCATTGCGATAAAGCTCTTCCCATTTTTCCCACAGCACCATATTGTCCGGCCATTGCAGCATGGCTTTAAATTTGATGCTGCGCCAAAACGGGTTTTTAAGTGTACGCGACAGCACACTGTCGTAATGCAAGATAGTGCCGATATACACCACATCGTATTTCTGCCCCACACCGCCCAAAGGCAGCACCGTTTTTTTCAGCCAAGCCTCGGTTTTGTCGCGTTGTTCGGGGTTGCGCACCTGTTCGTCGTTTTCAATATCATCCAATACAGTCAAATCAGGCCGGTATGGTCCGTGGCGCAAACCACGAAGTTTTTTGCCGGAGCCTGCCACCTGCACTTTGATGTCGTTGGCCGTCACAATCGTACCTGCCTGCCATACACGGCCTTGCCCTGCGGCATCAGGAAAGTCGGTTTTAAAACGCGGGTTAAATTCCAGCTCGGCCTTAATCGCTTCCAGCATCGGGTAGGCTTGGTCGATACTGTCCATCACAATCACGCAATAATGCTTTTGGCCGGTCACAATACAATAAAGCGTAAACAGCTGCGTCACCTGTGTAGACTTACCCTCACCACGCGGCGCCCCGATGGCTTCGGGGCAGCCTTCCGGTGCGCGCAACACTTCAGGCAGCCGCTTGAATAAATACCGGTGCAGCTCGGATTTTTCCGCCGAACGGATATAATGCGGAAAGTAGGTGCTAACGAAATATTCGTAGCCGCCTACCGCCACTTCTGCTGCCTTGGGTGTTTCAGCTGCTTGCAACACAGCCATAGATGCTTTAGCTTGTGTTTTCAAATCCGCCATATCCAGCACCATGCCGCCAAGATTAAGGCGGGTGTCTTGCTGCTCGATATAGCGCACCGGCCGGGCGGCTTCCACGGTGTCCGCTTTTTTGCCCAAGCGCTTAAGCTGCGCATCCACCCGTTTTTCCTTGGCCTGTTCGCGCACCGATACCGGCATATAGTCGGTATTGTTGCCGTTCCATTCCGCCGTACACACCGGGCGGCCGCAATCGTCGTAAATCCACACCGTTTCGGCGTTGTGGATGTCGTAAGCCACCCGCACCAAATCGCCGTGATACTCTTGTAGCGCCTTACTGAAGTAATGGTTGTTGGCAAACCGCACCCGCCCGCGCTCCACCGTGCACAACACTTGCGGCATAAACAACATATGCTTTTCTTCAGGCAGCACCGGCACCGTTTTGGCACCCTCGCTTATCTTCAGCGCCCATATTTCATTCGGCGTCATATGCTCACGGCGCTTGCCACCTTTACCGCCTTTGCCGTCAACTTCGATAAAAGGCCAGCTTTCACGCTTTACCTTGTCCCCAATACCCACTTTTGTTTTAGGTAAACAAGTAAGCTCAAGTGCAACTAATTCGGCCACAGAGTAATGTGTTTTCATGTGACACCATCCTCATACAAATACCGGTAACGTGGCCTGATTCGCTTACCATCCTTAGTCCACCTATCTGGCCATAATTCAAACAGCGGTTTTTTCATCACTTTGGCAATTGCTCGCTCCCCAGATAGGCTAGGGCTTCGCAATGCCAAGCGCACCGCCGATTCACCAACTTTTGCCTCTCTCGCCACATCAGCCAACGTATAGCCAGCCATTCGCAGCTTTGCCTTAATCAATTCCGGATGCATAACCCCTCTCCTAAAAAATCACTTAATCGGCCATCCGGCCAAACCGGACGGCCTATTAAATAATCTCCTCCCTGCGGAACCAATAATCCGCATTTCTTGGCTTTTTTCCAAATTGTTAAAGAGCAGTAGCAAATCAGGTACAATTATTTAAAGTTCTTATTTGCCAGTTTTAAACATAGTAAAGAAGTAAGAATACAAAGCAAATAAACTGTTTAGTCCCTGAATTTTATGGAGTATCATTACCCCAATTAAAAGAGACCGACTTATGGCAAGCATATTGCATGGTAACGCCAAGACTACGCCTAGAATCAGAAAAGAAATACAAGAGTCTGAAGAGAGCATCGCAGCGTTAGCTAAAAATACAATATTAATTTCAAAACCGTTCTCTACTGGAAACACGCAGATTCGGTCGAAGATAAAAAGTCCGGCCCCAAAACCCGCCCCAGCGTGTTGACCGAATCGGAGCAGCAGGCAATCTGTACCGTCCGGCGACATCTGCGGCTGTCATTGGACGAGCTGTATATCATCTTCAAGCCCAATATTCCAAAGCTGAGCCGCTCCAATCTGCACCGGTGCTTGCAACATCACGGATTGTCGCGCTTACCCAAGAATGAATCCGATGGCCAAAAGGTAAAAAACATTCAAACAATATCCGGTTGGCTTTGTCCATATCGACATCACCGAGGTGCGTTGTGAAACCGGCAAGCTGTACCTGTTTGTCGCCATCGACCGCAAAACCAAATATGTTTATGCAGAACTTCATCCGCGTATGACGCAGAAAACCGCCGTTTCTTTTCTGCGCAACCTACAACAAGATTGTGTGTTTAAAATCACCCATATCCTAACGGACAACGGTGCGCAGTTTACCCTACAACTTGCTGAGCCAAGCACAACGGCCTGATAAGGAGCATCCGTTTGACGAGCTTTGCCGGCATTTGGGCATTGAGCACCGTACCACGAAATTCCGTCATCCATGGACGAACGGGCAGGTGGAGATTACCAACAAGATGCTGAAAGAGGTAACGGTCAAACGCTTCCACTATGAGCATCCTGACGAACTTAAACGGCACTTGATGGTATTTTTGCTGTATTACAACCATCAACGCCCCTTACGGTCGTTGAAGTACAAAACGCCTTGGCAGGCTTTGGAAGATTGCTATAATCTAGAGCCTGAATTGTTTCGTGAAAATCCATTCCAGAAGATTATGGGTCTTAACACTTAGCCTGATTGAGGAAACCGGGCTGCCTGAAACAGAAGCAGTACCGGTAGGCAATGCGATTGCCGGGCGATCAGTGTCGCAACGAAGTGCAGAAGGCCCCATGCAAGACGTACCTTATATGATGCAGCCCATGGTGGCGGGCTATGATGATTGGGCTGCCGAACAAAACCCGCAGAAAATCGTGCCTGTGCGTTACCACGTCAATGTATTCGGCAGCGCGGGCAGCGGCTATGAGCTGTTTGAAGACGCCGCCACCGAAGCCATGTGGTTTCGCGCCTCGTTCTTTGAATACTTGGAAACATCCCCGCAAAAATGCTTCTGCACCCGCGTAAAAGGCGACAGCATGCACCCCACACTGATTGATAGGGGCACCGTGCTATGGCAAATGGCCAACCGCTACACCGCCGAAGGCATCTACTTATTCCGCCAAGTCAACGAACTGCGCATCAAACGCCTGCAAATGGTCAACAGCCACACCATCCGCATCATCAGCGACAACGCAGATAAAGGCATTTACCCCACCACACTGCTGAATTTATCCGAGCTGCAAGAACACGAGTTTGAAATATACGGCCGCTACCTCTGGAATTGCGGCATCGCCCGCTAAGCTGAACCATAAATAATCAGTTTCCAATCACTTTAAGACAAAAAAAGCGCAAAAATGATTAAAAAGTAATCATTTTTGCGCTAATTTTTTGCATTTTCAATTTCCGCCAAATTTCCGCCTTGTTTTTGATTCCATTAAATTTTTACCCGTTTTCGGTGTCCCCATGCCCGTGACAAAACAATCACCCCCCCCCACAGCCATCAACACGAAAAATCAAATATTTGATTTGACAGTAAATTTGTTATTTTCAGAAATGTGCGAAATAAGCAAAGCGCTGCTTTGCACTGGGCACCCGCCTGCGCGGGTGCGACAGATATCTGGTTTTGCAAAGGTCTCAGCCTAAAACAGAATACCCCACTCGGTTGTCTTGCCCATATAAAGAGCCTGCTGGAATCATGATTTCCAAACAGGCTTTATCGCATCAAGCAACACATCGGTGCCAACCATTCTGAGCCGGCTAACTCAACAGCATTTCCTGCAGCAATTTCATTCCCCATTGCCAGCCGTGTAAATCACCGTTTAAATGCCCTGCTTGCGGCGCGGTAAAAAAGCGGGCGCCCCAGTTGTGAGCCAAGCCGCGCGCCCATTCGGCCGGGCATTGTTCATCGTTGGCACCCACCACCACGGCGGCGCGGCCATTCAGGCGGGCGCGTAACAGAGTGTGGTGAGCATCCTCGCGCCAGGCGCTTTGGCTGGGTGCGGCCAGAATGGTGGCGCGTAAGGCTTTTTGGGTAAGGATGTCGGCTTGATACAGCCACGCCATCAATGCCAAAGCACCGCTGCCGTGGGCCACCACGGCCACGGTGTGGCGGTTGGTGCCATGCCAAGCTTGTGCCACGCTGGCCTGCCACGTTTCGATGTTGTCGTGTGCGTTCACCGATAGCGTGTGCACGGTTGGATAGCTTAGCGCCCAGCGATCCAGCCACATCGGCGCTTCGGCGGCATCGCGTATCAGCAATAAATTTAAGTCTTCCAGTTCGTTGCTGCGCATGGGTTTTGCATTCCTAAAATCTATGCAAGGCTGCCTGAATAATCGTAATCCACCACCAAGGGCGCGTGGTCGGAGAATTTTTCGTCTTTATACACATGCGCTTGGGTGGCAGTGGCGGCCAGTGCCGGGGTGCACATTTGGTAGTCGATGCGCCAGCCCACGTCTTTGGCATAGGCTTGGCCGCGGTTGCTCCACCAGGTATAGCCGGGGATTTCCGCATATAGGGTGCGCCACACATCCACCCAACCCAGCTCCTCAATCACCCTTGTCAGCCAGGCGCGCTCTTCGGGCAAAAAGCCGGAGTTTTTCAGGTTGCCTTTCCAGTTTTTCAGGTCGATATTGTGGTGGGCAATGTTCCAATCGCCGCACACCACCACATCGCGCCCGGCGGCGTGTAAATCGGCCAGCATCGGCAAAAACGCATCCAAAAAACGGTATTTCACCGCTTGGCGATCTTCCGAGCTGCTGCCAGACGGCAAGTACAACGAAATCACCGTGAGGCGACCAAAGTCGGCACGTACATAGCGGCCTTCGTGGTCGAATTCAGGCAGCCCCAAGCCCACTTGCACCGCATCGGGTGCTTGTTTGCTGTAGATGGCCACGCCGCTGTAGCCGCGCTTTTCGGCGGTGTGCCACACGCCGTGCATGCCGTGCGGGCGCCGCATGGCTTCGCTCATATCGGCTTCTTGCGCCTTAAGCTCCTGCACGCACACAATGTCGGCGTTGACTTTGCCCAAGTATTCCAAAAAACCTTTGTTTGCCGCCGAGCGGATGCCGTTTACATTGGCTGAGATAATGCGCAACACAACTGTCCTTTTGCTTCAGGTAAAATAGAAAAATTATTTCAGGCAGCCTGTAATGTGTGTTTTCAGGCAGCCTGTTGAATCCACCCGCATTGTAACGATTTAAGGACGCCCCATGTCAGACTTTCGCCAACAATTTCTCCACTTTGCCCTACAACAAAACGTTTTGAAGTTTGGCGAATTCACCACCAAAGCCGGGCGCTTGTCGCCGTATTTTTTTAATGCGGGGCTGTTTAACGATGGCGCCAGCACGCTGCAATTGGCGCGTTTTTACGCCCAAGCCATCATCAACAGCCAGTTGCCGTTTGATATGCTGTTCGGCCCCGCCTACAAAGGCATTATTTTGGCCGCCGCCACCGCCATGATGCTGGCCGAGCAAGGCGTTAACGTGCCGTTTGCCTACAATCGCAAAGAAGCCAAAGACCACGGCGAAGGCGGCGTATTGGTGGGCGCGCCGCTGCAAGGGCGGGTGCTGATTATCGACGACGTGATTTCCGCCGGCACTTCGGTGCGCGAATCAGTGCGGCTGATTGAAGCCGCCGGTGCCGTGCCCGCCGGGGTGGCGATTGCGCTGGACCGCATGGAAAAAGGCAGCGGCGAATTATCGGCCGTGCAGGAAGTAACCGAGCAATACGGCCTGCCGGTGGTGGCGATTGCCAACTTGCAAGACTTGCTCACCCTGATTGCCGACAACGACACCTTGGCCGCCTACCGCGCACCGGTGGCCGCCTACCGCCAGCGCTACGGCGTGATTTGATACCCAATCCAAACGGCTGCTGGTTTCTTCAGGCAGCCTAATTATCCACCCGCCACCCAACAAGCCTGCCATGACCACCAACACCCTGCGCCGCAAAAACCTTACCCTACGCTGGCTGCTGGTGTGCCTGCTGCCCGCAGCCACCATCGCGTTTTTTCTGCTCAATCCGCCCGCCTCCCCTTTGCGCCACCTGATTAACGGCATTGTGTTGGTATGTGAAGCGGTGTTTTTGCTCAAGTGGGTGCTGTTTGAAGCCATTGGCCATCACCTCAAACAAGAACATGCACTGAAGCGCCAAACCCTGTGGCTGCTGTTGCCCATCAGCTTGTTGGCGGCGTATTGCGTGTTTTATTTTGTGGCCTAAATTCACCTGCTGCATTTTCAGGCAGCCTGGGATGGATTGATTTTTCAGTACACATGCCGATTGGATTAGCGCAAACCACCCGGCAGCATTACAATAGCGCACCACTAGGCCAAGCAATCGTGTTCGCGGTTGGTGATTGCCGCGGCAGTGGCTGCCTGCATTGCTACATTCACGTATTTTCTTAAGGAAAACAAAATGACAAACAAACCGACCATTGTTCTGGTACATGGTTTTTGGGGTGGCGCCGCTCATTGGGCCAAAGTGATTTCCCTGCTGCATGCACAAGGGTTCGATAAACTGTATGCGGTGGAAAACCCGCTCACCTCATTGGCCGACGACGCCGAGCGCACCCGTAAAATGGTGCAGCAAATCAGCGGCCCCGTGGTGTTGGTGGGCCATTCTTACGGCGGCAAAGTGATTACCGAAATGGGCGATTTACCCAATGTGCAGGCGCTGGTTTATATCGCCGCTTTCGCGCCGGATGCGGGCGAGAGCGCCGGCGGCATCAGCCAAGCCAACCCGCCGCAAGCCTTTGCCAATATCCAGCCCGACAGCGACGGCTATTTGTGGGTGGCGCAAGACAAATTCCAGCAAAGCTTCTGCCAAGACATGAGCGCCGAAGAAGCGCTGGTGATGGCGGTTACCCAAAAAGCACCCGTGGGCAGTACCTTCGGCGATTCGGTAACGGATCCGGCCTGGAAGAAAAAACCCTGCTGGTATCAAATTTCCACCGCCGACCGCATGATTAACCCCGAAAACCAAAAAATGATGGCTAAGCGCATGCAGCCGCGCAAAACCATTACCTTAGATGCCAGCCACGCTTCCTTGGCTTCACGCCCACAAGAAGTGGCCGAGTTGATTATCGAAGCGGCCAACGCCGTGAGCCAATAAGCAACACCTGCGGGCAGCTTGGCTTGCCCATCAGCCCCACAACCCACAGCAAGCGCACAAGCTTGCTGTTTTCTTTTACTTATCAATTCAGTACATTTTTCAATTCAGTGCATTTTGGCTGGTATCGGCACAATTTAGCCGCCTCCACGCCCCAGTTTTAGGCTGCCTGAAAACACCGGCACTTTCTTTTGAGCAAATACACCAAAAAAAGCCAATGTAAACATTGCCCGCACAGAACTTTAAGCAACTTTTCACCTCTTACGCGCACGGTATGCCTGCTGCACAGGCATACCGCACCTCACTTTTTCGGGATTAATCCATTTAAGGATCAAAACAATGAACAAATATCTGGCCGAATGTTTCGGCACCTTTTGGCTGGTATTCGGCGGCTGCGGCAGTGCCGTGCTGGCGGCGGCCTACCCTGAGCTGGGCATCGGCTTTGCCGGGGTGGCACTGGCTTTCGGCCTTACCGTGCTCACCATGGCCTATGCGGTGGGGCATATTTCCGGCGGCCACTTTAATCCGGCGGTATCGGTGGGTTTGTTTATCGGCGGCCGTTTTGAAGGCAAGGAATTGCTGCCTTACATTATTGCGCAAGTAATCGGTGCCATCTTAGCCGCTGCCGTGCTGTATTTTGTGGCCACCGGCAAAGCCGAATTCGACATTGCCGCCAGCGGCCTAGCCAGCAACGGCTACGGCGAGCATTCGCCCGGCGGCTACAGCATGGCCGCGGCTCTTACGATTGAAATCGTGCTGACAGCGTTTTTCCTAATCATCATCATGGGCAGCACCGATGCGCGCGCACCCAAAGGCTTTGCGCCGATTGCCATCGGTTTGGCCTTAACCCTGATTCACTTAATCAGCATTCCGGTTACCAATACTTCCGTCAACCCCGCACGTTCCACCGGCGTGGCCTTATTCCAAGGCGGCGGTGCGCTGGGGCAATTGTGGCTGTTTTGGCTGGCACCCATCATCGGCGGTGCGCTGGGGGCATGGATTTACAAAAACCTGATTGGCAAACAATAGTCCGCTATTCACACCAACACCGCCTGCAAGCAGGCGGTGTTTTTCTGCTGCCTGAAAACATCAATTTTGCACCGCCAAAACGAAACCAGCCGCCTGCATTGATGCAGGCGGCTGGTGGGATATTGTTCTCTCTCTTTGCCTTTGTATTCTTGGCTTGTGGCGGAGCTTCTCACTCCTTTATATGTAGTGCACTGTAATTCATCCGCCGCACCAATGCAAGCCTAAGCAGATATGGCGGCACAAAAACCCAGATTACGCCGGCTTCTCTGCCAATTCGATGTGAATATGGCGCATATTTTGCGCTTTAACACAGAATATTTCCACGCCCACCCACACCGATTTCGGCCTTACAAAACGGCTTTTTTGGCCATTTGCACCGCCTGAATGGCGGTGATGGCGATGGTGTAAACGATGTCGTCCACCAAGGCTCCGCGCGACAAATCGTTCACCGGCTTGTTCAGGCCTTGCAACATCGGGCCTACGCTGAGCACATTGGCGCTGCGTTGCACCGCTTTGTAGGTGGTGTTGCCGGTATTCAAATCAGGGAATACAAATACCGTGGCTTGGCCGGCCACCGGGCTGTCGGGGGCTTTTTGCCGCCCCACGCTGGGCACGCTGGCGGCGTCGTATTGCAAGGGGCCGTCTATCAGCAAATCCGGGCGTTTGGCGCGCGCCAAATCGGTGGCGGTTTTCACTTTCTGCACTTCGGCACCGCTGCCTGAGGCGCCGGTGGAATAGGAAATCATCGCCACTTTGGGCTCGATACCAAAGGCCTGCGCCGAATCGGCGGATTGAATGGCAATGTCGGCCAGCTCTTCGGCGGTGGGCTCGGGGTTCACCGCGCAATCGCCATACACCAGCACCTGTTCGGGCATCAGCATAAAAAAGATGCTCGACACCAGGCTGGCGCCGGGAGCGGTTTTAATCAATTGCAAGGCCGGGCGGATGGTGTTGGCAGTGGTGTGCACCGCGCCGGAAACCAAGCCGTCCACTTCACCGGTGGCCAGCATCATGGTACCCAATACCACGGTGTCTTCCAACTGCTTTTCGGCCAAGCCGGGGGTGAGGCCTTTGTGTTTGCGCAAGGCCACCATCGGATCAATGTAGCGGCGGCGGATGGTGTCGGGGTCGACAATTTCCAAGGTAGGCGGAATCTCAATACCGCGGGTTTTGGCCACTTCAAATACTTCGGTTGGTTTGGCCAGCAAGATGCAGTGGGCAATGCCTTTGCTTTGGCAAATGGCTGCGGCCTCGATGGTGCGCGGCTCGTTGCCTTCCGGCAGCACAATGCGTTTGGCCGCAGCACGCGCCTGCTCCATCATGCGATAGCGGAAAGCCGGCGGCGACAGGCGTAAGCGCGCGGGCTGCGCCATATTGCGGCACAAGGCGTCGGTATCGAGGTTTTCGGCCACAAAATCGACCATGCTTTCCATGCGTTCGGTGTCGTCGTGCGGCACATGCGGCGACTGGCTCGACAAGGAGTAGGCGGTTTGGTAGGTATCCTGCTCGGTGAGCAGCACCGGGATTTTGTCTTTCAGCGCCGGGGCAACAATGCTTTGCAACCCTTCCGATGGCAGCGAATTACAGGTAAGTACCATGCCGGCCAAGGGCACGCCGGAGAGGGTTTTCAGCGCAGCGGCCATCATCACGTCTTCACGGTCGCCCGGGGCGATAATCAATGCACCGGCAGTAAAGCGGTCGCTCATGTGGGTGGCGCTGCGCCCGGCCACCACAATCTCGCGCACGCGGCTGGTGGCCAGATAATCGGCACCGCGTAACACTTCAGCATTCAAGTGGCGCGCCACATCCAACAGGCGCTGCGCCGATTTTTCCGGTGCAAACGGCACCACGCCCAAACACACCAGCTGCGGGCTGCTTTGCGCCAAACCGGCCAACACTTCGGCCACATAATCTTGTTTGGCCTGCGGGCTATTGTATTTGTTTAAGATAAACCCGGCCGCTTCGGTTTGGCTGGCGGCATAGGTTTGCCAAGCCAGATGGATTTGCTCGGCCACTTGGCCGGCCGGGGCGTTGTGCGCATCCACCACCAGCACCACGCGGGCATTGATGGCATTGGCGATTTGGGCGTTTTTGTCGGCCAGATAGCTGCGTTCGCTGTCGGGCACCACACCTTCGATAATCATCACATCGTGATCCGCCGCATCGGCGCGGTTGTAATTGGCCACCATCAGCTCAATCAAATCGTCGTCGTTGCCGGCGGCAATCATGCTCTCTACGGTGCTTAACGGCAACGGCTGCGGCGGATTCAACAAAAACAGCTCGGCGGCAAAATGGGTGGCCGCTTCCACGCCTTGCTCATTCAGCGGTGTGTGTGCCACCGGTTTGAAATAGGCCGGTTTACGCCCGCTTTGCTGCAAGGCGCGCACCAAGCCCAGCGAAATGCTGGTGAGGCCGGTTTTGGTGCCGATGGGCACCAGAAGGAAGTTGGGCATGGGTGGTTTCCCTTGGTTTGAAGATATCAAAAACAGTTAATTAAAGTGCTGCTGGCGTTATTTTTGCCCATTTTTATGACAATAAAGGCCGCCAAAGTTTCAGGCAGCCTTTATTATATTGCAGTGCAGCAAATTAACCCAAGTTGATTTAATCAATTGTCGGTTTAAATATCGGTTATAGCGCTTTAGGTAATCACGCAGCCATGGTGCGCAAAGCATTTTTAATGATTTAGCGCGAACGCAAGCCGGCCACCACGCCAACGCTTGCCGACAGCAGCACAATCAGCAACCATTCCATAAAAAATGCTCCTTCGATTCAACAGCACCCCAGCCGCTGAGGTGCGGGACTGAAGGTATTTGGGTCTGTTCACATTTCATCGCGTGGCCCTATTTTGGCTTAAAAGCCCGCTTTCTGCGTTGAAAATGCGCGCAAGGTGTTCAACCTTGCTGTGCTTTTCGCCTTGAACGCAGACTTTTCTGCTCAAAATCTGCTGCACGGCTAAAATGTGAACAGACCCTAGTGCCTTATTTCTTGCCGCTAATCGCCCCCAAAATACCGCGCGTAATCGCCCGGCCGATGCTGTTGGTCACTTGGGTGTTGATGCGTTTGCCCACTTGGTGTGCCAAGTCATCGACCAAACCTTGGTTGGCTTTTTTGCGGTTGCCGAACAGGCCGCCGAGCAGGCTGCCGAACAAACCCTCATCATCACTGCCGCTGTCTTTGGCAGCGGTTGGTTTGGCGGCAGCCTGCTCGGCTTCGGCTGCGGCGGCCTGCTGGGCTTGTTGTTGCGCCTGCTGTGCCAATGCTTCGAAGGCAGAGAAATTATCAACGGTGTCTTGGTAGTGGCGGTAGAGCACATCGCCTTGGTAGCGTGCGCGGCGCTCGTCTTCACTCAACGGCGTGAGGCTGGATTGCGGCGGCAGAATCAACGCACGCTCTACCGGGGCGGGCATGCCTTGTTCATCCAAAAACGACACCAGCGCTTCGCCCACGCCCAATTCGCCGATGGCTTCGGCCACATTGATATTGGGGTTGCTGCGGAACGTATCGGCAGCGGCTTTTACGGCTTTTTGGTCGCGCGGGGTAAAGGCGCGCAAGGCGTGTTGGATGCGGTTGCCCAGTTGCCCCAATACGGTGTCGGGCAAGTCGAGCGGGTTTTGAGTGACAAAATACACGCCCACGCCTTTGGAGCGGATTAGGCGCACCACTTGCTCTACTTGTTGCAACAGCGCCGGGGCGGCGTTGTCGAACAGCAAATGGGCTTCGTCGAAAAACATCACAAATTTGGGTTTGTCCGGATCGCCCACTTCAGGCAGCGTTTGAAACAGCTGCGCCAGCATCCACAGCAAAAAGGCGCTGTACATGCGCGGGCTGCGCATGAGCTTTTCTGAATTGAGCACGTTAATCACGCCATATTGGCCTTCGGTTTGCAGCCAGTCTTGCAAATCCAGATTGGGCTCGCCAAAGAGTTTGTCGGCGCCTTCGTTTTCCAGGCTCAAGAGCTGGCGCTGGATGGCGCCCACGCTGGCGGCCGACACATTGCCGTATTGGGTGCGAAATTGGGCGGCGTTGTCGCCCACGTATTGCAACATGCCGCGCAGGTCTTTGAGGTCGATTAAGTGCCAGCCGTTGTCGTCGGCCACGCGGAACACCACATTGAGCAAGCCTTCTTGGGTGTCGTTGAGGTTCATCAAGCGCGACAACAGCATCGGCCCCATATCGGAAATGGTCACGCGCAAGGGAATGCCGGTGTCGCCGAATACGTCCCAAAAGCGCACCGGAAAGCCTTGCAAATAGTTTTCAGGCAGCCCGAACTGTTGCATGCGCTCGGCCACTTTGCCGCTGTTGGCGCCGGCGTTGACCAAGCCGGACAAATCGCCTTTCACATCCACCAAAAATACCGGAATCCCCTGCTCGCTAAATGCTTCGGCCATGCGGCGTAGGGAAACGGTTTTACCGGTACCGGTGGCACCGGCAATTAAGCCGTGGCGGTTGGCCATTTTGCCGACCACATCCAAGGGTTGGTTGTCGGCGCTGCGGGCAATGGCAAAGGTGTACATGTTAGGCAATCCTTAAAAGAAAAACAGGGCTTCTACCAATTCAAAAAAAATAAGATAACAAGGCGGCGAGCCGCAGACAGTACACCTAGTACGGAACAGAGTTTGTTGGTGCTTCAGCACCTTACAAACTCGTTCGCATAGCGCTAAGACGAGCCAACGCAGTTAGGTTATTTTTTAGGATTGGTATTATTCCGGCAAACCGGCCATCAGGCCAATCATCATGGCATCAAAATCAGGGCGGTGCTCGGCGCGTACATACGGGCGCAGCAGGCTCATGGTTTGCTTGATACCGCGAAACTTGGAGGCTTCGGTGAGGGTGTGTTCGTGCAGCGAGCTGTCAAAGTCGAACCAGTATTTGGTAATCAGCCAGATATTGAGCGCCAGCTCGTGCCGCGCCAGCTCGTCGGCATCAATCAAACCCACATCGTTCAGTTGTGTCAGCAGTTTCAGCAGCAAGGGCGACACTTTCACGCGGGTGAATTCGTTGTGCTCGCCCAACAACTCGGCACTGCGCGCCAGCAAGGTGTTCACATCACTGAACAGGAAGCGGTATTTCCACATCACATCGTAAACGCCGAGCATATAGTCTTTGATGGTGGAGCTGTCTTCAGGCAGCGTGGCTTCGCGCAAATAGCCCAGCAATTGCTGGCTGTAGCGCTTAAAGAGCTGCATGATGATTTCGTCTTTATTGCGGAAATGGTAATACAGATTGCCGGGGCTGATGCCCAAATGGGCGGCGATGTGGTTGGTGCTGATGTTGCGCTCGCCTTCTTCGTTAAACAGCACCAAGCTGGCGTCAACAATGCGGTTGTAGGTGTTGGGGCGGCTTTCTTTGGCCATGGGATTATTTCTCCAAATACAGGAACGGTTGTTGTGGCCGTTGCTATGCCAACGGCAAAAAACAACAAGGCTGCCTGAAAGGGTTTCAGGCAGCATTAAATCGGCTAAATATGCACATAGGGTAGCCTGTATTCGCAACAATATGCCGCCTTAGTGCAATTGCGTTACATCATACCGCAGTTGGCCGTGGCAGCCAAATAGGCTCCATTTCCAAAGCCACGCCAAAGCGCTGTTGCACCCGCTCACACACAATGCGCACCAGCTCAGCCACATCGGCAGCACGGGCGCGGCCGCGGTTTACCAACACCAGCGCCTGTTTGTCGTGCACGGCGGCATCGCCCACGGCAAAGCCTTTGAGGCCGCATTGGTCAATCAGCCAGCCTGCCGCCAGTTTCACCGAGCCATCGGCTTGCGGGTAGTGCGGCAAGGCCGGATGCTGTGCCAACAAGGCGTGGGCCGCGGCGGCGGTGAGCAGCGGGTTTTTAAAAAAACTGCCTGCATTGGCCAATACTTGCGGATCCGGCAATTTGCTTTGGCGAATTTGACACACCGCCTGCGCCACCGTGGCCGCGTTTATCGGTGCACCGGCGGCCAGCTCGGCGGCCACCGCGGCCACATCGCCATAATGCAGGCGTGGCTCGAAGCGGCGCGACAAGGCAAAACACACCGCCACAATCACATAGCGCCCACGCCCGGCTTGTTTAAATAAGCTGTCGCGATAGGCAAAGCCGCAGTCGGCATTGTTTAAGGTAACAAAATGTTGCGTGTGCAAATCAAAGCAGCGCACCGATGCGATGGTGTCTTGCACTTCCACACCGTACGCGCCGATATTCTGCACCGGCGCCGCGCCCACGGTGCCCGGAATCAGGCTGAGGTTTTCCAGCCCGCTTAAGCCTTGCGCTACGGTGTATTGCACAAAATCATGCCAAACCTCGCCGGCGGCGGCGGTAACATGCACTGTATTGCCATCATCGCCCTCGTGCTGGGCAATGCCTTTATTGGCCATGTGCACCACCAAGCCGGGGTAGTCGGCACCAAACACGATATTACTGCCGCCGCCCAGCCACAGCACGGTATCGGCATCGTATTCAGGCAGCCGCACAATATCGGCCAGCTGACACTCATCGGTGAGCGTGCATAAGGAAGCCGCACGCACCGGCAACGCAAACGTGTTGTGGTTTTGCAAATCCGCATTATGCCGCAGGTTCATCACACCATCCTTGCCGTGCCGCCATGCGACGGCTTTGTTGTTCCAAATACCACACCAAGGCCACTGCTGCGCCGAGCAAGGCCACCACCAGCGCCGTCCAGAAGCCGTAAAGCCCCCAGTTGAAATACAGCCCCAGCAAAGCGCCCAGCCCCAAGCCGAAGCCCCAGAAGGTAAACAAATGAATCAGCATCGGCACTTTGGTGAGCTTATAGCCGCGCAAAGCATAAGACGCAATGGTTTGGGTGGCGTCCGACAATTGGAAAAACGCCGCAAACGCCAACAGCGTGACCCCCAGCGCCACCACCGCCGCATCGCGGGTGTAAAACGCCACCAACTCGTGGCGAAAGGTGAGCAGCAGCAAAGCGGTGAGCACCGCCCCGGCCAAGCCCATGCACACGCCCACGCCGGAAGCGTAGCGCGCGCGCAACATGCGCCCCATGCCGATGTATTGCCCCACGCGCACACCCAATGCGGTGCCGATGCTTTGCGGCAGCATATACAGCAAGGCGGTGATGCTCATCACCACTTGCTGCGCCGCCACCTGCGCCACGCCAAAGCGCACAATCAACAGGCCGATAAAGGTAAACAGACTCACTTCCAGAAAAAACGATAAGCCAATGGGAATGCCCAGCTTCAGCACCTGCCCTTGCGCTGCCCAATTTGGCCACGAAAAGCGGCTCATCAGCCCAAAGCGGGCAAAATAGCGCTGCCGCGCCACATACAGCCACAGCACCACCGCGTTAAACCAAAACACCAGCGCCGAAGCCACACCGCAACCGGCGCCGCCCAAAGCAGGCATGCCCAGTTTGCCGTAAACAAAAATATAGTTTAGCGGAATATTCAGCAGCAGCGCCGCCAAGCTCACCAGCATAATCGGCTTAGGCTTATTGAGGCTGGAAGCATAGGCATGCAAGGCCCGGTGCACCATTGCCGCAGGCATGCCCAGCGCAATAAAAAACAGATACAGCGCAAAGGTTTGGTCTACATAATCGCCCAATTTCAGGTAGCCTTTTACCGGGCCGATGAGCAGCCACAGCAGCCCCATGCCCAAGATGCCCAACATCAAGCCAAACCACAGCCCTTGGCGGCCATATTCGCCCACCTCGGCGGTTTTGCCCGCACCGAAAAGCTGCGACAAAATCGGATTCAGCGCCACCGTGATACCCATAAAGGTCACATACACAGTGATAAACACATTGCTGCCCAAGGCCACGGCGGCCAAATCTTCCGCCCCCACGCGCCCGGCCATCACCGTGTCGACAAAACCCACGCCCACCTGCGCCACCTGCGCCACCAAAATCGGCAGCGCCAGCACCAGGGTTTTGCGGGCTTCTTGCCAAAATTGCGCCCAGCGGTAGCGGTTTAGATCAAATAACACGGCGGTTGGTCTCTTTTTTAAAAATCAGGGTTAACTAAAGTTGAGCACTTACATACCCAAAGTGCTGCTATTTACAAATATTTTGTTCAGGCTACCTGAAACCTATAATCCATGCAGCCCTCCCCTGGCGCAGCCGAATCGGAGCGGATTTTAGCGGGAGAAGGGTGCGCTATGTTTGAGCGCAGCGAGTTCGCACCCGCCGCTAAAATTCGTGTAGGTGAGGGAAGTTTGCGCAGCAAACCTGTAACCGGGGTCACCTTTCTTTGCTTACTTTTTTTGGCGACGCAAAAAAAGTAAGTGGCCGCGCGGCCATGAAGCGCAAAGTAAAACGATATAGAAGCAAATACAAAAACGCAGTTTATTTTATTTTTAAAGTAAACCGTTTCATTACACAGTTTAGTACATAGATTGCCAAATCCAGTTCGACAATAACGGCTTTACTTTTCAGGCAGCCTTCATCATTAAACTCAAGGCACCGCTTTCAGAATAATTCAACACCTATCTAGGCTGCCTGAAACTCCTATTCAACAGTAAATACGCTTATCACAGCCCAGCCGTATCTACGTTACCACACAGACAAAACAGGCTGCCTGAACCATTCAGGCAGCCTGCCAAAGTGCTACGGTGCCGGGCTTTAGGCGCGTTTGCGGAATTCAAACGTGCGGGTGTCGATTTCCACTTTTTCGCCGTTTTCAATATAGGCCGCCACTTGCAATTCGGCACCGCCCACCAAACGGGCGTTTTTCATTACCTTACCGGAAGTATCGCCTTTCACCGCAGGCTCGGTGTATTCCACTTCGCGCACAATGATGGTGGGCAGCTCTACGGAAATGGCTTTGCCGTCGTAGAAGGTGACTTCGCACTGCTCTTCCATGCCGTCTACAATAAATTTAATCGCATCGCCGATGTTTTCGGCTTCGATTTCATATTGGTTGAACTCTTCGTCCATAAACACATACATCGGGTCGGCAAAGTAGCTGTAGGTGCACTGCTTGCGCTCCAACACCACCACGTCGAATTTCTCATCGGCCTTGTACACGGTTTCGGCACCGGCGCCGGTGAGCAGGTTTTTCAGCTTCATTTTCACCACGGCGGCGTTGCGGCCCGATTTATTGTATTCGGATTTTTGTACCACCATCGGCTCGTTGCCCACCATAAATACATTGCCGGCGCGCAGTTCTTGTGCGGTTTTCATACGGTTTTTCCAAGTGCTTTAAAATAAACGCGCTATTTTAGCGTATCTTGGCTGAAAATAGCCAGCTTTTCCATGGCGGAAGGCTGTTGTTGCAGCGTTTGCGCCCAAGCAGTGGCCGCTTGCGGCCACAAGCCCGGCGTTTGCAAGGTTTGCCACGCCGCCTGCCGTGCCGCATCACTCAAGCCGCCATCGCCATTTAATTCAGCCGACAAGGCCGTGTGTGCCTGGCGTAGCGCCGGCGGCCATGCGGCGGCGGCCTGTTGCCAAAACGCCTGCAATTTGGGCAGATGCACCGCTTCGGCTTGAGGATAAATATGCCAGATAAACGGCAATTGCGCCCATTGTGCACGCACAAAGCTGTCTTCACCGCGCACCACCGCCCAATCGGCCAGCCACAGCAGGCGGTCGAATTCGGCTTGCGGCACAAAAGGGATGTGCTGCAAACGCACACCGCCGCGTTGCCACACATCGCCCGGCGCTTGCAAATCAGCAGCACCAATTACCCCGGCAGCACGCAGGCTGTCGGCCACCTGAGTGCCGGCCAACCACAAATTCAACGGCACGCCCGCCGCCTGCCACATCGCCAGCCATTGCGGCCAATAAGGCGACGCATAGGCAAACAGCAAACCGGTTTGTCCGCCTGCCGGGCTTTCAGGCAGCCCATAACGCTGCCTGAAAGCGGCTTGTGCCCTTGTGTCTGCCAAAAATGCTTGCCGTTGCTGCGGGTAATCCGCCTCGCGCAACAAGCCACCGCTGGCAGGATCAAAGCCCATAAACCAAAAATACTTGGCCGCGCCATTGCTTTGCAAAGACGGCATGGCATGCAAATCCGCCGCCCAACTTTCGGCACTTAAATATTCCCAGTTCAGCCACAAAGGCTTATCCAGCGCAATCCGCGCCAGCACCGGCGCGGGCAAGTGGCAGCCAAAGGTTTCGATAAGCCACTGCGGCGGCGGCAAGGCCGCCAAGGTTTGCGCCAGCGCCGCCTCATCCGCCCAAGCATGGATATGCACGCCTTGGCACACTGCCCCCGCCGCCGCATCCGGCGCCAGCGCACGCAAGGCGGCCACATCGTCCACCCATAAATGCACTTGGGCGGCAAAAAAAGCACGCAGATTTTGCGCCAAACGCCAGGCCACACCCACATCGCCGAAATTATCAATCACGCGCACAAACAGCCATGCCGTGCGCTTTTTTTCCGGCTCAAACATAGGCCGCCACCTTGCCAATCCTTGCCTGTGGCGCACTGGAAGCACAAGTGCTTTTTGTCAACAGGGATAAACATTTTTTTATGCGTTTATCCACATTGACAAACCCCGGCGCTTCTGCAATCGCGCCACAAACACACCACAAGCTTGACAGCGATAGTATTTCTTTATCTTTTTGTTTTTTATACATATTTATAACAGGCTTATTTTTTAGGCAGCCCCGAAGCAAGGCTTGATTTATCGGCATTTTGCGCGCCATCCACCAACTTACCCACAAAGTTATCCACAATATCTGTGAACATTTTGTTAAGGCCAATAGCGGCAAGGGTTTGCATTGCAGCAAATGGATTTGGCATGGCGGCAGCGGTTTTATTTCCGCCTCGAAACAGCATTATTTTTACGGCACCACCACCGGTATTTGGCATTTAATCTACATCCAATCCACCCATTTTGCCCGGCCAATCAACACGGGCAGCCCCTCGGCAAATATGCTAGAATAGCGGCTTGTTATTTTCAGCCGTAAGTTGCCATGACCGACGCCCTGTTTGCCAAAGAAACCCTGCCCATTTCGCTTGAAGAGGAAATGCGCCGCTCCTATCTGGATTACGCCATGAGCGTGATTGTGGGGCGCGCCCTGCCCGATGTGCGCGACGGCCTCAAGCCGGTGCACCGGCGCGTATTGTACGCCATGCACGAATTGAACAACGACTGGAACCGGGCGTATAAAAAATCGGCGCGTATTGTCGGCGATGTGATTGGTAAATACCACCCGCACGGCGACATCGCCGTATACGACACCATCGTGCGCATGGCGCAAGACTTCTCCATGCGCTATATGCTGGTAGACGGCCAAGGCAACTTCGGCTCGGTAGACGGCGACAACGCCGCAGCCATGCGTTATACCGAAATCCGCATGGCACGCATCGCCCACGAATTACTGGCCGACATCGACAAAGAAACCGTGGATTTCGGCCCCAACTACGACGGCTCCGAACACGAGCCTTTGGTGTTGCCGGCCAAAATCCCCACCCTGCTGGTGAACGGCTCTTCCGGCATTGCCGTGGGCATGGCCACCAATATCCCGCCGCACAACCTCAATGAAGTGATTGATGCCTGCAAAGCCTTGCTGGCGGACGAAAATCTAAGCATCGACGACTTAATCGAATACATCCCCGCGCCCGACTTTCCCACCGGCGCCACCATCTACGGCCTCTCCGGCGTGCGCGAAGGCTACCGCACCGGCCGCGGCCGCGTGCTGATGCGCGGCAAAACCCACATCGAGCCCATCGGCAAACACGGCGAGCGCGAAGCCATCATCATTGACGAAATCCCCTATCAGGTCAACAAAGCCCGCATGGTGGAAAAAATCGGCGAATTGGTGCGCGACAAAGTGCTGGAAGGCATTGCCGACTTGCGCGACGAATCCGACAAATCCGGTATGCGCGTGGTGATTGAGCTTAAGCGCAACGAAAACGCCGAAGTGGTGCTCAACCAGCTCTACAAAATGACCCAGCTGCAAGACAGCTTCGGCATCAATATGGTGGCACTGGTAGACGGCCAGCCCCGCCTGCTCAACCTCAAACAGATTTTGAGCGAATTTTTGCGCCACCGCCGCGAAGTGGTCACCCGCCGCACCCTCTACGAGCTAAAAAAAGCCCGCGAGCGCGGCCATATTTTGGAAGGCCTGGCAGTAGCCTTGTCGAATGTCGACGAAATCATCGCCCTGATTAAAGCCTCCGCCACCCCGCCCGAAGCCAAAGCCGCCTTGGTGGCGCGCCCGTGGCGTGCCGGCTTGGTGGCCGATATGCTCGCCCGCGTGGATGTGGATTTGAGCATGGCCAAACCCGAAGGGCTGCCTGAAAACGTAGGGCTCTCTAGCGAAGGCTATTTCCTCTCCGACACCCAAGCCCAAGCCATTTTGGACATGCGCCTGCAACGGCTCACCGGGCTTGAGCAAGACAAAATCATGTCTGAATACAAAGACGTGATGGCAGTGATTCTGGACTTGCTCGACATTCTGGCCAAAAGCGAACGCGTGAACGAAATCATCCACAACGAACTTTCTGCCATGCAGCAGCAATTTGGCGATGAGCGCCGCAGCGAAATCAACCCCTTTGGCGGCGACATTGCCGACGAAGACCTGATTCCCCCGCGCGAAATGGTGGTTACCCTCACCCACAGCGGCTACATCAAAACCCAGCCCACCAGCGACTATCAAGCGCAGCGGCGCGGCGGGCGCGGCAAACAGGCCGCCGCCACCAAAGACGAAGACTTTATCGAAACCCTGTTTGTGGCCAACACCCACGACTATTTAATGTGTTTCACCAGCATCGGCCGTTGCCACTGGATTAAAGTTTACAAACTGCCCGAAGGCGGCCGCAACAGCCGCGGCCGGCCGATAAACAACGTGATTCAGCTGGATGAAGGCGAAAAAGTGAGCGCCATTCTGGCCGTGCGCGACTTCCCCGCCACCGAATACGTGTTTTTCGCCACCGCCCAAGGCATGGTGAAAAAAGTACAATTGAGCGCATTTAAAAATGTGCGCGCACAAGGCATTAAAGCCATCGCCCTCAAAGAAGGCGATTCACTGGTGGGTGTCGCCAAAACCGGCGGCAGCAACGACATCATGCTGTTCTCCAACCTGGGCAAAGCCATCCGCTTCAACGAATATTGGGAAGGCGGCAGCGAAGCCGACGAGGGTGAAGAAGACAACGACATTATCGAAGCCGAAAGCGGCGAAGAGGGCGACAACGGCGCCCCCAAAGCCAACAAAGGCGTGCGCCCTTCCGGGCGCGGCAGCGGCGGCTTGCGCGGTATGCGCCTGCCGGCAGAAGGCCGCATTGTTAGCCTGATTAGCTTCGCACCTGAATGCGAAGCCCAAGAAGAGCTGCAAGTGCTCACCGCCACCACCAACGGCTACGGCAAACGCACCCCGATTGCCGACTACAGCCGCAAAGGCAAAGGCGGCCAAGGCAATATCGCCATCAACACCGGCGAGCGCAACGGCGAGCTGGTGGCCGCCACTTTGGTGAGCAACAGCGACGACTTAATGCTGATTACCAGCGGCGGCGTGCTGATCCGCACCAAAGTAGACCAAGTGCGCGAAACCGGCCGCGCCGCCCAAGGCGTGCGCCTAATCAACCTGGATGAAGGCGAACAACTGGTGAGCTTGGTGCGGGTAGCGGAAACGGAAGAAGACGAAACCGCCGACCCAGCCGACGACAGCGCATCAATACCCAACGCAGAGCCCGACAATATGGCTTAAGCTGGGTGTTTCACCCAAAAAGGCTGCCTGAACATTTCAGGCAGCCTTTAAAGTATTCACTGAAGATACGCACTGATAGCCATTCTAAAAATAACCTTACAAAATAAAGCAATTTGACAATCCTATCCGCGTAGATACCATCTCTCGCATCAAGCCGCAATGGTTATTTTGGCCTGATATTCGCATTGGTGCTTCAACACACCAAAGCAAATCTGTACCAAGCGGCGCATCGCTGCGCCGATGGTCTGCATTTCCGTTTTGTTTCTGGCTTTCAGTCTGCGGTAATGCGCGTTAATATCCGGATTCCACGTTTTTGCAACCACCGCAGCCATATACAACTTAGCTCGTATGACCGAACTGCCCCGCTTGGAAAGCATGGCTTTGCCTTTGTGTTTGCCGGATTCCCGTTTTTTCGGCACCAATCCCAAATAGGCAGCCATTTGCGAGGCGGAGGTAAAATGTTTGCTATGATAGAGCGCAACCATGCGCAATGAAACCACTTCACCTACACCGGGTATGCTGCGCAGTAAAGCACGGTCTTTTTCAAATCAGGATGCCGGTCAATATGTTGTTCGATTTCCTGTGTGATGGTGCCGATCTGCTGCTTCAAATTGGTCTGCATGGTGCTGATGGACTGGCTGACCGCTTCGGGAACAGCGCTGAATCCGGCTTTCTCCATGCGGTTGTCTTCACGCTGCGATCGCTTTGCAGCGCATCTAGACGGGCTAGTAGTGCGTTGAGCCGCTTGATGTGGGGTGCAGCAGGCTGCCATTGGCGTACTTTGTGGTGCATGAGGCGGTCAATACCGGCTCTGGCCAGTGACTGGCTATCAGCCTTATCGGTTTTGTGCAAGCTGTCGTATTTGGCATAATGGGCACTGTCGGCAGGATTAAGCAGATAAACGGCGATGCCTTTGTTATGCAGGTACTCTGCCAATGCTTCGTGGTAAACGCCGGTGGCTTCCATGAAAATTTTGAGTAGGCTTAAGTCTTCACCGATGTTTTTATACAGCCATTCTGTCAGTTGGTTAAAGCCTTGGAGGTGGTTTGGCAATGCTTTGGTTTTGATTTTACTGCTGCCAATGTCGCGGATAAGAGCACAATCTAATTTGTTTTTGCTGATGTCGATGCCCAATACTTGGAAGTTCATCATAATCTATCCTTATTTATGCAGTGTCTTGCGGGCGCTGCCGCGCACTTGGATACCATTCAGATTGTAGGATGAGGTGTATGGCAGTGTTATCTACATTTCAGTGTCGGGCACTTGGGTCGGATACAGTTTGCTGCCATACGGGGCGGGAATAATACGCGTTTTACTCACCGCTTGAGAGATACAAGGTCGGATTCTTGAATCCGACATTTGGCCATCGGCCAAAGAGATGCGAGTGCCTTGTTCTGTGAACAAGCGTCGGATTCAAGAATCCGACCTACGGGCTTAATGGTGCGCATGGCGCACCCTACGTTTAGCATTGCGTTGATTGATGTTGCAAATAATCACACGCCTTTGCGTAGAGTGCGCCGTGCGCACCGATTTAAAATCCACAAAGCTGCCGGAAACTGCAAAGCGCCGCCCTATTCCGATTAAACCGCCCAATCACCCGAATTTACACAGGCTATGCTTGAAAATCTAAATAAAAGCCATTATCATAAGCAAACAACATCGATTCTCAATCAGGATAGCCATCATGTACGTTTGCCTGTGCAATGCCATCACCGACCGCCAAATCCAAGACACCGTGGCAGCCGGTGCCAATAGCCTCACCGATTTGCAGGCGCAATTGGGCGTGGCCACGTGTTGCGGCTGCTGTGCCGATTTAGCCAGTTCGTTTTTGTCGGTGCGCGGTGAAAATCAGGCGCAAATCAGCACGCCCGCATCTCAATAAATCACGCGCTCATTTCTGCTTATTACTTATTCCCAATACAAAAAACCCCTTTCAGGCTGCCTGAAAGGGGTTTTGCTATTGATGCTAATCTTAATATTACAAATAAGCACTTATACCAATCATAAAAAATAAGATAACAAGGCGGAGCTGATTTACTTGGTGCTTTAGCACCCTAGCAAATCGTTCTCTTTGAGCTGAGCCGCAGACAGTACACCTAGTACGGAACAGAGTTTGTTGGTGCTTCAGCACCTTACAAACTCGTTCGCATAGCGCTAAGACGAGCCAACGCAGTTAGGTTGTTTTTTAGGATTGGTATTGCACTGCGGCTTTGGCTGCTTGGCGCCACTGATGCAATAGCGGCTCGGTGTAGCCGTTGGGCTGTTGGGTGCCTTTGAAAATCAAATCACAGGCTGCCTGAAACGCCACGGAGGTGGTTTCGTGGCCGGCCATGGGCTGGTAGAGCGGATCGGCGGCGTTTTGCGCGTCTACCACGGCGGCCATGCGCGACAAGGTTTGGCGCACTTGGGCTTCGTTTACCACGCCGTGCAGCAGCCAGTTGGCGATGTGTTGGCTGGAAATGCGCAGGGTGGCGCGGTCTTCCATTAAGCCCACGTTGTGGATGTCGGGCACTTTGGAGCAGCCCACGCCTTGATCTACCCAGCGCACCACATAGCCCAAAATGCCTTGACAGTTGTTGTCGAGCTCTTGCTGGATTTGTTCGGGCGTCCAGTTGCGCTCGGCGGCCACGGGGATGGTGAGCAAATCATCCAGCAAGGCCAGGTTTTCTGCCGCCAAGGCCTGTTGCACCTCAAACACGTTTACTTGATGATAATGCAAGGCATGCAAGGTGGCACCGGTGGGCGACGGCACCCACGCGGTGGTGGCTCCGGCGCGCGGGTGGGCGATTTTTTGCTGCAACATATCGGCCATCAAATCGGGCATGGCCCACATGCCTTTGCCGATTTGCGCTTTGCCCGGCAGGCCGCATTGCAGCCCCACTTGCACGTTGTTGCGCTCGTAGGCGCTAATCCAGGCGCTGGTTTTCATGTCGCCTTTGCGAATCATCGGCCCGGCCAGCATGGCGGTGTGCATTTCGTCGCCGGTGCGGTCGAGAAAGCCGGTGTTGATAAACACCACGCGCTCGCGGGCTTCCAAAATGCAGGCTTTCAGGTTGGCCGAGGTGCGGCGCTCTTCGTCCATAATGCCCATTTTCAGGGTGTTGTGCGGCAGGCCGGTGAGCTCCTCGATGGCGGCAAACAAGCTGTTGGCAAAGCGCACTTCTTCCGGGCCGTGCATTTTCGGCTTCACAATATACACGCTGCCGCTGCGGCTGTTTTTGTTGTGGCTGCGGGTGAGGTCGAAGGGGGCAATCAGGCCGGTCATCACGCCGTCGAGTATGCCTTCGGGGATTTGATTGCCGTCTTTATCCAGCACGGCCGGGGTGGTCATGAGATGGCCTACATTGCGGATAAACAGCAGCGAGCGCCCGGGCAGGGTGAAGCTACCTGAAGCATCGGGCTTGCGGTATTCGCGGTCCGGATTCAGACTGCGGGTGATGGCTTGGCCGTCTTTGTGTACGGTTTCCACCAAGGTGCCTTGCATTAAGCCGAGCCAATTTTGGTAAACCAGTGTTTTGTCGGCGCCGTCTACGGCGGCCACGGAGTCTTCGCAGTCCATAATGGTGGACAGCGCCGCTTCCATGATGATGTCTTTAATGCCGGCTGGGTCTTGGCGGCCGATGGGGCTGGTTTTGTCAATCACCACATCGAAATGCAGGCCGTTGTGCAAAAACAGCAACGAGGCCGGGGTGTCGGCGGCGCCGGTATAGCCCACCAACAATTCGGGGCTTTGCAAGCCCACCAAATTGCCGTCTTTAAGGGTGACTTGCAGGCTGGCACCGATAATTTGATAGGCCAGCGCGTCTTTGTGGCTGCCGCTCACCAAGGGGATGCTGTTGTCGAGAAAATCGCGCGCAAAGGCAATCACCGCATCGCCGCGTTTGGGGTTGTAGCCCGCGCCCGGTGCCAAATCGCCACTTTGCGCAATGGCATCGGTGCCGTAAAGCGCATCGTAAAGGCTGCCCCAGCGGGCGTTGGCGGCGTTGAGCGCATAGCGGGCATTCATAATCGGCACCACCAATTGCGGCCCGGCCTGCTCGGCGATTTCACGGTCGACATTGGCGGTGCTGATTTGGAAATCCAGCGGGGTGTCGACCAGATAATCCAGCTCGTTCAGAAAGGTTTTGTAGGCGGCCATATCGGCAATCGGGCCCGGATGATTGCGGTGCCATTCATCCAATTGCAGCTGAATTTGGTCGCGCTTGGCCAATAGGGCGCGGTTTTGCGGTGCCAGTGTATGCACCAAATCGCTAAAGCCTTGCCAAAAAGTGGCGGCGTCGATTTTGTGCGGGTGCTGTGCCAGCACGTTGTTGATAAAGCCGTATAAGGTGCTGTCTACTTGCAGCTGGGCGGCGCTGATGTACTGGGCCATGATATTCCTCACTCTTTGGGGGTTTGTTGTTCTGATAGTGGTGCCGTGGTGCATTCAATGCTTTCAGGCAGCCTTTTTTCTGCACTGCAAAAGAGTAAGGCTGCCTGAAAACGGTGTTTCTTTCAAGGGGTGCGGCTGATTTTGATGGGCTTATAGCAAAGAAAATAAATAAATCATACAAGGCGGCGAGCCGAAGACAGTACACCTAGTACGACAAGGCGAGCCAACGCTGTAGGATTATTTAGTTTCTTTGCTATTGTCGAGTAAATCGGCCACATACTCCACCCAATGCCGCACCGGCAGCGGGTTGTCGGCACTTAAATGGGCAATGCAGCCCACATTGGCCGACAAAATCACTTCCGGCGCCAACGCCGCCAAATGGCCTTGTTTGCGGGCTTTCAGCGCTTGCGACAATTCCGGTTGCAAAAAGGCATAAGTACCGGCCGAGCCGCAACACATCTGTGCTTCCACCGGCAACATCACTTCAATGCCCAGCGTGGCCAGCAAGGCTTCCACGCTGCCGGCCAGTTTTTGCCCGTGTTGCAAGGTGCAGGGCGGATGGTAGGCCACGGCTTGCGGCGCCGCTTGGCGTTTGGTCAAGCGCTGAGCCAAGGCTTCGGCCTCGCCGGTTAATACTTCCACCACATCGCGGCACAAGGCGCTCACTTTTTCGGCGCGCGCGGCATAGGCAGCATCGTGGCGCAAATGGAAGGCATAGTCTTTCACCAACACGCCGCAGCCGGATGCGTTGACCAAAATGGCTTCGACACCGGCTTCAATATGCGGCCACCACGCATCGATATTGCGGCGCATGGCCGCCAATGCGGCTTCGTGGGCGTCCATATGCAGGCTTACCGCCCCGCAACAGCCCGCCTGTGGCGGCACCACTGCCTCCAAGCCCAATGCATTGAGGATTTTAACCGTGGCCGAATTGATGCCGGGCAGCATGGTGGGCTGTACGCAGCCGTCCAGCATCAGTATTTTGCGGGCGGCGGCTTGCGGCAGCACGGCGGCTATGGTTTGGCGCGGCAGAATTTTGCCTTGTAGTGTGGCCGGCAATACGCCGCGCACCGATTGCGCCAAGCGGTAGCCGCCGTGAAATACAGCCGGGTTGCTAATCAGGCGGCGCAACAGTGTGCGCTGCAATGCCGCCCACGGTTTGCGCCCCACTTGCCGCGCCACTTCTTCGCGCCCCAAATCGAGCAAGCGCCCGTATTGCACGCCCGAGGGGCAAGTGGTTTCGCAGTTGCGGCAGGTAAGGCAGCGATCCAGATGCTGCTGTATCGACTCGGTGGCGGCCATGCCCTCAAACACTTGCTTAATCTGGTAAATCCGCCCGCGCGGGCTGTCCAGCTCATTGCCGGTAATTTGGTAGGTGGGGCAAGTGGCGGTGCAAAAGCCGCAATGCACGCAGCGGCGCAAAATCGCTTCGGCCTGCTGCCCGGCTTCGGTTTGCAAAAAGGCTTCGGTAATGTGGGTTTGCATGCTGGTTCCTGCTGTTTTTGTATTAGGTAGCTGACGTTATGCACTCTAATAAAAGTAGAGTAATTTACAAATTATTTTGTTCAGGCTGCCTGAAACCAAAAATCCGTGCAGCCCTCCCCTGGCGCAGCCGAATCGGAGCGGATTTTAGCGGGAGAAGGGTGCGCTATGTTTGAGCGCAGCGAGTTCGCACCCGCCGCTAAAATTCGTGTAGATGAGGGAAGTTTGGCGTAAGCCAAACCTGCAACCGGGGTCGCCTTTCTTTGCTTACTTTCTCGCCGCAGGCGCGCTTCGCGTGAGTGAAGCAAAGAAAGTAAGTGGCCGCGCGGCCATGAAGCGCAAAGTAAACCGATGAGCAACGAATACAAAAACGCAGCTTATTTTTTAAAATGATTCATTGCATTTTCATTTGTTTGCCAATGGATTGTCGAATCAAGTTCGGCAATAACAGCGCTACTTTTCAGGCAGCCTTAGGAAAGCGGGTCGTATCTTCCGTTATGTAGTTGAGGAGCTGTGTTTTAGCGGTAAAACAGATAATACAGCAGCGCCAACACAATCACGGCGCTGCCCGCAGCCAATATGATTTGCGTTTGCCCACGGCCAAAACCGTGGTCGCGCAAGCCGTGGCCGAAACGCCGCCAGCCAAACCACAAAGCCAAGGCAGCAAAAGCCAGCGCGCCCAGTGCGGATTCATCGAATACCGGTATCATCATTTCAGGCAGCCTTTAACTTAGGGTCTGTTTAATTTTTATCAACAAACGCTTAAAACCCGGCATACATACGGCCAAAATTAAACACATTGTGCGGATCAAAAGTGTGCTTAAGCCGCCGGTGAATGCTCATTAAGGCGGTGGGCAGCGGGGTGAATACGGTTTCACCTTGGCGCGGTGTGCCGCGGAATAAGGTGGCGTGGCCGCCGGCTTTTTGCGCCGCCGCACGAATGGGCGCGGCATCGGCATCGGTGCGGTACCAACGCTGGCCGCCGCCCCACTCCAACAACACCGCACCCTTTAAAGCCAGCGGCGCGGTGGTGTCGGGCAGGCTCAGCCGCCACAGCCGCTCGCCCGCAGCCAAATCGTTAAAAAACGGCAAGGTCTGCTCGCGCACACCATACCACAGCATCGCCGCTTCGCCCGGCGGCAGTAATTCGCCCCCCAAGGCCGCACACGCCGCCGACACCGCGGCCGCCGCGCCGCCTAAGCGCAAACTGAGCACGCCTTGCGTCCACAGGCTGCCTGAAAGCGGCAAGGGCTGCCCATGCCAAGCATTGAGTTTTTCAATCGCCGCGGCTTGCGGCAGATGAAATTGCAAGGTGGCTTGTGCCGGCGGTTGCGGCAACACTTTGAGCGATACTTCGGTAATCAGCCCCAAAGTGCCCAGCGACCCGGCCAGCAAGCGCGACACATCATAACCGGCCACATTTTTCATCACCCGCCCGCCAAAATTCAAACATTGGCCGCGGCCATCCAGCAATTGCGCACCCAACACAAAATCCTTCACCGCCCCCGCCTGCGCGCGGCGCGGCCCGGCCAAACCGGCCGCCACACAGCCGCCCACGGTGGCATGGGCGCCGAAAAACGGCGGCTCAAACGCCAGCATTTGCCCGCATTCGTCTAGCGCGGCGGCAATATCGGCCAAACGCGTGCCGCAGCGGGCGGTGAGCACCAATTCAGCCGGATCATAGTCGACAATACCGGCGTAATCACGGGTGTGCAGCACCGCATCGAAAGCCGCTTGTTCGCCGTAAAAATCTTTGCTGCCGCTGCCGCGTATGCGCAAATGCACGTCGTTGGCGGCGGCATGGGCAATCTGTTGCTGCCATTGCTGGAACATGGTGTTTTCCTAATATTGATATGAGTTTTCAGGCAGCCTTATATCCATTCAAAAAAGTAAGATGACAAGGCGGCGAGCCGAAGACAATACAGATAGTACGGCAAGGCGAGGCAACACAGTCAGGTTGCTTTTTTGAATGGATATTAACTGGCTACGCCCACCGTTACCGCCTGCGGATTCAAACAACACAAATCCACCGCCGCCATCGACACCAAAAAGCCGCGCTTGCCGCCGTTGATGTAGATTTGGGGCAAGGCCAAAATGCTTTCTTCCACATACACCGGCAACGGCGTTTTGGTGCCGAAGGGGCTGGTGCCGCCCAATAAATAGCCGGTCCATTTGTGCGCCTGCTCGGCACTGGCCGGCTCGATGTGCTTCATGCCCAATGTGCGCGCCAATTGGCGGGTAGACACCTGCTTATCGCCATGCATCAGCACAATCAAGCCTTGTTTGTGTTCATTGGCCAGCACGATGGTTTTAATCACCATATGCTCGGCCACGCCCAAGGCCGCCGCCGAATGCGCGGTGCCGCCGTGTTCTATATAGTCGTATTCGTGCGGATGAAACGCCACCGCGTGTTGGCGCAAAAAACGAATGGCGGCGGTGATGGGGTATTTTTGTTTGCTCATGGCACAAATACGGCGGTAATTGAAGAAGGTCTTTATAGCGCCTGATGCTTTTCAGGCAGCCTTTTAAAGGCGCTGAAAGCAGAAGCGGCAAGCAATGGCCTATGTTATAGTGGATTAAATTTGAATCAAGACAAGGCGGCGAGCCGCAGACAGTACAGATAGTACGACAAGGCGAGCCAACGCGGTATTGGTTCAAATTTAATTCACTATACCATAAGCCTTTCTCTACTCAACCCTGCACACAAAGGAAGCAGCATGACCATCCAGCATTACCAACCCACCGCCCGCCTCTCCAACGCCACTGTGGCCAACGGCTTTGTGTTTTTGGCCGGACAAGTGCCGGAAAACGAAGATGCCGACGTTACCGCCCAAACCGCCAATGTATTGGCACAAATCGACGCCATTCTAGCCGCTTGCGGCTCCGACAAAGCGCATATTTGCGAAGCGGTGATTTACCTGCCCAACCTGGCCGACTACGCCGGCATGAACGCCGCTTGGGATGCCTGGGTACAACCCGGCGCCACCCCCGCCCGCGCCTGCGTACAAGCGGCGTTGGCCAATCCGAAATGGAAAGTGGAAATCAAACTGACCGCCGTGCAAAAATAAACGGCGCCAACAAAAAAGGCTGCCTGAAAACGTTGTTATCGTTTTCAGGCAGCCTTTTTACTGCCAAAACCACAAAGCGTGTTTATTGCGCTTTCGGGTTGATGGTGATTTCCACACGGCGGTTTTTGGCACGGCCTTCCACTGTGGCATTAGACGCCACCGGCATGCGCGAGCCGTAGCCCATGGTGCTGATGCGGTTGGCGGCCACGCCACGGTTGGTTAGGAAGCCAGCCACCGATTGGGCGCGTTGTTGCGACAAGGGATTGTTGATGGCATCGGTGCCGGTGTTATCGGTATGGCCGCTCACGCTGATGGTGGTGTCGGTGTATTTGGCCAGCACATCGGCCACCGAAGTGAGCGAGCCGGTGGCGGCGCTGTTAAGTGCGGCGCTGCCGGTGGCGAAGGTAATGCTTTCTGGCATTACCAGCTTGATTTGATCACCCACGCGCGCCACTTCCACCGGCGTGTTGGCCAGCTGGTCGCGCAAAAGTTTTTCTTGGTAATCCATATAACCGCCGACACCGGCGCCGATGGCACCGCAAGCCAGCGCCGAATTGCGCGCGCCGGTGCTGCCATGCGTGAGAGCGCCAACAATGCCGCATGTGGCGGCAGCGCCCAAACCGTACATAGCGGTTTTGCTCATGTGCTGCTGGCCGGTGGTGGGATCGGTAACGCAGCCGCTCAAAGCCAGGGCGGCGGTGGCGCCGATGGCGGCCAGGGATTTGCTGAATTGCATGGTGTATCCTTTCTGTAAGGTAGACCGGTTATTGTTCCAACGCTTATGCGGTACACAAGGAAAGTGCGGCAGACGTTTGTAAAACTATATCGGACAAACGGCGTTAATAAAAGTTGCGCCGCCACAAAAAACCGCAGCATTAACGCTGCGGCTGGTTTTTTTACCGGGCTTAACAATTTGCCGCCCGGTTGGCAGACATTACAGCTTGTCGGCCGACTCAGACAAATAAGCAGCCACACCGGCAGCATCGGCTTTCATGCCTTTGTCGCCTTTGTTCCAGCCTGCCGGGCACACTTCGCCGTGCTGTTCGGTGAATTGCAAGGCATCTACCATGCGCAGCATTTCGTCAACATTGCGACCCAAGGGCAGGTTGTTGACCACTTGATGTTGCACCACGCCGTCTTTGTCGATTAGGAAAGAGCCGCGGAAAGCCACGCCGCCTTCGCTTTCCACATCATAGGCTTTGGCGATTTCATGGGCGATATCGGCCACCATGGTAAAACCCACCGGGCCGATGCCACCTTGGTTTACCGGGGTATTGCGCCAAGCGGCGTGGGTAAACTGGCTGTCGATTGACACCGCAATCACTTCCACATTGCGCGCTTTGAATTCGGCCAAGCGGTGGTCGTGGGCAATGATTTCAGACGGGCACACAAAGGTGAAGTCCAGCGGGTAAAAGAACACCAAGGCGTATTTGCCTTCAGTGGCGGCGGCAAAATTGAAATTTTCAACCACATCGCCATTGCCTAAAACGGCGGCGAATTGTTTGTCGCTGTCGTGAAAAAACGGGGCGGGTTTGTTAACCAATACGGCCATTATTGCTCTCCTGATGGGGGTGGATAAATATCGTGCTGCTGCAGCTCTTAGCGCCTGTTCACAATCTTTTTTGTAGCGGATTTTAGTGCAGAAACGGGTGCAGGCAAGGCAAAAAGCACAGCCAAAGCCAGCTTTGGCGCGCATTTTTAACGCAGCATGCGCCTGTTTATGTGCTGAAAGCAGCACAATAAAAGATTGTAAACAGGCTCTTAGATGGCTGCGGGCAAGCAAACTGCCTTATTCTAGTTTAAAAAAGCAAAGCAGCCTATTGATTTTGCCTATTTTAAACCGAAGCCGCCGCCCGAATTTTAAGGTGATTGTTTTTGCGGCGCGTGAAGACTGTATTACAATGTACGCCTGTACATTTTTTGTATAGTGAATTAAATTTGAACCAATACTGCGTTGGCTCGCCTTGTCTTGATTCAAATTTAATCCACTATAGTAAAGATACCATTTTGTAGAAAAGGCTGCCTGAAACGGAAAACTTGGCTTTCAGGCAGCCCCGGCATTCCAACCCCTTAATTTGAGAAAACCATGCTCAGCGTTTACAACACCCTCACCCGCCGCAAAGAAGTATTCGAGCCGATCAATCCGCAAAACGTGCGCATGTATGTGTGCGGCATGACGGTATACGACTACTGCCATCTCGGCCATGCACGGGTGATGGTGGTGTTTGATATGGTGGCGCGCTGGCTGCGGGCACTGGACTACCCGCTCACCTATGTGCGCAACATCACCGACATCGACGACAAAATCATCGCCCGTGCCGCCGAGCGCGGCATTTCCATTGGCGAGCTCACCGAATTTTTTATCGACGCCATGAACCAAGACGCCGCCGCACTGGGCGTTATCCCGCCCGATGTCGAGCCCAAAGCCACCGCCCATGTGGCGCAAATGATTACCATGATTGAGCGCATCATTGCCAACGGCAAAGCCTATGCCGCTGCCAACGGCGATGTGTATTACGCCGTGCGCGAATTCGCCCCCTACGGCCAATTGTCGGGCAAAAGCTTGGATGATTTGCGTGCGGGCGAGCGCGTCGAAGTAGACAGCTTTAAGCGCGACCCCTTGGATTTTGTGCTGTGGAAAGCCGCCAAAGCGGGCGAACCGGCATGGGAAAGCCCGTGGGGCCAAGGCCGCCCCGGCTGGCACATCGAATGCTCGGCCATGAGCGAAGAATTGTTTGGCGACACCTTTGATATTCACGGCGGCGGTGCCGACTTGCAATTTCCGCACCACGAAAACGAAATCGCCCAAAGCTGCGGCGCACACCAACACCACTGCGGCCACAGCCATCAGCATAGCGGCCACGCGGCGCAAAGCCACGTTAAATATTGGCTGCACAACGGCTTTATCCGCGTAGACAACGAAAAAATGTCCAAATCGCTGGGCAATTTCTTTACCATCCGCGAAGTGTTGCAGCAATACGACGCCGAAGTGGTGCGCTTTTTTATCCTACGCGCCCACTACCGCAGCCCGCTGAACTATTCCGACGCCCATCTGGACGACGCCAAAGGTGCCCTCACCCGCCTTTACACCGCGCTCAAAAACACCCCGGCAGCCGAATTTGCCTTAAGCGAAAACGCCAACGATTACACCCGCCGCTTTTTTGCCGCCATGAACAACGACTTCGGCACCGTAGAAGCCGTGGCGGTGCTGTTTGAGCTGGCCAACGAGATCAACAAAAGCCACGATGCTGCATTAGCAGGCTGCCTGAAAGCCCTAGGCAGCTTGCTGGGCTTGCTGCAACGTGAGCCGGATGCCTTTTTGCAAGGCAGCAGCGATGCCAACGGCTTAGACAACAACGCCATCGACGCCCTAATCGCCCAACGCCAAGCCGCACGGGCGGCGAAAAACTGGGCCGAATCCGACCGCATCCGCGACGAATTGGCCGCCGCTGGGATTGTGTTGGAAGACGGCGCGGGCGGCACTGGTTGGCGGCGTGGCTAACAGCCATCCCCAAAGTACGGCACTTGATTTTTAAACACAAAAAGCGCATAATACGCGGCTTGGGTTTTAAACTCGACACCAAAGAAGTACAGGCAAAACCCCTGTGCCCGCCGACCTAAAGGATTAACCATGAAAACCGATATTCATCCGAACTACCACGACGTTAACGTAACCTGCTCTTGCGGCAACACGTTCACCACTCAGTCTGCCATGGCCAAAGACAGCTTCAACATCGAAGTTTGCTCAGAATGCCATCCGTTTTACACCGGCAAGCAAAAAATCGTTGACTCTGCCGGCCGCGTAGACAAATTCAACCAAAAATTCGGCAATATGTTCAAACGCTAAGTTTGGCGATTGGCAAAAAAGACTGTCTTTCAGGCAGTCTTTTTTTGGTTTCAGGCAGCCGTAAACCAATTCGAAAAAATAAGATAATACCAATTCTATAAAATAAGATAACAAGGCGGCGAGCTGAAGGCAGTACAAGTAGTACGGCAAGGCGAGCCAACGCAGTTAGGTTATTTTATAGAATTGGTATAACAAGGCGACAAGCCGAAGACAGTACACCTAGTACGGCTAGGCGAGCCAACGTAGTTAGGTTATTTTTTCGAATTGGTATTTATCATTCAGGCAGCCTCTAGGCTTAATTTTGTAAAGAGAAAACCATGTCTTCCGTACCCATCCAATCCATCGGCACGCCGCTGTTTTACGGCGTGTTTTTCAGTGTGGTATTGCTGCTGATTGCCATCGACATGCTCACGCTGAAAAAAAGCGGCGCCCATAAAGTGAGCACCAAAGAAGCACTGGCCTGGAGCGTGGTGTGGGTGCTGGTGTCGCTGCTGTTTGCCTTGTGGCTTTATTTTCAGCTGGCGGGCAACCCGGCTTACGGCCCGGCAGTGGCCAACGAAAAAACCCTGGCTTTTCTTACCGGCTATGTGCTGGAAAAGGCGCTGGCGGTAGACAATATCTTTGTATTTGTGATGATTTTTGCCTACTTCAAAATCCCGCCGCAATACCAACACCGCGTGCTGCTGTATGGCGTGCTCGGCGCCATTGTGTTGCGGATGATTATGGTGTTTTTGGGTGCGGTGCTGGTACGTGAATTTGCGTGGATTTTGTATGTATTCGGCGCATTTTTGGTGTATACCGGCCTGAAAATGCTCAAACCGCAAGCGGAAGAAGCAGAAGATTTTGGCGATAATCCGATTTTACGCTGGCTGAAAAAGCACATCCGCATCAGCAAAAATCTGGACGGCGAGCGCTTTTTCACCATCGAAAACGGCAAACGCGTGGCCACGCCGCTGCTGCTGGTGCTGATTATGGTGGAATTAAGCGATGTGATTTTTGCGGTCGACAGCATTCCGGCCATTTTTGCGGTGACCACCGATCCGTTTATCGTGCTCACCTCCAATCTGTTTGCGGTGCTGGGCTTGCGGGCGATGTATTTTCTGCTCGCCAATATCATCGACCGCTTTGTATACCTGAAATACGGCTTGGCCTTTGTGCTCACCTTTATCGGCATCAAAATGCTGATTGTGGAGTGGTACCATATCCCGGTGGCGGTATCGCTGGCAGTGGTATTTTCGGCCTTGCTGTTGTCGGTATTGGTGTCGTGGCTGCATATGCGCCGTTTGCATTCATAACCGCCACGGCAACCAGAAGCCCGTAGGTCGATTCTTGAATCCGACACTTGTGTGCAGAACAAAGCACTCGCATCACTTTAGCCAAACGTCGGATTCAAGAATCCGACCTTGTATCTCTCAAGCGGTGAGTAAAACGCGTATTATTCCCGCCCCGTATGGCAGCAAACTGTATCCGACCCAAGTGCCCGACACTGAAATGTAGATAACACTGCCATACACCTCATCCTACAATCTGAATGGTATCCAGTGCGCGGCAGCGCCCGCAAGACACTGCATAAATAAGGATAGATTATGATGAACTTCCAAGTATTGGGCATCGACATCAGCAAAAACAAATTAGATTGTGCTCTTATCCGCGACATTGGCAGCAGTAAAATCAAAACCAAAGCATTGCCAAACCACCTCCAAGGCTTTAACCAACTGACAGAATGGCTGTATAAAAACATCGGTGAAGACTTAAGCCTACTCAAAATTTTCATGGAAGCCACCGGCGTTTACCACGAAGCATTGGCAGAGTACCTGCATAACAAAGGCATCGCCGTTTATCTGCTTAATCCTGCCGACAGTGCCCATTATGCCAAATACGACAGCTTGCACAAAACCGATAAGGCTGATAGCCAGTCACTGGCCAGAGCCGGTATTGACCGCCTCATGCACCACAAAGTACGCCAATGGCAGCCTGCTGCACCCCACATCAAGCGGCTCAACGCACTACTAGCCCGTCTAGATGCGCTGCAAAGCGATCTGCAGCGTGAAGACAACCGCATGGAGAAAGCCGGATTCAGCGCTGTTCCCGAAGCGGTCAGCCAGTCCATCAGCACCATGCAGACCAATTTGAAGCAGCAGATTAGCACCATCACACAGGAAATCGAACAACATATTGACCGGCATCCTGATTTGAAAAAGACCGTGCTTTACTGCGCAGCATACCCGGTGTAGGTGAAGTGGTTTCATTGCGCATGGTTGCGCTCTATCATAGCAAACATTTTACCTCCGCCTCGCAAATGGCTGCCTATTTGGGATTGGTGCCGAAAAACGGGAATCCGGCAAACACAAAGGCAAAGCCATGCTTTCCAAGCGGGGCAGTTCGGTCATACGAGCTAAGTTGTATATGGCTGCGGTGGTTGCAAAAACGTGGAATCCGGATATTAACGCGCATTACCGCAGACTGAAAGCCAGAAACAAAACGGAAATGCAGACCATCGGCGCAGCGATGCGCCGCTTGGTACAGATTTGCTTTGGTGTGTTGAAGCACCAATGCGAATATCAGGCCAAAATAACCATTGCGGCTTGATGCGAGAGATGGTATCTACGTGCCTACGCAAATGGTAGTGCCAAACGGCTCTTATCTTTAAAGTTATTTTTTAGGGTTGGTATAATCGCGTTTGTGCACAGTTTCAGGCAGCCTGAATACATAGTCCTCCCTGAAGAATCCCCACCCTCATGATTTAATTAAACAAACGCTCAAAATCCACTATAATCAACTGCAAGAAACCCCCAATCTACCCCAAAAACCTTGCAGTTATGAAGCCCAAACACACGGACAACCACCCCGACCTATTCCAATTACAGCTGTCCCAAATCATCAACATGAGCCACCCATTGGTTAAACTGGCGCATCAGATTAACTGGGACAGAATCGCCACCCAAATCGACACCGTCTACACCACCGGCCCCGGCCACCCGCCGCTACCCACCCGCCTTTTGGCCGGACTGCATTACCTCAAACACGCCTTTGACGAAAGCGATGAAAGCGTATTGGTACGCTGGCTGGAAAACCCCTACTGGCAATATTTTTGCGGCTACTCATTCCTACAGCACCAACTTCCCTACACCCCACCTCACTGGTCAAATGGCGCCGGCGGGTAGGAGATAAAGCCGAAGCCCTACTGATTGAAACACTGCGCACAGCCCAAGAAAGCGGTGCCATCCAACCCAGCGAATTTCACCACATCAACGTCGACACCACCGTACAAGAAAAGAACATCACCTTTCCCACAGACGCCAAGCTCTACCACAAAGCCCGGCAAGTATTGGTCAAAGCCGCTCAAGAGCACAATATTCCCTTACGCCAAAGCTATGCGCGCAGCGGCAAGAAAGCCTTCATCCTCAACAACCGCTATCGTCATGCCCGCCAATACAAACGTGCCAACAAAGCCTGCAAAACTTTAAAAAACTACCTTGGCCGCATCATTCGCGAACTGGAACGCAAAGGCAGCCAAACCGATCAAGCCCTACAAAGCCTATTGGATCGCGCCCGACTGATTTACCGACAACAAACCGGCGACACCAACAAAATCTACAGTTGGCATGAAACCGCAGTGCATTGCATCGGCAAAGGCAAAGCACACAAAAAATACGAATTCGGTAATAAAGTTTCCCTCGTCAGCAGCTCGAAGAACAACTGGGTATTGAGTGCCCAAGGATTAGCCAACCCTTACGACGGGCATACACTGGCTGATGCATTGGCACACATGCAGCAAGTGTGTGGGCATAGCCCGCAACATGTCTACTGTGACCAAGGATACCGGGGACATCAACAAAACGGATCGGGCAAGCCTATCATCCATCTGGTCGGTAAGATTCCGAAAACAGCGAGCCGCAGTATGAAAAGATGGATGAAACGCAGAGCAGCAATAGAACCGATAATAGGCCACTTAAAGGCGGATAACCGTATGGGCAGAAACCACCTGAAAGGGGAAGCAGGCAACCGTTTGAACCCGATTCTGGCTGCCGCTGCCTACAACCTGCGCAAATTACTGGCGTGGTTGTATTTTTGGCTTATGGGGTGGGTGGGAGAGAGTCGGGAAGAATGGATTCTTCAGGGGTGACTACATATAGTAAAATGCATAAAAAAGTGCTACGACGTTGCCGTGCCCTACTGCTTGTACTGTCTGCGGCTTCGCGCCTTGTATCATTTATTCTTTATTTCACTATAAAACCCACAAAAAAGCCTGCAAACATTGGTTTACAGGCTTTTTTACGGATTCCAGCTTATTGCGATGCTGCCATCGGTTTTGTCGATGCAGAGCCAAACCATTTTTGGTTGATTTTGGCGTATACACCGTTGGCCTTGATATTGGCCAAACCGGTGTTGATTTTGCTTTGCAATTCGGTGTTGCCTTTTTTCAGTACAAATACAATTTCAGGCACCGTGGCGTTGGGGGCGTATTCAAATGATTTAAACGCAACACTCGGCTCGCCCTGCATATAGTATTTCAATACCGCCTCATCGCCCACCACTGCATCGGCCTTGCCGCCCACCACTTCTTTCAGCGCCAGATAAAGCGTGTCGGTAGCGATGATTTTGTCATTACCGCCTTTTAATTTCTGTAAATCGGTGATACGTGAGGTTTTAATCTGTGTGGCTACCTTAAGGTCTTTTAAATCAGCAAATGTTTTTAAATCCAATTTGCTGTCGGTATAAACGGCCAGATCAGGCGAGAAATAATAGCCGTTGGATAAGGCATATTTTTGGTGCCGCTCTTCGGTGGCGGTAACGCCGGCCGCCACAATGGCGCGCTCATCCCTATCCAAGGTATCAAAAATACCTTCCCACGGCTGGTGGATAAATTGCACTTTAAAGCCTTGATCTTCGGCAATGGCATTCAAAGAGGTCAATATCGTAGCCCACAATCAGCCCTTGCTCATCACGGAATTCAAACGGGGCATAAGTGGCATCGGTAGCCACTAAGTAGGTATTGGCATTGGCCGCAGCAGATGCGGGTGTTGAGGCCGCCTGAGTGGTGCTTTCCTGCACCGCTTTTTGGCCGCAAGCGGCCAGCAAAATACTCAACGCAATCGCAACTAGGCTGGTTTTAACAAACTGCATGATGTTTCCTTTTATTTTAGATATTGTTAGAAATTTAAATCCGCCCAATCCCTATATCGCTGCTTGGTTCTGCTGATTTAGTATGATTAAACGTTGATAAGTCTTATAGCATAACCACTCCGCATAATAAATATTTAATTATCCTAATATATTTTTACTATCATACAGATAGGTTAAATATTCTAAATTTAACAAATTATTTGTTCGTATAGAATGGAAATTATTTTCTAGCTGAAGATACGCACTTACTTGTAAAGGCTCACTAAACAAAATAGTGACGCTGCTTAATCTAAGTTATACCAATTCGAAAAAATAAGATAACAAGACGGAGAGCCGAAGACACTACATACGTACGGATAAGCGAGCCAACGAAGTTGGGTTATTTTTTCGAATGGGTATTACTAAGCTGCCTGAAACACATCATCCCTACACTGCTGCATCCAGGCCACAGCCTGCTCGGGCGGCTCGTTGGTGGTGGCCGGATTAACGGCGGCTTAAGCGCTTGTTGATTATCTTTTTTGGCGCCAATATGGCTTTAAGTTTCCGTTAATGTGGGGGCAGTATGGTGTGTCCGTGTCCTTATCGGCCATCACCGATAAAGCACGGTAGACAGACAGATAAGCAACGGGAGACGAAAATGGACAAAAAAGCCTTATGGGTATGTGCGCTGATCAGCGCTTTTGCATTGATTTTTTTGGGCGGCGTGGTGGCCGCTTTGCAGCAACCCTCAAATACCGATACCGCGGCACCCGCAGTGACACAAGCCACGCTGCCCGCCGCTTCATCAGCACCGGCCACGGCACTGAGTGCCGCACAGGCATTGGATGTGGCACGCCAAGCTTTGCCGGGAGCGCAATTTTTACAGCCGCCGCAATTGGTCGATTTTGACGGCATCGTGGCCTATGAAATCAGCGCCGATCGCGGCCTGATTTACATTGATGCCAATAAGCGCCAAGTATTGTCGGCACCCGGCCAGCCAATGGCTCAGCCCAATCCGGCCAATCAGCAATACGTGCGCGAGCATGATGAACATGAAGAATCGGAGCGCGATGATGGCTAAATCTGCCGAAGGAAATGTGCTGTTGGCCAAAATCAGCCTGATTGGCTTATCCGTGACGGCGGTGCTCGGCGGCTGGCTGATGTTGCTGCCTGCCGCCAATAAAACCACGGCCGCCGCGCCCCCGCCTTTGCCTGCCGCCGCCAACCCGCCTTTGCGCCGGGTGTCGGCAGCACAGCTACCGCAAAACAACGCCTTACCCGGCTTGCGCCAAGTGCGCCGCCAACAGGCTGCACCGGTGGTGCGCACTCGCTCTTCACGTTAGGGTGCAGCAGCCATGCTCAGTATTGAGTTTGATGCCATGGGCTGCCGGATACAGCTTGTGCTCGACAGCGATTCTGCCGCTGCCGCAGCGGCATTGCAGCAAACGCCGACATGGTTTGCGCAATGGTCGGCACAGCTCAGCCGCTTTGATGCCGACAGCGAATTAAGCTGCCTAAACCGGTACGGCAGCGGCCAAGTGAGCGGCGTATTGTGGTCGGTATTGCAGGCAGCCTTGCAAGCGGCACGCAGCAGCAATGGCTTGGTTACCCCCACCATATTGCCTGCCCTGCTCGCCGCCGGTTATACCTGCAGCTTTGAGCAACTGAATCGACAGCAGCCGGAGAGGCTGCCTGAAGCCGCAGCCGTACCCGATTGGCAACGGATTGCGTGCAACGAAGCCACGCAATCCGTGGATTTGAACGGCACACAGCTCGACTTGGGCGGCATTGCCAAAGGCTGGTGCGCGCAGCAAGCGGCTCAAAAGCTGCATGTGCATGGCGCAGTGCTGGTGGATGCAGGTGGCGATATTGCAGTTTGCGGCACGCCAGCAAATACCGCGGCCTGGACAGTGGCGGTTGCCCATCCCCTACTGCCGCAACAGGATGCGGCGCTGCTTTATCTGCGCAGCGGTGCGGTAGCCACCTCCGGGCGCGATTACCGCCATTGGCAGCGCCATGGTCAAACATGCCACCACATCATCGACCCGCGCAGCGGCATTTCCGGCCACAGCGACATCATCAACGCCACTGTGCATGCCGCCGATGCGGTAACGGCGGAAATGGCGGCCAAAGCTATCTTGATACTGGGCAGTGCCGCCGCCAAGCCTTGGCTGGCAGCACAAGCTCATCTGGCGGCCTGTTGGCTGAGCGAACAATATGGCTGGCAAAGCGCAGGTATATTCGACTGGCACACGGCACCGCCATCAACGCAACAATAGGTATTATTATGAAAATCATCAATGGATTGATTACCTTCTTGGCTCTGTTCGCCGGCCTGCTGCTGGCTGCCGCAGCCTTAAATCAATGGACAACACCCCTAGTACAATCCTTACAGAGCAGCGAAGCAACAGGTTATTGGCTTTTGGCGCGGGCCGCGGGGGTGGTGGCCTATACGGCACTTTCAGGCAGCGTATTATTGGGTTTGCTGTTGTCGAGCAAAGCCGCACGGCAAGCCGGCTTTGCACCGCTGGCACTGAGCCTGCATGACTTTTTGGCCTTATTGGGCGTATTGCTTACGCTGTTTCATGCGCTGATTTTACTGGGCGATGCTTATTTGCAGCCGCAATGGTGGCAACTGCTGCTGCCGTTTGCGCTGCCACACCGGCAATGGCTGTGGCTGGGCTGGGGGCAAGTCGGGTTTTATTTGTTTGTGCTGATTTTGCTGGCCTACTATGGCCGTCGTCATCTGGGCATGGCCTTATGGCGCTGGGTGCATCCGCTGGCCTTTGCGGCCTATGCCCTGATTACCCTGCACGGCCTGCTCGCCGGCTCAGACACCCGCACGCCTTTCATGCTGACACTGTATGCTGCCATCAACACCAGCATATTGTTTTGGTCGCTATACCGTTTATGGGTTTTGTGGCCGCATCCTAAGGCTGCCTGAAATGTAAAAACCGTCATTGCCGAATCCAGTTCGACAATGACGGATTCGAGGCTTTCAGGCAGCCTTTACGAGCAATATCAATTCTAAAAAATAAACTATTTTCCAATTCATCGAAATTAAATGAACTCATAGAATAGGCCTTGGCGCATCCTATGCCATATTTTGCGTATTTAATTTAAGGTTATACCAATTCTAAAAAATAAGATAACAAGGCGGCAAGCCGAAGACAGTACAAGTAGTACGGCAAGGCGAGCCAACGCAGTTAGGTTATTTTTTAGAATTGGTATTATTTTTTAGGATTGGTATAAGTGCTATCTTCAGCTAAATGATATAGCTTGCTCATAAAAAAGCATTGCGCCCGTCGGTATCATCAACCAACGGGCGCAGTGTTTTTTGTCACAGCCTTAAACTAGCCATGCGCATGCGGATGCAACTTTTGCTGTTTCTCAATGGTTTTGTTCACATACCACTGCTGAGCAATGGTGAGGATGTTGTTCGACAACCAGTACAGCACCAAGCCTGCCGGGAAGAAGAAGAACATCACCGAAAACACCACCGGCATGATTTTCATCATCTTCGCCTGCATCGGATCCGTGGGCGGCGGATTCAGATGGGTTTGGATAAACATGGTAATCGCCATCAGGATGGGCAGAATGTAGTAAGGGTCTTTGCGGCCCAAGTCGGTAATCCAGCCAATCCACGGCGCCTGGCGCAATTCCACCGAAGAAAACAGCGCCCAATAGAGGCCGATAAACACCGGAATTTGAATCAACATCGGCAGGCAGCCGCCCAGCGGGTTGATTTTTTCCTTTTTGTACATCGCCATCATTTCTTGCTGCATTTTCATGCGGTCGTCGCCGTATTGCTCTTTGAGCAGCTGCAAACGCGGTGCCACGGCACGCATTTTAGCCATTGAGCGGTAGGAGGCGGCGGTGAGCGGGTAAAACACCGCTTTCACAATAATGGTGAGCAAGATAATCGCCCAGCCCCAGTTGCCCACAAATTCATGCAGCTTGTTGAGCAGCCAGAACAAGGGCGCGGCAAACAGGTGTACTTTGCCGTAGTCTTTAATCAATTGCAGATTATCGGCCACTTGGGTGATGGTGGCGTATTCTTGCGGGCCGGCATACAGCGCTACCGGGAAGCTCAACTGGGCATCGGCGGCAATGGCGGGCAAAGTGGTGCGCACACCGGCGGAATACAGGCCGTCGTTGCGTTTGCGGATGTCGATTTGGCACACGCCGTTTTCACAGATGGTTTTGCCGCCTTTGGGCTGCAAAATCCAAGTGGCCATAAAGTAGTGCTGACTCATGCCCACCCAGCCGGTATCGGTTTTGCGCACATAGTCGGCCTGTTCGCGTCCACTGGTAAAGTCTTTGTCCAATTCTTTGAACGGCACTTTTTCAAACTTGCCTTCGGGCGTGTACAGCACAGGGCCGCTGTAGGTGTGGTCGAAATAACCGGCGCCGTCCGGCTCGCTGCCGTCACGCAACACGCGATAGGCGGCATCCAGTTGCAGCGGCTGCGCGGTTTTGTTGGTCACATCAAAGCGCACATCAATCAGGTAGCTGCCTTTGCGGAAGGTATACACCTTGTCTACTTGCACGCCGTTGGTTTCCGGCGCACTTAGGCGCACTTCCACGGCATCGCCATTGAGGGTGTAGTTTTTTTGCGCAGCGCTAAACGGCACGTCTTTCAGCAAAAATTCACCGGCGGGCGTGAGCAGCGATGATTGGGCGATGTATTGATGGCTTTGGCTGTCGTCAAACAGCACAAAATCTTTGCTGGCGTCGCTGGTGGCGTTGTGCTTGAGCAAAACCAGGCGGCGCAAGTCGCCGCTTTTTTCATCAATGGTGGCCTTTACCGTATCGGTGGTCACCACCACCGGCTCGGTTTGCAGTAAGGCTGCGTCCACTTTCAGTGCCGCAGCGCCGGTGGCGGGTGCGCCTTGTTGCGTCGCGCTTTGCGTGGTGGCTGCTGTTGGCTTGGGCGTGGGGAATAAATATTCCCAGCCCAGCAAAATCAGCATGGCCACAGCAAAAAACGACATCATGCGTTTAAAATCCATGGTGTATTCCGTCTGCAGTTGATTAAATCTTTAAAATTTAAGGTGTTTTTAGATGGCAAGCTCAAAAAGTAATATAACCAGGCGGCGAGCCAACGCAGTTAGATTATTTTTTGAGTGTGGTATCTTGAGTGTGGTATCTAAGGTACCGGATCGTGCCCGCTGCCACCCCAAGGATGGCAACGGCCAATGCGCTTGGCCGCTAGCCAGCCGCCTTTGAGCGCACCGTGTTTTTGCAGCGCTTCCACCGCATATTGCGAGCAGGTGGGCGTATAGCGGCAGCGCGGCGGCAGCATCGGGCTGATGGCATACTGGTAAAAGCGCACCAGCAGCAACAATAAACGTTGCATGGTGATTCCTTATCGCGCCAAGGTCAAGCGGCGTCGATTAAGCAATGTTAATCAAGCGCGCTTGGCCAAAAGCAGTTGATCCAACACCCGCCACACTTGCGCCTGTTCGGCCGGGCCGAAAGATTGGCGCACGCGCACCACAATGTCTTCGGCGCCTAAAGCATGCCGGTGCAGGCGAAACCATTCGCGCACACTGCGCTTCATATAGTTGCGCTTATTGGCACGCTTGGCGGTTTTTTTGCCCACCACCAGCCCCAAGCGGGGATGGCCTAGGCCGTTGTCCGCGCGCAGCACTTGCAGCCAGGCGCGGCTTTTTTGGCAGCGCAAAGCAAAAACGGATGAAAAATCATCCGTTTTTAATAGGCGATAGCGTTTACCAAAACGGTAATCCAACTTATACAGCCAAACGTTTACGGCCTTTGGCACGGCGTGCAGCCAAAACAGCGCGGCCGCCACGGGTTTTGCTGCGCACCAAAAAGCCATGGGTGCGTTTGCGGCGGGTAACAGACGGTTGGTAAGTGCGTTTCATGATACTTCCTAAGATTTCGACAAAATAAAACGTGGCATTACACCGCAAAAAAGCCTTTTTGTCAATAAATATAATCCACTGTAAGCCCATACAGACCAAGCAGGCAACATAGCCGCTGGCAGCGAATTTGGGTATAATCGGCGCACTTTGCATTGGGGCTGCCACGCTGCTTATCACGCTTAATATTTGCACCTCAAAGCCACGCCGGCACACCCCCG